>NZ_CP119804.1:0-1200000 GCF_029338375.1 Halorussus lipolyticus | reverse complement strand
AACGCTCCTCTAATCGCTCGCGGTCGCTCAGGTCGGCGACCGCCCTGCCGCAATTGACCGCGGTTCCGGTCCGGATTCGCCCGTCGATTTCCCGGAGGTCCTCCTCGACCGCATCGACCTGTTCCGGTTTCGGCACCCCGCTCTCGGAGAGGACTCTGGCGGTCTCGACCACGCTAGTCTCCCGGATGTCGTGACCGCCGAAGCGAAGGTCCTCGACCGCCGGAAGGTCCAACGCCGAGTAGGGTCTCCGCCCGGTCACCATCCCCGTCTGGTCGGTCTCACCCCGAGCGATCGCCCTCGCCCCCGCCATCGCGGTCGTCGCCACGTTCCCCCGCGCCCCGACTAGCCACACACCTGTATCGGTCATCCACTACCCACTAGCCGAGGAGACCCTTTTGTTTTATGAGATAACTGAAATATTTTCGACGGTCGAAAATACCTTCCGGGGCGACTCCGAGCGCGCCCTTCGCCGGTATATGTTGTATAATTGAACGTAACGTCTTCATAACAAAGTCCCGCCGGCATCTGATTCGAACGATGCGTATCATCGACCCACACATGCACATGGTCTCCCGGTCGAGCGACGACTACGAGCGCGCTCGCCGGGCCGGAATCGAGTGCTGTATCGAACCGGCGTTCTGGAGTGGGACGGACAAGCAACACGCCGAGTCCTTCTTCGACTACTTCGAGCAAATCATCGACTTCGAGACCGAACGCGCCGAACGCGCTGGCGGGATGGACCACTACGTCACCATCGCCTTAGAGCCGAAAGAGGCCAACTACCCCGAGATGGCCGAGGAGGTCATGGATAAAATCCCGGAGTATCTGGACCGCGAGAACGTGGTCGGTGTCGGCGAAATCGGTCTCGACCAAGGCACGGACGAGGAGGAACGTGCCTTCCGGCGACAACTCCAGATGGCCGAAGAACGAGAGCTACCGGTCATCGTTCACACGCCGCACGAGAACAAGCCCGAGGGCACCGAGCGACTGGTCGAGATGATTCAAGACGAGGACGTGACCGAGGAGCGAATCATCATCGACCACAACACCGAGAACACCGTCGAAACCTCGCTCCAGACCGACTGCTGGGTCGGGTTCACGCTCTACCCCGGCAAAATCGAGGACGAGAAGGCAATCGACCTGCTGGAAGAACACGGCACAGACAAGATGATTCTGAACAGCGCGGCCGACTGGGACCCCTCTGATCCACTCGCCGTGCCGAAGGCCCGCGACAAGATGCTCGACAGGGGTTGGGACCGCGAGGAGGTCCGAAAAGTCGTCTTCGAGAACCCCTACGAGTTCTTCAATCAGTCGCCGAACTTCGACTACGAACCCTGAAATCCATGGAGTTCGGATTCTCAGCCAACGCCTTCCGCGACTACGGCCCGGTCGAGACAATCGAGATTCTGGCCGACATCGGCTACGACGGCGTGGAACTCCTGTTCGACCAGCCACATCTCTACCCGCCCGAGACCACCGACGCCGACGTGGCCGAAATCGAGGACGCCCTCGCAGACAACGACATCGCCATCAGCAACTGCAACGCCTTCATGCTGACCGCAATCGAGGGCTTCCATCACCCCTCTTACATCGAGGAGGACGCCGAGTACCGCCAACGGCGCATCGACTACACCCGAGAGGCCCTCGAAGTCGCCGACGCACTCGACTTCGGCTACATCTCCATCGAACCCGGCGGGCCGATTCCCGACGGGAAGTCCCGCGAGTGGGCGATGGAGACGTTCGCACAGAGCCTGAGCGAGGTGATTCCGACCGCCGAGCGACTGGACGTGGACCTGCTGGTCGAACCCGAACCCGACCTGCTCATCGAGACGACCGACCAGTTCCTCGACTGTCTGGAGATGGTCGATTCGGACGCGGTGGGGTGCAACTTCGACGCCGGGCACCTGTTCTGCGTCGGCGAGGACCCCGCCGCCGCAGTCGAAACCCTCGCGCCCTACACCCAACACTACCACGTCGAGGACATCCCCGAGGACCGGTCGCACGAACACACCCAACTCGGCGACGGCGCGATGGACGTGGACGGCTTCCTCGAAGCGGTGGACGACTCGGGCTACGATGGCTTCGTCACGGTCGAACTCTACCCCTATCAGGAGACCGCCGAGGAGACCGCCCGCAAGTCCTACGCTTACCTCGAAGACCACGGGTGGGTGTGAGTGGCAGTCTTCGACGCCGACTCGCGGAGCGTCCGAACCACGGCGTCGGCCTACGCCGAACTCGTCCGGGTGCCCAACCTGTTCACCGCGCCGCCGGACGTGATTCTGGGCGGGGCGCTCGCAAGCGCCGCGTCGGCAGTGATTGGGACCGACACCACGGTCTCGCTCCGGGCGCTCGCCGGACTCGCGGTCGGGTCGATACTGCTCTACGCCGGGGGCACGATGCTCAACGACTACTTCGACGCGCCCCAAGACGCCGACGAGCGCCCCGAGCGCCCGATTCCCTCGGGGCGAGTCTCGCGGCCGGCGGCGCTCCGGTTCGGCCTCGGTCTGCTCGGAGCGGGCGTGGTCGTCTCGGGAGTGGCCGCGGGCCTCGGTGGGGCACTCGTCGCGTCGGCGCTCGCCGCGGCCATCCTGCTCTACGACGGGGCGCTCAAGGGCGGTCCGGTCGGCTTTCTGGCGATGGGGTCGGCCCGAGGACTGAACGTCCTCCTCGGCACGACTGCGGCAGTCGGGATTTCGCTCGGTTCGCTTCCGGGGTGGGCGCTGGCGGTTCCGGTCGTCGTCGCTGGCTATATCGCCGCGGTGACGTACATGGCCGCCGAGGAGGCCACCGGCGCGGAACGCCGGGCAGTCGCGGTGGCCGGAGCAGGGGTAGTCGCGGCCACGGCGTCGGCGCTGGCGCTGGTCTGGTCCGACGGGTCGGGCGCACCGCTTGCCGGGAGCGCGTTCGCGGTCGGCTTTCTGGCGTGGACTGGCCGGGCGCTCGTCGGGGCCTACCGGAATCCGGTGCCCGAGGTGGTGGGTCCCGCAGTCGGCACCTGCGTCGTCGCGCTGGTGGTCCTCGACGCGGCGTTCGCGGCGATTGCGGGCGTCGGATGGACGCTCGCAGTGGCGGCGTTTCTCCTGCCAGCAGTCGGCCTCTCTCGCATGTTCGACGTTTCGTAGCCGTAATTCGGTCTTGTCACGGGGAAGACCGAGGCTAACTCGTCCTGTACGTGTTAAACCGTGAATTAGGTGGTACGAACAGTGCTACCAGATTATATACGTTAGCATTGTCGGACGTTCCGGATGACGAGAAACAACGACGACAAATCGTCACGACGTACCTTCCTGAAAGCGACCGCGGCGACCGGCACAGTGGCCGGGGTCGGCGGCGTAGCTATAAATAACGTAACAGGACAGGAGCGACAGGAGTATCGATTCGGCGGCGAGGTCGCCGGGTGGATGGGGCGCGCGCCCTCCCAAATCGAGGGCCAGACCAACCCGACGATTCAGTTGCAGGCCGGACAGGAGTACGCCATCACGTGGGAGAACACCGACGGCAGACCGCACAACGTCGCCATCCTCGACAACGAGGGCAACGCGGTCGAATCGACCGAAATCATCTCCGAACAGGGCGCGACCCAGACGTTGGAGTTCACGGCCCGCGAGGGGATGGCCGAGTACGTCTGTGAGGTCCATCCGGCGTCGATGCGCGGGGACATCCGGTTCGAGGGCCAGACGACCACGGCGGGCGAGGAGGAGGCCGAGCGATTCATGCCTCGCGGCGCTGGCATCGGCGTCCAACAGGTCGCCAGCGGACTGACCTCGCCGGTGGCGCTCCGCGCGCCGCCGAACGACGACCGGCAGTTCATCCTCGACCAAGTCGGCCAAATCTACGTTCACGGTCCTGACGGACTCCAAGACGAGCCATTCCTCGATATTCGAGACCGACTCGTGGACGTCGGCGGCAGAGAAGGGAGCAACTTCGACGAGCGGGGTCTGCTCGGCATCGCCTTCCACCCGGACTTCCAGAACAACGGTCGGTTCTTCCTGCGGTACAGCGTGCCGCTGACCGAACCGCCGTTCGTGAGTAGCGTCGATTGGAGCGGCGTGGAGGACCTACAGGAGTACGACCACGTCGAGGTCCTCGGGGAGTTCCAAGCCAGCGACGACCTCAGCACCGGCGACCCCGAGTCCGAGACCCGACTGCTAGAGATGCCCTCACCTCAGTTCAACCACAACGCCGGGGACGTCGCGTTCGGCCCGGACGGCTATCTCTACGTCCCGACAGGAGACGGCGGAGACGCCGACGACACCGGTCTCGGCCACGTCGAGGACTGGTACGACGCCAACGAGGGCGGGAACGGACAGGACGTGACCCAGAACCTGATGGGAGGGGTCCTCCGCATCGACGTGAACAGCGAGCAGGAGAACCTGCCCTACGGCATCCCGGACGACAATCCCTTCGCGGAGGGCGGGGCATTCTCCGACTACGAGGGCCTGCCGGAGTACTTCGCGTGGGGCTTCCGGAACCCGTGGAAGGCCTCGTTCAACGACGGCGAACTGTACGCGGCGTCGAACGGCCAGAACCTGTTCGAGCAGGTGGACATCGTTCAGCAGGGCGGCAACCACGCGTGGAACGTCAAGGAGGCCACCCACTGCTTCAGTACCGAGAACCCCAACGAACCGCCCGAGGAGTGCCCGAGCGGGACGCCCGATAGCGTCCGCGGCGGTGAACCGTTCATCGACCCCATCATCGAGTATCCCCACACCTATCAGGGCCGAGGAGTCGGCGTCTCGGTCATCGGCGGGCACATCTACAGCAACGACGCCATCTCCGGCGTCACTGGGAAGTACGTCTTCGGTGACTACAGCAGGACCGGTGCCGACCCCGCGGGCCGCATCTTCGCCGCGACTCGACCGGGCGAAGCGGACGGGACGACGACGGAGGGCGGCGAAACCACGACTGGAGACGGCGGCGGCGACAGCGACGAACTCTGGTCGCTGGAGGAGCTACAGATTGCCGGTGCCCCGAACGGCCAAATCAACATGTTCATCCTCGCGTTCGGGCAGGACAGTCAGGGTCGAATCTATGTCCTCGGCAACGACATGGGCGTCCCGGTCGGCGACACCGGGAAGGTCTACCGCATCGTCCCGGCGGGCGAGGGCGAGGAGGTCGAACGCCCGCGGATGGAGACGACCACGACGACGACGATGGCCAAGGGCGAGACCACGACCGAAGGCGGCGGCATGACTACCACGGAAGACGGCGGCGAGACGACCACGACGAGCAACTGAGCGACGACCGAGCGACACCGGGCGGCGACGAGTCGCCGCCCGACAGCGGTGTCGTCGGAGCGGTGAGAAAGACGCATTTCCAATTCTTTAGCAATCCTACGAATTTGTAAGATATGTCCAGACATTTCTCAAACGAAGGGGCGCGTTGTGTCCGCTCGACGCGCCACGACGGGCCGACCGACCCTCAGTCGCTCCGCTCGCCGGTGGCGGCGCAGAGCGCCGCGCACCGCTCACGTGACCGCGAGCGGCTGGGGTTTCGAGAGCGTTCACTTCTCCGCTGGCAGTGGGGCGTCCTCGTCGCGTCTACATCCAAAGTCGTCCGTCACGTCGGAGCGAGGACAACACGTAACTTCCCGGCCGTCGTCCACGCGCTATGACCGAACTGGCCTTCTCGACCAACGCCTACACCGAGTACGAACTCCCGGAAGCCGTCCGGCGCATCGCCGACCACGGGTACAGTGGGGTGGAACTCCTCGGCGACGACCCCCACGCCTACTTCCCCGAGTTCGGCGACGAGGACCGGCGGGCGGTGCAAGACGCCCTCGACGAGACCGGTCTCGAAGTCTCGAACATCAACGCCAACACCGCGATGGGGTACTACGACGACGCGCCGCCTTCGGCGTTCTTCGACCCGAGCGTCGTCACCGACGACGACGAGGAGCGCGCGTGGCGCGTCGAGTACACCAAGCGCGCAATCGACCTCGCCGAGGCCGTCGATTCTCCGGCGGTCTGTCTCGCCACCGGCAGACCCCTGCCCGGCAACCCTCCCGAGGAGGCCCACCAATATCTCCGCGAGTCGCTGGCCGAGATTCTGGACTACGCCGAGGACCGGGGCGTCGAGGTCGGCATCGAGTACGAACCCGAACTGCTGGTGGAGTGTACCGACGAAGTGCTGGCGCTCATCGAGGACGTGGGCCGGGACTCGCTGGGTATCAACCTCGACGTGGGCCACGCCGCAGTCTACGGCGAGGACCTGACCGACACCATCCACCGGAGCGCGGGCCACATCACGGGCGTCCACCTCGAAGACATCGTGGGCGGTCGCAGAGGCAAACACTACCACCGCGTGCCGGGCGAGGGGGACCTCGACTTCGCGGCCATCTTCGATGCCCTCTCGGACATCGACTACGACGGGTTCGCCACGCTCGAACTCTACACCTACCCCGACGAACCCGACCGGGTGGCCGAGGAGGCCTACGAGAAGCTGTCAGGGTACGTATAATGAAATAAACCGATTAGGAATCGGTTTCCGCCAGACGAAAGCCGAATTCGTCGTGTGACGAAACTCTCCGGTAATACTGGTTTCTGCCGGCTATTCTCGGCCTTACGCCGTGAATGGTCGTGCCGATTTATGTTCGATTCGTCCTGAGAACCGTCTGCGGTATGAGTGAACAACAAAACAACACGATAGGACGGATGGCGACGCTCGGCGTCGCTATGCTGGTGATGCTGAGTTTCGTCGGCGTCGGAATGGTAACAGTGGGAGCAAGCGGACAGGAAGACGGGTCTGCACAGGTTCGGGTCGCGCACCTCTCGCCGGACGCGCCCGCCGTGGACGTGCTGGTTGACGGGAGCGCCGCGCTCGAAGGCGTCGAGTTCGGCACCGTCAGCGACTACCTCGAACTCTCGGCCGGAGAACACACCGTGACGATTCAGACCTCGGAGAACGAGACGGTCGTCTTCGAGGGCAACGTCTCGGTCGAGGCCGACACGATGTACACCATCGCGGCCACCGGCGAGGTCAGCGAGGAGACCTTCGCGCCCGAAATCTACGTTGACGACTTCGAGTCGCCGAGCGACGAGAACGCCACGGTGCGCCTGATTCACGCCTCGCCCGACGCCGGGCCGGTTGACGTGACCGTCGCCTCGTCGGGTGCAGTGCTGTACGACAACGCCTCGTTCCCGAACGCGACCGACTACGCGAGCGTTCCGGCCGGTGACTACTCGCTCGAAATTCGGCCCGCGACCGCCGACAACGACGGCGAGGTCCTGACCACGGTCAACGTCTCGCTGGAGGGCGGCACGGCCTACTCGGCTATCGCGGCCGGGTACCTCTCGCCTGACGACGAACCCGCGGACACGCCCTTCGAGGTCCTCCTCGCCACCGATTCCAGCGGCGAGATGATGGGGACGGAGATGGGCAACGAGACGACCACCGAGATGTAGACGCGGAGTCTACGCTACTTTTTCGCGGCGTAAGCCAGATTTCGAGCGCGGCGCTCGGAGCTACCGTGCCGTAATCCTCGGGTTGCGTCTCGCTGTCCCGGATTACGCGGTTGGACGGTCGTCTCGCTTTATATTGCGCCGAATCGGATAATCGTCAGAGATGCTGAGAACGAACTCGACACGAACGCGAGCGATTACGATTGCAGTCGCACTCGCCGTCGTCGCCAGCCTCGGCGTCGGCTCGGTCGCATCGCTGACGAATCCGACCGCGACGGTGCAGGACCCCGAGAACTCGGCGGTCCGCATCGCTCACATGTCGGCCGACGCGCCCGCCGTGGACGTGCTGGTGGACAACGAGACGATTGCTCAAGACCTCGAATTCGGCGACGTGACTGACTACCTCGACCTGCAGGAGGGCGAGTATCGAGTCAGTATCGTCACCGCCGAGAACGAGACGACCGTGTTGGCGCGTCAGGTCTCGGTGCCCGCCAACGACCGACTCACGCTCGCGGCGGTCGGGCAGGTCGCGGAGAACGCGACCGAGGAGTTCCGACTCGTCGCGCTTCAGGACGCCTCCAGAGCGCCGAGTGGTTCCAACGCCTCGGTCCGACTGGTCCACGTCTCGCCCGACCTCGGGCCGGTTGACGTGACGGTCAACCGGACCGGTGAAGTGCTGTTCGACGACGTGCGATTCGGCAACGCGACCGAGTACGTCACGGTCCCCTCGGGCGTCTACACGCTGAACGTCCGGGAGGCCACCGAGGACAACAACGGGACCCTCGTCTCGTCGCACACCGAGAGCCTCGTCAACGCGACCGCCTACTCGGCGTTCGCGGCACCCGAGGACGAGCAACCCGACGAACCGGTCGCGCTGTTCGTCGCCATCGACCAGACCGACAACCCCGAGATACCCGGTGTGACGGCCACCACCGAGACGACCGAGGCGGAGGCTGACGGCAACGAGACGACGACCGAGGCGTAGGCAGGCGACTCGCTCGTCGTCCTAGTCGTCGCCGGTCTCCTCGATTTTCTCGGCGACGGCCGCCAACTGCTCGCGGCGCTGTTCGCGGGCGGCGTCCCTCAGCGCCCGCTGGTTGTCGGTCGGACAGTCGAGGTCCGGGACGGGGGTCGGCCTGCCCTCGTCGTCCAACGCGACGAAGGTGAAGAAGGAGGTGGTGGTCTCGCGCTCGTCGCCCTCTCGGGGGTCCTCGGCGCGCACGTCCACCTTCACGTCGATGCTGGTCTTGCCCGTGTTGAAGACGAAGGCCTCCACGATGGCGACTTCGCCGAGGTCGATAGGCGAGATGAAATCCACGTGGTCCATCGACGCCGTGACGCACTGGTGGTTCGAGAACCGCATCGCAGAGATGGCCCCGCAGATGTCCATCCAGTGGAGGACCGCTCCTCCGAGCGCCCGGCCGAGATTGTTGGTGTCGTTGGGCAGGAGCAGTTCTGTCATCTCGGTGTACGAATCCATCAGCGTCGCGGTGTCGGACATTACTTATCGTGTCTCGCGCGCGAGGGTTTGATGTTTTCGCCTCAGGTGTTCGGACCGGTGGCCGGAGAACGGGTCGTCCCCGTCGCCGTCGCGTTCTCGCTCCCGTCGCCAAGCCAGAGGACCACGTGCCGGTAGGCCGACTCGGCGGTCGGGTCAGCGGGAACCGGCCCGCGGTAGACGAGGACCCGCAGGCGGGAGTCCGGGCCGGTCTCCGGCGAGAGGTCGAACCGGGTGAGTTCGCGCTCGCCCGAGGCCACCGCAATCTCGGTTCGGGCGAGTTGTGTCTCGTTCACCACCGCCGACCCGCCGGGTTCGACGCGCTGGTGTTCGACCACGAGCGAGTAGGTCACGTCTCGCCCTTCGTGGTTCTCGACGGCGACGACCAGCGGTTCGGGGTCGTCGGCCGCGAACTCGGGGTAGTCGTCGGCGACCAGCGTGCCGTTTTCGTCCTCGCTCAGCAGGTAGAGTTCGGTGAACTGCGCGCCGGGTTTAGGGACTGCGACCGCGAATCCGATGCCCGCGACGGCGACCAGCACGCCGACCGCGAGGACGAGATTGGCGGCTCCGAGGTCGCTATCGCCCGAGGACAGCGCCGAGGAGGCCGGCCGAAGCGTCGGCGCGAAGCGGTCCTCGGGGGGCAGTCGAAGTCGGACGACCGCCGCGACGAGGCTTCCGACCACCACGACGCCGGCGAGCGCGACGACCAGCGGCCGAGCGTATAGGCCCCACGGTGTGAAGTTGACCGCGAGCGCGGTGACGGGCGTGACGACGGCGCTGACGCCGATAGCGAGGGTGACGCGGGCCGGGTCGTCGATGCGCTCGCGCTCGCGGAACTGGAACCGAGGAGCCACCGGATTGCCCTCGGCGTCGAGGCGCTCCACGTCGGGTTCTCGGCCGGGGAACAGCACCGCGACGGCGGCGTACCCCGGCAGGAACAGCAGGAGGGGCAGACCGAGCGCGAGCGTGACGAGTCGTGCAGTCAGCGCGCCCGCCGACGCGCCGAGGAGGTCGGTCAGCGGCGCTCTCGTCGGGAGCGCGAGCAGGGCGGCGGCCGCGACGAGCGCCAGCGCGACCGTTGCGAGCAGGTCCAGCGGGACGCGACGGGCGAGTGTCCCGGAGTCAGGGTCGGTCTCGCCGTTCGGTTCTGCGTTAGATTTCATGTGTTAGGAATTTGTATTTCATTCTCTCGAATCACTATATATGTCTAAAAGACACATCTGTACGTCTCCGTTGGCGTAGACGCTACTCGACCGGTCGCCGCAGACCGCCTCGGGCGCGAGGTGGCGAATCGGGGTGTAGCCGCCGGGACTCTCGAACTGCGCGCCGCCGTAGGACTGGTACTCCCGGTAGACGACCACCCCCGAGTCGGGCGCTGGCCGGTCGTCCTCGGTCAGTTGCAGAATCTCGGATTCGTGGGCACCGGTCCGCTTGAACACCGCCTTGTAGGGGTGGTCGGTGTACAGCGGTCGGTCGTCGTTCGGCCGGATGTCGCCGATGGTCCGGACCGCCGCGATTTCCGACCCGGTGTAGGCGTACCGAGTGCGCTCGCCGGTCACGACCGGGTTGTCGCGGGTGCCGCTGACCGACAGCATCATCACCGCCGGGAAGACTGCGGCGAAGACGACCACGAGCGCGACGGCGGCCTCTCTCGGGAGCGTCCGCGAGAGGTAGTGGAGTCCGACCACGCCGACGACCACCATCATGACGTGGAGGAAGGCGAACCACCGACTCGGCAGGAAGGTCCGGATGCCAAAGAGCGGCAGGACGAACGCGAACGCCAGCATGATGACGATTGCTCCGACGAAGGTGTAAGCCCGTTGTCTGGCCCGACTCCGCCGGAGCGCGACCAGACTCCCCGTCACCGTGGCGAACAGCAACAGCAGGATGCCGCCCGCGTCGATGTAGGTCGCAATCTCGGCCAGCAGGGAGGGGTCGCCACCGCCGCCGCCACCAGTCCCCGACGGTCCGGCGAGGTTGAGGAACCGCGCGGAGTTCGCCAGCGTGAGCGCAAGCCAGTCCAACACGGTCTGGAGGAACGAATCGTCGCCGTAGGGGGTTATCGACCACATGAACACCAGCAGGCCGAGGTCGAAGGCGAGGACGCCCAGCAAGTTGACGTTCTCGACCGCACCTTCGGCCTCCTCGGCCCTGCCGTCCTCGTCTGTCGGTGCGAGGGGACCGAGGCCCCACCGGGCCGACAACTGGACCGCGAACTGCGCCAGCACCCCCGCGCCGACCAGTACCAGCACGATGAACGACGACACCTGATGGGTCAGGATGACCGCGACGCTGAACAGCACGACCAGCGCGACGTTGCGCCGGGGCGACTCGGTGTAGAACAACCGCGACAGCGAGTAGAAAATCGCCCCGAAGAAAAACAGGCCCAGACTCGTCGGGATGACGTGGATGGACCACCGGACCACTTGGTCCGAGACGGCGACCATCGCGGTGCCGAACAGCGCCCACCGGACCGGGACGAAAAAGCGCGCCGTGACGTAGACGAACAGCGGGACCAGTGCCATCAGCACGCCCATCGAGAGGAACAGGGCTTGCCGGAGCGACGTGCCCAGCACCTCCCCAGCGGTCACGACCAGCAGGTGATACAGCGGCGCGGCGAAGTACTTGGTGTCGCCAATCGCCTCAAGCGAGTGCGCGCCGCGAATCGCGTCGGCGTACTCGTAGACGTGAGACCACGCGTCGATGCCGACCAGTCCGGGCGTCAGGTAGAGCGCGGTGAACCGGACCACGAACGCGAGGCCCAGAATCTGGGCCAGCAGGAGGCGCACGTCCAGTTCCTCCTCGGCGACGAACGCGATTTGGACCAGCATCGCTGAAGTGACCACTCCTGCCAACGCGAGAAACCCCACGGTCCGCCCGCCCGAAATCGCCGCCAGCGCCGCCATCACGCCGATACCGGCGAAGACGACGCCGGGCAGGACGCGGGCGAATCCACCGGAGAGTTCCGGCAAACCGGTCTCTCGGATGTCCTCGCGGACGGTGAACAGGTAGAGCAGGCAGGCCCCGCCGACCACCAGCGGGATGGTCTCGACGTAGATTTGGGACGCCAGAAACCGCATCGGAAACAGCACGACGGCGACGAACAGACCCGCGACTGCTCCCCACACGTCGAGGCGCTGGTCCGCGACGCGACTTCTCAACTCGCCGCTACTCATTGTATTCCTGCCATTTTCTCTCTCCAGATAGCGAGGTCCGAGTCCGCGATTAGGGGTCGCTACGCTCGGCGACGGTTTTGTTATCCACACGTTACCTGCTGTCTTCTCCGGTCTCAATGGGCCGTTTCCTCACTCCCCACCTCCCTCGTCCGCGCCGCGCTCGGACCGCACCACGCCCCCGAACGTCTCCGCGAGCGACTGGATTGGGGCGGGAACTGGGAGCGCGGCCGCGATGCCGGCGACCTCCTCGTGCCGGACGGCACCCGACAGCAGGGCCGCAGAGAGGTAGACCGCGAATCCGACGACCGGCACGACGGCGAGCGCGAGCAAATCGCTCGCTATCAGCGCAGAGAGTCCGAAGATGGGGACCGCGGAGACGACCGCCGTCGCGGCGATGCGCCCGGCCCGGAGGTCCGCGAGGGGGTCGTAGCCGAGTCGCCGGGCGCTGGCGACGTGGAAGGCGAGCATCGACCCGTAGCCGACGCCGGTCGCAATCGCGGCCCCGGTCATCCCGTACCGGGGAATCAGCACTGCGTTGAGGACGACGTTCAAGAGCGCCGCGCCCCCGGTCGCCGCGACAAGCGGTCTGAGGTCGCCGTTGGCCCGCGAGATGGAGAAGACGGGCCTGACGACGGCGAACGCCAGCGCGCCCGGCAGGAGGAGGCGAAGCGGCGTGATAGCCTGCGCGAACTCCTCGCCGTAGTAGAGCGGGACGAACCGCCCGGCCAGCGCGGCCACCCCGAGCGCGAGCAGGACGGTCAGCGCGAAGGCGTACCGGGTGATTTTGGCGGCTAACTCCTCGATGCGTTCGAGTCGGTGGTCGGCCCAGAGGTCCGAAGTCGAGTGCAGGAGGAGGGTCTGAAGCGAGAGAGGGACGAACCAGAGGTACTCGGCGATGGCGAGCGCGGACTTGTAGTAGCCAGTTACCGAGTCGCCGACCAGCGTCCGGAGCATGATGACATCGACGTGGTAGAGCGACATCATCAACAGCGCGAGGACGACGTTCAGGACGTTGAACGACAGCAGTTCAGATTTGGGGAATTCGGCGGGAAGCCGGGAAGTGACTCGGGGCAGAGACACCTGCCCGAGAATCAGCGCGCCGCCTATCAGCGCCACCGTCGCGCTCGACAGGACGTTCGCTGTCAGCAGGCCCGCGACGCCCCACCCGAACCAGAGCAGGGCGAGTCCGGCCGCGACCCAGACCACCTTGCTGGCCACCGTGAGGGGTTCGGAGTAGCGTTCCAACCCCATGCCCATCAGGGTCCGGCGGACGAACGACCGGAACTGGACCGCCGGAATCATCAGCGCCAGCAGGACGAAGTAGAGCCTGAAGTCCGGGCCGAACCACGAGTCTATCGGGCCGAGGGTTGCGATTCCGGCGACTGCGACTGCGCCGACGACTGCGAGGCCAGCGCCGAGTTTGAGGTAGAACCCGACCACTCTGTCGCGCCACTCGTCGTCGCGGTCCTCGCCGACGAACTTCTGGACGCCTTCGGTCACGCCCGAACTCACGAATATCATCAGGACGTTGAACACCGACATCAGGAAGGCGTAGTCGCCGTAGCCCGCCGGTCCCAGCACCCGGACGATGACCGGGAGCGAGAGGATGGTGACCACCGAGGTCAGGACGCGGGCGCTGAAAATCGAGAGGAAGGCGCTGAACAGGCTTCGGCCCCGAGCCATCTCAGTCTCCCTGCACAGCAGTGGTCAGTCGCGGGCCGGATTCGACCTCCTCGATACTGTCGAGGGGGTACTCGTCGCGCTCTCTGGGCGCTCGCCACTCGTGGGTCGCCACTCCCCCCCAGAGCAGGACCCAGAGTGTAACTAGTTTGTACGCGCGCTCGAACCCCTCCAGTCGGGCCAGCACAGCGAACCCGACCGCCGACGCGGCAAGCCACAGCAGGAAGGCCGGGAGAGCGACCAGCGACCCGAAGCCGACGAGGAGCCACCCCCCGACAGCGAGCGCGTGGCGCTTCGCCCGGAGGTGGGCGGCTAGCAGGCGCGGCGACGACGCCGACCGAAAGAGCGCGTCGGCGACCCCGTGGAAGAACCCCCGTCGCCACCGCCGGACCGGTTCGAGATAGTCCGAGGCCTCGCGGGCGTGGTCGCTGACCGTGACCGGCAGTCTGGCGAGTCGATACCCCTCGGCGGTCAACTCGAACCCGAGGTGGAGGTCCTCGAGCGCCCGGAGGAAGGGGTCGAACCCGCCGACCGATGCGAGCGCGTCGGCGTCGTAGAGCGCGACCCCGTGGAGCCAGTCGGGTTCGCGGAGTTCGGTCGCGTCGGTCTGGTCGAGGTGGCCACCGACGCCCGCTAAATCGGGGTTTTCGGCAAGCATCTCCGCCGCGGGTTCGAGCCATCCGTCCTCCAGCACCATGTCGCCGTCCACGAACAGCACCTGCTCGCCGTCGGCGAACGCCGCGCCGACGAACCGGCCCGCTGAAGGCGTCGTGAGGTCGTCGTCGGGAATCCGCAGAACCGAGACCGGGAACTCGCGGGCGCGCTCGACGGTCCGGTCGGTCGAGTTCGAGTCCACGACGACCACCTCCGAATCGAAGGCGTCTGTCGCTGTGAACACGGAGTTGAGGCAATCGCCGATTCGGTCCTCCTCGTTGCGCGCGATGACGACAACCGAGAGGTCGGGAAGGGCCGTCGTCCGCTCGCCCGTCATTCAGCCACCCCTACGTATTGTAAAGACACTTTTTTATTTCTTTTAGACACATATTTGTTTCTCGTAGCTGTGCGGAATCCGCGCCAACTGCTCATCCGACCACCTCCACGCGCTGGCGCGACAGCGACGACTCGGGACTCAGTATCGGGTCGCCGGTCACGTCGATGGTGGTCCGCGCGAGGAGACTCTCGTCGGACCGGGCGAGTCGGAGGCCCGCCCGGTCCGCGCCGGACTGGACGATGCGGGAGTTCCGGACTCTCGTCCGGTCTCGGCCCGCCACGTCTACGGTCGGGCCGCCGCCCGCGGTCCCGCGAATCGCCACGTTGTCGAACACCGGACCGACCTCGCCCGAGGCCTTCGCCGAGGGCGGCGGGGCGTACACCGCCGGAATCCCGTCGCGGTCCATCTCGATGTCGGTGTTCCGGACGAACACCCGGCCGGCGTCCGGGTTGAACACGATTGCGCCCAGACTCTCGCCGGCCTCCTCGCCGAGGACGATGCGGCAGTTCTCGACCCGGTGGCCGGTGCCGTTCCGGAACAGCAGGCCGCGGGCGTTCAACCGGTTGTAGGGCGGCACCCGGTCCACGACGATGGTCACGTTGCGGGCGACCGCACCCTGCCCGCCGAGGCGGACGTTGGCGATGTTGTTGTTCCGGTAGAGACCGCCCACCACCCGGACGACGCCGCCGTAGCCCTTCAGACTCCCGTCCCCGCCGGGCGCGGAGGCGTAGAGGCCGTTGTTCGGGAAGTTCTGGAGGACGCAGTTGCGCAGGGTGAGTTCCCCGGCGTGCCTGCGGTCCACGAACGTCCCGATGGACCGACCGCCCTGCGGACCGCCGCCGGGAACCGAGACGTTCTCGACCAGTCCGGTGCCCGACGACGATTCGACCGCGAGGTGGAACCCGCTGGCGTCCGCGGGGTACTGGCCCCGAACTCGGAGGTTTCGGATGGCGAGGTCCCCGCCGGTCGTGACGTGGACCTTGCCGCCGAACCCCTCCCGCCGGAAGTCGAGCGTGAAGCCTTCGAACAGGAAGTCCTCGACGTCGAGAAACTGGAGGAGGGCCGGTCCGATTTCGTCGCTCGGCCCGGCCGGGACCAGCGTCGGGTCGGCGTCGGATTCGGCGACCATCCCGAACCGGCCCGGTCCCGAGAGCGAGACGCCGCCGACGCGATACCGGCCATCCGGAAACACGAGGAGGACCTCCTCGTCGCCCCACGCGAACTCGTTCAGGAGGTCGTCGATTGGCTCCTCGGCCTCGGGATTTGCCCCGGCCTCGACCGCGTTCACCGCGCGGTCGAAATCGCCCGCCGAGACCGGAACGTCGGCGCTCGTCGGGACCGATTCGGCGAGGTCGGAATCGGGGCGGTCGGAGTCGGCGTCCTCGCCCGCGCCGGACGAATCGCTTCGGGTATCGCTGTCGGCGTCGTCCGGAACCGCGGGACAACCGGCGAGCGCCGTCACCCCAGCCCCGCTGGCCCACCCGAGGAGTCGTCGGCGATTCATGGAGTCGTTGGAGTCGTGGAACCCGCGGGTCATTGTTATTGCTCGCCTTACTCTGCGTAACGGGTCGTTCCCTGCGCGGGGCCGGAGACGAACGCCGGGAGACTCCGAGCGGGAGACGCCGGAACTCTCAGAAAAGTGCTAAATATCTCGGCACCGACAACGGTAAAAAGGGACGGCGTGTAAGGCGAACGATGAGCGATTCAGCCGAGTTGGACGCCGGAGACGGCGACGGGAGCGTTCGGGTCGTCGGGACCGCCCACGTCTCCGCCGACAGCGTCGAGGAGGTCCGCGAGACCATCGACGACGAGCGCCCCGACGTGGTCGCGGTCGAACTCGACGAGGGCCGGTATCGCCAGATGCAGGGCGAGGTGGCCCAAGACCTCGAACCTTCCGACCTCTTGCAGGGCAACACAGTCTTCCAGTTCATCGCCTACTGGATGCTATCGTACGTTCAGGCCCGGATGGGCGACCGCTTCGACATCGAACCCGGCGCGGACATGGAGGCCGCAATCGAGGCGGCCGAGGCCGTCGGGAGCGAAGTCGCGCTGGTGGACCGGGACATCCAGACGACGATTCAGCGATTCTGGGCGCGGATGTCCATCTTCGAGAAACTGCGGATGGTCTGGGAACTCTGTCTGGCGATGGTCGGCATCGGCGAACCCGACGAGGACGAGGAGTTCGACATCGAGGAACTGACCGACGGCGACGTGGTCTCGGCGATGATGGAGGAGTTCCGCCAGTTCTCGCCCGGCGGGGCAGAGGCCCTCATCGACGAGCGCGACGCCTACATCGCCCACAACCTCGTCCAACTCCGAGACGCGGGCCACGACGTGGTGGCAATCGTCGGCGCGGGCCACCGCGCAGGCATTGAGAAGTACCTCGAACGTCCCGAGACCCTTCCGCCGATGGAGGACCTCGTGGGCACCGAGTCGGGAAGCCGATTCTCGCTGTTCAAAATCTTCGGCTACGTGATGGCGCTGGGCTTCCTCTCGTTTTTCTTCCTGCTTTTCATGGCGGGCGTCCGGAACACGCTCCTGTTGAAGGTGTTCGGGGCGTGGTTCCTGTTCAACGGGGTCTTCGCGTTCGGTCTGGCCAAACTGGCCGGCGCGCGCTGGACCTCGGCGGGCGTCGGCGGCGCAGTCGCGTGGCTGACCAGCGTCAACCCCCTCCTCGCGCCGGGGTGGTTCGCGGGCTACGTCGAACTGAAATACACCTCGGTCAACGTCGGCGACATCGCCAAACTCAACGAAATCCTCTCCGACGACGAGAGTCCGCTCAAGGACATTCTGGGCCGGATGCTCGACGTTCCCCTGTTCCGACTCATCGCCATCGTGGCGATGACCAACGTCGGGAGCATGATTGCGAGTCTGGCCTTCCCCTTCGTCGTCTTGCCCCTGCTGGGGTCGCAAGTCGGCGGCGTGGACCAGATTACCAACCTGATGATACAGGGTGCCCAAAACAGTGCCGACCTCATCATTCAGACGCTGACATGACGAGGGGCATCCTTCGATGAGCGCGAACATTCGTTTTAGCGGCCGTGAGCTACGCGACTTGGCAGTGGCGTGGGTCGCGCTCGGCGTGGCGTTCGCTATCCTGTTGGGCGGCGGTCAGCGAATCATCTCTCGGCCGGAATCGCTCGTCACGATTCTCCCGATGACGATGGTCACGGCTGGCTTGGGCTTTCTCCTGCACGAACTCGCCCACAAGGTGACGGCCATCAAGTTCGGACAGGTCGCCGAGTTCCGCGCCGACTACAACATGCTGTTCCTCGCGGTGATGGGCGCGCTGGCGGGCTTTCTGTTCGCCGCGCCGGGCGCGGTCTACCACCGAGGACACGCCACGCCCCGCGAGAACGGTCTCATCGCGCTGGCGGGACCGCTGACCAACGTCGCGCTCGGGGTCATCTTCCTCCCGGTGGCCTTCCTCGACATCCCCGGCGTGGTCGGCACCGTGGCCAACTTCGGTCTCTACATCAACTTCCTGCTGGCGGGGTTCAACATGATTCCGTTCGGCCCGCTCGACGGCAACACGGTCAAAAAGTGGTCGATGCCGGCGTTTCTGGCGTTCGGTCTCCCCTGCTTCGGGTTGGCGGCGTGGGCGCTGTTCGGCTTCTCGCTCTGATTAGGCTTCGCCGCCTTCTCTCAAGACGACCTTCTCGTCGGTGACCTCCTCGACTGCGGTCTCTTGGAAAGTGTAGCCCTCGTCGGAGTCGTTCTCCCAGTCGAGGTAGGACTGGATGGCCTCGTAGTCCTCCTCGGGGTCGAGGTGGGCGACGCCTTGGTCTACCTTCGCAATCTTGCCGAGGAGTTCGCCGTCGGCGGAGACGACGCGCTTGTCCTCGTCGGACTCGGTGAGTGGTTCGGTCACGAATCCGTTAGCAACCTGCCGGGACAAGAAGACTGTGGGCGCGAGGCGAGCGGGCGGGGGTTCAAGAGGACAACAGCACTCCAGTATTCCCCTGACTGGTCGTCTTCGCCGAACACTTCCCAAGCCAAACCACTCCTCCTCCCGGACGCAAACGGTGGAACTTTACTCGCTCCCCTCGCCTCATCCGATATGACCGAAGACGACGAGGAGCTAACCTACGCGGACGCAGGGGTGGACATCGAGGCGAGCGAGGCCGCCACGTCGGCACTGGTCGGCGCGGTCGGCGACATCGACGAGAGCGAGTACGCGGGTCTGCTGGACATCGGCGACCGGTACCTCGCGCTGGCGACCGACGGCGTGGGCACGAAACTGCTCGTTGCCGAAGCCCTCGGCGACTACTCCACCGTGGGCATCGACTGCATCGCCATGAACGCAAACGACCTCGTGGCGTCGGGCGTCGAACCCGTCGCGTTCGTGGACTACCTCGCGGTGGACGAACCCAGCGAGGAGTTCTCCGAACAGGTCGGCGACGGCCTCGCGGCGGGCGCAGAGGAAGCCGAAATCGCGCTGGTCGGCGGCGAGACGGCGGTCATGCCCGAGGTCATCAAGGGCTTGGACCTCGCGGGGGCCTGCGTCGGCCTCGCGCCGAAGGACGCCGTGTTCCCCGGCGAGGCCGAGGACGGCGACGCGCTAGTCGGGTTCCCCTCCAGCGGGATTCACTCGAACGGCCTCACCCTCGCTCGGGAGGCCGCGACCCGGAGTCACGACTACAGCGACCCCTTCCCGCTCGATACCGAGGCCGAGACCCTCGCGGCCGACAATCCGTCCATCGGCGAGGTCCTGCTGGAACCGACCCGCATCTACACCTACCTGCTGGATGACCTCCGCGAGCGCGAGGTCCACGCCGCGGCCCACGTCACCGGCGGCGGGTGGACCAACCTCTCGCGGATGGGCGAGTTCCGCTACGAGATTACCGACCCCTTCGACGCCCAACCGGTCTTCGAGTTCGTCCAGTCGGAGGGCAACGTGAGCGACGAGGAGATGCACCGAACCTTCAACATGGGCACCGGGTTCGTGGTCGCGCTCCCCGCCGACGAGGCCGAGGACCTCGCGGCGGAGACCGACGGCCGCGTCATTGGCGAAGTGCAGGAGGGCGATTCGGTGGCGATTCGCGGACTCGAACTGAACTGAGGTTGGGTCGGCACGCCATCGGTTGGTCCCCTCCTCGTGTATAAACGCTCGGCTGATTCGGCAGTCCGTTCTCGGCGACATTTCGTGCTGGTAAGAAATATTTCCATATCTTAGGAATATAATAATGTATGTCTAGAACATGCATTTATTTCTTTACTCCGGGCGCGTGTGGGCGCGGCGCTCACGAGCGCCGCGCCTCGCGCGCGAGGGACGAGCAACGGACCGAAGGGAGTAGCGCAGGAGGGTGGGGAGGACGAGGAGCAGTCGCGGTAGCGGTGCGGGAGACCGCCTTGCTCACGCCTGAAGCTAGCGATTCCTCTCACGCCACCTGCGTCCTCCGAAACAAGATTCTCTGCGCGTACCAGTACTCGTCCAAAAACAGCACCTAGAACGCCGCGAGACTCGACTGTAACTCGCGCTCACTTTCCTCCTCGTGAATCTCGTAGCCCACCAAGTCTCGTAGGTCCACCGCGTAGGTCGTTCCGCCGCGTTCGAGGACCAGCACGCGGCCCTGCACGCCCCGAACCTCGCCCGAGGCCAGCGTCTCGGGCACCGGCGCGGAGTCCAAGTCGAGACCGTAGTCGAAGTCGAACGTCTCGATGGGGTCGAACTCCGATAGCGTCGCTTCCCACGCCGAGCGGTCCACCTCGCGGTGGAGGCCAGAAACCTTCGTGGGCACGCGCACGCGGTCGGTGAACTCCTCGGCCAGTTGCGATTCGATTTCGCGGGCGATGCGGCCGCTCTCGACGGTCCGGAGGAGGACAGCGCGGTCCGCGCCCTGCTCTCGCAGGCGGGTTTGGAGTCGCCACTCTTTGGTCACGCCGACCTTGAACGTCCGGGGCGCGAAGCCAGCGAGGTAGAGAGCGTGGTCGTCGTGGCAGTCCATCTCGTCCTTGAGGCAAGTGCCGGTACACCGGGCGCAGACCCACGTGCTGGTGTGTTGGTCGCAGTAGGGCGCGTCCTCGCGCTGACAGTCGTAGTGGGTCGTCCCGTCGAGCGCCCCGGCGCATCGGCGCTCGCCCAGTGAGTAGCCGAGGCTGTCGCCCGGTTCCAGCGGTTCGCGCCGGACCTCATCGTCTGCGACGAGGAGCGCCGGTCGTCGGTCGTCGGCCTCTGTCGCGTACCCGACGATTTGCACGCCGACGGCTACGGGTTCGGTTCCTAAAGGCGTGCCGTTCGGGTCGCTCGGCAATCGCCGCCGGAAAACGCTGGGAAACTAAATACAAGTTTGTAAGTTAATATTACTTAGATTTAGCGGAATTTAAATGTTTGCCCCATCTAGCAAAAATTTTATTATGAGTGGGGTTTATTTGCATGTTGTATGCCACATAACAACAAGGGGCTTTCGAGGCGAAACGTTCTGAAAGGTGTCGGTGCGTCCGTAGCGACCGCGGCGGGAAGCGGACTCGCGGCGGCCAAGCCGAACGACAAAGTCGAAGTCAACGTCGGTTTCTCGTCCAAGCGCGGCCGGGACGCCGCCGTCGATAAAGCGTCGGACGTCGTTCGCGAGTTCGGTTCGCTCGACATCGTGACCGCCCAGATGCCCGCGAAAGCGGCCAAAGGGCTGGAGAACAACCCGAACGTGCGTTACGTCGAGGAGAACGGCACGATGGAAGCGCTCGCCCAGAGCCTCCCGTGGGGCGTGGACCGCGTTGACGCGGAAGTCGCCCACGCCAACGGCGAGACGGGCGCTGGCGCGGACATCGCCATCATCGACACCGGCATCGACGACGACCACCCCGACCTGCAGGCCAACCTCGGGACGGGCAAGTCGTTCGTCTCCTGTGGTAACGGCGGCTACTTCGGCTGTGCGTTCTCCGGCAACAGCAACTCCTGTAACACCTCGTGGTCCGACGACAACGACCACGGGACTCACTGTGCCGGCATCGCAAACGGAGTGAACAACTCCGAGGGCGTCGTTGGCGTCTCCACGGAAGCCACCCTCCACGCCGTCAAGGTGCTGGACTGTGCCGGTAGTGGTTCGATGTCCGACATCGCGGCCGGTATCGAGTACGTCGCCAATCAGGGCTGGGACGTCGCCTCGATGAGTCTCGGTGGTTCTAGTTCGTCGGCGCTCAAGGACGCGGTTCAGTACGCCAGCAGTAAGGGCGTCTTCCTCGTGGCCGCGGCCGGTAACGACGGCTCCTGTACCGACTGTGTTGGCTACCCCGCCGCCTACAGCGAGGTCATGGCTGTCTCCTCGACCAACTCCAGCGACGGTCTGTCGAGTTTCTCGTCGCAGGGTCCCGAAATCGAAATCGCCGCACCCGGTACCGACATCTACTCCACGGTCCCGAGCGGTTACAGCACCCTCTCGGGCACCTCGATGGCCTGCCCGCACGTCGCTGGTGCCGCCGGTCAGCTGATGGCCAACGGCAACTCCGCCAGCGACACTCGCAGTCAGCTCAAGTCCTCGGCCGAGGACATCGGTCTGGCCAGCAACGAGTCCGGCGCAGGTCTGCTCGACGCCGCCGCGGCGCTCGGCCTCGACTCGTCGGACAGCACGTAACTCGGCTCGCTGACTCCCGACAAGTGCTTTTTTCGTAACGGTGTCGAGTTCGGAGAGGTTCGTTTGTCGATTGATTCAGTCGCTCGCCATCGGATACGTTATCCAGAATCATAATTTAAATAACTAGATGGAAGCTTCTTACCGAATACTCGCATTTATTCTATTGTCATGTTCGATAATGACAACGGTGTGCTAAGGAGGAACGTTCTCAAGACGGTTGGTGGGTCCGTCGCCACGGTGGGTGCGACCGGACTCGCTGGGGCCGACCCCGGCGACACGGTGGAGGTGAACGTCGGATTCTCGTCCGAGAGAGGCCGTCAGCAGGCGCTCGACGCCGCGAGCGACGTGGTTCGGGTGTTTAACTCGCTCGACATCGTGACCGCGAAGATGCCCAAGCAGGCCGCGACGGCACTCGAACAGAACCCCAACATCCGGTACGTCGAGGAGAACGGCACGATGGAAGCGCTCGCCCAGACGCTCCCGTGGGGTATCGACCGGGTAGACGCGGAAGTCGCCCACGCCAACGGCGAGACGGGCAAGGGCGCGGACATCGCCATCATCGACACGGGCATCGACTCCGACCACCCCGACCTGAAGAACAACTTGGGGAAGGGCAAGGCCTTCGTCTCCTGCGGGAACGGTGGCTTCACGGGGAACTGCCGGTTCTACGGCAACAACAACACGTGTCGGAAGCCGTGGGACGACGACAACGACCACGGGACCCACTGTGCGGGCATCGCTGACGCCCGCGACAACAGCAAGGGCGTCGTCGGCGTCAGTACGAAGGCGACGCTCCACGCGGTCAAGGTGCTGGACTGCGCTGGCAGTGGCACGTACTCCGACATCGCGGCGGGAATCGAGTACACCGCCAACCAAGGGTGGGACGTCGGTTCAATGAGCCTCGGCGGCGATTCCGGGTCGCAGGCGCTTCAGGACGCTGTGGAGTACGCCCAGAACAACGGCGTCCTCCTCGTCGCCGCGGCCGGCAACGCCGGGCCGTGTACCGACTGCGTGAAGTACCCCGCCAAGTACGCCGAGGTCATGGCGGTCAGTTCGACCAACGACAACGACAACCTCTCGGACTTCTCGTCGCAGGGTCCGGAAATCGAAATCGCCGCGCCCGGTTCGAACATCTACTCGACGGTGCCGGGTGGCTACGACACGTTCTCGGGCACCTCGATGGCCTGTCCCCACGTCGCGGGTGCTGGCGGGCAACTGATGGCCAACGGCTACGACAACGCCGGCGCGCGGAGTCAACTGAAGCAGACCGCAGAGAGCATCAACCTCTCGGCGAACGAGTCCGGGTCGGGTCTGCTCGACGCCGCCGCGGCGCTCGGCCTCGACTCGTCGGACAGCACCTAAGCACTCGCCGACGGCCGTCTGCGAACGCCGAAGTACTCTTTTTGCGCGTGTTTCCCGGTGGACTTTTCCGACGGTTGAGTACCGACGAAACAGCGTCTTCACTCCGCATTTCAATACTACTTCAATCGAAAATTCCGAACCCAGCGCGACTTCCGAGCTATTTTCTGTAACTCTAACTACGTATCGAGTTACTCGCCAAGTTAATTTCACGGACAGACTAGGAAAACTTTATTACCCATCGTGCATTTGTTTCACATGCCATGTTAGGTAACGACAATGGAGTTTCGCGGCGTAATGTTCTCAAGATGGCCGGCGCATCGGTTGCGACGGCTTCCGCAAGCGGTCTGGCGGCGGCGAAGGCCGGCGACACGGTGGAAGTGAACGTCGGCTTCAAGTCCGAGAGCGGCCGACAGAAGGCCCTCGGCGCGGCCGACGAGGTTGTTCGAGACTTCGACTCGCTCGACATCGTGACGATGCGAGCGTCGAAGAAGGCGGCCACGGCTCTCGAAAGCAACCCCAACATCCGGTACGTCGAGGAGAACGGCACGATGGAAGCGCTCGCCGAGTCCCTGCCGTGGGGTCAGCAACGCATCGACTCGGACGTGCTTTACGCCAACGGCGAACTCGGCTCGGGTGCCGACGTGGCCATCCTCGACACCGGTATCGACTCCGACCACCCCGACCTGACCGACAAGCTCGGCGCGGGTAAGGCGTTCGCCACGTGTAGCACGTCCGGTGGCTGTCGCTACGGTGCGAAAAAGGCCGACAACACGTGTAACTACTCGTGGGACGACGACAACAACCACGGTACTCACTGTGCCGGTATCGCCGCTGGTGACAACAACAGCAAGGGCGTCATCGGTGCCGCACCCGACGTGACCCTCCACGCCGTCAAGGTTCTCGACGGCTGTGGCAGTGGTTCGTTCTCGGACATCGCGGCCGGTATCGAGTACACCGCCGACCAAGGCTGGGACGTCGCTTCGATGTCCCTCGGTGGTAGCTCGGGCTCCTCGGCGCTCAAGGACGCGGTTCAGTACGCCAGCAGTAAGGGCGTCTTCCTCGTGGCCGCGGCCGGCAACTCCGGTCCGTGTACCGACTGTGTTGGCTACCCCGCCGCCTACAGCGAGGTCATGGCCGTCTCCTCGACCGCCAGCGACGACACCCTCTCGGACTTCTCGTCGACCGGTCCCGAGGTCGAAATCGCCGCTCCCGGTACCGACATCTACTCGACCATCGCGTCGAACGCGGGCTACGACACCTACTCGGGTACCTCGATGGCGACCCCGCACGTCGCGGGTGTCGCGGGTCAGCTCGCCTCTAACGGCACGACCGGTAGCAACATCCGCTCGACGCTGAAGAACACGGCCGAAGGCATCGGTCTGGCCAGCAACGAGTCCGGCGCAGGTCTGCTCGACGCCGCCGCGGCGCTCGGCTACGACTCGTCCGACGACACGTAAACTGGCGACTTTGGCGGTCCCGCTCAGCGTCATTACCTGACGAAATTTTTTCGTCGGTCACCCCGCCACGAGTCGCTTCTCTGACTGCGGTGTTCGCGGTCTGTTCTGGGTAGTCACGTCGTTTTTCGATAGTCACGTCGCGCCCGACGTTTCGGAGTCGGTGGGTCTCCTCGGCGCGCCCGCGCTCTGTGACGACGACAGTTGCTGTTCGTTACTCCTCAGTACGCCGTTACCGCCGTCTCCACCCTGTACTAGTCATCGAGGCTACGTTTTCCGACGTGACTGGCCAACTATAGATTAATTTTCTAATCTCTACTTTAGAAAATCTGTGAGTTAGATACTATTTTAACGGTTGAACAGAAAGTATTTTATACGAGTGGTGTAGAGTGACAAGCGCGATGTTAGATAATGACAATGGGATGTCGCGGCGTAACGTGCTAAAGGCGGCCGGCGCATCGGTTGCGACGGCTTCTGCGAGCGGTCTGGCGGCGGCGAAGGCCGGCGATAAAGTCGAGGTCAACGTCGGCTTCTCGTCCAAGCGCGGACGGGACGCGGCCGTCAACAAGGCTTCGGAAGTCGTCCGCGAGTTCGGCTCGCTGGACATCGTGACCGCCCAGATGCCCAAGAAGGCGGCCACGGCCCTCCAGAACAACCCGAACGTGCGTTACGTCGAGGAGAACGGCACGATGGAAGCGCTCGCCGAGTCCCTGCCGTGGG
Source organism: Halorussus lipolyticus (assembly GCF_029338375.1). Taxonomy (NCBI): domain Archaea; kingdom Methanobacteriati; phylum Methanobacteriota; class Halobacteria; order Halobacteriales; family Haladaptataceae; genus Halorussus; species Halorussus lipolyticus. The sequence goes on along the minus strand of NZ_CP119804.1, from coordinate 1,174,148 downwards.
GTCAGCAACGCATCGAGTCGGACGTGCTTCACGCCAACGGCGAACTCGGCTCGGGTGCCGACGTGGCCATCCTCGACACCGGCATCGACTCCGACCATCCCGACCTGACCGACAAGCTCGGCGCAGGCAAAGCGTTCGCTACCTGTAGTACGAGGGGTGGCTGTCGCTACGGTGCGAAGAAGGCCGACAACACGTGTTACGAGTCGTGGGACGACGACAACAACCACGGTACCCACTGTGCTGGTATCGCCGCTGGTGACAACAACAGTCAGGGTGTCATCGGTGCCGCGCCCGACGTGACTCTCCACGCGGTGAAGGTCCTCGACGGCTGTGGCAGTGGTTCGTTCTCGGACATCGCGGCCGGTATCGAGTACACCGCCGACCAAGGCTGGGACGTTGCATCCATGAGCCTCGGCGGTAGCTCGGGTTCGTCCGCGCTGAAGGACGCGGTTCAGTACGCCAGCAGTAAGGGCGTCTTCCTCGTGGCCGCCGCGGGTAACTCCGGTCCGTGTACCGACTGTGTTGGCTACCCCGCCGCCTACAGCGAGGTCATGGCCGTCTCCTCGACCGCCAGCGACGACACCCTCTCGGACTTCTCGTCGACCGGTCCGGAAGTCGACATCGCCGCGCCCGGTACCGACATCTACTCGTCGGTCGCCAACGGCGGCTACGACACCTACTCGGGTACCTCGATGGCGACCCCGCACGTCGCGGGTGTCGCGGGTCAGCTCGCCTCTAACGGCACGACCGGTAGCAACATCCGCTCGACGCTGGAGAACACGGCCGAAGGCATCGGCCTCGCCAGCAACGAGTCCGGCGCAGGTCTGCTCGACGCCGCCGCGGCGCTCGGCTACGACTCGTCCGACGACACGTAAGCCCGATTCGCTGGCTCTCCGAACGGATTTTTCTTTCGACGGTCGATTGCTTTCGGAGCGGTGCGTCTCTCTGTCGTTCTCGCTCGGGACCAAGAGGAGCGTCGCCACCGAGCGCGCACGCAGTTCCGCAGGTCGGTTCTCCGGGGCGAGAGCCGACGCGCCCCGTAGGCAATGTATACCTATGGGAAAGAAATGTATCTATATATTTCCCCTATGCAGACTGTTGTCTAACGATTTTGTGGTATATTGACATCAATGACCGGGGAGTACGGCGGCGAACGCGCCCGTCCGCCGAACCCTCGGAGTGGGTCGGCCGGCCGATACCGACCGGAGTCCTCCTCGCATGTACAGGTAAAACGTCGTCGTTAGCTCCTCGCACGTCGAAATCCACTGCTGTCAGCTAGACTCCAAAGTTATTTTTTCTAATATCACTACCTAGAATAAAACTTTATTAGTATTCGGTTAGTTTGCTTACATGCGATGCTCGAACAAAACAACGGCATATCCCGACGTAACGTCCTCCGAACTGCTGGTGGTTCGCTCGCCGCGATGAGCGTCACTGGTCTCGCCGCCGCCAAGCCCGACGACACCGTCGAGATCAACGTCGGCTTCAAGTCCGACAAGGGCAAACAGAAGGCCCTCGACGCCGCCGACGACGTGGTTCGAGAGTTCAACTCCATCGATGCCGTGACCATTCAGGTACCCAAGAAGGCCGCGACCGCCCTCGACAAGAACCCGAACGTCCGCTACGTCGAGGAGAACGGCACGATGCAGGCCCTCGCGGAGACGACTCCGTGGGGTATCGACCGCGTCAACGCCCCCGAACAGCCCTCCGACGGTAGCGGTGCCGACGTGGCTATCATCGACACCGGTATCGACTCCGACCACCCCGACCTGCAGGGCAACCTCGGCGCTGGTGCGGCGTTCACCAGCTGTAGCTCGTGGTACGCCAACTGTCGATACGACTGGGACGACGACAACGGCCACGGTACCCACTGTGCCGGTATCGCTGGTGCCATCGCGGGCAACGGCGAAGGCGTCGAAGGCGTCGCGCCGGGAGTCACCCTCCACGCCGTCAAGGTGCTGGACTCCGGCGGTGGCGGTACCTACTCCGACATCGCGGCCGGTGTCGAGTGGGTCGCCAATCAGGGCTACGACGTCGGTTCGATGAGCCTCGGCGGTAGCTCGAGTTCCTCGACGCTCCGCGACGCGATTCAGTACGCCGACAACAGCGGCGTCACCATCGTCGCGGCCGCGGGTAACTCCGGTCCGTGTTCGGACTGTGTCGGCTACCCCGCCGCCTACCCCGAGACCATCGCGGTGTCCTCGACTGACCGGTACGACAACCTCTCGGACTTCTCCTCGACCGGTCCCGAGGTCGACATCGCCGCGCCCGGTTCCGACATCTACTCGACCTACGTGGGCGGCGGCTACGACACCCTCTCGGGTACCTCGATGGCGTGCCCCCACGTCGCCGGTGCCGCGGGCATCCTCCGCGCAGAGGGCTACACGAACTCCGGTACCAAGAGCCGTCTCCTGAACACCGCCGACAACATCGGTCTGTCCAGCAACGAGCAGGGCGCTGGTCTCCTCGACGTGGACGGCCTGTAACGGCGGCAACCAGTCGGGTCTGCCTTAGTCAGGTCTTGCCCGCCCGATGCGACCCGTCTTCGGGTCGTCACTCGGTATCGGTCCGCCTCGACATCCCCCTTGTCTTTTTTCACGCGGATAGCCGAGCGTAGCTCTCCCGAGAGAATTTATTTCATTTATTCTAGCTACGAAATTATTTTGGCGTGGGGCGACCTCTAGACAACCGATGTCCCCCGAACAGACGATTTCACGACGAAGCGTGCTGAAGACGACCGGCGGTTCGCTCCTCGCGGTCGGCGCGGGTGGCCTCGCCTCCGCGGCCCCCGACGAGGAGGTCCGCGCGAACGTCGGCTTCGAATCCGACGCCGGCCGGACGGCGGCCTTCGACGCGGCCAACGAGGTCGTCCGCGAGTTCGCCTTCGACGCGATGACGGTTCGCGCGCCCAAGAAGGCCGTAACCGCGCTGGCCGACCGGCCCGGCGTGCGCTACGTCGAGCGCGACGGCACCGCGCACGCGCTCTCGACGACGTGGGCCTACGACCGCATCGACGCCGACGTGACCAACATCAACGGCTACACCGGCGACGGGGCCGACGTGGCCGTCATCGACACCGGCCTCCCGTGTAACAACTCCTGTCTGCCGAACGTCGGCACCGGCAAGGCGTTCGTCTCCTGTTCCAGCGGGTGCTGTGCCCCGTGGGACGACGACAACGGCCACGGGACGAACGTCGGGGCCGTCATCGGAGCAAGCGAGAGTTGCGACTGCACGACCGGCATCGCGCCCGACGCGACGCTCCACTCGGTCAAGGTACTGGACGACTACGGCGCGGGGTCGTACTCCGACATCGCCGCGGGCGTCGAGTACGTCGCCGACCAAGGGTGGGACGTGGGCAACATCAGCCTCGGCGGCAGTTCCGGGTCCCAGACGCTGAAAGACGCCTGCACCTACGCTCAGAACAACGGCGTCCTGCTGGTCGGCGCGGCAGGTGGCAGTGGTCCCTGCTCGGACTGCGTGGGCTACCCCGCCGCCTACTCGGAGGTCATGGCGGTCTCCTCGACCAACTCCAGCGACGAACTGTCGAGTTACTCCAGTATGGGTCCGGAAATCGAAATCGCCGCGCCCGGTTCCGACATCACCACGGTCGAACCCGACGGGAGTTGCATCACCCTGTCGGGGACCTCGATGGCGACTGCCCACGCCTCGGGCGTCGCCGCGCTCCTGATGGCCGAGGGCTACACCAACTCCGGAGCGCGCTCTCGCATGAAGAACACCGCCGAGGACATCGGCCTCGCCAGCGACGAGTCGGGTGCGGGTCTGGTGGACGCCGCCGCCGCGATGGGACTGAATTCGAGCGACGACTGACTGCCGGGTCGTTCGAGCGACGACCGACATCGCGTCGGTCCGCCGTTTCGACACCCCCTACTCTTATTTTAGATAGCTAGATTACAAATTTAAGAGCCTGTTGTGTCACCACACGCCCATGCGCTTCGACAAGAACGTGTCCAGACGAAACGTCCTTCGAGCAACCGGCGGCGCGTTCGCCGGAACCGCCGCGACCGGCCTCGCGTCGGCCGCCCCGGACCGGACGGTCGAGGTCAACGTCGGGTTCGCGTCGAAGTCGGGCCGACTGGCCGCGCTCGACGCCGCGAGCGATGTCGTCCGCGAGTTCGACTCGCTCGACGTGGTGACGATTCGACTCCCGGCGGAGGCCGCGGAGAGCCTCGAATCTCGGGCCGACGTTCGCTACGTCGAACGGAACGGCCGGATGGAGGCCCTCGCCCAGACGCTCCCGTGGGGTCTCGACCGAATCGACGCCCCGCAGGCCCACGGCTGTTCGACCGGTGAGGGCGTGGACGTGGCTGTCATCGACACGGGTATCGACGGCAACCACCCCGACCTCGAACCGAATCTGGGTACCGGCGCGTACGCCGTCGCCTGCGACCCCTACTCCGCCGAGTGTACCTACGACTGGGGCGACGACAACGGCCACGGAACTCACTGCGCCGGTATCATCGGTGCCGTGGACAACAGCGAGGGCATCCTCGGCGTCGCCCCCGACGCGACGCTCCACTCGGTCAAGGTCCTCGGACCGAACGGCGGCGGGTCGTACTCCGACATCGCGGACGGTATCGAGTACGTCGCCAACCAAGGGTGGGACATCGCCAACATGAGTCTCGGCGGAAGCGCATCGCAGGCGGTCAAAGACGCCTGCGAGTACGCCTACAACAAGGGCGTCCTGCTGGTCGCGGCCGCCGGGAACTCGGGTCCCTGCTCGGACTGCGTGGGCTACCCCGCCGCCTACTCGGAGGTCATGGCGGTCTCCTCGACCAACACCAGCGACAGTCTGTCGAGTTTCTCGTCGACCGGTCCGGAAGTCGAAATCGCCGCGCCCGGTTCCGACATCTACTCGACCTACGTCGGCGGCGGCTACGAGACCCTCTCGGGGACCTCGATGGCCGCACCCTACGTCAGCGGCGTGGCGGCGCTGGTGATGAGTCAGGGCTACACGAACACCGAGGCCCGCGAGCGAATCTGCCAGACCGCCGAGAACATCGGCCTCGGTGACGACGAGAGCGGATGCGGACTGGTGGACGCCGAGTCCGCGGCCTGCTAGAGCGGACCGTCGCGGGCCGACTCCCGCGAAAAGTTTTCAATCCCTCGCGCCGGAACAGAAACCATGACGCTCCAGAGTTCCGTCACCGCGTCGGTCGAGTCCGATTCGGTCGAGTTCGAGTACACCGTCGAGAACGCCGGCGACGACGCCACAGAAATCACCTTCCGAAGCGCCCTGAAGGCCGACTTCGCTGTCTTGGAGGACGGCGACGAAATCTGGCGGGCCAGCGACGGCCAGATGTTCGCCCAGATGCTCCAGACCGAGACCATCGACGCGGGCGACGGAGAGACCTTCCCCGGCGCGTGGGACGACCCCGAACCCGGCGACTACACCGTGGTCGCCACGCTGAACTCCTCGGGCGACGACGCCGAGGCCCGGACCGACTTTTCGGTGTAGTTTCGTCTCCGCCGCCAACCCCATTCCGAAACCCCCTAACCCGCCGGCCACCCATCCACGGACATGCAAGGCGAACCCGAGGTCGCGGTCCTCAGACTCGGCCACCGGCCGGGCCGCGACGAGCGCATGACGACCCACGTCGGCCTGACAGCGCGGGCGCTGGGGGCCGACCGGGCGATTCTGGCGGGCGACGCGAGCAAGTCGCAGGGCACCGTCGAGGACATCACCGACCGCTTCGGCGGTCCTTTCGCAGTCGAGTTGACCGAGAGTCCGAAGGCGGTCATCCGCGACTGGGACGGCGCGGTCGTCCACCTCACGATGTACGGCGAGCGAGTGCAGGACGTGGAAGGCGAGATTCGGGAAGCGCACTCGGAATCCGGCGACCCGGTTCTCATCGTTGTCGGGTCTCAGAAGGTCTCGTTCGACGTGTACGAGGCCGCCGACTGGAACGTCGGCGTGACCAACCAACCCCACTCGGAGGTCGCCGGACTGGCCGTCTTCTTGGACCGCCTGTTCGAGGGCCGGGAGTTGGACCGCGAGTGGACCGACGCCGACCAAATCGTCGTGCCCGAGGAGACCGGCAAGACGGTCGTCCCGGCAGACGACGACGACGGATGAATCCACCCGCAGTCGCCTTGAGATAGGTTTCCAAATCCCCGGAAATTCTTTTCCCCGCCACTCCACTATCGGGCGTGTTCATGGTCCCACACGCCTCGATACCTCCTCGAACGGAGGTGACGCCCTGATGTGGCAGGACGTGGTGTTCCTCGTCGGAAACGTGTTCTCGCTGGTGGTCCTCGTGCCCACGCTCCGCGACGAGATGGCGAACGTCCCGCTGGGGACCGCCCTGCCCTCGGCGCTCATCGGGGTGGTCTACGGGACGGCGTTCGCCACGCTCGGAATGACCCTCTCGGCGGTGGGCGCGGTTCTGACGGGGTTGATGTGGAGTCTCATCGCCTACCTCCGGTCGCCCCATCCACTCCGGAGCAGTGGTGAGACCGGTGAAATCGGCGGGAGCGAGGGAGTATCGAGGAGCGAAGCAGTGGCCGAGAGCGACGAGACAGCGGTCGAACCGGTGGCCTCGCCGCGGTCGGGTCGAGCGCCAGTCATCTCGGACGACTGACGGCGATTTTAGCCGTATTTGAACGTCTTACGCATGCCTTTTCATTTCTTTAGGAATTGTTTTTATTTCTTTCTGGGTGGCGGACCGAGAGAGGGAGAACGACCGCGACGAGCAGGAGGAGGGTTCTAACTGGGGGACGCTTGCTACCGGTGAGGCCGCTGAAAACCGCACTGCGACCGCCGTACCCCGACCGCGGGCCACGCGCGGTTCGGCCTCGACTGAGACGAGTTCCCAGACCGGCCTCTCCGATGGTTTTAAACGGTCGAACGCCCCAGTACACCACAATGGCTTTTGAGGACTTGCTGGAGGACCCAGTAATTCAGAAATATCTTCACGAGTTGGTCGGTCCGAAGGGGATGCCCGTCGCCGCGGCCCCGCCGGACGGCGAGGTCACCGACGAGGAGTTAGCCGAGGAGTTGGACCTCGAACTCAACGACGTTCGGCGCGCGCTGTTCATCCTCTACGAGAACGACCTCGCCACGTACCGCAGACTGCGTGACGAGGACTCGGGATGGTTGACCTACCTCTGGACCTTCCAGTACGACAACATTCCGGACAACCTCGAAGAGGAGATGCACCGCCTGCTCGACGCGCTCGAACAGCGCAGAGAGTACGAGCGCCAGCACGAGTTCTACCTGTGTGAGGTCTGTTCGATTCGCTTCGAGTTCGGCGAGGCGATGGACTTCGGGTTCGAGTGCCCCGAGTGCGGGTCGCCGCTCGAATCCATGGAGAACAGCAGACTCATCGACTCGATGGAGCGACGACTCGAGGACCTCCGCGAGGAACTCAACGTCGAACAACTCGAAGAGGCCGAGGCATAGATGGTCGTACTCGCCACCAAGGTGTACGTCCGAGGCGACGCCCGCGACCGGTCGCTCGACGCGCTCCGGTCGCTCGTCGGCAACGAAATCGAAGACCTAGACGTGGAGTACACCGTGGGCGTGCGCCACGACGACTTCGCGGTCGTCACCATCGAAGGCGACGACGAGGTAGTCGCTCGCAACCTCCTCCGCGAGGAGTTCGGCGAGATTACGCCCGACTTCGAGGCGGGCGAGACCTACGTCGGCACGCTCGAAGGGTGGGACGAGGAGGGCTTCGTCCTCGACGCGGGCGAGGAGATTCGGGTCCCCGCCGACCAACTCGGTCTCGGGCAGGGGACGCCGGTCCAAATCGTCGAGCGGTTCGGACTGGTCCAGCACATGCCCCTCCGGTTCGTCTACTCGGACCCCGACGCCGAGAGTCACCGCCTCGCCGACGCGGAGCGCGACCGACTCTACGACTGGACTCGCGGCGCGGGCCGGGTCAACGTCAACAGCGCGACCCGTGGTGAGGTCCGCGCGACGGTCAACCGGGCGGGCCACGCCCGCGACATCGTGACCGTCGAGCGGTTGGGCCTGCTGGAACAGAGCATCGTCTGCAAGGACGAGACCGACCCGCCGGGCCTGCTGTCGGCCATCGGCGACTACCTCCCGGCGGAGATTCGTTGCGTCATCCCCTGATATGAACCGACGACTGCTCCTCGGGTTCGCGGCGCTCGCCCTGCTGGCGGTGACCGCCGGGTGTTCAGGCGTCTTCGGCGGCGACCAGTTCAGCGAGAAGCGACTCGAAGGCGACGGCGGGGCCGACTACGAGTGGGACACCGACACCGACGTGACCATCAACGTCACGGGCGGGCAGTACCACGCGATTTACGACTTCGAGAACCGCACCCAACTCCGCATCTTCGAGCGCGAGTCGCTCGGCGAGAAGACCCCGGTCGAAGTCAACACCGTCAGGTTCCGGTACCCCAACGGAACGGTGGTCACCCTCGACCAAGAGCAGGTCAGAAAGCAGGACTCTCGAACCGTCTTCACGCTCCCGTCCGAGGAGGGCCAACTCGCCTACACCGCACCCCACCGCGGCAAGTCGTTCAACACGCCGACCTACGTGGAGGGGTCCTACGAGGTGGTCCTCCCGACCGGGATGCGCGTCGGCAACCCAATCCTGAGTCAGGTCCGGCCCGACGCCGACGAGAAGACCCAAATCGATAGTCGCGTCCACCTCCGGTGGGCCGAAGTGACCGCCGACAACGTCGTGGTCCGGTATTATCTGGCCCGCGACCTCAAAATCTTCGCGGGCATCATCGGCGCGGGCATCCTCATCGCCCTGCTGGGACTGGGCTACTTCCGCCTCCAGATTCGCCAGTTGGAGCAAGAGCGCGAGGAGATGGGCCTGAACGTCGATACCGACGGCGACGAGTTCGACCAAGGGCCTCCTCCGGGGATGGGCTAACTCCGGCCTTGGGTTGTCAGGTTTTTGCACTCGCTGTTCTCCTGCCGGATTAGGGAATTAGGAATGATTGTATGACCATTGTATAGGCATCTTAGATAGCTCTCTAGATGGTCGGTGCGACTCGGGACTGATTGTTTCGGTGTGACATTAGTTGAGACTGGTTAGAAAGCCCCCGGTCGCTCGCGGTCGCTACCGCGACATCTCTGCGGCTCTCAGCACCGCCCGCCGCAGAGAGGGGTCGCGTAGACGACCACGGCCTCCGGCCGCGAGCGACCGGCCCCTTTCAGTCCACCCAGACAGTCGGTTGGTGGGCCGGGCGCTTCCCGACGATTGGTCAGTCGAGCGCGCCCTGACGAAAAATCTACCGAGCGCATCCCCGTGGTCTGTTCCACCGAGCGCGCGGCGGCCAGCGCCTGCCGGGCGCTGGCCGCCGGACGCTGGTCCCGCCGTCTGTCGGGAGCGTCCGCTTTTTACTCGCGCAACCACTACGAACCCCCATGCAGATAGCCATCGTCACCGTCGGCGACGAACTGCTGGCGGGCGACACCGTGAACACCAACGCCGCGTGGCTTGGCGAGCGCCTCGCCGACCGAGGAGCGAGCGTCGAGCGCGTGGTGGTGGTCCCGGACCGGGAGGCCGACATCGCCCGCGAGGTCAACGAACTGCGCGCCGAGTACGACGCTGTAATCGTCACCGGCGGCCTCGGGCCGACCCACGACGACCTGACGATGGAGGCTGTCGCGGCCGCCGTCGGCGTCCCGGTCGAGGAAAACGACGAGGCCGTGGCGTGGATAACCGAACACACCGACTACGAACACGCCGACCTCGTGGAGGGAACCACCCACCTCCCGAAGGGCTGTCGGATGCTCCCAAACGACGAGGGCGTCGCGCCGGGGTGCGTCATCGAAGGCGTCTACGTCCTGCCGGGCGTGCCCGCCGAGATGAAGGCCATGTTCGAGACCATCGCGGACGAGTTCTCCGGCGACTACCGCCACGTCCGCGTCGTGGAGGCCGACGAACCCGAGAGCGCGCTGGTCGAGCGATTCGCAGAGCTACGCGACCGGTTCGACGTGACGGTCGGAAGCTACCCCGGCGACCACGTGCGAGTCAAGTTACAGAGTACTGACGAGGACGAACTCGACCGCGCGGAAGCATGGCTCCGCGAGCGTGTCGAACCCACCGACTAACCACTCCTCGACCTCCGGCGTCTGACACGTTTTAATACCGGTGAGTCCGGAGTGAGCGTATGAAGGACATCGTGGAAGCGGCCCTCGAACATGCGGCCGAGGCCGAGGACGCCGCCAACACCGACGCCAGCGATGCCGCCGAGTTCGGTCCGCCCGACTTCGCTTTCGTCGGGTGTGGCGAGGACGGCGCGAGGAGAGCGACCGAGACCATCTCCTCGGACCGACGCTCCGACGCGACGGCGTTCGACCTGACAACCCGGACAATCCGAGCGTCAGCGCCCGAATCCGACGCTGACGACCTCACCGCCGACCTCGCGGTCGTCACCGCCCACCTGACCGACGCAGAAATCATCGACCGCACTGCGGCCGCCGTCGATTGCCTGCCCGACGAGGCGACCACGCTCGCTCTCGTTTCGGTACCCGAGACGCCGCCCGACACCGACCGATTTTCGACCGCATTCTCTGTCCTCGCCGACGCCGCGGACACCACGGTTCCGGTCGAACTGAGTCGTCTCCGCGAGGACTACGACGACGAGAAACCGGTCGGCGCGCTCGCCGACGGCCTCGTGACGGAGTTGGCGCTCGACGTGTTCGAGATGGCGGCCAAACCGCTGTCGGCACCGGTGGACCTCACAGCGCTCTACGACCTACTCGATACTGGGGGTGTCGCACTCGCGTATCGAGGACGGGGGACGACCGAGGACGCCGCCGCGGACCTCCTCGACCACGCGGTCGGCCACCGACTCTGTGACGGCGACCCCGCGACTGCCGGGGGCGGCGTCGGCTTCTGCCGGTTCGGCGACGAGATGCTTCTGAGCGACTACGACGAACTATTCGACGAGGTGACCGCTCGCTTCGCACCGCCCGAGGCCGACAGCGACCGCTGGCTCGACGGCGGAAACGTGGCTGTCGGATTCGCCGAGGAGTGTCGGCTCACGCTGTTGCTGACCGGAATCGACCCGTCTTCGGTAGCGTTTCTCGACCGGGAGTGAGTGTGGGGCGACGCGTGGAGTGTGGCGTGAAGTGAGCGCGTAGAGTGAAACACGCGGAGCCAAGGTGCGTCGGGTGGTCGAAAGCCGTTTCTACCGGTAGAAGTACGCCAGCCACGCGGCCGTGATTGCGAGTCCGAGTACGGTGGTGACGATACCTGCGGCGTTGGCCGGAATCGCCGCCGATTCTGCGAGTACGAACATGGTCGGACGTTTCCGGGCGGGACCCTTAATCCTTGCCAAGGCGGTCCGAGTGTCCGTAGTTCCCACGGCCGAAACCCGGCGTTGAATCCGCGAACCGTTCGGAAACCTATCGGTAATCCGTCGTTCGATTCACCGTTGAAACCCGTTTATTCGACCCGTCAGCGCGGGAAATAGACCGTTGCCCGGTTGAACGATTGCTAACGGTCGCTCCCGTTTATCTGGGATTCGGGTGAACCACTACTTGCCCGCGAGAGGGCTTCGGCGGTTAGGAGTCGCCTACGCGGGGGAGGGAAATTATGTCACAGGAATACCACCAATCCATGGGGAGTACCGGCGAGCAAACGTACGGCGGCCAGTCTTACGGCACACAGTCGTCAGGGATGGGCCAGCAACCGATGCAGAGTTCGCAAGGAATGGGCGGACAGAACATCGGCGGACAGATGGGAACGCAGTTCGGCCAGCAGTCAGGGTCCGCCCACCGCTCGACTCACGATAACGTCGGTCGGCAGTTCGAGTCGGAGATGACCAACGAACTCAACGAGGCCCTCGAATCGTTCGACCGCGTGGTCGAAATCGCCGAGTGGTGCGCCGACAAATGCATCGAGAGCGGCCCCCAGATGGCCGAGTGCGCACGTCTCTGCGAGGACCTCTCGGACCTCGCGTCGCTGAACGAGAAACTCATCGCGCGAGACTCCATCAACGGGCCGGAGGTCGCTGAGGCCTTCCTCAAAGTCTCCCAGCAGGGCCTGCCGATTCTGGAGCAACACCAGCAGTCGCCCCACGTGCAGGAGACCTATCAGGCGGTCACGCAGGCGATGGACGCGACGAACAAGTTGCTGAACTCCATCGGGGGCGTCCAGCAGACCCGGACGGGAATCCGGGAGCAGGTTCAACAGCAGGGCGGCCAGTCGATGGGCCGGTCCCAGCAACCGCAGGGCCAGTTCTTCCAAGGCGGCCAGACGTACTGAGGACCGACCCGACCAACCCGACCGATTCGCGCACCGGTTGGCACGCACGTTCATTTTTTGTGAGAGATTGCCCGGTACCGGGCGGTTTTTGCGCCGGACTCCCGTAGCCACGCCCATGCGAACTATCGGCGTCGTCGTCAACCCCATCGCCGGGATGGGCGGTCGGGTGGGGCTGAAAGGCACCGACGGGAAAGTCGAGGAGGCCCGCGAACGCGGCGCGGAACCGCGAGCGCCGGAGCGAGCGATAGCGGCGCTGGAGGCGCTGGCCGAGCGTGCCCCCGACGCCAGAATCCTGACCTACGGCGGTCGGATGGGCGAGGAGTACGCCCGCGAGGCCGGATTCGACCCCGAAGTCGTCGGCGAACCCGCCGGAGACCAGACCACCGCCGACGACACCCGCCGAGCGGTCCGCGAGTTCGCGCAATCGGGCGTCGATTTGATTCTGTTCGTCGGCGGCGACGGGACCGCGGTGGACGTGACCGAGGCGCTGGACGAGGCCGAAGCCGCAAGTGAGTCAGAAGACGAGATTCCGATTTTGGGCGTCCCGGCCGGGGTCAAGGTCTACTCGGCGGTGTTCGCGGTCACGCCCGAGGCGGCGGGCCGGGTCGTGGCCGATTTCGACCGGACCGAGCGCCGGGAGGTCAACGACATCGACGAGGAGGCCTACCGCGAGGGCGAGGTCCGGGCCGAGTTGAAAGGTATCGCAGAGGTGCCGGTCGCCGACGACTTGCAGTCGAGCAAACAGGTCGGCGGCGGCACGGTCGAAAGCCTCGCCGTGGGGGTCGCCGACGACGCCCGGCAGGACGCGGGAACGACCTACGTCCTCGGCCCCGGAAGCACCGTCGGCGCGGTCAAAGCGGAACTGGGCTTCGAGGGGTCGCCCCTCGGGGTTGACGTGTGGCGCGACGGGGAGGTCCTCGCTCTGGACGCAAGTGCAGACGAGATTCTGGCGAACTTGGGCGAGCAAAACGTCGTCGTGGTCTCGCCCATCGGCGGGCAGGGGTTCGTCTTCGGCCGGGGCAACGACCAGATTTCGCCGGACGTGATTCGGCGCTCGGAAGTCGAGGTGGTCGCATCCAAGCCCAAACTCGACGGCGTCGGCGTCCTCCGGGTCGATACCGGCGACGACGAGGTGGACGACGACCTCCGGGGGTGGCGGAAGGTCCGGGTCGGTCGGTTCGAGCGCCGGATGATGAAGGTCGTTTAAGGAAAATGGCTGTCTCCTAGTGAGATTTAAGGTCGTTGGGACGGATGGTGAGGTATGGAGACGCGCAAGGTACAGCGGTTAGGTCCCTCGACGCTGGCGATGACTCTGCCGGCGGAGTGGGCCAAGGAGAACAACGTCGAGAAGGGCGACGAGGTGTCGCTCCGGATGGGCGGCAAGGGCACCCTGACGGTCCTGCCCGAGTCGGCCCACACCGAGGAGTCCGAGGCAGTTATCCACGCCGAGAATCTGGACGCCGACGCGGTGGAGCGCGCCATCGTCGCCCAGTACGTCCTCGGGCGGCGGGTCATCCACGTCGAGAGCGAGGAGACCCTCGACAGCGAACACATCAACGCCGTCTACAAGGCCGAGACCCAACTGATGGGGCTTGGCGTGGTCGAGGAGACCCCCAACAGCATCGCCATCCGGTGTTCGGTGGACCCCGAGGACTTCAGCCTCGACAATCTGCTCGAACGCCTCGAAAACACCGGTTCGACCATGCGCGGCGAGGCGGTCAAGGCGCTGGCCCACGGCAACCCGGACCTCGCTCAGCGCGCACTCAACCGGGAGCGACAGGCGAACAAGATTTTCGTCCTCCTGCTGAGGCTCATTTTCACGGCCTACCAGAACCCGACGCTGGCGCGGGCGGTCGATTTGGACAGCGGGTTCCCGCTCATCGGCTACCGGTCCATCGCCAAGAACCTCGAACTCACCGCGGACAACGCCGAGGACATCGCCGAAATCGTCCTCGAAGCAGAAGGCCACACCTTGGACGTGGACGGCCAGACGATGCGGCGTATCCGGGAGTTCACCGACCAAGTGGACGAAATCACGGCTTTGGCGGTCCAAGCGGCGGTCGAACGCGATTACGACAAGACGCTGGAGGTCCGGGCGCTGTTCCACGAAATCGGCGACCGGGAGAGCGAAATCCTGTCGGACCTGCCCGAGATGGACAACGATTCGCTGTTGGCGGTCCGCGAGGTGCTGGTCAGCCTCCAGCAGACCGCCCAGTACGCCATGCGAAACGCCGAAATCGCCGCCAACCTCGCGCTCAACGAGGAGAGCGAACACACCACCATCAACTGAGTTCCGCCACCCGCTTTTCGCCCGCCCGACCCGCGTTCGGCGGTACCGACCCCGAAACGCACCGTCCGCTGTCCGAGAAAAGACAATTTTACAATTGGGTGAAAAACAATTACGTTGCCGAAACAAATGATTATCTGTTCGAGACTGCCTAATCCGCGCTGACCACCTCGCCCTCGTCGGTTCCGACGACTTGCTCGCGAGTCTGTTCCTCGCTCGTCTTCTCGGCGGTCAGGGGGTTCCGGCGCGTGATGTCACAGTCGAAGGCCGGATGCTCGGCGAAGTGCCGGACCAGCATGTGGCGGCGCGACCCGGTGATGCCGGTTCGACTGACCTCCTCGGCGGAGAACTCCGCCGGCAGGCGGTCGAACAGGCGACGCAGGGCCTCGAAACTCTCGAACACCTTGGAGTTGCCCGCCGAGTCCGCTCCTCGGCGCGCAACCTCGTAGGTGCCGTCCTCGCGGTGGATTCCCGCAGTCCGGAAGAACTCCCGGCGCTGGGTCAGGGCGTCTCCAACCGCGTCCTGCAGGTCGGCGGCCTCGTCTCTGGTCAGTTCGTAGTCACAGCCATCGACCGCCAGTACTATCGATTCGCCGTCTCGCCGGACCGAAACGTCTGTCTCATCGCCCGAGAAGAACTCGATCAGGAGCGTCTACACTCCGTGTCATGTGGTGGTACATCCCGTCGCCGGGAATATAATTCTACCGGCGTCGCGGATTTTTACGGCCGGGCCTCCTCGCCACGACTCCTTGTCGGCGGTGTTCTCGGCGTGTCCTCGGCGCGAGCATAGTCCGTGGTTACTCAAGTAACACCGAGTTGCGCGACTCGCTGGTGTCCGGCGACGGACGCGCCGTCGGCGAAACCCCACCGACACCGAACACCGAGTAGAATGAACTAAGTTGCGGCCGCCGGAAATCCCGGACATGGCCGAACACGAGACGGTTGCGAGCGACAAGGGTATCGGACTCGCCACGCTGTTCACACTGCTGGCGGCGGGCGCGACGGTAGCGATGTTCGTCGAACCGGGAAGCGAACTCGCCGCGTGGGGCTTCGCTGGTGCAGTGACCGCGGGCGTGCTGGCGGTCGCCGCGGTCCACCTCTTTTGGAAGTAGACTGCTCTGGGGCGACTCTCCGGTCTTCTCGGCGCGCGATAGGTCCGCGAAGTGAGCGATTTCCACCGGGAAATCGTTAAGGGTGACAACGCCCTATACGGGTGTGAGGATGACTGATTACACCGACGAGGAACGGCGCATCCTCGCATATTTGAGCGAGAGCGTCTCTAAGGGTGAGCGTTACTTCCGCTCGAAGAACATCGCCGAACAACTCGGCCTCTCTTCGAAGCAGGTCGGTGTTAGACTTCCGAAGCTCGCGGAGAAAAGCGAGGAGGTAGACATAGAGAAGTGGGGGCGCGCGAAGTCTACGACGTGGAAGGTAACGCCGGGATAGTCCGTGAAATGCGGACGGATAGCCCCTGCGGAGCGCAGACGACATCGGGGCGGTCCGGCGGATTTTTGACCACGGGGTCCCAAATCCGGGTATGACTGTCCGGGTGGAGCGAACCTTTGACCTCGGGGTTTCGCCGGAGAACGTGTGGGAATTTATCGCGGACCCGGAGAAACGTGCGAGGACAATCAGCGTCGTCGCCGACTACGAGAAGACCGGCGAGTATTCGTCGATTTGGCACATCAAGGTCCCGATTCCGTTCCTCGACAGCACCGTGCCGGTCCGGACCGAGGACGTAGAGCGCGACCCACCCCGGTACGTCAAGTTCGTCGGGCGCTCGTCGGCGCTCCGCGTGACCGGCGAACACGAGATACGCGAGGCCGACGGGGGGAGCCAACTCGTCAACCGGTTCACGGTCGAAGGGAAGGTGCCCGGCATCGAACGCTACTTCAAGAAGAACCTCGACAAGGAACTCGATAATCTGGAGGCCGCACTCCGGAAGGAGGCCGCACCGTGAGACTCGCGCTCGCCCAACTCGACATCGAGGCCGGAGCGGTCGAGACCAACCGCGAGCGCGCCGAGGAGGCCATCGCCGAGGCCGCAAATCGCGGCGCGGACCTCGTGGCGCTCCCGGAAATCTTCACCGTCGGCTACTTCTCGTTCGAGACCTACCAGCGGGCGGCCGAACCAATCGAGGGTCCCACGCTCGAACGCATCGCGGACGCCGCCCGAGAACACGGGGTGGGCGTCCTCGCGGGGAGCATCGTGGAGGACCTCGCCGAAACTGAGAGCGTCGAGACGCCCGCCGACGAGGGACTGGCGAACTCCTCGGTCCTGTTCGACCGCGAGGGGAACCGACTCGCGGTCTACCGCAAACACCACCTGTTCGGCTACGACTCGGCCGAGGCCGAGATGCTCGTGCCGGGCGAGACCCTCGGTATCGCCGAGTTCGAGGGGGCGACGGTGGGGATGACCACCTGCTACGACCTCCGGTTTCCCGAACTCTACCGGTCGATTGCCGAGGCGGGCGCGGACCTCGTGCTGGTTCCGAGTGCGTGGCCCTACCCTCGGGTCGAACACTGGAAGCTACTGCCCCGCGCCCGAGCGGTCGAAAACCAGTTTTTCGTCGCCACGGTCAACGGGTCGGGCGACTTCGAGGACGCCTCGCTGTTGGGGCGCTCGACGGTCTACGACCCGTGGGGGACGACGCTTGCGAGTACCGGCGACGACCCGGACCTCGTGGTGACCGACGTGGACCTCGGGCGCGTCGAGGCGGTCCGCGACGAGTTCCCGGCGTGGCGCGACCGACGCACGTAGCGACACGAATCGGCGCTAATCGGCGCAACGAACGTCTTCGCACCGGTTTCGACCGGCAGACGCCCCACGGCCGAGGAGTATCGAGCGGTCGGCGGCGAGCAGTGCGAGGGGACTTCGCCCGCCGCCGCGTCCACGAACTTCCGGGCGAAACCACCGAGTGAGCAGACGGCCCGAAACTCGGTTTCGGCGGACGCCGAAATGTCAGCGGTTCGTCCGACGGCCACAAGGCTCAAAACCCGAATTTTAATTACGGTGTAGACGTAAATTTACGCTAATAGACAGATGACTGAAGCGACAACTGGTGCCCGCGCTTCGAGAGCGGGTGGGGCTGGACCATCTCGGGAGGTGATGTTTGACCTCTTGGGTAACTCCCGGCGTCGGCGTGTCCTCCGCCACCTACTGGACGAACGCGAGATTACCTTGACCGACCTGAGTTCACGCATCGCCGCGTGGGAGAACGACACCGCCGTCACCGACCTCTCGTCACGCCAGCGAAAGCAGGTGTACTCCTCGCTCTATCAGACTCACATCCCGCGACTGAGCGACCACGGCATCGTGGCCTACGACGCCGACGAACGCGTGGTCAAACTGACCGGCGACGCCGAGTACGTCCGTCGATTCCTCGACGTGGAGGAGCCACAGCGCGGTCGGTACTCCCACCAGTGGAGTCGCTACTTCCTCTGGACGGCGGTTATCGGGAGCGCGGTCATCGCGGGCAACTGGCTGGGGACGACGCCGACGACCCACATGACGACCGAAAGCCTCTACGGGATGCTGACAGTGACGTTCATGATGCTCAGCGTGTCGTTCGTGATGGCCGTCGAGGGGCCGAAGCTACTGCGACTCACGGAGTAAGGGCCGGATTCTTATTTATTGTTTTGGCACCCTATGAGTATGTTTTAAATCACTATATTTGGTCTTTAGCAACCCATAGGTTGCTCTGGCGGTGGCGGTTATTTCTCGACGGTGTTCTAGTTAACGGAAAAAGCGGCGAGAAGCTAGCTTCAGGCTTGAGCAAATCATACCGCACCTCGTCCTCCCCAACCTCCTCACGCCCGTCGCTTCGCTCGGTCGTTCGTCCCTCGCGCGGTTGGCGGGGCATGAAGCCCCGCCAGCGCGCGCCGGGTGCGAAGTCGGGATTCTGTGGTCTCAATTCCTAATCAATCGCCGCGTCCTAAAAAAGGAAATTCGTTTACTCAGTTGGCGGCTTAGTCGTCGCTTTCAACGAATCCGAGATTGGAAGTTGCTCGGCCGCGAGGGCCTCGCCGTTCAATCGTCGGATTCGGTCTTGATGTCCGCGCTCAGACCCTGCGCCATCTCGATGTCCTTCGAGTTGTTCACGGTCCACGCGGTGCGCTCGGTGACGGCCTCGATGGCCTCGCGGGCGCTCGGGTAGCCGTTGCCGGACTTCTTCACGCCGCCGAAGGGCAGTTGGACCTCCGCGCCGATGCACGGCAGGTTGCCGTAGGCAAGCCCGAGTTCGGCCTCGTCGCGGAACTGGTTGACTTGGCGGTAGTCCTCGGAGATGACCGCGCCGGCGAGTCCGTAGGGCGTGTCGTTGTGAATCTCCATCGCGCGGTCCATGTCGCCGGAGTACTCGATGAGAGCGACGTGGGGACCGAAGACCTCCTCCTTGATACAGCGCAGGTCCTCGTCGTAGTCGATTTCGTAGACGAACGGACCGACCCAGTAGCCGTCGTCGTGACCCTCGGGAATCTCGTCGGCGTCGAGTTCCTCGCGGTCCACGAGAACGTTCGCGCCCTCCTCGCGGGCGAGGTCGTTGTACTTGCCGAACTTCTCGACCTGCTCCTCGTTGACCATCGGACCCATGAAGGTGTCCTCGTCGAGGGGGTCGCCGACCGAGACCTCTTTGGCGAGTTCGACGTAGCGCTCCTTGAACTCGTCGTAGACGTCCTCGTGGACGATGAGGCGCTCGCTGGAGACACAGCGCTGGCCGGTCGTCTTGAACGAGGACATGATGGCCGAGTGGACCGCGATGTCGAGGTCCGCGTTCTCGGTCACGACGATACCGTTCTTGCCGCCCATCTCGCAGGCCGCGAGTTTGCCGGGTTCGCCGCCGACCTTGCCCGCGATTTTGTGGCCGACCTCGCTACTCCCCGTAAAGAGAACGGTGTCCACGCGGTCGTCCTCCACGATGGCGTTGCCGGCGTCGCCGAAGCCTTGGACCATGTTGAAGACGCCTTCCGGGATGCCCGCATCGACCATCATCTCGGCGATGATTTGGCCGCACCACGGCGTCTGCTCGGCGGGCTTCCAGACGACCGTGTTGCCCTCGACCAGCGCCAAGGCCATGTGCCAGAACGGGATGGCGACCGGGAAGTTCCACGGCGTGATGCAACCGATGACGCCCCGCGGCTTCCGGCGCATGTAGGCGTCCTTACTGCCGATTTCGGAGGGCACCACGTCGCCGTGGGGGTGGCGGGCGTTGCCCGCGGCCCATTCGACCATGTGGGCGGCCTCCACCACGTCGGCCTTGCCTTCCGAAATCTCCTTGCCGCACTCCTTGGTCACGACTTCGCCGAGTTCGTCGGTTCGCTCTTTGAGTTCGTGGTAGACGTCCCAGAGGTACTCCGCGCGGTCGATGTACGAGAGGCTGGCCCACTCGTCCTCGGCCTCCTTGGCCGCTGACAGGGCGTCGTCTACGTCCTGTTCGGTTCCGCGGTGGAACTCGCCCAGTACTTCCTGATTCGAGGGGTCTACGCTCTCGAACGTTTCGTCGCCGGTTCCCTCGGTCCACTCGCCGCCGATGTAGTGCTGGTAGGTCTCCTCGCTGGCTTGCTGACTCATGCTCTGGCAAAAATTGGGACGGGCACGGATAAAAAGTCTCCCAATTCTGGTTCCTTATCCGAGAGTTTGACACTCTTTCACGCCCCACTTCGGCCGAATATCTACCTCTCGACTGCCCGTCACTCGCCGTTCGAGTCGGCCAGCTTCTCGATTTCGCCCTTGACGCTCACCGCGTCGAAGTCGTGGTCGGGTCGGATGTTCACGAAGTCCAGAAACTCCCTCGCAGAGAGCAACTGGTCGGCCGAGTAGTGTTCGGCCGCAGACGCGACTGATTCGGTCGCACCGATTCGGGGTTCGAGCGCGGCCAGCGCGCAGGCCAAATCGTAGGACCGGGCCTCGTCGATGGCGTCCTCGCGGACCGTGGTCGCGTCGATGAAGTAGACCTCGCCGTCGTGGACGAGGACGTTCTCTCCCCGCAGGTCGCCGTGGGCCAGTCGGTGGTCGTGCATCGCAGACAGCGACTCGAAGACGTCGGGCGCGAGGAGTTCGACCTCCTCGGCACCCATCTCGTCGAAGGTCCGGAAGTCCGGCAGGTACTCCATCACGAGGACGGCCATGTCGTCCACCTCGAAGACCTCGGTGGGAGCGGGCGCGTTCAGCCCGATTTCGCGCATGCGCTCGGTGGCCTCCAACTCCTGTCGGGCCATCTCGACCGGTCCCGCCGAATGCTCGAAGAAGCCTTCGGTGCCCGACGAGAACGCCCCGAGGTTACGCGCTCCGGTAAAGAGCGCGTGGACCAGCGAGTTCTGTTTGGTGATGATTTTGACGAACCAGCGTTCGTCCACGACGCACGGCGTCGAGAGCCAGTTGTCGGCGTCCAGAAATTCCACCCGGAGTTCCAGCCGGTCGTAGCGCCGGGCGAACTCCGCGAAGACCGCTTCGAGTCGCTCCCACTCGATGGTGCCCCGCACCAGCCGCCGGATGCTCATTACGCCCCCGACTAAGCGTCCGGCCCAAATAAACCCACTTGCCTCCCCGATTCGGAGGCCTCAAACCAGCGACGCGACCACCGACGCGACGTAGCCCACGACCGCCAGCGCCGCCAACAGCAGGATGGACCGAATCGAGGGCACCGACTCGCGCCCGAGCGATTCCCGGTCCGGGAGCGACACCGACGACCACCACAGTTCGAGGCCGCCCCAGACCGCGAGGGTTCCGACCAGCGCGAACGTCGCCAGCACGTCGTAGAAGCCCATCCACCACGGGAAGAAGTAGCCCAGCAATCCGTTCTGTACTTCGATAGGCACCACACCGCGCACGGCCTCCTCGAAGCGGTCGGCGGGTCCGGACCGCGGTTCGGCCCGGTTGGATTCGAGAGTCGCTCTCACTGCGCTCGGACCGCCCGCGCTCTCGTCGCCGGTGCCGAGGCGTTCGGCCTCGTAGGCCCGGTCTACCGGCAGGGTCCAGACGATTTCGCCCGCTTCGTTCACCTCGACCACGCGGTCCCCGATGGTGTCGGTGACGAGGGTGTGGCCGTTCGGAAGTCGGTCGGCGTCTCGGGGCCACTGCATCTGCTCGTCGGTCCACGTCCACGTTCGCTTCCAGTCGCCCTCCTCGCGCTGGTACTCCACGATGCGGTCGTTCTCGGAGTCGGCGACGACCACCGCGGGACCGCCCCGCTCGGCCGGGATGTAGTCGGGGTTGTGCTGTTCGCGCAGAATCTCGTAGTCGTCCTCGCTTCCGAGGGTCCAATTAGCCACGAGTCCGGTACTCCGGTTCAGGAAGGCCACTTGGTCCTGATTGCGCAAATCGACCATGATTCGGCCGTCGTCCAGCAGTTCCACGTCGTTGAGGTGGACCCAATCTTCGTCGTACTCCCCGCCGCCGGTTATCGGCAGGTCGCTCTCGGCGGTCCACGTCCACTCGCGGATGCCCGACGAGGTATCGACCACGAAGACGGCCTCGTTGCCGATGTCGCCGACGAGGAGGTGAGTGTCGTTGATTACGTCCACGTCGTGCCACCGACCGCCCTCCATCCGGTGGGCGTAGAGTCGAGTGCGCTCGCCGGTCGTCAGGTTCAGGCGCTCGACCACGTTTCGCCGGCAGTCTCCTCTGTCGGCGAGCATCGGCCCACTGCCGCAGACCGACTCGTTGAGCCACTTCGTGGCGATGTAGGTGACTGTCCGGTCGCCCGTCGGACTCGGGTCCACGTCCCAGTAGGAACTGTACCGGTCGGTGTGGTAGAGGACGCTCCCGTTCGGCCGGACCGCGACGAGTTCACCCGAGAGTCCTCGCATGTCTCCCTTCTGGACCGTGACGACCGTGACTCCTCGCCGGTCGCCGACGACCTGCTCGCGCTCCTCGGGCAGAAGGTCGGCGGACTGGTC
Source organism: Halorussus lipolyticus (assembly GCF_029338375.1). Lineage (NCBI taxonomy): Archaea > Methanobacteriati > Methanobacteriota > Halobacteria > Halobacteriales > Haladaptataceae > Halorussus > Halorussus lipolyticus. The sequence goes on along the minus strand of NZ_CP119804.1, from coordinate 1,151,748 downwards.
GTATCGCTGGTTGGGCGACTGGCCGGCGATGACGAACCCGACAGCGAGCGAAACCAGCAACCCGAGGGCGACGACTGCGAGGAGAACTCTGGGCGGCGTGCGACCGTTCACGCCACGTCGGTACGCCAGAGACCGACAACAGCGTTTCGACATCGTTCGGACGCGGGTCTGGGAGTAGCCGGTCTGTCGCTCTAAGCAACAAATACACACGCTAAAACCATAAATAAAATCTGTAGGAACTTGTGATTCTTTCCTACGTTCCCTACTGCGACGATACCCAAACCGACGCTGGTCTTCGGGGTTCGGAGACTTTATACTACCACTCGCGCAAAAATTGCGTATGGATTTCAGCCTTCCCGACGAGCATCAGATGATTCGGGACGAAGTGCGCCGGTTCTGCGACGAGGAGATAGAACCAATCGCTCAAGAAATCGAGAGCGAACACCGCTTCCCCGAGGAAATCTTCGACCAACTCGCGGACCTCGACATGATGGGCGTCCCCGTCAGCGAGGAGTACGGCGGACTGGGCGGCGACCAGTTGATGTACGCCCTCGTGACCGAGGAACTCGGTCGGGTCTCGGGGTCGGTCGGCCTCTCGTTCGCGGCGCACGTCTCGCTGGCCTCCAAGCCCATCGAACTGTTCGGCACCGACGAACAGAAGGAACGCTGGCTTCGCCCGCTGGCGGAGGGCGAGTATCTCGGTTCGTGGGCGCTGACCGAACCCGGTAGCGGGTCGGACGCCAGCGACATGGACACGATGGCCGAGAAGGACGGCGACGAGTGGGTCCTGAACGGGACCAAGCAGTTCATCACTAACGCCAACGTGGCCGGGTCGGTCCTCGTGAAGGCCGTCACGGACCCCGAGGCGGGCTACGACGGCATCTCGACGTTCATCGTGGACCCCGACGAGGACGACGGCTTCGAGGTCACGACGGTCTGGGACAAGATGGGCCTGAACGCCTCGCCGACGTGCGAAATCAAACTCGATAACGTCCGACTCCCCGAGGACCGCCTGCTGGGCGAGGAGGGCGAGGGGTGGAACCAGACCAAAAAGACCCTCGACGGCGGTCGCATCTCCATCGCGGCGCTCTCGACAGGTCTCGCGCAAGGTGCCTACGAGGCCGCCAAGGAGTACAGCAAGGAGCGCGAGCAGTTCGGCAAGCCAATCAGCAAGTTCGACGCCATCCGGAACAAGGTCGTCTCGATGGACCGGAAAATCGAGCGCGCCCGCCTGCTGACCCACAAGGCGGCGTGGAAGTACGACCAAGGCGAGTCGGTCTCCCACGAGAGCGCCTTGGCCAAACTCGACGCCAGCGAGGCCGCCCGTGAGGTCTCCGAAGAAGCAATCCAGACGCTCGGTGGCTACGGTTACACCGAGGACTTCGCTCCCCAACGGTTCTTCCGCGACGCGAAACTGATGGAAATCGGCGAGGGGACCAGCGAGATTCAGCACCTCGTCATCGGTCGAGAACTCGGCCTGTGAGGCGGTAGCCGAGGCGCTATTTTCGGGAGTTCGGTCCGCCAGCGACGCCTTTCCGCGACGACTCTGCGGCGGTCAAGCGAGAAATCGGCTACCGATTCAGCGCATCTGCGAACGGGGAGAACAGTTGGTCCGACGACCGTTCGGCGATACTGCTGGACGACGGGGAGACCGAAAGTGGGGAGAATCGAAATCCGAGAGACTACAGTTGCACCGCTTCTTGGTTGGTCAGCGTCTGGGGGACGCTGTGGTGGTAGGTCACCGCGCCCGCCGACGTGACGATTTTGATGGTGAAGTCCTCGCTCTCCTTGAGACCGTGGTTCTTTTCGGTCAGTTGGGTGGCGTCGAGCGTGACCCGGAAGCGGTCGCCTTGGTCTACGAGGACCGGCGAGGTGTCGTCAACGTCTCGGATGGTCGTGATGTTGAAGTGCTGTCCGTCGGCGGTCCCATCCTTCGCGCGAGTCAGAATGGAAGCGTCGTCGGGACCGAGCCATTCGACCGTAGCGGTCGAGAGGTTCACGTCACCGGACCCGGAGCTTTTCATCACCGTCAGGTTCACGAGGTGGATAGAGTCGTCGTTACCGACGATGCCGACCGTGCTGACGACATTGACTCGGTTGGTCACTTGTCCGGTCGCTTCAGTACCAGTCTGTTCGGATTTCGTCTGGAGGAACCCGGCGGTGTTGATGAGCACACCCGCCGCGATGGCGGCGACCAGCACCATGGCGATGAACACGATGAGCGTACCGATGCCCACCTGTGCGCGGTCGGGCCGCCAGTTTTCGGTGTCGAACATGATTCTCTTCTGCGCATCTCTTCTCGTAGATAGAACATAAAACCCCAATGCTATTATCACAGATGAGAAGCGGCCGGAGATTTTGCGTTTCTCGACAGAGAGTTACTCTACCCGATTTACGACGAGAATTCATTAGCGAAACAAAATGTGTGCTTAGCGAACCGACGTGTAGACTTCTCGACTAGCGACCCCGACTCATCTGAGTGGCCGTAAGTTGGTTGGTTTTTTATAGAGTGGTGTGAACACAACTCACGTGACTGTCGTACTAATCGGGATACGGGATCTGCCGGAGCTGAAGACGTTGGCCGAGGCCCTCCGCGGCCGCGGCGAGGAAGTCGTCGTCTGTGACGTGATGGATTGGCCGGGCGAGACACCACTGACCTACGCCCCCGGTGACGACGACTTCGTGGCCGATTCGTCGTTCGAGTTCAGCGAGGTGACGGGGGCCTACGTCCACGTCCACGCCGTGTTTCGTACCACAGATATGGCGTTCAGAGAGGAGTTCAAAGCCGCCCACGAACTTCGACCGGTCTTCAATCAGTGGCGCGAACACCGGAGCGTCTTCGAGAGCCTTTCGAGGATGTTCGAATCACGAGGAATCGACGTACTGCCCCGACCCCACAACCAGTACCTCCAAGAACACAAACCGTGGCAACTCGACCGATACGAGTCTGCCGACCTCCCGATTCCGGACACGTTGATCTCCAACGACGCCAGCGAAGTCGAGGCGTTCTACGAGCGTCACGACCGAGTCATCTACAAACCAGTCGCCAAGGGAGCGGGTCCGTCCGAGCTTACGGCCGACGACCTGACCGAGGAACGACTGAAACGACTTGCGACCGCACCCGTGCAGTTCCAAGAGATGGTTCCGGGCGACGACCTCCGACTGTACGTCCTCGACGGCGAGGTCGTCGGAGCCATGCGATACGACAGCGAGAACTTCTCGTTCAAACTCGACCAGAACGAGGGGAAGGAAGTCGCAGTGGGACCGGCAGACGTGTCGGACGAGATCGAATCGACTGCCGTTCGCGCCGCCGGCGCCATCAACTTGCAGTTCGGCGCGGCCGACATCATCAGGCGTCCCGACGGCGGCCACGTGTTGCTGGAACTGAACGAAGCCCCCGCGTTCGCGGCGGCAGACGTTCGGGCCGACCAGAACGTCGCCCAAGCACTCGCAGACCATCTCGCCGAGGAGTGAACCCCGACTATGGAGCGAATTACGGAACGAGACGAATCGCCCATCGGATACACGTGGGGCGAGTCGGACGACACGTACTTCCTCCGGAACCCCGAGGGCGGATTCCGGGGGGTTTCGGAGAACGCACTGAAACTCTTGGAGGCTCTCGCCGACGGTGAGGTAGTCAGAGACGACTTGGACGGCGAGGCACTGGCGCTCGTCGAGCGACTCGAAGACAAGGGGTATCTCCGGAAGGACGCTCCCGTCGTCCGAATCGTCGAACCGGACGACATCCGACTCTGGCCTCGATTCCTCGCATTCGTCGTCCTCCTCGGTATCGGCGTGTTTGCAACCGTCCGAGAGATCGCCGTGTTGGGCCGGTTAGACGAACTGTTGACGCCCGTTCGTCTCTCGCTGTTCGCCGGGCTGACCGTCGTCTCGCTCATCATTCACGAAGGGGGCCACTACTTGGCGAGTCGCCGTTTCATCGATCCGTCGGTCGATGTCGGGACCGTGAACGGAATCCTCCCTGTACTCAAGACGAACACCGACGGTGCGTGGATGTTGCCCCGCAACAGACGGCGCTGGATAAGTCTGGCTGGTCCGTTCGTGGAACTGGTCTGGTTGGTCGTCGTTCTCGGCGTCGAACTGGTCGTCGGCCCCAGTCTGGTGTTGGACGCGCTCGTCGTCACGACCGTCGGTCGCGTCCTGCTCAGTCTCAACCCACTGATTCACGGCGACGGCTACTGGCTGATGGTCGATACGTTCGGATGGGTGAACCTCCGAACGAGAGGCATCAGAGACCTCTACGAACGACGAACGTCCGCGGCGGCAGGCTACGTCGTCCTCTCGTATTCGCTCCCCGTCGTCGTTCTGCTGGCCTCCCTGTCGTCTGCGGTCGCCCGTTTCGGACCGGTTGCCGCGGTGCTTCCGGTCGGGTTGCTCGGATTTGCGGTCGTCCGGTTCCGCGACCGCCTCAGAAGACTCTTCGGAACGCTGTCGTCGAGCTAGTCGCGCAGTTCGGGGTTCTTTCCGAAGTAGCGACGCACCGTCGAAAAAGTGGTCGATCGTTCGCACTCACCGCCCGGACAGGGGTCTAACCCCTGTCTCTTACATCATGATGACGCCGTCGGGGAACGTCAGGGCCGGGTTTTCTCGGGATTCCATTTCTACGTCGTCGCTTTCGTCGAGGTCTTCGATGAAATGCTCGGTCATGTGCTACGATAACAACCACACAGGGGTATTTTAAAAGCTTTTCTATAATTGAATTACATTAACTAATATACGAGTTTATAATAAATTTATATCTAAAACTGAGTAAATAGCGAAGGAAATAAATTAGGGCAAAAAGATGGCGGTTCCAAAGCGGTACGAGAGTCGTCTACGGCCGGAGAGTCGTGTCTACGGCCAGTTGCCGCTCTCCTCGTAGGCGTCCACGACGCGCTGAATGGCGACCACGTAGGCGGCCGTCCGCATGCTCGGCGCACCGGTCTCCTCGTAGGTCTCGACCAGATTGTCGAAGGCGTCGGTGATGATGCGTTCGAGTTCCTCGTTGACCTTCTGTTCGGTCCACGAGAATCGCTGGCGGTTCTGGACCCACTCGAAGTACGAGACCGTCACCCCGCCCGCGTTGGCGAGGATGTCGGGGAAGACGTAGGTGTCCGAGTCGGCCAGCACGTCGTCGGCCTCGGGGGTGAGCGGACCGTTCGCGGCCTCCACGATGACGTCGGCCTGCACGTCCTGCGCGAGTTCGCCGTCGATGGCGTTTTCGAGCGCGGCCGGAACCAGCAGGTCCACGTCAAGGGTCAGCAGGTCGTCGTTGGAGAACTCGTCGTCGGCACCGGGGTAGTCCGCGACGCTCCCGGTCTCGTTCTTGTGGCTCTTGACGTCCACGGGGTCGAAGCCCTCCTCGCTGTAGATGGCACCGCTGGAGTCCGACACTGACACGATGTTCGCGCCGAGTTCGTCGATGAGTTTCGCGGCAATCCATCCGGCGTTGCCGTAGCCCTGCACCGCCACGGACGCGCCCTCGATGTCCCGGTCGAGGTAGTCGAACGCCTCGCGGGCGGTCAGCATGGTCGAGCGACCGGTGGCCTCGACTCTGCCCGCGCTCCCGCCGCTGTCGGGGGACTTACCCGTGATGACGCCGGGTTCGGTGGTGTTCTCCAGCGTCTCGTAGGTGTCCTTTATCCAGTTCATCTCGCGCTGGCCGGTGTTCACGTCGGGCGCGGGGATGTCCTTGTCCACGCCGATGAACGGGCGCAGTTCCTTGGCGAACGACCGGGTGATGCGTTCGAGTTCCTCCTCGCGGTAGTCGTCGGGGTCGATGATGATGCCGCCCTTGCCGCCACCGTAGGGGATGTCCACGACGGCGCACTTGTAGACCATCCATCCCGAGAGGGCCTTGACCTCGTCGCGGGAGACGCCCGGATGGTAGCGGATGCCACCTTTGTAGGGTCCTCGGTCGCCATTGAACTCCGACCGGAAGGCCTTGAAGACCTCGACCGACCCGTCGTTCATCTCGACCGAGAGGTTGGTCTCGAGCACTCGCTCGGGGTGTTTGAGGCGGTTCAATACGTCGTCGCCGACGTCCATGTACTCGGCGGCGTCGTCGATCTGTTCTTGGAGGCTTTCGAAGGGATTGGCTTGCTCGGACATGGGTGGTAAATTCTACCGTCGTTACATACCGACTCGATTCCGCCTGATACAGTTTCCGGAACCGGAACGGCCGATGGTGACAATTTTGGCCCTCAAGTCGCCGGTTTTGACTAACCACTTCCCCATCCGACTCACTCCATAAGTATGTGTATAAGGACCTAAGACAACTCCATAGCATTAATATTTTATACGCCTGCGGGAACCTTCGCCTACGATGCGTCGCCACGACGACTCGCGTCGCGCTGGGGGTTTCCCGGTCGAGACGCCGGGGCGGACGACGAGGAGTCGAGCGGACGACGCGACGAACACACATGCCTTCAGGAACTGTCGAATCTCCGGAACAGCAGGGTAACGAGGAAACGACCGACGAACCAGAGCCGGAGACGGCGCTCGAAACCGCTCGTCACCAACTCGAACACGCCGCGGCCCACCTCGACGTGGACCCCGGCGTCATCGAGCGACTCAAGCACCCGACCAAGGTCCACCGCGTCGCGGTCCCGCTGAAGCGCGACGACGGCGAGGTCGAAGTGTTCACCGGCTACCGCGCTCAGCACGACGACGTGCGCGGACCCTACAAGGGCGGTCTGCGCTTCCACCCCCACGTCAACGAACAGGAGTGCGTGGGCCTCTCGATGTGGATGACGTGGAAGTGTGCGGTCATGGACCTGCCCTTCGGGGGCGGCAAGGGCGGCATCGTCGTGGACCCCAAGGACCTGAGCGAGGACGAAAAGGAGCGCCTGACCCGGCGCTTCGCCGAGGAGCTTCGGAAGTTCGTCGGGCCGAAGAAGGACATCCCGGCCCCCGACATGGGCACCGACGCCCAGACGATGGCGTGGTTCATGGACGCCTACTCGATGCAGGAGGGCGAGACCATCCCCGGCGTCGTCACCGGGAAGCCGCCGGTCGTCGGCGGGAGCGAGGGTCGCCAAGAGGCCCCCGGTCGGTCGGTCGCCATCATCGCCCGCGAGGCCGCCGACTACTACGACTACGACCTCGAAGACACCACGATTGCGGTGCAGGGCTTCGGTGCGGTCGGCGCGAACGCCGCCCGCCTGCTGGACGACTGGGGCGCGAACGTGGTTTCGGTCAGCGACGTGAACGGGGCTATCTACGACCCCGACGGTCTCGATACCTACGAGATTCCGTCCCACGAGGAGGAACCCGAGGCCGTGATGAACTACGACGCGCCCGAGAAACTCTCGAACGAGAAGATTCTGGAACTCGACGTGGACATCCTCATCCCGGCCGCAATCGGGAACGTCATCACCCCGGAGAACGCCAACGACGTGCAGGCCGACATCGTTATCGAGGGTGCGAACGGCCCGACCACCTTCGCCGCCGACTCCATCCTCGAGGAGCGAGGCATCGAGGTAATCCCGGACATCCTCGCCAACGCGGGCGGGGTGACGGTCTCGTACTTCGAGTGGTTGCAGGACATCAACCGCCGACAGTGGTCGCTCGAACGAGTCAACGAGGAACTGGAAAAGCACATGCTCTCGGCGTGGGACGACGTGCGAGAGGAGGTCGAGGCCCGCGACGTGAGTTGGCGCGACGCGGCCTACATCGTCGCCCTCTCCCGGATTGCGGAGGCCAAGAGTACCCGCGGGCTGTGGCCCTGAGACGCTGAGTTAGTCGCTCAATTTTCGCCGGCCGCTTCGGCGTACTCCAGCACGCGCTCCGCCTGCGCAATCAGCGGCGCGTCTATCATCTCGCCATCGACCCGGAAGACGCCCCGGCCCTCGGCGTCGGCCGCTTCTTTGGCGTCGAGTATCTTCTCGGCCCACTCGACGCGCTCGGGGGCCGGCGTGAACGACTCGTTGATTGGCGCGACCTGCGCGGGATGAATCGCCATCTTGCCGTCGTAGCCCAGTTCGATGGCGAACGCGGTTTCCTCGCGCAGGCCCTCGGTGTCCTCGATGTCGGTGTACACGGTGTCGATAGCGTCCACGCCGCCAGCACTGGCCGAGAGGACGACGTGTTCTCTCGCGTGGAGGACTTCGGTCCCCTCGTCGGTCCGGGTCGCGCCGAGGTCCGCGGCCAAGTCCTCCGCGCCGAAGACCAGCGCATCAACCTCGGGGACCTCCGCGATGTTCTCCGCGGAGAGAATCCCGCCAGCGGTCTCGACAAGCGCCAGAATGGGGACCTCGGCGTCTCGCTCGTCGAGCAGGTCGGCCAGCGTCTCGGCGTCCGCGGGGTCCTCGGTCTTGGGGAGCATCACCGAATCGAGGGTCTCGGCGGCGTCACGCGCTTGGTCGCCGTTTCCGAGGACTCCTCTGAGGTCGTCGTCCGCTGTGATACCGGTGGGGTTCACCCGGACGCAGACCTCGCAGTCAGGCGCGAAATCGGGGTCTGCGAGGACCTCCCGGACCTCCTCGCGGGCCTCGGCCTTGCTGTCGGGGGCCACCGCGTCCTCCAAGTCGAAGACGATTACGTCGGCCCCGGCACTCGGCGCTTTGCGCAACATCTCCGGGCGGTCGCCCGGCGTAAACATGACGCTTCGTCGTGGCATACCCGAAGAAAGCGGGTCGCGGGGTTTCAAGCCCGCGGAAACGTCGGCGATGCTAGCGGTGCGTTCGGCGGTGTTGCCAGCGGTTTTGGGAGTGGCGTCGGCGACGAGGAGACCACTTCGAGCGGAGGAAAATAGCCACGAGCAGTAAACAATCCTATATGTGTGCTAGAGCAATACGAGTATTGCTAAAACTGCTATAATTACGTCTTTTCTCGCTCTCGGACTACGCCGAGAGCGAAAGCGCAGTGACGGCCCCGCCGCAGTCGGCCACGTAGGCCGTCGCGTCCGAGACGGCCACGGGAGCGACCACGGCGTCCGTCGCCCGGCACCACCACAGTACCGCCCCATCCTCCCTGTCGAGGCCGTACACCGCCCCTGCGTCGGTGCCGACGAGGAGGGCGTCGTCGGCCACCGTCGGTGACGCCCAAATCCGCGCGCCGAGGTCGGTCCGCCACGCTACGGACCCCTCCTCGGCGTCGAAGGCGTAGACCGAACCGTCCCCACTTCCCACGAAGACGGTTCCGTCCGCTATCGTCGGCGACGCCCACACGTCGCCGTCTGTCTCGGCGCGCCACTTCTCGCGCCCCGTGACCGCCGAAATCGCGTAGACCCGGCCGTCGTCCACTGTCCCGAGGTAGGCCACGCCGTCGGCCACCGTCGGCGCGTGCCGGACCGCGAGGGAGGGCTTGAAGCGCCAGTGTTCCCTGCCGTCGGTTCGGTCGTGGGCGTACGCCCCGCCGTCGAGACTGGCGAGGAGTAATCGGGTTCCGTTCAGTCCGAGCGAACAGACCGCCCGTGACGCGCTCTGGAAGGTCCAGAGCCGGGACCCGTCTTCGGCGTGGAGGGCTGTGACCCGGCCGCCGTCGTCGGCGACGAAGACATCCCCGTCCGCGACCGATGGAGCGGCCTGAAGACCGCCGTCGGACGCGAACTCCCACTTCGGGCGTCCCGTCGCTGGGTCGAGTGCGACGACCGTACCGCCGCTGGTTCCCGCGTAGACGGCCTCGTCGGCGACTGCGGGCGCGGTGACGCGGCCGCCGGTCCGAAACGACCACCGCTCGCGCCCGTCGCCGCCGCCGAAGGCCTGCGTGCAGCCGGTCGCACAGCCGAGATACACCGTCCCGTCGTGAACCGCGGGCACGGTTTCGACCGGTCCATCGGCTCGAAACCGGAACTGAACCCGCGAGTCGTCCGAGGTCACGCGCCGGTTCGGGGCCTGCGTCACACGCTGATTTGGGTCGGCCTCGTCCGAACGCATCCGCGAGGACTGTTTCTCGCGGGCGTCCGGGCCACCGGCCGAGGGGGTCACACCCCGCGGCGTCCCTCGCGCCGCTTCGTGCCCGGTGGCTGAGCCGACGCGCTCGTCGTCCCCTGTCTGCGGTCGCGCCCACTCGAACCGGCATGCGTCCTCGGTCATGGTAAGCCTCGACTGTGACTGACTGCACTCGTATTTATTCTCGACATACCCTTTGTTATGACCTCCTTACCTACCGGTCAGGCGTCGCTTGACCGCCAGTAATCAGTGCTTATCGGCCCAAACCGGCGGGATTTTTGCCGGGTCGCGCCGACGCTCCTGACATGACGGGACTCTACTACGAGGAGTTCGAAGTGGGCCGGACCTACGAACACGAGAAGCGCCGGACCGTGAGCGAGTCCGACAACCAGCAGTTCTGTGACATGACGATGAACCAGCAACCGCTCCACTTGGACGCCGACTTCGCCGACGACACCCAGTTCGGCGAGCGGTTGGTCAACGGTCTCTACACGATGAGTCTCGCGGTCGGGGTCTCGATTCCCGACACGACCGACGGCACCATCGTCGCTAACCTCTCGTACGACGACGTGGAGCATCCCAACCCGGTGTTCCACGGCGACACCATCCGCGCCCAATCGACCGTCACCGACAAGCGCGAGACCAGCGACGGCGAGCGCGGCGTCGTGACGATGCACGTCGAGGCCTTCGTTGTCAACCGCGACGAAGACGACACCGAGGGCGACGGCGAGACGCTGGTCTGCGAGTTCGACCGGACCGTGCTGTCGCTGAAGAAAGAAAACTAGTAGTCCGCCGCTGTTTTCGAAGACGCTACAACACCATCGCGTACAGCGAGAGGTTGACGACGACCGCCGCCATCCACGGCACCGCCAACCCGGCGGGCACCAGCAGTCCGTGGCGGTCGGGCAGGAGTCGCCGACAGCAGAGGCCGACCCCGACCGCGAACAGTTTCAGGCCGACCATCGCCGAGAAGCCGAACCGCTCGATGGCGGCCCGCGCGACCGGATTCGACTCGGTGAGGCCGATTTGGAGGCCGTAGTAGGTCGTGAGGAGGTCGCCGACGAGCGCGACCCCGACGAGCGCCCACAGCGTCCGCTCCCAGCGACTGAGACCCGCCACCGCGGCGGTCACGCTCCCGTCTCCGGCGCGGGCCAGCGTCGGCCAGTAGCGTCCGTCCGAACTCATATCGAACCCCGGCGAGTGGTGTGCCTCGTCACGAGACGACCCACGACCGACTGGGCCATTGTTATACGTCTCCTTAGGGTCTGACACGTGCGATTAACCCAGTCTACCCTCGCCGGTCGTCCGAGAGGACCGACCCGGCGAGAACCCGGCGCTCGGCCGACGATACGCGGAAAAACGCCGCGTTACACGACCGGTATTCGAAGACAGGGGCGACCTGCGTGGACAGGCGCGACAGGTTCCGCCCGCCTCCGCGACGTCTTCGAACGCGGGGATTTTCGGCCTTCGACTCCCTACGCCGACGCATGGTCGGTAGCGACGCGGGCGGGCCGCTCGAATCGGCGTTCGGTCTGGCGGCGTCCCGCCTTCCCTCGGCGGCGACGCTGACGCGCTGGGGCCTCGGCGGGATGTTGGTCACGGCGGGCACCCACAAGCTTCTGGACCCGGCGGGGTGGGCGGTCTACGTCACGGATTGGCTCGCGCCCTTCCTCGTCGTCTCGCCGGTCGTCTTCATGCTGATAAACGGGTGGCTCGAAATCGGGTTCGGCCTCGCCCTGTTGGCCGACCGGTACGCGGGTATCGCGGCGGCGGTGGCGGCCGTCTCACTCACCGCGACGGTGGGCTACCTCGCGGTGGTGTGGGTCACGACCGGACTGTTCGGCGACGTGTTGGCCCGCGACGTGGGATTGGTCGGGTTGGCACTCGCGGTGTTCGTGAACTCGGTTCGGGAGCGCGACGAGAACTCCGAGCGCGCTCCGTCGCTCCGAGAGTAAATCCGTCCGGCCGAACGTATATCTTATTCTAGAAAATGATTTATTCCCAACTATTTCGTATGTTGTTGAGCGGATGAAACGAAGAAACCTACTCAAGGGCATCGCGGCGAGCAGTATCGCAGTCACCGGCACGGTCGGCGCGTCCGACGCCTCCCTCGAACCGGGCGTGAAGTTGGGAACCGTCGAGGAGTACGACCGGCTTTACGTCGTCAGCGGCGGCGAGACGGTCGATACCATCGAAGACCCGACGTGGGAGAAGGTCGAGACTGCCGAAGCGAGTCTGGAGAGCGACCAGCGTCTCGTCTCGCCCGACGAGGACTGCGTGGCGAAGTGCGAAAGCAACTGCCCGTGCAAGCCCTGTCTCGTGGGGTGTTTCGACTGCTGTAACCCCGACGAGAACAAGTGCGACTGTTGTAGCGAGTTCGACAACCCCGACGAAGTTGCCTGTTGCGAAGGCTGTTGAGCGGACGCAGGTCGAGACGACCCGCGACCCCGGTCGGAATTTTTCCGTGCCGATTACAGGATGGTGCCGTGCTTCTTGTCCGGCAGGTCCTTCTCGATGCCCTCGTAGAAGGCGAAGCGATTTTCGAGTTCGGTCCGGAGCGTACTCGGGGGCACGATTTCGTCGATGACGACCTCGCTGGCCATCCGATGCACGTCGATGTCCTCGCGGTACTCCTCGCGGAGTTCTTGCTCCTTCTGGGCGCGCTCGTCGTCGTCCTCGATTTGGGAGAGCTTTCGAGCGTAGACCGCGTTGATTGCGGCCTCGGGACCCATGATGGCGATTTCGCCGGACGGGAGGCCGAGGACGCTCTCGGGGTCGTAGGCCGGGCCGCCCATGGCGTAGATGCCCGCGCCGTAGGCTTTCCGGACGACCACGGTCTGCTTGGGCACAGTCGCGGACGACGTGGCGTAGATGAACTTCTTGCCCTTCTCCAGAATCGCGTCCTTCTCGACCTGCGACCCGGCCATGAATCCGGGGGTGTCGCAGAGATACAGGAGCGGAATCTCGTAGGCGTCGCAGGTCCAGATGAACTCGGCGGCCTTCTCGGCGGCGTCGGGGAAGATGGCTCCCGCGCGCTGTGCTGGCTGGTTGGCCACGATGCCGACCGGCCGGCCGTCGATGCGGGCGAACGCCGTGATGATTTCCTTGCCGTACTCGGGCTTGAGTTCGAAGTAGGAGCCTTCGTCGACCACTCGGTCGATAACGTCGGTCATGTCGTAGCCCTTGTTCGGCTCTTGGGGAACGATGGAGTCGATTCCCTCGGGGGATTTGACCGGCGGCTTGCCCTCGGTCTGCGGGGGCTTCTCGTCGGTGCTATCGGGCAGGTACGAGACGAGATTGGCGACGAGTTCGCGGGCGTGCTCCTCGTCTTCGGCCACGAGGTCCGCGCTTCCGGACTGCTGGGCGTGAACGTCGGGGCCGCCGAGTTCTTCGAGTTCGATGTCCTCGCCCGTGACCATCTGGACCATCCGCGGGGAGGCGATTGCCATCGCGGACATGTCCCGGACCATGATGGTGAAGTCGGCGAAGACTGGGGTGTAGGCCGCACCTGCGATACAGGGACCGTAGAGGACGCAGATTTGGGGCACCCGACCCGAGAGCATCGAGTGGTTGTAGTAGTACTTGCCGATGCCCTCGCGGTTGGCGAAGAATCCGGTCTGCTGGTCGATTCGGCCACCCGACGAGTCCATCAGGTACAGCACGGGCTTGCCGTTCTTCAGGGCGCGCTGTTGCATCCGGAGGAACTTCTCGACGCCCTTCTCGGCCATCGACCCGGCCTTGACCGTGAAGTCGTTGGCCATGAAGTGCAGTTCCCGCCCCTCGAACTCTGCCGCGCCGGTCAGCAGGCCGTCGCCGGGGAGTCGGTCGTCGTTGTCCTCCTCGACTTCCGGACTGTCGGGGTGCCACGAATCGAAGTTGGCGAACTTGCCGTCCTCGAACAGCATGCCGTCCTCGCCGAACCAGAGGTCGAGGCGGTTCCGGACGAACAGTTTGCCCTGCTCTTCGAGGCGCTCCTTGTACTTCTCGGGACCGCCGAGTTCGATGTCCTCGATTTCGTCCCAGAGGGCGTACTCGCGGTCGGTCGGCCCGAGGTCGTCCTCGGCCGCCTCGTCCGGTTGTGTGGGGGCGGACCCCGCGGTCGTCGGTCGGTCGCGGACTACTGCCGGCGAGTCGGCGTCGCCGACGTACACCTCCACTTCGTCGCGGACGTGCTGGGCGAGCGCCTCCCCGATGGCGGAGGCCTCCTCGTCGGTCGCCCCGTCGCTGATGCGGACTTTCATGTGGGAGTCTGCGGCCAGCGATTTCAAACAGTTTTCCCTTTGGGTTCGACCGAATCTTGCCCGCTTCGCCCCGCGGACGCCACCCCCGACGCCGCCCCACCGACGCCAGTAACCTTTCCGGCGTCCGGAGTGACGTGATTGGCATGGACCTCGATTCGTATTTTGCGGATTTCACGGCCCGCGACTGGGAGGCCGACGCCGGAGAAAAAAACGGGGGCGACGAGACAGTCCGCATCGCGCTCGTCGGTCTCGGCGGGTTCGCCCGAAACCACGTCCTGCCGGCGCTGGCGGGCGATGCCACCGGTCCGACCGACCGGACGCGCTACTGCGAGGTCAGGGCGCTGGTCAGCGGGTCGCCCGAGAAGGCCGAGGAGGTCGCCGACGAGTACGACGTGGCTCACATCCTCACCTACGACGAGTTCGAGGAGGGCGAGGACGCGGACGCTTTCGATGCAGTCTACGTCGCCGGGCCGAACGCACTCCACCTCGATTACGCGAGGACCGCCGCGAACCACGGCAAGCACGTCCTCTGCGAGAAGCCAATCGAGGCGACTGCGGACCGAGCGCGAGAGATGGTCCGGGCCTGCGACGAGGCCGGCGTCACGCTGATGGTGGGCTACCGGCCACAAATCGACCCCGCCGCTCGCCGACTGCGCGAGATGATTCGGGACGGCGCGCTCGGAGACCCAGTGGCCTTCCACGGGTGGTTCACGGGCCACATCTTGGAGAACGGCGGACCCGACCAGTGGCGACTCGACGCGGACCTCGCCGGGGGCGGCGCGCTGATGGACGTGGGCGTCTATCCCCTCAACGCTGTCCGGTTCCTGTTCGACGCCGACCCGGCTTCGGCGCAGGCGACGACCTCCTCGCCGGACCCGGAGTTCGAGGAGGTAGACGAACACGTCGCCTTCCAGTTGGAGTTCCCCGGCGAAGCCACGGCCTCCTGCACCGCGAGTTACGGCGCGCAGGCCGACGACCGACTCCGGGTGGTCGGCACCGAGGGCCAAGCCGAACTCGCCCCGGCGTTCAACTCCGAAACCAATCCCACGCTGACGGTGACGCGGGGCGACGAAGAATTCGCCTACACCGGCGCGTTCGTCAACGAGGTCGCCGAGGAGTTCGACTACTTCGCCCACTGCATCCTGACCGACGCCCGACCGGACCCCGACGGCCGCGACAGCGTGGCCGACATGGAGACCGTCGCGGCCATCTACGAGTCGGCCGAGACCGGCCAGCGCGTCGAGGTCGGCGACGTTGGCGCCTGAAACCCGGATTTCGACCTCGGCCCAGCTCGGGAATTGTAATTCATTACTTGAGGAATTATATAGTGTCTTTAGAACAGCGAGAGTTAGTCCTCGGCGAGGTCGGCTCCGTACCACACCACCGACCAGTCGGCGGGACTCGGCAGGCCGCACCCGGTCAGCGCGACCAGCGCAACGGTCCCGGCGTGGTCGCCCCCTGCGATGGGGTTTGGGAGGAGTCCGGCCAAAACCAGCGCGAGCGGGAGGGCCAGCAGGACGGGCAGGAGCGCGGCCACCCGAAGCACCCAGTCGGGCGTCGAGTCTGGCACGTGGGCGATTTCGACTCGGACGAGGCCGCCGGTCACGGCGTTCTGAAGGGCCGACTCGCCCGCGTCCGGCAGGACGCTGACGGTGTACTCCGCGTCGGTGAACGACAGCGGGACGAGGTGCAGGAGTTCGTGAACACAGACCCCGAGCGCGAGGGTGACGACGAGGACGGTTCCGAGCGTGACGAGGTGGAGGGCGTCGGGCATCGGCGTTGACGGCGGTGGTTATCGGAACGACTCAACTGTTTCGGAATTCGCGTCGGGGTCGGTGCGGAGACAGGTTCGATTCGAGGACGGGCCGCCGAAATACGGAGCGGACTGCTTCCGAAACCCTCGGCGATTCGCGGTCACTCTCGCTACTCGGACCGGTCAGTCAGAAACGGGTGAGAGAAAATCGAACGACGCGCTGGCCGATTCAGAACTCGGCTTCCAGTCGCTCGATGAGGTCCGCGTTGCCGACGTAGACCGGCGTGCGCTGGTGAATCTCGTCGGCCTCGGCGTCGAGCAGTGACTCCTCGCCGTTCGAAGACGCCCCGCCCGCCGACTCCACGATGTAGGCGATGGGGTTGCCCTCGAACTGGAGGCGGAGTTTGCCCTCGGGGCGCGAGTCGAGTTCTGGGTAGGCGAACACGCCGCCGTAGGTCACGACTTGGTTCACGTCGCCTATCATCGCGCCGCCGTAGCGCAGTTTGAGGTCCTCCTCTACGTCCCCGGCGTAGTCGGCGAACCGGTCGGTCCAGTTGGGCACGCGGCCGCCGAACCCGTAGACCGTCGGGTCGTCGGGCAGGGCAAGGTCCTCGCGGACCGCGCGGCGCTCGGCGTCCTCCTCGCCGTCTCCCTCGACGACGTACTCCGTGACCGACCCATCCCGAGCGACCACCATCGTCGTGATGGGACCGTAGAGGACGTAGGCCGACGCGACCAGTTTCCGGCCCTTCGCGGGCAGTTCGCCCTCGTAGACCCCGAGGATGGTGCCCATCGAGTTGTTGGACTGCAGGTTCGAGGAGCCATCGAGGGGGTCGATTGCGACCGAGAGGTCCCCGTCGCCAGCGTCCACGATTTCCTCGCGCTCCTCGCTGGCGAACTGGCCGACGCCCTCGATGTCGGTCAGGCGCGATTCGAGGAGTTCGTCGGCCCACACGTCGGCGGCGAGTTGGGTCTCGCCGCTGGCGTTCTCGTCGTCGGTCTTCGTCCGGCGGCCAGTCAACCCGGCCCGGATTTCGGGGGCCGACCGGGCGACGACTGCGATGGCCCGCGAAATTGGGTCCTCGGCTTCGGCCTCGGCGCGCTCCGATTGGGCGTCGTCCATCGTCACTCGTCGAGTGCTTCGTCGGCGGTGGCTCCCTCGAAGATGACCTGTTCGAGCGCGTCGAGGATGCGCTCGGGTTCGTCTCTCTGCCAGACGTTCCGACCGACCGCGAGGCCGGACCCGCCGGCGTCCATGACGGCCTCGACGCTGGAGAGGAATTCGTAGTCGCTGACCTTCGAGCCACCCGACATCACGACCGGCATGTCGGCACCCGACTGGACCGCCCACTCCATGGCCTCGCGGCTACCGGGGTACTTGACCTTCGCCATGTCGGCACCGATTTCCAGCGCGATGCGGGTCGCGTAGGCGATGACCGACTCCTTGGTGTCGTTCTTCATGCCCTGTCCGCGAGGGTACGACCACATGACGACCGGGAGGTCGTACTCGCTGTGGGCCTTCTCTTGGATGTCACGGAAGTCCTCGTACATCTCGGTCTCGTGGTTCGACCCGGAGTAGACCGTGTAGCCAACCGCGTCGGCACCGAGTTCGGCGGCGTAATCGACAGTCCAGTTCTGGGGCGAGTGGGGTTCGCCCATCCAGAGGTTGCTCGTCCCGTTCAGCTTCGCCAGCAGGTTCACGTCGTCGTCGTAGGAGGGGTAGTAGGTCTCGGCGACGCCCTTCTGGACCGCCAGCGACGTGACCGCGTCGTGGGTGGCGATGTCGAAGACCTGCTCGGGGTCGAGGGTCTCCGGGACCGAACCGAAGTCCGCGGAGGGACCGTGTTCGAGGCCGTGGTCGTACGCGAGGATGAGAGACTTGCCGTTGCGCGTTACCGGGGAGTCTTCGAGTGGTATCATTCGTTCCAACCTCCGGTAACATCGCATAAGAGTCTAATGGTCACAACGGCCCCCTGTGAATCGGTCGCAGAGGGCCTGAATCGGCGTGACGCCCGGCGTAACTCCGTTTCGGTAATCTGGAAACTTACTACTCAGATAGTAAAAAGCCGGGTTGGCGACGAGAGTTGGAGAGACGAGCAGAGGAGAACGCACGAGAGGACGCGACCGACGAGAGAATCAGGCGAGGTCCCGCGCTTGGTCGCGCCACTGTTCGACGCGCTCGAGGCCGAGGCCGAGCGAGTCGGCGACGTGTTCGGGGTCGGCGGTGGCGAGACTCCGGACCGAGGTGATGCCGCCGTTGGCCAGAATCTCGGCCATCTTGTCGGTCACGCCGGGCACGTCGGTCACGGGGTCGGGTTTGCTCCGCTCGCGCCACGCCGCCTCGGCCTCCTCGGCCGCGCCGCTCCCGTCGGTGGTGGCCTCGCCGGTCGGCGTCCAGTCGCCGTCGGCGGTCGTCTGGGTCGTCTCGGTGGTCTCGGGTTCTTGGGACTCCCAGTCGCCGCTACTCGCGGCGACCCACGCTCGCTCCTCGTCTTTCAGGCCGCGGACCTTTTCGGAACGCTGTTCGAGCGAGTCGTCGTCCTCGTCGCTTCCTCCGAACGACCACGGGAGGGAGTGGACCTTCCGGAGACGAGTGGCGACGCCGGGGTTCACGCCCGCGTCCTGCAACATCTCGTAGGAGACTGTCTTGTCGCTGATACCTGTCGCGTCGAAGGGGGCCTCGGCGAGCACCGCCGCAGTCGCCGGACCGACGTAGTGGATGTCGGTCAGCGCCTCCTCGTCGTTGATTGTCGGGTCGTCGGGGGCGTCGGGGGCGTCATTGTTGCTCACGGGGCGTCACCGATTTATTTCAGCCTCACACCGACAGGGCTTGAATGTTTTGCAAACTGTATCACAACCTGAATAGATTCAGTCGCACACCACGCTCGACTGTCCATTAGCGAAACGACTACCCTCCACGACTCCTAACCGCCGAGCATGAACGAACCCGGAGTTCGCGCGCTGATGGACCAATCGACCGTCCGCGGTCGGGTCGAATCCGGGGCGCTCCCGGACTGGGCAATCGACCACTACGAGAGCTTTCGGGAGGGCCTCCTCGGCGAGCGAAACGACACGCCATTCCCGTGCTACTTCGGCGTCGAGATGGAGCGCGAGGGCGACGGTCTCTACGCCTTCTGCGAGTCGGCGACCGACCCCGACTCGCTGTTCGCGCTCGGCGAGACCCTGCTCGAATATCTCGACACCTACGAGGACCACGCCGACCGCGCCCCGCTCACGGTGTTCTTCCGACCGGCCGACGAAGACCTCACCGAGGCCGAGTACCACGAACGCCTCTGGCACGTCCTCCAGTTCCTCCACGTCCACGACCCGGAACCGTGGCCCGACGAGGTTCCGACCGACCCGGACGACCCCTACTGGGAGTTCTGTTTCGGCGGCGAACCCATGTTTCCGACGTGTCGCGCGCCGTTCTACGACGACCGAAAGAGTCGGTACTGCCCGGTCGGCCTCGAAATCACCTTCCAACCCCGGACGCTGTTCGAGGGCCTGACCGCCGACACCGAGGCCGGCCAGCAGGCCCGCGACGTGATTCAGGGCAGAATCGAGGAGTACGACGGCGTCTGTCCCCACGCGGACCTCGGCGACTGGGGCGTCGAAGGCGACCGGGAGTGGAAGCAGTACCTCTTTTCGGCCGACGGCGAGCAGGCCCCCGACGAGTGCCCGATTCGGGTCACGCGGGAGCATCCCAAGGCCGACCCCGAATTGTTGGTGGGGACATGACGGACCTGCAAGCAGACCTCCCCGACGACGCGGTTCTCCTGCTCGTGGACTTCCAGCGCGGGTTCGACGCCGACGGGTGGGGCGACCGGAACAACCCCGCGGCTGAGGACCGCGCCCGAGTCCTCCTCGAAGCGTGGCGGCAGGCCGACCGGCCCGTGGTCCACGCCCGCCACGATTCGACCGAACCCGACTCGTCGCTCCGGGGCGACGGCGAGGGCTTCGCGTTCAAACGGGGCCTCGAACCCGACGAACCGCGGGAGAACGAAACCGAGTTCGTCAAGCGCGTCAACAGCGCGTTCGTCGGCACCGGGCTAGAGTCGTGGCTCCGCGAGCGAGGCCTCGATACCCTCGTCGTCGCGGGACTCACCACCGACCACTGCGTCTCGACCACGACCCGGATGGCCGAGAACCTCGGCTTCCGGCCCGTCGTCGTCGCGGACGCGACGGCCACATTCGACCGAGAAGCGCCCGACGGCGGCGCGATTTCGGCGTCCGAGAACCACCGGGTCGCGCTCGCCCAGTTGTCCGGCGAGTTCGCCCGCATCGCCGACGCCGACGACCTGCTGGCCGGGATGGACTAACTACGCATCCGGTTCTTTCGCCGGTTCTGCTATCTCTTTTTCTGTCTTTTCCACGTATTTCTCTTTACTTCCGATTTGTTTATCCATTCTTTCCGCATTCTACGTTGCTCTCGAAATTGTAATTCATTGCTTTCTATCTATACTCCATCGTCTTCAACGCAGTCGTCTATTTCTACCGCTTCTACGTATTTATCGCCGACGACCGATACGTTGGTGAACTCGAAGCGCGCGCCGCCGGCCTCGCTCTCGGTAACCCGGCAGTCCCACCCGTAGGCGTCCGAGAGTTGCGAGACGAACGTCAACCCGAGGCCCAGTCCGTTGTCGCCGGTGGAGTAGCCGGCCTGAAACACCGCCTCGCGGTCCTCGGCGGGGATTCCGGGACCGTCGTCCTCGACGTAGAACCCGCCGACGGACTCGTCCGTCGAGTCGCCACTGGCTTCGCTCGCAGAGACGGATTCGAGGTCGCCGACGAGGACCGTCACGTCGTCCTCGCCGTGTTCTATCGCGTTGCGAAACAGGTTCTCGAACAGGTGCTGGAGGTAGTTCTCGTCGGCGAGGACGACGCGGTCGGTGTCCACGACGAGATTCGCGGTCCCGGTTTCGAGCGTCCGCCACGCGGTGTCGGCCACCTCGGCCAGCGCGACCTCCTTTTCGGCACCGACCGCGGCCCGGCCCTTCGCCAACACGAGGAGGACGTTTATCATCTCCTCGATGCGGTCGAGCGCGCTGGCGACCTGTTCGACCGCAGTCTCGTCGTCGGTCTCGATTTGCGAGAGGTAGACCTGCGCGACGTTCAGCGGGTTCCGGAGTTCGTGGGCGAGCATGTCGGCGAAACTGTCGAGGCGCTCGTTGGACTGCTCCAGTTCCGCGACCGTCTCGCTGAGACGCTCCTCGTAGCGTTTTCGCTCGGTGATGTCGGTCATGACGACCTGTGCGGCCGGTTCGCCGTCCGAGGTAATCGGGACCGCAGTCGTAATCACGTGGCGTATCTCCCCGTCGGGCGTGACCAGTTTGTGTTCGGTCGGCGCGAGGGCCTCCCGCCCGTCGAGGACGGTTTCGAGTCGCTCTGCGGCCACTGCCCGGTCGTCGTCGTGAACCAGTTCGAGGGCCGACTTGCCGACCAGTCGCTCGTCGAACTCGACCTGCTGGGCGGCGGCCTCGTTGGCGAAGACGATTCGACCGTCGGCGTCGCAGGTGAGAATCGCCACCGGGGCGGCCTCCACGAGTCTGCGATACCGCTCGCGTTGCTCCTCGATTCGGCGTTCGTACTCCCGGCGGTCGGTCACGTCCCGGACCACGCCGATTCGCTCGTGGTCGCCGTTCTCGATGTCGAGGAGCGCGAAGGTGGCCTCCGCGACGATGGTGCCGCCGTCGGCGGTCTGGAGTTCGGCTTCGAGGGTCGGGGCCTCGCGTTCGCCGGCGATTTGTTCCGCCTCGATTTCTTGGGCGGTCTCCGCGATGTCGTCGCTGACGAATTTCGAGACCGGTTCGCCGACTAACTCCTCGCGGTCGTAGCCCAGCATCTCGGTGTAGGCCTCGTTGACCATCGTAAACCGACCGTCCGTATCGACCGCGTACACCCCGTCGTTGACGGTCTCGATGATTCGGCGGTATCTGCTGAGTTCCTGCTCGGTCTCGACTCGCTCGGAGATGTCCACGAAGTAGACCGACAGGCCGGTCTCGGAGGGGTAGGCGTTGATTTCGGCCCAGAGTCCGAGGGGGTCGTAGTAGAGGTCGAAGTCCACCGGTTGCTGGGTCGCCATCGCCTCGCGGAACTTCTCACCGATGATTCCTTCGGCGGCCTCGGGAAACTCGTCCCAGATGGACTCGCCGAGGAGGTCGTCCTCCGAGCGACCGAGAATCTCCTCGGCGCGCTCGTTGAGGTGCGTGAATCGCCACTCGTCGTCCAGCGCGTAGAAGGCGTCGGTGATGCGCTCGTAGATTTCGGTGTCCGGCCCGATGCCGTGTTCGTCCGGCCCGCTGACGGCGGGGTCGTCCGGATTCGTGGAGTCCTCCGGGTCGGTCGGCCGCCACCAGATGCGGTGGTCGCCGACGCACTTGGTTTCGAGTTCTCCTCGGGACGCGAGTTCGGTCAGGTTGCGCTCGGCGCTCCGGTTCGGACAGTCGAGTTCGTCAGCGACTTCGTCGGCGGTGAGTGGCATCCCCGTTTCGACCACGTCCTCGAACACCGCGAGCGTGTCTTCGAGCGTGGCGTTCGATTCACCGCCCTGTTCGTCCATGTTCGTACCTCGTCGGGAAGACACTAAATACCCTGCCGGGGCGAAACTGGAACTGGCCGGTCCGGACCGGCGGTCAGTTCGGAACTTCGGTAGGCTTACGACCCGACCGCAAGAATTGCCGACCATGGTACGCACGCTCGACAGCATCGAGAGCATCGGCGTAGTCGGCGCAGGCACGATGGGTAGCGGCATCGCGCAGGTCGCGGCCCAGTCCGGGTACGACGTGGTGATGCGCGACATCAAAGAGGATTTCGTGCAGAACGGGTTCGACTCCATCGAGGACAGTCTCGACCGCTTCGTCTCCAAGGACAAGATTTCGGAAGACGAGGCCGAGGCGACCCTCGACCGAATCACGGGCACCACGGAACTGTCGGACCTCGCGGACTGCGACTTCGTGGTCGAGGCCGCAGTCGAGGACATGGACATCAAGCAGGACATCTTCGCGGACTTGGACGACGAGATTCCCGAGGACGTGATTCTGGCCACGAACACCTCCACGCTCTCCATCACGACCATCGCGTCGGTCACGGACCGCGAGGAGAACATCGTCGGCCTCCACTTCATGAACCCCGTGCCGGTGATGAAGGGCGTCGAGGTTGTTATCGGCGAGAAGACCAGCGACGAAGTGACCGAGTTCGCCCACGAACTCGCCGAGGACTTGGGCAAGGAGACGTGGGAGTCCGACGACAAGCCCGGTTTCGTCACCAACCGCATCCTGATGCCGTGGATTAACGAGGGCATCCGGGCCTACGACGAGGGTGTCGCCACCAAGGAGGACATCGACAAGGGGATGAAACTCGGTACGAACACCCCGATGGGGCCGCTCGAACTCGCCGACCACATCGGTCTGGACATCTGTCTCGACGCCTCCCAGACGCTGTTCGACGAGTTGGGCGACCGGTACAAGCCCGCCTACCTCCTCAAGCGCAAGGTTGACGCGGGTGACTTGGGCAAGAAGACCGGGCAGGGCTTCTACGAGTACTGAGCGAGACCAGTCACGACGTGTCCGTCTCACTCGTCGTTCGTATCTGCTCGACTCGAAACACGTAGTCTTCGTAGGCGGCATCGAGGTTCGCGGGACTCTCCTCGGCGGTGTGGTCACGACACAAGAACGCCTCCGCTTCGACCGCACCGTGGCCGGTCTCCTCTTGATATCGTTCGAGGACCGAGAACGCCGCCGGTTCGTCACAACCGCGACGGTGACACGCTCGCGGTGCGTCCGAGCCTTCGTTTTGTCGCTGGGTTTCGTCGGCCTCCTCGCCCGGCGGTTCGGCCTCGTCGGCACGGTTGCGCGCCTCCGCAATCTCGCGCTCCTGCTGGCGTCGTTCCTGATTCTTCGCTTTCTTCTCTCGACCGTCTTTCGTATCTGCCATCCTCAGTCGTAGGATGGCTAGCCGGATAACGGTGTGGCTGTTGGTGACGATACACAGTCGAACCGACGCACATCACGCGGTAAGCAATACATAGATGTCTAAGAGACACGTTATGGTTGCGTAAAGAAACACTCTCACGTCCGGGAGCTATGTCGGCGAGAACGGTTCGTCCTCCAACTGCGACCGCAACTCGCCGATATTCTCGCGCTCGACGTCGCCCGACTTGAACAACTGAATCAGTCCCATCACTTCCGAGCGCGAGACTTTCACGCCGCCCTCCTGCACCACGTCCTCGGGGCGCTCCAGCAGTTCCCGACTGGTGCCCACCGCAAGCAGGAAGGGAATCGCCCACGCTTCGAGGGTGTTGCCCTGCGATTCGGGTAGGACCTCCAGATACCGCTGGGCGTCGTCCATGTAGCCCCGAGCGTGGTGGGTCACGCGCCGGATGACGCCAGCGACCGCGGTTTCGTTCTCGGGTGCCGTGACGTTCGCGGGGCTGACGCCGCGCTCCCGGAGCCACGTCGCCGGCAGGTAGACGTTGTTCTCCTCGCGGAAGTCGTCGGACACGTCCTTGGCGACGTTGACCAGTTGGAGGAGAAGCGCGAATCCTCTCGCGTTCGCCCGGAGGACTTCGGCGCGCCGGTCGTCCACGTCTTGGGCGACCAGATTCGTGATGAGTTCGCCGACGGTGCCGGCGGCGTACCAGCAGTACTCCTCCAGTTCGTCGATGGTGCCGATTCGGAGGCCGCCGTCGTCCTGATAGCGCTCCACGAACTCGGCCATCCCGGAGACCAGTTCGCTCACCGGCGGGTAGATGGCCGACTGGGCGTCCGCGCCCAGCGACTCGAAGGTGGCGACTACGCGGGGCGACTGGGCCACGACGTCCCAGTCGTCGTCTGATTCGTCGGGAATCCACGGTTCGACCTCGGTCCGGAACTCCTCGATGGTGGTCGGGTCGTCGGGGTCGAGCGCCCGGTCGTACTGCCGGAGGAGGTCGGCTTGCTCCTCGGGCGGGATGTGGCCGGCGTCCTCGACAGTATCTGCGACTCGGCAGAGGAGGTAGCCGACGCAGATGTAGGAGGCCATCGGCTCCTCCAGCACGTCGATAGTGATGGCGAACGTTCGAGAGACGCCTTGGACGGCATCGAAGCACCAGTCGATGTCGTCGTCCGCTGGGCGCTCGGTGGGCGGCTCCGTATCCATTTACTTGTGGGACCTAGGAACCCGAGATTGAAAAGCTTGAGCAAAAATCTTAGAATTTACCGCCAGCGTCGCGCGGGAGAGACCGACCGATTCCCGGCCCAACGCTTACCCTCGTCCGAACCGACGTTTCGGACATGATTCCGACGCCGAAAGACGCCGCGAAGGTGCTGGCGGGGAAACCGATAGACGTTCGAAAGAACAAGCTCAACGTCGCATCTTTCCTCGTTCAGGCCGTCCTCGCGCTGAAGAACGGCAAGCCCAAGCGAGCCTTCCTGCTCCTCGGGGCGGCCAGCGTCGCGCCCAAGCACCCCGCGGCCTCGTGGCTGATTCAGGGCGCGGTCACGGCCGACGACATCCGGAAGAAGCTACTGTAGTCAGCCGAACTACCCCGACGAGACTTTGGTCGGCGGGCCGAAGCTTCTGAGCGAGAGTATGCCGAGCCAGTAGACTCCCGACAGCACCCCCTCCGACGCCGAAGGGAAAACTAAAGGGTCGCTCCCCCGCAAGATTTGGGCATGGACTTCAGTCTCTCCGCCGAGCAGAAGCAGATACGCGACATGGTAGCGGAGTTCACCGACGAAGAAATCAAACCCCGCGCCGACGAAATCGACAAAGAAGACGAGTTCCCCGAGGACCTCGTGGACGAGATGGCTGACCTCGGCCTGATGGGGATGCCCTTCCCCGAGGAGTACGGCGGGGCGGGCCTCGACTACCACTCCTACGCCATCGGTCTCGAAGAAATCTCCCGCGGGTCGGGCGGTCTGGGCACCGTCGTCGCGGCCCACACCAGCCTCGCGGGCAACATGCTCTACGAGTTCGGCGACGAGGACCAGAAGCAGGAGTACCTCACGCCCCTGAATCAGGGCGAGGACATCGGCGCGTTCGCGCTCTCGGAGGCCGGCGCTGGCTCCGACGTGCCCGCGATGGACACCACCGCCGAGAAGGACGGCGACGAGTACGTCGTCAACGGCGGTAAGCTCTGGATTTCCAACGGTTCGGTGGCCGACACCGTGACCGTCTTCGCCAAGACCGACCCCGAGGCCGGGAACAAGGGTATCTCCTCGTTCGTCGTCCGGCCAGAGGAGGACGACGGCTTCTACGTCGAAGGCACCGAGGACAAACTCGGCGACAAGGGCTGTCCGACCGCCGAACTCCGGTTCGACGACATGCGCATCCCCGAGGACCGCCTGCTGGGCGAGGAGGGCAGAGGGTTCGTCCACGCTCTCAAGACCCTGAACGGCGGGCGCATCACCATCGCCGCGCGGTCCATCGGTATCGCTCGCGCCGCGCTGGAAGACGCGCTGGAGTACTCCCAAGACCGCGAGCAGTTCGACCAGCCGATTTCGGAGTTCCAGACCATCCAGCACAAACTGGCCGACATGGACACCAAGGTTCAGTCCGCCAAGATGCTGATGCACCGCGCCGCCGACCGGAAGATTCGCGGCGAGGACTACATCAAGCAGGCCGCCCAAGCCAAACTCTACGCCTCGGAAATCTCCCGCGAGGTCGCAAACGAGGGCGTCCAGATTCACGGCGGCTACGGCTACACCAAGGACTTCCCCGCCGAGCGGTACTACCGAGACTCGAAACTCAACGAGATTTACGAGGGGACCAGCGAGGTCCTGCGGAACACGATTGCGAACGAACTGCTGGACTGATTGGTCTTCGTTCTCTATTCGCTTTCGGCTTTTTCAGGCGTCGAGTTCGGCGACGAATCGCTCGATGTTGTCGATGTCTACGAGCATACAGTCGATGGAGTCAAGCATCGCGTTCCAGTCGGTACCCCCGGTATTCCACTTGTCGGCCACGACGACGGCTTTCGGCACGTCGAATTGTCTGAAATCGCCCATCTCGGCGTAGGCCCGCCGCATGTGGTTGATGTAGGTACTCCGGTTCGAGGTCCGGGAGGTCTCCTTGACCTCGACGTACCCCTTCCGAAGGTCGTGGTCGCCCAACAGGACACAATCGACCTTCCACCGGTTGCCGGACTTGCCGACCTCGTACTGCTTCGTGCAGGTGTAACCGGTCGCTTCCGCGAGGGTATCGCGGACGTACTGCTCGAAGTCGTCGTACGCGACTCCTCGGCCCATGACCCCGGCTACTCAGCGACCGGTGGTTAAGGCTGTGCATCGCCGGAGGAGTCCGCCGACTCGCGCTCCGTCCCCGATTCGATTTTTCGGCGCATCCACTCGAAGTGGTCTTCGACGCGCTTCTGGCCCGCCTCGGTCAGCGCGTAGGCGTCGTGAATCCCCTCGGTGCGTTTCTCCACGAAGCCCTTGCCTTCGAGCGATTTGACCGCCCCGTAGAAGGATTTCGAGTCGATATGGGTGTCGTAGTGGTCTTCGAGGCGGGTCTTGAGACTCTGCCCGCGAAGCGGTCCCTCGCCGTAGAGCAGGGCGCAGATGTCGCGCCGCCGCCCGCTCTGGAGCCATCTGGTCATGGTCGGGCAATCGGTGTCCGCGACTACGACGCTTGCGCTTCGCCGCGAGAAAAATTGGTCGCCTCGGTGGCCCGCTCAGGTGTTCTCCATCATGTCTCGGGCCTCGTCCTCCGAGACGTTCATGTCGTGCTGGGACCGGGCGTGAATCTGGATGAAGTCCACCATCTCGTCCTCGTGTTCGTCGGTGATCTCGAAGTCGCAGTCCATTCCGTGTTCTCGACAGGCCATGTGCTTTGGCATCGTTGCTCAACCCCGGCAGAGGTGCCACGCGGTTATCCATAAATCTACTGCGGTCGGGAACCGGGCGGTCGTCGCGCCGAACATCGAGACGAATCGGTACCTTCGACTGTCACCGCTCCTAACCGCCAGTTATGACCGACGAGGACCCCGCCGAGCAGGAGGCCGAAAACGACGGAATCACCGCCCGCTACTTCGAGACCGACGAGGAGCGCGTCCTCGAATTCTCGACCAAGCACGCAACCGCCGCAATCGCCCAGAACATCGAGGGCTACGCCATGCTGAAGGTCCGGCCGAGCGCCGACGGCGACGAACTCGAACGCTACTACGGGTTCGACATGGCGCTGGACCACGCCGGGGAACTGCTGGGCGTCTCGCCCCACGACTTGCCGGTGCCCGACGCCGCCGACGACATGGGGATGTAGCTTCCCGTCCGAGAAACTATCAAAATACAAGTTAAAGAATTACTATTCTGTTTCTAAGAACGATTTTTATTTCCTGCATCCGATAGAAGGCAGTACTCGCTGTCACCTTCGTACTCGGACGGAAAACGCTTTTCCGCCCGAGGACCCGACCCGACAGTAATGGACAAGTTCCAAAATACTGGCTTGCCGGACTGGGACTGGTGGGGCAAACTGTGGCCGACGCCCGGCGAGACGCTTCGGAAACTCGGTCTCGAACCGGGCGACAGCGTGGCCGAGGTCGGGTGCGGGAACGGGTACTTCGCGCTCCCTGCGGCGCGAATCGTCGAACCGGCGACGGTCTACGCGGTCGAGTTGGACGAGGAGTTCCTCGGCGAACTCGCCGCGCTCGCAGACCACCAGCGAATCGAGAACGTCGAGCCGATTCGGGGCGACGCTCGGGACCTCGCCGGACTCCTCCCGGAATCGGTCGATGTCGCGCTCGTGGCAAACGCCTTCCACGGCGTGGACGACAGAGCCGAGTTCGTCCGAGAAGTATCCGAGGCGCTCGGACCCGGCGGCCGGTTCGTGGTCGTCAACTGGCGCAATCGACCCCGCGAGGAGACCGAGATTGCCGGCGGCCCGCGCGGCCCGCCGACCGACCTACGGATGGCTCCCGACGAGACCGAATCGGCCGTCCTCGACGTGGGAGCGTTCACGCCGAAGCGCGAGGTGGACCTCCCGCCGTACCACTACGCGCTCGTCTTCGAGCGAGAGGAGCGAGCGTAAGCGAGGACCCGCCTCGCGGAGGACAACCCGCCTCGCGGAGGACAACATCTATCCCGCGCGCCGCCCCAGTTGCTGGCATGACCGAGTACACCACCGTCTCGATTCCGAAGGACCTCGCCGACCGCGTGGACGACACAATCGAGGGGACCAGTTTCTCCAGCACGAGCGACCTCGTGCGGTTCCTGCTCCGGAGCATCGTCATCCAGCACCAGAAGGAGGGCGAACTCACCGAAGCCGAGTTCGAGGAGATTACGGGCCAACTGCAGGAACTCGGCTACTTGGAGTAGCGTCGCCAGCGCCGGAGTGACGTCACAAGGGACTACGCCAGCGATTCGGCGGGCGGCTCGGCGTCCACGATGTCCAAGGGCTGACGCCGGCCCGACCGGTCGAACGCCGCCAGCGACGCCTCGTCCCACGGCGGCACCGCGACCAAGATGGCCTCGTGGAGGTCGTCGGTCTTGTTCACTTCGAGGTTCCCGCGAGGATGAGAGATGAACCGGCCCTGCGTCTGGCCGGCGGGCACCGACAGGTCAACGCCGAAGACGGCGGTTATCGATTTGCCGGCCTCCGGCGGGTAGAAGTGGGTGAACACCGACGCATCGGGTGGCACGTCGTCCAAGTCCTCGAACTCCGCGGCCGGCGTGACCGCGAGCGAAACCGTGGTCTCGTCGGGGTCGGCCTCGACAGCGAGTTCGAGTAGCACGTCCACCAGTCCCCGCGTTACGTAAACCACACGCCCCTTTCGGCCCGTTCGCGTATAACGATACTGCCTGACCGGCGGTCCGGAGCGTCGCCGAATCGCCACCCGCGACTACCGCTGGACCAGCATCCGCAGGTTCTCGGCGTAGAGTTTGGGCGTCCGTCTGCGCGACCCGCCGAGGGCGTCCTCGAGGACTCGGGCGGCGTCGTCCAGTGCGCCGCGTCCGTGCCCGACCAGCACTCGCTCTGGCCGAAGGCCGCGCAGGACCGAGGGCGGCGTGAGGCGCATCATCGGGTGGACCCCGAGGCGCTCGCCCGGCGTGGTGAAGTACGGCGCGTTGCCGACGCTCTCGGCCACCACGAGGGTTCCCGACTCGTCGTCGTAGAGGGCGGCCTCCTCCCACCCGAAGGAGTCGAAGACGTTCAGAACCCGGAAGTCGGTGCCGGGAAGCGTCGTGTCGAACCGCCGGAGCGGGGCCTCCATCTCGTCCACCCGGTCGAACCACGAGGGGACGTACACCGGCACGTCGTGGCGCTGGGCGATTTCGTCTGCGTCCCGGTAGTGGCGGTTCAGCAGGACGACCACCCCGGCCACGTCGCCGAACTCCGCGAACAGGTCGTCGATGCCCTCGGCGTCCACCGGGTCGACGACCCAGACGCCCTCGTCGGTCTCGATGGCGTGGCTCGCCCGGAGCATGGTCTCGTTCGGGTGGGCAATCCAGCCGACGCCCCCGTCCCACCGGTCTATCTCCTCGTAGTCCGTCGCAGGTTGGCTCTTTTTCAGCGGCATATCGGTTCGTAGGGACCGAACCCTCAAAATCCCCACTGCTACGGGCGAACGATGTCGCGGGCGGTTCCCGGACCGTCCCCGTGACTTAAGCGCCGGGCGTGCGTACCTCGAAGCCATGCTCTCGGGTCTGGGATGGTTGGCTCTCGAAGCGAAGTACCTCGACCGCGCACGCGACTTCTACACGACCCACCTCGACCTGCCAGTACGCCGGGCGGACGACGGCGAAGTCGTCTTCGACGCCGGGGGCGACCTCCTCGTCCTCCGAGAACCCGGTGGAGTCCCCCGCGGCGGGGTTCACACCCACTACGCCTTCTCTGCGCCACCCGACCGGTACGACGAGTGGCGTGACCGACTCGCGGAGTCGTTCGACCTCACGGAGTTCGACTTCGGCGGGTCGAAGTCGCTATACTTCTACGACCCCGACGGGAACTGCGTCGAAATCGGCGGATGCGGCGAACCGAACGACGGCGGCAGTGGAGACGGCGCAATCACCGACATCTTCGAAATCGTGCTGGAGGTCGAGGACCTCTCGCGCGCAGAATCGTTCTACAAGTCCCTCGGTTTCGAGGTAGTGGACCGCGGCGGCGACCGAAAGCGCGTCCGCCTCTCCGGCCCGGTGGACCTCGAACTCTGGGAGCCACACCTCGGCATCGCCGACGCCCGCGGCGGCCTCCACGTGGACGTTGGCTTCGAGGCCGACGACCCCGCCGCCGCAGTCGAAGCAGTTCGCGGGGACGCCTGCGCTGTCGAGCGAGTGGCCTCGGACGCCACAGTGGTCGCGGAGAACGCCGACGAGGCCCGCCGAGTGCGCGACCCTGACGGCCATTACATGACGTTCTACTGACTAAAAACGGCGTTTGAGCCGGGGTGAGACCACCGCACCTAATCGTTTAGGTACCGTGCTTTTTGTCCCGGAGTATCCAGTAGCAGTTGCACCATGAATACGGACGCCCCGGACGTGACCGCCGGCTTCGCCGGAGGGAACAGCGGCATCTCACCGGCTCTCGACGCCACGCTCGACCTCCTCTCGAACCGCCGCCGTCGGTACGTCCTCTACCACCTCCGCGAGGAGGGCGGTGCGGTGTCGCTCGACGAACTCGCCGAACAAGTCGCCTCGTGGGAGAGCGAGGCCGGCGACCCGGTGGACGACGAGCGCGTCCTCGCCGACCTCTACCACAGTCAACTCCCCCGACTCGAAGAAGCCGACGCCGTCACGTTCGACCCCGAGGAGGGCTACGTGACCCTCGCCGAGGACGACGAGAAGCCCATCTCGGAGTACCTCGACCTCGCCGCCCGCGAGGAGAACGTCGTCTGAAACTCCGCTGACGCTCGCCCCGGTCGGTCCCCGGCGCGTTTCGGCTCTCGGTCTCTCTGAAGCCGCCTCAGTCCCCTTGCTATCGTTTCTGTTCTCCGCCCGCCCCGCTACAATCCGGTCACTTCGCCGACGCTCTCGGTGATGTCCTCGTCCGCCCGCCAGAGGTAGAGGCTGGCGTAGCTTCGATACGGTGCCCACCGCTCGGCGGCCTCGACCATCTCGGTCCGGGTCATCTCGGCGTCCAAGACCTTCTCGATGCCCTTCCGGATGCCGAGGTCACCGACCGGAAACACGTCGGGCCTGCCGAGCGAGAACATCAGTTGCATCTTGGCGGTCCACGTCCCGACGCCCTTGATTGCGGTGAGTTCCGCGACGACCTCCTCGTCGGGAACTCCGGCGAAGTAGTCGAGCGAGTAGCCCTCCTCGACGAACGCCTCGGCGACGTTCCGGACGTACTCGGTCTTCTGGCGCGAGAGGCCGGCGTCCCGGAGGACCTGCGGGTCGGCCGCCAGCATGGTCTCGGGCGTCGGTTCCACTCGGTCGAACAGGCGTTCCCGAGTCGCAGACGCCGACGCCATCGACACCTGCTGGCGCAGGATGGAGACGACGAACCGCCGGTAGAAGTCGTCTGTCGGTTCGATGGTCAGCGGGCCGTACTCGGCGACAAGCGGCCCGAGGTCCGGGTCCGCCCGAAGTTCTGCGATGGCTTCGTCGGTCATCGGGACGGGGTAGGGACTACTGGCTAATCAGGCTACGGCCTCGATTCAGCAAGGAGTTTTATCGCCGGGCCGAAAGCGAACGCAACCGATGGACTCGCTCGAATCCGCCGACGGCGTGGAAATCGCCTACGAACGCTACGGCGAGGGCAGACCGCTGGTCCTCGTCCACGGGAGCAACGACTTCAAAAGTACGTGGCAACCGATTCGGCCGCTACTGGAAGACGACTTCGAGTTGTTCGCCATGGACCGCAGGGGCCGAGGAGCCAGCGGTGACGCCGACGGCTACGTCTTCGACCGGGAAGTCGAGGACGTGCTGGCGGTCATCGAGGCCGCGAAGGAAGCGAGCGACGACGAGCAGGTCGCGCTCTGGGGCCACTCCTTCGGCGGGGTCTGCGCGCTGGAGGCCGCCCGGCGGACCGACGCGGTGGCGGAACTGATTCTGCACGAACCGCCGGTCCTTCTCGAACCCCACCGCGAGGCCCACACCGAGATGGCCGCCCAGTTGACCGCGCAGGCCAGCGAGGACAGCGACGAGGCCGCGCTGAAGTGGTTCCTCCGGGAGGGTCTGGGGCTTCCGGAACCGATGATAGCCAACATGCCGATGTGGGACCAGCGAGTCGGGTTCGCGGACGCGACCCGCCGGGAGCTAGACGCCGTGATGATGTACCGCCCGCCGGAAACCCCGAAACTCGGGGCCGAGACGTTGGTCCTCTGGGGGTCCGAGAGTCCGGCCCACCTCCGGGAGACCGCCGACGAGTTGGCCGACCGAATCGCCGACAGCGAGGTCCGGCGACTCGACGGCCGGGGGCATCTGGCCCACGCGCTGGCCCCCGATGCGGTCGCCGACGAGGTTTTGGACTTTCTCGGGTAGGACTTCTGTTGGCACTCACCACCTGATTGCGCTCGGGTGATAACCCGACCTCCTCGGCGGATTGAAAGGGCGAACCGCGCGAGGGCTTTCGAAACCTCGTTCTTCCTACTCGAACCCGTAACATCGGGTCCGAACACTACCGAATCCCCTCACCTCGCCACGTCCTCGTAGAACCCGTCCGCAATCCGCGGAAACACCCCGACTGCGAGCGCGCCGACCACCAGCGCGAACCCGACCGACGCGGCGGGCGAGACGGCCTCGCTCAGGGCGCGGCCGCCGTAGGCCGCCAGCGCCAGCGCACCGTTGTAGTAACCGAGTCGGAGGACCACCAACCATGGCGTCATCGCCACCCAGCCGGGTTCGTCGGTGGCCAGCGGGGTTATCCAGCCGCCTCGAAAGACCGCCGCGCCGAGGACCATCGTCAGCCACGCGACCAGCGCCCCGAACTTGAGGCCGAACCACGAGTTCGTCGCCACGGTCAGCAGGTGGAACAGAATCGGGATGCTCAGGACCGACACGTCGGCGAAGGCGTAGGTCACGTCGTCCAAGAAGACGCCGATTCTGTCCTTCTCGTCCACGCGGGCCTCGCCCCACCCGGACCACGACTGTCGCCGCCGACTGGTCGCTGGCTTGGTCTGTCTGGCCCCGCGTTCTGACATGCCATCCAGTACCACAGTCTCCGAGATAAAACTCCGGGGACCGACCCGTTCGAGCGTGGGCAATGATATTATTTGTTTATAATATAATATTATTTCTAAAAGAAATTCAAAGGGCGTTTCAGAGTCTCGTAGTTACTCCTCGGTGTGTTCTTCTTCTTCCTCCTCGCTCTCCTCCTCTTGGTCCACGCGCTTCTGAACGTTGACCTGATAGTGCTTCAGGATGTCGCGGCCCAGTAGGACCGGATAATCCATGTGCCCGCGGTCCTCGACGCTGGCGGTCACGGTGTGGCGGTTCCCACCGACGCCGACCACCACGTCCACGACCGGCCGGGAGCGACTCGACTTGCTCGACCCGGACTTGACCTTGGCGATGCTCTTGATGGGACCGGCACCGATTTCGGCCGCGAGTTTGGTGTCGATGCTGGTCCGGGTCGCGCCGGTGTCGGACTTGGCGATGACCGTCTCGGACCCGCTGGTGCCGCTCAGGATGACCTCCTCGGTGTAGCCGACCACGATGGGTTCGCCCGACCCGATGTCCTTGGGCATCGGCTTGCAGGCGGGCACCGAGTCGTCCAGCGAGGCCGTCAGGTCATCGACCTTGGCCTCGTCCACGGTGCCGCCGCCGCGCTCGATGGCGAGTTGGGCGATGTAGGGCGCGGCGCTCCGGCCGGTCGCCTTGAACAGGCCCTTGAAGCCCGCGGTCGGGTTGACTTCGAGGACGTACCACCCGTCGTGGCCCTCGATGAGGTCCACGCCGGCGTAGTCGAGACCGATGACCTCGGCGGCGTCGCGGGCGATGTTCGCCACTTCTCGGGGGAGATTTTCGGTCGCGTCCTCGACGGCACCGCCGAGCGCGACGTTGGTCCGCCAGTCGTTGTCCGGCGCGTAGCGGTTCATCGCGCCGATGATGCGGTCGCCGACGACGTAGACCCGCAGGTCGCGGTGTTCGCCCTCGTCGCGCTCGATGAGTTCCTGCAGGAACGCCTGTCGGTCGCCGACGCGGGGATTGACGAGTTCGTCGGGGCCGACCTTCCACGTCCCGCCGCCGTGGGTCCCGATGGCGGTCTTGTAGACGGCCTCCTCGCCGAAGTCGTCCCGGCCGTCGTTGAGGCGGTCGTTCGACAGCGCCAGCAGGGCGTCGGGCACCGGGATGTCGGCGTCGGCCAGCGCGGTCGCAGTCGAGAACTTGTGAATCGCCGTCATCACGGAGTTCGGGTCGTTCAGCACCGGCAGAACGCTGTCGTATATCTTCGCCAGTCCGACCGCCTCCGAGGGCTGTTCGGTGTTCGACAGCAGGAGTCGATTCGCCACGATGTCCACCTCGGGTTCGAGGACGACTTCGCCGTCCGAGAGGCGGACCGCCGTGTTCTCCTCGCGGAGCCAGAACGGTTCGTGACCGAGGTCCTCGACCGCGTTCAGAATCGCTTTCGTTTCTTTGCTGTTGTGGAGACTCAGCACACCCACCTTCACGGTAGAACCATCTGCAGTCATTGGTATCTGAATATTGTACGGCATCCCTTAAAAAGGGGAATATCGAACTCCGCCAGAACGAAAGTAAGGTCTCGCCCGTCGTGTCTCCCCGCCTTTATATACGCCGGAGTCCGAGTGAGAGGTATGACCGGTTCGGATGCGGACGCGGACCCGGAGGCGTTTACCTACAACGGCGGCATCGTCGAGCCGGGCGAGACCCAGAACGTCCGCTACGGTATCAGCGAGACGTATCTGGGCGACCCGGTTCGCATCCCCGTCACCATCGTCAACGGGGCCGAACCCGGCCCGAAGGTGTTCCTCTCGGCGGCGGCCCACGGCGACGAACTCAACGGCATCGAGGTCGTCCGCGAGGTGGCCCACGAGTGGAACCACGAGGACCTCTGTGGCACGCTGGTCTGCATGCCCGTCCTGAACGTCCCCGGCTTTCTCGCCCAAGAGCGGTATCTCCCCATCTACGACCGGGACCTGAATCGCTCGTTCCCCGGCCGAGCAGGGTCCACCAGCGCCAAGCGAATGGCCCACCAGATATTCCGGAACTTCATCGCGCCCTGCGACCTCGGTCTGGACTTCCACACCTCGACCCGCGGGCGAACCAACATGCTCCACGTCCGGGCCGACATGGCTAACCCCGAGGTCGCCCGCCTCGCCAAGGCGTTCGGGTCGAACGTCGTTATCTCCTCGGAGGGTCCCTCGGGAACCCTGCGCCGGGAGGCCACCGACTACGGCATCCCGACCATCACCATCGAGATGGGCGAGGCCCACCGCTTCCAGCGCGAGTTCATCGACCGCGGACTGGAGGGCGTCGCGAGCGTCCTCGCCGAGTACAGCGTCCACCGCACCGACGCGGTGAAGTGGCCCGGCTGGCGCACCATCATCGACGACGATAAGGAGAAGACGTGGATTCGGGCCGACGCCGGCGGACTGGTAGACATGCACCACGAGCGCGGGTCGCTGGTCTACGAGGGCGACACCATCTGTACGATTACCAACCCCTTCAAGACCGACCGCGAACCGGTCGAAGCACCCTTCACCGGCCTGCTGGTCGGCGTGCTGGAGAATCCGGTCGTCTATCCCGGCAACCCCCTGTGTCACATGGTCGAACTCTCCGCCAACACCCGGAAGGCCCTCAAGCGGGAACGCGCCCAGAGCGAATCGGTCGAGACGCCGACGCCACCCCCGGCGGTCCCCGAGAGCCGATAAAGAGACGAGAGTTTGCGCGAAGAAGCCAGTACTCTCTACTCACTCTGCGCCATAGTACAAAATCCACGCCGGGAAATGCCAGAGCGAGGTACACTGATTAATTCCGGAGACGAGCGCCCCGATTGGCTCCAGTACGTATATTTTGTATCCTATTGACATTCTCTACTCGGTGGCCACATGTGTTCGAATATCGCTCGTAAACCGCTATTGGACGTCCTCGAACAGCGTATCGACGCGCTCGAATCAGTCCGAGAGTCCGGGAAAGACAAGCGCGAACTGGTCGAGGACCTCGATTGCTCGCGCTCGACAGTCGATAGAAGTATTCGGGAACTCGAATCGCGGGGCCTCGTGACCCACTCGGCGGGCGAGTATCGCCCGACCACCTTCGGCCGACTCGCGACCGCGGAGTACCGGCGCTTCGAGGAGCGCGTCGAGACGATGAAACGCCTCAGACCCGCCTTGGAGTGGCTTCCGGTCGAGGAGTTCGCCCTCGATTTCGGGTGTCTCGCGGACGCCGAGGTCATCGTCTCGACGCCGAGCGACCCCTACGCGCCGGCGAACCGCCACGCCGACGTGGCCTCGCAGGCCGAGACGTTTCGGGCGCTTTTGCCCGCGGTCGGCCTGAATCAACTGGAGGCCGGGCGAGCGTCTGCGGTCGAGGACGACCAACGCCAACACGTCGTGGTCCAACCGGACGTGGCCGAGCAGTTGCGGGCCAAGCCCCACTACGCCGAGAAAATCAGGGAGATGGTCGATACCGGGCGCGTCGATATTTCGGTGTACGACGGGACGATTCCGTACTTCCTCGGCCTCTACGACGAGACGGTCCACGTCGGCGTCGAGGACGACGACGGAATCCCGCGGGCGCTCATCGAAACCGACGCCGAGGAGGTCCTCGACTGGGCGGAATCGACCTTCGCCGAGTACGAACGGGCGGCGGAGGGGTTCGACTGACGGCGAGCCGAGATGTCTGTTCGGAAATCGAACGCGGCCATCGGCTTCGAGTCCGGAAGTAGGTAGAAACTTCTATTTGCCCACAGTCCAACTCCCCGAACGGACAAGTATGAGTCAATCGTACAATCGAGGCCTCATCGAAGATTTCGGCCGGTGGCGGGAGTTCACGGCCGGGATGTGGGCCTGGATACTTCACAAGTTCACCGGGTGGGTACTCATCGGCTACCTGTTCACCCACATCGCCGTGCTGAGTACCGCAACGACCGGTGCGACCGCGTACACCGACACGATTCAGGGGCTTGAAAGCCTGCTCGTCGTCCG
Organism: Halorussus lipolyticus; assembly: GCF_029338375.1. NCBI lineage: Archaea > Methanobacteriati > Methanobacteriota > Halobacteria > Halobacteriales > Haladaptataceae > Halorussus > Halorussus lipolyticus. The sequence continues at coordinate 1,113,840 of NZ_CP119804.1, read as the reverse complement.
CGTCATGGAAGTCGGTCTGCTGGCAGTCGCCGTCTTCCACATCCTGAACGGGGTCCGTCTGCTGTTCGTGGACCTCGGACTCGGACTCGAGCAACAGGACAAGAGCTTCTACGCATCGCTGGTCGTCACGGGCGTCATCGTACTGGCAAGTGTTCCGACGTTCTTGGAGGGGGCGTTCTGAGATGGCCGAGCGCTACTCGTCGTTCCAGAGCGGAAGCCTCTCGTGGTTCCTCCAGCGAATAACGGCGGCCTTCCTCGTCGTGGTGCTGGCGTTCCACTTCTTCCTCCTGCACTTCGTCAACCACGCCTCGGAGGTCACCTTCGCCGGGACCAGCGCCCGGATGGAGCAGTGGGGCTACCTGCTGACGATGGTGCTGTTCCTCCTGACCGCGACCTTCCACGGCGTCAACGGCGTCTACGCCGCCCTGCTGAATCAGGGCCTGACCGGCGGCAAGAAGACCGCCGTGAAGGGTATCCTCGCCATCGCGGGCCTCGCGCTGGCGGCACAGGGCACCTACCTCGCACTCGTCATGTCCGGAGTGATGTAACTCATGAGCACGCAAGTACCCGAAGAGCAAGAACAGACCGACCCCGAGACCCAAGAGACCGAAACCTCGGTCGAACCCCAAGAGTCGCCGGGCGACCGACGGCGGGCCGAGCGCGACGCCACGCGCCAACGGCGCGAGCAGGCGGCGGCCCAACCCGCCGAACCCGACGAGGACGCGGTTCTCCTCAAGGTGTTCCGGTACGACCCGGAGGTCGAAGGCAAGATGGAACCGCGCTTCGACGACTTCTACGTCCCCCGCGAGAAGGGGATGACGGTCCTCGACGCGCTCATCTACGCCCGAGACCACTTCGACACGACGCTGACCTTCCGTCACTCCTGTCGGCAGGCGGTCTGTGGCTCCGACGCGCTGTTCATCAACGGCCGACAGCGCCTCGGCTGTCAGACCCAGATTTCGGACCTCGACAACCCGGTTCGGGTCGAACCCCTGCCCCATCAGGACGTGGTGAAGGACCTCGTGGTGGACATGGAACACTTCTATGACCAGATGCACGCGGTCGAACCCTTCTTCCAACCGGAAGAGGAGTCCGGCGGTGACCTCGAAGAGTACCGCCAGACTCGGGACAACCGCGAGAAAATCAAGATGTCCACGCGGTGCATCTGGTGCGGTGCCTGCATGTCGTCGTGTAACATCGCGGCCGGGGACAACCAGTACCTCGGTCCGGCGGCCATCAACAAGGCCTACCGGTTCGCCATGGACGAGCGGGAAGGCGAGAACATGAAGGAGCATCGGCTGAACGTGATGGACCAAGAACACGGCGTCTGGCGGTGCCAGACCCAGTTCTCCTGTACCAACGTCTGTCCGAAGGACATCCCGCTGACCGAACACATTCAGGAACTCAAGCGAGAAGCGGTCAAGCAGAACCTCAAGTTCTGGTAGACCAACTACAACAGAGAATCACAAACTATGCACGAACACGACGTTCTGGTAATCGGCGGCGGCGGTGCCGGACTCCGTGCGGCCATCGCGGCCCACGAGGAGGGCGCGGACGTGGCCATCGTCACGAAACTCCACCCCGTCCGGTCCCACACCGGCGCGGCCGAAGGCGGTATCAACGCGGCGCTCCGCGAGGGCGACGACTGGGAACTCCACGCCTACGACACGATGAAGGGGTCGGACTACCTCGGCGACGCCCCCGCAATCGAGACCCTCGCACAGGACAGTCCCGGCGAGACCATCCAACTCGAAAACTGGGGCATGCCGTTCTCCCGCGAGGACGACGGCCGGGTCTCCCAGCGACCGTTCGGCGGCCTATCCTTCGCCCGGACGACCTACGCCGGTGCCGAGACCGGCCACCACATGCTCCACACGATGTACGAGCAGGTCGTCAAGCGCGGGATTCAGGTCTACGACGAGTGGTACGTCTCGAACCTCGCGGTCACCGACCACGACGACCCGGCGGACCGCGAGTGTCACGGCGTCGTCGCCTACGACATCAAGACCGGCAAGGTCGAGGGCTTCAAGGCGCGTAACGGCGTCATCCTTGCCACCGGTGGCACCGGGCAGGTGTACGACCACACAACCAACGCGGTGGCCAACACCGGCGACGGTGCCGCGATGGCCTACCGCGCCGGCGTGCCCCTCGAAGACATGGAGTTCGTCCAGTTCCACCCGACCACGCTCCCCTCCACCGGGGTCCTGATTTCCGAGGGCGTGCGCGGTGAGGGTGGCATCCTCTACAACTCCGAGGGCGAGCGGTTCATGTTCGAGTACGGCTACGCCAACAACGCCGGGGAACTGGCCTCCCGCGACGTGGTGTCGCGCGCCGAACTCACGGAGGTCAACGCGGGCAGAGGCGTCGAGGACGAGTACGTCTACCTCGACATGCGCCACCTCGGCGAGGAACGCATCACCGACCGACTCGAAAACATCCTCCACCTCGCGCGGGACTTCGAGGGCGTGGACGGCCTCGAAGAACCGATGCCGGTCAAGCCCGGCCAGCACTACGAGATGGGCGGCATCGAGACCGACGAGAACGGCGAGACGCTCATCGACGGTCTCTACGCCGCCGGCGAGTGTGCCTGCGTCTCGGTCCACGGGTCGAATCGCTTAGGCGGCAACGCCCTGCCGGAACTCATCGTCTTCGGCGCGCGCGCCGGTCGCCACGCCGCGGGCAAGGACCTCGGCGAGGCCGAGATTACGACGGGCAAGACCAGCGAAATCGAGGAGGAGACCGACCTCGAAACGCCGGTCGAACCCGGTGCCGTCACCACGACCGACGAGGACGTGGCCGCCGACGGCGGGGCCGCCGTGGTCGAACCCGACGAGACGGTCCGACACACCGTCGAGCGCGAGCGGACCCGCATCGAGGAGCTAATGGAGAAAGACGAGGGCATCCAGCACGCCGAACTCCGCGAGGACCTCCAGAAGTCGATGACCGAGAACGTCAACGTCTTCCGGAACGAGGAGGGCCTCAAGCAGGCGCTCGAAGACATCCGCGAGGTCCGCGAGGCCTATCAGGACGTGTACGTCAACGACCCCTCGCGCACGTTCAACACCGACCTCATCCACACCATCGAGACCCAGAACCTCATCGACCTCGCCGAGGCCATCACGCTCGGCGCGTTGGCCCGCGACGAGTTCCGTGGTGCCCACTGGCGACAGGAGCATCAGGAGCGCAAGGACGACGAGTGGCTCAAGCACACGATGCTCTCGTGGAACGACGGAAGCCCGGAACTCTGGTACAAGCCGGTCATCCTCGAAGGCGAGGCGAAGACCTACGAGCCGAAAGAACGCTCGTACTGAGCGGCCTCCGCTTTCCGGCGTTCTCCGTTTTTTCGTTTCGACTACCGTTTTCCAGTCGGTTCTCGTTCGGTACTCGGCGAGGAGCCGCCGCGTGACCGGCCCTTACAATTGAAAAGTGGTGTTTAGGAAACAAAATTATTTCTTTATGCCGGAACGGAACCGCCGAGGAGCCTCCAGTATTCTCCGGCGGTTCACCCGGCCAGTCCGAGGACCGAGAGAATATCCACGCCAACGTCGTAGTATTCGACCGCCTTGTAGCCGAGGTAGACGCCGACGATGCCGACCACGCCGGGGAGTTCCGGCGGCGCGGGCATCGGGATGCCGAGGAAGGTGAACAGTGCGCCCGTGACGAACCCCGTCAGGAGTGCCAGCAGGGTGAGTGTGACGTTCATGGGTCCGGGGTTTGCGCTCGGGTTTCAAAGCAATTTGTGATTCTGGGTTCGGGGGTAAGCGGAGGAGGTCGGACTTGAAGTATCTGTGAACAGCAGAACCGCTGTTGGGATATTTTCTTGAAGCCCCCGGTGGAAAAGCGCACCGAGCGCGGGCCTCGAACCTCCTTCACTCCTTCCGGTCGTTCAGTCGTCCCTCGCGCCAGCACACGCCGAAGTTGAAAAGTCGAGGAGCGAAACGCTGTCTCGACTGTCCACCAATCGAAAAAGGCAAAAGTTCGGTGTCGGGCCGAAAGCCGCGGAGAAGGAGGGCCGCCCGGTGCGTTATCGCCACTGCGAGAGGGTGTGGGACTCCTCGAACGGCATCGCCAGATACGCTTCGTCGTTCGATACGTCCGCGATGACAGTCGTGCGCTCGTCGTCGCTGTCATCGACAGCGAACATGACTTCTCCCTCTTCGAACGATTCGTCGAGGTCGGCTGTGGGGATTGTCCAACTCAGGGTAAATCACCGTCGTTCGGCTTGACGTATTCAGTTTTAGACGCGGTAGCCTCTTTAGTATACACTTCCGTCCCATCCGTAACGGGAGGTTACGCCCATCGTACCGGCATAAAACCGAGCGAAACGAAACGTTACTGCGGGGTGAAACGTCGGGGCTATCCGCGGAGGCGCGCCGCGACCACCACTGCCCCGAGGAGCGCGACCAATGCGGCACCGACACCGAATCCGGGGACCTCGCCGCCTGAATCAGCGGTCGTGGTCTCGGTCGCCTGCCCCGCGTCACTACCCTGCGCTTGGACCTGCACCTGCACGTCCTTGGTCACGGTCGCGCCGTACTCGTCTTCCACGACCACCGTCACCGTCTGCGTGCCGGGCGACCCGAAGCTGTGTTCGACCGACTCGCCCGTGACTTTCCCGCTGGCGAAGCGCCACGTCACCGTCACGTCGCCCACCTCGTCGGTCACGTCGGCCGAGAGGCTGGTTGCCTTGCCGACCGTCGCCGAGTCGGGTGCCGAGACGCTGACCTCGGGCCGGTCGTTGACCACGAGGGTCGCCGTCGCGGTGTCCTGAAGCCCGTTCTGGTCGGTCACGGTCAACTCGACCGTACGATTGCCCACGCTGTCGAACCCGGCGCTCGCGGTCTGACCGCTGAAGCTCTCAGTGCCGACCGACCACTCGTAGCCCGCCAGCGTGGCGTTTCCGGCGGCCGACGAACCGCTCGCGGAGAGTTCAATGGTCTCGCCGACCAGCACCGACTCGTCGGCGTCGATGCTCGCACTCGGCGCGGGCACGTCGGTCACGACCAGCGTGCCGGTGCCCTCGGTTTCGACAGCGAGGACCGCCGTGCCGTTCTCCTCGGAGACCACCGTCGTCTTCAGCATCGTCCACCCCTCGGCGGTCTGCTGGGCGACCTTCACGTCCGAGAGGTTGGTCTCGACCACGCCGGTCTGGACCGTGAACTCGACGTTCGCGGAACCGTTCGCCAGCGCGCTCGGCCCGTCCATCGTGACCGCGTAGAGCGCATCGCCCGGCGGCGAGAGCGCCGAGACGTTCGGCTCCTCGGCCACCGACACCACGCCCGAGACGTTCGAGTCCGAGAGCGTAATCGCCCGGACCGGCGAGTCGTCGAGCGTCACCGTGGTTCCGGACTCGTTCGCGTCGGCGTCCTCGATGGCAGAGACCGCCGGGCCGCCGATACGGACGACCCACCCGTCTCTGCTCTCGCTGTAACTGGTCGATTCGCCGATTGCGAGGTAACCGCCGCCGTGGCCCTCGATGACCGGCCAGAACTTGTCCCAGTACTCGCCGCCGAAGGTCTCGGCCCACCCGCGCTTGCCCTTCGAGTCGGTCTTCAGGACCCACCCGTCGGCACCGACCTCGCCGAGGACGTGCTTGGTCCCCGAGACCACGTAGCCGCCGTCGGGGTCGTTGTGGATGCCGTAGAAGGCGTCGTCCTTGCGAGTGCCGTAGGTCCGTTCCCACTTCGTCTCGCCGTCGCCGCCGATTTTGAGCATCCAGCCGTCCTGTTCGCCGTTACCCTTGCTGGCGGTCCGGCCCGCGAGGACGTACCCGCCGTCGGAGGCCGCCACCGCGTCGTGAACCTTGTCGAACTCGTGGCCGCCGTAGGTCCGGTCCCACTCGACTTCCCCCTGTCCATCGACGCGGAGGACCCACCCGTCGGAGGGGTCGGTCGAGGAGCCTTGCGTGGTCCCGGTCAAAAGCAGGTCGCCGTTGCCGGTCACGAAGATGGAGTTGACGTACTCGTCGGACCCCGACCGGAGCGTGCTGTAGGTCTCGCTCCAGACCGCCTTGCCCTTGTCGGTCAACTTCATCGCCCACGCTTGGGTGTGGCCGTCTTCCTTCTCCCACCCGCCGACGTAGATGTTGCCGCCCGACCGAGCGACCGACCAGAACTCCTCGGGACCGCTCGAACCGTAGGTCCGTTCCCACTGCTTCTGGCCCTCGGGACCGAGTTTCATCAGCCACCCGTCTTCGGTCCCGCCCTCGGTCGTTACGCCGACGACGAGGTAGCCGTCTTCGACCGTCTCGATGTCGAAGATTTTGTCCTCGCCGGACCCGCCGTAAGATTTCTCCCACTTGGTCTCGCCCGCCCGGTCGAGCATGGCGACGTAGCCGTCGTGGGCGTCGCCGTCGGTCAGACTTTTCGACCATCCGACGACGAGGTAGCCGTCATCGACTCTCACGCCGGTCGCTAGTTTGTCGTCGTCGTTACCCCCGACCGTCTTGGCCCACCGGTCTGGCGGACTGGACGTGTTTCCGGCGTCGGAGGGCGCGCTCACCGCCCCGACCGTGCCGACGACCGGTGCGCCTGCAACCAACAGCGTCAGTACGCCGACCAAAATCGCTCGTTTCATCGTCCGTTCCTCCTGTCGAAAACCACTGTCGTATCGTTCGAGAGCATGGTATCCAAGCGTTATACCGCGTTATTCTGGCGTTGTAGCCGTTCCTCCGGGGAGAGGACGCCGGAGCGAACGTTACTCAGTATGTGTCGCCGTTCGGGCCTTTGTTATACGCGCACTGATTGGCTCGTAGGTGGTCCCTGACGCTGATTCGAGTGGCGTCGAACTCGGTCGAGAGCGTCCCGAGCGAGGACCCGACGGCGGGGGTTCGATGGCGAGTTTCGAGGCTCGAATCCGAGTAATCTCCCCTTACGGGGTGACAGACGGGAGATAACAAAGTGGCAATCGCGCGTTGGCCGAGTGTAATGAGCCGTCGAACCGTCTCCGGTTGGTATCGAAGCGTCCGCAGGGGGTCGGCCGACCCATGAGCCACGAGGCCGCAGACGACACGCTGGTCGAGCGTCTGGCGCGACCGGCGCTCCCCCTCGACCTGCTGGCGGTGGTCTGCTACGCCGTCGCCGGGGTCGCACTTCTCTCCCAACCGGGGGTGTACGGAACGCCACTCGCGGTCGCAATCGGGCTTCCGCTGTTGTTCTTCGCACCGGGGTACGCGGTCGTCTCCTTCCTGTTCCCCGGTGCGACGCCCGACGACGCCGCGGCGAACTGGAGCGTGGCCGACGCCCGCCAACACGGCCTGACCGGCGGCGAACGCGCCGCGCTTGGATTCGGTATCAGCGTGGCCCTGCTTCCCCTCCTCGGGGTCGCGCTCGGGTTCTCGCCGTGGACCATCGTACCCGGAACCGTCCTGCTGTCGGTCGCCGGGGTGGCCTCGGCGTTCTCTGTCCTCGGGGCGATTCGGCGACTCCGGCGTCCGGCCGACAGGCGATTCTCGCTCCCGATTCGGGCGTGGTCCGAGGGCGCTCGCCGGGCGCTCTCCGGGGGGTCGGCGACCGACGCGATTCTCAACGTCGGCCTCGCTGTGGCGGTGGTCGTCGCCGTCGCGGCGGTCGGGTACGCGGTGGCCGCCCCGGCGTCCGGCCCGAGTTACACCGGCGTCTCGCTCCTCTCGCAGAACGAGACCGGAACGCTCGTGGCGGACGACTACCCCCGGAGTTTCACAAGCGGGGAGAGCAAGCCCCTCGTCGTGGAACTGACTAACCACGAGGGGAGTCGGACCGACTACTCGGTCGTGGTCGAACTCCAGCGCGTCGAACAGAAGACCAATGGCGGGTCGAAAGTGTTGCAGGAGCAAGAACTGGCGACGTTCACGCCCTCGGTCCGGGCGGGCGAGTCGTGGCGGACCACCCACGAGGTCACGCCGACGATGACCGGCGAGGACCTGCGGTTGGTCTATCTGGTCTACAAGGGTAATCCGCCGAGCGACCCGACGACCGACAACGCCTATCGCCACGTTCACGTCTGGATTACCGTCTCGCAGTAGCCCAATTCCTATGCCCGTCCATCGCTAACTCCGCCCATGTGGCCTTGGGAACATCTCGCGGTCGGATACCTCTGCTACTCGCTCGTCGTCCGGGTTCTGGGGCGTCGAGCGCCCCGGACGTGGCCGGTGGTCGCGCTGGCGCTCGGCACGCAGTTTCCCGACTTGGTGGACAAACCGCTGGCGTGGATGGTCGGTGTCCTGCCCTCCGGGCACTCACTGGCCCACTCGCTGTTGGTGGCGCTCCCGGTGTCGGCGCTCGCGGTGACGGCGGGGATGGCGCTCGGTCGGCGGCGAGTCGGCGCGGCGTTCGCGTTCGGCTACCTCTCGCACCTGCCGGGTGACGCCTTCTATCCCCTGCTGGTCGGCGGGGAAGCAAACTACGGGTTCCTGTTCTGGCCGATAGTTCCGGCGTCCGCCTCCGAGACCGGCGTGGGTTTCGTGGCGATGGTCCGGACGCTGTTCGTCCAGTACGTCGCGGAACTCGCGCAGGGAGAGGTCTCGATGTATCTCGCGGTCGAAATCGGATTGATGGCCTCGGTGGTCTTGCTCTGGCTCTACGACGGCGCGCCGCCGCTGGGGTCGGTCTGGTCGCGGGTCGTGGTGGGTCGGCCCGACGCCGAGGAGACGCCCTGACTGTCCGCCAGTTCAGCGGTCCCCTGTCTCGTCACAGGACGCCCATAACAATAGCTCCGAGACGCGAGAGAGTCAGACGTGACCCGCGAGCATCCGACGACGAGACGCGCGTATCTCCGCGCTGGCGGAGCAGTCGCCGCGGCGAGCGCGCTGGCCGGGTGCAGTGAGGTCTTTCCCGGCGAGGAGACCACGCGCCGGCCCTCCTCGACGACGCGGACGACCGAGACGCCGCCAGCAGAGACCACCGTGCCGACCGTCGAAGGGCCTGCACTCTCGACGCGGACTGCGACCGAGGAGGTTGACCGAAGCCAGTACGAGACCATCGTGAACGTCGCCGACGCGGGGGCCGATACCTCGGGGTCGGAGCCGATAGACTCGATTCTGAACGAACAGGTCGGCGACGACACCCTGCTCTACTTTCCCTCGGGTCGGTATCTCCTCGGCGAGTGGGAGGCCACCGGCTACACCAACCTCGGCGTCGTGGGCGAGGACGCCACGCTCGTCCCGCCGAAAGGCAAGCGCGACTACTGGCTGATGTGGGGCGACCTCGGAGACTTCCTGTTCTCGGGGTTCACCATCGACTGCCGCAGAAATCGGGTCGCGCCCGTCACCTACCTCTCGGTCTCCGGCGGGACCAACGTGGTCCGAAACGTGGCTGTCCGGGGCCACCGGCGCGCGCCGACAACCGCCTTCGAGGTCGCGGCCGCGGGAAGGGGGTCCTCGCTCCGGTTCGAGAACGTCGCGCTCCCGGACGGTTCGACCCACGGCCACGCGGTCTACGTCTTCCCGCGGAGCGTCGGCGAACTGACCTTCCGGAACTGCCGGGTCGAACACTGGATGGAGGGCCTGTATTCAGCCTACCACCGCGGACCGCTCCGGATTCTTGGCGGCTACTACGCCAACAACGGCATCGAGCAGGTCCGGGTCGGCGGCGGAACCAGCGGCGCGCTGGTCCGAGGAGTCACCGTGCGCGTGGACAACCCCCGACAGCCCAAATACAAGCCCAACATGCGGGGCATCTGGGCCGAGGAGGGCGGCAAAGTCCGCATCGAGGACTGCGACGTGGCCATCACGGACCTGACCGGGACCTACAGCTCCGGCGCTATCGTCGTCGGCAAGCAGTTCGGCGAGGCCGTCGTGACGAACACTGAGATTCGGACCGACGCCGACGCCTTCGGCCTCCACGTCCGGAACCCCATCGACAGCATGGAGGGCCAGACCATCCCGAGCATGGGCAGTCTCCCGAAGCGCACCCGATTCACCGCGCGCAACGTCAGCATCTCGGGCACCGCGGAGTCCGGGGCCGCGGTCCGGGCCAACCGCAGGGACGACTGCCGATTCGAGGACCTCTGCATCCGCCATCCCCGAGGAGCGCGCGACGGCGTGCTGGTGGCCCACGCCGAGGGGTGTGGCGTCCGGAACTCGACCATCGACGTGACCGGCGAGGCGGTCCGCGCGGAGGACACGACGGTGGAGACGAGGGGAGTTCGGACGAACGGGTCCTGTTAGGCGAGTCCGCTTCTCCGAGCGAAAGACAACTAATTAGTCTCTAAACAATTACACTTCATTCCTTAGCACGCAATTTTATTTCCTAGCGGCGAACGCTCGGCCGACCAATCGGTGGCAGATGCTCTGCTGACCAACCGACCGGGCGGGGGCTTCAAGAGGACACCATCACGCCTGTTCGGCGGTTCCTGCCCAAAATCATAGCAAGACGAAGCGACCGACCGAGTGATTCAAAAAGTCCTCACGTCGGGTCTGACTCATGCCTCCACAGTTCGTCTTCCTCCCAGAACGTAGCGAGTAGCCTTTTCCCGGCTCACGGCGTTACGAGAGTATGACTCGCCTCGCACTCATCGCCCACGACGACGAGAAGCCGACGATGGTGGCGCTGGTGCAGGAACGCGAGGACCTCCTCGCCGAGTTCGACCTCGTGGCCACCGGCACGACCGGCGAGCGAATCGCCGCAGAGACCGGCCTCGCGGTCGAACGCAAGGAGTCGGGACCCATCGGCGGCGACACCCAAATCGGCGCGGAAGTAGTCGAGGGTGTCCTCGACGGCATCGTCTTCCTCCGGGACCCGCTGACCTCCCAGCCCCACGAGCCAGACATCACCGCGCTTCTGCGCCTCTGCGACGTTCACGACGTGCCGATGGCGACGACGCGCTCCTCGGCGGAATTTCTGTTAGATGGGTTGGCTTCCGAGTCCGGCGAGGATACGTAATTTCGATTGCAACTACGAGGCCGAGCAGAGAACTGCACTGAGGCGACGACGAAACCGTGTGCAGAATCGACCGGAAGCTAGCTTCAGGCGTGAACAACGCCGTCTCCCGCAACCGCACAGTCCGCCCCGCGACAGCCTCCTACCTCTCCACGACATTCGTAGACCGAACCCAAAAAAGCGGACTGCCGGAGAAAGGACCCAGAGCGTGGTTAGATGTACCCCAAGTCGCTGAGTCGGTCCTCGACAGAGCCGTCGTCGGCCGCTGAGTCGCCCGTATCGCTCCCAAAGAGGACCTCGCCGTAGTCGGCGCGCTCGACCGAGGCCGAAATCAGGTCCTCGGGCACCTCGCCGGTCATCCGCGCGGGGACCTCCAACCCCGAGGCGGCCATCGCAATCGGGGCCACGTCGGTCAGCGAGAGGCCGTCGGCGAGGGCGTCCCGCGCGTCTTTGCCCGCCTCGAACGCCGGGCCGTCGGCGATGAAGACGCCCTCGCGCTTGTGGTCGTGGTCCTCTAAGGGCACGAACTCCTGTCCGATGAGGTTGGTGCTGAGGACGTGGTTCATATCCGTCGGCATGAATACCACGTCGCAGGCGTGGTCGGCGTAAGGGCCGTCGTAGACCTCCTCGCGCCGCCGGACCCACTCGAACACTGGGTCCCCGTCCGGGGTTCGGAGGTCCGAGAGGGTCCGGATGAGGTCGTCGCGGACCCCTTCGTACTCCTCGGGCGTGACCACTCCGGCGGGTTCCCGACCGGCCAAATTCACTCGCACCCCGAGTTCGACGCTCCGGGTGTAGACCTTCGAGTTGGCCCAATCGACGCCCTCGCTGGCGGCCGAGACGGCCTCGTAGGGCAGTATCTCGGTCAGCAGGTCGCCGACGCCGAGTCGCGTCGCCATCGCGTAGGCGTCGCCCGGCGAGATGCCGACCCGGCCGAGCGCGCCGGTCGCGGCCGAGACAACCCGGCCCGTGACGGAGGGGCCGCCACTGGCCGCGTCCGCGCCAGTGGAAGCGGCGTCACCACCCGAATCGCCGGTCAGCGCCGTCTTCTCGGTCATCAGACTCGGGCGCGACGAGTCCGTCGTGGTCTCCAGAAAGCCCCGGTTGCGAAGAATCTCGTTGAGGTAGACCGTGTAGCCATCGACCTCACCCATGCCGTGGTCCGAGCAGACCACCACGTTGGCGTCACCAGCGACATCCCGGACTCGGCCCAGAACCTCGTCGGCGCGCTCGTAGGCCCGTCGGAAGATTTCGCGGTCGTCGAAGTCGTGGAACACGGTGTCGGTCTTCTGGACCTGCACGACGGCGATTCGCCAGTCGTACTCGGTCAGGAGGTACTCCGCAGACTCGCCTCGCGTGCGAATCAAGTCGAGGTACCCCTCGCGCTTGGCCTCGTGGTCGTCTCCGGACTCGGCCTCGGCGTAGATGCGGTACTCGTCGCCGATGGCGTCCGAGAGTTCCGCGCGGACGCCTTCGGGATAGCCCGCGTCCTCCTCGTGGGCCAGATACCCCGGCACGAGGACGCCCTCGACCGGTTCCGCGGGGTGGGTCACCGGGACGTTCAGCACGACGACTGGCTCGTCAATCGCGGTCAGGTAGTTCCAGACCGCCGGCTGGCTCACGTGGTCGCGCGTGACCAGCACGTCCTCGTCGGGGTAGCGGTCGGTGTGGTGGAAGAAGCCGTAGGTCCCGTGATGGCTCGGGTCGGTGCCGGTGTACATCGAGGGCCACGCGCTCCCGGTCCACGGCGGGAAAGTCGAGTGAAGCGGGGCCTCGACGCCCGATTCCCGGAGCGCCCGGAAGTTGGGCAGGGACGACGAGAACTCGTCTACGTAGTCGAACGCCAGCGCGTCGAATCCGAGGACGACTGTGTTGTGTTTGCTCGACATCGGTGTCTCGCGGCCGATTGTCCTCGACCGCTCTCGCCCCGACCTACGGACCCTCGGGCCATTGTTCTCTGGCGCTTAGGCCGAACACATCGTTCGGCTAACGATTCGGCGTCGAGAGAGATGGCTCGTTACCGCACCCGGAGCGAACGCGGCGGCTAACTCTCGGAACACGCGACCTGAACTGCGACAGACGACGCCTGAATCGCAAAAATCGGGCGAACGCGGTTGCTGGCGCGGCCCTGCCGGGATTACGCCGGTCCTGTATCGGTCGGCAGGCTGTAGCTATGCTACCACGGCGCGGGGACGGGACCGAAGTGCGCGGCGAGGAGCGCGAGGGCGACCAGTAGGACCAACTTCGCCAATCGGCCGCCGGAGGTCGTCTCGACCACTAGTCGCAGTCCCTCGAACTCGCCGAGCGTCGGGACGGAGGCCCGTTCGACCCGCAGGCGGAACTTGGCCCACACCAGCGGTCCGCGGTCGTCGGAGTCTGAATCGGAATCGGAGGTCATGGGTTCGGGGACGAGATTGCTTCCCGCTCGGTACCCACCCCGTCACGGCGGACGACCGCGAGAGCGACGGAACCAGTCGGAGCCGGAGTGTGTCGCCGACTTCTATAATTATCTTACGTAACAAAAGAAAATAAAGCCTTCGGCGGTCGAAATTCGACGTTCCGGACTACCGCAACTTCTTGTAGACGCTCGACAGCGCGTTCGTCACCTTGTTGCCCTTCTGGATGGTGTAGTGCGACCGGAGTTCCGGGGCGAACTTGGCCTTGTAGCCGCAGAGGCGCTCCTCGTTCGCGCCCACGAGGTCGTAGTTTTCGACGCCCCGCTCCATCGCGTCGGTCATGATTGCCCAGTCCACGAGGTCGTTGACCGGCAGGTCGTGGTCGTGTTTCGCGCCCCCCTGCCACCGGTAGACCGTCTCGTCGAATTCGAGGGCTATCATCCCGCCCGCGACCTCTCCGTCGATTTCGCAGGCGTAGGGCCGGACCGCACCCTCGGGGAGTCGCTCGTAGAGGTCGGTGACGAACGCGGGCGTGACGCCGTAGCTCTCGCCCTGTTCGTCGTGGCGGTCTTTGACCTGCGAGACGATGGCCTCGATTTCGTCGGGACCGCCCTCGTAGACCCGGTAGTCGCCCTCGGTCCGGATGTTGTTCCGGGCGTCGCTGGAGAACGACATCAACACGTCGTCCTCGCCCGGCGTCAGGTCCACCGAGTAGGTGTGGCGCACGTCAATTTCGAAGTCGCGCCACTCGAAGGGGCGCACGTCCCGGTAGGCAGGGTCGGGCCTGACGTTGGTGTACTTCGGCCCGATTTCGCGGTCTATCCAGTCGAGACACCCCTGCACGAACCGCTTGGTCCGGCGCTCGCGCTTCCGGCGCTTGAGTTTCTGGTGGTTCAGGCACGCGGGTCCGAGGTACGAAACCCACAGGGAAGGAGCGGGGGAGAACGCCATGCTCATCCCGCCCTTGCGCTTCTCGAAGACCGGGAACACCCCGACCGGCTCTTGGCCCTTGTAGCCGACGAGGCGATGGAGTTCCGCGTCGGCGTGGTCGGCCTGTACTTCCAGCGACTCCCGGTAGTGGAAGACGTTGGTCTGGGGCGACCGCTCCACGAGGTCGTTCCAGTCGTGGTGGTCGAAGGCGTCTGCGAGTCCGATGCTGATACCGTCGTTGTCGATAACGCTGACACTCATTCTTTCACTCCAGATAGCCGAGGTCGGCGAGTCGGGCCTCGACCGCCTCGTCGTCGGTCCGCTCCTGCTCGCCCGCCTCGAACGCGGGGTATCGGTCCGTGCCGACCGCCTCGATGCCCGGAAGCACGTCGCCGTCCATCCGCCGGCCCGCCGGGAGGCCCATCGTCGCCAGAATCGTCGGGGCCACGTCGAACAGGTGGGCGTCGGCGAGGTCCGCAGAGTCGTCCACGCCCTCGCCCGCCATCGCCACGATGCCGTCGCGCTTGTGGTTGTAGGGTTCGCTCGGCGGGCCGAACTGGCCGTCACCGACGCGCGTCGAAATGAACTCGTCGTACTCGCGCGGAATCGTGATTACGTCCGGGGCGTCCTCGACGTAAGGTCCCGAGAAAATCTCGTCGCGCCGGGCGACCTCCTCGAAGACCGGTTTCCCGTCGGGCGTCGTCACCGCCGAGAGCATCCGCACGAGGTCGTCGCAGAGCCGGTCGTACTGGCGTTCGGGCACGACGCCCTCGGGTTCTCGGCCTTGCAGATTGACCCGTACCCCGAGTTCGATTCGGTCGCGCATGTAGACCTTCGACGCCGGGAAATCGACCTGCTCGGAGGCCGCGCGGGCGACCTCTGTCGGAACGCGCTCGGCGACGAAATCCGCCAGTCCGACCGCGCCGAGGAGACCGTGGATTCGCTGGCTAGTCACGCCGACGCTGGCAAGGCCGGCCATCGCCTGTTCGAGGAGGTCCGGGTCGTCTTCGTCCTCGCGTTTCCCCTCCTTGCCGTCCTGCAGTTGGTTGTCGGCGATGGTGGACCACGTGGGCATCCCCGACCCTTCGGTCGTGGTCTCGACCAGTCCCTGCTGGCGCAGGAACTCGTTGGGCCGGAACTCGTGGCCGGTGTACTCGCCCATGCCGTGGTCGCTGGCGACGAGGACGGTATCGGGATTGCACTGGTCGAGGATGGTCCCGAGTTGTCGGTCTACCTCCTCGTAGACTGCCCGGACCTTGCCGTGGTCGCCGGGGAACTCGTGGAACACGGTGTCGGTCTGCTGGAACTGGACGAAGCCGAACTCGGGGTCGAATCGGTCCGCGAGGTACCGGAAGGCCTCGCCGCGCATCTCGACCAGTCGCTCGTACCACTCGACTTTCTCCCGGCCCTCGGCGTCGCGTGGCGCGTACACTCGGTAGTCGCCGACCTCCTCGCGGATGTCCGAGAGGAGGCCCTCGGGGTGACACTCGGGGTCCTCCGGGGCGGTGTAGCCCGGCACGATTGCGCCGTCGATTTCTCTCGGCGGGTGCGTGACCGGGGCGTTGACGACGACGCTCGACTTGCCGCGCTGGTCGAGCAGTTCCCAGAGGGTATGCTCGCGGACGTGGGTCGAGTTCACCACGTCCCAGTCGTAGCCGTCGAAGGTCAGGAACCCGAACACGCCGTGCTTACCGGGGTTGACGCCGGTGTAGAGCGAGGGCCACGCGCTCGGCGTCCACGGGGGAGTCTGGGACGAAAGCGGCCCGGCCGTCCCGTCCTCGAAGACCGACTCCAGATGGGGGACCGAATCGGCCTCGAACAGCGGTTCGAGGACGGACCGACACCCGGCGTCCAACCCGACCAACAGGGTCTGCATGCTCGTCTGCGGGCGGTCAGCCATGTATCGTGTTCCACCCGGTCTGCGGTCTTTGTTATGCGCCGTTTGTCACGGTCCAAACACGACCTACCCCGGTAATACGGCGTTAAGCTCGGATTACCAGCCGGAAACCGACTGTTTCGGACCGTTGCGGGATTTCCCTCCCGACCGTTTCGGGAACGGCCGTTACACTTAAATCAGTAATACAGCATTGAATCGAAGTCGATGGCTTTATGAATAGGTAGTCTCGCATTGAGAAGTACATGGCACGCGACGATTCGGCACGCGAACGCAGTTCAGAACAGTCCCTGCTCGACCGCCGCTCGTACCTCAAACTCGCAGGCGCGGCGGCCGCGTCGGTCGGGGCGGCAGGCGTTTCCGCGAGTTCCGCACAAGCGGCCTCCTACGACACCATCAAAGTCCCCGCGAACACCAAGAAGGTCATCGACGTGAACGCCGGCGAGACCTTCGAGAACAAACTCATCGACATCACCGCCGACGGCGCGCACGTGAAGTTGATGACCCACGGTAGCGGGTGGACGGTCCGGAACGTCGGCGTGAAGGGCCAGAACAACAACATGGACGGCACCTACGGCACGTTCTACCTGCGTTGCACCGACGACGGCGAGGCGCTGGCCGAGAACATCTATCTGGGTGACGGCGCTGTTGACCGGTGTGGCCACGCCGCGGTCTCCGACTGGGCCAACGCGGGCACGGTGACGATTCGGAACATCCACGTGCAGGGCTGGTCGGCCGACGGGATGTACATGTCCCACGCGGGCAACACCGTCAAGCAGACCATGGGCGTCACGCAGGTCGAGAACGCCTACCTGAAGAACAACAACATCGAGAACTGTCGGCTCGGCACGCCCGGCAGTTACATCAAGGACAGCGTGGTCCACGTCGAGAGTCAGGACGCTGTGCCCTCGAATCAGTCCGGGCAGACCAACGCCCGCGGGGTCTGGTTCAAAGAGCAGTCCGGACTGAAGGCCATCAACTGCGACATCTCGGTCACAGGCTCCCACGCCGTCTTCGCCAGCGACAACGGTTCGGGCACGCTCGAAAACTGCCGGGTCGAAGGCCCAATCACGGGGTCGGTCGAGCAGGTCAACGTCTCGGGCAGTCCCGACGTGAGTCCGCCCGATAGCGTGCCGATGTCGGCCGAGGAGGCCGCCTCCGGTCAAATCAGTTCGTCCTCGACGACCTCGCCGTCGTCCACCGAACCCGACTCCACCCAGCAGGAGAGCGAGTCGAAGGGGACCCTCCTCGAACTCGTGCCCGACGACAACGCCGCCAGCGTCAAGTACGAGTTCACCGTCGAGGGGAGCGTCCGCAAGCGCACCTCCGGCGCGGACTCGGGGTACGTCTCCGAGGACGGCGACAAAGTGACGGACAACGGCGACGGGACCGTCACCGTCTCCGGCGTCGCGGGCAACGGCTACGGCGACGCCTTCTTCGTGGACGGTGCCATCACGGCGATGAATCTTGACGAGAGCGTCTGGACGCTCCACTACGCCGGCAGTCAGGTCTCGGTCTCGGACCTGACGCTTCCGAATAAGTTGGTCATCGACGGGGCCAATAGCCCCGGCGAGGTCAGCGAGTACGTCTTCGAGGTCAGCGGTTCGGCCCGCAAGAGTACCGACCTCGGGTCGGTGCAGGCCAGCGACACCGTGAAAGACGGTAAAATCTCGGGCGCGGTCTTCGACGGCACGGACGGCTTCCGGTTCTCGGGCGACGTGACGGGATTCTCGCTCGACGGCCCGGCCAGCGTCCGCGTCGAGGACAGCCAGTAGTCGGCGCTCGGTCGCAACGACGATTCCCGGTCGTGACGGCCGTTCCCCCGCCGTGACGACCACCCCGGTCCCGCTGACGCCTCTCCGCCGACCCCGCTGACGACCTTCCCCACGCGACTCCCCCGAGGCGACTCCCCCTCTCGCCCGTACCGCCGCCGACTCCCCGTCTTCGCGTCGTCCTCCCGACTCCCCTGCGACGCCCTTCTCCGACTCTCGGTCCGTTTTCCTTTTCTTCGACTCTCGCTCCGTTTTCCCTTTCTCCGACTCTCGCTCTGTTCCCTCCTTCTCGGAATTGAAAACGTTTGCTTCGACTGCGTGTATAATTCCGAGCCGATTGTAGAGGAGTCTCCGTCCTCCGGGCGCGTCAGTGCGTGCCGGTCGTGCGCGAACGACGCGCGCGCGACCCTTCGGTCGGGATTCGGTCTCGGTCGCCCCGCACGCTCGACCGAAATCGGTCGCCGAGGAGACCGCCTGACAGCGAAATTTTGAAACTCCGGTGACCGTTGCGCGCCGTTTCGCCGACGATTCGGACGATAAACGCCGGATTACTCGCCCGATAGCGCGCACGAGGACTTATACCCCGCCGACGCTATCCGGCGAATAGGCGCGGTTCGGGCGGGCGACCGCGACTGGAACCGCTCGGCCGCTACACTTAAATCGGCAAGCTGGCATTGAATGGAAGTCGGTACCTTTTTGAAGTGGTAATCGTGCATTGAAGACTGCATGGCACGCGACGATACGGCACGCGACTCTGATTCGGCATCCTCCCTCCTCGACCGTCGTTCGTACCTCAAACTGGCAGGCGCTACCGCGGCGACAGTCGCGGGGGCCGGCGCGGCCGCTTCCGCTGGCACGGCGGCCGCCGCGTCCGCGGACACCATCTCTGTCTCCGCTGGAGAGACGCGGCGCATCACGGTCTCCGACGGCGAGACGTTCGAAAACAAACTCATCGACATCACCGCCGACAACGCGAGCGTCATCATCACCGCGTTCGCCGACGACTTCACGATTCGGAACGTCGGCATCAAGGGTACTCACCCCGGCGAGGAGAATTTCCTCAAGGTCTGCGTTCCCTCCAGCGGGGCGACCGGACTGGTCGAAAACGTCTACCTCGGCGACGGCGCAGTCCCCGGTTCGAAGGGCGGCATCTACGTCCACTACAATCCCGGTCACAACGGCGAACTCACCTTCCGGCAGGTCAACATGGCCCACTCCTCGAACAACGGTCTCTACGGGTCCGCGCCCGGCCACCGCGGCCAGTCGGGCCTCATCCACGTCGAGGACTCGTACTTCTACTCCAACAACATCTCGAACGTCCGACTCGGCTCCTCGGCGGGCACCAGCCACGTCCGGAACACCACGATTCACGTGGACGATTCGGTCAACGGCTGTGACATGAACTGCTCGTCGCCCGGCGCGGTCAACGCTCGGGGCGTCTGGGCGTGGGACGGTCCCGTGGCCCTCCACGACTGCGACGTGAAGACCGGAAGTTACGGGTCGGCGCTGGCCACCCGCGACGGCGGCACCATCGCTCAGAACGACTCGCGCATCGGAAGCTCTGCGGACACCTCCCCGCCCGAGGCCGTCCCGATGACCGCCGAGGAGGCCGCCGGCGGGTCGTCCGCCTCCGATTCCACCTCGACCGACGACTCGTCTACCTCCGACTCGTCGTCGGGCACTCTCCTCGAACTCGGCTCTGCCGACGGGTCCTCGAACCTCCAGTACGAGTTCACCGTCGAGGGCACCGTCCGCAAGCGCACCTCCGGCACCGACTCCGGATTCGTCGCCGAGAGCGGCGACACCGTGACCGACAACGGCGACGGCACGATGACAGTCACCGGGGTCGCTGGCGGTGGCTACGGCGACGCCTTCGTGGTCGAAGGCTCGGTCACATCGATGAATCTGGACGAGAGCAAGTGGACCATCCGCTACGGCGGTACCGAAACCACCGTCGCCGACCTCACGAGTTCGTCCGACACCACGACCACGGACGGAGACTCGTCGTCCGGGGACTCCTCGGATTCGTCCACGCAACTCCCCAACCGCCTCGTCGTGGACGGTACCGACCACCCCAACCAGCTAGCTCGCTACTCGTTCACCGTCTCGGGCGACGTGGAGAAAGCCCCGGACCTCGGCTCTATCAACGGCTTCGACACCGTGGACGCCACCACCGTCGAGGGCCGCGTGGTCGGCGGCCGAGACGGCTTCCGGTTCTCGGGGGAGATTACGAACTTCCGCCTCGACGGTTCGGCCTTCGTGGAGGTGCAGGATGGCTCCTGAGAACGCCCAGACCGCCGAGACCGACTGGCAGGCGGTCCCCCGCGACCCCGAACCCGAGGACTTGGGCTACGAACTCGACGACTGGGAGGTCATCCGCGCCCGGAAGGACGACCGAGGCCACCTGATGTTCCTCCCCGAGGAGGAAGACATGCTTCGGGACGAGGCGTTCATCGTCGCCGACGCCTGTTCGGTCTGCGACGTGGTGGACCGGATTTAACGCGCGGTTCCGTTCCCCGACCTCTCTTCTTCTCGCCTTCAGACGACTAATCCGTTCCTTAGCGTTCCTAATTCATCTTCTAGACGATATAGTTCATTCTTTGGGCTATGAATATACTTCTTGGGAGAACTACTCCGTTGCTTCGGACCACTGATTAGTTTCTTCGGATAACTACTACGTCACATCGACCAACGAATCCGTTCCTTCGACCGACTACCTCGCGTCTTCGACTACTTCGCTAGCTTCCGCGAACAGGTCGTCCGCTCGCCGCTCCGCCCGCGCCTCGGCCGTCACCCGGACCAGCGGTTGGGTCCCGCTGGCCCGTATCAGGAACCACCCGTCGTCGGTTCCGACCCGCACGCCGTCCAGCGTCTCCACGTCGTCGTACTCGGCCAGCACCGCCTCCCGGACCCCGGCCATGACCGCGGCTTTCTCCTCGACTTCGACACTGCCGCGCCGGAGCGGGTACGATTCGATGTCGCCGACCAGCGAGGAGAGCGGTCCTCGGCGCGAGACCAGTTCCGCCAACCGGCACGCCGCCAGCGGGCCGTCGGGACAGAGCGTCTCGTCGGGCCAAATCCACGCGCCGCTGGGTTCGCCGCCGAAGGCTACCCCGGCGTCGGTGGCGCGCTCGGCGACGTAGACATCTCCAACGCGCGTGCGCGAGACCGAGACCCCCTGCGATTCCAGCAGGTCGGCGACCGTGAGGCTGGTGTCCACCGGGACCGCGACCTCCTCGCCGGGACTGGTGGCCTCACGGGCGAACAGCGCCAGCAGGAGGTCGCCGGAGACGAACTCGCCCGACCCCGTGACCGCCCGCATCCGGTCGGCGTCCCCGTCGTGGGCGATGCCGAGGTCCGCGTCGGTGGCCTCGACGAACTGCGACAGCGCCCGGCAGTTCTCGGCGGTGGGTTCGCTCGGCCGGGCCGGAAAGGTCCCGTCGGGCCGGTCGTTCATCGTCCGGACCTCGTGGCCGAGTCGCCGGAGGGCCTCGGCGGTCACGCCACCCATCCCGTTGCCCGCGTCCACGACGATTTCGAGGCCGCCGCCCCCGACGGCCTCGACCAGCGCGTCGGCGTGGCGCTCGGTCGCGTCTACGTGTTGCTCGGCGGGGTCGTCGCGCCGGTCCTGCTGGCCGAGTTCGTCCCAGTCTGCGAAGTCGTACTCCTCGTCTCGAACGCGGGCGGAGATGGCCTCGCGCTGGTCCTCGCCGAACGCCTGTCCGGAGGGGTTCCAGAGTTTGAGGCCGTTGTCCGGGGCGGGGTTGTGGCTGGCCGTCACCATCAGGCCCGCGTCGGCGTCGAGCCATCCGACGCTCCGGGCGAGGGTCGGGGTCGCCACTTCGCCGAGGCGAATCACGTCAGCGCCGCACTCCCGGACGCCCGAGGACGCGGCGTCGGCCAGCATCCGACCGCTCTCGCGGGCGTCTCGGCCGACCACCACCGTCCCGTAGCCGTCGCTGGCGAGCGCGCGTCCCACCGAGAGAGCGAGGTCGCAGGTCACTTCGTCGCCGATTCGTCCTCTGATTCCGCTGGTTCCGAACATCTAATTCTCTTGTCCGTTCGCGCGATGTAGTTCGGGCGGCGTGCCGACCTCGCCGCCGCGTCGATACTTCAGGTAGTGGACGATGGCCGAGACGCCGAACACCACGAGAATGAGCGTCGCCAGCACGAGACCCGGAATCAGGCCGAAGGGATACACGTCGAGCCACACCGCGGCCACCAACAGCGAACTGGCGGCCACTAGCCCGAGATAGTACCGGTCCCACGGGAACTCGTCTCGGGACACGTCGCCCAGATAGATGTCTAAGTCCGAGGCCCGGTCGCCGAGGCGCACGACGCCCTCGTCGCGGTCGTACTCCACGATGTCGGCCTCGTCGAGTTTCGGGAGGTGGGTCTGGTACAGCGAGATGTACACGCGCTTTCGCTGTTCGGTCGAAAGCCCCGCGGGCGTGGTCTCGTTCTCCCACGCCGCGACCTGTTCGGTCAAATCCGAGAGTTCGGTCTCGCCGCCCTCCTGCCGGAGGTAGTAGAGGGCGTATCGCCGTCGTGGACTCTTCAGGACCTCGAAGACCTCGTCCTGAGAGAGTTCGTCAGCGCGAGACATGCTCCCGTGGGATTCGGCAGGTCGTCGGAGGCGATACACGCTCAGAGCCACCGGGATGGGAGGATGTCCGCAGGTGAGACCGCCGCATACCATCGATATTACCGCGTTGGCACTTTGTTACCCAGTTGCTGTTGGGGGGTAATCCGATAGTACAGCCGGTCGGACCGGGGATACCGACGAGTTATCCCGAGCATTCGGACGACACGACGGGATTGGGACACGACAGCGACGACCGAAGCGTAGACCCGCTCTGACGGGCGAATACGGCCGAATAGGTTCCAAGTACCCGCCCGCCAAGCGGCGTATAACAAAGAGGTGCGCAAGGCATGGAGACGATAACGCCCGGCCCGCCGTCCGGCGGTACGGCCGGGCAAACCGACTGACCTACTATGATTCCGTTATCGACCCCAACCGTTCGACCGGTCCCCCGCGCCCGAACCGGGGTGATGCTCCGTGGCTGAGGCCAATCCCCGGTCGGAAGCCGACGGCCGAATCGCCCCCCGACTCGGTGACGACTGCAATATCTCCCCCTCTGCGACGGTCGGCCATCGCCATCGCGAGGAGGCCTCTCCGCCGGTAATCGGCGACCGGGCCACCGTCCGTTCCGGGAGTATCGTCTACGCCGACGTTGAAATCGGCGACGACTTCACAACGGGCCACAACGCGCTGGTACGCGAGAATACCGCCATCGGCGACGACGTGGTGGTCGGCACCAACACCGTCATCGACGGGACGACCATCATCGGGTCGCACGTCAGCCTCCAGACGGGCGTCTACGTCCCGACGAACACGGACATCGGCGACGAGGTGTTCGTCGGTCCCAAGGCGGTGTTGACCAACGACGCCTACCCGATTCGCAAGGACTTCGAACTGGACGGCCCGACCCTTGAGGACCACGTGTCTATCGGCGCGAACGCCACGCTCCTCCCCGGCGTGACCGTCGGCGAAGGCTCGTTCGTCGCGGCCGGTGCGGTCGTGACCGAGGACGTGCCCCCCGAGACGCTGGCGGTCGGCGCGCCCGCCGAGTTCCGCTCGCTTCCCGAGGTGCTGGAAGGGGGAAACCGGATAGCATGACCGAGATTCCCATCGCCGACCCCGAGATGGGCGAGCGCGAAATCGAGCGCGTCCGGGAGGTCATGGAGTCGGGACGCATCGCCGACGGTCCCGAGGTCCGGGAGTTCGAAGCCGAGTTCGCAGAGTTCTGCGACGCCGACCGAGGAGTCGCCACGAGCAACGGGACGACGGCCCTCCACACGGCCTTCGAGGCTCTCGGTATCGGACCGGGGGACAAGGTGGTGACGACGCCGTTCTCGTTCGTGGCGAGCGCGAACGCGATTCGACTGGCGGGCGCACAACCGGTCTTCGCCGACATCGACCCCGAGACGTACAACCTCGACCCGGAGGCGGTCGAGGAGGTCGTTCGCCGCGAGGACGACGTGGCCGCCATCATGCCGGTCCACCTCTACGGCCTTCCGGCCGAGATGGACTTCCTGCTGGACATCGCAGACGACTACGACCTCGCTGTCGTGGAGGACGCCGCGCAGGCCCACGGCGCAGAGTTCCGCGACCAGAGAGTCGGGTCGCTCGGGGACGCCGCCTGCTTCTCGATGTACCCGACCAAGAACATGACCACGGGCGAGGGCGGGATGATAACTACCGACCGCGACGACGTGGCCGAGGCCGCCGAGAGCTTCGTCAACCACGGTCGGCCACCCGAAGGTGGCTATAAGCACGTCAGAGTTGGCCACAACTTCCGGATGACCTCGCTGTCGGCCGCCATCGGTCGCATCCAACTCGACCGCCTGCCCGACTACAA
Organism: Halorussus lipolyticus; assembly: GCF_029338375.1. NCBI lineage: Archaea > Methanobacteriati > Methanobacteriota > Halobacteria > Halobacteriales > Haladaptataceae > Halorussus > Halorussus lipolyticus. Next base: position 1,089,570 of record NZ_CP119804.1, on the reverse strand, counting down.
CCGCACCCGGCGGTCGAACGCGGCCTACCTGACCGACGCGCTGGCCGACGCCGACGTGGTGACGCCCACAGAACCCGACGAGTGTCGCCACGTCTACCACCAGTACACGATTCGGGCCGACGACCGGGCGGGACTGGCAGACCACCTCGAAGACCGGGGCGTCGGCACCGGGGTCTACTACCCGACGCCGATTCACGAGCAGTCGGCCTACGACGGGGTGGACCACTCCGCGCCGGTCGCCGAGCGGTCCGCCGAGCAGGCGCTCTCGCTCCCGATTCATCCGAACGTCTCCGAACAGGACCTTCGAACCATCGCTTCCGCTATCATCGAGTATGAGTGCTGAATTTCCCGATTCGACGAACGCTGGCGTCATCGGCGTCGGCAGTATGGGTCGCCATCACGCGCGAGTCTACAGCGAACTCCCCGACGTGAATCTCGTCGGCGTCTACGACGTGGACGACCAACAGGCCCGAGAGGTCGCCGAGGACCACGGGAGTCGCGCGATGAACTTAGAGGCGCTGACCCACGCGGCGGACGTAGCCTCGATTGCGGTGCCGACCCAGTTCCACGCCGACATGGCCCGCCAGTGCATCGACCGAGGAGTGGACGTGCTGGTCGAGAAGCCATTCGTGGACGACCCCGAGGTGGGTCGGGACTTGCTGGAACGGGCCGACGAGCAGGGCGTGACGATTCAGGTCGGCCACGTCGAGCGGTTCAACCCGGCGATTCGGACGCTGGCGGACATCGTGGCCGACTTAGACGTTATCGCCATCGACGCCCAGCGACTCGGGCCGCCGCCGGAGGGCCGGCAGGTGGACGAGAGCGCGGTGCTGGACCTGATGATTCACGACATCGACGTGGTGCTGGCGACGATGGGTGAGGAACCGGAAGCAATCACGGCCCACGGTATCAAGAACAACCAGTACGCCACTGCCGACCTCGAATTCGGCGACGGGACCGTGGCCTCGCTGACCGCCAGCAGGGTGACCCAACAGCGAGTTCGGAAACTCTCCATCACCGCCGAGGAGTGCCGGGTCAACGTCGATTACATCGACCGGTCGGTCGAGATTCACCGCCACTCGCTCCCCGAGTACATCGAGGACAACGGCGACGTGCGCTACCGCCACGAGTCCATCGTGGAACGGCCGACCGTCCAGACCGGCGAACCGCTGAAGAATGAGTTGGAGGCGTTCGTCTCGGCGGCGACCGGCGAGGGCGACGCCGTGGTCTCGGGCGAGGACGGCCTGCGGGTCCTCGAAGTCGCGCGGGAAGTAGACCGCATCGCGGGCGAGGAGACAACCGAGAAGCAAGCCGAGGTGAGTCCCCGGTGAGTCTGCAGGAAATCGCACACCTCTACGACAGCGACGCACCGACCGCCGACCAGCGCGAGGCCTTCCGGGCCGGACAGGTCCCGGTCGCGGTGTACGGTCTCGGCAAGATGGGCCTGCCACTCGCGGCGGTGTACGCCGACGTATCGGGCAACGTCGTCGGTGCGGACGTGGATTCGGCGGTGGTCGAATCGGTCAACGCCGGGGAGTGCCACGTCAAGCGCGAACCCGGACTTCCCGAACTCGTGGCTGAGACGGTCGAATCCGGCGCGTTCGAGGCCACCGACGACCCCGCCGAGGCCGCCAGCGACGCCGCGGTCCACGTCGTCATCGTGCCGACGCCCATCACCGACGACCACGAGGCCGACCTCTCTATCCTGAAGTCGGTCGCGGCGGACATCGGGTCGGGCCTCGACCCCGGTGACCTCGTGGTCGTGGAGTGTACCGTTCCGCCCAGAACCTGCGAGGACGTGCTGAACCCTCTCCTCGCGGACGCCGCGGACCACGACGAGTTCGGCTTGGCGTTCTGCCCCGAACGGACCTCCAGCGGGCGGGCGCTCGAAGACATCCGAGGAGCCTACCCCAAAGTCGTCGGCGGCGTGGACGACGAGGCCACCCGAGTCGCCGAACTGGTCTACGGCGAGATTACCGACAACGAGGTCTTGGCGGTCTCTGACGCCACGACAGCAGAGGCCGTCAAAGTGTTCGAAGGCTTGTATCGGGACGTGAACATCGCGCTGGCCAACGAGTTGGCCACGCTGACCGACGAGATGGGCGTGGACGTGAACGAGGCCATCGAGACGGCCAACACCCAACCGTTCTGCGACATCCACACGCCGGGGGTCGGCGTCGGGGGCCACTGCATCCCCTACTACCCCTACTTCGTCATCAACGGCTTCGACACCGACTCGCCCCTGCTTGAAACCGCCCGCGAGGTCAACGACTCGATGCCCCACTTCGCGGTCGAGACCCTGACCCGCGAACTCGACGCCGAGGGGACGGACCCCGACGACGCGACGATAGCGATTCTGGGTCTAACCTATCGGCCGGGCGTCGAGGAGACTCGGGCCTCGCCCGCCGGACCCATCGCCGAGGACCTCACTAATCTCGGCGCAGAGGTGCTGGCAGTGGACCCCATGCTGGACGACGCCGAGGGGTTCGACGCCGAATTGGTATCGCAAGATGCGGTTTACGACCGGGAACTCGACGCGGTGGTGCTGGTGACGCCCCACACCGAGTTCGAGGCGTTCGCGTGGGACCGCTTCGACCGACTCGTGGTCGTTGACGGCAGACAGAGCCTCGACTTGGCCGATTCAGACCACCGCGTCTACACCATCGGGAGCGGGTGACCCATGTACCGAGAGAACACCGTCGCCGTCGTGATTCCCGCCTACGACGAGGCCGGTTTCGTCGGCGAGGTAATCGACACGATTCCGGAGTTCGTGGACCGCATCTACCCGGTAGACGACTGCTCGACCGACGGGACGTGGGACGAGATTCGGGCTTGCGCCCGGCGAGTCAACGAGCGGGCCGAGTCGTCGGGGGCGTTCGCGGACGGTTCCGGGGCGCTTCTGTCGCCCGACGACGCCGAACCGTCGGAAGCCGACGATTCGGCCGATTCCGGCGAACCGGAATCGGCCGCAGGCGACTCGTCGCCCGGCGCTCGGGTCGTCCCGCTCCGCCACGACGAGAACCGGGGCGTCGGCGCGGCCATCAAGACCGGCTACCGGCGCGCCCGCGCCGACGGCATCGACGCCGTGGCGGTGATGGCCGGCGACGGCCAGATGGACCCCGACCAGTTGAGTCGCCTCCTCGACCCGGTGGTCTCCGGCCGGGCCGACTACGCGAAGGGCGACCGGCTCGCCACCGACGAGTACACCGCGGAGATGTCGAACTGGCGGCTGTTCGGCAACGCGCTGTTGACTCTGCTGACTCGGACCGCCAGCGGCTACTGGCGGATGTCCGACCCCCAGAACGGCTACACCGTGGTCTCGGGCGAGGCGCTGGACCGCCTCGACTTGGACTCGATGTTCGACGACTACGGCTTCGCCAACGCGATGCTGGTCCACCTCAACGTCGCCGACATGCGGGTCGCCGACGTGCCGATGCCCGCCCAGTACGGCGACGAGGACAGCGGCATCCGTTACTCCACCTTCGTCCCGCAACTCTCGGGCCTGCTCGCCAAGGGGTTCGCGTGGCGACTCGCCGAGGAGCATCTCGGACGAGAGCGCCGGGGCTTCCCGGCGCTGTACCTCGTCGGCGCAGTCGGGACGGTGGCCGGCGTGTACGCCACCGTTCGTGACGGGTTCTCCTCGGTCGGCGAGGACGACGCGGACTCAGAGAGCGACCCGCTACAAGGAAATACAGCGCATCGTGAAGGAATTAATTATAATGCCGAAGAAACTCAAAACAAAGGCCAAGCAACGATGAATACTGCTCGAACCGAGCGCCCGCGAGGGCGCGGTCCCCTGACGACGCTGGTCGGACTGACGGCGACGACGCTGGCGGCGGTGTTCGACGCCGCCGAGAACGAACCCCTCCACGTGTCGGTCGAATCCGACGAGGGCCTCGGCGGCGAGGCCCCCGATGGCTCCGACAGCGACGAGGAGGTGGGCGACCGATGAAGGTCCTGACGGTGGTCGGCGCGCGGCCCCAGTTCATCAAGGCCGCGGCCGTCTCGCGGGAGTTACGCCGGAACCACGACGAGGTGCTGGTTCACACCGGCCAGCACTACGACGAGGAGATGTCCGACGTGTTCTTCGAGGAACTCGGGATTCCGGAACCCGACGACAACCTCGCGGTCGGGTCCGACAGTCACGGTGCCCAGACCGCCGAGATGCTGGCCGGACTCGAAGAGCGCATCGAAGCCGAATCCCCCGACGCCGTGCTGGTCTACGGCGACACCAACTCGACACTCGCGGCCGCCGTCGCGGCGTCGAAGATGGACACCAAGATTGCGCACGTCGAGGCCGGTCTCCGGAGCTACAACCGCGAGATGCCCGAGGAAATCAACCGGGTCCTCACCGACCACGCCGCCGACCTGCTGTTCGCCCCCTCCCGGCGCGCGGTCGAAAATCTGCGCGAGGAGTCCGTGCAGGGCGCGGTCCACAACACCGGCGACGTGATGTACGACGCCGTGCTGTGGGCGCGCGACCGGGCAGAGGACCACGCCGAGATTCTGGACGAGTTGGACCTCGAACCCGGCGAGTACGTGCTGGCGACGGTCCACCGCGCGGGCAACACCGACGACCCCGACAGACTCGCGGGCATCCTCGACGCGCTGGCCGACGACCCCCGAGAGGTCGTCCTCCCGGCCCACCCGCGGACCATAAACTGCATGGAGCGATATGGAATCCGCGACGACGCCGACCAGAAGCTGACGCTCATCGACCCCGCGGGCTACCTCGATTTCGTCCGCCTACAGGACTGTGCGGACGTGGTGGCCACCGACTCGGGCGGCGTCCAGAAGGAGGCCTTCTTCCTCGACACCCCCTGCGTGACGATGCGCGACGAGACCGAGTGGCGCGAGACGGTCGAAGCCGGGTGGAACACGCTGGTCGGCGCGGACGGCGAGGCTATCCGGCGCGCGCTGGCCACCGCTGACCCGCCCGCAGAGAAGCCCCGGCCCTACGGCGACGGCGACGCCGCGGCGACTGTCACCCGCCTACTGGACGATGCCTGAGCGAGAGCCGAATCAGTCGAATTCGAAGGTTGCAGGTCGCCCCTCTGCAGTCGCGGACTCGGAGTTCGCCCTCCTGCTGACCCACGACGTCGACCGGCCCTACAAGTCGGTCCAATCGGTGTACCACGCCATCGAACACCGCGATTTGGGCCAACTGCGGGCGCTCCGACCCGACGTGAACCCGTGGTGGACCTTCGACGACATTATCGAACTCGAGGAGTCGCTGGGCGTCCGGTCGGCGTTCTACTTCCTCCGGGAGAAACACCTCCTCGAACGCCCGCCGAGCGACTGGCTGAATCCCTTCTACTGGGTCGAACACGTCGGCCGGTACGGCCTCGAAACCCCGGAGATGCTGGATTTGTTGGACCGCCTGCAGGAGGGCGGGTGGGAGGTCGGTCTCCACGGTTCCTACGACTCCTACGACGACGCCGAGCGCCTCGAAACCGAGAAGACGATGCTGGAGTTGGCCCTCGGCGAGTCGGTGACGGGGGGTCGCCAGCACCACCTCAACCGGAGTCCCGAGACGTGGGACCACCACCGCGACATCGGCCTCAAATACGACGCCAGCCCCGGTTCCAGCGAGACGTTCGGCTTCGACCACGGCTACCTCCCGTTCCGGCCCTTCGGCGACGAGTTCGTGGTCTTCCCCCTGACGGTGATGGAGTGCGCGCTCCCGGACCCCGGAGACGACTTCAACGCGGCGTGGGCCGAGTGCGAGGCCCTGCTCGCCGAGGCCGCCGAGAACGACGCCGTGATGTCGGCGCTCTGGCACCCGCGACTGTTCGAGCAGACCGACTTCCCCGGCTACCGGCGACTCTACCGCCAGCTAATCGAGCGGGCCTTGGAGATGGGCGCGTGGGTCGGCGCACCCGCCGACTACTACGCGATGATGGACCATCCCGGCGAGAGCGCGGCCGAGGAGGGCGACGAGTCGGAGTTAGCCGAAACCGGGAACGACGACAGGAGTCGCCTACGACCCCGACAGGCGGGGGATAACAAAGTGAAAACCGGCCTGAACACCGAGCCAACAGGATGAGAGTCGAGCAACTCGAACTGTCGGAGTGGGAGTCGGCACTGCCGAGCGATGGATTCGAAGTGTTTCACCGACCGGAGGCGCTGGAGGTGGTCGCGGACCACACCGACGCCGAGATGAAACTGTTCGGCGGGTTCAAGGGCCAACAGCCGATTGCTCTGCTTCCGGTCTTCGTCCAGCAGAAGTCGGTCGGGACCGCGGTCACCTCGCCCCCGCCGAGTTTGGGCATCCCCCGACTCGGGCCGATTCTGATGCCGACCAGTCCCAAGCGTCGCAAGCAGGAGAAGGTCAACAACGAGTTCACCGAGAAGGTCCTCCAGCAGGTCGGCACCGACCTCGATTTGGACCGACGACTCGCTGAGGTCGGCGTTGAGTCGCCGATGGCCGAAAAGGTGGTAAACCGCCTCGACGTGGACTCGCGGCTGACCCTCTTTCGGATGGAGTGCAACGCGGCCTACGGCGACCCCCGGCCCTACTCGTGGGGGAACCTACAGGTCGAACCGAACTTCACCTACTTCCTCGACTTGGCGGGCAGGGACACCGAGGAGGTCCGAAAGTCCTTCTCCAAGAGCCTCCGGCGGGAAATCGGCGACGCCGAGGACTTAGATGTCACTGTCGAGACCGAGGGGCTATCGGGTGCCCGCGAAATCTACCGGGCCACCCAGCGCCGGTTCGCCGAGCAGGACGAACCCTTCGGCCTGACGTGGGAGTACGTTCGGGACCTGTTCGAGGCCCTCGCCGAGGAGGACCGCGCTCGGGCCTACGTCGCCCGAGATTCTGAGGGTGAGTACCTCTCGGGTATCACCGCGCTCTACTCGAACGACCACGCCTACTTCTGGCAGGGCGGCGCGAAGGCAATCTACGAGGGCACCGCGGTCAACAGCCTCATCCACTGGCGACTCATCGAGGACATCGTGGACGACCCGCCGGTCGAGTCGGTCACGAAGTACGACCTGATGGGCGCGAACACCGAGCGCCTCTGTCGGTACAAGGCGAAGTTCGGCGCTGACCTCGTGCCCTACTACGTGGTCGAATCCCCCGGCGCGGCGATGAACGTGGCCAAACGGGCCTACAAACTGGTCCAGTAGCCGCCCGCCGAAAAGATTCCGCGATTGAACTGTTTTCTCGAATTTACGCGGCTTAACGAGTAGCCAGCCGGACCGTTCCGCGCCGTGTCGCTGTTTTGCCGGTTCAACCGGCCAATTACAAAGACCGAACCCGACGACAGTAGCCGATGGAGCGGTCCGACACGGACCGCGCGAGAGAAATGAAGGTTCTGAGCTTGACAGCTAACACGCCGGGTTTCTACCGGCGGGAGACTGCCGCACTCGCCGACCTCGGTATCGAGCGCACGACGCTGGAGGTTCCGGGAAATCCCGACGAGGGCCGGTCGGTCGCCGACTACCTCCGGTTCGTCCCCGAGGCCATCCGAGAGGCCACCGAGGAGTACGACCTCGTTCACGCAAACTACGGACTGACCGCGCCAATGGCGCTGGCCCAGAGAGAACTTCCCGTGGTCGTCTCGCTGTGGGGGTCGGACCTGCTGGGGGAGTTCGGGTGGCTCTCGAAGGCCTGCGCCCGGTGGGCCGACGAGGTGGTCGTGATGTCCGCGGAGATGGACGCACAAGTCGGCGTGGAGAGCCACGTGGTTCCCCACGGCGTGAACGCCGAGCAGTTCCGACCGGCCTCGAAGTGCGAGGCCCGCGAGGAGGTCGGATGGACCGACGACGCCCGCCACGTCCTGTTTCCCTACGCGCCGGACAGGAGCCTCAAGGACTTCCCGCGGGCCGGTCGGGTAGTCGAATCGGCCCGCGAGCGAGTCGAGAGTCCGGTGGAACTCCACCCGCTCGGCGGCGTGGACCACGACCGGATTCCGACGTACATGAACGCCGCCGACGTCCTCCTGCTGACCTCGCGCCGGGAAGGACTGCCCAACTCGGTCAAGGAGGCGATGTGCTGTAACCTGCCGGTCGTGGCGACCGACGTGGGCGACGTGGCCGAGTGCCTTCGGGGGGTCTCGCCCTCGGCACTCTGCGAGACCGACGCGGAACTCGCCGGTGCGCTGGGAGACGTGCTGGCCGACCCTCGGCGGTCGAACGGCCGGGAGGAGATTTCGGACTTGCGGGTCGAGCGAGTGGCCGAGCGCCTCGGCGGGGTGTACGACGACGCCCTCGGACGTGAGTCCGGACTCGGCCTCGGCACCGGTCCAGACCGCGAATCCGGGGAGAACGCCGGTCGAACTCACGGCGACGCGACGGCGGACTCCGACACGCAGACGGAATCCGGCGGGAACCGAGAGCGCCCGCCGGCGCGCCGATAGCCCGCGTGGATTCGGACGCCGCCGCAGTAGCACGGACGCCCCTCACGGCGACGAGACACAACGAGGAGGCCCGAGAAGCCAATGGACACACCAATCGACGCGACGACCGAGACAGACGTATCGATGCGACGAGTGACGACGCCGACGAGAGCGGCGCGGCCGGTAGCGAGTCGAACGAGACCGGCCAGTGCTGTCAGGGGTGGCAGGCAGTGAACGTCGTCGTCACCATCCAACACCCCGCGCACGTCCACTTCTTCCGGCCGATAATCCGCGAACTCCGGGCGCGGGGCGACGAGGTTCGGGTGTTCGCCCGCGAGAAGGACGTGGCGCTCGACCTGCTCGACCACTACGGCCTCGACTACACCGTGCTGGCGGGCAAGCCGGACTCGCTCGGAGGACTGGCCCGCGTGCAGGCAACCTACGAGTATCGGCTCTGGCAGGCCGTCAGACGCTTCAACCCCGACGTGATGACCGCCATCGGCGGGACCGCGGTGGCCCACGTCTCGACACTGGTCGGGGCCGAGAGCGTGATTTGGCTGGACAACGAGGGAATTTTGGCCCACAAACTGACGACGCCCTTCGCCGACGTGGTGGCGACTCCGCGGCGCTTCCGGGACGACTTCGGCGCGGGCCACGTCCGCTACGACGGCTTTCAGGAACTGGCGTACCTCCACCCCGACCGGTTCGAGGCCGACGAGGAGGGACTCCGGAATCACGGCATCGACCCCGACGAGGACTACGCGGTGGTCCGGTTCCGGGAGTGGTCGGCGCTCCACGACGTGGGCGAGGCCGGATTCTCGGGCGCGGACAAGCGACGGTTGGTCGAGGCGCTCGACGACCACGGCGACGTGTACGTGGTCAGCGAGTCCCGACTCCCCGAGTCCTTCCGGGACAACCGCCTGCCGGTGCCGCCCCACCTCGTCCACGACCTGCTCTCGGAGGCCGACCTCTACGTCGGCGACTCGGCCACGATGTCCACGGAGGCCGCCCTGCTGGGCACGCCCGCGGTCCGATGCCAGTCGTTCGCCGACGGCGAGGACATGTCGAACTTCGTGGAACTGGGCGAGGAGGGCCTGCTCTACTCGACGGCCGACGGCGAGCAGGCGGTCCAGATGGCGACCACGCTGGCCCGCGACGACCCCGAGGACGACTGGGAGCGCCGCCAGAACCGCCTGCTGGAGACCAAAATCGACGTGGTTCCGTTCGCCATCGGTCTCCTCGTCCGCGAGGGCGGCGGGGACGGCGAACCGCCGAGCGAGCGCCCCGAGGTGCCCGAGACCGCCGATAGCGCGGTCAGCGCGATGGACTGAGACCGCGCCGGTTTCTGCCTCGGTCGCGTCGCTCTCGGCGGGCGGTTTATCTTCCCGCGTGACCGAGTATCGGGTATGTCCTCAGCGACGCACCAGTGTACCTGCGGCGCGGTCCTGCGGTTCAAGCAGGACCTCGAAAAAGAGCAGGGCCACACGACCCGGACGTGGAAGTGCCGGGACTGCGGGACGCCGGTCCCCGGACAGGTCGCCGAGCGAATCAAGCACCAGCATCCGTCCTGAACTCGACACCCGCGGGCGTCGAGTTCAGGACCCGCGGTCTGCGGTTGGGGCAACTTCTGGCGTCGGGGTCAGGACCCGCAGTCTGTGGTCGAGACGGGGCGACTACCATGTGCTTCGCTCGGTGAGACAGGCCAACTCCTTGGCGTCTGCGTTCGCTTCGCTCGCGGTTCCACCACTCGCCAGTCGCGGCGCGGAGCGCCGCGCACCCCTCACGTGACCGCGAACCGCGCGAGGGCTTTCGAGGAGATTGCGGTCTCAACTGCTCTTGTGGTTCCGAAATCAGGCCATCGCTTCGATCTCGACCGCCGCGTCGGACTTGAGCCACGCGGCGTTGTTCGTGGTGTCGTAGACGACGACTTCGCCAGCACCGTCGCTGAACGCGCCGTAGCGTTCGGTTTCGGGTTCCTCCTCGTCGCGGTTGTTCTCGCTGTCGTATTTCTCAGTCATCTGTTCGAGTTCTCGATTACGGTCGGTAATCGGGTTTCTATCGGTAACTTACCGCCGTAGCTTGATAAGTGTTATCGGGGGTCCCGTAGGGCAGTGACGAGGCGGCTACGTCCGCGAGGACGGCGAGACGGTATCGTCGGACTCAATCCACGCTCGCGGATTCTCGCTGTCGAAGACCACGACGGTTCCGGAGTCGGTCTCATAAGCCTCGTAGCGGTCACCACAGCGGTGTCTCGATACGTCCCGATTGTTTCTGGTCTCGTACTTACCAACCATATTTACTCAATTCCGAGTTGTGATTTCGGTCTGTTGGCTGTTCGTCCCCACGTGCTAATGAAGGTGGCGGCTATCGCAAAGTTGGCCGGCGACGAATCGCTGGTTTTCGAACCAACCACGGTGTATTAGAATCAACGACCTATCTTTAAGATATATTATTCCGTTCTTTAGACAACTACTCATTCCTTTATTTACTCTCGGCGTTCTCGCCTGCCTCGCCGAGGACCCTCCCGCGCGACACGGCGAGCGGGTTCCCCACGTGACCTCTGCCAGCGACGGTCGCCGAGGACGCCATCGACAGGCCCTACGGCGTTTCAGGCGGCCCATAACAAAGCCCAGAGACGGGGACGTTTGGAGGTAGCTACGCGTCCGACCGGGCGCGGTCTGATTACACATGGCTTCGGACACTCACGACTCCCGGAGATGGGAGAAAGGCGCACTCCTCGTCGGTTTTGTGTCGCTCGCTGTGGCGGTCCTCGTCGCGCACGGGTCGCCGCCAGAGACCTACGAACTGTCGATTTACGCTGAAACGCCGCTGGCGTTCTGGCTCGGCGCGGGGACGGCCCTGCTGGTCGGCGTGTTCGTCGGCCTCCGAGGAGCAGGCCGACCGCGGAAACTCGCGCTGGCGCTGGGCGGCCTCTCTGCGCTCGCCATCGCGTCGGTTCCGGTCCTGCGGTCGTACTACTTCTTCGGCGCTGGCGACTCGCTGACCCACCTCGGGTGGGCCAAGGACATCGCGTCGGGCCGGATGGGGGTCCTCGACCTGCTCTACCCCGGCACCCACACCATCGCCATCTTCCTCTCGGACGCGACCGGGATGGCGCTGAACCGCGCAATCTTGGTCATGATTATGGCGTTCAGCGCGGTGTTCCTCGTGTTCCTCCCGCTGGCGACGTGGACGATGACCCACAGCAGACTCGCCTCGGCCACCGCGGCGCTGTCTGGCTTTCTCCTCTTGCCCATCACCAACATCAGCGTCTACCAGATGGCTCACCCGACTTCGCAGGCCATCCTCTTTCTCCCGCTGGTGGTCTTCCTGCTGGCGCGATACCTCGTGGAGGCAGACCGGGACGAACTGCTGGTCGGAACCCCGACAGGCGTCCTGATGGCGGTGGCGTCGGCCGCAATCGTGTTGATTCACCCCCAACAGGCGCTCAACGTCGTGTTCGTCTTCGTCTCGATTCTGGGCCTGCAGGTGATAGCGAAGTGGTGGGGCACCCGCGAAGGCGACCACCCCCTGCTGGCGCTCCAGACGCTGTTCATCGGCGGCGCGTTCTTGGTGTGGGCACCCCGCCACGAGCGAGCGTCCGGGGCGGCCTCGGCCCTCCTCAACATGATTCTGAACGGCCCGCAGGTCGGCGGGACGGTGACTCAGCGAGCGGTCTCGCTGTCGTCCATCGGCGGGTCGGTCCCGATACTGTTCGTCAAACTGTTCCTCGTCGCCACCGTGTTCTGCGGACTGGCGGGCCTGCTGATTCTGACTGGCTTCCTCGGCAGAATCGAGGACTCGCCGGACGTGTCGGCGTTCGTGCGCTACCTCGGAATCGGATTGGTCCCCATCGGCACGCTGTTCACCGCCTACTTCGTGGTTAGCTACGAGAAGCTTCACTTCCGCCAACTGGGCTTCATGCTCGTGCTCATCACGATTCTCGGCGCAATCGCGCTCTCGAAGGGCGTCGAGCGCCTCTCGACGCGGTACTCGTCGGGAAGCGCCCGGACCGCGCTCGGCGTCGTGATGGTGGTAATGCTGGCGCTGTCGGTGCCCAGCCTCTACCAGTCGCCGTACATGTACCAGACTTCCAGCCACGTCACCGAGGCCCAGATGAACGGGTTCGAGACCGCAATCGAGTACAAGGGTTCGGCCCCCCTCATCGGCATCCGGGGGTCGGGCGAACGCTGGTCCGACGCGGTGCTGGGCTATCAGGAGAGCAGAGAACGCAAGATGGCGGTCGGGAGTCTCTACGCCAACGAGAAACATCCCGCAGTGGACGAGAACTTCACCGGGGAGTACATCGCCCGCCACTACGAGGACCGGTATCTCGCGTACACCGACCGGGCCAAGCAACAGGACTTGCAGGTGTACGATGGCTTCCGGTTCGACCGCGACGGCTTCCGGTCGCTCGACTCGACGCCCGGCCTCTCGCGGGTCGAGACCAACGGCGGCGTGCAGGTCTACCTGACCGCCAGCGAGACGAACAGCACGGCGTAGCCTGCGCTTCGACTCCGCGATACCTCTTTTTCAGTCTATCAGGCTCCCGTTGGACCGATTCGTCCTCGGGAACGACGAGCCTTCTGCTGTGGCGACTCACGGTAGGCCCACCGAGAGTTACGTAAACGGGGTATAACAATGTAGAGCGTGGTGCTACTCCGAGGTGACGAATATGAATCGGAGAGTCCACTCTCTGGCAGAACTCGTGAAGGGGACGGGGCGAAATCTGATGGAGAACTCGGAGTACGGCGACGCGATTCAGCGAGGGTGGAGCCTCTACATGCGGTCTCACCTGCGAGCCACCCAGTTCCGGAAGGCGACGCTGAACTGGCGAGGAGCGCCCATCGACCCCTACGAGATTACGTGGGTCAGTCCCGACCGCATCGAGTACGTCACCGCCGAGAGTCTGCCCAAGGCCCAGTTCAAGCACGCGGGCGACGTGCTGGGCGGCGACTGGGACCTCCTCGAAACTCGATTCGAGGACACCGACATCTACGAGGCCTTCGCGGCCCACTTCGAGGAGGGCGTCCCGTGGAGTGAAACCGACTTCTTCGACCGAATCACCACCCAGATTCGGAACGGGCGGACCCGGTGGGACTGCGGTTCGATACGCGAGTTCGAACAGCGGTGCCGGCGGTTGGACAGCCTCTACGAGAAGATTCGGGAGAACGGCTACCGGTCCCAGCGCGAGTTGGCCGAGAAGAACGTCGCCAACCCCATCGAGAACAGCCAGTATCCGGTTCCCGAGCGGTTCCTGCTCGACGAGATAACCGTCAACGTCGGTCGGGATGGTGACCTGCTGTTCTACGACGGCCGGAATCGCCTGTCGCTTGCGAAGGTGCTAGGCGTCGAGGAGGTCCCGGTCTGGATTCTGGCGCGCCACCAAAAGTGGCAGGCCACCAGAGACGAGGTGGCCGAAAACGGGTTCGGGAACGTGGACGTGCGCCACGAACACCCCGACCTGCGGGACCTCTGAAGGCGCTTTCTCGGCTACAATCACGGCCTGACGCGACCGAAAAATTCCTCTGGGGCCTCGTACGCTCGATTCTCGCGCTCCGGAGCGTTTTCATACGGTACATAACAATACATAGCGGACAAATATTATAGGTCGCATGGCGCTGGAATCCGCAGTCATCGGCGCAGGAAACGTATCTGACCGGCACCTTTCGGGCCTCCAGAAGTGTCCGGAGACCGAACTGGTGGCGGTGTGCGACCTCGACGAGGAGAGAGCGAAGACGACCGCCGACGAGTACGGTATCCGGGCGTACTTCGACGTGGAATCGCTCATCGACGCCGAGGACCTCGACTGGCTTCACATCTGCACGCCGGTCCAGTCTCACTTCCCGCTGGCCAAGCAGGCCATCGAGGCGGGCATCCCGGTGATGATAGAGAAGCCAATCACCGAGACAGTCGAGGAGTTCGAGGAGCTACGGGCCGCGGCCGACGAACACGACGTGCCCGTCTCGGTGATGCACAACCACCGGTTCACCCCGGCGATGCGGACAGCGATGGAGCGCGTCGAGTCGGGCGAACTCGGCGAACTCTGGGGCATCGACCTCGTTCACACCGGCGACACCCTGCCCGACGACGCCAACCGCGGCGAGTGGGCCTTCGACCTGCCCGGCGGCGAGTTCGAGGAGGGCCTGCCCCATCCCATCTATCTGGCGCTCAGCGCGGGCGGATTCCCGAAGGACCGCGAGTCGGTCAAGGCGACCACCAATCTCTCGGGCGAGTACGACTACGATTTCACCTACGACAGCGCCCAACTCCAGTACACCACCGACGAGGGCGTGCTGTGTAACGTCAAACTCATCTCGGGGTCCATCCCCCAGCGACAACTCATGCTCCACGGCGAGAAGAAGTCGCTGACGGTCGATTTGGTCTCTCAGAGCGTGGTCGAACTCGACAAGCACTACGTGTCCTCGTCGGTCACGCGCGTCCAGAACACGGTGGACAAGGTGGTCGGCCACGTCCGCGGGTCGGTCGATAACGTCCTGAAGGTCGCAAAGAGCAAGCGCGACGAGAGTTGGGAGACCGAAAAGAGCCTCAAACCCCACTACTACCAAATCGACGCCGAAGCAAAGGCGCTGGCTCACGGCGGCGAGATGCCCGTCCCGATGGAGGAGGGCAAGTGGACGATTGCTTTAATCAACGAGATTCGTGCCGAAGCGGATCGAGAGATGGTCGAGAGTCGTCCCTCGGTCGCCGCCACCGACGACTGAGCGCGTCGCTTTTCGCTCGTTTTAGGCCGCGCCGATAAACGGAAGAACAGTGGAAGTTACTTCGAGTCGTCGGCGTCGTCGATACTGACGGCCAGCGACCCCTCGATACGGAAGTTCGTGATGTCGCCCGAGTACCGGTAGGCGTCCTTGCCGCCGATGACGCGGCCCTCGACCGTTCCGCCGGAGATGCTGTCGTAGGGGTTGATGGAGCCGAGTTCCGCGCTCTTCTCTAAGTCGCCGCTGACCTCGAAGGCGTAGTCGCTCGCTCGGTTGGGCGAGTCGGTGCCGTCGAGGATGAGCGTGTTCGGAAGTTGGGTCTCGCTCTCGCCGAGCGTGGCCGGGTTGACCTCTTGGCCGTTGCGGTAGACCGTCGCGGGGCCGTCGAGGCTGAACGCCGTAATCTCGCCGGTGTAGTCGAAGCTATCGACGCCGCGCTCCGGGCCGACAGAGCCGCTCGCAGTCGCGCCTTCCACGGTGTCCTCGTAGGAATCCTCGTTCTTCTGGACCTCGCCGCTGACGGTGAACTCGTAGGGTGCGAGGCCGCCGCCGTCGCTGTCGATGGTGATGGTGTCCCAAGAGGTCTCGCTCGACCCGTCTCCGGTCGTGGTGTCGCCGGACCCCGAGTCGCCCGAGGAGGACCCGCCGCTGGCGGCCTCCTCGGCGGTCATCGGGACGCCTTCAGGCGGCGAGGTGTCCGCGGCGCTCCCCACGCGAGTGTTCGACTGGGTGATGCTCCCGCCCTCTTTCGTCAGCAGGGGCGCGCCCTTGATGTCGCAGTCCTCGACGTGGACCTCGCCGAACCACGCCCAGATGGCGCGGGTGTTGGTCGAACCGGGCGACGAGCAACCGGCCCCGCAGGGCGGGTTGCCGCCGTCGATGTGGACCGTGGTATTGACCACGCGACTGGTCGAGTGGCGTGACCCGACCCGGACGTTCGAGATGGTGTTGTTGTGGAAGTAGCAGTTCTTGACGATTTGGTGGCCGTAGCCGTCGCCCTCGCCGTAGAAACCGTTGTCAACCTTGTTGGCGATGTGAACGCGGTCGAGGACGATGGTGCCTTTCTCGCTACTCGCGCTGTCCCAGTAGATGCCGCCCTTGGCGCTCCGGTCGGCCTGCTCGTTGCCGAGGAAGACGTTTTCGAGGCGACCGGTTCCGTCGGGGTCGTCCACGCGGACAATCATCTGGTGGTGGCCACCGGGATGCTGGCCCTTGAGACCGACGTTCCGGACGGTCCACCCGCTCCCGCTGGTGACGATGCGGGCGGACGCGCCGTCGGCGGTGATGTCGATGAGGGTGTTTTCGAGCGTCTCGCCGCTCCCGACCGAGAACGTTCGGGTATCGCCTGCCGAGACGGTTACGGTGTCGTACTCCACAGCGACTGCGGAGCCACTTGCTCCCACAATCGCGGACGATGCTATCGCGGTACCGGCGAGTCGGAGGTAGGAACGCCGGTCGAATCCGGCGGACTCGTCGTCACCATTTCGTGCCGTGTCGTGTTCGCGTGCCATGCGGATTCAATGTCCAACTACCCTATTAAATAGTTGGCGGAATTCGTTCAATGTGATATTTCCTATTTAAATTTGATGGCTAGATTCGGGCGTCACAGAGTCCGAATCGGCGGTGCAGTCCGCGGGTTCGTATCACCAAGGTAACGGACACTTGCCCATATAAACGGTGACCGTTTGGCGAGGAAATCGGCGATTAATCGCGCTAATTAGACCGCAGTAGCTCTGAAACCGCAATTCTGGCGTGGCCTGTGACGACCACGGGGCGCACCCGGCAGTGAGTGCTGTCGGTCGTACGCTCTGGCTGACCAGCGTATGGTCGGCCTGCGGTGGCGGTAGGCACCGTCACGTCGGTCGGGTGCCGGCACAGAACAAAGCCGACATTTCACGTGGCTTTCAGCAGAGATGTACGCTCTCCGAACGAGACCACCGAGCGACGACCGGGCCAACGACGCGAGACCCGATTCGACGCGCGAGAACCGACCAGACGCCGCGCCGAGCGTCGGCGAATTGAGCGAACTCCTCGCCTCGAACGCGCACTGATGTCGGCCGGCAACCGACTCTCGAAGGGGTTCAGACTCACCTTCCTCGGGCGCATCGTCCATATCTCGGCCAACGCCGCCCTGATGGTGCTTCTGACCCGGTACCTGCTCCAACCCGCCGAGTACGGTCTCCTCTTTCTGGGTCTGTCGGTCGTCGGCGTCGCGCGACTGTTCAGCGACTTGGGGCTGGCCAAGTCCGCGGCGCGGTACGTCTCGGAGTTCAAGGAGAACGACCCGGCCCAGATTCCCCACGTCCTGCTGGCGGCGCTGAAGTACCGACTGGCGCTCGTCGCGCTGGTCGGGGGCGTCCTCGCGGTCGCCAACCAACCTATCGCCCGGTTCATCGGCGAGCCGGAACTCGCGCCGCTCCTGCTGGTCGGGGCCGGCTACCTCGGAGTTCACTCGCTGAGTGTGTTCAACAGCCTGCTGTTTCAGGGGTTCAACCGGGTCGAGTGGAGCGCGCTGGTCCAAATCGTGAACAACGCCAACCGGGTCGTGTTCGTGGTCGTGTTCGTCTTCGGCCTCGGCCTCGGGGCGGTCGGCGCGATGCTCGGCTACCTTGCCGGGGCTGGGCTGGCGATGCTGGTCGGGACTGCCATCCTCTACCGGAAGTTCTACTCCCGACACGAGAAGGCTGACTCCCCGGAGGAGGGCCTCTCCCGGCGCGTGCTGGAGTACAGCGTCCCCCTCACGGTGACGAAGGGCGCGGGCGTGCTGAACAACAAAATCGACACCATCCTCATCGGCGTCCTGCTCAACCCCGCCGCGGTCGGGTTCTACACCATCGCCAAGCAGATTTCGTCGTCTGTCCTCGCGCCCGCCGGGTCGCTCGGGTTCACCATCTCGCCCGAACTCGGCGAGCAGAAGGCCAACGAGCAGTTAGACCGGGCGGCAGAACTCTACCAGCAGGCGGTCGAGTACACCCTGCTGTTGTACATCCCCGGCGCTGTCGGACTGGTCCTCGTCGCAGAGCCGACGGTCCGAGTCGTCTTCGGCGAGGAGTACCTCTCGGCGGTTCCCGTCGTGCAGGTGTTCGGGGCCTACGTCGTCCTCCGGGCCATCAACAAGATTACGACCAAGACGCTCGACTTCCTCGGTCGGGCGCGAATCCGGGCGATTGCGAAGGGCGTGACCGCGGGAGCCAACTTCGTGCTGAACCTGCTCCTCATCCCGCGGTTCGGCGTCGTCGGGGCCGGATTCGCCACGGTCGCAACTTACGGCGCGTACACCGCTATCAACGTCTCGGTCATGCAGTCAGAGCTACCCCTCGCGCTGTCGGACCTCGGGCGGTCGGTGGCACTCATCGGCGGGACCGCCATCGGGATGGCGGCGGTCGTCTTCGCTTCGACGCCGCTCATCTCGAACGCGATTTCGCTGGCCGGGGTGGTCCTCCTCGGGGTCGCGGTCTGGGCAGGCCTGTCCATCGCCAGCGGTCTGGTGAACCCCCGGACCGTCGTGTCGTTTCTCGCATCTGATTGACCGGAACTCACCGGGCCACAGTCGGACGACGTGCCACGCCTTCCCTCGCTTATTCGGAATAAGCGAGTCATAACAAAGCCCCGACAGCGGGAGAATGAAAGTAACTGCGCGTCGTCAGACGCGAACTCGTCAGTCATGAATCTACGCGAACACCACTCTGCGAGACGGGAGCAACGCCTTCTTCCGGTCGATTCCGCGCCGTGGCGACCGGGGGAATCTTCGTCGTCACGGCCGGTCGGGGGGAAGCGTCGTGCAGACGCATCCGGGGGCGATAGCTCGACATGGACCTGAAACAGTTCTCGCGGTCGTTCAAGGCGATGCTGAGCGCCCGCGTCCTCCACATGGTCGCCAGCGGTCTGCTGATGGTCGTACTGGCGCGATTCCTCCTCACGCAGGAGGAGTACGGTCTCCTCGGCGCGGCGCTGGCGGTGATGGGGGTCGTCCAGTTGTTCACCGACCTCGGTATCGCCAAGGCGGCCGCGCGCTACATCACCGAGTACCGCGAGAAGAAACCGGACCAAGTGCCCCACGTCCTCCGGACCGCGATGACTTACCGGCTTGCGGCCATTCTGGTCGTGGGCGGCCTGTTCGCCCTACTGGCCGGGCAGGTCTCCGGGATGGTCGGCCAACCGGAACTTGGCCCCTTGCTCGTGGTCGGGGCTGGCTACATCGCGGTCCACTCGCTGTTCACCTTCTCGCAGGTCATCTTTCAGGGGTACAACCAGATAACCAACAGTGCGGTGATTCGGGCCATCGGGTCGCTGAGTCGGTTGGTCCTCGCGGCGGCGTTCGTCCTCGTCGTCGGCGGCGCGTTCGGTGCCATCGTGGGCTACATCGTCGGCTACGGGGTCGGCGCGGTCCTCGGGTTAGCGATGCTCTACTGGAAGTGCTACCGGGACGCCGACCGGTCGAGCAAGCCGGAACCGGGCCTGACCAACCGGGTTGCCCGGTACAGCATCCCGCTGACCGCGACCCGCGGGGCGAATATTCTCGACAAGCGCGTGGACACGATTCTGGTCGGCTTCTTCATGAACCCGGTCGCGGTGGGCTACTACTACCTCGCCAAGCAGATTATGGGATTCATCCACTCTCCGGCGGCCTCGCTCGGGTTCACCCTCTCGCCGGCCTACGGCGAACACAAGGCCGACGGCGAGACCGACCACGCGGCCCAGATTTACGAGACCACGCTGAAGTACATCCTGCTCCTGTACGTCCCGGCCGCCGTGGGCATGGTTATCGTGGCCGAACCCGCCATCACGCTCGTCTTCGGCGAGAAGTGGGCGGACGCCGCGCCGGTCTTGCAGGTGTTTTCGGCCTACGTGATTCTGCAAGCCGTCTCGTACATCACCGGGGACGCGCTGGACTTCCTCGGGAGAGCGCGAGAGCGTGCCATCGCCAAGGGCGGCGGGTCGGTCGCCAACTTCCTCCTCAACCTCGTGATGATTCCGGCGTTCGGCGTGGTCGGCGCGGCCGCCGCGACGGTCATCACCCACGCCGGGGTGCTGGCGGTCACGCTCTGGGTCATCCACGCCGAACTCTCGCTGTCGCTCGGCGAACTCGCGCGCCACCTGACCGCGGTGGTCGCGGTGACGGGCGCGATGGCGATTGCGGTCGTCGCGGTCCTCGCGCAGGTCGGCGGCGCGCTCGCCGTCGTGGCCTCGATTTTCGCCGGCATCGCGGTCTGGGGCGGCCTCTCCATCGCGGGCGGCCTGCTGGACCTCCGGCGCGTCCGGACCATCCTGACCTAACCGAGGACCATGATAGCATTTCTCAAAACCGAGGCCCGGCTTATTTGGCGTCTCGAATCGAGGATGGTCGTATGAACGACGGTGACGACGACGCGCTCGGGTCCACGGTCGGCCCGACGGTTTCCGGCGAGACGGTGCTGATAACCGGCGGTGCTGGCTTCATCGGAAGCCACCTCGCCGAGGAGTTAGTCGGCGACAACGAGGTCCGGGTCCTCGACGACTTCTCGGGCGGGGCGCGCGAGAACGTGCCCGACGAGGCCGAAATCGTGGAGGGCGACGTGTGCGACCCCGAGACGCTGGCGGAGGCCACGGACGGCGCGAGTCTCATCTTCCACGAGGCCGCGCTGGTCAGCGTCGAGGAGTCGGTCGAGGACCCGCCCGCGAGCAACCGTGTCAACGCCGCCGCGACGGTGGACCTACTGGAGTGTGCCCGCGACGAGGACGCTCGGGTGGTGCTGGCCTCCTCCGCCGC
Organism: Halorussus lipolyticus; assembly: GCF_029338375.1. Taxonomy (NCBI): domain Archaea; kingdom Methanobacteriati; phylum Methanobacteriota; class Halobacteria; order Halobacteriales; family Haladaptataceae; genus Halorussus; species Halorussus lipolyticus. Next base: position 1,068,757 of record NZ_CP119804.1, on the reverse strand, counting down.
CATCTACGGCCACCCCGACTCCCTGCCGATTTCGGAGGACGACTCGAAGGACCCGACCTCGCCCTACGGCATCGACAAGCTATCGCTGGACCACTACGCCCGGCGGTATCACGACCTCTACGGCCTCGAAACCGTCCCGCTACGCTACTTCAACGTCTACGGCCCTCGCCAGAACCCCGAGTACAGCGCGGTCGTGAACGTCTTCTTCCAGCAGGCCGAGGAGGGTCCCATCACCATCGAGGGCGACGGCGAGCAGACCCGCGATTTCGTCCACGTCCGGGACGTGGTGCAGGCCAACCTGCTGGCGGCGACCACCGACCACGTGGGCGAGGCGTTCAACGTCGCCACGGGTCGGAGCGTCACCATCCGGGACCTCGCCGAGACTATCGTGGACGTGACCGACTCGTCCTCGGAGATTACCCACGTAGACCCCCGGCCCGGCGACATCGAGGAGAGCGACCCCGACATCTCGAAGGCCCGCGAGAAGTTGGGCTACGAACCGACCGTCTCGCTGGAGGAGGGCCTCCGGGAGTTGGCCGAGGCGAAGGGGCTTCGGTGAGTCGTCGGTCCCTCGTTCAGGGATGGTGAACGGAACAAAGTAGCCAATTCTTGACGCAGAGATAGACATTCCTCTATGCACAAGTTTTAATTCACTTGCTGTGGAACGTCGATATGGTTCCAGGTATCACGCGGGTGGTGCAATTTACTCACCCGTTTTCGTTACACGTCGAGAGGTTTCTTTGAGCGGTGCGTATCACAATTCTTTTGAATTTAGGTTGTATAGTCGAAAATGGTGTCGTCTCGACACCACCCTGCGTGATGCCTGGAATCATCACTGCAGGTTGCATCAGCACAAAGACGATGATGTGGGCGGTGACGACCGTCCTTCGCCTCACGGCCATCGTCGTAACCCTGTTGCAACTGAAGCGAGAGTAGACCGTAAGGTCGCTCTCTACGGCAAACCGGGGCGGTGACGTACCGCCTCCGGGAAAGATGGGACCTTCAGGGCGATTCAGTTCCGCCCGCATCACGCAGGATTTCGTCATACTCATTTGAAGACAAAGATACAATTGCTAAAGAAATAATTTTGATTCCTAAGAATTCTTCTTACTTGTTCCCAATCGTCTTACTCATACCATAGTTGTGTGACTACGTAACAGTCAGAGACCAAATGAGGATTTCCAGTCTTCGAACTCGTCCTGAAAGTCTTGACTAACCTCGTCAGCGGCTTTCCAAACCTTCTGTTTATCAGTTGCGTCGCTTCCTCCACTTTTTAGCCCTGCCTGAATCGCTCGACCGATATTTCCGGCGTTAGGGTGTTCACAGTAGATTTCATTCAGTCGCTTTTTAAATTCGGATTTGGTTATTTTCCCATCACAGAACTCTGCAACTGCCGCTCGTACTTTAGAGGATATCTTTCCCATAGTAATACCCATTACATAAATAAGCAAATATTTTTTGCATGAAGAGTTGATTATAGGAATACGCCAAGAGCTTCGAAGTGAGGAAAAACAGATTCAAACAACGATTTTCACGTTCCCTCTAAGCGTCTACTTCTCGTTGATGGACTCACTGGCGATGTTCCGCCCGCGAGTCTTCAGACTCACTTCCCGGCGCTTGCGGACCTCCTCCAGTACCTCCACTTCGATGAGGCGCTCGAAAATGGACTCCACCTCGTCCACGTCCATGCCGAGGAAGTCCGGAATCTCGAACGAGGAGACCCCCGAGTACAGCGCCATCAGGACTTCCTTCTCGGTCTCGTCCAACTCGACGCCGCCCTCGTTCTGGCGCGCGCCCTTCTCGAACAGCGATTCCAGCAGGGCACACCGCCGAGTGTCGCCCGAGATGTACGTCTGGACGCTGGTGTCGCCTTGGGTGTGTTCGATTTCGAGGACGGTCCGCTGTTCGCCCTTGACTGTCCGAGTCGCCCGTTCGACCGACCCGATGTCGTCCAACTCGATGCCGACGAACGTGCCCGAGGCGATGGCGACGTTGACCATCTCCTCGGTAATCTTGACCCGCGCCTTCTCCCAGTCGGTGTCCTGAATCACGCCCCCTTCGATTGCGGGGTGTTTGGTCAGGATCATCTTCTGGTTGAGGAGCGCCCCGTAGAGTTCGGTCTCGAACTCGTCGATGTCGATGCCGGTCGCCAGTAGGACGACGTTCTTGCCGAACTCGACGCTGAGGTAGTCCGATACCGAGGCCACCGCCTGATTCACGTCGTAGCGCCCGGTCAGGCCTTTGACCTCCGACAGCGGAATGGTCCGCTTGCCCTGATTGCCCGCCAACACGAGTCGCTTGTTCGACAGCAGGATGCGGCCGCTGGTCCACTCGGGGTCGTTCAGTTTGCGGCCCTTCTTGACGACTTGCAAGAACTTCCCCTGCGTGTCGGCAATCTTGTGCTCGCCTTCCTTGCTCATGCGTTGTGTGTAGCGTTCCGGCGCGATTCGCGTCCGCGAACCGTCGCCTCGTCTTCGGTCGAGGGGTAGCCTCGGTGTCTTCTTGGTGGTTTCGATGCAATCATGGCGCGAATCGAGGCGTCAGGACTCGCTTCGCATCTCGTTGACCCGCACAGAGAGTTCCTCGATGGTCTCGTTCTGCTTGCGGGTCGCCGAGACGATTTGGTCGGTCGCGGCCTCGACCTCTTGGGTCTGGTCGCGGACGTTCTCGACGGTGGCCATGACCTGCTCGACGTTGGCGGCCTGCTCGTCGTTTGCCTCCGCGACTTCGGTCACGCCGGTCGCGGCCTCCTCGACTGCGTCGGCGATTTCGTCAAGCGCGACCAGCGCGTCCTCGATTTCCTCGCCAGCGCGCTTGATTTGGTCGTTGCCTTCTTCGACCGCAACCACGGTTTCGTTGGCTTGGGCCTGCACGTCCTCGATTCGCGTGGCGATTTCCTCGGTGTGTTCGCGAGTCTCGTTGGCCAACTGCTTCACCTCGTCGGCGACGACCTCGAACCCGCTTCCGGCCTCGCCGGCGCGGGCGGCCTCGATGTTGGCGTTGAGCGCCAGCAGGTTGGTCTGGTCGGCCACCTCGGCGATGACCTCCACGACCTCCTCGATTTCGCTCATCTGGGATTCGAGTTCGGTGACGGTCTCGACCAACTGGTCACTGCTCTCGATGACCTCCTCGGTGGCCTCGCGGGCACCCTCGCTGGATTCGAGACCGCTGTCGGCCGACGCCTTGGCCTGCTCTGCCGCCGAGGCCACCTCGTCGGAACTGGCCGCGACCTCCTCCATGCTCGCCGAGAAGTTCTCCATCTGGGTGGCGACCTCCGAGAGTTGGGCGGTCTGCTCCTCGACTCGCTCGTCGATGACGCGGGCCGACTCGGACGCCTGTTCGACCGACTCCTCCAAATCGTCGGCCTTCTCGCCGACGCGCTCGGTCAGTACCTCGAACCGGTCGGCCATGTCGTTGACCTGTCCGACGACTTCGACCAGCGAGTCGTCCACCACGTCGTGTTCGTCCTCGAACGACGCGCGGGCCGAGAGGTCGCCCATCTCCATCGCGGTCAGGGTGCCGATGAGTTCCTCGACCAGCGCAGTGATGCCCTCTTGGCGGCGGATGTCCTCGGTGCGGTCGCGGACCGTCTCTACGACCGCGATGAGGTCGCCCTCGTCGTACAGGGGCATGGCCGAGAACTCGATTTTGCGCTCGACGCCGTCGCGGTCCACCATCGTACTCTCGTCGGTGTAGAGGGTGCGCGCGCTGTCGGCCTTCTTCACGTCGAACTCGATGTGGGCCGACTCGGGGAACTCGGCCACCTTGTCCGCCAGCGTCTTCACGCGCCGACCGTCCGGGTAGAACGCCTCGCTAACGCTGTCGATACCCAGCGCCTCGTCGGCCGACACGCCGGTCAGTTCTTCGAGCGCGGAGTTCCACGCCGCGACCTCCTCGCGCTTGGTGTCGAGCATGAACACGGGGACGCCGATGCCGTCCAGCAGGTCGTCGTCGTCCACGTTGAGTTCCTCCTCGTCGTCGTCGGCCGCCGCTTCGAGGTCGTCCGCCTCCGGTTGCTGTTCGACAGCTTCGGCTTCCTGCTCGATGGCTTCCGATTCCTGTTCGTCGGTTGCTTCTCCTTCATCTTCCACACCCACCTCGTAGGCGTCGAGACCGGTCTGCATGTCCGCCATCGTCGCCGACAGCGCCGACTGGAGTTCGTCCTCGGCGCGTCGAAGTTCTTCGGCCACCGCTTCGTTGTCGTCCGCGAGTCGATGGCGCAACTGCTCGAACGTCTCGCCGACCAACTCCTCGACGCCGGCCTCGTAGGTCCCGGCGAACGTCGCTGGCGTGACCTCGGCGTCGGCGTGTCGCTGGCCGAGGTCGGCGGCGTCGTCGTCTCCCATCTCGGGGTCGTCTAAAAGGTGTCCGAGGTGGACCGCCTGCGCTTGCTGAAGGTCGTCGCTCGCGTCGGTGTCTCGATACGCCTCAGAAAGTTGAGAGCGGGTGACAGTTCGGCTTTCGGAGACCGATACCTCGTCGGTCTTGGTCCCGCCGTCGAACGTCACGTTGCGTTGGGCGTCGGCGGGGCTCTCTCCATCTCGTAAGGTAGTTAAAATTTTCAGTAGCCTGTCCCGGACCATCTTGTGCTGAAAAGAGACACCAACCGGATATAAAGTTTTGCGGAAATTTCATGCGCGATAACCCATCATCGCCCGACGAGCGTATCGCTTTCTCGACATGCGGGGCGCTTCCGAACGTGCTTCGCGGCCCACGTGCCAGCGACCCTATCCCCGGCCGCCGAGTTTCGACAGCGCCGAGAAGGCTCGTTTTCGGACCTCCTCGTCGTCGGTCTCGTCGATGAGCGAGTCGAGTTCCCGGCGCGCGCGCTCGCCGCCGACCTTTCCGAGCGTGAACGCCGCCTTGGCACGCGCGCTTCCACTGGTCTCGGGGTCTTCGAGGACCTCCAATAGCACGTCCTCGGCGATTTCCCCACCGACCTCGGCGATGCTGGTCGCGGCGAACTGGGCGGTCATCCCGTCGTCGTCGTCCAGCACCGACGCCAGCGCCTCGATTGCGGCCTCGCGGTTGTTCTCGCCCGTCACCCGGCCGAGCAACCACGCGGCGTTCCGGCGCTGATGTGGCTGGTTGCCCTGTTCGAGGATGTCCACCAGCGAGTCCACGACGCTCCGATGGTCGTTGGCGCTCAACTTCTCGACCATCCGCTCGCGGAGTTCGTGGCTTTTCTGGCCCGGCGCGTTCGACAGGAGTTCGATAAGCGAGAACACTGCCGCCCGACGGACGGTCTCGCTCTCGTCTGTCAGCATCGACACCAGCGCGTCGAGCGGTTCGGCGCTCCCGAAGTTGCCCAGCGAGTTGGCCGCGATTCGCCGAACGGTCTCGCTCTCGTCGTCCAGCAGGTCCAACAGCGCCGCCAGCGACTCGTCGCCGCCGATGCGTCCGAGCGAGTCGGCGGACTCCCGGCGGACCTCGACGCTCTCGTCGCTCAGACGCTTCCGGAGCGCCGAAATTGCCCGCTGGTCCTCGATTCGGCCGAGGGCACGGGCCGCCCGAGCGCGGACTCGCTGGTCGGGGTCCCGGAGGTGTTTGACCAGCGCCTTGGTCCCGGCCTTGTTACCGATTCGTCCCAAAGCGTTGGCCGACGCCATCCGGAGTTCCGGTTGGTCGGCAGATAAGGTCTCGACCAGCGCCTCGGCGCGCGCCCACTCGGCACCGTCGGTCGGAATCTCCTCGCCAGTCAGCGCAGAGACCAGTCGCTCGACGGCGTGGCGCTGGTCGAGTGCGTCGATAGCCGCGGCCCGCACGGTCTCACTGCTGTCGCTCTGGGCGGCCGTCACTAGCGGACCGACGACCTCCTCGTCGGAGGCATCGACCTCGCCGAGGATGTCGGCCGCGCGGCGGCGGACCGGTTCGCTGTTGCTGTTGGTCAACAGCGAGGTAATCTGGTCCACGTCGCCCGTCTTTTCCAGTTCGAACAGCGAAGTCACAACTGTTCGATGGAAGCGCGGCGAGAAAAAACGTGGTGTTACCGGTTCGGAATCGAGAGGAAGGTCGGTTGGAAGTCGATACAGCTTAGACCGTCACCGCGCTCTCTTGGGAGAGCGACTGCGGGATGTTGGCGCGGTAGAGGGTCACGGCACCGTACTGGGTGGTGAGCTTGAGCTTCACTTCCTCACCTTCGCCGAGGGTTCCGGAACTGATTGCGGTGGTGTTCATGGCGATGGTGAACCGGTCGTCCTGCGTGTTGAGGACGGGCACGGAGTCGTCACCGTCCTTGATGTCGGACACGTTGAAGTGCGGCTCCTCACCTGCGGCGGCGTCACCGGGTTCTGCCGTGGCCGCGTCGTAGTTGGCCTCGGTCAGCGTCTTGGCGGTGTCTGGACCAATCCACTCGATGGTGGCCGCAGACAGGTTGATGTCGTCGGAACCGGACCCACGCATCACCGTCAGGTTGACCTGATTGACTCGCTCGTTGTTGCTGACTTCACCGAATGCACTCACGACCTGCACGCGGTTCGAGACCTGCGCGCTGGACTCCTGACCAGTCTGCTCGGACTTGGTCTGGAGGAAACCGGCCGTGTTGATGAGGACGCCGGCGGCAATCGCGGCGACCAGCACCATCGCGATGAACACGATGAGCGTACCGATACCCACTTGACCTCTGTCAGTTAGTCGTTCTTTGATTTTCTCTTTCATTGTCTCACGTCCTGTCCGAATACCAATACTGCATTGGATACGGACTCTATCCGGAACGAAACGAACCTGCGTAATAAATCTACGGCCGCGATTATCAGCTATGATATTGGGTTAGTTGACAGGAGTGAAATCGGATACGTCCGCGACGAACCGTCCGAACAATCAGGTATCTAGAAAGTCGATTCCGTTCACTCCTCGGCTGTGATGCTATAGATGACGAATAGATAGCCCACCGTCGTAATGAGGTAGTTGACCGAGAGCAACATCCGGGTCTGCTCGAAGCGAGTCAGGAAGGCGCTGACCGTGGTCGCAAGCGCGGCGGCCACGATGAGCGTGAACCCAATCGAGAGGTGGAACATCGCCCGTCGAGACGTGCGGTTGTACGCCCGAACCGCGAGTCCGACCATCGAGAGACCGGCGGTTGCGAGAGTCAGACTGAACACGACGTACAGCAGTTCTATCGTTTGCATGGTTTCTCTGTGCTGAGAGGCCGCCCGTCCGCAAGACGTGTCCGAACCGGCGACAGTCGCCGTCTCCGGGGTCCGCTCGGCTTATTCGGCCTTGAGGTCACGCCACACGTCGGCCAGCGAGTTGTCCACGTCCGGACGCTCGTCTACCGACACGTCGATGTCCTCCTCGCCGAACGCGATTTCGAGCGAATCGACGTTCCGGCGGTAGACCTTCGTTCTGCGCCCTTCGTCGGAGAACTCCCGGCCGGAGAGTTCGAGGAGGTCGGCCTCGGTGAGTTCCTCGATTCGCCGATAGCTGGTCGCTATCGGGATTTCGAGCTCGTCGCTAAGCTCTTGGGCCGACTTGGGCTCGTTCGTGGCTCGGAGTATCTCGGCGTTGTACTTGTTGCCGAGTACCCGGAGGAGTTCCACGGCCTCCATCAATTATCGCGTTTGAAAACGCGGGTTAAAAAGGTACCGTAGCCGACCCGTCAGGCCGAGCGACTGGTCGGCGTCGGAACAGTAAAGTGGTCCCCGCGGAATCCACCGAGTATGTCAGAAACCGTCAGTGACGTGCAGGTCCTCGAATTCCGGCTAGAGGACCGGAACTACTGCATCGACATCGCGCACGTGGACGAAATCGTGGACAAGAAGGAACTGACGCCGCTCCCGAACTCCGACCCGCGCGTCGAGGGCGTGATGGACCTCCGGGGAACCACGACCACCATCATCAACCCCAAGAAGGTGTTGGACCTCGAACAGACCGAAACCGGCGAGCGCGTGGTCGTCCTCGAAAGCGAGGACGACGACGAGGGCAACGTCGGATGGCTCATCGACGCGGTGAATCAGGTCGTCAGCATCGACGCCGAGAACGTGGACCAGAGCGTCGAGAGCGGGTCGGTCCGGGGCATCGTCCGCCAAGACGACGGCTTCGTGGTCTGGGTCAAGCCCGAGGAAATCAACAACTGACTCCCGGCCGACCCCGATTCGACCGGTCCCGACGCCACTCCGTCCCGACTCGACGCAACTGGCTCGTGGCCGAAAAGACCACGACCTAGACAACAGAATATTCTCTTAAGAAATATTTTTCTTTCTCTAAGGACGTTATAGATGTCTGAAACGGGTCAGCGGTCCCGCGTCACCGTCTCGCCCGGTGGCACGCCAGCGCCCGGCGAGAGTTTGGTCCCGACGTTGAGCGCGACGTTGATGCCGGTCTTGGCCTCGTCGCCGACGACGACGCCGAACTTCCGGCGACCGGTCGAGACGCGCTCGCCCTTCACGTCGAGGGTCACCGGTTCGTCGTCGTGGCGCAGGTTGGCGACAGTCGTGCCCGCGCCGAGGTTCACGTTGCGCCCGAGGAGACTGTCGCCGACGTAGCTCAGATGGCCTGCGGTCGCGCCCGGCATGAGGACGCTGTTTTTGACCTCGACCGCGTGGCCGATTTTGGCGTCCTCGTCCACGAGGGTCGCCCCGCGGACGTAGGCGTTCGGCCCGACGCTGGCCCCCGACCGAATCAGCGCGGGACCCTCGATGACGACGCCCGCGTCCACCGCCGCGCCCTCCTCGACCACGACCCGACCGCGCAGGTCGGCCGTCTCGTGGACCGACCCGCGCACGTCGCGCTCCAACTCGCCGAGTTTCCACTCGTTGGCCTCCAACAGTTCCCACGGTCGCCCCACGTCGAGCCACCGGTCGATTTCGACCGCAGAGACCTCGTACTCGTCGATGACGCGGGCCACCACGTCGGTAATCTCGTGTTCGCCGCGCTCGCTTTCGGGCACGTCGAGCCAATCGCGGGCCTCCTCGGGGAACAGGTACGCCCCGGTGTTGGCGAGGTCCGTCGGCGGGTCGGCAGGTTTCTCCACGATGTCGGTCACGGTGTCTCCCTCAGTGGAGAGGACCCCGTAGTTCGTGGGGTCCTCGACTCGGTGGGCACCGACCGCCGGGCCGTCCTCGAACAGGGCTTCGATTCCCGCGGGGTCGTAGAGGTTGTCGCCGTTGAGGACCGCGAAGGGGCCGTCGAGATACTCGCTCGCAGACCGAACCGCGTCGGCGGTCCCGGCCTGTTCCTCTTGGACCGCGTACTGGACCGGGATGCCGGCGTACTCCTCGCCGAAGTAGTCCCGGACCTCCTCGGCCTCGTAGCCGACCACAAAGACGAGTTCGTCCGCGCCCGCACTCACCGCGGCGTCGGCGGCGTGGGCAGACAGCGGTCGGTCGGCGGCCGGAAGCATCGGTTTGGGGAGCGACGCCGACAGCGGCCGAATCCGAGTGCCTTCACCTGCAGAGAGGATGACCGCGCGAGGAGTTTCGCTTGGCATTGGGGGAACGACTCCGGGCGGAGACTTTGTTACCACCTGCTTGTGAGTGGGTAAGCGCGAAGTACCGTTTCGACGCGGAGTGCTTTCCTTCGAATCACGCGCCCCGTAGAGTTCCGCGAGCGGCAGTACGCCGGCCGAAAATTGACCCGGACTCGGTGATAAGTCGGCCCTACGCGGGACGTATTTTCTCCTACCCGCCAGTCAGCGAGCGTATAACAAAGGGGACCGGACGCAATCTGTCGAACATCACCCGCTCCCCGTACCGCAGGGCGGTCAGGACGGTACAATGCGTGATGGATGGAAACGCCGTGACGATAGGCGAAGATTAAGCGACGAATCGCACGACGCCGTCCGGACGACTGTAGAACTACGAAGCTCCTAACCATGATAGCTACCAACCCGACGCCGGCGTTCAAGACAACGGAGGTGTCCCGCTGATGTGCGGAATCATCGCTCGAATCGGCGGCGACGACGACAGCGCGGTAGACGAACTGCTCACCGGCCTCGAAAACCTCGAATACCGCGGCTACGACTCGGCCGGACTGGCGATAAAGAACGGCGGCGGCCCCGAAGTGTTCAAGCGCGAGGGCGAAATCTCGCACCTCAAAGACGCGCTGGCCGACGAGGTGCCAGACGGTGGCCTCGGCATCGGCCACACCCGGTGGAGTACCCACGGCCCGCCGAGCGACGAGAACGCCCACCCTCACACCGACTGCACGGGCGACGTGGCGGTCGTCCACAACGGAATCATCGAAAACTACGACGAACTGAAAGCCGACCTCCGCGCCCGAGGCCACACCTTCGAGAGCGACACCGACACCGAGGTCATCCCGCACCTCGTCGAGGAGAAACTGGCCGAGGGAATCGACCCCGAAACCGCGTTCCGACAGACCATCGACCAGCTTTCGGGCAGTTACGCGGTGGCGATGATAACCAAGCACGACCACGCTGTCTACGCCACTCGGAGAGGGTCGCCCCTTGTGCTGGGCGTGGACGACGGCGAGTACTTCCTCGCCAGCGACGTGCCCGCCTTCCTCGATTTCACCGACGACGTGGTGTATCTGGACGACGGCGACGTGGTGGTCGTCAACCCCGAGGACCACCGTATCACGTCCGCCGAGGGCGAGGCCGTCGAGCGGTCGGTCCAGACCGTCGAGTGGGACCCCGAGGACGCCGGCAAGGGCGGCTACGACCACTACATGCTCAAGGAGATTCACGAGCAACCCGCGGCGCTCCGCCAGACCCTCCGGGGCCGGGCCGACCCCGCGACCGGCGAAATTCACCTCGAAGACTTCCCGGAAGGGACGTTCGCGGACGTGAACCGCGTCCAGTTCGTCGCCTGCGGGACCTCCTATCACGCCGGGTTGGTCGGCGCGCAGTTCCTCTCGGACGGCGGGGTGCCCGCCCAGACCTTCCTCGCCAGCGAGTACGCGACCGGTCAGCCACCGGTCGACGACGAGACGCTGGTGGTCGGCGTGACCCAGAGCGGCGAGACTGCCGACACCCTGTCTGCGCTCCGGCGGGCCAACGCCTCCGGCGCGACCACCCTCGCGGTGACGAACGTGGTGGGTTCGACCGCGGCACGGGAGTGCGACGGCGCGCTGTTCATCCGGGCCGGTCCCGAAATCGGCGTCGCCGCGACCAAGACGTTCTCGTCACAGGTGGTCTCGCTGGCTCTGCTGGGCGAGCGCCTCGTCCGGGACGTGACCGGGACCCGGACCGACGAGGCCCACGAGCGTCTCGAAGCCCTCTCGAACCTGCCGGGACACGTCCAGCAGATTCTTGACTACACCAGTGCCCGGCGAGTCGCCGAATCCTATCGGGACAGCGAGGCGTACTTCTTCATCGGCCGAGGAGCAGTCCGGCCGGTGGCGCTCGAAGGGGCCTTGAAGTTCAAGGAAATCTCCTACGAACACGCCGAAGGGTTCGCCGCGGGAGAGTTGAAACACGGACCGCTGGCGCTGGTCACGTCCGAAACGCCCATCTTCGCGGTGTTCACCGGGCGTAACGACGAGAAGACCCTCGGCAACGTCAAGGAGGCCGAGGCCCGCGGCGCGCCAGTCGTCGCCGTCGCCAGCGACGGGCAGGAGCAGGTCCACCAGTACGCCGACAAGGTGCTGACGATTCCCGACACCCATCCCGACGTGGCGGGCGTGCTGGCAAACGTCCAACTCCAACTGCTGTCGTACCACGCCGCCGACCTGCTCGGGCGCGCCATCGACAAGCCCAGAAACCTCGCCAAGAGCGTGACCGTGGAATAGAAACCCGCGATTACCGTGCAGAACACTCCTGAACGGTCGGCCCGATTTACTCGCCGACCCGCGCATAGTAGTGACACGATGGGTTCTGTCGTACTCTCCCTCGACGCCGAACTCGCGTGGGGGTTCCACGACCACGAGAAACTGCCCGAACACAGGGTCGAGACGGCCCGCGAGTCGTGGATTCGGCTCCTCGATTTGTTCGACGACTACGACCTTCCGGCGACGTGGGCGGTCGTCGGCCACCTCCTGCTCGACTCCTGCGACGGCGTCCACGACGGCCACCCGACGCCGGAGAGCCATCCGTCTCCGGACGGTTGGTTCGACCGGGACCCCGGCACGTGGGAGGGCCGAGACGAAATCTGGTACGGGTCGAAGCTCATCGACGCCATCGAGGACGCCGACGCCGACCACGAGGTCGCAAGCCACACCTTCTCGCACGTCGAGATGGGCAACACCACGCGGGAAATCGCGTCGGCGGAGATGCGAGCGTGCGTCGAACTCGCCGAGGAGCGCGGCCTCTCGGTCGATTCGGTCGTGTTCCCTCGCAACTTCGTGGGGCACCGGGACGTGCTGGCGGCCTACGGCGTCAAGAGCTACCGGGGCAACCGACCGCGGCGGTGGTACGACAGAGGGCCGCTCGGGTCTGCCGCAAAGCTTCTGGGGTGGCCGACCGGCGCGGTGTCGCCCCCGCTGGTCACGCCCGAGGAGGACGAGTACGGTCTGGTCAACATCCCCGCGTCGCTCTACCTGTTCAGTTTCGAGGGGCGTCTCCGGTCGGCGGCCGAGCGAGTCACCGACGACCCCGTGGTGCAGATGGCCAAGCGCGGCATCGACCGCGCCAGCACCCGGAACGGGGTGTTTCACATGTGGCTCCATCCAAACAACCTGACCGACGAGCGCGACTTCGCGCGACTCGAAGCCATCCTCGAACACGTCGAGGAGGTCCGGGCGACCACGCCCCTGACGGTGGAGACGATGGACTCCATCGCGGCGGACATCAAAGACGACGAACCCCTCCCGCGGGAACCTATCGGGCCTCGCTGACCGCGCGCCGACCGCGGATTTCGGAGTCGCTTTTGCGCAGTCGAACTGTGCTGTCCACGGGACGAAAGAATTCACCACACTACGAGACGCGCGGAATCCACCAATCTACAGGATGCGCCGCCCCCGCGCAGAACTGCGCGGGGCGGCGGGGAGGCACGGGGCGCGGTGCTGTCGCGGGATGGTTACGCAGAATCCGCGGTCAGCGCGTCCTCCAGCGCGTCGCAGAGGAGGTCCCGTGCGAGGACCTCGACGCACCGCTCCTCGTCGTCGGCCAACTGCTTGAGCGCCGTGACAGCGCCGCGGGGCAGGCCGAGGCTCAACTCCTGTTTCTCGGCGAAGTCGAAGCCGAAATCGACCCGGCAGGCCTCGGCGACGAACTCCCCGACCGACTCGACGCCCTCGGTGGTCCTCACCGCCGTCTCGACCATCGCGTGGACGTTTTCGGGGAGCGCGACTTCGAGCGGTTCGGCCTCGTCGGGGTCGGCCTCGGCGTCCGCGTCCAACTCCGCGCCGTCGATGACCTCCTTCAGGAGGCCCTGCGTCGATTCGGCCACCACCGAGTCGAGGCCGCGGTCGGTGCGCTTGGCCTCGATGGTCGCCAGTTGGCGCACCACCGGGTCGATTTCGATGCCGACCGTCTCGGTCGGGGCCTCGTCGTCAGCGTCGGCGGCGGCGGCCTCCTCGTCGGTGGATTCGCCCGCCGACTCGTCACCGGCACCGTTCTCAGCGGACCCGTTCCCGGCGGCCGATGCCACGCCATCGACGTGGCCGAATCGGTCGGGAAAGAGCGCGTAGAACTCGACTTCTGTCAGCGACGGGATGTCGTGGTTCGCAAAGAAGGTCAGTTTCTCGTCGCCGGGGTTGTCGCCCACCACGAGGAGGTCGCTCTGGTTCGAGATGTTGTGCGTGACCCGCGCGCCGTGGGCCTCGACCAGTTCGGTCACTTCGCTCCGCGTGACCTCCGAGAGTCGCCCGGTGAACACCACCGTCTGGTCCTCGAGTTCGGCGGCGGTCTGGACCTCCGCACCCCCGATGTCGTCGCCGCGTGCCATTTTACGTTACGGTGGTTCCCCCGAGAGACTATATATCTTGGTAAGGCTCCTCGGGTTAAATCCCCGGCGCGCGTCGGATAGTGGCGCAAGTTCAGGGGTGGCGCTGGTTCGGGTTGGTGGTGTCCTCGGCGAACTCTCTTGTAATTCTAAGCAATCTAAATCTGTTCTAAGAAATTTATTTTATTTTTCTTAGAAATAGATATATTTGTTTCGGGGCGGGAGTCGAACTCGCCGAGACGTTCTTGCTCACTCCCTCCGGTCGTTGCGCGAGCGTGCGACTCGTCTGCTCGACTCCGCGCTATCTCCCGCTCGCACCGTCGCTATCGCTCGGCGATAAAACGCCTCGCTGGAAAACGGTGCGAGCGGAAGGGGCGGGAGTCGAACTCGGTCAGACGGTCCGGGATGCTCACTTCGTTGCGCTTCCGGGCCTGCGACTGACCTGCTCGACTCCCTTCAATATCGTTTTGCGACTCACGAGATGGCGAGCAGATGAACTGCTCGCCGTGTTGTTCGTCGCAAAAACGGAAGGGGCGGGAGTCGAACCACGCGAAGCCTGTAAGACTGCCATCGGAGTAGACCGATGGTGCTCTACCACTGAGCTACCCTTCCACGTCCCCGAGTTAGGGTCGGTCCGCCTTTGTTATGGACCGCCTGAACTCGTCGGTTTCTCATTCCGGCCGAGGGACCGTCAACGTTGTGTTGCGTCGTCGCGGACCGTGACCCGCGTGAACTCGAAGCGCGCGCCGTCGGCCGACCCGCAGTCGGTACACTTGGCATCGACCTCCCAGCCGTGAGCGTCGGCGATGGTTGCCACGATGGCGAGGCCGAACCCTGTACCGTCCTCCTCGGTCGTGAACCCGTGGTCGAACACTTGGTCCCGGACCTCCTCGGGGATGCCCGGCCCGTTGTCCGCCACGTAGAACCCCTCGCGGTCGTCGAGTTCGCCGACCTCGATTCGCATCGCAGTATTGTCAGGCGGACAGTCGCTCTCGGTCCCGTGTTCGACGGCGTCGTCAGCCGACGGCTGACTGCTCGTGGAGCCGTGCTCCACGGCGTTGCGAAACAGGTTCTCCAGCAGTTCCCGGAACCGGGCGTCGTCGGCCTCGACCACCGCGTCGTCTGCGAGTTCGAGCGTGGCCTCCTTGGTATCGACCGTCTCCCACGCCTGCCGTGCGGCGTCCGACAGCACGACCGGTTCGGTCTCGTCCACGACCTGCCCCTGTCGGGCGAGCGCCAGCAGGTCCTCGACCAGCGCGTCCATCCGGTCGAGCGACCGGTCGATTGGGTCGAGATGCTCGCTCTCGCACTCCTCGGTCACGAGGTCGAACCGGCCGAGCGCGACGTTCAACGGGTTGCGCAGGTCGTGGCTGACCACGCTGGCGAACTCCTCCAGTCGCTCGTTCTGGCGGGCTAACTTGCGCTCGCGGGCCTTCTGCTCGCTGATGTCCACGTAGATGGCGAACGCCTCGGCCTCGCCGTTGCCGGCGGGCGCGGTGTGAAGCAGGAAATCCCGGTCGCCATCGCGGGTCCGGCGGTGGACCTCCTCGCCCTCGATGCGGTGGCCCTCGCTGACCTGCTCGTTGAGCGACTCGCCCTCGGCCTCGCAGTCGTCCGGCAGGATGTAGTCGTCCAGCGAGTCGCCGAGGATGTCGTCGGCCTCCCACCCGAACACGTCTTCGAACGCCGGGTTGACCGACTTGGGGATGGCCTCGCCCTCCTCGATGTTGTAGCGAACGACCGCGTTGGGCAGGTTCTCGAACAGCGCGGCGAACCGGTCGCGCTCGGCCCGGAGTTCGGTCTCGGTCTGGACGCGCGCCAGCGCCTCCGAGATGTGCGCCGAGAGGAGTTCGGTCAACTCGCGGTCGTCCTCGTCGAACGCGCCGGGTTGGTCGGAGACGGCTTGGAAGATGCCGAACTCGCCGATGGGGACGGTCAGCGCCGACCGGTAGTTATTCTCGGCCGGAACCACGTCGGTCTCGCGCACGTCCCGAATCAGCGAGGCCTCGCCGTTGCGGTAGGCCCGCGCCGCGAGGTTGTTCGAGGTATCGACCGGCGTGTTCTGGTAGTAGCCGTCGGTCGGGACGCCCTTCGAGACGGACTGGGGGACCAGCACGCCGTCCTCGTAGGCGTCCACGGTACAGAGGTCGAACGCCAGAATCTCCTCGGCCGTCTCGATGGCGAGGTCGTAAATCTCCTGCTCGGTTTCGCAGGCGACGGCCCGCGCCGCCACGTCGTGGAGCGCCTCGATTTTCTCCTTGGTGTCCCGGAGTTCGCGCTGGACCTGCCGGCGCTCGGTGATGTCCCGGAAGTAGACCGACAGACCGTCCTCGGAGGGGTAGATGCGGACCTCCAACCACGTGCCGGGACTGTAGTCTGACTCGGCTTCCAGCGTCACGGGTTCTTGGGTCTCGAAGGCCTCGTGGTAGGCGTCGAGGAACTCGCTTCCGTCCTCGACGCTGAACTTCTCGCGGATGTCCTCGCCCAGCAGGTCGTCGGGTTCGCGCTCGAAGAAGTCGGCCGCCCGCTCGTTGACGTGCGTGAACCGCCAGTCGTCGTCGAGCGCGAAGAACGCGTCGGTGATGCGCTCGAAGATGCGCCGAATCTGCTCGTCGGCCTCCTCGGCCTCGCGCTCTGCTTGATACTGAGCGACGGCGTTCTCGACGCGGTTGGCCAGCACCTCGTAGTGGTCGGTGCCGGTCCCCTTCTGGAGGTAGTCGGTCACGCCCGCCGAGATGGCCTCGGAGGCGATTTCTTCGCTCCCCCGGCCCGTGAACAGGACGAAGGGGAGATACGGCGCTCTCTCCCGAACCTCGTCGAGGAACTCCAACCCGTCCATCTCGGGCATCTCGTAGTCGCTGACCACGCAATCGACCGTCTCGTCCTCAACCCGGTCGAGCGCGTCGGCGGGAGCAGTCTCGATGACCGTCTCGATGCGGTCGCTGGCCCGCTGTAGATACGTAGCAGTCAGGTCCGCAATGTCCGGGTCGTCGTCCACCAACAGGACGCGGATGGCGTTCCCCATATTATGTTGGTTGTTACCAATCGGGCGTATAAAAATCCATAGGAGTCTTTCGTTAATACAGTACGTGTAAAAATAGTCGAGAATACGAAAACCGGCGATACTCGGGCGAAAACCGGGGCGAACTCAGGTGTTGACCGATTCGATACGGTCGCTGACGACGAGTTGCCCGCTCGCGGTCAGCGAGAGACCCTTCTCGCCCTCGTCCACGAGGCCCTTCTCCCGGAGGTCGTTGAGAATCATCGTCACCCGACTCGAATCCACGCCGAGGGTTCCGGCGAGGTCACCGCTCCGCGCGCCGGAGTAGATGGCGACCAGCGCCTCCATCTCGTCCTCGGAGACGTCGAGGTCCTCGACTTCTTGGGCGACTTCGGAGTACTCCAACCGGAGGTATCGACCCAACAGGTTGAGTTTCCGGTCGGACTCGATGCCGAACTCCGAGGTCACCGACTGGCCCTCGTCGGCGTGGCGGACGACCAACACCGGGCCGATGTCGCGCTTGGCCTTCTGGAAGTGAGTGACGTTGGCGAGGTCCACCGTCACGGGGTCGGCGCAGGCGAACTCGACTTCCCCCGGCCGAATCTTGAGTTTCGCCGACCGGAAGTTCGCGCCCGTCACCCGACCGCCGACCCGCGCGGGATGTTTAATCTGGGTCTTCGTCCCGTTGAGTTCGGCCTTGAACAGGACGGTCTTGAACCGCGCGACCTCCTCGCTCCCGGCCTCGACGACCGCGACCCGGCGACGGTCGTCCTCGCGGTAGGCGATGGTGATAGTGTCTTGGAAGAACGACTCCAAGTCGCCGGGGACGTGGCCCACGTTGATGTCGAAGATGGCCGAGAGCGGGATGGTCCGCTTCGAGTCGGTGGTCGCCAACACCAGTCGCTTCCTGCTGAGGACGATTCGCCCCTTGACGGGTTCGGGCGAATCGAACGTATCGAGGCTGAAGCGTGCAACGAAGTCTGCGATGACCTTTTCGGACATGGTTTGGCGAGCGACGCCCGCTTTCGGCGCGTCTCTCTCTAATCGCCAATTCTCAGTCGGGGTAAATATTTTTTCGGTACTCGATACGCCCCGAGAGCCAAGAGACCTAACTGTCCCTCGGCCGTGACTAAGGGATAGATGTCCACCGAAACGTCCGGCGAGGTGTTCGACCGGCGCACGGCGGTCAAGGCCGTCGCCGGATTCGTGGTCGCCGGCTTACTCCTCTATTTCTTCGGTCGAGTCATCGGCTGGGGAGAAATTTTCGCTACCCTGAGCGGTGCCCGACCGCTCTGGCTCGGATTGGCCTGCCTCTCGACGGTGGTCTCGCTCGTCATCTGGGCGAAGTCGTGGGACGTGATTCTCGCAACCGTAGACGTGGATGTCCCGTTTACCAAAATCGTCGTCACCTACTTCGCCGCCACGTTCGCCGACTACGCCACGCCGTTCGGCAAGGCCGGCGGCGGGCCGTTCATCGCCTACGTGCTGGCCGCCGACACCGAGGCCAACTATCAGGACAGTCTCGCCAGCGTCGTGACCGCGGACCTGCTCAATCTCCTGCCCTTCTTCACGTTCGCCGGTCTCGGCACCATCGCGCTGTTGGTGCAGGGCGAGGTCCCCAGACAGGCCGAGATTCTGGTCGGTGGCCTCGGCGCGCTCGCCATCCTGATTCCGATTCTCATCTACGGTTCGTACCGCAAGCGGAACTTCGTGGAGTCGCTCGTCGTAAAGGTGTTATCGCCGGTGTCGAAGTACGTGGACCGAATCAACCCCGAGGACATCCGGGACCGCATCGACGAGTTCTACGAACTGGTGGACCGCATCGCGGACAACCGCCGGCGACTCGCCTACACGCTGGTCTTCGCCTACGTCGGGTGGCTGTTCTTCGCCGCGCCGCTCTATCTGGCGGGCCAGACGCTCGGCCATCCGCTCAACCCGATGTTGGTCCTGTTCGTCGTCCCGGCGAGTTCGCTCGCCGGCATCGTCCCGACGCCCGGAGGAGTCGGCGGCGTCGAGTTTGCCCTCGTGGGATTGTTGGTCGCGTTGACCACGCTCCGGCCCGACGTCGCCGCGAGCGTGGCGCTGGTCTATCGGGTGGCGAGTTACTGGTTCGCGCTGGCCATCGCGGGGATTGCGGCGTTCTTCGTGATTCACCGGACGTAGGTCGTCTCAGACGTTCAGGAACGACCCGACGACGATGCGGGTGAACACCGCGATACTGCTGGACCCCCACGTCAGGAAGACGAAGTGCATGTAGGCGTTGACCTTGTGGCCGCCGTCGGCGATGCGAATCATCAGCGACGACAGCACGGAGTTCAGCAGGATGATGATGACCAGCAGGTACTCGATGGTCGGGATGTCGTAGACGTCGGTGTGGATGATGGTCCCGAAGTCGAACTGGCTGGTGTCGAGACCGATGGACATGCTGGCCAGCACTTCGACGATTTCGAGGCCGATGAAGAACGCGAAGGTCGAGGCCGCGGTAATCCCGTAGAGGACACCGATGAGGGTGACGGTGGACTGTTCGCGGCGCTCGCGGAGTTGGAGGACCTCGTTCATGTTGCTGGAGATGAGTTCGCCCAACTGCTTGGGGTCGCCACCCATCTGCCGGCCGACGAGGAACATCTCGGAGAACTTCTGGATGAGGTACGACCGCGAGTCGGCGGTGAAGTGTCGCCACGCCATCGCGGGTTCGATGCGCATGTTGAGGCGCTTGTAGAGGTCGTCCACGTTGTCGGTCAGCGCGCCGAAGTCCTTGCCGCGCAGGCTTTCGAGGACCTTGGTCGTGGTACTCTGCTTGGCGGTTTCGGTCGCGCCCAGCGCCCGGATGAAGTTGGTGAATTCGTCGTCGCGTTCCTTGATGTGTTCCTCCTCGCTCCGGACGACGAGGCCGGGAATCAGCAGGGGCGTCGTCGGAATCGCGGCGAAGAACGGGAGGGGTATCGTGTCGGGGTCGATGCTGGTCTGGCCCATCAGCACCAGCAGACAGGCGACCATTGCGACGATGGTGAGGAGGAACCCGACCCCGACCGCGATGCGGATGCGCCACTCGGAGTCGGTCGTCACGTTGTCCGGATGGTACCACACCGGGTCGTAGGGCGCGGTGTTGCGAATCATCACGAGGAACCCGGTCTGGACGAACGCGAACATCACGACGACGGCGCTGACCGTCATCGTCGGGTTGGTCCCCGTCAGAATCGGCAGGACGGTTGCGAACACGAGCGCGAAGGTGACGGACAGGACCATCGAGAGGTAGAGGTCCTTCATGACTTCGAGGTTCTGGAGCGACCCCTCGTAGATAGTGACGTAGTTCTGAATCACCACGTCCTGTTCGGACAGCAGGAAGTCCTGCACCTCTTGGCCCGCGTTGATGGTGTACGCCAGTCGGTCGAGGAAGTCGGCGAACGGCTTGCTCGGCGACTTGTTCGCCCGGATGCGCAGGGCGTCGTCCAGACTCTGGTTCCACGTGTCCACCAGTTGGGTGATGCGGCGCATCTCCTCGGCGAGTGCGCCGTATTCTTCCTCCTCGCCGAGGGTCCGGAAGACCTCCACGCGGTCGATGTTCGCCGTCGAGAGGATGGTCATGTGGGTAATGAACAGGTGCAGGCGGTCCTCTATCTCCTTGCGCTTCTGGTCGCGCAGGATTTTGGGGTAGAGGACCGACACCCCGAGTGCGAGGAGGCCCAGCGACGGGATGGGCATCGAGATGAGCGGCGGGAAGTCCGTGACGACGTAGACGAGGACCGTCAGCACGAAGAACAGGATGGACGGGAACACGACGAGCGTGAGGTACCGGGAGACTGGCGTCTCCATGTGCCGGTAGGACTCGATGGTCGAGTTGATGAACCCCGACACGATGTCCTTCACGTCGGTCGCGTTCTCTGCGGGTTCTTCTTGGGTCGCCATGGTCGTCGGAGGCCGCTGTGTTCGCGGGTTTACGTCCCACCATCATCCCTCTTTCCCCTTGAAATATTGGACTCCCGAACGGAAAGCTGTAAACTATCGGAATAGTCGCGGTGGTCGAACGACTACAAAACGTGCTTTGACACGTTAAAGAACTGTATAGTGGTGTTAAAGCTATAATTTTATTTCCCTAATATCGGAGATGGTAGTTCAATCGAGCGTCCGAAGTAGAACACCGGCGACGACGGCGGTCGTTTTGAGAACCAGCAGAGCCGAGCAGACCACCATGACGCCCCCGAGGAGCGACTGCACGCGCGGCCACTCGCCGACCAGCGTCACGACGAGCGCGCCAGCGACGAGGCCGACGCCGACGAGCGCCCCGTAGTGGGCGCGGCGGACGCGAGTCATACCCGAGCCATCTCCGATAGGGCGCATAAACCTTGGGTGAGTCACAAGTGTCTCCTCCGGGAGCGAACCCATCGAACCGTCGAAAGCGACCGTACGTCGTTTGGCCCGGACGACGGGAACATCGCTGGAACGCGAAAGAGCGTCGATACGCCCGCTAGTCGATGGACCGGTGGATGTCGAAGGGCAGTCCGTCCACGCCGTCGCGCTGGAAGGACTCGATGGTCTCGTTGACGTCGTGGTAGCCCAGAATGTTCTCCTCTATCATCCGCTCCATAATCTCGGCGCGGAAGTCGAGTTCGTTGTAGATGTCGCGGGTGTTCTCGTACCCCAGCAGGGTCGCAATCTGCTCCTCGAGGACGTAGGAGTTGTTCATGCCTTGGAAGACGATTTCGTCCTCCACGGGGTCCCAGTAGAACGACTGGCGGGTCACGACACCGCCCATCTCCTTGGAGTACCCCTCGATTTCCTGCACCGAGGTCACGCGACGAAGCACGTCGTCGCCCTGCTTGACTCGGTTCTGGAACAGCGCCACGTCGGCGTTGTCCATGAACGTCTCGGGGATGTTGATGGGGTCCCCGGTGAAACGCTGAATCATGGACACGATGTCGGACGCGTGGAAGGTCAGCATCACGGGGTGACCGGTCTGGGCGGCTTGGAACGCCATCCGACCCTCCTCGCCACGGACCTCACCCACGACGATGTAGTCCGGGCGCGAACGGAGCGCGGCCGCCACGAGGTCGAACATGTCCACGTCGGAACTGTCCTCGCCGCCGCCCTCACGAGTCAGTAGCTGTTGCCACGTGTCGTGAGGCGGCAGGACCTCGGCGGTGTCCTCCGCGGTGTAAATCTTCGAGTCCCGCGGGATGAACGACATGATACAGTTCAGGGTGGTGGTCTTCCCGGACGCCGTCTCCCCGACCACGAACACGGTCTGTTCGTTTTCGAGACAGAGCCAGAGGTACGCCGCAAGCTTGGGGCTGAGCGTCCCCCACTTGGTAATCTGGGCCACCGACAGGGGCGTGCCCTCGCCCTGACGGATGGTGAGGCTCGGCCCCTTCAGGCTCACGTCGTCGGAGTAGATGATGTTGATACGCGACCCGTCGGGCAGGGTCGAGTCCACGATGGGGTCGGAGTCCGACACCGGGTCCCCGATTCGCTCACCCATGTTTCGCAACCAGTTGTCGAACCTGTCGGGCGACCCGAAGTCCACGCTGGTCCCGAGCATGCCGAACGTGCCGTGGTCCACGTAGGTCTCGTGAGGACCGATGACGTGGATGTCCTCGTTCGCCGGGTCGCGCATGATGGGTTCCAGCGGGCCGAATCCCACGATGTCGCGGTTCAACCGATACCGGATGTTCTCGTAGGTCTGTTCGGACACCTCGTAGGTGCCGATGTTGGTGAAGTCCTTGACGACCCGCACGATGTCGTCGGTCGAGAACGTCCGCACGTTGTGCTTGAAGTCGTTGTACGAGACGTTCTTTATCCAGTTCAGAATCTGCTGGGCCGAGAGATTCTGGAGGTCAACGCCGCCACCGCCGGTCTCGCCGTCGTTGACCAGCACGGTATCGTCGAGTAGCTCCTCGATTCGGTCGTCGTACTCCCCCTCGTCTTGGGGCGCGGGCTTCTTGACGCTCTTTTCGAGAATCTCGCCCCGGACCTTGCCGAACAGCTCCTGTTCGGTGCCCGAAAGCTCGGGTTCGACCGCGTAGTACTCGGTGTCTTGGCCCACGTCGCCGTAGACGTGACAGTAGATGGGACCGCCGACGGGGTAGATGACGTTGGGTTTGTCGGCTTCCCACTCGTCGCTCGGCTCGTCGATGAGCCGCGGGAACTCCCCGGTGAACTGCTTGAACCGCTTCAGGTAGTCCCGGAGGTGGGGGCGTCGCATCGCCACTTCCCGAAGGTCGTCCTGAATCTGTGCGGTCCCGTGCTCTGTCATGGTGGAGACTCAGTTAGGCGACGCTACGGCTTTCGATGACGATTCCGGCGTCGGCCCGCACCGAGAACCCGATGGTGTCGCCGACCTGTTCGCCCATGCCGGCGAATCGCTTGACCGAGATGTTCCGGCGCACGTCGTTGCCGACTTCGACCATCTGGAGTTCCATGAACACGTCGGCGATGGCCCGGAACGGTCCGATTGCTTCCTCGTCCACGGTCGAGGGGTCCACCGTGAGGACGATGACCTGTCCCGCCGAGACCAAATCACGGAAGAACGAGATGATTTCGAGCGCGGCTTGGCGCTCCTCGTTCTGGCGAATCAGGGCCTCGAACTTGGGGTCGTTACGCAGGATGGCGTCGAACGTGTCGATGACGATGACGTCTGCCTGCCACATGGCCTCGGCGTTCATCAACCGGTTGAGGAGTTCCTTCCGATTACCCTCGTCGTCCTCGGCGGTGGTCAACCGGCCGCCGCCGGTGTCCACGTCGGCGTGGAGGAACAGCAGGCGTTCGTCTAACAGATGCTCCTCGACGCTGTAGGACAGCGAGTGCATCTGGTCGATGAACCCGCTGACGGTCAACTCCGTCGAGAGGAGCGTCACCGAGTGGCCCGTCTCGCAGAGGCCGTAGCTGAACCGCTGGCTCATCGCGGACTTTCCGGCCCCGTAGTCGCCCTCGATGAGGACGATGGACCCGCGGGGAATACCGCCGCCGAGTTCGTGATTCAGTCTGTCGTGGTCTTCCAGACCGAGGGAGTAGAGGTTATCTTGACTCATGGTTGGATTCTGAACCGCAGTACGTCACTATCGCCGTTCACGATGATTTTCACGCGGTGGTCGCCCGAACCGAGGGACTGTGGAATCTCCACTTTGGCGACGTTACCGCCTGCCCACGCCGAGCCGTCCACGACCGAGACGGTTACGTCCGGTTGATATTTTCCGTCTACCAGCACTTCAATTTGGTCACTCTCGGCGTCGAGTGTTCGTGACCCGGTGTTTTTCACCAGTACCGTAATCATCCCGTCGCCACCGCTTTCCTGATAGATGGCGCTACTACCGGCGTCGCTGATGATAGAGATGTCTGTGCGAATGTCTCCGCTCACGTCCACGCTCCGGTCGCCCAACGCCGAGGAGAGTCGCTGGACGCCCTGCGTGAACGTCCCGGCGACGCTGGCGGCGACGATGAGACTGGCGATGAACAGGATGAGGTGGGAACTGGAGACGCTCGCCACTCAGACCACCTCCGTCCCGGCCACGCCCGTCCCGGTCACGACTTTCACCCGCGAGGGGTCGGCACCGACCGCGATTTCGACGCGGAGCGTCTCACCCGGAAGCCAGAGGTCGGTATCGCCGTTTCCGTTCACTTCCAACGTCACCATTTTGTTGCTCGTTGGTTTGATGTAATTTCCATCTATAAGAATGTCGGTGTCATTCACCGACAGCGGTTCGGACCCAGTGTTGTTGACCGAGGTGTTCAGGTACAACTGCCCGCCCTGATTGGCGACGTTGGTACTGTCGAACGCGATGTCCGTGTTCTGGCGGGCCAGCGCCTCGTCGGCGTCCTCCTCGTAGGCCCCGTGGACCTGATCGAACCCGTTACTCGCCGCGGTGTACGCGACACCGAAGCTGATGAACATCCCGAGGAACAGGATTGCAGTCGCCCCGCTAACGCTGAATCCCATCGCGCCCACCTCGAATCTGCGCACAGTGTTCGACGATCTTCCGCTGGACCGCGTCGCCGGTCAGCTGGCTCAGGAAGGTGAGGCTCTGGATGTGGTCGTCGATTTCGAGTGACGCG
The DNA here is from genome assembly GCF_029338375.1 of Halorussus lipolyticus. Classification (NCBI taxonomy): domain Archaea; kingdom Methanobacteriati; phylum Methanobacteriota; class Halobacteria; order Halobacteriales; family Haladaptataceae; genus Halorussus; species Halorussus lipolyticus. The sequence goes on along the minus strand of NZ_CP119804.1, from coordinate 1,043,929 downwards.
GGACCGGTCTCCTCGGTATCGACCGTCTCCACGTCTGCGAACCCACTCACGAACGCCAGAAGCTCCTCCTCGACCGACTCGCTGATCCAACCGATGTCGCTGTAGTACTCGATGGAGCGCACCGCGTCCTCGGGACCGAACTCCTCGACGAGGAACTCGAGCCACTCCATCACCACGAGGTCCGAGACGTACCCGCTGGGTAGCTCTGCGAGGTAGGGCTTTCTGCCCCGACCGTTCGACCCGGCAGTCGTCGCGGGCTGAGTCTCGGACGGCTCCTCGAACTCGAAGTCGCCGTCTGCCGGTTCCTCTACCTCGGGTTCGGGGTCGGCTTCGAGGGTCGGCTCTGGCTCCGGTTCGGGGTCGGGTTGAGCGCCCTCGGGTGCGCCCTCCTCCTCGGCCCAGTCGGCCTCGCCGGACTCGTACTCCTCTTTGAGTTCCGCGAACGTCGAACCGCCCGCCTGTCCGCCGTCGTCTTCGTCGGCCTCGTCGTCCATGCCGTCCATGTCGTCCGCGAGGCCGTCGCCCATTCCTTCGTCGGGCGAGTCGAAGCCGAGGTCGTCGGCCGCGTCGTCCTCGAAGCCATCGTCCTCGAAGTCGTCGTCTTCGAGGTCGTCGCCGAACTCGTCGTCCATGCCGCCCATCTCGTCGCCTGCGTCGTCTTCGAGGTCGGTCTCGTCCTCGAATTCGTCTTCTTCCTCCTCGTCGAAGTCGTCGTCGAAGAAGCTCTCGGCCTCGGCGTCGGCGATGTCCTCGTTGAGGTCTTCCTCCTCTTCCTCGTCTTCGTCCTCGTCAAAGAGGCCGAAGCCACCGTCGCCGCCGGCACCACCGCCGCCTTCGCCGAAGGCTCCGCCGCCGCCACCCATGCCGCCCTGCTGAACGTCGTCCACGAAGGGATTGACACCGCGGGTGACCATCTCGTAGATTTCCAGTAGCTTTCGGACGTTCTCCTCGGTCTCGTCCACCTTGGAGCTAATCTGCTCGTTCTCGCTCCTGACAGTGCCGACCGTCGAGGAGATTTCGGCGACCTCGTTTTCGAGTTCGTCGATGCGGTTCTCTAGCTCTTGGGTCGGTCCCGAACCCCCTTCGCCGCCCATACCGAACTCGTCGTCGCCGCCGCCCCCGTCGGCCCAGTCGTCCATCCCGTCGTCCATCCCCATCCCGTCGTCCATGCCGCCGAAGTCGTCGTCCATCTCGCCGCCCATGTCGCCACCCATCCCGTCGTCGCCCATACCGTCACCAAAGAGGTCGTCATCGCCACCGTCGCCGGAGCCGTCGGCGTCGGCGCTCTCGCCCTCCTCTTCGTCCATGAAATCCATGATTCCCATGCCGACCATGCCCGTCCCGAGGAGGTGAACGAACTGGTCGCTGAGACCGATAAGTTTCATTATCGACAACAGCGAACTTCCGGCACATTAATCTTCCCCCTGAGTTATCAACTCTGATACTCCCCGTCAGACGAGCGTCAAATCGACACAGAGCGCCGCTGAGTCCCCTTTCACCCCACCTACTGCTGGATTGATATACTATCAGATTTTCGGTATATACGGAGTCTGCGGGCCACCGGTTCGAAGGCGGGTTTGAGCGTCTCGGGGAGGGTCTCGGTCTTGCCGATGACGAGATAGCCACCCTCGGCCAGCGACTTCGAGACCGTCTCCAGAATCGGCAGTTTGTGTTCGGCGTCGATGTAGATGAACAGGTTGCGACACACCACGAGGTCGAAGTTCGACTTGGGGTCGCCGTTGATGAGGTCGTGGCGCTCGAACGAGACCAGTTCCTTCACTGCGTCCGTAACCGAGAACCGAGTGTCGTCGCGCTCGACGTACCGCTCGTACTCGTCGAGGGGCGCGAGTTGCTCGCCGATGTCTGTCGTCCGCGTGTTCTGGTAGACGCCCCGGCGGGCCGCCGACAGAATCTCCTCGTCAATGTCCGTCGCGGTAATCTCGATGCTGGCGTCGTCCACCTCCGGGTCGTCCAGCGCGAGCATCGACAGCGAGTAGGGTTCCCGACCGTCCGAACACGCCGCGCTCCAGAGGCGCAGTCGGTCGCGCTCGTCGGAGAGACGCCGGAGGACCGAGCGCATCTCCTCCCAGACCTCGGGGTTCCGGAAGAAACTGGTGACGTTGACCGAGAAGGCATCGAGGAGGGCCTCCTGTTCGCTCTCGTCGTCGCTGAGCAGGTCGAGGTACTCGGCGTAGTCGTCGGCATCGGTCCGGCGCATCCGCGAGGACACCCGGCGGTCGAGGTACGAGTCGTCGTAGTAACTCGTTGCGAACCCGAGGTCGGATTCGACGTACTCCAGCAGTCGCTCGAAGGCTTCGTCGTCGGGCGTCACAGGTTCTCGACCCCCCGGTGGGCGCTGGTCACGGTCAGGGTCCACGTCTCGGGGACCAACTCCAGCGACCGGCCGTGGTCGCCGCCCACGTCCTCGGCGACGACGGGCACGTCGCAGTCGGCCAGCGTCTCTCTGGCGCGTTCGACGTTGCGCTGGCCGACGCCCTCGCTGACGCCCGAGAAGTCGAACATCCGGCTTCCGCCCGCGATTTTGGCCTCCAAGCGGTCGGCGTCGCCGCCCGCGTCCTCGACTTCGGCGACTAACCCCTCGACGCCGCGAGCCATCGACTTGGCCGGTTTGGCCTCGGCGTCGGAAGTCGCCTCGGGGAGCATGACGTGGGCCAGTCCGGCGATGCCCGAGGGCGGGTCGGCGACGGCGATGCCGACGCAGGAACCGAGACCGCTGGTGGTGAGTCGGGTGTCGCCGCTGGCGACTGCGAGTTCGGCGACCCCGACGCGGACTCGGCCGGGGTTGTCGTCTGTCGGGGATTGGTGTTCGGTCGTCATGCTCATAACGACCCTGCTTTCGTGGTTCGTTCGGCGGTCGCGTCGGGGTCCAAGTCGTCCAGCGCAGACTGGAGTCCGCTCTCGTCGGGGATGGCGTATATCTCGCAGTCGAACTCCCGGTCGTCGGCCCGGAGCGTGGCGTCGAACAGGAAGGCGAAGGCTTGGCGCTGGCCGAGGCGCGCGACGACCGATTGGGCCACCGCCCGGCCCATGTCGTGGACGAACTGTGGCGGCGAGATGTCGATGGTCGTGTCCAAGACGTTCGCCCATCCATCGATGAAACTACTCGTCATCACGTTGCCGATTTCCTTCATCGCCGACCGCTGTGGCCCCTCGAAGGATTCGACCTCGTCGGTGCCCGGCACGAGCGCGGTCACCACGTCGCGGGCCGACGCCTCGTCGAACAGGATGAGGATGTACCCGCCGAGGACGCCCTCGAATTCGAGGACGACCCCGACGTGCTGGCGGTCGGCCAACTCGCCGGGCACGGCCTCGACCGGGACGAAACTCAACTGGGTGATGTCCACGCCGGTATCGATGCCGGTCATCGCCGAGACGGTCTCGGAGGCCGTCTCCGCGCCGGTACGGGCCATCTCCCGGAGGGTCGTGAGTTTCTCGACGGGAATCTGGTCCTCGCCGCCCGTCAGCATCTCACGCAACGAATCATCATCGGGAAACATATGAAATTCTATGTCCAGCTCCTCGCCGACCGCGCTGACCTCGCTCCGGAAGACAAACGCCTGATTCCGGTCGAAGCCCACCTCGTCCAGCAGTTCTTCGCCCGACCCCTCGACGTACTCGGGCGGCGTGATGTCGATGGTGGTTTCGAGGTGGTCGGCCCATCCGCCGACGAACCCGCTGGTGACGACGTTTCCGACCTCCTCGACCGCGCTCTTGTCCAACCCCTCGCCGGGGAGGAGCGTGTCTAGCAATGTCTCCTCGGTCTCTGGCGAGAAGGTCAACAGGCTAGTGCCGTCGATGCCGCCCTCGAAGTCGATGGCGATGCCGACGCGCTCGTCGGCGCGAGCGAGGTCGTCGGCCGACGCCAGCGTGACCTCGGTCACGTCTACCGCGGTCTCGATGCCGGTCATCCCGGTGAGGTTCTCTGCGGCGCGCTGTGCGCCTTCTTGGGCGGTTCTGCTGAACGTTCCCAGCGATTCGATGTCCACGTTCATGTGTTGGGCCTCGGGAGTCCGCTCATATCTCTATCTGCTTCATCAGCGAGACGAGTTCTTCGAGTTCGGGGAAGGTGTAGACCTTGACCTCCACGTCGGCCTCGCGGGCGTGAACTCGGGAGTCGAACACCAGCGCCATGTCGTCGCGCCGGTTGCCGACGAGGTTGTCCACCATCTTCGACCCCGCGCCGTAGGTGAACTTTGGCGTCGAGATGTCGATGGTCGTGTTGAAGACGTTGGCCCATCCGTCGATGAACCCGCTCGTCATGATGTTGCCGATTTCTTGGACGGCCGACCGTTCCATGTCGCTGAATCCCTTCGAGGAGGGGTCGGCGCTTCCGGGGAGCATCCCCTGTGCGAGTTTCTTCGCACTGCTCGCGCTGAACAGGAACAGGATGTAGCCGTGGGGCGGTTCGACGAGTTCGATGTGGGTGCCGACCTGCTTCTCGTGGCCGACGTGGGTCTTGATGTCGTCGATTTCGAGGAAGTTGATTTTGGTAATCTCCATCTCGGTCTCCATCCCAGTCATCTGGTTGAGATGGCTGGCGACCGTGTTGGCTCCCTCCTTGGCCATTTGATTGAACAGGTTCAGTTTGCGAATGTCAACGTGCAAGTTTCTATCGTCACCTCGGCTCATACTTATAGGGTCTCCACGTCCAGAATCGTCACCACGTCGCCCTCACCGAGGACCGCGGCACCCGAGAGACCGGGGATGCCCGACAGGATGCCCTCGAACGGTTTGACGACGACCTCTTCCTGACGGCTCACCGCGTCGCAGTGGATGGCGACCTTCCGCTCGGACTCCTTGACGCGGACTAACATCCCGTCGCCGTTCCGCGTCTCGCCGGGGACGTTCAGCGCGTCGCCGAGGCGCACGAGGGGATACACCGTGTCGTCGTGAGTGACGACTTCCTCGCCCTCGACGGTCTGGACGTCCTCCATCCGGCGAATCTCGTCCACGTTCTTGATGGGGATGCCGTACTCCTCGTCGCCCGACTGGACGAACAGCACTTTCACGATAGCGACCGTGACGGGGAGCGAGAGGCTAATCGTCGTGCCCTCGCCGGGCGTGCTGTCGATGCCGATTTCGCCGTCGAGGCGCGAGACGGTATCCTGCACCACGTCCATCCCGACGCCCCGACCGCTCACGTCGGTCACTTCGTCGTTGGTCGAGAATCCGGCGTGGAAGATGAGTTTCTGGGCCTCCTCCTTGCTCAACTTCTCGGCCTCGTCGCGGGTCATGACGCCCTTCTCGACCGCCTTGGTCCGGATGGCGTCGGGGTCGATTCCCCCGCCGTCGTCCTCGACCTCGATGGTCACTCGGTCGCGCTCCCGGAAGCCGCGAAGCCGAATCGACCCTTCGCGGGGTTTGCCCGCTGATTCGCGCTCCTCGGGCGGTTCGATGCCGTGGTCCACCGCGTTTCGCAGAAGGTGCATCAGCGGGTCGCTGATTTCGTCCAAGATGGTGCGGTCCAACTCGATTTCGGTCCCCTCCATCTCGAAGTCGATTTTCTTCTCCTGCTCTCGGGCGAGGTCCCGGACGAGTCGCGGGAACTTGTTGACCACCTTCTTCAGGGGGACCAGTCGCATGTCCATCACGGTGTCCTGAAGACTGGAGGTAATCTTGTCCAACTCGTCTAAGTGGTCCTCGGCGCTGTCGATTTGGGCCTGCTCGACCGACCGCCGGAGTTTGATGCGACTCGTGACCAGTTGTTCGACCTGTCCGTGCAGGTCGTCTAACTGGTCCACGTCCACGCGAACCGACTGAATCTCCTCGACGCCGTCGGCCGCGGACCCGCCGGAGCCACCGCCGGACCCGCCGGTGTCGCCGGAACTGCCGGTGTCGGACGAACCGTCGGACCCGGCGGAACTACTCACGTCGCTCGCGGTGTCACTCCCGCCAGCGTCGTCCGCGTCTGCGCTCGCCGTGTCGGTCGTCTCGTCACTCTCGTCGCCGGACTCTCCGGCCCCGGAGTCGGCGGATTCGTCGGTCGCGTCGTCAGTGTCGCTCGCGTCTGCCGAACTGCCGCCGGCGGACGCGCCACCGGTCGCGTCGATAGCGTCCACGTCGAGCGCGGTGACTGTCCCGCCCTCGATTTTACCGACCGACGAGAGGACCGACTCGACCTCGCTGGCTCCGTCGGCCCCGACGAAGGCGTCGAACCCGTCGTCGTACTCGCCGTCGTTGATGGCATCGACTTCGGGGACCGTGCCGAGGAGGTCCACGTTCTCCTCGAACCCTTCGAGCGCGAACATCGCGTCCACGCCCTTCATCTGGGGGTCGCCCATGTCCACCGCGACGTGGAACAGGTCGCCGTCGGCGTTCGCCAGCGCGCCGGGGTCTGCCAACTCGTCCACCGGCACCGAATCGAGATTCCCGGAATCGGCGTCGCCCGCGTCGGCGTCTCCGGCCGAGTCGTCGCCCGCGTCCTCGGCGTCACCGCCGCTCGCGCCGCCGTTCTCGATGACGGCCCGTATTTCGGTGATGATGTCCTCGGGGTCGATGTCGGACTCGCCGTCGTCCTCGATTTGGCTCAGGGCCTTGTCGATTTCGTCCACGCCAGCGAACACGAGGTCCATGATTTCGGGCGTGACCTCCATCCGGCCCTGCCGAATCTCGTCCAGCAGGTCCTCGATGGCGTGGGCGAGGTCACTCTCGTCCTGAAAGCCCATCGCGCCGAAGTTGCCCTTCAGCGTGTGGGCGGTCCGGAAGATGGAATCCATCGCCTCCTCGTCTCCGGGGTCATCTTCGAGTTCGAGGAGTGAGTTGTTCAACTCCGTGACGTTCTCTTCGCTCTCGCGTATGAAGTCCTGTATGTAGTCTTCCATGTCTTTTCACCCGTTGTCTCGAATCGTGTCGAGAATCGCCTTGCCCATCTCGTCGGCCGAATGCACGTGGTCCACACACCCGGTCTCGATGGCTCTGGCCGGAATGCCGAACACCGAACTGCTCTCCTCGTCTTGGGCGAGGGTCGCGCCGCCGGCGTCCTTGATGGCCTTGATGCCTTCAGCACCGTCCGAACCCATCCCGGTGAGGACGACCCCCGTGAGGGGACCGCCTATCTTGTCGGCGGCCGTCTCCATCGTCACGTCGATGGCCGGACGCACGCCGTGAAGGGCCTCCTCTTGCTGGAGGCGCAGGCGGATACGACCCTTGCCGTATCCCGCGACTTCCATGTGGTAGTCGCCCTTCGCAACGACCGCCTCGCCGCCCGCGATTCGCATCCCGTCCTCGGCCTCTCGCACGTCGTACTCGCTCCGGCCGTCGAGTCGCTCGGCGAACCGGCCGGTGAATCCGTCGGGCATGTGCTGGACGACCAGCACGCGGAAATCCGCCTCGACGGGCAGACTCGACAGGACGCGCTCAACCACCCGAGGCCCACCAGTCGAGGCCCCGACGACGAGCGTCGGGTTCTCGACGTACCCGTGGTCGGCGTCGATGGAACCGGTCGTGGTGTCCACCTCGTCCACCGACGACGGGTCGGCCTGCGTGGCCGACTTGACCTTCTCGACCAGCGCCTCACCGTGGGCCGAGATTTCGGTCGAAACCTCGCCGCCGGGTTTGGCGAGGAAGTCCACCGCACCCTTCTCCAAGGCCTCGAAGGTCGCTTCTGCACCGTCCTCGGTGTGCGCCGACAGCATCAACACGGGCGTCGGATTCGTCGCCATTATCTCCTCGACGGCCTCGATGCCGTCCATGCGAGGCATCTCCACGTCCATCGTCACGACGTCGGGGTCGTGAGTCCGGACCGCCTCGACACCCTCCTCGCCGTCGTTGGCTTCGGCGACGACTTCGATGCCGCCGTCTTCGAGGATGTCGGAGATGACCGTCCGCATGAAGTGAGAGTCATCGACGACGACTGCCCGCGTCATGCTGAGATAACGTCCTCGATGGCGTCCATCACGCTCGGTTTCTGGAACGGTTTGGTGATGTATCCGTCAGCACCGGCCTTGATGGCCGCCTTCATCTTCTCTTCCTGTCCGATACTCGTACACATGATGATGTTGGCACCCGAGTCGGCCTCCTTGATTTCGGAAGTCGCCTCGATGCCGTCTCGAATCGGCATCACGATGTCCATCATCACGAGGTTCGGGTCGTGTTCCTCGTAGAGTTCGACGGCCTCGACGCCGTTCTCGGCCTCTGCCGCGATTTCGAACTCCTCTTCGAGAATCTCCCGGAGTAGATTCCGCATAAATTCCGAGTCGTCTACGATCAGCACGTTCTTAGCCATGCGATAGTCACCAATCGATTGATTTGAAACGGGGTGAAATAAATTCTCCCCTATAATTATCACTAACTGTACTCGTTCTGGCGCGGCCGAACGCCGAGTGAGCGAGCGCGGTCATTTCAGTTGGTCGATGATTGCGTCGATGTCGATCCAGACCACGAGGTCCAGTCCGTCGCCGTTTGGCTTGCGGATGATGCCCCGCGAGACCCGCTCCTGAATCCCGCGCGTGTCGAGGTCCGATAGCTCTTCCTCCTCGTCGATTTTGTCCTCGGGGTAGGTCGTGACCTCCAGCACCTCGTCCACCCGAATCCCGATTTTCTGCTTGTCGTCGGGCCGGTCGAGGACCAAGATGTTCTGCTCGTCTCGCTCGGGAGGTTCGCCCTCGATGCCGAGGAAGGTCCGGGGGTTGATGATGGCGGTTGTCTCCCCGCGAAGGTCCATCACGCCGTCGATGGAGTCGGGCGTCCGGGGGATTCGCGTGACCTTCTTTATCTCCACGATGCTGTCCACCTCGTCGATGTCGACCGCGCAGTAGTCCTCGCCGAGGCGGAACTCCACGACCTGTCGGGTCTCCACGTCGCGGACCTCGGGCGAGTCGGCCGAATCGGTTCCGTCACCGGGGTCGGCGTCGGTCTGTTCTACTTCCATACTGGTCTCTGATTCAATCATCGAACCCCAGAATATAAAACCCGTCCTCGTCTCTCGGAGATGATAATTGGACGAATCGCTCGACCATCGGGTTCAGTTGGGCCTCCTCGGCGTGAATCCGCCTGTGAGACCACCTGAGACGGCGGGCCGACTGCTCGGCCGGACGCGCTCGGTGGAACTTTCCACGGGGATGCGCCCGGCCGAACAGTCGCCGTGGGTGGGATGAAGGGGCCGGCCGGTCGCGGGTCGAAGACCCGTGGTCGTCTCTGCGGGCAACTATTTCCGCGCGGGCGGTGTCTCGCCGAACGGGGAGAGGCGATGGCTCGGAAGACGCGGTTTGTCTTCCGGTGCTGAGAGCGCGGAAATATCCCGCAGAGCGGCCGCGACCGGGCGGGGGCTTCAAGAGGCGTTCATCATCCGAATTCTCGTTGGCGCTGTCTCGGTGCAATACGCACATCCGGCACTCAAGCCCAACTATAGAATGCTAAAATATACCAGAATAAGTCCCTAATGAGTGAAAATATTGCCTAGACGTTCTCTGGCGGGAACACCATCCCGCGGTCGTCCTGCACCTTCTCCAGCAGGTCCGCGATGGTGTCGTCAGGCCCGAGGTCGTAGGACTCCAGAATCGCTTGCAGACACGACGGCGAGTAGCGCACTCGAACGTTCGACTCGGTGAGGAGTATCCCCAGCACGTCCTCGACTGCCGTCTCGGTGGTCAACTGTTGGGCGTACCACCGCAGGAGGCTGTCGAAGACCGTCCCCACGTCGTCGGAGAACATCTGTTGGTGGCTGATGGCGTCGTCGGACTTGGCCGTGACGTGGAAGCCGTAGCGCGCGCTGGTGCTGTCAAGGTCGTCTTCGAGCCACTCTTTGACCGCGCCCGAACTGACGCTTCCACCGCTCTCCGCGGACGGGACCGGTTGGGTGTCGGTTGGCGGCGCGTCACCGCGAACATCGTCGGTCTCGCGAGACTGCGTGTCGCCGCGGTCGGCCGCCGACACGTCCGGGCGGTCGTCGGTGCCGATGACGTAGCGGCCGCTATCGAGCGAGACGACGTTTTCCTCCTCTTCGATGTCGAGTTCCTCCGGCGCTAGCGCCCCGCCCTCGTCGGCGCTCGCCGTGTCGTCGGGCGTCAGCGCCGCCCGCTCCTCGGAGTCCCGACCGTCGTCCGGCATCGGACACATTGGGAGACGGTACCGTTCGGTTTCACATAAACCCACCGCCTACCTCACGGCCGAACCCCGCGCTCCGGTCGTTCGCCCCGGTATTTCGGACCCGCCTGCTCGCTCGGGTGTCAGTTTTTCCGCCGAGGAGACAACGACATCCTTCTGACACAGATAGTTTAGCGACAATTTTTGCGAGAATCGGGCTGTTATCCTAACGACCTGCGTCTTTTCGACGATTGTTGTAATAGGGATTTATTATCGTCGAACTACTGGCGTCTAACACCGAAATGAGCGTTCAACGACCGACGACATCCGCGAGAGAACTACCGACCGAACTCGACTCGCCGCGCGCCAAACTGGTCTACCTCTATCTCAGAGACGGTGCGGCCTCGATAGACGACTTGCAGACCGACCTCGAAGTCAAGAAGATAACGCTGTACAGCATCCTGCGGACGCTTCGAGAGCGAGAGTTAGTGGAGAAGCAGGGCGGCCGGTTCGCAGTCGCGTAAGTTCCGAGTCGCGTTCTATTCTTCGTCCTCTTCGGGGCAGAGCTGGTCGGGAGTGCGCTCGTAGCGAGGCGTCGCTACGAACTGCTCGATGCGCTCGCGTTCCTCGTCTGAGAGACCCATACCCGTTGACACTCACGGCAGGAGTAAAAAGACAGTGGCTACTGTCAGCTAATCCGAGAATCACCCCCGATAATCCTTTTGTCTCGCAGGCCGTCTCTATCCTCGTTGGGGGAAGTATGCTCACTGATAACGTTACTCAACTCGAGGAGGGAACCCGTGCCTGAAGACGACGACAAGTATCCGGAGGAGTCGGGCCGGCGTCGATTCGTGAAGGGCGTGGTCGGGAGCGCCTCGCTCGCAGGCATCGGTACCGCCGCCGCCGCGAGTATCAACTCCGCCACCGAACCGACCGGCGCGGGCGGTGGGATTACCCAGTACTTCGGCGTGGAGAACACCGCTGGACCGGCACCGCGAGCGATGCCCCAGATACCCGTCGAAGTCGATGACGACGGGTTTCTCAAGGGCATCTGGCCCGAACCGGAGACCGTCACGGAACAGGGTCGGGAGATAACCGTCTCCGAGATGGAGTTGGGCGGCATCACGTACACCAGCGAGTGGTTCCAGTACTGCGGTGGCCAGACGTACCCCGGCGTCAAACCCGACGCCGACCAAGACAACTTCTTACGGTACGCCTCCTCGCCGCCCTACGAGTGGCAACAGGAGGCCGTCGAACCCGGCGAGCAGGTCAACGTCGAACACTTCACGGACTACGAGACGTGGGGCAACGGTATCGGCACGAGCGGCATCGGCAAGCCAGCACTGGTGACGTGGCGCTCGCAGGACGTCCCGTCCAGCGGGACGATACCGGTCCAACTCATCCGGAGCGAGCGCATCCGGCGGATGTCCGACCGAGGAGACCAGTGGCTCTCGGCCAGTACCGAGGAGGGATTCCTCGCCAACATGAACAAGTGTACGCACTTCTGTTGCGTCCCCGGATTCAAGTCGCTCTCGGACAGCCAGCGGTTCGGTGCGGCCGACGAAATCTACTGCCAGTGCCACCAGTCGGTGTACGACCCCTTCAGCATCGTCAGGAGGTCGTTCGTCGCGCTTCCACGACCGGACGAATAGCGGGACGGTCCGACTGGGCGGCCCCGCCGGACTACCGCCTGCCCGCAGAGTTCGAGGACGCCGCCGACGCTTCTTTCGGGCGCTCGGCGAGTCGATTTCTCACAGTAGCAACAAACGTTTTATACTCCGGGTTTGCATCCACGAACGTTGAAACGAATGCTCTCCGCCGCCGTCGAGCGACTCAAGCGCCTGTTCGGGTCGTCGGCCTCCGGCCCCGACGACGGAGACGCCGACGCCCGCGACGAGGGTCCGGACCTCTACGAGTGTGAGGGGTGCGGGTCCGTCTTCATCTCCAAACCCGACGAGTGTTCGACCTGCGAGGACGACGATTTCTCGAACGTCGGCAAGTTCCAGTAGCCCCGTCGGCCTCGCGCACGCGGAAACTGGATAGCTCTCGTCCGGCAATGCTGATTTCGGTCGGTCCTCGGTCTCGACAGAAACAAATCTGTGTCTTTCGGAATCGAAAATATTCGTTATAGCAACCTAAATAATTCTCACGAGTTCAACGGAAAGAGCGAGTCGCGGCGACGCCGAGCGAGGAGAGTGCGCCCGGCGACGAACCGCAGTCGGGCAGGCGGGAGTCGTCAAGCGAGGACCGCCTTCGACGCGCCGCTGGCACGCGGTCAGGCAGGCGGTTCGTGACCGCCCGTCCGAGGCGTCGGAGCAGAGATATTTAAATCCGCATCGGCGTTGCAACCGTTTCGCTTTAAGTAGTTCCGGAGGGCACGCTGGGTCGTGTCACTCCCGACGCGAGTCGTGACTGTCGGGGTTCGAATCGCCACGAACTGATTCCGTCGCTGTCGAACGTGATAGTGATAGGAAGCCAGAGATGGGATTTGAACCGGAGCCAGACGGTCTCGCTCGGTCGTTGCACTCCCTGCGCGAACTGCGACTGGCAGGGTTCAAATCGCCACGAACTGCGTCCGTCGCTGTCGAACGTGACAGCGACAGGAAGCCAGGGGTGGGATTTGAACCCACGAACTCCCGATTACAAGTCGGGTGCTTGAACCGCCCAAGCTCCCCTGGCGCGCTCGAATCCCGTGACGCAGTGCCACGTTCTGGCTACTCCTTTGTGAGCGTATCGCTTTCGACCGATTTTTCCAATTCGACCCGGTGGGGAGCGTACCCGTGGCGTCGATAGAACCGCCGGGCGTCGTCGTTGTCGGCCATGACCTCCAGCGCGACAGCATCCGCACCCTGCTCGGCGAGGCGCTCCTCGGCGGCGTCGAGGAGGCCCGACCCGATACCCTCTCCTCGGCGCTCGGGTCTGACGTAGATGTTCCGGACGATGCCCCGAACCGCGTCTTGGTCGTAGCCGTCGGACTCGACGCCGTAGGTGACGAAGCCGACGATTTCGTCGTCTCGCTCGGCACGAGCGACCAGCAGTCCGCCGGCAACCGCGTTCTGCGCGATGGTCTCCCGAATCGTCGCGCGGTTCCGTTCGGCGACGAGGTGGGACCCGAACTCGCGCTGGCCGTCCGCGAGTTCGACCCAGAGGTCGGCCACGGCGTCAACGTCTCGGACGCTCCCGGATTCGATGGAGACCATCTCGGTAGAGACCACGCGCTCGGGCCGGATAAACGCCGGTTTCGGCTTCGGCCCCGAACTGTCAGTTCCGAAGCGCCTCGACGGCGGGCAGGTCCTCGCCGGTCAGCATGTTGAGCGCCGCACCGCCGCCGGTGCTAACGTGGTCGAAGCCCTCGATGCCGAAGCGTCGAATCGCGGCCGCGGTGTCGCCGCCCCCGACGACGCTGTACTCGGCCTCGGTGGCGATTTCGAAAAGGTCCCGCGTCCCGTGAGCGAACGTCTCGTCCTCGAAGACGCCCGCCGGACCGTTGAGGACCACCGTTCCCGAACCCCGGACGACCTCGCCGTAGGATTCGACCGTCGCCGACCCGAGGTCCATCGCGGACTCGCCCTCCTCGGGCGGGAGGCCTTCGACCGGGATTTCGTGGCGCTCGCCGTCTCGCTCGACCGCGAGGTCCTCGGGGAGCGCGATACGGTCGCCGTACTCCTCGAGCAGGTCGCCGGCGCGGTCGATTTCGTCCCAGTACCCCTGTTCGTAGATGAAGTCGGCGCTGGCGTCGCCGAGATTGACGCCATCGGCGAGGAGGAACACGTTAGCGACGACGCCAGTCGTCAGCACTCGGTCGGCCAGTCCGCGTTCGAGGACGCTCTCGATGACCGCCATCGAGTCGGGGACCTTCGCGCCGCCGACGACGTAGGTCCGGGGTTCGGGCGTCCGCTCGATGTCGCCGAGTACGTCGAGTTCCTGCTCCATCACTCGGCCCGCGTAGCCCGGAACTCGGGCGGGGAAGCCGACGATGGAGGGCTGTGAGCGGTGGGCCGCCGCGAAGGCGTCGTTGACGTAGGCGTCGAGGACGCCCACGAGTTTGTCCACGAGTTCGGTCTGTCCGGCGCGGTCGGGTGAGAACTCCATGTACTCCTCGCTGTAGAATCGGGTGTTCTCTAGCAGGACGGCCTCGCCGTCGCTCAGGTTCTCGACGGTCCGGCGGGCGTCAGCCGAAAAGGTAGCGTCCGAGTAATCGACCGGCGCGTCGAGCATCTCGTCGAGACGCTCGGCGTGAGGGCGGAGGTCCCTGAACTCGTCGCCGCCCGGTCGGCCTTGGTGGGCGAGAATTGCGACCCGACCTCCTCGGTCCAGCAGTTCCGAGAGGGTCTCGACGTGGGCGCGAAGCCGAGCGTCGTCGGCCAGCGTCCCGTCGTCATCGAGAGGGCTGTTGATGTCGATACGCACTCCCAGCGTGGTCCCTTGGACGGCGAGGTCGTCAAGGGTCTGTATCGGCATGTACGTGACTCCGACAGCGGGAGTGATATATGTGTCGGGCTGTCTGACAAATAAAAATTCGATTCCGAGTGAACTTTCAGACAGCATGAGTTGGGTTCACATATTGCAAACTTTTTTATACCGAGTGCGAGACATGGTGATAGAGTATGACACGCAAGAACAAGTCGCGTCGCTCGTATCTGAAAACGAGCGGGGCGGCGCTCGGTGCCGTAGGCCTGACCGGTCTCGCCGGGTGTATGGGCGGTAACTCGGGAGACGGGACGACGACCGACGAGACGACTGACGGAATGTCCGACGGGACCACCGAGGAGGACGACCAGTCGGACGGTAGTCAGAGCCAGAGCGACCAACCGATTGCGATGGGGTCGATTCTCCCGATTACGGGAAGCCTCAGCGCCTACGGGGCCGGGATGCAGAAGGCGGTAAACCTCGCGGCCAAGCACATCAACGACGCCGGCGGTCCGCTCGGCCGACAGGTCAAACTGGTCAACAAGGACAGCGAGACCAAACCCGCCAAGGCGACCCAGAAGTACCGGTCGCTGGTCAACGAGGAGGACATCGTTGGCTTCGTCGGCGCGGCGTCTAGCGGGGTGTCGGTTCCGCTGGCCCAACAGGTCGCCGCCGACCAAGTGATGCAGGTGAGCAACGCCAGCACGACGCCTGCCCTCTCCCAAATCGGCTACAACGACGACGAGTCGGTCAAGTACTTCGGTCGGACAGCGCCCAACGACGGCCAGCAGGGCATCGTGATGGGTCAGATTCTGAACGACGACAAGTACATCGGCGCGGACAAAGCGGCCTTCCTCTACGTGGACAACCCCTACGGCGAGGGACTGGCCAAGCGGGCGAAAGCGGCCTTCGACGGCGAGACGGTCGGGATGGTGCCCTACAGCAAGAAGTCCAGCGACTACACCTCGACGCTGGACAAACTGTTCGCCAACAGTCCCGACGCGGTCGGGTTCGTGGGCTACCCCGGCAACGGGAAGACCATCCTCCGGCAGTGGTCGAACGGCGGGTACGGCGGCGAGTGGGTCCTCAGCGAGGGCCTGAACTCCAAGGAGTTCTTCCAGAACAACAAGTCCGTCACCGACGGGATGTACCTCGCGTCGCCCAGTCCCGAGTCCACCAAGAGCGCAGACACCTTCGACGAGGAGATGGGCGGACAGTCCGGGACGCTGTTCGCGCCCCACGCCTACGACGGCCTGTTCCTCCAAGCCCTCGCCATGCACAAGGCCGGGGAAGCATCCGGGAAAGCCGTCGCCGAGAACATCCGGTCGGTTTCGCGCGACGGGACGAAGGTCTACGCCGGCGAGTTCCAGAAGGCCAAGGACCTGCTTGACGAGGGCGAGAGCATCAACTACCAAGGCGCGTCGAGTCCGGTGGACATGAACGAGTCGCTCGAACCGCTCAACCGGTTCGCCATCATGCAGGTCAAGCAGGCCAAGCGCGAGGAACTGGAGACGATTCCGCGGACGTACTTCGAAGGGAAACTGTAAGGCTCCGCCCACGTTCGGCAGACTACTTCCGTCCCGCCGGAGCGGTCGAATCGCCTGCGGACGGACGCTCTCTGTCGTCGGTTGTCGATTCAGATTGAACTATCGGGGCGTTTGCCGACAAACATACACAATTGTTTATTACTGTCACGTCGTGTTCTACGTCGGAGATGTCAGAGAAATATCGAACGACGCGGCGGAACTACGTGAAAGGCGCGACGGTCGCGGGGGTGGCCGGGTTGACTGGACTGACGGCGTCGGCGACTGCGCGGCAGGGCGGTCCCATCCAGATGGGGTCGATTCTCCCGATTACGGGGAACCTCAGCGCCTACGGGAGCGGGATGCAGAAGGCGGTCAACATCGCGGTGCAGGACGTGAACGACGCCGGCGGACCGCTCGACCGGCAAATCAACATGTCCAACACCGACAGCCAGACCCGACCGTCGCAGGCCATCCAGCGCTACAACTCGCTGGTCAACGAGCAGAACATCATCGGGTTCGTCGGCGCGGCCTCCAGCGGAGTGTCGGTCCCGCTTGCCCAGAACGTCGCGTCCGACCAAGTGATGCAGATGAGCAACGCCAGCACGACCCCCGCCCTCTCAGAAATCGGGTACAACGAGGACGGCAGTCTCAAGTACTTCGGCCGGACCGCGCCCAACGACGCCCAACAGGGCATCGTGATGGGCCGCATCCTGAGCGACGACGAGTACATCGGCGCTGACAGCGCGGCCTTCCTCTTTGTGGACAACCCCTACGGGCAGGGACTGGCCGAACGCGCCCGCGAGCAGTTCCAAGGCGAGACGGTCGGGATGGTCGGCTACAGCCAACGCGCCAGCGACTACACCTCGACGCTCGACTCGCTGTTCCAGAATAATCCCGACGCCATCGGGTTCATCGGCTATCCGGGCAACGGCCGGACCATCCTCAACCAGTGGAACAACGGCGGGTACGGCGGCGAGTGGGTTCTCAGCGAGGGCCTGAACTCCTCGGAGTTCCTGACCAGTCTGAGCAACATCACCGCCGGGATGTATCTGGCTTCGCCCGACCCCGAGGAGACCCGCGGTCGGACCGCGTTCGAGGAGAAGATGGGCGAGCAGGCCGGGACGCTGTTCGCGCCCCACGCCTACGACGGTCTGTTCCTCCAAGCCCTCGCCATGGAGGCTGGGGGCGAGGCCAGTGGAACTGCCATCGCCCAGAACATCCGGTCGGTCTCGCGCGAAGGCCAGACGGTCACGGTCGGCGAGTTCCAGAAGGCCAAGGACCTGCTGGCGAACGGCGAGGACATCAACTATCAGGGCGCGTCGAGTCCGGTCAACCTCAACGAGGCCCTCGAACCCCTCAACCGGTTCGCCATCCTTCAGGTGCAGGACGACGGGTCGCGCGAGACGCTGGAACAGATTCCGCGGAGTTTCTTCCAAGGCCGACTCGGCGGCGGAGGCGGCGGGACGACCACCACGACGACCACGAACTGAGGAACGGTCTCCAGCGGCCGACGCTGGATTTTTTCGCATTCGGCGCGCGAGCAGGTGAATCGTCGATATAGACGTGATTACATTTTCTTAAGAATTGTTTTTGATTGCTAGAGATAATATTAGGAGTGTCTATTCGGTCGGGATTTCGGCCGACTCCGACACGAAGGTTGAAATACGAGACCGGGACGAATCCCGGCCGGACGCTTCGCGCGGTTACTCGGAGTCAGGGCCGAGGACCGCCAGTCCGACTACCCCGAGAGGGCTGAGCCATCTCGTGAGTCGCATCGCTATCTTCTCGTTCCGATGCTGGCTCTGTGGGCACCAGCGCGGAACCAGCGAGGGAAGGGTGAGTTAGCCTCAGGTGTGACGGCTCAAGTCGTCATCGCTACCGCGACGGCGAGGACACGGCAGAGCTAGCTTCAGGCTTGAGCAACGCCGTCTACCGCACCGCGACCGCGGGCCTCACGCCTCCCCAACCGATTGCGCTTCTCGACCATTCGGCCTGCGATGCTCATCCACCGGCAGACAAACCGCGTCTGCCGAGCCTGCGCTCGCTCCGCTCGCGCAGACCTCGCGCGGTTGGCGGGACCACGAGAGGTCCCGCCAGCACGCGCCGGGCCGGGAGATTCATCTCTCCGAAACAGCGAGTGACAGCGAAAAGAGCGACAGAACCGCCGCCTCAGTCGTCGGTCGCGGCCTCGCCGGTATCGCCGGTGTCGCCACCGCCGCCACCGCCAAGGTAGAGTTCCGTGACCTCCTCGTTGTCCAGCAGGGCGTCGCCGGTGTCCTCGAAGCGGTTCTCGCCCATCTCCAGCACGTAGCCCCGGTCGGAGTTCCGCAGGGCCTTCCGAGCGTTCTGCTCGACCATCAGGATGGCCGTGCCCGACTCGTTGATTTCGATTATCTTCTCGAACACCTCGTCCACGAGGTCCGGCGCGAGGCCCGCGCTCGGTTCGTCCACCAGCATCAGGTCCGGGTCCACCATCAGGCCTCGGCCCATGGCGAGCATCTGCTGTTGGCCGCCCGACATGGTGCCCGCTTTTTGATTCTGGCGCTCCTCCAGAATCGGGAAGCGGTCGAAGACCTCCTGTAGGGCGTCCTCGGGCATCGAGTCGAGGATGTACGCGCCCATCTCCAGATTCTCCCGGACCGTCAGGTTCGGGAAGACGTTCTCGGTCTGGGGCACGTAGCACATCCCCTCGCGGGTAATCTCGTCCGGCCGGAGGTCGGTGATGTCGCCGCCGTCGAAGGTGACGGTGCCCTCCCAGCAGTCGATGAGACCGAAGACGGCCTTCATGAACGTCGATTTCCCGGCCCCGTTGGGTCCGATGATGCAGACGATTTCGTCGTCTGCCACGTCCATCGAGACGCCGTGGAGGATTTGGGCGTCGCCGTAACCCGACACGATGTCGCGGGCTTCCAGTAGCGCCACGAACTATCCCCCCAAGTAGGCGTCCACAACTCGTTGGTCGTTCTGTACCTCTGCCGGCGTGCCTTGCATCAGCTTCTTGCCTTGGTCCATGACGATAATCGTGTCCGAGAGGTTCATGATGACCTCCATGTCGTGTTCGACGATGCAGAACGTGTAGCCTTGGTCGCGGAGGCTCTCGATTCGTTCGAGCAACTTCTCGGTCAGCGCGGGGTTGACCCCGGCGACCGGTTCGTCCAGCAGGATGAGGTCCGGGTCGGTCATCAGCACGCGACCCAACTCCAGCAGTTTCCGCTGGCCGCCAGAGAGGTTGCCCGCGTACTCGTTGGTGAGGTGGTCGAGTTCGAGGAACTCCAGCATCTCGACCGCGCGCTGGCGAACGTCGTCCTCTTCTTCGGCCACTGCACCCCGCCGGAACCACGCGTTCGTCAGACTCTCGCCGCGCTGGTCTTGGGGCGCGAGCATCAGGTTCTCCAGCACGGTCATCCCCTGCAGTTCGCGGGTCAACTGGAAGGTCCGCGAGAGGCCCGCCTGCGAGACCCGGAATGGCCGCTTGTTCCGGACTTCGAGGTAGTCGTTTTTGACCTTCTCCTCGGCCTGATAGACGCCAGCGCCGAGGCCCGCGCCGACCAGCGCCGCGCCGCCGAGACCGAGCGTCGAGACCCCGGCCGACGCCGCGGCGGCGAGACCGATGCCGCCGAAGGTCATCCCGGACGCGCTCATCCAGATGCTCTGTTCGGTCTCGCTCGGGCGCATGATGTCCTGTAGGTCCTGATTCCGGTAGCGAATCTCTCCGCCGTCCGGTTCGTAGAACCCGCTGATGAGGTTGAACGTGGTGGTCTTTCCGGCACCGTTGGGACCGATGAGGCCAGTGACCGTTCCCTCCTCTACCTCGAAGGTCGCGCCGTCTACGGCGGTAATCCCGCCGAAGGTCTTTCGCAGGCCCTCGACTTCGAGGATTGCTTGCCCGGTTCCGTGCGTCTCGCGTTCGGCTTCGACTGTTTCGCTCATTCTTCGGACACCTCCGCGAGGGTTCGTTTCTCGCCCCACAGCCCTTCGGGACGGTAGTAGAGGATGACGATGAGGAGCGCCCCGATGAACGCCAGTCGGAGCGCCGAAATCGAACTCCCGGCCGCGGTCGGGAAGAACGCCTTGATGTCGGCAGTCGCCTTCTGGAAGGCCCAGTAGATGGTCGAACCCAGAATCATCCCCTTGTTGTTGGCGGTCCCGCCGATGATGAGCGCGAGGAAGGCGATGAACGTGATTCGGGGCGCGAACATCGTGTGGACCAGACTCTGGAAGTAGATGGCGGTCAGGCCGCCGGCGAACCCGGCCAGCGCCGACCCGAGCATCATGCTCTGGACCTTGTAGGCGAAGGTGTTCTTGCCCAGTGAGGTCGCCACGTCCTCGTCCTCTCGGATGGCCTTCAGCACCCGGCCGAACGGCGATTCGACTGTAATCTCCGAGAGGTAGTACAGCATCGCCAGCGACGCCAGCGTCAGCACCAACAGGAACCGCGAGTAGCCGAACGCGGCCCCGGCGAAGTCGAACTGGAGCATCATATCGACCGGGCTTCTGGTGAACGTCAACAGCCAGAACAGGTTCTGGAAGGTGTTGTCCACCACCGCGCCGACGCCGTTGCGCTGGAAGGGCACGATGCTGGCCATCACAAAGTACCGGATGGCGAACAGCCAAATCGCGCCGACGCCGACGATGCGGACGAACTCGACGCCCGACCCGAACCGACCCCAGTTCGACCCGACGTAGTAGACGCCGTAGAGGAAGGCCACCAGCAGGCCCATCGTCACGAATAGACCGACACTGCTCATCACGTCGCCCGACCCGCCGCCGAGGACGATGAGGGGTGCGAAACACGCGACGAAGATGACCGCCAGTGCGAGCGAGATACCGAAGTCTCGGCCCGAGAGGTCGCTGTACCGGCGAGCAACCGCGACAGCGCCGAACACCCACGTGAACAGCGACAGCGCTGAAAGGAAGATGAACGCGACGACCGGCGAACTGCCGACGACGAGCGCGGCCCCGAATGCGACTGTCGCCGTGACCGCGCCGGCCAGCGGCGCGTACCGCCGGTCGGAGCCGTAGAATCCCGCGGTAATCGCGGCGAAGACGACGAGGCCGAACAGCCAGTCGAGGCTCACGCCGAAGGGAGACCACCACTCGAAGGATTGCCAGACGAGGACGCCCGCAATCAGACCGAACAGGGCACCGATGCCGAGGAGCGCGCGCTGTTCGGACTCGCTAGTCTGCATCCGGGACCGGCGGGCCGCGACGTAGCCGACTCCGAGTGTCGTCACTGCGAGGAGACCGTCGATGGCCCACCCGCCGATACCGGGGGTGCCAGAAATCGTCCGGCCGCGCGTGACGCCACCGTCGGCCTCTCGCGCACTGCCGCCGTCCGCCGCGATTTCCGACCCGCGCTCGGTGCCGACCTGCGCGAGGACGTAGGTCGCAACGGTCCACAGCACGAGAACGACGAAGCCCAGAAGCGCGGCGGTCTGGACCGTCTCACCCGGAAGCGGGAAGAAGTCCCGGAAGGGTTGGCTGAATCCCCGGAGCGAACCGGGACCGTTCGCTAGCCAGCCTTCGGACTGGATGATGCGCTTGAGGATGACCGAGATGCCGAGGACTGCGATTGCTAAGTAGTCCTCTCTGAGGCGTATCGCCGGGAGCGCGACCAGCATCCCGAGGAGGCCGGCAACTATCGTCCCGACAGCGATTGCCGGGAGCCACGGCCAACTCCACCCGAGGATGTATGTGGTGAACGCCTGTTCGCTGGCGGGCGGGAGGACCAGCAGGGCGGTGACGTAGGCCCCGGTCAGGTAGAACGCCACGTGCCCGATGTCTAACAGTCCGGTGTAGCCGAACTTGATGTTCAGTCCGAGCGCGAGTATCGCGTAGATACCCACGATGATGCCGAGCGAGACGAGGCTTGATGATAGTGCCATAGTGTTATCCTCCCGTAATTCCCTCCGGCTTGACTAGCAACACGACGAACAGGATGGCAAACGCGATGGGGATGCGGTAGACCGACCCGATGTCGGGAATCGCGTAGATGCCGACGTCCATCGACAGGCCGACGATGTAGCTCCCGAGAATCGCGCCGTACACCGACTGGAGGCCGCCGAGGATGACCCCGGCGAACATCGGGAGCAGGAGGAAGAATCCCATGTTGACTGTCAGTTGACTGAACAGGACCCCGAGCATCACGCCGCCGACTGCGGCGAACGCCCCGGCGATAATCCACGTCGCCATCATCACGCGGTCGGTGTTGATGCCGGTAATCTTGGCGAGGTCGATGTTGTCGCTGGAGGCCCGCATCGCCTTCCCGAGTTTGGTCTCCTGAAGCAGGAAGTGGAGCAGGCCCATCATCACGACGGCGATGACGACCACCGACGCCCGCATCACCGAGAGTCGGATGCGAGTCTCGAAGGCCGCCGAGTTGGGAATCGACCCGCCGCCGGCCAGCAGGAACAACAGCGCGCCGAACGTCGCCAGACCGGCGAGCGCCGCGGTGAGTTTCGGGCCGATGGTGTGACTGGTACCGTACCCTTCCGCGCCGCCGGTCCGCCAGCGGTAGGCCACAGCGGCGATACCGACCGTCACCGCGACTAGCGCGACGACCGCGAGCCACGAGTACGTCGAGGTGAACATCGCTTGGTCGGGGTTCGGGCCGGTGTCGATGACGTGCATCGTGATGCCCGACCCGGTGACGTAGAGGTCGAAGAACTTCGCGGCCGAGAGGCCCACGTCGTAGCCGAACACCTTCCCGACCTGCGGGACGACGTAGGTCCGGACCTGCCCGCCGTAGAGCGCCTGCGTGCCGAACCGGAGGACGAACGACAGGCCCAGCGTGACGATGAGCATCGTGGCCAGCGAGGCGTCCTTGGCCCGGAACTTCTGGAAGACGACCTTCTCCAAGAAGGGCGCAATCCACGCCAGCATCAGCGCCGAGAGGAGCAGGCCGGTCCAAATCGACGGGAAGCCGATTGTGACGAAGACGCCCAGAACCGCGGCCACGGCGACGTGGACGCCGACCGCGAGCGCGGGATTCGGGTCGCCGGGCCACCACGACCCCTTCAGCGCCGACACGCCGCCCAGTAAGTACACCGCGGCGAGCGCCGACCCGCCAGCGAGCAGGAACAGGACCGCGAACCCGACTGTGCCGAGTTCGCGGGGGGACTGCGCTAGCAGTTCGAAGACCGGCACTGTCTCCGGCTTGTTGACGAACAGCGCCATGTACGCCCCGAGCATGAGGAGTTCGCCGTGGGCGAAGTTCGGGACTTCGGCGATGTTGTACACCAGCGACAACCCGATAGCGCCGAGCGCCACGATACTCCCCGTGACGAGGCCCGTCACGATGGCGTTTGCCAACCCGGTGCTAGGTGGCATGAGTTACCACCTCGTATGCTTGATTGTCACAACCTACCATATGACGTATCTCGCAAGCCCGACCTATTTGTGTCTTGTGCTTTTTCACCCCCCGAAAACCCCTGATACCCGCCAAATGGTCGTCAGACTCCCTCGGTCGTCGGCAAAAATCGAGTTCGGCGTCCAGCAATCGGTCGGCCAGTCGGCAGTCGCGGCCCGGCCAGCGGTTCCAATCGGGCCGGCGGAGCGCCCGCGCTACACCTCCCGGCAGTCGGCGCAGATGAGTTGGCCGTTGACGTTGGCGAGTTCCCTGCTCAGGGTGCCACAGGCCTCGCAGATGCTCCGGTCGGAGTACTGAGACTGGGTGCCGTTATCCGCGAAGGCCTCGGCGGGTTCGCCCGAGGAGGTCTCTCCGACCATTCGCTCGTCGCCGACCAGACCGCCGCCGCCGACCTCGCGGGGCGACTCGTCGCCGAGCGACGGGACGCTCGACAGCGACGCCGACGCCGAAATCACGTCGCGCTCCGAGAGGAGACCGACGAGTTCCTCGTCGTTGGTCACGAGGAGTCTGCGGATGTCCTCGCGCGACATCGTTCCCGCCGCGTCCGAGAGTTTCCGGTCCGCGTTCACCGACACGACCGGTTCGGACATCACCGACGAGACTTGGGTCTCGGCCGGGTCGCGCTCGTCGGCCAGAAGCGCGAGTACGTCCGATTCGGTCATGACGCCGACCGGTTCGCTCCCCCGGAGGACGACGACGCACCCCACGCCGTCCTCGTCCATGAGTTTGACCGCTCCTAAAACCGTATCAGATTCGCTGACGCCGACGTACTCTCGGGACATCACGTCCCGAACGCTCACTTCGCCTTCCATGTGCGAAAGATTGCCATAGGTTCTCTAAAAAGTATCCCCGGCAGGCTTAAGCCCGTGACGGGCATACGTTAACAGTTGTCTGGATTCTGCGGGAGAAATTGGCGGTTCCGCGCCGAAGTATCAGAAATGTAGAATCACCGCGGCGGTTAGCCATCGACCCGTGCAGTCGTCTCGCCCCGCTTGCGGCCGTAGCGCGCCGCGAGTTCGTCCAGTTCGTCGGCGTAGCGCGCGTCGAGGCGCTCGACCTCGCGCCGTCCGTCGTCGGTCAGAATCCAGTCGGTGACGCGAGCGTCGTCCGAGACTCGCTCGTAGGCCGTCGGGTCGTCTGGGTCGCCCTTGCACGCCCCGAGGTCGAACCGGGGGTCGCCGAGGGCGTCCTCGGACAACTCCTCGACGCGCTGGACGAGACCCTTCTCGTGGAGTTGGGTGAACGTCCGCCGGACGGTGGATTTCCGGACGGTCGCACCAGCAGACCCCTTCGGACCGACGTTGGCGTAGTCGCCGCGCTCGATGACCGCCGCGATGTCGTCCAAGACGCCGCTGACGGTGGTCGGCGCGTAGCCCTCGCTCCCGTCGCCCGCCATGTGGTGGAGGATGGTGCGCTCGATGTGACCGCTGGTCCGTAGCTCTGCGCCTTCCGGCGGGTCCTCGGACTGTTCGTCTGCATCGAGATTTTGCGTGTCTTCTGACATACCATATGCAACGTATCCCCGTCGCATT
The DNA here is from genome assembly GCF_029338375.1 of Halorussus lipolyticus. Taxonomy (NCBI): domain Archaea; kingdom Methanobacteriati; phylum Methanobacteriota; class Halobacteria; order Halobacteriales; family Haladaptataceae; genus Halorussus; species Halorussus lipolyticus. The sequence continues at coordinate 1,019,048 of NZ_CP119804.1, read as the reverse complement.
AAGGGTTAGGGATGTTACGTATCGTGTGGCATGGAGTGATGGATAGCATTCCGGATAGCAATCACTACAATTCTCTAGGAATTGTACGTATTTGTATACGCTATCTACGTATAGTCGAAAAACTTCTAACTGTTTCTCGCTAGCCGGCTAGTCGATGACTACGCGGTCGCCGTCCTCTCTGCACTCCTCGAGGGCGTGCTTGGCCGCCATGCCCGCGGTCTGGGGGTTCGCGGCCTGTCCGACGCCGACCTTCAACTCGACTTCGACGGTATCCTGCACGTGCCGGATGGTGTCCTGATAGGCCTCCTCGTCCAAGTCGGGGGAGACCGCAATCACGTTGTCCCCGCCGACGAAGAACGAGAGGCCCCCGTGGGCGCGCCGGAAGTACCGCATCAGTTCGGCGTACCCCTGTTCGATGTGGATGAACGAGTCGAAGGCGTTCATCTGGTCGGTGTACTTGCCGGTAGCGTCGTTCACGTCGAAGTGCGCGATTTGCACGTCGTCGTCGGTCCGTTCGTCCGGGTCGAGGGTTCTCCCGCGGAGGATTTCGGTCCGGTCGGCCTCCTGTGCGCTCCCGGCGTCTTGGATACGCTCGGTCGCAGACGAGAGGGCCTCGACCGGACTCGGGTCCACGCCGACGCCGAAACTGACGGTGACGGGATACCGGTTGCCCACCGACTCTTGGAGGAGCGCGTGGTCGTCCTCGTCCATCCCGTTCGTGACCGCAATCATGTTGTCGAACCGGGTGAAGAAGACGTAGCCATCGCGGTTACCGACGAGTTGCGAGAGGTCGGCGTACAACCTCGATTGGAGGGTCTGGAGGTCCACTTCCCGGCGGGGTTCGGGCGTCACGGTCCACGGTCCGTAGTTGTCGATCTGAATCAGGGTGACCTGCGCGTTCGTCACAGTTACCCGTTGTTTTGTGGCCCTCGCTTATAAGCTATCCTAATTCTGGTAGTGTTTCCAGAACTGAGACTGAGTGCGCAGTCAGAACCACCCCGATTCGCCGACTCGATACAGTGTAATTACCGATGTAGACAGAACTTTCCGTGAAACCGCGGAATCGGGCGGGATTATCGAGCGAACTGACTGTACGGTCACACTCATCTAGTATCCTCCGAGTTTTGGAAGATATTCGTGCAAATACGGCCATATTTTCTATACGAACATCGAAATACTTATCCCTGATACGGACATGTGTCTAATTGCAATGGCAGAAGGAACTGTTGACTTCTTCAACGACACTGGCGGCTACGGTTTCATCGATACTGAGGACGCGGACGAAGACGTGTTCTTCCACATGGAAGACATCGGCGGCCCGGACCTCGAAGAGGGAACTGACGTAGAGTTTGACATCGAACAGGCCGACAAGGGCCCCCGCGCGACTAACCTCACGCGACTTTAAACGCGTCTTCAAGCCGCCGAGAGGCGGGTGAACGCGCTTTTTCCGACAATTACGCCCGGCGAGCGACGGCGCTGGTCGGCCGCATACTTCCGACAACACTGCCCACCGACGGGTGAGCCGTCGCTAGCTTTTTACTTCGGCTCCTCGTGAACTCCGCGCATGGTCTCGGAACCGGTCGCGTTCGGTTTCTCTACGCTCGGTACCGTCGTCGGTTCGGTCGTCATGCTCTACGGCGTCATGCTCACCGCCGGGGAATCGCTTCATACCTTCATGGTGGTCGGCGGTGCCATCGTCCTCGCGGCGATTGCAGTTCACACCGGCTTTCTGATGAGTCTGGACGAACAGCACGCCTGACGGTGTATTCGAGGAGTATCCGACAGGACGGAGCGACCGAGCGACCGAAACACCGTTCCGACGACAGGAAAAATCCGATTCCGAGGGATTCAAACCACAGTCTACCCTCCACCCTTTCAATGACCATCCCGTCGTTCGTCATCGGTATCGCGGGGGGAACTGGGGCCGGAAAGACGACGGTCGCCCGCGAAATCACCGAGGAGGTCGAAGATTCCGTGACGCGCATCCCGATGGACAACTACTACGAGGACCTGAGCCACCTCGATTTCGAGGAGCGCACGGAGGTCAACTACGACCATCCCTCGGCGTTCGAGTGGGAACTCCTGCGCGAACACATGGACGCCCTGCTGTCGGGCCAGACCATCGAGATGCCCCAGTACGATTTCTCGGAACACAATCGCAAAGACGAGACCCAGACGGTCGAACCGACCGACGTGGTGGTGCTTGAGGGCATCTTCGCGCTCTACGACGAGGAGGTCAACGAGATGCTCGACATCAAGGTTTACGTCGAGACGGACGCCGACGTGCGTATCCTCCGGCGCATCGAGCGCGACGTGGTGGACCGCGGCCGGGGCTTGGAGGGCGTCATCGACCAGTACCTCTCGACGGTCAAGCCGATGCACGAGCAGTTCGTCGCGCCGACGAAGAAGCGCGCCGACCTCATCATCCCGGAAGGCGCGAACGCCGTCGCGGTCAACCTCTTGGAGGAGAAGGTCCGGGCCGAAACCTACACCGACTCGGGGTCAACGTGGACTCTGAGCGACGAGGGCGTCGAACGCGAGGAGAACGAGCGTCTCGCCGTCACTGGTCCCAGCGCGACCGAGACAGAGCGCGAGGATGCTGGCCGAGAGGACTCAGACGCGGACCAGCGGTGGACCGACGAGAACTCGGAGTAGTCTGGTCCTGAGGGCGACGTGCCGCGAAGTGCGGCCAACCACACACGTCGCTCGGCGAATCAATCTACGCTCCTTGGCGGACTGAAAGGGCGAGCGGGGTTCGCGTTCGTCGTGGTCGTCTGCGTAGGCCACTATTTTGGGCGCGCAGAACTGCGCGCCCAAAATATCCTGCGTCAGCGACCGCGAACCCCGCGAGGGCTTTCGAAACCGTCGTTCCAATTCGACCGGCTACGCCGAACACTATCGAGGTCGTCCACAGAAATCGTTCGAGGAAAAACGGTAACTGAAATTTCGTTCCTAGGCGCTTTTCTTCTCGGGATTCTCGCCCTGCGGGTGGTAGTCCCAGAAGCCGCCCTTCCGCATGCCCGCGCCGACCGCCTTGTGGAAGTCCACGATGGTCTCGTACTCGTCGCCCTCGACGTACTCGAAGATGTCGCCGACGCTGACGACGCGCTGGTGGTTGATGCGAATCGGTTCGTCGGCGTGGGCCTCGACGAACTCCTGCTTCTGGAGGGGGAAGTCTTCCTCCTCGTCGAGTTTCTTGGCGAGAATCGCCATGCCGTACTTGCGTCCGCCTTCGCTCCCTTCTTCGCCATCGGGGTCGTGCGGCCAGTCCATGTCCGGAACGTGGCACGGGGTGCAAAAAGAGTTTACCGTTCGGCCGAGGGTTTCGGGGAATTGGTGTTGTGGGATGATTTTTGATTTCTTTAGTCTTGTACATATTGTTCTAACATAGAAACAGATTGTTTAAGGTTTAGAAAGCCCCACCCGGTTACGCTGAACCGTACCGGAGTTTGCCGTCACGACGAGAAACGGAGTGGTGAACGTTTAGAAAGCCCCCGCCCGGTCGCGGTCGCTCCGCGGGATACTCACGCCTCTCCGCACCGCCCGGCGTGAGTAGTGCCCGCGGAGACGACTAAAGTAAACGCGACCGGGCGGCCCCTTTCAGTCCACCCAAACTGTGGTTTGGTCAACCGGGCGTCTGCCGGTGGTTAGTCGGCCCGTCGGCGTCCGCGGTTCGGCGCTCGTCGCACTCCGCGCGACTCGCGCCGTCCCGAAAAGGCGCATAGTTGCTACTCGCCGTTTTGCGAGCGTCAGAATTACGGTGGGATTGGGATTTGAACCCAGAGCCAGACGGTCCGGGCGTGTGGTCGGGCCATTCCGGGCATGCGACTGGCAGGGGTTAAAATCCCAATCGGACTCGCTTTCCTCCTCACGGATTGCGAGCAGATGAACTGCTCGCAGATTGTTCGTCGGAAAAGACGGTGGGATTGGGATTTGAACCCAAGAGGCATGACGCCACCTGCTTTCAAGGCAGGCGCAATAGGCCGCTCTGCCATCCCACCGCGCACCCGACAGTACCAACTCGGGCGTCTAAGAACTGTCGGTCTACTCGCGGGTCAGTTCCGGGCCGTCCGCGCCCTCCTCGACTCGGAGGCCCCACTCGTCGAATAGCGTCGCGGTGTGTTCCGGGACGACGCGCCCGGCCTCGGTCCGAGCGTTGACCAGCGAAACCAGCGAGCAGAGGTCCTCGACGGTCCCGATACAGGTCTTGGCGGAGAGGAAACCGACCTCGTGGCCCGCGTCGGTGGCGCGGCGGGCCAGCGTCTCGATTTCAGGGGTGGCGTAGGCGTCCTCGAAGTCGATGGTGTCGGCGAACCCGGCGAAGTAGACCCGACCGCGCTCGCTCGGCCCGAGGACGACCGCGTTCCGCCGAATCTTCATCGCGGCGCTGTCGATTTCTTGGCGGGTCAGGAAGGGTGCGGTTCCGGGTACGACCGCGACCGAACTCACGCCCTCCTCGCCGAGGAGGTGCGTCACCGTGTTCCCAGCACGCGCCGAGAACGACGACCCGACTTGGACCTCGAAGCGGACCTCCTCGGTCGAGTCGAGGGCGTCGGCCGCCAGCGCGCGGACTTCGGCCTCGGCGGACTCGTCGCCGACGAACTCGTCGGCCAGCAGGTCGTCGGGTCGGTAGTTGACCAGCAGGTCGCCGCCGCTCCGGCGGACGGCGACGAAGGTGTCCTTGAGCGTCGCGGCGTAGAGGTCGGCCGCCTCCGATTCGGAGAGCGGCGACGATTCGGCAAGTTCGGGAAAGGCGAGACCCGGCCGCGGCGGGTCGGCGAAGACCGCGATGTGTGTCATATCTTCCCCTCGGGCGGCGCGAACCTTGAAAGTTTTAATCTGGGCTTCTGGGCAGTCGTGTCAAGTAAGTCGGTCGAAGTAGTTGGAGAAACAAACGAGACAGCAACGTCCTCGAAAGCCCTCGCGCGGTTCGCGGTCACGCGAACGAAGTGAGGGTGATCTCGGAGGACGCGGTTTGTCCTCCGGCGTTCGCTCACCGGGATATTCTCGCGCCTCTCAGCACCGCCCGGCGCTCGAATAGTGGCCCGCTGAGACGACCACGTGTTACGCGAACCGCGCTCGCCCTTTCAGTCCGCCAAGGAGATGGTCTGTGACACCGAGCGTCGCAGGCGGTTGGTCACACTTATTTCGACACGTGTCCTTATTTCCTCGTATGAACTGGTGGAAACTCCTCTCTGCGCTATCGGTCGCACTGCTGGCGTTCGTCGCGGCCGGTGCGCTCGTCGGTCTCGTACAGGTCGCGCTCGGAAACGTCGCCGCACTCGCGGTGCTGGCTCTGCTGGTCGTGGTCGTCCTCGCGCTGAGCAAGGCCGGAACCGGGCCGACCCGCGAACTGTCGAACCCCTACTGGGGATAGTCGGCGACCTGCCTCTTTCTCACCGACTCCGACGACCCTTCGTCTGGCGGTAATCGCCCGCCATCAGCGACTGGAAGTGGTCCACGAACGCCTCGCGGTCGGCCTCCGACTGCTCGCCGGGGTCGCGCATGGGGACGATTTCGAAGCCCCGGCCCCGAATCGTGGTGGCGTGGTCGTCCTCGGCGTCGAACTCGTCGGCCGGCGTCGTGGTGTACTCGGTGGCAATTTCGGTCAGCGCGCGCTGGCCGACCGGGACCAGAATCTCCGGGTTTATCATCCGAATTTCGGCGTTCAGGTAGGGTTCGCAGGTCCGAATCTCGTCGTCGGTCGGCGAACGCTCGGCGTGACACCGCGTCAGATAGGTCAGAAAGGCGTTCTCCAACTCGGGTTCGTCGTCTCCCGGCAGGGAGTTGTTGAGGCCGAGGTAGCCCAAGACGTTCTGGAGGACCTCTCCCTTCTCGCCGGTGAAGGGCACGCCCGTCCGGTCGGACTCGTCGTCGGGCATCTCGCCGACGAACAGGAAGTCCGCGCCCACGTCGCCGTAGCCGTGGACGACCCGCTCGCGGGTCTCGCAGAGTTCCGGGCAGTTCTCGCACTCGGCGTCCATCCCGAACGGGTTGGCGCGAGTCTGCTGGTTCGCGTCCATCGTCGGAACGGTAGAGTCCGCGCGGTAAAAGCCAGTCGGAGCGACTCGGCGTCGGTCGAGCAGTTCGGCACTCAGTCGGAATCGTCGCGCTCGACTGCCAGCGCCTGCCGCAGGTAGGGTTCGATGCGCCCGAAGTGATAGCTCGGCGAAACCCGTCCGTCCTCGCGGTCGTGGGAGACGAGGCCCAAGTCGGTCAGTTTCGGCAGGTGAACGTTTAGCAGTGAGACGTGGGCCGACTCGCGCTCGGCCGAACTCCGCTCGGCGATACCCTCTGCGAGCGTCTCCACCGAAATCGGCCCACCCTCCAACAGCGCACCGAGGACGTACCGTCTGCGGGCATCCGAGAGCGCGTCGAAGCAGTCGCTGACCGAGGGTTCGGTCATGGCCTCGGCCGCGCTTCCGGCGCACTCGACCACGGTGTCGAACAGCGAGGCCATCTCCCGAACGACCGCCGGGTCGTGGTTCTCGGGGGTCACTCCGACGTAGCCCACCGTGTCCCGAGCGTCGAGGAGTCGCACGAAGTCTTCGAGGAAGTCGACGGTCTCCTCGGTTCCGAGGCCGTCGAGGAGCGACGACGTGGCGTCGAAGTAGACCACAGTCCGGCCATCAGTCGGCCACGTGTCGAGATACCCGACGACCGCCTCGCGGATGGCCTCGGTGTCGGTCGGGTCGGCGACGCCCTGCACGATGTCGTGGTGGGGCGCGACCGGTGGCGGAGACCCGCCAGACCCGGACGAATCCGACGACGCGGCGGCAGAGCGCATTCGCTCGCCGACGCTAATCATGCCGATGTTCCGCGGTCGTCGTCCGGTCTGACTGGTCCACGCTTCGAGGAAGCCCTCGGTGCCGTCGTCGGTGACGGCCAGCGCGTCGGTGGGTCGCTCGGGGGCAACGGCGTCGAACAGGAGGTCGAGCGTCGATGCGTCTGTCGGCCGGCGTCGGAGGACGAACGTGTGGGGGTCGCCCTCTACGCAGGTTCGGATGAGTGTCGTATTTTGCACACCTGTCACCTCGTTAGTCTGTATCGGAAACGGAATCGTCTACGATGCGGACCCGGCCGTCGCTCCGCACGAGGACTTCGAGGCCGCAGACGCGGAAGGTGGTCTGGGCGTTCCCCTCGCGGTCGGCGAACAGCGAGTTGAGCGCGTCCGGGTCGATGCGGTCAGCGAGCGGGATAACCGTGTTGGTTGGGTCTACCTCCGCCACTTCTGCAATCGCCTGAATAACGGTGTCGGTGACGGTTCCCGTACCGTCGGGGTCGTATTTCGTCCGGTAGACGCCCGGTCGGTCCGGTGACTCGGTGAGACCGGCCCCATCGTCGGTCTCACTGCCCGTGTTACTTTTAGACACGTTTCTCTCCCTGTGTATGGTTCCATACAATAGATTAATAAAATTACCGGCGGCAGAAACACTTTCGGCAGGCAATAGGAGGCGGTCGTTCCCCGAGGCGCGTCTCTGCGTGTCGGGGAAATCGTTCATGCGGATTCGTAACGTCCCATTACGTCACGCTTCGGAATTGAAAGCCCACAACGATTGCCCCCATTTAATCCCCTCGCCGGACAGTGTACTGGCGGGGGTTTCATGACAGAGAATACATCCCGTCGCCGCTTTCTGAAAGTGGCGGCCGCAACCGGCGCACTGGCTGGATTGAACGCAACGGTCCTCGCGCAGGGCCAAGACGAGACGGTCATCGTCCTCGGGGGGAAGACGAGCGCGTGGCAGGGCTACCGCGTCCCCGGTGAGGCGACAGAGGAGGTCCCGGACAATCCGACTTTGAATCTACAGACCGGGACGACCTACACCCTGCTCTGGCAGAACGTGGACGGTCAGCCACACAACTTCGCCATTCAGGACTCACAGGGGAACAATCTAGAAGTACTCGAACCGCTCTCGGTACCCTCCGACGTGTACGAGGAGGCCAACGGAACCGACGCCGGCGAGAGCATCTCGCTCAACGTCTCCGGGGGGAACGTGACCGGCGTCAGCACCGGCAACATGACCGGGAATATGACTGGCGGTGAACCGGCGAGCGACTCGCTGGTCGGCAAGACCGAAATCATCTCCGAACAGGGCGCGGTGCAGGGCGCTCGGTTCACCGCGACAGAGGAGATGGCGACCTACATCTGCCTCGTCCACCCGAACACGATGGTCGGCGAGGTGGCGCTGGAGGGCGGAGACGGCGGTATGGGTAACAACAGTTCGAGCTAAGTTGGGTCAGTCCGCAGTCGCTGACTCGTCTCGCTACTCGTTTTGCGGACTGCTCGGGTGGTAGTCGGTGTCGTACTCGCCGGGTCGGTCGTCCACGCGGTCCGGATTGATGCGCCCGCCCAACAGCATGAAGTCTACCAAGGTCAGCGCCAGCATCGACTCTACGACCGGGACTCCTCGGGGTGGAAGCACCGGGTCGTGGCGACCGATGACCTGCTCCTCGCGCTCCTCGCCGGTCTCCCAGTCCACCGTGGTCTGGGACTTGGGAATCGAGGTCGGCGCGTGGAGCGTGACCTCGCCGTAGATGGGTTCGCCCGTCGTGATGCCACCCTGAATGCCACCGTGGTCGTTCTGGGTCGGCACCGGGTCGCTCTCGTCGGGGTTCTCGGGGTCTTCGAACTCCCATTCGTCGTTTCGCTCCATCCCGGTGTACTCGCGGGCCTCCCTGCCGAGGCCGAACTCGAATGCGGTGGCGGCGGGCACGCTCATCATGGCCTGTCCGAGTCGGGCCGAGACCGAATCGAATCTCGGCGCGCCGAGTCCGCGGGGAACGCCGCGGGCCTCGAAGTAGATGGACCCACCGATAGAGTCACCCTCCTGCTGGTACTCGTCGATTCGCTCGCGCATCTCCTCGGCGGTCTCGGGGTGGGCGCACCGGACCTCGTTCTCCTCGCTGTGTTCTTTGATTTCCTCGAAAGAGACCTCCGGGGCCTCGATGTCGCCGATTTGGTTGACGTGGGCCTTGAGTTCGATGCCCTCCTGAGCGAGAATCTTCTTGGCGATGGCTCCGCCAGCGACCCAGTTGACCGTCTCGCGGGCCGACGACCGGCCGCCGCCGCCCCAGTTGCGCGTGCCGAACTTCGCCGAGTAGGTGAAGTCGCCGTGGGAGGGCCGCGGCGCGGTGATAAACGGTTCGTACTTCTCCGAGCGAGCGTCCTTGTTGTCGATGACCATCCCGATGGGGGTGCCGGTGGTGTAGCCGTCCTGTAAGCCGGACTTAATCGACACGTGGTCGGGTTCGCCGCGACTGGTCGTTATCATCGACTGGCCGGGCTTTCGCCGGTCGAGGTCGGCCTGTACGTCGTCTTCCGAGAGTTCGAGGCCCGCGGGACACCCCGAGACGGTGACGCCCATCGCCTCACCGTGGCTCTCGCCGAAAGTGGTCACTTGAAAGAGGCGACCGAAACTATTTCCGTTCATTAGGGGGACATTGGTCCGGCCCGGTATTTATGGTTTGGAGTACGCGCAAGTTGGTCCTACTCCGGCCGACTTGCACCGCCGCGTTCTTTTTTGTCGTCTCGGCCGAACGTCGTCCCGAACGGAATGGTCTGGGGAACTACCGCCGTCCGACTCGGAGTCATCGTCGCCTCGGTCCTCGGTCTCTGGCTCGGCGCGCGACTGCTGGTCGATTCCGCGGTCCGACTGGCCCGACGCGCCGGTCTCTCGGAACTCGCCATCGGCCTCACTGTCGTTGCGATGGGGACCTCGACGCCGGAACTCGTGGTGACGACCGACGCGGCGCTGGCCGGTGCGGGCGACATCGCGGTCGGCAACGTCGTCGGGTCGAACATCTACAACCTCGCGTTCATCCTCGGGGTCGTGTCGCTCGTCCGAGTCATCCCCATCGAGCGGTCGCTGGTCCACCGCGACGGCCTCGTCCTCGTCGGTTCGACGCTCGTCGGGTTCGCCGTGATGTGGAACCTGACGGTCGGGCGCGTCGAGGGACTTGTGTTGATTGGTCTGCTCGTCGCCTACACCGGCTACCTGCTCCGCGCGGAGTCGCACGGCGAGGTCGGCCCAGAGTCCTCCGCCCCGGCCGAAACGCCGGACGAAACGCCCGCCAAAACGCCGGACGAAACGCCGCCCGACGGCAGTCGAGAGTCGCCCGAGGCGTTCGATGTCGAGGAGCACGCGTCTCCCCCCCGTGACGTGGCGCTACTGGTCGCCGGACTGGCACTCGTGCTGGTGAGCGGTCACTACATGGTCGAGTCAGCGACCGCGCTGGCTCGCGGAGCGGGCGTCTCGGAGTGGGTCATCGGCGGGACGATAGTCGCGGCGGGCACGTCCACGCCGGAGTTCGCGGTGTCGCTGGTGGCGATGCGTCAGGGGCGAGTCGGCGTCTCGGTCGGCAACGTGGTCGGGAGCAACGTCTTCAACGTCCTCGGCATCCTCGGGGTCGGTGCCGTCATCAGTCCGCTCTCGGTCTCGGCGACGGCGCTGGAGAGCATGGTGTGGCTCACGGTGCTGGTCGTCGTGATGGTTGTCGCGCTCTGGTCGGGCCGAAAGCTCTCTCGCCCGGAGGGTGGCCTGTTCGCGCTCTCGGAGTTGGTCCGGTGGACGCTCGGCCTCCTCGGCATCGTCGGGTAGCGACAACTTGTCACGAAACTGTTATTTCGTCGGCGGACGCCAGCAAATCGGTCGCGCCTCCGACCAAACGCGTCTTTACGTTTACTTTGAAAATTGAAACATTTCTTTAACAATTGTAAATAATTCTCTAATCCGGTCCTACTCCCCGAGGTCACTGGCCGGCACGACAGCGAACGGCACCAGCATCTCGTCGGGGTTGAGACCGCCGTGCATCCCGACGTATCCGAGTTCCTCGGCCTCGTCGTCACCGTACCAGACGTTCAGATTCCGGTGGCTGAGAACCACGTCGCCGAGACGCTGGCGGAAGGTCTCGGAGGGCGTCACGTCGCCGAACAGGTCGCGGTCGAAAATCTCGTCGCGCTCGAAGGCTCTGGCGTCGAACTCCCGTCGCAGGTCCTCGGCGACCTCCTCGACGCGCCCGTCCTGCAAGTGCAGGTGGACGTTGCGCGGACTCCCCGAGAACTTGATTGGCGTGCCGTCTGCCTGCCGGCGGAGCGCGTCCAGCAGGTCCGGGCGCTGGTCCAGATTCACGTTGCGCTCGGGGTCGGTGTTCACGTGGCCGTGGTCGGCCGTGACGACCACGAGGGTCTCGTCTGCGGTGTCGCTATCGAGGCCCGCGAGCGCCGATTCGACCGCCGAGACGACTTCGCCGACCGTCTCGCGGTACTCCGTCGAATCGGTCCCCGACTCGTGGGCCGCGGCGTCCACCTGCGGCAGGTAGGCGAAGCAGTACGCCGGCGCGTCGGCCGCCTCGACGACCTCGGGCACCGTCTCGGCGAACTCCGACAGCGACTCGTAGCCGTGGCGCGCCGCGGCCTCGGGCGTCGTCGGGTGGTTCACGACGTGGTGAGTCGAAACGCCCGCGTCGGCCAGTTCCGGATAGAGCGACTCGGCGGCCGAAATCTCCGAGCGCGAGATGGCTGGCTCCTCGCCGTCCTTGGTCAGGAAGGGTAAGGCCTCGAACTCCTCGTCGGTGGTCGGTTCGTAGACGTTCCACCCCACGACGCCGTGTTCGGCCGGGAGCGTCCCGGTGTGAAGCGTTTCCATCGCTGTAGCGGTCTCGCTCGGGTAGATGGACGTCAGCGGCGTGACCCGCGCCGCGGAACTCAGTCGGTCCAGAAACTCGTGGTGGTCGCGCTCGCGTCGCCACTGCCGGAAGCCGAACCCATCGACCAGCACGAGGAGGACGTTCTCGAAGTCGGCCGCCTCCACCCCGGCCAGCGCGTCGTCGGGCAGGGTCCGACCGGTCTCGACGCCGAACGCGGACGCTATCGTGTGCGGGACGTTAGCAAAGCAGTAGCCCTCGTAGTCCGGAAAGAGGGAGCCCTCGTCGCCGAACTCCCGCAGGAGGTCCTCGGCCACGTCGGTTCGGAGCATTCGGCGGGGATTCGACTACTCGGGGAAAATAACTGTCGATGGTGTGGGAGAGAATTACGAGATTTGAGTAGGATAGCAACCGCCGAGAATACCGGAGAGCAGGCTTCTCGAAGCTCCCGCCCGGTCGTTTCGTCTCGACGTAACTGCAACCGCGAACCGCGGAACAGACGTGATGAATGCTTTTTGAAGCCCCCGCCCGGTCGCGGTCGCTGGCCGGCATATCTGCTCCTCTCCGCACCGCGCGTCGCAGATAGGGGCCGCCCAGACGACCAAGTAAAACGCGACCGGGCGGCCCCTTCACCCCACCCACGGTGGACTGGTCGAGTAAGCTCTTTTCTGGTGGTTAGTCAACCGAGCGCATCCTCGGCGGTTGGCCGGCCTGCCGACCATCGACCGGAAACCGCGTTTCCGGGCGATTACCGGTTCGCATTTTTCGGCGATTTACCGGTTCACGGTCGCACCGAGTTCGTAGAGGACCTCGAAGAAGTTGGGGAAAGACACGTCAACGTGTTCGCCGCCCGAGATGGTCGTCGGGTCGTCGCCAGCGAGGCCGGCGACGGCGAGCGCCATCACGATGCGGTGGTCGCCCCGGCCGTCCACGACGCCGCCGGTCAGGTCCGACTCGTCGCCGCGGATGATGAGGGTGTCCTCGCGCTCCTCGGTCTTCGCGCCGATTTTCTCCAGTTCTTCGGCCATCGCGGTCACGCGGTCGGTCTCCTTGTACCGGACGTGTTCGCAGTTGACGATGCGGGTCTCGCCGTCCGCCACCGCACCGAGCGCCGCGATTGTCGGGAGGAGGTCCGGGGTGTCACCCACGTCCACCTCGACACCCGAGAGGTTCGACTGCTCGACGGTGATGATGCCGTCGTCGCGGTTCCAGTCCACGTCGGCCCCCATCCGACCGAGGACACCGACGATTTTCGAGTCGCCCTGTGCGCTGGGGTAGGCCCCACGGACCCGGACCTCGGAGCCGTCTTCGGCCGCCACCGCGCCCGCCCCGAGGAGGTACGAAATCGACGAGAAGTCGCCGGGGACGTGGTACTCGCCGTCCTCGGGTTCGTAGAACTGGCCGCCCTCGACGTGGTAGGAGTCTGCACTCTTTCCGGCCTCGACGCCGAACTCGTCCAGCAGTTCGAGGGTGATGTCCACGTAGGGCGCGGACTTGAGTTCGGTTTCGAGGTCGATTTCGATGCCCTCGTCGGTGAGCGCCCCGGCCATCAGCAGGGCCGTGACGAACTGCGAGGACACGTCGCCGGGCATCGACACCTCGCCGCCGGAGATGGGACCATCCACGACGAGGGGTGCCTGTCCGTTCCGGCGGGTGCTTTCGGCCCGACCGCCTAGCTCCTCGATGGCGTCCAGAAGCGGGCCGTGGGGCCGAGACCGAAGGGAACTGTCGCCGGTCAGCACCGTCGCGCCGTCGGCCAGTGCCGCCGTCGCGGTCACGAGTCGCATGGTCGTCCCGCTGTTCGCGCAGTCTATCACGTCGCCGGGGACCTCGGGTTTGCCGTCAAAGCCGTCCACGTCGAGGTGGTCTGATTTGCGCTCTACGTCGCCGCCGAAGGCGTCCACCGCCCGCATCGTCGCCTTGGTGTCGGCGCTGACGAGGGGGTCGTAGACCAGCGCGCCGCCGGAGTACCCGGCAGACAGAATCGCCCGGTGGGTGTAGCTTTTCGAGGAGGGCGCGCGGGCCGTCCCCGAGAGCGTCGATGGCTCGATTTCTACGTCCATGTCCGGCCCGACGGGCCGAGGGTCTATCAGAATACCGGAGGATGCAACTTACCCCGAAAAATCGCGTCACCGAACGACCGTCACGGGCACCGTCGCCCGGCCAACCACGTCCTTCGCGGTCGAACCGACCAGTCCCTCGTACTCGTCGGAGAGGCCGCGGTGGCCGACGAAGATGGCGTCGAAATCGTTGTCGTCTGCGAACTCGGTGATGGCCTCGACCGGTTCGCCGTAGAGGAGGCCGGTCTCGACTGCGATGCCCTCCTTGTCGCCGATTTCGGCGGCCTCGTCGAGGGCCTCCTGCGCCTCGTCCTCGGCGTCGCCGATGTCCTCGGTGACGAGTTCGTCCTCAGCCTCGGTGTAACTCTCCGGCGGGTCGTCGCCGCCGGTGAAAAACTGGTCGGGGACCACCACGCTGATGGCGACGACTTCCGCGCCGGTCGCGGACGCCTGTTCGACCGCGTATCTGACCGCCGCCATGCTGGACTCGGAGCCATCGACCGCCACGAGGTACTTCATGGGTAATACTCCGACGCGAGCGGTGATTTGGATTGCGGACGCGACGACCGGGAACCGGGACGAAAGAAACTCTCAGACCTCTCGCTCGCGCTCTCGGGGGACGTTCGCGCCAGACTCCTCCATCGCGTCGGCGATGCGTTCGACGGCGCGGACGAATCGCCTCGCGAGGAGGACGAAGCGCCAGAGGAGATACGCCCCGAACAGCCAAACCACGATGCTCACGCCGAACAGCGGCCGAGTGGCGATGACGACGCTGTACAGAAGCGCGAGGACAGCGACGACGCCGAGGGCGACTTTGAGGCCGGTCGAGGGTTCGTCCGACCGCCCACCACCTTCGTTGGATGACATATCTTCGGCCACGGACGCCGGGGTGGAATAGCTTTCGCCGGGGCGTCGGAGAAAGTATTTACCCCATCGCCGAGTCGCCCCGGACGTGTCACCGTCGAGACGCCGCGTGCTTCGGATGGGGTCGGTCGCACTCGCAGGGTCGCTGGCGGGGTGTGCCTCCGGCGCGCTCGACGCCGAAGAATCGGACGGGAGCGGAGCGACCGCCGCCGCCGACTCGACCACCACCGCCGAACCGACGACCCACGGACTCGGCGCGGACCGGTCGCTTCCAGACGGAGAAACGACGTTCCCCGAGGGACCGAAATCGCCGCCCGAGCGACCGCCCGACCTGACCGCCGAGAGCGTCCGGGAGTACGTCAACACTTTCGAGCGTCGGTGGGTGTACAACCGCCTCTACCGCGGGGAATCGACCGAGGTCCATCGGGAGTGCGGCGTCGATTCGGTCGCGGAGTACGGCGAGGGCTTCCGCGTCGTGGTCCGGTGTTCGGCGTGGGCCAACTCCGGCGCGGGCGAGACCACGATTCACGCCGACTACTTCACGCAGTACGCGACGTATTTCGTCGGGCCGAACTCGACGGTTCGACGGGACGGGCAATCAAAGGCACGGTGATAGGAATTGTTTTTGTTTGGAAAGAAAATAATTCGGTTGCTTTGGAGCGTCACCGTCGAGGAGTCCACCGACCGATAGACCGTTCTGGAAGTTCCTTCCGATGGCGGGAGCGAAGCGACCGAACTTCGAGAGTCCGAGGGTGCAAGCCGACGAGCGCGTCGTACTCGGACCGCGACTGCGAACCGTGCGAGGACCTTCGAGACCGCCGTTCCGGTTCGACCGGCTTCTCCGGGCGCTATCGCGTTCCGGAACCCGTATCGTTTTCCTCCTCCGGTCGCTTTCGGCAGGTATGGACCCAGACCTGTCACCGCTCGCCGACGCGCTCGCCGAGGCCGACGTAGACGGCTACCTCCTCGACGCCGACTCGGGCGAGTCCGACCAGTTGTACCTCTCGGGCTTCGACGCGCCCGACCCCTTCGTCACGCTCTACACGCCCGAGGGAACCTACCTGTTGGTCTCGGGCCTCGAATACGGCCGGGCAACCGAGGAGAGTCGCGCCGACGAAGTGGCCCGCCTCACCGATTACGGCTTCCACGAGAAGGTCGCCGAGTACGGTCGCGCCGGGGCCAAGAGTCGGGCCTGCGCCGAGTTCCTCGCGGACCACGGCGTCGAGTCGGTCGCCGCGCCCGAGCGGTTCCCCCTCGGCACCGCCGACAACCTGCGCGACGAGGGCGTCTCGGTCGAAGTCCTCCCCGACGACGTGGTGACGCGAATCCGCGCCATCAAGTCCGATGAGGAGGTCGAACACGTCCACGAGGCCCAGCGCGCCAACGAGTCTGCGATGGCCGCCGCCGAGGAGATGCTGGCCGAGGCCACCGTCGAGGACGGCACCCTCTACTACGACGGCGAGGTCCTGACCAGCGAGCGCGTCAAGGAGGAAATCGAGGTCACGCTCCTGCGTCACGGGTGCGGACTGGACGAGACCATCGTGGCCTGCGGCGCTGACGCCGCCGGGCCGCACAATCGCGGGACCGGACCCCTCTCTGCGGGCGAGACCATCGTCATCGACATCTTCCCGCAGAACAAGGCGACCAAGTACCACGGCGACATGACCCGGACCTTCGTGAAGGGCGAACCCACCGAGGAGGTCCGCCGGCGCTACGACGACACCTACGAGGCCTTCGAGGCGGCCCTCGACGCGGTGGAACCCGGCGTCACGGGCAAGGAGGTTCACGATGCGGTCTGCGACGTGTACGAGGAGAAGGGCTACGACACCCTCCGGAGCAAGCCCGACGCCGAGACCGGATTCATCCACAGCACGGGCCACGGCATCGGTCTCGACGTTCACGAACTCCCGCGGGTCAGCCCCGACGGCGGCGAACTCAAGCCCGGCCACGTCATCACCATCGAGCCGGGCCTCTACGACCCCGAAGTCGGCGGCATCCGCATCGAGGACCTCGTGGTCGTGACCGAAGACGGCTACGAGAACCTGACCGACTACCCGATTCATCTGCAGGTCGAGTGAGCGCGTGACCGGCTACTTCCGGTAGCCAGCCAGCACTCGCACGTCGGGTTCGGCCTGCACCGTCCCGACGAGGCGGAGGCCGTGCTTGTAGCCGAGTTTGACGAGGTTGTAGGCGAACGTCCCGTTGTTGTACTTCCCGTGAGGTTCGAAGTGAATGCGGGCGGTCGAATGCTCGTCCAGCGGCAGGCGGAAATTTATCCACTGGATTCGGCCCTCGCCTTCGGTGGTCTCCTCGATTTCCTTGATGGCCTCCTCGGGCGTGAAGTTCTCGATGAACGGTCCCCACGAATCGTTCTTCCGCGTCGCGCCCAGTTTGTCGTACAGCGTCACGATTCGGCCGTCCTCGAACTCGACGGCCATGGGAATCAGCTTCGTCTTCGGGACGTTGTTGTTCTCCGCCTCCGATTCCGACGGGAGGTCCAAGAACACCAGTCCTCGCGGGACTTCTCGAATTTCCTCCTCCCGGTACCAGTCGGCCTCTCGCTCCACGTCCTCCACGAAGAAGATGCGGTTCGGGTAGTTCACCAAGTACTGGGAGGTCAACTGAATCAGTTGTCGCTGGGGCGTCTCGATGGGCGTCAGTTCGAGCGATTGGGTCTTGGTCTCGGCCTTCGACTTGCCGCTTTTCGCGCTCGCTCCGATGCCCGCCTCGACGGGATTGAGGACCGCGTTCAGACTCCCGAACATGCTCAAGGGGTTCACGTCGAGACCGAGACTAGTATTGATTTCGCGGGTCTTCTCCTCGGTGATTTCGAGTTTCACTGACTCGTCCCACTTCCCCGGTGGTTGAACGACCGCGTCGTAGAACGCCGACAACTGCTCGGCGTCGATGAAAAACGGCGCGTCGAGCATCCACCGAAGCTTCTGGTCGAATCGCTCTTGTCGAGTATCTTCCCCAGCCATAGTTAGAAATCCAACCATTTGGCGCATAAGCGTTTCGGCGAGCGAGCGGCCCGCCGCGTCGGACCGCCACAACGGGGAAGTACGCGACTCTCGAACTGAGAAGCCATGCTCGGACGAGAGAGAAAGCAAGCTGACAGCGACGAGCGACAGCGAGAACAGACCGGAGGCGGGAGCAGTCTTCTGCGGAAGGGACTTCCCTTCGCCGGGGCGTTCCTCGCCGGGTTCCTCCTCGGGCGACGCCGAGGAGACGACGTGACTGCGGAGACCGGAGACCACCTGACTGAGGCCGCCAGCGAGGTCCGGGAACGAGCGACGCCGGGCGAGGACGAAGAATCGGGCGAACCGGCCACCGAGGGTGCCCAACCCGCCGGCACCGAGTCCGCGGGAATCGACCAAGCGGTCGCCGACCTCTCGCCGCCGACTGCCCACGGGATGCCGATGCTCGGTCTGGGCACCTACCAGATGGACGAGTACGACGAGTGCGTCGAGGCGGTCAGGCAGGCCATCCAGATGGGCTACCGGCACATCGACACCGCCGAGGGCTACGACAACGAGACAGCAGTCGGCGACGCCATCGTGGAGGCCGAAATCGGGCGCGACGACCTCTTTCTGGCGACCAAAGTCAGTCCCGACAACCTCGACTACGACCACGTGCTGACCAGCGCCGAGGAGGGCCTCGAACGCCTCGGCGTGGATTCGGTGGACCTGCTGTACGTCCACTGGCCGACCGGCGAGTACGAGGCCACAGACACGATGGAGGCCTTCTCGGAACTCCGCGAGGAGGGCCTCATCGGGGAAATCGGCGTCTCGAACTTCACGGTCGAACTGCTGGAGGAGGCCATCGAGGCCGCCGACGAGCCGATTTTCGCCAATCAGGTCGAGATGCACCCACTGCTCCCCCAGAAGAACCTCCGGCAGTTCTGCGCCCAAGACGACGTGGACGTGGAACTGGTCGCCTACTCGCCAATCGCCCGCGGCGACGTGTCGGACGTGGACGAACTGCAGGAGGTCGCCGAGAAACACGACGCGACTCCTCAGCAAATCAGTTTGGCGTGGCTCCGCGAGAAGGAGGTCACCGCCATCCCGAAGGCCACCAGCGAGGAGCATCTGCGCGAAAACTGGCTGAGTCTCGGCGTGGAACTGGACGACGAGGACATCGGAAAAATCGACTCCATCGACGAGCGCCGGCGCATCGTGGACCCCGACGAGGCCCCGTGGAACCAGTGAACAGCGAAAATCGGACGCCAGCGCCGGGGTAGTGCGCCAACTAAGGTCATATTAGGACTTTTATCATGAAAGACCATTATCTTTAACTGGCGGAACGTCCTCGGTGAGTCCACGATGGGACGACGACTCCCGGCGCTGGCCGCGTACAACTCGACTCCCGAGCGGACGACCGACCGGACGCTCGCGGACCCGCTTCGACTGGGATTCGGAGGACGATGAGCGCGGACGCCACCGAGTCCGACCCGGACGCCGCATCGAGTGCCGACCACCCCGAATTCCCGCACCCTCCTCGGACGTTCACCGACGGCGCGGGACGCGCGATTCGATTCCGCGCTGTAGATGACTCCGCCGAGTCCTCCGACGACCGCGACGCGCTGACAGCGATGTACGACGACTTCGGCCCGGCCGACCGGGCACAGGGCATCCCGCCGGCGAGTCCGCGACGGCGCGAGGACTGGCTCGACAGGCTCTCTGCGGGCATCGAGGTCGTGGGATGGCACGACGAGCGAGCGGTCGCTCACGGCATTTTGCTCGGCGGCGGGCCGGGCCACGAACTCGCACTGTTCGTCCACCCGGACTACCGCCGGGCGGGGGTCGGGTCCGCGACGATTCGGACCCTCCTCGGGCGAGGCCGGTCGGCGGGCGTCGAGCGCGTTTGGCTCTCGGTCCAGCGGACGAACCGCCCGGCGGTCCGACTCTACCGCAACGTGGGCTTCGAAACCGCCGGGTCCGGAACTGGCGAGTTGGAGATGGCCCGCTCGCTGTGACCCCGTAGCGAACTCCTTTTGAGAGCCGACCGGCTAGCTTCGCCCGATGAAGCTACTCGTCGTCGGTGCGGGCGAGATGGGCCGGTGGTTCGGCGCGGTCGTAGCGGCGCGAATCGAGGAGGCCGACGTTGCCTTCGCCGACGCCGACCCCGAGACTGCCGAGGAGGCCGCCGCCGAAGTCGGCGAGTCGGCCCCCTGCCGCGCGGTCTCGCTCTCGACCGACGAGCGATTCGACGCGGTGTGCGTGGCGGTCCCGATGTCGGCCGCCGAGGCGGCCATCGAAGACCACGCGCCGAAGGCCGAGGAGGCCCTCGTGGACGTGACGGGCCAGATGACAGCCCCGGTGGCTGTGATGCGCTCGGCGGCCCCGGACCGGGAGCGCGTGAGCCTCCATCCCCTGTTCGCGCCGAGCAACGCGCCGGGCAACGTCGCAGTCGTTGCCGACCAGCGAGGACCGACCACCGACCGGATTCTGGACGCGCTGGAGACCGAGGGGAACCTCCTCGTGGAAACCTCGGCCGGCGAACACGACGAGGCGATGGAGACGGTACAGGCCAAGACCCACGCCGCAGTCCTCTCGTTCGGCCTCGCCGGTGACGACGTGCCAGAGGGACTGACGACCCCGATTTTCGAGGAGTTGTCGGCGGTCGCCGAGCAGGTCACGGGCAACGCGCCCGAAGTCTACGCCGAGATTCAGGACGCCTTCGGCGGGGCCGAGGAGATAGCTAGGGCCGCGAGGCGTCTGGCCGACGCCGACGAAGCCGAGTTCGCGGAGTTGTACCGGGACGCGAGCGAACCCGCGGACGAGACGCGGGACAGACGGGACGACGAACCATGAACGACGAACTACGCCGGAAAGTCCGAGAGAACGCCAAGTACCTCCGGAACGTCCGGCCCATCGACGCCGACGAGATTGCAGAGTACATCGAGAGCCAACCCCATCCGGGCGTCGTCCGCCAGATTCTGCGCGAGGAGGCCGGGTCGCTCGGACTGGTCGAGCGCGAGGACCGAACGTTCGCGCCGGTCGAGGACGAACCCATCGCGCCGACCTTCCGCGGCGTCGAGGCCTTCCCGCCGGAGTACGGCCACAAACTGGAAGACCTGCTGGCCGACCGGTTCGGCCTCGACTGGCAGGACGGCGCGTCGGGCGACGAACTCCGGTCGGCGATTCGCAAGTTGAAGACCGACTACTACTGGAACAACCCGGTCGAGTACGACGAGACGGCCGCGCTGGGCTACGCCATCTACCACCTGCCCGATAACTACGCGGTGGTCCAGTACGTCCTCCACGAACTCGGCGAGGAGGGCCTGCTGGGCCGGGACCTCCGGGTCCTCGACGTGGGCGCTGGCGTCGGCGGCCCGGCGCTCGGGATGGCCGACTACCTGCCCGACGACGTGCTGGTGCGCTACGACGCCATCGAACCCAGCGCCCCCGCGGCCGACATCTTCGACCACATGCTCGAAGACGCGGGCCGGAACTTCTACGCCGAGTGCCACCGCGAGGTCGCCGAGGAGTTCGCGGTCCCGGACGACCGGGAGTACGACCTCCTCGTGTTCGCCAACGTCCTCAACGAACTCGACGACCCCGAGGCCGTCGTCCGGCGGTATCTCGATTCGCTGGCCGACGACGGCGCGGTCCTCGCTATCGAACCCGCCGACCGGGAGACCGCCATCGGTCTCCGGGAGGTCGAGCGCGCCATCGCCGACGAACGAAACGACGCCACCGTCTTCTCGCCGACGCTTCGGCTCTGGCCCGGCGAGCGACCGACCGACCGCGGGTGGTCCTTCGACGTGAAACCCGATTTGGACGTGCCGGGCTTCCAGCGCAAACTGGACGAAGGCGAGCGCGGTCCCGACGCCGAGCGCGAAGGCGATGCTGAAGACCATCCGGCCCCCGGAAGCGGCGAGTTCGTCAACCGGGACGTGCAGTTCGCCTACTCGATTCTCCGGCCCGACGGCAAGCGAAAGCTGGATTTCACCGCCGACACCGGCCGAACGGCCAAGATGGCCGAGATGGACCGCCACGTCACCAACCGCATCGACCTCGTGGCGGTCAAACTCAGCCACTCGCTGGCAGAGGGCGACCGCAACCCGCTGTTCAAAGTCAGCGACGGGAGCGAGGCCGAGGACCACTTCGCCGTCCTGACCCGCGAGACATCGCTGAACCGCGACCTGAAGCGCGCGGACTACGGCGACCTGCTGTCGTTCGAGAGCGTGCTGGCGCTGTGGAACGACGACGAGGAGGCCTACAATCTGGTCGTGGACGAGGAGACCGTCGTAGACGCGGTTCCGGTATAGGTAATTGTTTCTTTTAGCATTGGTTTTGTTTCTTAGTGCGTAGAAAGATTTGTCCGACCGCACGTCCTCGTACCGTCTCAATCCACGGGACGCGAAGGGCGCCACTATCCAGAGGATGCGCCGCGTCTGCACGAGCGAAGCGAGTCAGACGCGGCGGGGAGGCACGGGGCGCGGTTGCGGTGCGGTCACGGTATGACTTGTTCACGCCTGAATCTGCTCCGGAGTCTGGTTCGCCGATTGGATTGCTCCTCGGCAAAGACAGTCGAAGAAGCCAGCTTCAGGCTTGAGCCAAGCCGTCTGCCGCACCGCTCTGCAACCGCTACCGCGGACCACACCCTCCCCAACCGATTGCGTTGCTTGGGGTTCGCTTTGCTCACCCCCTGCGCTACTCATCCCTCGCGCGATTCGGCGCGGTCACGAGAGACCGCGCCAGCACGCGCCGGGAGAAAGGTGAGTAACAACCGCCGAAAGAACAGCATTTTCGCGTCCGAGACCCCGGACGACTTTGCCGACTCGGACGACTTTTAGCGCGCCAACCGAATAGAACCCGACATGGCCACGTTTCGCTCCTTCGAGGACCTCCGCGACGCGCTCGCAGACGCCGACTTCGACCGCCCGCCGGCAATCGTCTGCAACGCCCACGTCACCGGTCTGAGCGTCGCTCGCGCGCTGAAAGCCCGCGACGTACCGGTCATCGCTATCGACCGAAACGAGAAGGGGGTCGCGCCCTACTCCGAGGCCGTCGATTTCGCGGGGCGGGTCACGTACCCGCTGGACGACGAGGAGGGCTTTTGCGAGGACGTAGAAGCCCTCTCGGCCGAACTCGACCACGAGCCGATTGCGTTCGGGTGCATGGACGAGTGGGTCCACGCCTTCTCCCGGACCGAACCCGAGGGCGTGAAACTCCCGTTCGCCGACCGCTCGACCATCGACCGCGTGCTGGACAAAGAATCGCTCTACGCCGTCGCGGAAGAACTCGGAGTTCCCTACCCCGAGACCTACCGCATCGCCGAGACCGACCCCGCCGAAACCGACGGCGCGACCGGCGCAATCGAGGACCGCGAGAGCGTCCCCGCCAGCGAGGCCGCAGAGCGACTGGGGTTCCCGCTCGTGGTCAAACCCGCCCTCAAGCGCAAGTTCTCCGAGGCGGTCGGCACCAACGTCATCGAAGTCGCCGACGAGGCCGAATTCGAGGACGTGGTGGCCAACGCCGCCGACGAGGGCATCCGTGTGATGGCCCAAGAGAAGGTGCCCAAGGTGCAGGGCGAGGACTGCTCGCTGGCCTCCTACGTCCCCGAATCCGGCGACCCGGTTTCCTTCGTCGGCAACGCCCGCGTTCGGTACCCTCTCGGGTACGGGACCTCCTGCGTGGTCGAGCGCGCCACCGGCGACTCGGCCCGTGAGGTCGAACAGAACGCGCTCGCGGTCCTCGAAGAAACCGACTACTACGGCATCAGCGAGGCCGAATTCCTCTACGACGGCGAGCGCGAGGAGTACGTCCTCATCGACGTGAACACTCGCCCGTGGAAGTGGATTTCACTGCCGGTGCAGGCCGGCGCGAACCTCCCGCTGGCGGCCTATAGCGATGCTGTCGGTGACGAGTACGAGCAGGAAGCAATCCGGGACGCGCGCTGGGTCTACCTCGCGGACTACCTGCAACTGCTGTCATCTGACGACGGCTTTTCGGACGTGTTGGCCCGCGACGACTGGCTTTCGTTCCTCTCGGGCGACTTCGAGACCAGCGACGACCTCACGACCGGGGTGTATCGACCGAGCGACCCCGCTCCGGCGTACCAACTCCTCAGCACCGAGTTCGGGACCGCCGAATACTACTGCTCCTGTTGAGACGACCTTTTACTGTACTCGGAAATTCGCATTCGGCGAATTTCCTCACTGGTAAAAGCTGGACCAAAAACACCGTCAGAGCGTTATGCTCTGACGAGCAGTCGGTCGCTTCGGTCCCGACGACACGGCGTCATCCCTTCTTTTTCCGAAACTAAAATAATGAATTGATGGAATATTGATTTGATTACAACATGGCCGAGGTCACGAGAGAGAATCTGCTTGACGCACTTCAACGACTCGCAGAGGAACTCGGTGAAACACCGACATCTATGGAGATGAATGACCAAGGAGAGTATTCCGCATCACCATACCAAGATGAATTCGGAGGATGGAACAACGCCCTCCGTGAGGCAGGGTTAGAACTAAATCAACCGAGGAGAATACCGACTGATGACTTATTAAACGAAATCAGGCGGCTTGCTAGGGAACTCAATCAAACACCGACTAAAAAACAACTCAATGAACAAGGAGAATACTGTAGTCGAACTTACCAAACAAGATTTGGAAGTTGGAACGAAGCAATCCGTCAAGCAGGGTTAGAACCGAACCAGCGAATCTCAAAATCTGCATTCCGGGAACGCCCCGACACATGCCGACTTTGTGGCGAAACCCCCGATGACGAATTGGATTTTCACCATTGGCGGTATGGTGAGAACAAAGTTGGCTGTTACCTCTGCCGTGAATGTCACGATGCTGTCCATAGTGACGGCGCACGACCAGACAACAATCCAGAGTGGCTAATGGAGGCTGTCGAGAACTTAATTCGGTACCACGAGAAACACTCTGAAGATACCAGCCCCCGAGCAATCACCACACGTTATAATATCCCTTCTCAAGGGCTTGTAGAGTCCGTTATATCGAATATGGAGTAGTACCATCTTCCACGGATCGCGCGATGATGGACGAATTCACGCCGCGTGGTGGGCGGTACAGCGGTTGCGGTTCTCATAGGCTCAGGCAGTAGCTAGCTTCAACCTTACTCCCGATTTCAGCGGACCTCCAGCGAGCAAACACCAGTCCGCGAACGTCCGAGGTCGGCCCCGCTTCTCGCCGGTTTCCCCGGCTTTTCCCACGGCGAAAGCCACCGGCTAAACAACGATGGCCAGCGACTACATCCACCTCAACCTGTTCACGATGAACTCGGTCGAACACGTCACGACCGGGAACTGGCGGACGCCGGGCGACCAATCCCATCGCTACACCGACATGGAGTACTGGCTCGACGTGGCCCGGACCGCAGAGCGCGGCGGCTTCGACGCCGTATTCTTCGCCGACGTGCGGGGCATCTACGACGTGTACGGCGGCGACAGCGACACTGCGGTCGAGAAGGCGGTCCAGACGCCCGCCAACGACCCCCAAGCACTCGTCCCGGCGATGGCCACCGTCACCGACAATTTGGGATTCGCGGTGACGCGCTCGACCACCTACGTCCACCCCTACCAACTCGCCCGCGAACTCTCGACGCTCGACCACGTGACCGACGGCCGAGTCGCGTTCAACATCGTCACGTCGTACCTCGAAAGCGCGGCCCGGAATCTGGGACTGGACGAGCGCATGGACCGCCAGACCCGGTACGACCGCGCCGACGAGTTCATGGACGTGTGCCACCGCCTCTGGGAGGAGAGCTGGGACGACGACGCGGTAGTCCGCGACAAGGAGCGGGGCATCTACACCGACCCCGAGAAGGTCCGCGACATCGACTTCGAGGGCGAGTACTTCGAAGTCCCCGACGCCCACAGTTGTGAACCCTCTCCTCAGCGCACGCCGGTCCTGTATCAGGCCGGGTCGTCGGACCGCGGTCGGGACTTCGCCGCGAACAACGCCGAGGCCGTCTTCGTCAGCCAACCGACCGAGGACGGCGTGCGGGATTATATTCAAGACCTTCGCTCGCGCGCGGAGGAGCGCGGCCGAAACCCCGACGAACTCCGCTTTTTCCCCGGCGTGGTCCCCATCGTGGGCGAAACCGAGGAGGTCGCCCAGAAAAAGTACGAGACCTACGCCGAAAACGTTGATTACGAGGCGACCCTCGCATTACTTGCCGGTTTCATTGACATGGACTTCTCGGAGTTGGACCCCGACCAGAAAGTCGAACACATCGAGACCGACGCGATTCAGGGCGCGGTCAACGCCTTCACCAAGAACGACCCCGACCGCGACTGGACCGTGGGCGAAGTCGCCGAGTTCGCGGGCTTGGGGTCCACGTCCCCGGTCATCGTCGGGAATCCCGAGCAGGTCGCCGACGAACTCCAGTACTGGTACGAGGAGGTCGGCGTAGACGGGTTCAATCTCAAAGAGGTCGTCCGGCCGGGCACCCTCCGGGACTTCGTGGACATGGTGGTGCCCGTCCTGCGGGAGCGCGGACTGGTCCGCGACGAGTACGAGGGCGACACCCTCCGCGAAAATCTTTTCGAGGAGAAAGGTCGGACGCGACTCGCCGACGACCATCCGGCGCGGAAGTAAGTCGAGTAGCTACCACGATTCTCGAACATGATTTCGCCGGGCAGAACATCGAGAGCGGTAGGACTTTTGACCGCCCGGCGTAAGGTCTCCACATGACCGCGACCCGCGAAATCCTCCTGACGAACGACGACGGGATTGACAGTCCCGGCATTCGCGCCCTCTACGACGCCCTCTCGGAGGTCGGCAACGTCACGACCGTCGCGCCCGCCGACGACCAGAGCGCGGTCGGGCGGGCGATGACCTACGAGTTCTCGGTCCACGAACACGAACTGGGCTACGCCGTCGAAGGGACCCCAACCGACTGCGTGGTGGCCGGCCTCGCCGAACTCGGTCCCTACCCCGACATCGTGGTCTCGGGGTGCAACGAGGGCGCGAACATCGGCGCGCACATCCTCGGTCGCTCGGGCACCGTCAGCGCCGCCGTCGAGGCCGCCTTCTTCGGGGTCCCCGCCATCTCGGCCTCGCTCCACATCCCACAGAGCGAGTGGCCCCGCGAGACGAGTATCGAGGAGTACGACGAAGTGGCCGAGGCGGTGCGCTACCTCGTGGAACACACCCCCGACGCGGGCGTCTTCGAGGACGCCGAGTATCTGAACGTCAACGCGCCCTTGCCCAGCGAGGGCCACACGCCGATGGTCGTCACGCGCCCCTCGCACGTCTACGACATGGACGCCACCGAGGAGAACGGCCGGGTCACGCTCCACGACCACACGTGGGGGCAGATGGAGGGCGAGAACTTGCCCGACCCCGAGGGGACCGACCGCCGGGCGGTCTACGAGGGCAAAATCAGCGTCTCGCCGCTGACCGCGCCGCACACGACCGAACACCACGAGGCGCTGGACGGCCTCGCCGAGCGGTTCTGAGCGCCCTTGCGGAAATAATACCGTCCGGTTAGGAAATAAAAAGCATTCTAAAGGAACGGTATAGATTGCTATCGAAGTACGAACTGCTGGTGGTCGGCTAGCGACTCGCGCCCGTCGGCCGGACCGCGCGCTGACCTACGACTCCTCGAATCCGCTGTCGAAGCGGTCACCGGTCTTGTCGAGGTTCTTCACGCCCGGACAGTCGTGTTTCTCGGGGAGTTGATGCGCGGGGCAGTAGATGCCCTCGCAGTAGGAACAGCCCCGCGTCCCGACGATTTTCTCACCGCACTGTTCGCAGGTGGTCATACGAATCCTATACAATCAATAGTTAAAGTTGTAGGGGGCAGTGTCGTGCGCTCGCCGGTCCGTTCCGGGTCGCGTCCCGGTCTCGTCACCGACTCGTAATTTATCTGAACCGGTCTGAAACGGCGTCCGAGCGACTCGTGGCCAAGTTTTATCTAATAGCGTTGAGAATGGACTGGCATGGTAAAGAGTACAGTCCGATTTCCCGAATCCGTGGTCGAGGAAATCGAATCACTCGTCGAGGAGGGCGTCGTGGAGAGCAAATCCGAGTTCCACCGCTTCTGTTCGGAGTACGTCCTCGCGCAACTCGACTCGGACTACGAACCCGAGACGTTGGACTTCGAGGCCCTCGAAGACGAGTTAATCGCCCAGTCGTCGGGTCCCACGGACGCCGACAGCGTCTCGTTTCTCGAATCGGTCCTCGTCATCCGAAAGTACGCGCTCCGGGGCAACGTCCAAGACGCCGAGGACTTCATCGACCACCACTACGACCCCCACGAGCGCGACGCCGTGCTACTGGAGGAGCTACTGTCGTTCTACCACGAGTCGGCCCCCGACTCGGCGTCGCCGCCCCAACGCTCGGTCAGTCCCGAGCGACGATAGGTCGCTGGCGCTTTCTCTCTGAACTCAGCTAGTTCCACAGAGAGGTTATTAGTGGTAAAATTCTTCTACCGTTCCATCGAACTATTACGTATGTCAACAGAGACGGACCGGCAGGGGCGACTCTATCTGCCGAAAGACGTGCGCCAGAAGTACGGGGAGAAGTACCACATCGTCGAATACGAGGACAGAATCGAACTCATCCCGGTCGCCGACGACCCGCTTTCCGCCGTCCGAGAGGCCGCAGGTGACCTCCACGACGCGTCCGTCGAGGAGATTCGAGACGACATCGAAGCCGAGGCGAAGGCCGACGCTCGGAGCGAGGAGACCGACGGATGACGGTGTACGTCGAGACGGATTTCCTCCTCGCGCTCGCCAAGGACTCCGACTGGTTGCAACGCTCGGCCGAGGAGGCACTCGAAGAACACGACGTAGAGACCTCGCCGTACTCGTATCTCGAACTCGTCCTTGCCCGAGAGAGACACAAGTTCGATTATCTCCCGCTGGTGGCGAACCTCCTCGAACTCGTCCCCGTCCGCGACGAGGAGGAGACGCAAATCGTGCTGAAGGCCGTCAGCTACTACGACGAGGGGATGACGCCGTTCGATGCGTTCCACGCCGCGACCGCCGAAACGCGGGGTCTGGACGTACTCGCGTCCGAAAAGGACTACGAGGAAATCGACGTGTCGAGAGTCTCCCTCGAACCGACCGCCGAGGACTGAAACGTCGCCCTCCTCGCCTCACTACGAACACAGGAATCTATTTGCAAGACCGTCGTTCACACAACTATGAACCAGACGCTCCTCGACCTCCTCGAGCGCAACGCCGGCCACGCCGACGAGTTCCAGTCCCGGTTCGACGGCGTGCAGGACTCCCAGCACCCCGATGTCGTCACCGTCTGTTGCTCGGACTCCCGAGTTCTACAGGACGCGATGTGGGGAAACGAGACGCCCGGACGCATCTTTACCTGCGGCAACATCGGCAACCGCGTCGTCCAGCAAACCGCGGCGGGTGAGGCCGTCTCCGGGGACGTGCTGTACCCTATTGCACACACCGGCACCGACACTGCCGTCGTCGTCGGCCACACCGGTTGCGGGGCCGTCACGGCGACCTACGACGACCTGACCGTGGGCCTCTCGGAACCCGCGGGCATCGAACACTGCATCGGCCTGCTGAAATCCCGTCTCGAATCCGGCGTCGAGGCCCTCCCCGACGACGCGGACCGGACCGAGGCCGTCAACCGACTGGTCGAGTACAACGTCGATAGGCAGGTCGAGTTCCTGCGCGAGAGCGACGACGTGCCCGACGACACCACCGTCGTCGGCGTCGTCTACGACTTCCAAGACGTCTACTCCGAGCGCCGCGGCGAGGTGCAGGTCGTCAACGTGGACGGCGAAACCTCGGTCGAGGTCCTGCGCGACGAGCATCCGGAAATCGAGGACCGAATCCGGCGACTCTGGGAGTACTAAACGGTCGTTCGAGTGGAAGCCGATTCACAGCAGGCCGAAGCCCCTTATATTTGCGAGAGCAAGCAGGAGGCATGGCCGAGTACAATCTCGATGATGTCGATAGAGAAATTCTCTCCGCACTCCAAGCGGAGGCGCGAAACCTCTCGTCGTCCGAGATTGCCGACCGTACCGAAGCGTCCTCGAGTACGGTTCGCAAGCGCATCCAGCGACTGGAGTCCGAGGGAGTCATCAAGGGCTACAGCGCCGACGTGGATTATCAGAAATCGGGGTACCCGCTCCGGATGCTCCTGTTCTGTACGGCACCGATTCCGGAACGGGGCGAACTCATCGACGAGATTCTCGAAATTCCGGGGGTCGTTTCCGTCCAAGAACTCGTCACCGGCGAGAAGAACCTGCTCGTGACGGCCGTCGGCGAAACTGACGACGACATTACGCCAGTCGCGCAGGAACTCCTCGACATGGACCTGACAGTCGCCGACGAAGTTCTCGTCCGCAGTCACGAGCGGACGCCCTTCGACGACTTCTCCGCGGAGTCGAAATCGGCAGACGAGTAGGCGTCCGCGAGTCGGTCGCTTCGGCGAGCGAGTTCGTCTTCTGCGGTTAGGGTATCGGTCGCCAGAAACGGAATCCATCTCCAGAATCCTTCATTATCGACCATCACGTTATTCTGCGCCCGTATTTGGAACAATATGGTAAAATCAAAGCCTATAATAACCAGTCTGTTCGTACAAGCATACAGAGATGGCCAGCCCGGTTGTACAGTCTCCCGCCACGGGGGACCTGACGGTCTGTGCTGGCAGGTAGCGAATACGAACGATGACTGGACAATCACACCCGAACGACTCAGTACAACTCCCGGAGACGACGCCCTCGGCCTCGGTGGTGCCGCGAGCGACGACTGTCGGCGTCTGGGCGCTCTTTTTGCTCAGTCTGGCGACCATCGCGGTTTCGGTCCGGGGTGGCTCCGAGTGGCACCTCGCGGGCTACGTCGTCGTGGACGGGCTAACGACGGTCGTCTGGGCCGTCGTCACGTTCTTCAGTGGTATCGTCCACTCCTACTCCCGGCGCTACATGGCCGGTGACGCCCGCATCGACCAGTTCTTCGGTCGGACGTTCGCGTTCACGCTCGCAGTCATGACGATGGCGGCGGCCGACCACGTTGTGCTGTTCGGTGTTGCGTGGTTGGGAATGGGGCTGGCGATGGCGTCGCTCATCGGCCACGTTCGCGGTTGGGACCAAGCGCGGGCCGCTGGGTCGCTCGCCCGCCGCTACTTCGTCGCAAGCAGTGGCTTGCTCGGTGGAACCCTCGCGCTCCTCGCTTGGACGACGGGAAGCAGTTCTCTCTCCGGTATCCTCGCCCAGTCCGGGAGCCTCCCCTCCGGGGTCGCTTGGCTCGCTATCGGCGGGTTGTTCCTCACCGCGATGATTCAGTCGGCACTGTTCCCGTTTCACGACTGGTTGCTGTCGTCGATGACGGCACCGACCCCATCGTCGGCCCTGATGCACGCCGGGTTCGTCAACGCCGGTGGCATCCTGCTGACTCGCTTCGCGCCGGTCTTCGCCGATGTCTCGATTGCGATGTCGGTCCTCGTCGTCGTCGGCGCGATTAGTGCCCTACTCGGGCAGGCGCTACTGCTCGTCCGTCCCGACATCAAACGCAAACTCGGGGCTTCGACTATCGCCCAGATGGGCTTCATGCTCCTCCAGTGCGGACTCGGGTTCTTCTCCGCCGCCATCACTCACCTCATCCTGCACGGCTTCTACAAGGCGTACCTGTTCCTCTCGTCGGGGGGCACTGTCGAACAGACGGCCCCGACGGAAACCGCCCGTACTGACTTGGGATTGGCGGGCCTCGCCGTCAGCACCGGTGCCGCAATCGGCGGTGGCGCACTGTTCGTCGCAATCACCGGCAAAGGGGCGAAACTGGACTCCGGCGTTCTCCTCGCGCTGGTAGTGGTTCTGACGACGCTACACGCGGCCCGCGAGGTACTCAAGCAGTCTCAACTCCTCCCGAGATTCAAACTCGTCGGCCTCCCGGTCGTCGTCGTGATACCAATCGCCGTCTACGGGTTCCTGTTCGAGACCATCTCGGCGCTACTGGCTGACGTTCCGATGACCACCGCGCCGACCGAACTGACTGTCGTCCACCTCGCGGTCGGTGTCCTGTTCGTCGTGTCGTATCTCACAGCGGAACTCGGCTGGCACCGGTCCAGCAAGCGCCTCTACGTCGCGTTGTTGAACCTGTCACAACCGTCCCCGGAAACCGTGTTGACCACCAAGGAGGACTACGATGACGCTTGAACACAAGGAAACTCACTTCGAGAACAGCATCGAACGCGCCGCCGAGAACGTCGGTTCGGTCTGGCCGCTCCACTCGTTCGTCACGGCCAATCCGCTGTCCGGCCTCGAAGACCGGCCGTTCCACGAGGCCGTTGCCGAGGCCGAACAGTTGTTCGGGGGTCGTGGCTATCCACGTCCCGACATCTTCCGGCAGGCGTGGGAGAACGGGCAAATCGACTCGGAGGTGCTTTCCGCCGAGTTGAAAGCCCACGGCTTCGACGACGACCCGGCGACGTTGCTCGACGAGATGGAAGCGACCGAATCGGTCTCCGCCTCCGAGAGCGATGCCAGCACCGAGGAGGTCCATCGCGTGCTCTCGAAGTGGCTCACCGCCTTCCTCGACCAAGGGAACGCCAAGTGGCCGATGCCCGACCGTCAAGAAGGGTTCTACGCGGCGTGGCGTGAGATGGCCCCCTACGACGGTGACGTTCCCGGTTGTGACAGTCCGGCAGACCTCCCGGAGACCCCGATTGCCGCACTCGAAAGCGTCCTGTCGGACTACCCGCAGGGGGAGTGGGAGACGATTTTCGAGCAACAACTCGCCGCACTTCCGGGGTGGACCGGCTTCATCAAACAGCGAGCCAGCGACGACGCCGACCCGTGGCAGTCGAACTACCCCATCTCGCTGACCGAGTATCTCGCAGTCCGTCTGGTCCTCGCGGACCTCCTCGACGCGCCTATCGACCCGAGCGAACACGCCACTGAATCGGTCGAGAGCGACGAGGTTCCGCTCCCCGAAATCTGGTTGACCGCGTGGGAAAAGAGCCACCGCGACCGGTTGGTAGAGTCGGTGTCACGACCCGACCCGGAGACCGGTACTGCCGACGAGTCTCCTTGTCCGGACGCACAACTCGTGTTCTGTATCGACACGCGCTCGGAGATTATCCGCCGCCACATCGAGGCCGTCGGCTCCTACGAAACCCACGGCTACGCGGGGTTCTTCGGCGTCCCGATGCGCTATCAGGCCTACGACGAGGACGTGGCTGTGGACGCCTGCCCGCCGATTCTCGACGCCCAGCACCGTATCACGGAGCGCCCCACCACCGAGGGCGACACCAAACAGGGCCGCTACGACCGCTGGCGGGGCGTGCTGGACGCAGGAAAGAGCGCACTCAAGAGCCTCAAGTCCAACGCGGCGACGGCGTTCAGCCTCGTCGAGAGCGCCGGGGCAGGGTACGGTGCCGCGCTGACTGCTCGGACGCTTCTGCCTGCCCGCGTCTACGACGCACTCCACGACACTGACCGCGCGCCCGACGAACACGAGTTCTGTGAGCCCTCGGTCGATTACAATCCGGACTCCGTGCATGCACTCCGGGAAGGACTGCTGTTGGAGGAGAAAGTCGAGTACGCCCAGACCGCCTTCGAGTTGATGGGGTGGGACGAGTTCGCTCGCCTCGTCGTGTTCACGGGCCACACCAGTCAGACGACGAACAACCCGTTCGATTCGAGTCTGGACTGCGGTGCCTGTGCAGGGAACCCCGGCGGTCCGAACGCTCGCGTCCTCGCGGACATCTGCAACGACGAGGACGTGAAGGCCGAACTGCGCGAACGCGGGTTCGACATCCCTGAGGACACCGTGTTCCTCGCCGGCGAACACAACACGACGACCGACGAGATAACGCTGTTCGACGGCGACGTGCCCGAGAGCCACGAGGCCGACCTCGAACGATTGCGCGAGGACCTCGCGGAGGCCCAGAGCCGAGCGACCGCGGAGCGGACCGACTCCATGTCAGACGAGACTGCCGATAGCGTCCGCGAGACCCAACGCCGGGCGGCCGACTGGGCCGAAACGCGCCCCGAGTGGGGACTGGCCGGCAACGCCTCGTTCGTCGTCGGTCCTCGCGAGTTGACCGCGGACGAGGACCTTGACGGTCGCACCTTCCTCCACTCCTACGACTGGCAGACCGATTCTGAGGGCGAGGCGCTGGAGGCCATCATGACCGGGCCGCTCGTGGTCACGCAGTGGATCAACAACCAGTACTACTTCGCCACGGTCGATAACGCCGTCTACGGAAGTGGCTCGAAAGTGACCCAGAACCCGGTCGGCAACGTCGGCGTGTTTCAGGGCAACGGCGGCGACCTGATGACCGGCCTCCCGCTCCAGTCGCTCTACGCCGACGCCGACCAGCCACACCACCAGCCGTTACGCCTGTCGGCGGTGATTCACGCACCCGTCGAACAAGTCACCGAGATTATCGGCCAGCACGACCAACTCGTGGCACTCCTCGACAACGGGTGGATACAGCTGACGGTCCTCGACCCCGAACAGGACAACGCGCCGCTTCAGTATCAGGAAGGTCTGGAATGGAATCCTCTCCAATCGGAGGCGTCCGCCGTCGAGCCACCTGCTCCGACCGTTTCGGGAAGTGCGGACGATTAGGTCGGCACGGAAAAACCGGGTTTCTGTTAGCGCGTCTCGCGCTGTTCGACTTTGTTCAGCTCTATCAACAGCCTGAAAATCGCTTTCACCAGATTCGCGTCCACGTCGAATCGCTCGGCGTTCTCGCCGGCGCGGTCCATCACCTGCTCCTCTTGGTCCTCGTCGGTCGTCGGCATCTCCCGGTCGGCCTTGACCTGTGCCACCGTCTCTGCGACGTAGGTCCGGCGGGCGATGAGTTCGACTATCTCTCGGTCGATGCTCTCTATCTCCTCGCGGAGTTCCGCGAGGCTCATGTCGTCCGGGCGCCGTCGTTGCGAGTCGTCGTCAGCCATGTCGTACCATCTCGTTTGCTCCAGTTGTCGCGTACCGCTCGCAGTTCGTCCTCCGACCCCACCGCGACGAAACTCGGGCCGGTGCCCGACAGCGAGACGCCGCGAGCGTGGGGCAGGGCCTCTACCATCGGGTCGGCCGGGAAGTCGAGTGCCGCACAGAACGCGAAGCCGTTGACCGTCATCGCGTCGGCGTACCGACCGTCGAGCGCGAGGTCCGCCACGAGTTGCGCGACGGGGGCGATTCGCTCGCACCGCGAGGAGTCGGCGTCGGCGCTGAAGGCCCGCTCTGGCGGCGTCCAGACCAACACGTCCCACTCGATTGGCTCGCGGGCCAGCAGTTCGTCGCGCCGGTTGTCGGTGACGGTGACGCCGCCGAGCATGCTGGCGCTGGCGTCGTCGAACGCGCCCGTCACCGTGACGCCGGCGTCGCGGGCGGCCTGCACGCCGAGGAGACAGGCCTCCTCGCGGGGCACCTCGTCGGCGACTCCGAGCGCGTCGAGGGTCGCCAGCACGGTGGCGTTCGCCGCGGCGCTCGAACTCTTGAGGCCGGCCGCCATCGGGACCTCGCTCTCGGTTCTGACCCGGCCGCCGGTGGTCTCCTCGTCGCCGTACTCCGCCACGGCGAGTTCGACGCACCGCTCCACGAGTCGCGTGTCGGCCTCGGGTTCGTCGGCGACCTCGCCGGACAGCGACCCCGAGTCGTCGAGTTCGACCGTCGCGGTCGTCTCGGCGTCGATGGCGAACGCCGACCCGGTTCCGGTGGCGAGGGCGTTCAGGACGGTGCCCGCGGCCGGGGCGGATGCTCGGCCCTCCATGAGGGTCACTCTCTCGCGGGGCGTAATGACGCTGGTGGTTCCTGCAAGTTGGGGCGGTCTCCGGGCCACTCGTCGTTCGACCGGTCCGGAAGCGCACCCCTTTTCCCGACTCCGAGCGAAGTTCGACCCATGAGCGCACGCAACGACGTGGCCCCGGACACGCTCGGCGTCGAGTTGGCCGAGGACGGCATCGTCGTGGAGTACACCGACGGCAGGGAGGCCTACTACCGAGGAGTCCCGAAGAAGGTCACGGGCACGCTCCGGACCCAACCCGGCAAACTCGTGCAGGTCCTCGTGACCGACCCGACCGAGACCGAGGGCGTGATGATGTACGTCAACGACCGGGACAGTCACGACGAAATCCTCGAATCCACCGGCATCGGTCGCGTGCTGTTGAACCCCGGCGAGGAGGAAGAACTGTTCCCCGGCGTGACGGTCCGACTGGCGGGCCACTCCGTCGAAGTCGAGGCCGACCCCGAAGTCGCCCGCGGTCGGGTCTTCGTCTTCTCTGAGGACGGCCGCGGCGAGGCCTCCTACGAACTAGTCGGCGACGAGTAACTCGAAGCGCCACGATGCCACTTCAAAAACGCTGGCAGGCGCTGAATCGCCGGACGGTCGGGTCCGCGCCGGAACAGTACGGCGTGTACGAACTCGGCGACGACGGCGAGGTGGTGGAGGTCGGGTGGGGCGTCCTCCGGGACGAACTCAAGGACGCGCTGGCCTACGGGTCGGGCGAGGAGGTCCGGTGGGAGACCTGCCACACCAAAGCCGAGGCCAAGGAACTGGCGGCAGACCACCGCGAACGCGCCGGGTTGTAAGACATAATTTCTGTCTTTAGGGAGCTATTTTACTTCTTAAAGACAGATTTAGTTACTTCTTGTGGGGCGAGACGGGGTTCTCCTCCGGGCCGGATTCCCGAACGCAAAATCCCCCGACTCGACCGTCCGCCAACCGACCCGCGCTACTGGATGTACGAGGGGTCCTCGTGGTCGCAGTTGGCTTCGTGTTGCTTTGCGTCCTCGGCGTCGTCGAACATCATCCCGCATCCCTCGCACTTGTACCACGTCATCTCGTCGCGCTCGGTTTTGACGACCATGTTCGTGGGTACACCGGACGAAAGTAAATCGTTTACCCTGACAGGAATACTCGTTGGGGTGGTGACAGAAATCTCGGTTCGGTCACGAGCGCGGTTCCCGTTTATATAGTCGTCTCAGCCGACCCCTATCCGGCGCGCGCAGAACTGTGCGCGTCGGATATGTCGCTGAGCGACCGCCGGAAGACAAACCGCGTCTTCCGAAATCACGTTCGCTTCGCTCGCGGTTCCACCGCTCGCCAGTCGCGGCGCGGAGCGCCGCGCACCCTCACGTGACCGCGAACCACGCGAGGACTTTCGAAGACATCGCTGTCCCGTCTACTCCCCCTCTGACTCTAAGCGCGAGGACGTTCGAGAACGAGGCCACCCCACCAACCGCGTAGCCAAAGCAAAAGGGGGAATCCTCAATACGGACGAGCGACCAGATGCTGACATGAACGCGAAGGGTTCCGCCGCGGTCGAACTCACCGTGCAGGGCGCGGAGAAGCGCGACGCGGGCCGGGGAATCGCCCGGATTCCCGAATCGGCCCGGTCGGCGCTGGGCGTCCTGAGCGGCGACACCGTGGTCGTGGAAGGCGAGCGCGACACCGTGGTCAAGGTGTGGCCCGCCGGGACCGACGTACAGACCGGCGTGGTGCAGGTAGACGGCGAGACGCGGGCCAACGCCGGGGTGAGCATCGGCGACACCGTGACCGTCCGCAAGATTTCGGTCCAAGACGCCGAGGAGGTCGCGCTCGCGCCCGCCGCCTCGTTCGACCCCGACGACCGGGATACGCTCGAAGCGGCCCTCAAACGAACGCTCCGGGACCGCCCGGTCAAGGAGGGCGAGCGCGTCCGAATCGAGCGACTGGGCGACGCGGGCACCTTCCACGTCGGCGCGACAAATCCCGACGGCGTGGTCCGGGTGACCGACGAGACCGACGTGAGAGTCGCGCTCGACGGCGAGTCCGGCGCGGGGAGTTCGTCCAGTGGGTCCGACGGCATCTCCATCCCCATCTCCCGCGGCGAAGGCGATGCGGGCGGAGAAAGCGCCGACGGCGACACCCCGCCAAAGCCCACCGGCGCGACCTACGAGGACATCGGCGGCCTCGAAGACGAACTGGAGCGCGTTCGGGAGATGGTCGAGTTGCCCCTCTCGAACCCCGCGCTGTTCCGGCGTCTCGGCATCGACCCGCCGAAGGGAGTCCTGCTCTACGGCCCGCCCGGCACCGGCAAGACGATGATTGCCAAGGCGGTCGCAAACGAGGTGGACGCCCACTTCGTCACGGTCTCGGGGCCGGAAATCATGAGCAAATACAAGGGCGAGAGCGAGGAGCGCCTGCGCGAAGTCTTCGAGCAGGCCCGCGAGAACGCCCCGACCATCGTCTTCTTCGACGAGATAGACGCCATCGCGGGCGAACGAGACGAGGAGTCCGACGTGGAGAACCGCGTGGTCGCCCAACTCCTCTCGCTGATGGACGGCCTCGAATCGCGGGGTGAGGTCGTGGTCATCGGCGCGACCAACCGGGTTGACGCCATCGACCCCGCCCTGCGCCGAGGAGGACGCTTCGACCGCGAAATCGAAATCGGCGTGCCCGGCGAGGCCGGTCGGCGCGAGATTCTGGACGTTCACACCCGCGGGATGCCGCTGGCCGACAGCGTGGACCTCGACCGACTCGCGGCGACAACCCACGGGTTCGTCGGCGCGGACCTCCACGCCCTCTCGACGGAGGCCGCGATGGCCGCACTCCGGCGCGCCCGAGACGCCGGGGCCGACGAGGAGGAACTGATGCAGGTCGAAGTCACCCGCGAGGACTTCGAAACCGCGATGGCCTCGGTGGACCCCTCGGCGATGCGGGAGTTCGTCGCCGAGGCCCCCGACACCACCTTCGAGGACGTGGGCAATCTGGACGAGGCCAAACAGACGCTGACCGAGGCGGTCGAGTGGCCGCTGGCGTACCGCAACCTGTTCGACCAGACCAACACCGACCCGCCGGCCGGCATCCTGCTTCACGGCCCGCCCGGTACCGGGAAGACCCTCCTCGCGCGGGCCTTGGCGGGCCAGAGTGACGTGAACTTCATCCACGTCGATGGACCGGAACTCCTCAATCGCTACGTCGGCGAGTCCGAGAAGGCGGTCCGGGAAATCTTCGACCGCGCCCGGCAGGCCGCCCCGGCAATCGTCTTCTTGGACGAAATCGACGCCATCGCCGGCGAGCGAGGGTCCGGGATGGGCGGCGGTGCAGAAGTCTCCGAGCGCGTGGTCTCCCAACTCCTGACAGAGATGGACGGACTGGCCGAGAACCCCAACCTCGTGGTGCTGGCCGCGACCAACCGCCGGGATTCGCTGGACCGCGCCCTCCTGCGCCCCGGCCGGTTGGAGGAACACATCGAGGTCCCCGCGCCCGACGAGGAGGGCCGCCGGGCCATCCTCTCGGTCCACGCCGCCGACCGGCCGCTGGCCGACGACGTGGACTTGGACGCGCTCGCTGAGGACTTGGAGGGGTACACCGGCGCGGACCTCGAAGCGGTGGTCCGAGACGCCTCGATGCGGGCGATTCGTGAGGCCGCCGAGGCGTGGGGCGTCGAGGAGGCCGACCGGAACGCCGACGAAATCCGCATCCAGACCAAGCACTTCGAGTCTGCGGTCGAGAAGGTCCGGCCGACGCTGGCGGACTGAGAGCGGTCTCTTTTTGCCGTCGCTGGTCGCGTTCTTCCTTTCCCTTCGATAGTCACGGCGATGTCGTCGGGCAGGTTTGCGACGACGGAGAGCAGACCGGCAGAGAGACGACGACAAACGACGCGCCCATCGCTTGTCAGGGCATTCAAAACAATCGTGAAAAGAACATATACGAGTATATAAGAATTATAGAGATATGTCTGCGTCGAGGGTCGGAACTCGGGGCCGTCGAGTCCGGCAACGCGGTCGGCGACCGAGAACCGCCGACCGGGGCGCTCGGAGTCGGGTTCTCGACCGGTCTAGCCGACTCGGTGGCTTTACCCGCTTTCGGTAGCTACCCCGACGTAATGACCGACTCGCCCGACTCCGAATCCGACCTGCGGAACCCCGACGCCCTCCTCCGGCGGGCGGGCGTCCGCGGGAACCCTGACCGTGACCAGCACTTTCTGATAGACGACCGCGTGCTGGACCGACTGCCCGAATACGCCGAGGAGGCCGCCTTCGACTGCTCGCACGTCCTCGAAATCGGTCCCGGAACCGGCGCGCTGACCGACCGCCTGCTCGCCGTCGCCGACGAAGTGACCGTGGTCGAGCGCGACCGGGATTTGGCCGGCTTCCTGCGCGAGGAGTTCGCCGACGAGATTGCTGACGGGCGACTCACCGTGATTTCGGGCGACGCGCTCGAAGTTGACCTCCCCGACTTCACCGCCTCGATTTCGAACCTCCCCTACGGCGTCTCCAGCGAAATCACCTTCCGACTCCTCCCGCGCGGAAAACCGACCGTCCTCATGTTCCAGAAGGAGTTCGCCGAGCGGATGGCCGCCGACCCCGGCACCGACGACTACGGCCGCTTGTCGGTCTCGGCCCAACACTACGCCGACGTGGAAGTGGTCGAGCCAGTCCCGAAAGAAGCCTTCTCGCCGCCGCCGGACGTCGAGAGCGCCGTCGTCCGGACCACGCCCCGCGACCCGGACTACGAGGTCGGCGACGAGGACTTCTTCCTCCGGTTCGTCAAGGCCGTGTTCACCCAGCGCCGCAAGACCCTCCGGAACGCGATTCGGAACACGCCTCACATCTCCGGCCTCGACGACGCCGACGCCGTGGTCGATGCCATCTCGGAGGGCCGGACCGACCTCGACCCCGACGTACTGAGCAAGCGCGCCGGCAAGATTCCGCCCGAGACGTTCGCTGGGTTAGCGACTGCCGCCGACGAGTTCGGACGCAAAAGTGAAGCCGAGGACGGTGATAGCTTGCGAGGTGGTGAGACCACGTGAGCGACCTGCTGACCGGGTTCTTCGCGGTCATCGACCGACTGACGACCTTCACCACGACCGAGCAGGTGGCCGCGACGGTTGCCATCCTCGTCGGCGTCGCAGTCGCCATCTTCGGCGGGCGGTACGTCCGCCCGAAAGTCCAGCGACGACTCCCCCATCGGGTCGGCGACGTGGCGCTCCTCGTCGGATTTTCGGGCGTCTTGTTCGTGGCGACGGTCAGTCTGCTGGTCCTCTGGGGGAAGGGGACGAACGCCGCCAAGGCCTTGGACCAAATCAACGCGACGGTCGGCAAGGGCTTCCGGGTGCTGTTCGCGCTGGCCGTCGTCGCCGGTGCGTACATCGTCACCGGGTTCGTCAAGAAGGCAATCGACCGGTTCGTCGATGGCCACGACACCATCAGCCAGCACCAGAGCGAAATCGTCTACCGAGTCTCGCAACTCACCGTCTACGTCTCGGCGGTGGCCATCATCCTCGGCCTCTGGGACGTGAACCTCAGCGGCCTGCTGGTCGGGGCCGGGTTCCTCGGTATCGTGGTCGGTATGGCCGCCCGCCAGACCCTCGGCGCGCTACTGGCCGGATTCGTCCTGATGTTCTCCCGGCCCTTCGAAATCGGCGATTGGGTGAAAATCGATGACGAGGAGGGCATCGTGACCGACATCTCCATCGTCAACACCCGAATCCAGACGTTCGCCGGCGAGTACGTGATGATTCCCAACGACATCGTGAGCGGCGAGAAAATCGTCAACAAGAGTCGGAAAGGCCGCCTTCGAATCGAGGTCGATGTCGGCGTCGATTACGAGACCGACGTGGACCGAGCGGCCGAACTCGCCAAGGAGACGATGAAGGACTGTGACGAGGTGCTGACGGTGCCCACCCCCAAAGTGGTCCTCAAGGAGTTCGGCGATTCGGCGGTCACGCTCGGTCTGCGGTGCTGGATAGACAAACCCAGCGCCCGCCGGCAGTGGCGCGCTCGCACCGCTATCATCGGGTCGGTCAAAGAGACCTTCGACGCCGAGGGCATCAAGATTCCGTATCCCCAGCGCGAACTCACCGGCCGCGAGGAGTCCGGCGGATTCCGCGTCGCCAGTGAAGCCGAGGCCCCAATCTCACCGGAACCGACGACCGACGGCGGAACCGACGACGAAAAGGGCGTCGAACCCGGAGACACCGACGAGACCGAATGACCGACCTCGCCGACCGCCGAGACGCCGAGACCGAAGTGTACCAACCCGCCGAGGATTCGAACCTCCTCGCGGAGGCCGCGGTCGCCGACCTGCAATCTCTCCCGACCGACGACCGCGCCGACGACCCCGCAGACGACTTCCTCGCGCTTGAGGTCGGCACCGGGTCGGGCTACGTCGCCGAGACGGTGGCCGACGAGACCGGCCTGCGAGTGCTGGGGTCGGACCTGAATCCCCACGCCTGCCGGCAGGCCAGCGAGCGCGGCGTCGAAAGTGTTCGGGCCGACCTGCTGGAACCCTTCCGCGACGACGCCTTCGACGCGGTGCTTTTCAACGCGCCCTACCTCCCGACCGACCCCGACGACGAGCGCGACGACTGGATGGAAGTCGCCCTCTCGGGCGGCGAGGACGGCCGCGCGGTCATCGAGCCATTTCTCGAATCGGTCGGCCGACCCCTCGCGCCCGACGGCGCGGTCTACCTGCTGGTCAGCAGTCTCACGGGCGTCGAGGAGGTCGTCGGACTCGCGGAGGCCGAGGGCTTCTCGGCGGTCGCACTTCAGGACGAGTCCTTCCCCTTCGAGACGCTGACGGTCCTCAAACTAGTTCGCTGAGACCGTCGCATTCACCGGGTTGGGCAACTGGTAGAGGTCCGGCGCGGTGTCCTCGTTTTCGACCGTCAGGAGCGTTCGCCCGTCGAGTGCGACCTCGACCTCACGGTAGTCGGTCGGCAGACTCGCGCCGAGTCGAAGGTCGGTCGCTACGCGGCAGTCCTCCGGTGGGGATTTCGTTCTGTTCGCGTCTGATTCGACGGTCTCCGACGAGACAGTCCGGAGGTCGATTCGGTAGGCTCCGGGGGCGACGCGACTCACGTTTGTCGAAACGGTTGCTCCTCGGTCGTGGACCACGGTGGCGTTCAGCGTGACCGCAAAGGAGTCGCCGACCGCGACCTCGTGGACCCATCCGGCGTGGGGCCGAACGTCGAGGCAACCGCCGGACTTGCTCAGCGAGTACGGCGGCGATTCGGGATTCGGGCCGGAGTTCGTCGGGCCGGGGTCCAGTAGGCCGAGTTGACCGCCGAACGCGAATCCCCCGACAGCGCCCACGACGAGACCGAGGAGGAAGGCGGCGACGACCGTCGAGGTGAGTCGTTCCATAGAACGCATTCACGGTGACAACTGAAGTAAATTAGTCACCGATCTGCGTGGTGTGCTATCACTACACTATGTCCGAAGGTAATTTCCCGAGAGGAAAATATTAAGCACCAGCATTTCGTAGGACGTGGTACATGACAGAGCGCGTCGCAACTACGCCGGGCGTATTCCCGCTACCGGACTGGGCCAAAGACGACTTGGCCGACCTGAAAGGCCATCAGAAGCACGACCTCATCGACGGCGACGAGGACGAGGAGGTCGTCGCGGTCTACGACCGCGCCAGAGAGGAGGTCATCTCCCGACAGCAGGACGCCGGACTCGACCGCACCGTGGAGGGGCAACTCCGCTGGGACGACATGCTCGCCCATCCCCTCGCGGTCCACGACGCGGTGGAGACCCGCGGCATCGTCCGGTACTACGACAACAACAACTTCTACCGGGACCCGGTAGTGACCGGCGACCTGACTTTCGACGGTGACATCGCTGGCGAGTTGGAGTCCGCGAGCGAGTTCGTGGACGCCGACGAACTGCAGGCGGTCCTCCCCGGTCCCTACTCGCTTTCGGACCTCGCCACCGACGAACACTATGGCGACGAGGCCGACTTCTTGGACGCTATCGCCGACTTCCTCGCGGGCGAGGCCGAAGCCTTTCCCGAAGTCGAAACGCTGTTCCTCCTCGAACCCTCGCTGGTCGAGAACCCGCCGAGCGACGAGGACGACGAGGACGAGCGCGCCAGCGAAGCGGTCGATACCGTGGCCGGTGCAGTCGGTGACGGGACCGACGTGGTGGTCCAGACCTACTGGGGCGCGCTGGACGAGAAGGTCCACGCCCATCTGCTGGACGCCGACTTCGACGCGCTGGGCTACGACTTCGTGTCGAACTCCGAGGACAACCTCTACAACATCAACGAGTACGGCACCAAGGACTCCATCGCGGCGGGCGTCGTGGACGGCCAGAACACGCTGGTCGAGGACCCCGAGACCATCGCCGAGCGCGCCGATTGGCTGGAGGAGAACACGCCTGCGGCCGAGTTCGAGACGCTCTACCTGACGCCGAACACCGAGTCGTTCTACCTGCCGTACTCGACGTTCCGAGAGAAACTCGCCGCGCTGGGCGAAGCAACCGACATCGCGGAGGTGAAAGCATGAGCCAGAACCGAGACCAGTTCCGACCCGAGAATCACCCGAACG
Source organism: Halorussus lipolyticus (assembly GCF_029338375.1). Taxonomy (NCBI): domain Archaea; kingdom Methanobacteriati; phylum Methanobacteriota; class Halobacteria; order Halobacteriales; family Haladaptataceae; genus Halorussus; species Halorussus lipolyticus. The sequence continues at coordinate 975,253 of NZ_CP119804.1, read as the reverse complement.
ACCACTTCCTGCTGACGACCGTCGTGGGAAGCTACCCCAAACCCAAGTGGGTGGACCGCGCCCGCGACCTCTACGAGGACGACGAGGCCGACTTCGGCGACGAGGAGTGGCAGGAAGCCAAGGACGACGCCTCGCGCCTCATCACCGACGAACACGAGCGCGCTGGCCTCGACGTGGTGGTAGACGGCGAGATGCGGCGCAACGAGATGGTCGAGTACTTCGCCCACCGAATCGAGGGCTACGAGTTCAACGGTCCGGTCAAGGTGTGGGGCCACAACACCTTCGACAAGCCCTCGGTAGTCTCGGACGTGGAGTACGACGAGACGTGGCTGGTAGACGAGTACGAATTCACCGCGAGCGTCTCGGACCGACCGGTCAAGGTGCCGATTACCGGCCCGTACACGCTGGCCAACTGGTCGTTCAACGAGGCCTACGACGACACCGAGTCGCTGGCCCACGACCTCGCGGACCTCGTGAACGAGGAGGTCGAGCGACTGGTCGAAGCGGGCGCTCGCTACGTCCAAATCGACGAACCCGCGCTGGCGACGACGCCCGACGACCACGCCATCGTCGGCGACTGTCTGGAGCGCATCGCGGACGGGATTCCCGAGGACGTGCGCATCGGCCTCCACGTCTGTTACGGCGACTACTCGCGCATCTATCCCGAGGTTCTGGAGTTCCCGGTGGACGAGTTCGACCTCGAACTCGCCAACGGCGACTACGACCAGTTGGACGTGTTCAAAGACCCCGAGTTCACCGCGGACCTCGCGCTCGGCGTGGTGGACGCCCACGTCGCCGAGGTGGAGTCGGTCGAACAAATCAAGGACAACATCCAGAAGGGCCTCGAAGTGGTCCCGCCCGAACAGTTGACGGTGAGTCCGGACTGCGGGCTAAAGCTCCTGCCCCGCGAGGTTGCCTACGAGAAGATGGCGAACCTCGTGACCGCCGCCCGAGAGGTCGAACAGGAGCTAGACGCCGGGGAAATCGAGGTCGAGCGGTCGGCCGTGACCGCCGACGACTGACCTCCGACCCCGAGTCGCGCCGCGAAGCGACCGCTGACGGCGCTCGCCGGAGTGGCTGACAGGCGGCGCGTGAGACTGATTTCCCCGAGGAGCGCGCCGCGCTCCCGCCTTGACTCCTCGGGGCAGTTCTCAGGTCACGGGCCGGGTTGGTCCCGGCCTCCTACTTCAACGTTCGCGCGTTTCGATTCCCGAACCGGCGCGCGCTGGCGCGACCCGAAGTGGTCGCGCCAACCGCGCGAGGGACGCGGCCACCTCGCGTGGCCGCGAGGTTGGGGAGGTGTGAGGTTCGCGGTAGCGGTGCGGTCGCGGTTTCCGTGGCTTCAGCAGTAGCCCGCTCCGTCGAGGTAGTCCCGGTACTTGCAACTCAAGCAAATAATATCCTTGCCTTGAAACATCTATTGATTCTCTAGATGATTGTTTTAATTGCTTGGGTTCAGACCACACCGCGAATCAGCGACCCGAGCGCAGACAAGCCGACCGGAATCCCGGCGCTCAGATAGAGGAGTCTCCCCATCTCGGCGTACTGCACGACGCCCACTAACCCCCCAGTCGTCGCAACCAACCCGACGAACACTCCCCACGCCAGCAAGCCGAACCCGACACCGGCCGCCAGCGCCCGCTTGAGGTCCTTCGACGCCAGTCCGACCAGCGCGCCGCCGAACAGGAACCCGTACCAGTGAACCCACGCTACGGCGAGTCCGACGACCGCCCCGGCGAGGAGCGCGGCCCACCGCGCTCTGGCGTCGCCCCGGATTTCGGCCAGCGCGGTCGCAATCGCGCCGGGGTCGGCGTCCCGTTGTCGTCCTGTCGGGCCGTCGTCTCCTCGCCGACCCGCCGCGCCGTCTCCCTGAATCTCGCTCACCGGTCGTCACCTCCCGAGTCGTCGCGCTCGAACTCGATGGCGGTCTCGCCCCGAATCTCCCGACGCATCGACTTGTACTTGCCGTCGGCCCACAGTCGAAGTTGGTCGTCGTAGTGGTCCGAGAAGTACTCCCCGGAGTTGCCCCCCGGCAGGATGCCAATCGACTGCTCGCGGTCGGCCATCGGGCAAATCATCCGCCAACTGCTCCCCACCGCCGACTCCTTCCGGTAGTTGTTCAGGGTGTAGGCCGACCCGTCGGTGGGGTACTCGGGGTAGTTGAGGAAGGACTGGTCGAAGGGGTGGGTGATGGCCGCGGTGGTGTTGTAGTCGCCGTAGGTCGCGCCCTCGTCGACATCTTCGAGCGTCTGCCGGAGCGCCCGGACCATCACCGCCTCGCGGCCCTCGTCGCCGAACCACCGGCTATCGTCTGGCAGGGTCGCCAGCACCCAGTCGTTCGGGTAGTACTCCTCGCCGAGGTCCCGCTTTTCGAACTCGTCGGCGAACGTCTCCCGGCGGAACTGGTCGAACCACCGGACGAAGATGAGTGCGGCCCGCGAGTCCCGTACCATCCGGTAGTCCCAGTTTCGGAGCGTCTCGACCGCTTGGCCGAGGCCCTCGTCGCCTTCCGCGGCCGCGACGAGTTCGCCCACCACCTGCTCTGCGCGGGCCGACTTGGCGTCGCGCTGGAGTCTGCGCATGAACTGGGCGTCCATCGGTTCGTCGGAGGCCGCGCGCTCGTCCAGCAGTTCGTAGAGGCGCTGGCCCCGGTAGGGCGTGCTGTACTGTTCGCCGATGTAGTGGTCCGGGTCGTCCTCGATGCGCTGGTTCGCGGTGCCCAGATAGTCGGGATTCCGGACGTGAGGCTTCTCCTCGAAGGGGACGAACCCCTCCCACGACGAGACGCCGAAGGGTTCGAAGCCCTCCCACTCGGCCTCGCCCGCCGACCCGTCGAAGACGCGGGTGCCCCAGATTTCTTCCCCGTCTACTGTCCGAATCGGAATCTTCCCCGTCACGTAGTAGAGCGTGTTGCCCTCCCGGTCGGCGTAGACGACGTTCTGAGTCGGCAGGTCCATCTTCTCGGTCGAATCGAGGAAGTCCTCCACGCCCCCGGACTTGCTGTACTCGTGAATCGCCAGCGAGGTCCGGGTCGCGGTGTGGCCGGTCCACGAGACGCCGACCTGCTGGCCCTCGCGTTCGAGGAGCGGCCCGTGGACCGTCTTCCGGACCGTGACGGTTCGGTCCTCGGCGTCCGCGACTCGAATCGTGTGCTCCTCGGTCTCGAACGCCCGCCACTCGTCGTCGTAGCGATACCGGTCGCCCGAATCGTCGGTCTCGTAGCTGTAGAAGTCGATAACGTCGGCCCCGGAGTTGGTGAACCCCCACGCGCCAGCATCGTTCTCGCCGATGACGACGAACGGGACGCCGGGGAAGGTCACGCCCCGAACGCTCACGTCGTCTGTCTGGAGGTTCATCTCGTACCAGACCGGCGGGGCCATCAGCGTGAGGTGGGGGTCGTTGGCCACGATGGGCGACCCCGAGGAGGTCCGGTCGCCCGAGACCACCCAACTGTTCGACCCGACGCCGGGCGGCGACTCGAAAGCCGAAAGCCAATCGAGGAGGTTGGACGAATCGCCAGCGAACCCGCCGGAGGGACCGGCGGTTCGGCGACTCGCGGCTTCCGAATCGCCATCGTCGTCCCGCACGATTGGCGCGTCGTGGTCCATCCGGAAGGGGTAGAGTTCCTCGACGGTCTCCGCGTCGAACTTTTCGGCCAGCAACTCCCGGCGGAGCGTCCAGAAACTCCCGGTCAGCCCCCACGAAATCTGTTGCTCCATCAGCATCGTATCGGCAGGGGTCCACGGGTCGGGTTCGTAGTCCAGCAGGCCGAATTCGAGGGGTAGGGCCTCGCTGTCCCGGCAGGCGTTGACGCCCTCCGCGAAGGCCTCGGTCGCTTTCCCGGTCGGGGTGTCCTCCAGCAGTTCCAGATTCGCCTCGGCACCGCCCGCGAAGTCCATCCTGACGTGGAACTCGTCGGAGTCGAGGGCCGCCTCGCCAACCACTTCCGAGAGTTCCCCGGCCATTACCCGGCGCTGGAGGTCCATCTGAAAGAGTCGGTCGGCCGCTTGGGCGTATCCGACTGCGAAGTAGAGCGCGCGCTCGGCGTCCTCGCCGGACTCCTCGGTTTCGATGTGTGCGGTCCCGTGGTCGTCGTACCGGACCGTGGCCTCGCCGTAGGGACTCTGAACCCGGCGATTCGTCCGGTCGGTCGCGTCCCGCCACGCCGACCCCGACAGCGGGGCGAACCGGTTCAGGTAGCCCCGAACCGGCGAGAGCGACCCGCCGATCGCCCCGCCGCCGACGATGGCGGCGACGAGTGCCCGTCGCGTGGTATCGATGTCCATACCGAGGTGTAGGGGTTCGAACGTAAAACCGCTGTTCCACGCCGCCTGCGTTGTTCGGCGTTGTTTCGTCCAGCGTATGATATAAATATCCTTTGCCGATAAATCTGAAATAAGAATAGAGCGCCCAGAGGCGTCTAAAATTGCCGGAATACAGACGAATATCAAAAAGATAAAATAGGATGTTTCAGTAGGGTATCAGTGACAATGCCTGCCATGAGTGCGGTAGACTGGTTTGGATTAATCGCACCGTACGCGATATTCTTCGTGCTGTTGGTCGTGTACTACTTCTGGGAAGGGAAGCGAGAACAGCGGATTCGGGAACGCTACGACGAGGAGGCCGACCATGCAAGGTAGCGCCGGCGGTATCGCGGGCGATGCCGGCATCTGGGTGCTGGGGACCTTCGGACTCTACCTGCTGGTTCTGCTTGGCATCGGCCTGTACTCCTCGCGGTTCATGGATTCGGTCGGCGATTACGTCATCGGCGGCCGGGAAATCGGTCCCGTCGTGACCGGGTTCTCCGAGCGCGCCTCCGAGATGAGCGGTTGGCTCACCCTCGGCGTGCCGGCCAACGCCTACGGCACGGGAATCATGGCCTTCCTCAACGGATTGGGCATGATTCCGGCCGACCTGTTCGCGTGGGCCGGCATCGCCAAGCGCCTGCGCAAGTACACCGAAATCGTCCAGTCGGTGACGCTCCCGACGTTCTTCGAGACGCGCCTCGGCGACGACACCGGCCGGGTCAAGGGCGTCTCGGCCATCGTCCTGATGCTGTTCGAGGGCGGGTACGTCGGTGCCCAAATCGTCGCGGCCGGGACCTTGCTTCAGATTCTGACGGGCATCCAGCCGTGGGTCGGCATCGTCGTCGGCGGCATCATCGTCATCGGCTACACCTTCCTCGGGGGCTACTTCGCGGTGGCGTGGTCCGACTACTTCCAAGGGGCCATCATCCTCGGGGCGTTCATCCTGCTCCCCGTCATCGGGTTCACCAACATGGGCCTGCCCTTCGACGAGGTGGCGCAGGTCGGTTCGGGCGGCCTGACGAGCATCACCGCCGGAGCGACCGGATGGGCCGCCGTCTTCGGCATCCTGAGCTACGCCGCCATCGGCCTCGGGGTGCCCGGCAACCCCCACATCATGGTCCGGTTCATGGGCATCGACCGGGTGAAGAACGTCCGCCTCGCGGCGCTCGTCGCCCAACTGTTCATGTTCGTCGCGTACATCGGCGCGGCGCTGGTCGGTCTGTACGCCATCGCCATGTTCGGCAACGGAGCCATCGAGAACGGCGACAAGGTGATGCCGATGCTCACCCTCGAACTCCTGCCGGGCGCGGTGGCCGGCATCGTCCTCGCGGCGGCGCTGGCCGCGATGATGTCGAGCGCCGACTCCCAGCTTTTGGTGGCGACCAGCGCAATCGTCGAGGACGTGTACCACGGTTTCCTCGACAAGGACGCCAGCGAGGAGGAACTCGTTCGCTACTCCCGGTACGTCACCTTCGGACTCGGGACCGCCAGCGTGGCGTTCGCCTACCTCGCCAAGAGTACGCCCATCTACACGCTGGTCTTAGACTACGCGTGGGGCGGATTGGGTGCCGCAATCGGCCCGACGGTCATCGCCACGCTCTGGTGGAAGCGTGTGACCGCCAAGGGGTCGCTCGCCAGCATGATAGTCGGCGCGTCCACGATGGTCCTGTGGACCCAACTCCCGACCATCCTCGGGGCGGTCGGCATGATGCCCGCCGAGTCCTCGGCGTTCTGGTACGGCCTCGTGACGGTTTACGGCCTGTTTCCGGCGTTTATCGTCTCGGTGGTCACGCTGGTCACGGTGTCGCTGGCGACCGAACCGCCCGCCGGCGTGGACGACCACTTCGACGTGTTCGATAAGCCCCTCTCGGCGGTTGTCTCGGCCGACGGGCAGGGCGAGGGCGTGCCGGACTACGCGACCGACGGCGGCAGTAGTTCGGACACCTCGCCGAAGGTCGTAACCGAGGCCGACAACATCCGCGGCCACGTCGCGGCCTCCGGCTACTGGGAGGACGACGATGAGCGCTGAGACTGCGACTCCGGAGTCAGAATCTCCCGAGCGTCCCCATCCCCTCGCGGGCAGACACCACGACGAGGTTGAGTTGGCGGTGTTCCCGCCCTCCATCGCCCGCGAGGAGGTCACGTCGTCGGGCCGGGTCGGCGCGGTAGCCTACCCCTACCGGGTGTACGAGGCCGAAATCGAGGTCGAGCGGCCCTTCCTGTCGCCCCGGCGCGACCGGCGAATCGTCAGCGTGGACTGCTCGCGCAGACTCGCGCTCCGGGCCGACGAGGTACCAGCGTTCGAGACTCGGACGATTGCGGATGCGCTGGTCCTCCCCAGCGAACTCTCGCCCGAGGAGGCCGACGAGAAGGCCCGAGATGCCGCGTTCAAGTGGACGCTCCGGACCTCCATCCTCAGCGACGTGCCCGAGGTGGAGTTTGGCCGCGTGGCCGACGCCTACAAACTGTTCTGGATAGCCGAGCGCCCCGACGGCGACGTGATTCTCGACAGCGTTCGGGGAACCGAGCGTCCGCTAGAGGGCTGAGTCGGCCGTTCGCCCGACTTGGATTCTCTCTGGTCGGCCGTCACACTGGTTGAGTCATAATCAGTCCATCGACCCCGCGCCGGGCCAGCGCCCACGCCAGCACTCTGGAATCGACCGGCCACGCGTGGACCTCCATCTCCTCGGCGTGGGCGCGCTCCACGAGGTCGGTCGCAAAGCAGAGCGTCCAGTGAGGGTTGGCGTACTCGCAGTCGAGCGTCGTCGCGGTCTCGAAGTTGGCCTCCGGGCGCACGTCGAAGTTGAACGCCAGCGAAATTTCGTCGTCCAGCATCCGAACTCGCCAGAGCGGGTCGGGGTGGAGCGACGAAATCACCACGTCGTTCGGGACGGTCTCCAGCACCGCCAGCAGGTCGGCCACCACGCCGGTCTCCTTGATTTCGAGGTTCAGGCCCACGCTGGCGGGGATGGCCTCCACCACCTCCGAGAACAGCGGGATGCCCCAATCCGAGTCCTCGACGCTGAGGTCGGCGAGTTCCGTCGCCGAGAGGTCCGCGACTTCGCCCCGCCCGTCGGTGACGAGTTCGACCTCGTTCCAGTGACACACGACGAGTTCGCCCGACCCGCACCGCTGGACGTCGAGTTCCACCGCGTCGGCGAACCGCGAGGCGCGCCGGGCCGCCGTAACCGTGTTCTCGGGATGCTGTTCGCCGAATCCCCGATGGGCGGTTATCTGCACGTCCCGACGTTCGGGGCGCAGTAGCAAGGCGTTGGTGGCAGGTCGGGACCCGACCGGCCCAGCGCGAGGAGGCTCGCCGATCGAGACAACTACCGCTATCTTTCGGACATAAATAGTTGTCTCAGACAAACGTATCTGATTCCCTCGCGCCGATGGCGGTCGAACGATAGCCGTCGCTCCGACGCCGAAGAAAACGGAAAAGCGAGTCCGAACCGCGTTAGGTCGCTACTCGTAGAGCCACGTCTCGTCGATGCGCTCGTAATCGACCAGTTCCTCGTCGTCGAAGAACAGGTCGATTTCGCGCTCGTTCGCGCCTTCGTCCTCGTGGTCCGAACCGTGGATGACGTTTCGGCCGAGGTCGAGTCCGTAGTCGCCGCGGATGGTACCGGGCGCGGACTCCGCGGGGTCGGTCTCGCCCATCATCTTGCGGACCTGACGGGTCGCGTCCTGACCTTCCCAGACCATGGCGAAGACGGGACCGGACGTGATGAAGTCCACGAGGCCGTCGAAGAACGGCTTGCCCTCGTGTTCGCCGTAGTGTTCGTGAGCGAGGTCCTCGCTCATCTGCATGAACTTGCCGGCGACCATCTTCAGACCGCGCTCCTCGAATCGGGAGACGATGTCCCCGATGAGGCCGCGCTGAACGCCGTCGGGCTTGACCATCACGAAGGTTCGCTCGGTCTCGTCGCTCATTATTGGGCCTCCTCGGCACCGCCGTCCTCGGTCCATTCGAGGTCTCGGGGCTCGCGGCCGAGGTCGGCGTTCTTCTCGCACTTCGCCGAGCAGAAGTGGACGGTACTGCCGTCGGTGTGGACGAACATCGTGCCCGTGCCGGGTTCGATGTCGTCGCCACAGAAGTCACAGACTCGGGATTGGGGCATTAATTACTGACCTCCGATGGAGTCGGCTTCGCGGGCGGTTTCGCGCAGTTGTAGCACGTCGCCCTCTCTGACGGGGCCGAGGCAGTTCCGCGTAATGATGCGGCCCTGATTCTCGCCCTCACGGATGCGGCACTTGACCTGCATGGCCTCGCCGTGCATCCCCGTCTTGCCGACGATTTCGATTACTTCGGCGGGCGTGGAGCCTTCTTCTTCAGTTTCCTCTGCACTCATGACTCAACCACCTCAGCGGAGTTCCTCGACCTTGCCGGCGATGTCCTCGATGTCGTCTTCTGCCTCGCCGGAGTCGGTGACGGCCGCGGCGGCACTACCGACTTCCAGCCCAGCGGCGTGACCGATGTCGTCCTGCGTCTCGACGAAGATGAAGGGGATACCCTTCTCGTCGGCGAGTTCGGGCAGGTGCATGACGATTTCCTCGGGCTGGACGTCCTCGGCGATGAAGACGAGCTCTGCGTTACCGCGCTCGACGGCCTTGGTCGTCTCGTTGGTTCCTTTCTTGACGGTACCGGTGTCTCGTGCGACCTCGAGCGCCTCGACGGCGCGGTCTTGAAGGTCGGCGGGAACGTCGAAGTTTACGTATACTGGCATAGGTTGTTCACCTCCCTGCACGTCGGCTCAGGCTCCCCTGCCGGGCAAATCCTGTGCGGCTAGGAGCATCATCAACCGCGCGCAGGTCGTACCCTTTCGTAGTTCGTCCCCCCTTAAAAGCGCTTTCAAATGCCTCAGGGGCGTGCGAAAGGAACACAAAGGGACGAGGACTGCGGTTACGAAACTGGCTTCCCTCCGTCGGGCCAACTCCCGAACATGAACTTCGCCGAGGTCGTCTCTGCGCTCCGCGAGGAGGCCGAGGCGACCAACGAGCGCAGACTCCTCGTTCTCACAGGCGAGCGAGACGCCTGCTATTCGACAGCCGACCGGGCGCTCGACGCTGGCGACGTGGACCGCGCCGAGACCACGCTGGTCGGCACCGGGAAACTCGGCTGTGAGCGCGTCGGCCCGAATCGGGCCGACCGACTCCTCGGAACCACCCGCGAGTGCGTCGTCTTCGACGCCCACGCCGATTTCCGTCCCAACGCGCTCGGTCGGGTCGTCGGCGCGGTGGACGGCGGTGGCCTGTTCGTCCTCTTGACGCCGGTCCTCGACTCGTGGCCCGACGAGCGCACCGACTTCGACGCCACGCTGGCGGTGCCGCCTGACGACATCGATTCGGTCTCGGGCAACTTCCGGCGGCGGTTCGCCGAGACCCTGCGCGCCCATCCCGGCATCGCAATCGTAGACGCGGATTCGGAAATGGTCGAAAAGGACGGGCTAACCCACCCCAAGCCGCGGCTCTCGTCCGGCGACGAAGCACTGGAACTCCCCGAAACGCACGCTTTCCCCGACGCCGCCTACGACGACTGTCTCACGGGCGACCAGATAGAAGTCGTTCGGGAGTTGGAGACCCTACGCGACGGAGGCGACGAAACTCGAAAAACCGCGGTCGTCGTGGAGGCCGACCGCGGCCGGGGCAAGTCCAGCGCGGCGGGCCTCTCTGCTGGGAGTCTCGCCGCCGAGGACGCCGACGTGTTGGTCACGGCCCCGGAGTACCGGAGCGCCCGCGAGGTCTTCATCCGGGCGGAGGCCCTGCTGACCGAGTTAGGGTACGAGGTCGAGACCGACCACGACCCGCCCCGGACCATCGAAATCCCAGACGGCGGACGCATCAGATTCGCCGACCCGACCGAGGCTGAGGACCTCCTCGGGGATTCGAGCAGTTCCGGCGATTCCGACGGGTCGAAATCGCGGGACGCTCCGGCAGACGCCCCGGATGTCGTCTTCGTGGACGAGGCGGCCGCGCTCTCGGTCCGCCTGCTCGAACGATTTCTGGCCGCGCCCCGAGTCGCGTTCACGACGACGATTCACGGCTACGAGGGCGCGGGCCGGGGGTTCTCGGTCCGGTTCCGGGACCGACTGGACGAGAGCGACCACGAGGTCCGCGAGGCCCGACTGGACGAACCCATCCGGTACGCCGAAGGCGACCCCGTGGAGGTCTGGGCCTTCCGTGCGCTTCTCCTCGACGCCCGGCCGCCGGTGGATGCGGTCGTCCGGGACGCGAATCCCGAGTCGGTCGAGTACCGGACCTACACCCCGGCAGACCTGCTGGCGGACGAGACCCTCCTTCGGGAGGTGTTCGGCCTGCTCGTGCTTGCCCACTACCGGACCGAACCCGACGATTTGGCGCGACTCCTCGACGCGCCGAATCTGGCGGTCCGGGCGCTGGTCCGGAACGACGAGTCGTCCCGGACGGCCAGACAGCACGTCGTCGCCGTCGCCCTGCTGGCCCGCGAGGGAGGACTCCCCGCGGACGTGCGCGAAGAAATGTACGAAGGGGGCCGCGTGCGGGGCAACATGCTCCCCGACGTGCTGACCTCCCAACTGCGCGACGAGGAGGCCGGCGTCTCGGTCGGGCGGCGCGTCATGCGCATCGCCACGCACCACGCGGTCAGGTCCCGCGGACTCGGTTCGCGCCTCCTCTCGGAGATTCGCCGGGAGTTCGAAGCCGAGTTGGACTGGCTTGGGGTGGGATACGGAGCGACCCCCGAACTCCTCCGGTTCTGGCAGAGGAACGGCTACCGGACCGTCCAACTCTCGACCACGCGCAACGACACCAGCGGGGAGTACTCGGCACTGATGCTCGACCCGCTCTCGGAGGCCGGCGCTGACCTCCGCGAGCGCCACTCGCGGTGGTTCGCCTCCCGAATCGGGTCGATGCTGGCCGACCCCCTGCGGGACGCCGACCCCGACGTGGTTCGGGCGCTCCTCCGGTCGGTCGAGGCCCCCGTCTCGCTCGACCTGTCGGACTGGGACTGGCGAACCGTCGCGTCGAGCGCCTACGGGCCGGGACTGTACGACGCCGCTCCGAGGCCCTTCCGCCGGATTGCGCTCAAACACTTCGTGGAGGGTGGCGGCGCGCTCTCGGACCGCGAGGAGCGCCTGCTGGTCCGGAAAGTCCTGCAGAGCCACCCGTGGCCAGCGGTCGCCGACGAACTCGGGTTCCACTCGGCGGGTCAGTGCATGCGGGCGCTCGGCGACGCCTACGAACCGCTGGTGGACCGGTACGGTACCGAGACTGCGCTGGCGGAAAAACGCCGCTACGAGGAGTAAAGCGAGTCGAGCAGTGGGACCGAGCAGTCGGGAGCGGTCGGACCGAGCGGTCGGGTCGATTGGAATCAGTCGGTCTCCTCGATTCGGATTTTCTCGCCGCCGAGGACGGTGACCAGACAGTCGGCGTACTCGAACACGAGATGGCCGCCGTGCCGAGACTGGCCGCCGACCGTCTCGCCAAAGAGGTCGTCCAGCGCGTCGGGGTCGAGGGCGTCGTTCAGCGGGGGTAACTCGACCGGTTCGCACTCGTGGACCTCCGAGACGGCGTGAACGACCGTTTCGCTCGGCCGCTCGCCCACCACCTCGAACTCCCAGTCCACACCGCCGCCACCGGTGGCTCGGCCGTTGTTCATACTTGACAGGTAGGGCGCAGGGATAGTGAATCGAAGGCTTTCGCATGTAGCCTCTTTAAGCCGAGCGCCGGGACGGCGCGACAGAAGTCGAGCAGGGAGGAGGTGAGTGGGCGAGTAGGTGAGTGGGTGAGTGGGCGAGTAGGTGAGTGGGTGAGTGGGCGAGTAGGTGAGTAGGTGAGCGGGCGGGTGGGCGTCAGTCGAGGGCATCGGTAAGCCGATGTGAATCGGGACCGTAGTCGCCGGCGATGGAGTGCGCCGAATTGGACTGCTCGCAACCGGCGGCGGTTCGCCTGCACGTCCCGTGGGACGAGAATCGGGTCGTTTGCGCGGCCCACGGGCGAGTACTGGCCCAACAGGACGGGGTAGTTGCGGACCCGCTGGAGGACTCGGACGGAGACTGGCCGTGAAGACAGACGTATTTATTCCAATACCTAAGCAATATTTTTGATTCTTAGACAACGATTAGGATGTCTTGGGCGGTTAGATGCGCGCGAGGAGGTCAGCGACGACGAGATGCGGTCCCAGTAGCGGGGAAGCGTCGGCAATCGCTGGCGGCCCGAGAAAGCGAAAATACCGATCTATTCGTGAGCGAAGTAGGCCACGCTCTCGTCGCCCTCCTCGTGGTCGTCGACGCGGACGAAGCCCACGCGCTCGAACTGGACCATCTCGTCCTCGTCGGTGTCGCGGAAGCCCGGTTCGGCGTAACCAATCTGGTCGCCGTGGATGGTCCGCATGCGGGTCAGCACCGCGGTGTCGGCCGGGACCCAGTGAATCACGTCCACGCCCTCGTCGCGGACCGCCGAGATGTCGTCGCCGGCGTACTCGAAGGTCTCGCCGTCTCTGCGGAAGCATCCGAAGCCTTTGAGCCAGATTCGCTCGCCGTCCTCGGGTACGTCGCCCTCCTCGATTCGGACTCGGTTGCCGGCGTCGATGTCGCGGGTGCCCCGGTCGTCGTGTTCGGGGTGGACCGGCGGGTGGGCAGTCTCGGGATGGTCGCCAGCGAGAGTGAAATCGGCGTGGTCCTCGCGGACGAAAAAGTAGCGGTCGGCGTCGTCGTCGATGATGTCGCGGTTGTTCGAGTAGACCGTACTCATCGCCAAATCGACGTTACTCGTGGAGGTGCCGAGTTCGACCATCGCGTCCACGATGGCCTCGCCGCGGATGCCCCGGCGCTCGACGCTCGGCAGGGTCGGGGCGCGGGGGTCGTCCCACCCGTCGAGTTCGCCCTCCTCGATGAGTTCCCGAATCGTGGAGGTGGACATCTTCACGTCGTACTCGTCCACTTGGACGTGGCCCCAGTGGATGACCTCGGGGTACTCCCAGTCGAAGTAGTCGTAGACGAACTGCTGGCGCTTGGCGGAGTCCTGCAAGTCGATGCCCCGGATGATGTGGGTCACGCCCGTCAGGTGGTCGTCCACGCCCGACTGGAAGTCGAGCATCGGCCAGCACCGGTAGTCCTCGGCCTCCTCGCGGGGATGGGGCGTGTCGATGATGCGGAAGCCAACCCAGTCGCGCAGGGCCGGGTTCTTGTGTTCGATGTCGGTCTTGACCCGGAGGACCATCTCGCCCGACGAGTACTCGCCGGCTATCATGTCCTCGAACTCCTCGGCCGTAGTCTCGGTGTCCTTGTCCCGGTGGGGGCAGGCCTCGCCCGAGTTCTTCATGTCGGAGAACTCCTCGCCAGAGCAGGAACAGGTGTAGGCCCCGCCCTTCTCGATGAGGTCCCGCGCGTGGTCGTAGTAGGTTTCGAGGCGGTCGCTGGCCCGGTACACGTCGGCGGGGTCGAAGCCCAGATACTCGATTTCCTCCAGAATCTCGTCGTAGGCCCACAGCAGGGGACGCTTGGTCTCGGGGTCGGTGTCGTCGAACCGGACGATGAACTCGCCGTCGTACTCGTCGGCGTAGGTGCCGATGACTGCCGGCATCCGGGCGTGACCCATGTGCCACGGGCCGTTGGGGTTCGGGGCGCACCGCATCCGAATCTCGTCGTACTCGTCGGCGTTGGGCAGGTCGGGCAGGATTTGGTCGTCGTCCTCGTCCTCGCTCTCGATTTCTTCGAGTCGGTCGGGCGCGAGTTTGGCGAGTCGTTCCCGGCGCTCCTCGACCGACGAGTCGTTGACCTTCGAGACCACCGGGCCGATGACGCCCGGAATCTCGTCGCCGTGCTGGCGGAAGTCGGGATTATCGCCCATCAGCGGTCCCATGATGGCTCCCACGTCGGCCTCGCTCTCGTGTTTGACCGCGTTGACGAGGGCGTGTTTCTCTGCCTCCGTCTCGATTCGCTCGCGGAGTTCGTCGTTCATTACCCTCCGTTTGGACGGTCCTCGGGAAAACTGAACCGGATTCGATTCACTCGGGGGTCAGCAATCCTTTCGGGGAGACCAATCAATCAACTAACCAAGACCCTTACGTTCGCGGGAGCGTACCACCTCCAAAGCGTGACTTCCGAACAGACTTCACCCGCCGACCCCACCCATCCTATCGACGAGACGACGAGGCCCGCCGGGACCCGGACCATCCGGGTCGTCTACGTGGACGACGACGACCCACCGCCGGCACTCGCCGACGCCGCCGACATTGCCCTCACCGCAGTCTCGTCTGCCCGAGCGGCCCGGAGTCGTCTCGCCGCCGACGGGAGCGTCGATTGCGTCGTCAGCGAGTACGACTTGCCCGAGACCGACGGGTTGGGCCTCCTCGAAGCGGTCCGTCACGACCACCCGAACCTCCCGTTCGTCCTGTTCACCGACTCGGGGAACGAGGAGGTCGCCAGCGAGGCCATCGGCATGGGCGCGACCGACTACCTTCCCAAGAGCGCGGGCGGCGAGCAACTCCGCGAGCGAGTCGGCCGGGCGGTGGCCGCTGTCAGCGTCGAAACCGAATCGGGCGTCTCGGGCGACCGACTCCGGGAGTTGACCAACGCTTTCCCGGACGTGGCGTTCATCATCGACGAGAACGGCCGGTATCTGGAGGTCATGTCCGGCCCGGACACCGAGGACCTCCGGACGGTCCAACAGGAGCAGTTGGTGGGAACTCGGCTTCACGACGCCTTCCCGACTTCGCGGGCAGACACCTTCCTCAACCACATTCGGACTACGCTCGAAACCGGCGGGGTCGAGACCATCGAGTACCGGGCCGAGACCGCCGGAGGAGAACGGTGGTACGAGGGCCGGACCGCGCCGCTGGGCGAGACCATCGACGGCCGGGAGGCGGTCGTCTGGGTGGCCCGCGACGTGACCGACCGCCGGGAGAGTCAGCGCGAACTCGCCGCGAGCAGAGACGAACTCACTCGCCTCACCCGCATCAACGGCCTGATAAACAGCATCGTCCAGTCGCTGGTGGCGTCGGCGACCCGCGACGAGATAGAGGAGACCGTCTGCGAGGGACTGGCGAACTCGGAGTTCTACCAGTTCGCGTGGGTCGGCGGGCCGTGGGTCAAAGACGAGCAGATGGCCCCGAGTACCGTGGCGGGCGTCGAGCGCAGCCAAATCGAGCGACTCGTCGAAGCCACCAGCGCCCGAGTGGACGCCGAAAACGCGTTCTCTCAGGTCGTGGACGGAAACGAGTCGGTGGTGATTCCGGACATCGCCGACGCCGAGTACCTGTCGGAGCGCGAGCGAGAACTCATGGCGGAACTGGAGATGTCGTCGGCGGTCCTCATCCCGTTGACTCACGGCACGACGAACTACGGAATCCTCGGCATCAGCGGGGCGTGTATCGGGACGTTCAGCGACCGGGAACTCACGGCACTCGAAACGCTCGGAGAAATCGTCGGGTTCGCCATCAACGCGGTCAAAAACCGCAACCTCATCCTGTCGGACACCGCCGTCGAACTGGAGTTCCGCGTCGAGGACCCCGGTCGCGGGTTCGGTCTCATCTCGGCGGAACTCGGCTGTCAGTTCTCGCTGGAGGGCGTCGTCGGCCTGTCGGGCGACCAACTGCTCGAATACGTCGGCGTCGAGGGGGCCGACCCGGACGCTATCACCGACCGAATCGACGACTCCCCGACGGTCGAGGAGTACCGCGTCGTCTCCGACGACAACCAGAAGTGTCTCCTCGAAATCAAGCCCTCCAACTCCGGGGTGAGCCAGTTGGTCAAGACCGGAACGGTCGTGAAGTCAGCGACCGCCGAGGAGGGCGTCGTTCGATGCGTCGCCGAGGCCTCCTCGGACCTGAGCGTCCGGAGCGTGGTCGAGGAGTTCCAGACGACCTACCCCGGTGCCGAACTCGTCAGCAAGCAGGAGATAGACAGGCCGGTCCACACGGGTAGGGAGTTCCGCCAGACGCTGGCCGAGAAGTTGACCGAGAAACAGCGGACCGCGCTCCAGACGGCCTACTTCGCGGGCTACTACGAGTACCCGCGGGAGAGTACCGGCGAGGAGGTCGCCGAGTCGCTCGGCATCTCGTCGCCCACCCTCCACCAGCACCTGAGCGCGGCCCAGCGCAAACTCGTCGCCACCTTCTTCGACCACCAATAGTTGCCTTAGTGAACGTTCGTTCAACCTCTAAAACAGTTGATATTCGGCGTTTGACACGCTCTACGGCTATTGCCTTACTATTGAGGCATGGGTTTGTTGTCCCCTCTGGGTATAGAGTTGGATGGAGGTCACCCGCCATGAACAACGATTCGCTCCGGACGAGTATCGAGGGCGACCACGCCCTCCAGAACGGTCGCGCAGTCACCACGCCCTCGTTCGATACGCTCTTCGACCTCCTCGCGGATAGCCGCCGCCGCTACGCGCTCTACGCGCTGGTCGGAGCAGAGGACGGTCTCGCCGACGTGGAGACGTTGGCCGACGAGGTTGCAATGTGGGAAGCCCGCACGGGAGACGACCCGATTACGGAGGAACTCCGAGACGAAATCGGAGAGGAACTCCGCGAGACGCACCTCCCGTGTCTGGCCGAGGCCGACATCATCGAATACGACGGCCGGAGCGACGTCGCCCGCTACTGGCGACAACCGACGCTCGAAGAGTATCTCGAACACACTCACTACAAGGAATTCCCGGACGAGTAATCGTCCGGTCCCGCTGACGCTCGCCCTCCACGCTTCTCTCCCTTCGTTTCAGCCGACTGATTCGGTCCTTCCGTAGCTCTTTCGCTGTTTGGCCCCACTACTTCATTCTATAGGACTTGTATCTCGATATTAGGAATACGTATTCAATCTGCTACAGACTCCATCTTTATTCCTTCAACAACTCTCTCGTCGTCTAAAACATATTTTTCGTTCTCTACACTTTAGATTTCTGTCTCTAACAGTTGCGGCTGGCGAGGACACCCGACGAACTCGACTGCGAAAAATCAGCAGGAGAGTCAGTACCCGCGCTCGATGAGGTAGTCCGCGATGCCTTCCAGCAGGTCGCGGGCCTCGTTCTCGGGCAGGACCGACAGTCGGTCCTTGCCGCGCGTGACCAACTCTTGGGCACGCTGTTCGGCGTACTCGATGCTTCCGGCCTCCTCAAGGCGAGCGACGGCCTCGTCGATTTCGTCCTCGGTGACGGCGTCCACGTTGTCGGACTCGACCAGCGAATCAACGTCCACGCCCTGTTCGCGGGCGTGGAGCGTGATGATGGTCTGTTTCCCTTCAACGAGGTCGCTCCCGCGCTGTTTGCCGAGTTTCTCGCTCGGCACGGTCAGGTCCAGCACGTCGTCCTGAATCTGGAAGGCCCGACCCACTTCGAGACCGTACTGGTAGAGTTCCTCGATGGTCTCGTCGTCGGCACCGACGACGATGGCCGGGATAGTCGCCGTCGCACCGTAGAGGACGGCGGTCTTGTGTTCTATCATGTCGAGGTACTCCTCGGGAAGCACGTCGTCGCGTCCCTCGAAGGACATGTCGAGGGCTTGGCCCTCGCAGATATCGGTGCAGGCCTTCGCCAACACTTCCATCGACTCCACGATGCGGTCCGGCGGCACGTCGGCCCGAGTGAGTATCTCGAACGCCTTCGAGTAGAGCGTGTCGCCGGCCAGAATCGCCGTCGGCGTGTCGTACTCCCGGTGGACCGCCGGGACGCCCCGGCGCAGGTCGTCGTCGTCCATGATGTCGTCGTGAATCAGGGTGAACGACTGGATGACCTCGATGCCGACTGCGGCCGACATCAGGTTTACCTCCTCGCCGGTCACGTCCGGGAAGTTCCGGTAGTCGAGGTCTGCCGGTCCGGCATCCACGTCCGCGAGCGCCTCGCCGACGAGGAGCAGGACAGTCGGCCGGAGGCGCTTGCCGCCCGCTTCGAGCAGGTAACGGGCGGCCTCGTAGAGACGCTCCGGTTCGTCGATGGGCAGTTCCTCGTCGATGGCGTCGTTGATGGTTTCGCGTCGCTGTTCGACCGCTCCCATCACCTGCTCTTCTAGTGTTTCGGCGCTCGCGTCTGTCATGGTATCGTTATTCGGCGAGTTGGATGAGGTTTCCGTTGCTCGTCACGTGGATGTCCCGGCCCAGTTTGTACCCCTGACTCTCACACAGGTCAACGTAGGGCGCGAAGCCTTTCATATCTTGGTGGGCGGGGATGATGTTCTTGGGTTGGAGCGCGTCGAGCATCTCGTAGTGGCCCTCCTCGCGGAGGTGGCCCGACACGTGGATGTCGTCGTAGATGCGCGCACCCTGCATCTTCAGGAGGCGCTCGGACTGGTAACGCTGACCTTCGTTGGTCGGTTCGGGAATCACGCGGGCCGAGAAGATGACCTTGTCGCCGTCTTCCAGTTCGTAGGGCGTCTCGCCCCGGCCCATTCGAGTGAGCATCGCGCGAGGCTCACCCTGATGACCGGTGACGATGGGGAGGTAGTTCTCCTTGCCCTCCTTCATGATTCGCTTGAACGTGCGGTCCACCGACTTGCGATGGCCGAACATACCCATATCCTCGGGGAAGTCCACGAAGCCGAGTCGTTCCGCGGTGCCCGAATACTTCTCCATCGAGCGACCGAGGAGAACCGGTTCACGACCAATATCGTGAGCGAACTCCACGAGGCTCTTGACGCGAGCGATGTGGCTGGAGAACGTCGTCGCCACGATACCGCCGTCGTAGTCCTCGATGGAGGTCATCACGTCTTTGAGATGGCGACGAGCGACCGACTCGCTCGGCGTCCGACCCTTTCGGCCGGCGTTCGTACAGTCCTCGATGTAGGCCAGCACGCCTTCGCCCTCGCGGCCGATTTCTCGGAACCGCTTCATGTCGATGGGGTCGCCCAGAACCGGCGTGTGGTCCATCCGCTTGTCGAGACCGTAGACGACTGCGCCCTCCGGCGTGTGGAGGACCGGGTTGATGGCGTCGATGATGGAGTGAGTCACGTTGACGAACTCCAGTTCGACCTGCCCGGAGTCGCCGATGGACATCGTTTCGCCCGCGTCCATCTTCACGAGGTCGTTCTCGACGCCGAACTTCTCCTCGCCCTGAATCTGCTGTTTGACCAGTTCGATTGTGTAGGGCGAGGCGACGACCGGTGCGTTGTACCGGTGTGCCAACTTCGAGATGGCTCCGATGTGGTCGAGGTGGCCGTGAGTCGGGACGATGGCCTGCACGTCGCCTTCGAGGTCCGACATCACGCGGTCGTCCGGGATGGCCCCCATGTCGATGAGGTCCAGACTGTGCAGTTTCTCGGTCTCTACGTTGTCGTGAAGCAGTACCTTCGAGAGGTTCAGCCCCATGTCGAAGATGACAACGTCGTCGCCTGCTCGCACGGCAGTACACTGCCGCCCAACTTCTTCGTAACCGCCGATGGTTGCAATTTCGATTTCCATAGTTTCACCTTATGTACGCAAAGCCACGCTCGGTGGCGAAGCCATCCTTGTTTTCGTGGCGGCCACACCACGTGGCGTCCGTACTCACGTAAACCTGCGCGCGGCGTCACGGTCCCGGCCGCGGCGTCTTACAGCCGTCGGAAGGACCGTGCGGTGGCGCGAGCCACGTCCCGGCGCGCTATCGGTCTATGGGTGATTTACGCGTCCCGGTAATAAAAACTGCCGGGATTAACCGAGCGCGACGAACGTATGAGAGTTTCGGTTTCTATAACATTCAAAATGTGTGCAACAAACCCGTATTCGGGCTACAAACGTCGTAAGCCGGAGCGGACGAGGTTTAAATAGCAGAACGGGGTGAACTCCGGCCGGACGCTTCGCATGGTCGCTCGGAGACGGGGCCGAGGACCGCCAGTCCGACTACCCCGAAAGGGCTGAGACAAGAACGCCAGCGGCCGTGCCGACGGGCCGCCGGAGGACCACGACGAGCGCCAGCGGTATCCCCACCGAGAGGGTCAGGATTCCGCCGCCGAAAATACCGCCGGCAGTTCCGATGTAGAGGGTATGGAGACTCGCACTCGCCAGTAGGAGTGTTATCGCTCCCAACACACCGACGACGAGCGCGGCAACGCCTTCGACGAGCGAGCCAGCACCGAGACCATCGGAGACTGCTCCGACCAGCGTGACGAGGCCGAGGAGTCCGGGGACGACGAGTTCGGGGTTTACCGGGAAGCCACCGAGCGTCGGCCACGCCGGATACGTGACGGGGAAGTCCGTCGTCAGGACCACCACGATGGCGAGGACCGCAACTGCGAGCGCCAACTCGACAGTTCTGCGGACCGACCGGTCGAGAGCGGTCATTCTCAGTCTCGCCCGTCGATTCGCGTGCCGGGACTCCCGCCCGCGAGGAAGTTCCGGAGGTCGTCGGGACCGAAAATCGTGGCGGGCGCGCCGAGCGACAGCAACGCCCGGACCTTCCCGGCCATCCCGCCGGTCACGTCGGTCGCGTCGCTCCCGCCGAGGAACTCGGCCACCTCGTCGTAGGACCGGATTTCGGGAATTACGTCCTCTTCGTCGTCCAGCACGCCCGGCACTGTCGAACAGAACCCCACGCGCTCGGCGTCGATGTCCTCGGCGACGGCCGTGACCACTTCGTCGCCACTGAGGACGCTGATGCCTTCGCCCTCGTGGACCACGCCGTCGCCGTGGAGGACCGGGACGAACTCCTCGCCGAGCATGGTCTCGACCTGCTCGGTCATCAGCGACAGGTCCGCCTCGCGGTTCCGGCAGGCCGCCGAGAAGGGGTGGACCGGTACGGCGGGCACGTCCCGGTCGTGGAGGCGCGACAGGACGAACTCGTTGAGGGTCTTCATCGCGCCGTGGATTTCGAGGGCCGCACCCGCGTCGTCGGTGCCCTCGGTCTTCGAGACGCCGTGTTTGCTGGCGTAGTGGTGGCCGAAGCTTCCGCCACCGTGGACTACCACGAGGTCAGAGACATCTCCGTTCGCAAGCGCGTCGGCGATGGCGTCTGCGGTGCGATTCAGCGCCGGGCCGTCGAGCGCCTCGGCGCGGTCCTTGTCCGTGATGACGCTCCCGCCGAGTTTGACGATAGTGGTCATCTCAGGCCTCCTCCGCGCGCACGCCGTCGGTGTCCAGTTCGGCGCGGAAGGCGTCCTCGCACCCCGGCGTGTAGCCGAGCGCGGTCTCGGTCGCGTCGGTCGGGTCGAGCGCGACGATACACCCGCCGCCGCCCGCGCCGGTTAGCTTCGCACCGAGCGCGCCGGCGTCGCGGGCCGCCCAGACCATCTGGTCCAGCGAGCGCGAGGAGACCCCGAGTGCCTCCAATAGCCCGTGGTTGAAGTTCATCAACTTGCCGAGTTCCTCGATGTTACCCTCGGTGAGGGCCGCCTCGCCGGAGCGCACGATGTCGCCGATGTTTGCGACCGTATCGGCCGCGAAGTCGTAGCTCTCGCGGAGCGCCCGGACGCCCGCCACGAGTTCGCCGGTGTCGCCCGCGCCGCCGTCGAAGCCGATGACGAACGGTAGGTCCGGGGCCTCGATGGCCCGGCAGTCGTCGCCCTCGACGTGGACCGCGCCGCCGGTCGCCGAGCAGAAGGTGTCGGCACGAGAGGCCTCGCCGTTCTGGACTTCGAGTTCGGCCTGATAGGCGCGCTCGGCGACCTCCTGAGTGGTGAGTTCGACGCCCAACTCGCGGGTCCCGGCGTCGATGCCGGCCACCGTGACCGCGGCCGAGGAGCCGAGTCCCGCGCCGAGCGGAATCTCGCTTTCGACGGTGATGTCGAAACCGGCGTCGGGTCGCCCGGCGGCCTCGCGGGCCTGCTCGACGGCGGCGTCGATGTAGCTGATGCCGGCCTCGACCAGCGACTCGGAGGCGTCCACGTCGGGCGCGCTGGTCTCGTCGCCGTACTCGACCGTGAAGCCGTTCAAACTCAGGTCCTCTGCGTGTACTCGGATGTGGTCGTCGTCGCGCTCCT
The DNA here is from genome assembly GCF_029338375.1 of Halorussus lipolyticus. Classification (NCBI taxonomy): domain Archaea; kingdom Methanobacteriati; phylum Methanobacteriota; class Halobacteria; order Halobacteriales; family Haladaptataceae; genus Halorussus; species Halorussus lipolyticus. The sequence goes on along the minus strand of NZ_CP119804.1, from coordinate 953,086 downwards.
CGACGGTGACCCGCGCCCGGAGTTCGATGGCGCAGGGAACCGCCGGTTCGCCGTAGACGACCGCGTGTTCTCCGAACAGGTAGACCTTGCCCGGAGCACTCGAAACGACCATAGTGGAGGGTTCCGTTCCGGGGGTTAACACGTTTGCGAAGGCGATTGCGAGGGACACGGAAGCCGAAAGTAGACGGGTTCTGTAGCGACTGCTGAACGCGAAAGCGGAGCTAGCTGGGCTTGCGCAACACCGTCTCCCGCAACCCGCGTAGCACCACGACGGCCTCACGGCTCCTCAATCTCCTGCGGCCCCATCCAGCGGCAGACGAACCGCGTCCGCCGAGCAGTCGGTCGTTGTCCGAGAGTGAGACTCCCCGACGACCTCGAGCGACGATGGCGCGTGCCGGATAGGGACGTGATAGATAGTGGGAAAGAAATAATTTGGTTTATTTTCCAATTGTGTAGTTGGTCAGGTAGGTCATCGTCCGGCTTGCCTACGTCCCGAATTTCATGGCGAGCATGTAGCTAATCAGAGGTATTCCCGACTCGCCGACACCGAGCGCTGTGAGGCCGTCAAGGACCAGATAGACCGATGGGGCCTCCTCTCCCACCAGTTGGGCGTCGTCTCGACTCCTCGCCCCGAAATTCGTGTAGCGTCGGCTATCAATTTAGTCCGATTAATTTCTGTAGCTAGAGAACAGTTATCGAGAAATTCTCGCCGTGTTGAGAGTATTCTGTGGCTCGAAACGAATCCCCTGACGACGAGAACGTATCGAAACTCAGTCGCCGCGGACTCCTGACGCTCGGCGCGATGCTGGCGGGCGCAGGTGGTCTTCGGAGCTTTACCGGAACAGCGTCCGCACACGGTCTGATGGCCTTCCGAGACGCCTTCATCGGTAACGACGGTGACGAGCAGGGTCTCGGCTCGAAAGGATGGCTGTTCTTCGCCAAGGACACGGGCGACGTGTACTACCACGACGGCAGTAGTTGGCAAACGCTTCCCATCGGTGGAAATCTCAAAGACACTAATGACGACGGTCTGCTCGAAGCACCAAACCACGACGGTATCAGAGTCGGAACGGTCGAAACCGACAAAATCCACCTTGGCGCAGACACCGACGATGACGGGAACAGCTGGCGGTTCGACACCGACTTGACCGACACCGCACGGATTTACTCGTGGGACGGAAGCACGGCCACCGAGTACCTTAAACTGAACGAAGGCGGTCCGGTCGAAATCCGGAACACGGCTTTGGACCTGAATACGGAGGACATAGTTGGATTCGAACGTTTGAAACACGCTGGCTCTGGCTCGTGGGGCGTCATCGAAACGAGCGGAGACGGTACTCACGGTTATCGAGTTCACGACGCGGCCAACTCTCAGGACCTCATGACGTGGAACGAGGGAGGTCCCGTCGAAGTGAAGAACTCAGTACTATCACTAGCTTCCGAACGGTCGTCGGCCCCCGATTCGCCGTCGTCGGGCGCGAAGCTGTGGGTAGACTCCGACGGTAACTTGAAAGCGACGTTCGCCAACGACACCACCAAGACGATAACCTCGAACTAACGGTTTACAGGACACCCGAGGTGTCCTCGCCCGGTTTCTCTGTCTGCGGTCGTCGGCACAACGGCTAACTTTCCTGACGCTGAAGATTCAGGTATGAAGCTACGAAACGTCGTCGCCGGAATCGCAGGCGGACTCGGGTCTGCGGCGCTCGGCAACCGACTGCTGTCGTGGAAAGCCAGCGACCTCCAACCCGCGCTGGAGGGCCGACAGAAGACCTACCGGTGGCGGGGGTTCGACGTGGCCTACACCGAGGCCGGCGACCCCGAGGACCCCGACGTACTCCTCTTGCACGGCGTCCACGCCGCGGCCTCGAACAAGGAGTTCGACCAGATATTCAGCCAGTTGGCCAAGACCCACCACGTCATCGCCCCCGACCTGCCCGGATTCGGGCGCTCGGACCGGCCGCCCCTGACCTACTCCTCGGCGCTCTACACCGCCTTCGTCACCGACTTCGCCGAGGACCTGACCGAGGAGGCCGCCTGCGTGGCCACCTCGCTTTCGGGAGCCTACGCAACTCTGGCGCACCAGCAGTCCGGGGCGTTCTCCCGGTTGCTCCTCGTCGCGCCGACAGGCGACACCGGGTCGCGCCGGACGTGGCTTCGGTCGGTGTTCCGGTCGCCCGTGGTCGGCCAAGCCCTGTTCAACCTCCTGACGAGCAAGCGGTCGCTCCACTTCTTCGATAACCGCGAGGCCTACTCGACCGAGGCGTCGTACACCGAGCGCGACGTTGACTACCAGTGGCAGACCGCCCACCAACCCGGCGCGCGGTTCGCTCCCGCCTCCTTCGTCTCGGGCTATCTCGACCCAGACGTGGACTTGGGCGCGGAACTGGCCCGCCTCGATATTCCCGTGACTATCGTCTGGGGCCGGGACGCGACCGTCTCGCCGCTCGAGGAGGGCGAAGAACTGGCCGAGAAGGCCGACACCAAACTGGTCGTGTTCGACGAGGCGAAACTGCTCCCCCACGCCGAGCATCCCGGTCCCTTCCTCGACGTGCTGTTAGACGAGTTGACCGAGGAGGGAATAGAGACCGGCGCGGAAGCAGAACAGTAGCGAGGAGAGAAGTTCAGTCCGCCCGCAGAATCAGCACGCGCTCGCCGGTCGTCTCGCTCTCGCCGACATCCGGCGTGACCTCGGTGCCGACTTCGAGGCCGTCCGGGTCGATTCCGCGGACCTGTCCGGTCACTCGAACTGCGCCGAAGTCGGCGACTGCGGTGACGTAGGGGGTGTCGTCGGCGAACTCGGGCGAAGCGACGTTGACCGTGGTGAACGTCTCGATTGCGCCGGTCTCGGGAAGCGGAACTTCTTCCAACTCCGTCGCGCCGCAGTGAGGACAGACCCGCCGGGGCGGGAGCGACCCGTGACTTTCGGGACATTCGATGTAGAAGCCCTCGCCCGATTCGATGGCGTCCAGCAGGTCGTCGTAGCCCTCGTCGCGGACTCGCTCGTCGTCGGCGTTCTCGCTCATTCTTCCACCTCCAGCACGTGAACCGTGGTACTGGCAACTGTTCCACCCGCGTTGTGGGTCACGCCGACGTCGCCGGGCACGGCGTCGGAGTTGGGGTGGTCGCCCCGGAGCAGGCGGGTCATCTCCACGACCTGACTCGTTCCGGTCGCGCCGACCGGGTGGCCCTTGGCTTTGAGGCCACCGGAGAGGTTGACGGGTCGGTCGCCGTCGCGGGTGGTCTCGCCGCGGGCCGCCGCGCCGATGCCCTCGCCGGGGGCGTAGAAGTCGAGGGCCTCCAGCGCGAGGACCTCCGCGATGGTGAAACAGTCGTGGACCTCGGCGACCGACACGTCTTGGGGACCGATGCCGGCGTCGTCGTAGGCCTCCTCGGCGGCGTCCTCGGCGGCCGGGGTGCGAGCGAGGTACTCGCGGTCTTGGAGTGCCATCTTGTCGCCGCCCTGTCCGGTGCCCGTGACGGAGACCGGCGCGTCGAGGCCGTTCTCGTCGGCGTACTCGTCGCTGACGAGGAGCACCGCGCTGGCCCCGTCGGTGATGGGGCAGGCGTCGTAGAGACCGAGGGGGTCGGCAATCATCGGGGCGTCGAGGGCGTCCTCGACCGAGATGGCCGACTGGAACTGGGCGTACTCGTTGTCCAGCGCGTTGTCGTGGTTCTTGACCGCGATTTCGGCCAACTCCTCCTTGCTCCCGCCGTACTGGTCGAAGTAGGCCCGCGCCATCAGCGCGTAGGCCGCCGGGAAGGTCATGCCCGCCCGGACTTCGTAGAGGTCGTCGGCCGCGATGGCCAGCGCCTCAGTCGTGCCGGCGGTGCCGAGGTTGTTCATGCGCTCCGCGCCGCCGACCAGCGCCACGTCAACCTCGCCGTTTCGCACGTCCTTGACGGCCTCGCGGACCGCCACGCCAGAGGAGGCACACGCACTTTCGTAGCGCGTCGCCGGTACGTCGAGGCCGGCGGCCTCGGCCATCAGCGGACCCTGATGGCCCTGATGCTCGCTCAACTCGCCCATGAAGTTGCCGTAGTTCAACTGTTCTACGTCGTCACGGTCAACGCCCGCGTCGGCGAACGCTCGGTTGCTCGCCTCCGCAAAGAGGTCCCGGCCGGTCCGCTCGGGGTGCTTCCCGAAGTGGGTGAGGCCGACCCCCGCGACTCGTACGCCTGTCATGCGCCGGACTACGTGATGGACAGTTAAGAAAGGCATCGGTCTTGCGTTCGCGCGGCCGGAGGAAAGAAAAACGGGACGACGCCGAGCGACAGCGTTCGGTCGTCTCCTGTCCTCGTGCGTTCACCGCGGATACGCTCGGGCGGTTTGACCATGAATCGATGATGAAAAGTACGTGTATTTCTTTTCTAAAGAAACGTTTTTATTTCCCGTTTCGGCGCGAACCTCGTTGCTTCGACGGCCGTGGCCCGCAAACTAGTTGGGTTTCCGAGGAGTCACTTTTTCATTGCGGGAGCGAGAACCCACGGTCATGGGCGTGAGGCCACCACCGTCGAACTCGGACGAGGGGCCGGAGGTCATCGAGTTCGGCATCGCCGAAGTGGCGGCCAAACTCGACGACGGCGACCTCTCGTTCCCTGCGAGCGGCGAGGAAGTCGTGCAGGTACTCTCGAACCCGCGCATCAAGTACGACGCCGACGGTCACACCGTACCGCTCTCGGAGGCCGTCTCGGATGTCGAACGCGGCCACTTCGAGGACAAACAGGAGTTCCTGAACGCGCTCCATCCGGTGTTCGAGCGGTACCGGAACTCCAAGACGCCGAGCGTCATCGAGCGCGTTCGGGCCGCATTACCGATTTGAGTCGGGTTTTTGAGTCTGGCTCCGGGGTTTTGTGTTTCGGCCGAACAGCGAAAGAACAGGTTGTTCGGGAAATTGCAGACAGAACGTTCTGAACAGAAGTCGAAGTAGACGGAAGCTAGCTTCCGGCTTGAGCAAAGCCGTCTACCGCAACCGCCCCGCACCGCGACCGCGCGGGCCACACCCTCCCCAACCGATTGCGTTGCTCGTCGCTTCGCTCCTGCGCTACTCATCCCTCGCGCGATTCGGCGCGGCGACGAGACGCCGCGCCAGCGCGCGCCGGAGTTCAAAAATTAGTAACGCGACCCAACCCACCGACTCCTGCTCATTCCTGTTCGACTTCCGCCTCCTGCTCGGCGTCGTCTTGGAGTTCCGTCCGGCGAATCTTGCCCGTCACGGTCTTCGGGAGTTCCTTCACAAACTCGATTTCGCGGGGGTACTCGTGGGCCGAGAGTTCGTCGCGCACGTGAGTCTTGATGTCCTCGGCGAGGCCCTCTCCGGCCTCGGCGTCGTCGCTCGTGACGACGTAGGCCTTCACGATGTTGCCGCGCTCGCGGTTCGGCTTGGGCACCACCGCGGCCTCTGCGACCGCGGGGTGTTCGCCGAGCGAACTTTCGACCTCGAAGGGTCCGATGCGGTATCCCGACGAGATAATCACGTCGTCCGCGCGACCCTCGAACCAGAAGTAGCCGTCCTCGTCCTTCCGGGCGAGGTCACCCGACAGATACCACTCTCCGTCAGGTCCTTCCACGAAGCAGTCGGCGGTTTTGTCGGGCTTCCGCCAGTACTCGGCGAAGAAGCAGGGGTAGTCGGGGCGCTCGGCGATTTCGCCCGTCTCGCCCGGCGGGAGGGGTTCGCCCGTCTCGGGGTCCACCACGTCGGCCTCGATGCCGGGCAGGGGCTTGCCCATGCTTCCGGGCTTCAACTCCATCGTCGGGTAGTTGTTGATAATCATGTTCCCGGTCTCAGTCTGGCCGTAGGTGTCGTGGATGGTGACGCCCAGCGTCTCCTCGCCCCAGTCCACCACGCCCGCCGAGAGCGGTTCCCCGATGGAGAGCGCGTGGCGCAGGTCCACATCGACGCCCTCCAGCACCTCCTCTTTCTCCCGGAGCATCCGGTAGGCGGTCGGAACGCTGAACAGTACCGAAATCGGGTACTCGTCCAACAGGTCGGCCCACGTCTCGGGGTCGAACTCGCCTTCGTAGGTAAAGAGGCTCGCACCCCAGAACCACGCCCCGAGGGTGTTGATGGGACCGGTCAGCCACCCCAAGTCGGCGGTGGACCAGTAGAGGTCGCCGGGTTGGAGGTCCACCGCGTACTTCTGGGTCGCCGCGACGCCAGCGACCCACCGCTGTTTGTGGCGGACGCCCTTCGCCGGGCCGGTGGTCCCGCTGGTGTAGTAGAGCAGGGCGTCGTCCTCGCCGCCAGTCCGAACGGCCTCGTACTCACTGCTCGCGCCGTCGAGAGCGTCCGCGAAGACCTCATCGCTGTCGCCGATGGTTCCCTCGCCGCGGTCCACCGTGACGACGTGTTCGACCGAGGAGGCGTCTTCGAGCGCGTCGGCCACCGTGTCCCGGTTGTCGCTGGTCGTCACGACCACCGAGGCGTCGCAGTCGTCCAAGCGGTAGGAGATGCCGTCGGGACCGAACCGCTCGTTGACCCCGCCGAAGACCGCGCCGCGCTTGAGCGTCCCGACCAGCGCGACGTAGTGTTCCGGAATCCGGGGCATGTAGGAGAACACTCGGTCGCCCTTCTCGACGCCTAACTCCTCGAGGACGTTGGCGAACTGGCCCGACCGGTCGGCCAACTCCCGGAAGGTCAGCGTGGTGAGTTCGCCGTCGATGCCGACCTGTCGGAGCGCCACGTTCTCGTCTCGCGCCTCGCTCTCGACGTGTCGGTCGCAGACTTCGTGACCGATGTTCAACTCGTCGGGCGCGTCCCAGTCGGCGTCCGCGTAGATGTCGTCCCACGAGAACGATGCTCGAACCTCGTCGTAGTCGTGGAGGTTGTGACCTTCTGGCATACAGTACCACCAACTCCGGTCACAAAAATAACAGTACCGCCCGCTTTCACCATCCGAGAATCGGAACGAAACTGACTCCGTAATTCTGACCCGACTGACTCTCAGTCGAGACGCCGCATCTGCTCGCGGTGGAGCGTCACGATGAGGTCCGACAGCACGCCGAACATCAGCAGTTGGACGCCGAACAGGATGCCGAACGCCGCGACGACCGCCAGCACCTCGTGGCTCTCCCGCGGCACTTTCACGAACCACTCGTAGCCGACGTACGCGGCGACGCCGACGCCGAACAGGCCGCTCAGTACGCCGACGCTCCCGAAGTAGAACAGCGGGTTGCTGGTCTTGGCCAGTTGGTAGAGCGTGAGGAGGATGACGCCGCCGTCCCGAATCGGATGCAGGTTGGTATCGGACCCGTCGGGCCGGGCCTCGTACCGAATCGGGACCACGGTGGTCGGCACCCCGTGCTTGACGCACTCGACGGCCATCTCGGTCTCGACGCCGAACCCGTCGGCGTCGAGGAGGAAGTTCTCGACCGACTCGCGGGTGAACGCCCGGTAGCCGCTCAGGATGTCTTGGAAGTCCTTGCCGTGGATGTGGCGGAACACCCAGTTGAACATCCCGTTGCCGAACTGGTTGAGACCACTCATCGCGCCCTCCTCCATGTCGGCGAACCGGTCGCCGATGACGTGTTCGTACTCGTCCTCGAAGAGGGGTTCGAGCATCGCGTCGGCGTCCTCGGGCCGGTAGGTGCCGTCGCCGTCCAGCATCAGGACGTACTCGGACTCGATGTGCCGAATTGCCTCACGAATCGCTTGGCCCTTGCCGCTTCCGGACTGCTCGATGACTCGCGCGCCGTGATTTCGGGCGATTTCGGTCGTCTCGTCGGTTGAGTGCCCGTCCACGACGAGGACGTTCTCGAACCCGCGACTGGTGAACCCGTCGATAACCTCACCGATAGTCTCGGCCTCGTTCAGTGTCGGGACGAGTACGCAAACCTCCTCGCGGTCGGCCATTGGCAGGGTGTGGTCACCACGAGCGCAAAAGGCTTACTTTACGCCCGTCGCGGACTCACAGTACGCACGTCGCCGTCTCGGCGACCCAGACGTTGTTAAATTGAAATCTACCCAACACTTCCTCCGGAAAAGTCCCTACCGGAGGTTTACGGCGTCCTGCGTTCGTTTCGACCAATCCAACCCGCCAATTATCACCTGTGAAAACGGACGAATGTTATATATATCGTTGGTGGTACGTCTCGATTGGGAAAGTTCCCGAATAAAATACGGTCCGAATAATGATACGAAATCGTCTCTCGGCAGTCAAAGATAGAATCGAGGGCGCGGTCAACGACCGCGGTCAGGTGGGTATCGGTACGCTCATCGTCTTCATTGCGATGGTTCTGGTCGCCGCGATTGCGGCGGGCGTGCTTATCAACACGGCTGGCTTCCTCCAGACCAAGTCCGAACAGACCGGTCAGGAGTCCAGCGCACAGGTCTCGAACCGCGTGCAGGTCGTGAGCGCGTTCGGTACCGTCAGCAACAACGAGCGAGTCAATCAGGTCAACCTGACGGTGATGCGTGGGTCCGGTTCTGACGACATCAACCTGTCTGCGGCCACCATCGAGTGGATTGGGCCGGAGACCGCCAAGACGCTGACCGAGGCCAACTACGACGCGGCCACGGCAAAGCCCGGTGACGCCGCCGCAGGTGAGGAGCCGCACTTCAACGTGTCGGACATCAAGGACGGTGACGACTCCGTGCCCGTCCTCAACACGCAGGACGACCGGTTCACCATCGCCATGAACACCACCGCAATCACGGCTGGGACCCTCGGTGAAGGCGAGGAAGTGAAGCTCAAGCTCACCACCCAGTACGGTGCCGTGACCCTCTACCGCGCCAACATCCCGCAGTCGCTCTCCCAAGAGAGCGCGGTGACGGTCTAAGCGGACAGCACGACCTTCCTCTCACTTTCGTCCTGTCCGACCTTTTTTGACGCATGTTCCGGCGACCGACCAACAGTATGTTATAGTCCGATTCCATATCCGGTCGTATGAACTCCCTCGTGGCCGCCGCCGGGGCGCTCGTCGCCGCCACGGCCCTGCCGTACCTCGCGTATCTCACCCTCTACGCGCTGGTTCGACCGAGCGGTTCTCCCGCCGACAAGCGCGACGCGGAACCGACGGTCAGCATCGTCCTTCCGACCTACAACGAGTCGGGCATCATCGAGAAGAAACTGGACGACGTGATTTCGCTGGACTATCCGATGGAGAAGGTCGAGTTGGTCGTCGTGGACTCCAGCGACGACGAGACGCCGGAACTGGTCGAGGAGTACTTCGCCGACCGAGAGTCCCCCGACCTGAACCTCATCCGAGAGACCGAGCGCAGAGGACTCGCCCCCGCGCTCAACGACGCCTACGCCTCTGCGGAGAACGAGATGGTCGTCAAGACCGACTGCGACTCCTACGTCGCCGACGACGCGCTCCGCGAGGCCGCGGCCAACCTCGCCGACCCCGAGGTCTCGGCGGTCACGGGCCAGAACGCCGAGGTCCTCGGCGGAAGCGAAGTCGAGGCCGGATACCGAGGAGTACAGGCGCACATCCAAACGCTCGAATCCCACCTCGATTCGACGCTCATCTTCCACGGTCCCTTCTCGGCGTTCGAGAACGACGCCATCGTCCCCATCGACCCCGAGTCGCTGGCCGACGACACCGAGTTGGCGCTGAAGATTCGCCGGGGCGGCGACCGCGTGATTTTCGACCCCGCGGTCCGGTACAAGGAGGCATCCCACTCCGATTTCAGCAAGCGCAGGCTTCAGAAGGACCGCAGAGGGATGGGCCTGATTCGCCTGCTCGTCCAGCATCGGGACGCCCTCGGCAAGTACGGCAAGTACGGCAAAGTCGTCCTCCCGTTCAACTGGTGGTTCATGATAGCCTCGCCGTGGCTGGTCGCGCTCGACGTGCTGGCGGTCACGGCGGCCGGAATCTCGGTGTTCGGCCTCGCGGGACTGGCGGTGCCCGCGGCGCTCGCCGGATTCGTCTGGTTGGGCCAGAAGGACCTCCTCGGCCCCCTGCAAGCGTTCTACGCCATCTTCGACTCGCAGGTCTCGCTCCTCCACGCTGGGACCGAACTCCTCCGGGGCGAGGGCGACGGAACGTGGGAAGTGGACGAGGACCTCCGGGAAGCGTTCGACTGACCCATGCGGATTTTGCAGGTGACGCCGCGGTATCCGCCCCACACCGGCGGCGTCGAGACCCACGTCGCGGAGATTAGCGAGCGACTCGCGGCCCGCGGCCACGACGTGACCGTCTTCACGGCCGATGCCGGGGACGATGTGCCTCGCCAACACGTCCGAGACGGCGTCCAAGTTCGGCGATTTCGCGGGTTCGCACCCGGAGGAGCCTTCCACGTCGCGCCCGGAATCGCGCCAGCAGTTCGGCGTGCCGACCCGGACGTGATTCACGCTCACAATTACCACTCCCTGCCCGCGTTCTTCGCGGCGCTCGGCGCAGGAGATTCCCGATTCGTCGTGACGCCACACTACCACGGCGGGAGCGCCAGCGACTTCCGGGACCGACTCCTCTCGCTGTATCGGCCCCTCGGCGGGTGGGCGCTCGACCGGGCCGACGAGGTAATCGCGGTCAGCGAGTGGGAGCGAAACCGCCTCCGGGCGGACTTCGGCGTCGAAGCGACCGTGATTCCAAACGGTCTGCGCGTCGAACGATTCGCCGAGGCCACGTCCGAGGAGCGCGACCGGCCCTACCTCCTCTGCGTGGGTCGCTTGGAGGAGTACAAGGGCGTCCAGCACGCGATTCGCGCGCTGTCGGAACTGCCGGAGTACGACCTCCTCGTGGCCGGGTCGGGCGATTTCCGGGACGAACTACGGCGAGTCGCCGGAGAGGCGGGTGTGGCCGAGAGGGTCGAGTTCTTGGGATTCGTCGCCGACGAGCGACTGCCGGGACTCTACGCCGGTGCGTCGGCCTACCTCCTGCTCTCGTCGTTCGAGGCCTACGGGATGACGGTCGCCGAGGCGCTGGCCAGCGGGACGCCCTGCGTCGTCCGGACCGGGAGCGCGCTGGATGACTGGGCGTCGAACGCGGGAGTGGCCGCCATCGACCGACCTGCGCCCGAGGAGGTCGCCGACGCGGTAGGGGCAGTTCGAGAGCGCACCCCGGACGCGACGAACCTCCTCGACTGGGAGGAAGTCGCCGAGCGCGTGGTGGCGCGGTACGACGTTCTCTGACGGACGACCGACACGAAAACGGCGGAGTTATACATCCAAAGCTCAACTGGGCAAGCGATGAGGCCGAACGTTCTCCTAATAATCCTCGACAGCGTCCGGGCGGGTAACACTAGCCTCTACGGACACGAACACGAGACGACTCCGTTCCTCGAGACGTTCGCCGAGGAGGCGACGGTCTACGAGCAGGCACGTTCGCCCGGCACGTGGAGTCTGCCGAGCCACACGAGCATGTTCACCGGCCTCCACGTCGAGGAACACGGCGTCACGCGAGCGCGCCACTCCCTCCAGTCCGGACACACAATTTTCGAGACGCTCCGGGACGACCACGACTACGACACGGGCGTCTTCTCCGAGAACACGTGGATTACCGACATGGACGTGGGACTCAAAGACGCCTTCGACACCGTGGAAGGTGCCCGGAATCTGCCGTATCCCGAGGGCGTGGACCCGAGTAACTTCGTGCTGACCGAGGGGCAGGGCCAGTATCTCGACTATCTCAAACACTGTCTCCAGAGCGACGAACCCGTCAAATCGCTGGCCAACGGCGTCGTCACGAAGTTGGCGTGGGACTACCCCCGGTATCTCCCGGATTCGCTCACTGCGAGTACCCCCGCCGAAGTCTATACCGACCTCTTTCTCGACTGGGAGGACGACCGAGACGGCCCGTGGGCGGCCTGTATCAACTTCATGGACGGCCACCTCCCCTACGAACCCGACGCCGGACACGACGGGTGGGGCGGCGAGAAACTCCGGGACCTCCAAGACGAGATGCAGGACCAAGTGTGGGAGTTCAACGGCGGCCAGCGGCCGTGGTGGCAACGCAAGGCTCTCGAAGGACTCTACGACGGCACCATCCACCAGATGGACAACCAAATCGGGCGCGTCGTAAACGCACTGGACGAGCGCGGCGTCCTCGACGACACCCTCGTCGTCGTGACCGCCGACCACGGCGAAGGTTTCGGCGAACCGAGTCGGGTCCGGCCCGGCGCTCGCGTCGCGGCCCACGGCGCTGGCATCCACGAGGCCCTCCTGCACGTCCCGCTGGTGGTCCGCGCCCCCGGCCAGCGCGACAGCGAGCGCGTCTCCGAGGCGGCGTCGCTCACCCAGTTCCCCGAGGCGGTCCACTCGCTCATCGAGGACGACTGGGACGACGACGCCTTCGTGCCCGAGGGGCCGGTGGTGGCCTCGTCGCACGGCCTCGAAGAACCGATGGAGGAGCGCGCGAGCAAGTACTGCGGCGACCTCTGGCGGTTCAACGGCGACGCCCGAGCGGTCTACCGCGACGAAGACGAGTTCGTCCGCAAGGACGTGACGTGGCGCGACGAGGAGGCGTCGGTCCTCGTTTGCGACTCGAAAGCGTCAGCGAAGACCGACGACGGCGACGCCCGCGAGCGCGTCGAATCGGCCTTCGAGACCATCAAGGACGTCGGCGTCCGCGACGAGAGCGAAGGGATGGGCGACGTGGACGAGGCGACCCAGAAGCGACTCGAAGACCTCGGCTACGTCTGAGAACGAGTTTGGTTACCTGCGGAGGAGTTTCAGGACTTTTCTACCGACGATGCGGCCAGCGACCGGGCCGAATTTCGCGGGATGTCGGCGGGTGAGATAGGCCATCCACTCCAGATGTTCGAGTTCGTCCATCCCCTCGCCGGTGTCCTCGTCGTAGTGGGGGACCGCCTCCCGGTCGAGTTGCACGACCTGCCCGCCGACCTTCTCGACCCGGATGGCGAAGTCGGTATCCCCGCCGTGGTGGCGCGACTCGTCGAACCCGCCGACGGTCCGCCAGAGGTCCCGGTGGAAAATCATCAGTCGGCCGATTATCCACCGGAGCGGCGGGAAGTCCGCGAGGCCCGCGAGCGTCCGGTCGTCCATCCGGTCTATCGTCCGGGCGACCGTCTCGGTGGGAAAGTCGATGTCGTCGTCGGCGATGACTATCCAGTCGTTGCTCGCGGCTTCGACGCCGGCGTTTCTGGCGACGTTGAGTCCGTCGTCTCGCCGAACGACGACTTCGGCCTCTGACGGAATCGTGTCCGTGGTGTGAATCTGGTCGCGGGCGGTCGGAACGACGACGGAGACGTTTTCGAGCGACATGTGTACTCTCGGAGTTCGCTACACGTCGTTGTCGAACGACGCGGTTAAAACCTCTTTCACTTGCCGGCCGTCGCTGACGGCGGGGGTCGAACGAGCGCGAAGACAGGAACATTATTCACGGTCAACTACTCAAACTGAGACCATGACCAAGCCGAACGTCCTCCTCGTCGTGATGGACAGCGTGCGGGCTGAGAACGTCAGCCTGTACGGCCACGAGAACGAGACCATGCCTCGGCTCGAAGAGTTCGCACAGAAGGCGACAGTCTACGAACACGCCTACTCACCCGGAACGTGGAGTCTCCCGGCCCACGTCAGTCTTTTCACCGGTCTCGACGTCGAGGAGCATCGCATCATCGACGAGAACGACAAGCTTCAACCCGGCCAGACCATCTTCGAGACGCTCCGGGACGACCACGGCTACGACACGGGCGTCTTCTCCGAAAACAGTTGGCTGACCGAAATGGACTGCGGGCTTCGAGACCCCTTCGAGACGGTCGAAGGACCGCGCAACCTCCTCTATCCCGAGGCGGCCGACCCCTCGAAGTTCGTCCTGACCCACGGCGAGGGCGAGTATCTGGATTACCTCAAGTTCGTCCTCGGCCACGACGAACCGCTCAAGTCGGCGCTCAACGGCATCTACACCAAACTCGCGTGGGACTACCCGAATCTCCTCTCGGGCCTCGTGACCGCGGGGACGAGCGCCGACGTGTACACCGACCTCGTGCTGGACTGGACCCAAGAGCGAGACGGACCGTGGGCGGCCTGCGTGAACTACATGGACCCCCATCTCCCCTACGAGCCGAAAGACGAGTTCGACCACTGGGGCGGCGAGGAGGCCAAGGAGATTCACTCGGAGGTCAGCGACACCAAGTGGGAGTTCATCGCTGGCGACCGGCCGTGGTGGCAACACGCCGCGCTCGAAGGTCTCTACGACGGGGCGATTCGCCAGACCGACCACGAAATCCACAGGCTTCTGGCCGGACTCGAACAGCGCGGGGAACTGGAGGACACGCTGGTCGTCGTCACCGCCGACCACGGCGAGGGCTTCGGCGAAATCGACCAAGTGAGCGGCCTCCGGTCGGTGGCCCACGGCCTCGGCATCGACGAGGGCGTGGTGCGGGTCCCCCTCGTCGTGAAACAACCCCACCAGACCGAGGGCCGAACGGTCGAGGAGCCAGTCAGTCTGCGCGAGTTCCCGAGCGTCGTCTCCGCGCTCGCCGAGGACGACGGCCCGGAGGACTTCACCAGCGACGAACCGGTCGTGGCGTCCTCGAACGGCGTCAAGGGACCGATGAAGCACCGCGCGGTTCGATACATCGACGACGAGACGCTGGCGCTGTACGACACCCAGTACCTCGCCGTCTACCGCGAGGAGGACGGCGCGCTCGTGAAGTACATGACGTGGGACGACGAGGAGAGCGCCGCCGTCGAGATACGCGGCCACCAACAGATGCCGGTCGAACGCGACGACCCTGCAGAGGTCGTTCGCTCGGCGTTCGAGGACAAACCCGAGGCCAACGTCAAGACCAAGGGTGACGGCATCGAAGAAACCGACGACGCAGTGATGCAACGACTGGAGGATTTGGGTTACGCATGACGCTGGTCGTACTGGCCATCGACGCCCTCGACCCGGTTCACGTGGATACGTTCGAGGCCGACGAGTTCCGACTCTCGACGTGGGGTGAGTGCGAGACGTTCGCCCACATGTACGACAAACCCCACACCAGCGAGGTCTGGCCGACGGTGGCGACCGGCAAGCACCCGTCCGAACACGGCGTGACCGAGGAGAGTACCAGCGAGTGGGACAATCCCCTCGTGGACTTCGCGTCTCGGTTCACCGGGCGGCTATCGGGACGCCACCGCGCCCTCCTCGGCAAAATCGCCCAGCGGGCGACCGGTGCCGACTGGGAACTCAAAGAGGTCGAATCGGATACCGTCTTCGACGGGCCGGGCAGGGTCGTCCACAACTGGCCCGGCGTCCACCGCGGGAGCGAACTCCAGCGCGCGTGGGAAGTGTTCCAGCAGGCCAACCAGAGTGAGATGTCCACCCAAGAGTTCGACCGGCGGATTCGGGGCATCGCAAGCGAGCAGTTCGGGTGGGTCCGCGAGATGCTGAATCACGACCTGAACCTCGTGGCCTCGCACGTCCACGTCATCGACGCGACCGGTCACGTCTATCGGAACGACCGCGAGCGATACCACGACGCCTACGAGTGGACTATCGAGCGCCTCGAAGAAGTCAAGTCGGCGATGGGTCCCGACGACGAACTGCTTCTGGTCAGCGACCACGGCATCGAAACCGCGTGGATTGACGGCGACGACAACCCCGGCGGCCACTCGTGGCGGGCGTTCACCGCGACGACGCTGGACACGCGCCCCGAGAGCGTCTTCGAGGTCCGGGAGTGGGTCGAAGCCCACGTCGAGGACACGACCGCCGAGGAGGACGACCTCGACATCCCCGAGGAGCAACTCGAAGACCTCGGGTACATCTGAGAGCGGGAGAGAAATACTTTTGTTTGCCTACACTCACCGATACTGTTTTTGAGCATCAGAGAGGATGCTCTTGGCCGTGTGCATGAAGATGTCAGAGACCGACACCAACACGGCCCCGTAGACGACGGCACCGACACCGACGATGGCGAGGAGTTCGAACCACGACCCCACGCCAATCCAGCGGTGGAGGAGTTCGACCACGGCGAACATCCCGACGCCGGCGAGGAACTGGTGGCGGACCGGCGTCGGGAAGATTTCGTAGGTCACGTGCTGTCGCGCGAGGTACGTCACCCACGAGAACTTCAGGGCCTCCGCGGCGATGGTGGCGACGACGATGCCGACCGCGCCGAAGCGACGGACGAGGACGACGCCGAGTATCAGGTTCGTCACGAGGGTCACGGCGACGATGTACATCTGGAGGTCGGGTCGGTCGAGGCCCTCCAAGACCGACGAAATTTGGGACGCCTGCGTCTGGATGATTTGGTACGCCGCGAGACCAATGAGGAGCGTCCCCGCGGGCCGGTACTCGCTCCCGAAGACGGTGACGACGATTGACTCGGGCATCGCCAGCGCGCCGAAAAACAGCGGGATGGCCAGCACCGACGCGAACGCGACGTTGTTTGTGACCTGTTGGGCGACCTCCTCGCCCCGACTCGCCAGCGAACTGACCTCGGCGAACAGCCCCGACCCCATCACCATCGAGAGGGTCGCGCCGGGGAGGACCAGTTGCATGGCGATTTTGTACTGGCCGGACGCGCCCGTCCCCAGAATCGCGCCCAGAAGCAGGATGTCCACCTTGCCGTAGGCGGTGCCGATGAAGTTGCTCGGCACGGAGAACTTGGCGTACTCCCAGATGCTCCGAACCGTCTCCCGGTCGGGCATCGCGGGCCGAACGTCGAGGACGTAGAGCGCGAGGGGCACCGTCGCCAGCGAGGCCACCGTCAGTCCGGCAACCATCCCGGCGACGCCCCACCCCAGAAAGACCAGCGCCAACTGGAGCGGAATCGTGAAGAACGACCGTATCGAGTCGAGGAAGACCGCGGTCCCGAACTGTCCTCGACCGGCAACCATCGGTTGCACGACCTTGAAGAAGACGATGCCGAAGAAGACGAGGGCGACGTACAGCGGGCCGTTGTCGATGTCGAAGTAGTCGAGGTACGGACCGACGAGGAGGATGAGGCCGCCGACCAGCAGTCCGAGTCCTGCGGTCGCTGAGAGACCGATGGTGAGGATGGCCCCCGCGTCTTGGCCGTGTTCGGAGATGCGCTTCTTGCACGCGGTGCCGAGACCGGTGATGGGGTTGTCGAGGACGTTCGCCAGCGCGACGACGACGTGGAAGGCACCGTAGCCGACCGGTCCGAGGACGCGGGCGAAGACGATGCTCCCGGCGAATCCGACGAGCATCAGCAGTACCTTCCCCAAGAACCCCTTCGAAACTTCCAGTCCGAAACTCCCACTTCGGCTCATTTGTATCCGAGATTTTCGAGTCGTTCTTCGATGTCGTCGCCGACTTCGACCGACTCCGAGCGACCGGCCGTCTCGCGTATCTCGGCTACGAACGAGTCGAGCGCCGCGGCGTGGTCGCCGAGTCCGCGCTCACCCACGAGATTCTCGCGCTCGCCGGGGTCGTCTCGCAGGTCGTAGAGTTGCTCGGTGTCGGCCTCGTCGTTCCGGATGTACTTCTCGTCGCCGGTCCGACTCATCAGGCGAATCCGGTCGAGGTCGGTGCCGGCGTTTCTGGCCCACCCGCCGACAACTCGGTCGCGCTCGCCCGACAGGACGTGCCGACCGCGGTAGGTCTCGGGAGCCTCGATTCCGGCCTCGTCCAGCAGGGTCGCCGGCACGTCGTTGAGACCCACGAGGTCGTCGTGTCTGTCGGGGTCCTCGATTCCGGCCCCGCCGAACAGCAGGGGGACGTGGACGTGTTCCTCGTAGAAGCGATTCTTGTGCCCGAAGTTCTCGTGTTCGTAGAACTCCTCGCCGTGGTCCGCGGTCAGCATCCACGTCGCGTCGTCCAGACCGCGGAGGAGGCGACCGATTTCGGCGTCGGTGTAGCGAACCTCGGCGTCGTAGAGGTCCACGAGGTCCGACCAGTCCTCCTCGGAGAGCGCGTCGGGATTGTCGAGGACCTGCTGGCGGAGTTTGACCCCGCGGCGCTTCGAGAGGGTCTCGCCGAACACCTGATGGTCGTCCGGCGGGATGTAGGGGTGGTGTGGGTCCATGTAGTGAATCCACAGAAACCACGGCTCGTCGGCCGATTCGACCCACGACAGGGCCTCGTCGGTGAGCGATTCCGCGTCCTGATAGTACGACCCCACGTCAACCCCGGCGTGTTCCTGCCCGCGGTTGTAGAGCCATTCCAGCAAGTCGTGGACCGGCCCGTCGAGGTTGTTCGAGACGTACTTGCGGATTCGGGACGCCAGCGTCGGGTCGTCCTCCGAATCGCTGAACGAGTCGAAGCCCCGCGCGTAGCCGAACTCCTCGGAGAGGAAGGGATTCGAGTGGAACCCGCCGGTCGCGTAGCCCTCCTCGGAGAGGGGCACCGAGAGGGGCACCTGCTTCTCCGAGAGGTGGTCGAACCCGCCGTAGAGCATGCCCTGCGTGGATGTCAGAAGCGAGGGGAACGAGGGACGAGTCGCGCAAGCGTGGGCCACGGCGTCGGTGAAGACGTGAGAGCGAGAAGCTAATTCGTCGATATTCGGCGTCGTCTCCCGCTCGTACCCGTAGCAACCTACGTGGTCCGCGCGGAGAGAATCGACCGTAACGAGAGCGAGGTTCATCGAGAGAGGCTATACGCTTCCCCAACTTATTATCTACTAAACAGCCCCGGAACGGCGGTCGGGCGGTCCGGTCTCGTCAGGCCTCGTACCGACGACAGACGCCCGCCGCCACCGCTGACGACCCACTGCTACCCAACCGCCGGCCACCGACCGCAGGCCGAAAGGTCCCCGAGCGGACACGTGTTCAGATGATAAGGCTTATGCGCTTTTTGGCACTTCCTCAATTCAATGAGCCAGCAGACTGAGCAGGTCGAGGACTCGACCGACACCGTCGGTTCGGTCCTCGATTCGTTCGAGGACTGGTACCACGTCCCCGTACTCGCCGCCGCGATGGCGTTCATGCTGTGGGTACGACTCCAGTCGTACGGACAGTTCATCAGAGACGGAGAGGTGTTCTTCGCCGGAAACGACGCATGGTATCACTTCCGGCAAGTCCAGTACACCGTGCAGAACTGGCCCGCGACGATGCCCTACGACCCGTGGACCTACTTCCCGTTCGGGACCAGCGTGGGCCAGTTCGGCACGCTCTACGACCAACTCGTCGCCACCGCCGCGCTAATCGTCGGCCTCGGCGACCCCTCGCAGAAGACGGTCGCGCTAACCCTCCTCGTCGCGCCCGCCGTCTTCGGCGCGCTAATCGTCATTCCGACCTACCTCATCGGCAAGCGCCTCGGCGGCCGACCCGGCGGCCTGTTCGCCGCCGTCGTGTTGGCGCTGTTCCCCGGCACCTTCCTCCGACGGGGCCTCGTGGGCTTCGCCGACCACAACATCGCAGAGCCGCTTTTCCAAGGGTTCGCCGTCCTCGCCATGATGATTGCGCTGACCGTCGGCGAGCGCGAGAAACCCGTCTACGAACTCGTCGCCGACCGCGACTTCGCGGCGCTCCGCAGGCCCTTCGGCTACAGCGTGCTGGCGGGCATCGCCACCGCGCTCTACCTCTGGACGTGGCCGCCGGGCGTCCTGCTGGTCGGTATCTTCGGCGTCTTCTTCGGCATCAAGCTGACTGCCGACTACGCCCGCGGCGTCAGCCCCGACCACCTCGCGTTCGTCGGCGCAGTCAGCATGACCGTGGCGGGCCTCCTCCTGCTGGTCCCGCTCGGCACGCTCGACCCGAGTCCGACCAAGTTCTCGCCGCTCCAGCCGCTTCTGGCGTTCGCCGTCGCAGGCGGTTGCGTCTTCATGGCGTGGCTCGCCCGCGAGTTCGACGCCCGTGACGTGGAGACGGCGCTCTACCCCGCGACGGTCGGTGGTCTCGTGGCCGCTCTCGTCGGGTTCGTCTACGTCGCGCTCCCGTCGCTCTACCAACTCGTCAGCAACAACATCGTTCGCGTCGTCGGCTTCAGCACCGGTGCCGAGACCCGGACCATCGGCGAGGCCCAACCCTTCCTCTCGCGGGCCCAGCCCCGGTTCGGCATCGAGTGGTACGACGTGATTCTCCAAGAGTACGGCCTGATGCTGTTCACGGCCGTCCTCGGCGCGCTCTGGCTCGTCTGGCGGACCTACCGCACGGACGACCACCGCGCAGAGTATCTCCTCGTGCTGGTGTGGGCCGCGTTCATCACCGCCGCGGCGTTCACCCAAGTTCGTTTCAACTACTACCTCGCGGTGCCGATTGCGGTGCTGAACGCGTATCTGGTCAAGCAGGTTCTCTCGTTCGCGGACCTGCGAAGCCGCGAGTCGCTGACCGACATCGAGGGGTATCAGGTGGTCGCCATCGTCCTCGTCTTCCTGTTGGTGACGCCTGTCCTCGTCTGGCCCGCAAGCCTCGGGTCGTCGGGCTACCCCTCCATCGACAACACGAACACCGCGATGCAGGCCGGCCAGACCGCGCCCGGCGCAGTCACCAAGTGGGACGGGTCGCTCGACTGGATGGCCAACAACACGCCCGCAGAGGGTACTTACGGGGGTGCCGACAACGCCGACCAGATGGACTACTACGGCACCTACCACCAGAGCGACAGCGACTTCAGCTACCCCGAAGGGGCCTACGGCGTGATGTCGTGGTGGGACTACGGCCACTGGATTACGGTCGAAGGCAACCGGATTCCGAACGCCAACCCCTTCCAAGAGGGCGCGAAGACCGCCGCGAAGTACCTCCTCGCGCCGAGCGAACAGCGCGCGAACAACGTCATCCAGACGCTGGGCAACGACAGCGAGGAGACCCGCTACGTGATGGTGGACTGGAAGATGGTCGAACCGTCCTCGAAGTTCTCCGCGCCGACGGTGTTCAACGAGAACGTCTCGGCCGGTGACTTCTACAGTCCGGTCTACCAGCAGGGCCAGAACGGTCTCCAACTCGC
This sequence comes from Halorussus lipolyticus, assembly GCF_029338375.1. NCBI lineage: Archaea > Methanobacteriati > Methanobacteriota > Halobacteria > Halobacteriales > Haladaptataceae > Halorussus > Halorussus lipolyticus. The sequence goes on along the minus strand of NZ_CP119804.1, from coordinate 932,346 downwards.
CTTCCGGATGAAGGACCAACGCTACTACCAGAGTCAGGTCGCGCGCCTCTACCTCTACCACGGTAGCCGCGTCGAACCGAGTCCCATCGTGGTTGACTGGAACGCCCAGACCTACCAGACCCCGAGCGGACAGACCGCTTCCTACAAGACGGCTCCGCAGGGACCGAACGCCACCATCGTCCGGCAGTTCCGCACGATGCAGGAGGCCCGTGAGTTCGTCCAGAGCGACAACTCGGCCCAACTCGGCGGTATCGGTCCCTTCCCGAGCGAATCGGTGAAGGCGCTGAACCACTACCGGGTCGTCAAGCAGAGCGAGGCCTCGGGCGCGAACGCCCGAAGCTACGCGCAGACGCTCCGCGGGGAACTCCGCTTGCTCCAGCAGGCGGGCGTCCGCAACCCCAACGCGCTGTTCAAGACCTCGCCGTCGTGGGTCAAGACCTTCGAGCGCGTGCCCGGCGCGACGGTGACTGGCACCGCCCCAGCCAACACCACGGTCACGGCGCAGGTCCAGATGTCCCCGACCGGACAGAACGGGACGTTCACCTACCGCCAAGAGGCCGAGACCGGCCCGAACGGCGAGTTCACGATGACCCTGCCCTACTCGACCACGGGCTACGAGAAGTGGGGTCCACAGGAGGGCTACACCAACGTCAGCGTGCGAGCGACGGGTCAGTACAAGTTCTACACGCCCCGGACCTTCGAGAACGGGTCGCTGACCTTCCACAACACCTCCGCGGGCGTCACCGAGGCGCAGGTCATCGGCGAGTCCAACGAGACCACCTCGGTCGAGTTGACGGAGGAGACCATCGAACTCCAGCAGGAACAGACCAACTCGACGGCCGGTAACGAGACCGAAAGCGATGCGCCGACGAACGAGTCGGCGACCGGAAACGAGTCGGCGTCGGGTAATCAGTCCGGGAACTCCTCGGCGCTCGCTGGTCCGAGCGCGGCCGCCGATTCGCCGGAACGACCGACGCCCGCCGACGCCCTGCCCGACCGTAAGGGGACCTCGCCCGCCCGAGTCGGTCTGGTCAGCGCGTGGGCCGGTGCGCTGGTCGTTGCCGGTCGGGACTGAATCGGAAATCGACCGCGAGTAGTCTCGGTTTTTTCGAGCGGTTCTTTTCGTCGTGGTTTCGTTTCTCGGAGAGCAATGGGCTATTTTGAGTGTAGTCTCGTTCCATCCCCTGAATCGACAGTGACTACGGCTGTGACCGCGACCGGCAGAAACGTTCACCCTGATGGCTTGGTCGCCTGCCGGTACTTGCCGAGGGTTTAAATCCGAGAACGGGACGAACCCTGCCCGGACGTTTCGCGCAGTTACGGGCAGATAGCTGGCGAGTCAGTCAGCACTGTCACCCGGCGGTTCCACCGCCTCGCTGGTGGCGACAGAGCCGCTCCACCCCGTAACTGCCAGTCCGACTAATCCGAGAGGACAGCGCCAATGGCCGACTCTTAACCGTCTCGGCGACGGAGCTACGGGTATGCCGACCGCCTACATCACCGCACCGCCGGAGGAGGCCGCCGACCTCGCAGAGACTCTCGTGACGGAGCGACTCGCGGCGTGCGTCAACCGACTCCCCTGCTCGTCGGTCTACCGGTGGGAGGGCGAGGTCCACCGCGACGACGAGGTGGTCCTGCTGGCCAAGACCACCGACGAGGCCTACGACCGCCTCGAAGCGCGGGTCGAGGAGCGACATCCCTACGACGTACCCTGTATCGAGCGGTTCGAGGAGGACGGTCTCCTCGAATCCTTCGCCGAGTGGCGCGAGACCGAAGTCACCGCCGAGGAGGACGACCGATGAACCGCGATTGGGGACCGTGGGCGCTGGTCGTCGGGGTCCTCGCCGTCGCAGTCGCGGCAATCGCTCGGGGCGCGCTCCGACGACTTCGCGGGCAGGAGTAATCTCGCGCGGCGGGACGAGTGGCTACGCCCGACTCTGCAGTTCGTCCAGCACCCCGATGGTGGCCTCGGAGTAGGACTCGTCTAACACCACGTCTGCGGCGCGCTTGGCCTTCTCGTCGGCGTTGGCGACCGCGTAGGACTCGCCGGCGACGCCGAAGGTGGACACGTCGTTCTCCGAGTCCCCGATGGCGACGAACTCGTCGGGAGTGCGGTCGAGGAGCGGCGCAATCGACTTGAGACCGATACCCTTCTCGATACTGGGCGACTTGACGTGGTAGGCGAACCCGGTGTCCACGACCTCCAGTCCGTGTTCGGCCGCGAGTTCTTCGAGCGGGCCGAGTGGCTGGTCCCGAGCGACTGCAATCTCGGTCTCGCGCCACCGGTTCGTGAGGTCGGTCGGTCCCCACCCGAGGTCGTAGCCCGCGGCGACGTACTCCTCGGCGACTCGGCGTGCGGCCTCGCCGTCGCCGTTCGTCGTGACCTCCTCGCCCGAGAGGACGATGCCGCCGTTCTCGGCGATGACGTTCTGCTCGACGTACATGAAGTGACACAGCGAGACCGGGTAGGGAAAGGCCTTCCCGGTGGCGACGACCACCGGCGCGTCCCAATCGGGGAGCAGGTCGAAGAACCGCGGGTCTACGGAGTCGTCGGGCCGGGTCATCGTGCCGTCGATGTCGAGGACGAGCGGCGGAGCCATGCCTCACCGTGGGAGCGTCAGCCACAAAAAGCGGTCGGAGCGGGTCGAAGTCCGAGCGTCCGGCGCTCAGAACCCGAGTCCCGGCACCCAGACGCTCTGGGGGAAGACGCCGACGGCCGCCAGCACCGCGATGAGGAAGGTGCCGACCACGATGGCCGCCGCGGGCGGGTCGAAGTGGGTGTCGGCGTGGGCGTAGAAGATTCGCTGGATGGCCTCTCCAGCGAGGGCGCAAATCACGCCGAAGACTCCTCCCACGACGAGTGCGGGCAGGACCGGAATCGCGGCCGCGACCTCAGAAGGCGGGGCCGACGAGACTGCCATCCCGGCCGGAGCCAGCGCCAGCGCCGCCGTGCTGGCGGGAAGGCTGATGTGGTGAGTCACGGGAATCTTCTCGACGCCGCAGTTGAGGAAGACCAGACTCGCCGCGCTGATGCCGAACGCGAGGAAGGGACTCCCCGTCTTGTAGGCGGTGAACGCCGCCAGAATCCCCACGACGAGACCGAGCGTGGCCACGTTGACCCACTTGTACTGGTGGGGAAGCCACGGTTCGACCACGAACCGGCCCTGCTCGGTCCCGCCGTCGGCGGCGGGTTCGCCGCCCTCGCCACTATCGGCGGTCGCGGCCTCGCCGATGATGCGACGGTCGCCGTTCTCGAACGGCTTCATGTTGAAGATGCCACCGCTGGTATCGCCGATGAGGTCGTAGCCGAACACGAGGCGGTGGATGATGGCTGAGAGGACCACGCCCATCGCAATCGGGTCGTAGGGCATGCCGAGCGTCGAGGAGGCCGCGGTCAGCCAGTAGCCGAGGATGCCGAACGCGCCGCCGACCGCCAGCACGTCGGGCTTGGTGCCCTGCGCGAAGGCGATGTCCTTGGCGTTGTGGTAGTCGAAGCCCGACTCCATGTACCCCTTCTTGGCGGCGTAGGCGGCCGCGGCCGCACCGCCGCCGAAACTGATTGCCGGCGAGAACACCGGGCCGAACGCGATGGACCCGGTGATGCCGACCGCGGCGAGTTCGCCGGCCGCGCCCGCTTCGGATGCGCCCGCCACGGCCTTGCCGATGAGATTCGCCGCCTCGCCCGCGATGACCATGAAGCCGGTGAAGATGAACGCCGGGAGCGCTCCGAGCGCCGCGCCGAACGCGCCGCCCGCGAACGCCGCCAGCAACATCTCCAGCGCCCACAGGTCGCTCCACGCCATTCAGGTAGTACCTCCGTGACTATCGGACGGTCGAGAAGTCATTACGCCTTGGTTGCGGAACGACCGGGATAGTCGTTGTGATATGAAGAAGCGTTCAGATGAGTTCTGGTCGGGAAGTGCGGTCCTCACGATTCGCCTCCGTCGCGGGCCCAGTCGCGGGACCGTTCGACCGCCTCGTCCCATCGGTCGTACATCTCGTCGGCCTTCTGAGGTTCCATCTCGGGGGCAAACTCCCGGTCCACCCGCCAGTTGTCCCGGAGTTCGTCCGGGTCGTCCCAGTAGCCGACGGCGAGGCCCGCGGCGTAGGCCGACCCGAGTGCGGTCGTCTCGTCCACTTCGGGCCGAACGATGTCGGTGCCGATGATGTCGGCCTGTAGTTGACAGAGGAAGTTGTTCTTGACAGCGCCGCCGTCTACCCGAAGGTCGGCAAGTTCGATGTCGCTGTCGGCGACCATGGCCTCGGCCACGTCGCGGGTCTGGTAGGCGATGGATTCCAGCGTGGCCCGGACGACGTGTTCCCGTCGCGTCCCGCGGGTCATCCCGACGATGGTGCCCCGAGCGCGCTGGTCCCAGTGAGGCGCGCCGAGTCCGGTGAACGCCGGGACCACGTAGACGCCATCGGTCGAATCGACGCTTCTGGCGAGGGTCTCGGTCTCGGCGGCGTCGTCGATGAGCGACATGTCTTCGAGCCACTCGATTGCCGCGCCCGTGACGAAGATGGCCCCTTCGAGGGCGTACTGGACCGGTTCGCCCGACCGCTGGAACCCGACCGTGGTCAGCAGGCCGTGGTCGCTGTCTACGGCCTCGTTGCCCGTGTTCATCAAGAAGAAGCTCCCGGTCCCGTAGGTGTTCTTGGCGTCGCCGGCGTCGAAGCAAGTCTGGCCGAACAGCGCGGCCTGCTGGTCGCCGAGCGCCCCGGCGACCGGGATTTCGGCTCCGAGGAAACCCTCGGGGTCGGTGGTCCCGTAGTAGTCCTCGTCGCTGGAGGGCCTGACCTCGGGCAGGCACTCCTCGGGGACGCCGAACTCCCGGAGGAGCGCGTCGTCCCAGTCCATCTCGTGGATGTCGAACAGCATGGTCCGGGAGGCGTTGGTCACGTCCGTAACGTGGTTGCCGGTCAGGTTGTAGACCAGCCACGAGTCGATGGTCCCGAACAGGATTTCGCCCTCGTCAGCGCGCTCTTTCAGGTCGGCGGGCCGGGCGCGCTGGGTCTTGATGGGGTCGGCGTTGTCGAGCAACCACTCGGCCTTGGTCGCAGAGAAGTAGGCGTCGGCTTCGAGGCCGGTCTTGGCTCGGATGTCCTCTACCTTTCCCTCGTCCTCTAACTCCTCTACCCGGTCGGTGGTCCGGCGGTCCTGCCAGACGATGGCGTTGTGGACCGGCTTGCCGGTGTCGCGGTCCCACAGCAGGGTGGTCTCGCGCTGGTTGGTCACGCCGATGGCGGCGAGTTGGTCGGCGGTGAGGCCGGCGTTTTCGAGGGCCGACCCGACGACCGATTTGGTGTTGTCCCAGATTTCGAGCGGGTCGTGTTCGACCCAACCGGGTTCTGGATATATCTGTTCGTGGGTCTCGTACGCGTTGGCGACGACCTGTCCGCCGTGGTCGAAGACCATGAAGCGGGTGCCGGTCGTCCCTTGGTCGATGGCTCCGACGTATGTTTCGTTGGTCATGCGTTCACCTGTTGGTTATCGTCCGCCGTGCCGGATTCCCTGCACCTCGTTTACGTGTGGTCCGGCTATACCCGTAAACAATATTGACTTTCATTATAAAACTTTCGTCGGTACGGGTCGAGTTGGAAAATTCTGCGGACTTTCTGGCAGTTTTGGCCGAATATTCGGCGTACTCTCAAGAGTTTTACTCGGTAGTCCGGACCGTCGGTAAAGTAAAGTGGCGCGGGTTCCATCTTCGACAAAGCGAATGACAACTACGACGGGTGTGCTCGTTATCGGCGGCGGGTCCACCGGCACCGGCATCGCCCGAGACTTGGCGATGCGAGGACTCGACGTGACCCTCGTGGAGAAGGGGAACTTGACCCACGGGACCACGGGGCGGATGCACGGTCTGCTCCACAGCGGCGGCCGGTACGCCGTCGCCGACCAAGCGAGCGCCAGAGAGTGTATCGAGGAGAACCGCGTCCTCCGGGACATCGCTGACCACTGCGTCGAGGAGACCGGCGGGCAGTTCGTCCAACTGGAGGGCGACCCCGACGAGTACTTCGAGCGAAAGTTGGAGGGGTGTCGGGAGTGCGGGATTCCCGCGGAAGTCCTCACGGCCGAGGAGGCCCGCGAGGACGAGCCATATCTCACGAAAGACGTGAAGCGCGCGATTCGGGTCCCCGACGGGGCAATCGACCCCTTCCGGCTCTGCGTGGCCAACGCCATCAGCGCCGAGAACCACGGCGGTCGGGTCGAGACCCACGCCGAAGTCGTTGACCTGCTCGGCGACGAGGGCCGCATTACGGGGGCGAAGATTCGCCACGAGAGCGGTCCCGGCAAGCGCGAACACCGCGAGTCGGGCGAAATCGAGGAGATTCGGGCCGACTACGTGGTCAACGCCACCGGGGCGTGGGCGGGCCAACTCGGCGAGATGGCGGGCGTGGACATCGAGGTCCGGCCCTCGAAGGGCGTGATGGTCGTGATGAACTGCCGGCAGGTCGATACCGTGGTCAACCGGTGCCGACCGAAGGGCGACGCCGACATCGTGGTGCCCCACGAGACCACCGCCATCCTCGGCACGACCGACGAGGAGGTCTCGGACCCCGAAGACTACCCCGAGGAGCGGTGGGAGGTCGATTTGATGATAGACGAACTGAAGCGACTGGTTCCCATCCTCGGCGAGGCCCGGACGGTCCGGTCGTTCTGGGGCGTCCGACCGCTGTACGAACCCCCGGAAGTGGGGAGTACCGACCCGACCGACATCACCCGCGACTACTTCCTCCTCGACCACGACGACCGCGACGACCTGCGCGGGATGACCTCCATCGTCGGCGGGAAGTTCACCACCTACCGGATGATGGCCGAGGAAATCAGCGACCACGTGTGCGACAAACTCGGCGTCTCGGCCGACTGCCGGACCGCCGACGTGCCCCTGCCGGGGAGCGAGGACGCGTCGGTCCTCGACGCCGGGATGGACCGGTTCGGCCTGCGCTCGCCGGTCGCGCGCCGGAGCGCCCAGCGCCTCGGGAGCAGGACCGAGGAGGTGCTTTCGACCGCAGAGCCGAATCCGGTCGTCTGTGACTGCGAGGCCGTCACCCGCGCCGAGGTTCGGGACGCCATCGACCAGTCTGGCACCGACCTCAACGCGGTCCGCATCCGGACGCGGGCGTCGATGGGCAACTGTCAGGGCGGATTCTGCTGTCACCGGATGGCGAGCGAACTCCACCCCGAGTTCGGCGAATCGCAGGCCTACGCCGCACTGGACGAACTGTTCGAGGAGCGCTGGAAGGGCGAGCGCCACGCCCTCTGGGGCGAACAACTCTCGCAGGCCGCGCTGAACTACGCGCTCCACGCCACCACGATGAACCGGGACCGCGACCCGACGGCGGAGCGGCGGCGTGGCGACGCCGACAGTAAAGACGTAAAAAGTGAGTCTTTAGACAGCAAAAAGAGTGCTTTAGACAACGATAGTGTACCTTCGAGCATCGACTTCGGCGCGTTCGACGCGGGCGAGTCGGACGCCGAAGGCTCGGAATCGGCGCGACCCGCCGCCGACGGCGGTCGGTCTAAAAACGAAGACGAGCATCGGGAGGGCGGCAACCGTGGCGATTGAAGACGACGTGACGGTTATCGGGGGCGGCCTCGCCGGGATGACAGCGGCGCTCGCCGCGGCCCGCGAAGGGGCGGCGGTCCGCCTGCTCTCGCACAAGGAGTCCACGCTCCGGAGCGCGAGCGGACTGGTGGACGTACTCGGATACGACCCCGACGGAAACCTTCGCTCGGACCCCTTCGACGCGATTCCGGACTTGCCCGAGTCGCACCCGTACCGCCGAGTCGGCGTCGAGGGCGTCCGCGAGGCCCTCGCGCTTTTCGACGAGGTGGTCGGCGACCGCTACCGGGGCGGCCACACCGACCGGAACGCGCTCGTGCCGACCCACGGCGGGACCGTGAAACCGACCGCGCGCTACCCCGCAACCACCGCGGCCGGACTGGCCAGCGACGACCGGAGCGTCCTCCTCGTCGGGTTCGAGTCCGTCACCGACTTCGACGCGCCGCTTTCGGCTGACCACCTCGAATCGGCGGGCGTCCCGTTCGTCGCCCGCGGCGCGACGATTTCGTTCCCCGGCGACTTCCGAGTGGACGCCAAGATAACCCGGTTCGCCGACGCGCTCGACGCCGACGAGCGAATCGAACTCGCGGGCGACGGCTACACCACCGAACTCCCGGCCCGCGAGGCCCTCGCCGAGGCGGTGAAGCCACATCTCCGCGGCGAGGAGCGCGTCGGATTCCCCGCGCTCCTCGGCCAGCACCACACCGAGGAGGTCCGCGAGTCGCTGGAAGCCGAACTCGGCGCGGCGGTCTTCGAGGTGCCGATGGGACCCCCGAGCCTTCCGGGCATGCGCCTCGAAGGCGCGCTGGTGTCGGCCTGCCGGGACGCCGGGGTCCGGTTCACGACCGGCAATCCCGTGGTCGATTTCGAGGACGGCGAATCGGGACGCATCGCCGCGATTAGGGTGGACCGCAACGGCGCGGCCATCCCCTTCCACGCCGACCAGTTCGTGCTGGCGACCGGCGGCCTCGTGGGCAAAGGCATCGACTCGGACCGCGAGGGCGTCTCCGAGCCGATTTTCGACTGCCACGTCCCACACCCGAGCGACCGGTACGACTGGTTCGCCGACGACGCCTTCGGAAATCACCCCTTCGTCCGGTTCGGCGTCGAGACCGACGACGACCTGCGACCCCTCGACCGAGAGGGCGAACCGGAGTTTCCGAACCTGCGCGCCGTCGGGGCGGTCCTCGGCGGCTACGACTTCCCCGCGGAGAAATCCGGAAGCGGCGTCTCGCTCGCCACCGGGCGGACAGCCGGACTCTCTGCGGCCCGAGAGGTGACCAAGTAATCATGAGTGACGCAGAGAGCGGGGGAGACCCCCACGACGCGAGAACCGAGGAGACCATCGAAGACGACGAGTTCGAACCGGTGCAGGTGTTCCCCGAGAGCGAGGAGATGGACCTCCGGCCGGGGAGCGACGACTGCTACAAGTGTTCGACCTGCGACACCAACTGCCCGGTCGCCGAGGTGGACGACGAGTTCCCCGGCCCGAAGTTTCAGGGACCCGAGCAGTGGCGTCTCAAGCGCAAGGACGACCACGACATCGACGACTCGGTGATGTCCTGCTCGAACTGCATGCGGTGCGACTCGGCCTGCCCCTCCGACGTGCCCCTGAGCCAGATGCACAACACGGCCCGCGGCGCGTTCGTGGAAGAACAGATGGAGAAGCTATCCCGCGAGTACGTCCGGAATCGGATGCTGTCGAACTACCGCTTTTTCGCCGAGTTGGGGAGCAAAGTCCCCCGACTCACCAACTTCTTCATGGGCAGTTCGCTGGTCCAGTCGGTCGGCGAGAAACTGCTCGGCGTCACCAGCGAACGCGAGTTCCCGGAGTTCGCCCACGAAACGTTTCGGGAGTGGTGGGAAAAGCGAGGCGGCAACACCGCCTCGAAAAAGCGAGCGCGGAAGGCGCGAGCAGAGCGCGGCGGCGCAAAAGTCGAGTCGGCGGACAAGCGCGTCGCCTACTTCCACGGGTGTTACTCCAACTACAACACCCCCGAGGTCGGCAAGTCGATGGTCCGCCTCTACGAACACTTCGGCTACGAGATTATGGTCCCGCCCCAGAAGTGTTCGGGCACGCCGATGTTCGCCAACGGGATGCTGGCCGACGCCCGGCGCGCGGCCGAGACCAACGTCTCGGAACTCGCGGCCGCAATCGAGGAGGGCGCGGACGTTATCGCCTCCTGCACCTCCTGTTCGCTGTCGCTCCGCCAAGAGTACCCCGAACTGTTCGACTTCGAGGGCACCGCCAGCGTCGCTGGCCGGACCTACGAGGCCGTCGAGTACCTGCGACTCCACGAGGACTTGGCGGCCGAACTCGAATCCGCCGAACTCGCCGACGACGCCGATTTCGCCTACCACGCGCCCTGCCACGCCCGGAATCAGGGCGTTGACGGACAGGCCATCGAGATGTTGGACCGCCTCGACGGCGCGAACGCCGAGGACGTGGGCGAGTCGTGTTCGGGCATCTCGGGCACCTACGGGTGGAAAGCGGAGAAGTACGACACCTCTATGGCAATCGGCGCGGAGATGTTCGACCACATGGAGGCCGCCGACGCCGAAACCGGTATGACCGAGTGCCCGACCTGCGCGATGCAGATGGAACACGGCACGGGCTACGAGATTCGCCACCCCCTCGAAGTGATGGCCGAGGCGCTGGTCGAGAGGAGCGACTGAGAGCATGGACCTCGAACAACGCATCGCACGCCGACAGACCGCACGGGACGACGACCTGCTGGTGGACCTGAGTCCCCTGAACCCCGCGGTCCACCTGCCCGACCCGGTCGGCCGGGGACCGGTCCTCGAACGACTGCTGGACGTGCTGGACCCGGTGTTCGACCAGCGACTCCCGCCAGACCTCGCAATCTACGGGCCGAAGGGCGCTGGCAAGTCGGCGCTCGTGAACGCGCTGTTCACCCACCTCAACGACCAGTTCGGCCAGCGCCACCGCCAAATCGGGACGACGACGCGGGCCGGGACCGCGACCGATTCCGTCGAATTCGTCCACCTCGACGCCTACCGCACCACCAGCGAGTTCCGATTCTACCACACGCTCCTCGATTCCGTGGTCGAGGAGTCAGTTCCCCGGCGAGGCGTCGGGACCGAGACGCTCCGGAACCGGGTCGTCGAGGAGTTCTCCTCGCCGACCAGAACCGCGGTCGTCGCCGTAGACCACGTTTCGGACCCCGACTCGCCCTCCGAGGCCCAACTCCGGCAGTGGTTCGCGCCGTTCGCGGACGACGTGGCAGTCGTGGCGGTGGGCCGGTCGGTCCCCGACGACTGGAGCGCCGAGACGGTCCACGTGCCCGAGTACCGCCAGCACGCGCTGGTGGACATCCTGACCGAACGAGTCTCGCAGGCGCTGGCGAGCAACGCCCTCGGGCACGGGCAGGCCCGGCGAGTCGCCGAGTGGGCCACCGGCGATGCACACGACGCGCTGGCGGCGCTGTTCGGCGCGGCCGACCGGGCCGAGGCCGACGGTGCCAACCGAATCCGGGCCAGCGACGTGGACGCCGGCATCGACGGCGTGCCGGAGAACAGCGTCCACGTCGGGCGAGTGTTCGCCCTGCCCGAGAACCGCCGGGCGGTCCTCTCGGCGCTGGTGGCGCTCGACCCGATTCCGCCGATAGACGACACAGCGAGCGCCATTGCGGAGGGGTCGGACCTATCGCCGGCGACCGTCAAGCGGTTCCTCTACGAACTCGCCGAGCGGAACGTCCTCGAACGAGTTGCGGCCGATTCGTCCGCGGGGAGCGGCCGCCACCCGAGTCGCGTCGAACCCCGGTTCCCGGTCGCCGTGTTCCGCCGGGTAGACGCCGAGCGCCGGACGTAGCTCCGCCGGTTCTCAGTCGTTGCGGGGTGCCGGCGTCGGGTCGGTGGGGTCGTCCTCGACGTACTCCAAGTCGTCGGTGTAGTAATCAACCAGCAGGACCGCGAACGCGCCGACCAGACCCGCGACGAGGACGCTGGCTGTGTGGCTCGGAGTCCACGCTGAAGTTTCGGCTATCACCTCGGCCACGGGGTAGCGGAGCGCGCCGACCATCAGCGCCACGAGGAAGGTCAGGGTGAGTTGGTGGTAGTTCGACAGCGCCCACTCCACGACCCGAGCGAAGGTGAGGATGCCGACCGCCGCGCCAGCAAGGAAGGCGGAGATGTTGACCAGCGAGTCGAGCGCGGTATCGACCGCACCCGCCAGCACCGCGTCGATGAAGCCCTGCAGTTCGCCGACCATGAACTCGTACTGGCCGAGGAGCAAGAGCAGGAGCGACCCCGAGACGCCCGGTAGGACCATCGCGCTGATGCCGAGCGCCCCGGCGACGAACAGCAGGGGCACCGCGTGGGGGAGACCGGACTCGGCGGAGATGCCCGCGACGACGAAGGCGACCCCGAACCCGACGACTGCGGCCGCAATCTCACCGGGCGTGTCGAGACCGACCTCGCTCCAGAGGACGATTGCCGAGGCCAGAATCAGGCCCGCGAAGAACGCGAACACGATTGCGGGAGACGCTTCCAGCGCGTGTTCGAGGAGACCGGTCACTGCGACGACGGCGGTGATGATTCCGCTCCCCAGAACGAGGAGGAACGCCACGTCCATCTCGCGGAGCATCCCCGCGATTCGCCCGCGGGCCTCGGGATTGTAGGCCCTCAGCAGGTCGGCCACCACGCGGGGGTCGAAGGCGGCGATGGCCCCGACGAGTCGCTCGTAGATACCGGTTATCAGCGCGATGGTACCGCCGGAGACGCCGGGTACGGCGTCCGCGGCACCCATGAACACGCCCTTGAGGTAGATGGAGAGCCAGCGTTTCATTCGGCGTGTGGTACGATGACGGGCCGGAAAACGGTTTGCTTTCTCGGGACGAGCGCGTGACGATTGACTCCGACGTTCGAGTGATTCAGACGCACTCTAGCATAGATATTTGTTTTCTAAGCAATTGTTTTTATTGCTTGATGGTTGCAGTGACTGCTACTCCGGCCTGCGCTGGCGTGACACAGCGAGTCACGCCCAACAGCACGAGGTCTCACCGAACGTAGTCGTTCGAAAATCGGAGGTTTTTGCGATGGCGAGACTCTTTCGAAGCGACGTATCCTCTGCTCTCCATTCGCTCCGAATAGAGGCCGCTCAGGCGACCGCACTGAACGCCAGCGCGCGGCCCCTGCATCCCGCCGCTACGCCTCCCGAACCACTATTTTCCCCGCGAGCGAACCCCCGGTATGTCCATCGAGATTCGACGGGGCAGACCCGCCGACATCGACGCGCTCCAGCGAGTCTCCCGCCGGGCGTGGAAGGAGGCCCACGCGCCGATAATCGGCGAGGAGACCGTCGAAGATTTCCTCGGCGACCACTACGACGCCGAGAGCTTCCGGGCCGAAATCGAGGACGACGAAACCGTCTTCGCGGTTGCAGTGGACGACGCCGGGGTCCCGGTGGGATTCGTCTCGGCCCGGCCGAGCGACGACGACCCCGCGGTCTACGACCTCGGGCGACTCTACGTCTCGCCCGAACGGTGGGGCGAGGGAATCGGCCAGCAGTTGCTCGCCCGCGCCGAGGAGACCATCGCCGACTGGGGCGGCGAGCGCGTCCTCCTCGGCGTCATGGCCGAGAACGACCGCGCCGTGTCGTTCTACGAGTCGGCGGGCTACGACCGGACCGGCGAGTTCTACGACGAGCGCATCGGGACGCAGGGCTACACCTACGTCGCGCAGGTGTCGGACGAGCGATAATTCTGGCCTCGGACTCGACTCACTCCGAGAGATTCAAGGCCCACTCGCTCCCGATACACTACCAATGCGGCACGACCACCTCATAACTGCCAAACAACTCTCCCGAGAGAACGTCGAGGCGGTCCTCGACCGCGCGGCCGAAATCGACGCCGACCCGGCCGCGTTCGCCGACCGCCACGACGACGCCATCCTCGGCCTGTGTTTCTTCGAGCCGAGTACCCGCACCAAGATGAGTTTCGAGACCGCAATCAAGCGCCTCGGCGGCGACATCGTGGACATGGGGAGCGTCGAGTCCTCGTCGGTCAAGAAGGGCGAGAGCCTCGCCGACACCGCCCGCGTCATCGAGGGCTACGCCGACGCGATGGTTCTGCGCCACCCGAGTCAGGGCGCGGCCAAGATGGTCAGCGAGTTCGTGGACGTGCCTCTCCTGAACGCCGGAGACGGCGCGGGCCACCACCCGACCCAGACCCTACTGGACCTCTACACCATCCGAGAGAACGCCGGCTTAGACGACCTCACCATCGGCATCATGGGCGACCTGAAGTACGGCCGGACGGTCCACTCGCTGGCCAACGCCCTGACCAACTTCGACGCGGACCAGCACTTCATTAGCCCCGAGAGCCTGAAACTGCCCCGGAGCGTGCGCTACGACCTCCACGAGTCGGGCGCGATGGTCCGCGAGCATACGGAACTCGACGAGATTCTGCCCGCGCTCGACGTGCTGTACGTCACCCGCATCCAGCGCGAGCGATTCCCCGACGAGAACGAGTACCAGCAGGTCGCGGGCGAGTACGGCATCGACCTCGAAACGCTCGAATCGGCGAAGGACGACCTGACGGTCATGCACCCCCTGCCGCGAGTGGACGAAATCGCGCCCGAGGTTGACGACACCAAGTACGCGACCTACTTCGAACAGGCCCACAACGGCGTGCCGGTCCGCATGGCGCTTCTCGACCGGATGCTGGAGGACAACCGATGAGCGACCACCAACTCCGCGTGAGCAAGATTCCCCGAGGCACCGTCATCGACCACATCCGGGCCGGACAGGCCCTCAACGTCCTCGCCATCCTCGGCATCGACGGCCGGGCGGGCGAGACGGTCAGCGTCGGCATGAACATCCCGAGCGACCAGATGAGCCAGAAGGACATCGTGAAGGTCGAGGGCCGCGAACTCAGCCAAGACGAGGTGGACGTGCTGTCGCTCATCGCGCCCGAGGCCACCATCAACATCATCCGGGAGTACGAGGTGGTCGAGAAGCAGTACCTCGAACGCCCCGAGCGCGTGGTCGGCGTGCTGTCGTGTCCGAACCACAACTGCATCACCAACGCCAACGAACCCGTCGAGACCAAATTCGACGTGCTGGACGAGGGGGTTCGGTGCGAGTACTGCGAGACCATCGTCCGCGAGGACCTCGCGGCCCACATCGCAGTCAAGTAGCGGCGTCCTCGCGCTGGCGGCGCTCCCGGCGGAGTCGGGATAAGCGGCCGCTACTCGGCCCGAAACGTTTCGTTACGCTTCCAAACGGTCAGAACGGTCGTTTTCGTTTATCTTCCGCGTCGGAGTACGTCTCTGGGAATGAGTACACGAGCAACGCTTACGGTCGCACTGTCGGCGCTGGTTCTGTTCGCGGGAGTCGCCCCGGTCGCGGGCATCGCGGACGCCGAGGCCGACCGAAACGCCCCGGCGGACCGAGTCGGGGTGACCGACGAGCCAATCCACCGGACCGGCGGGCCGATAGCCCAGTACAAGGTGTCGCTCAACAACGTGACCATCGAGACGTGGCTCCTGCGGAACTCGACGGTGGTGAACGCCACGGTCGATGAGGTCCTGATTCGGAACGCCACGACCGAAAACGGGTCGCGGGCCAACGTCACGCTGTCGAACGTGTCGGTCGGCCAGTTCGAAATCGAGCGCGGGCGACTCAAGAGCGTGACCGCCCGAAAGTTGGTCATCCGGAACAAGTCGATTCTCTCCATCCCCGGCGGCGGGTTCATCGACCCCAACGTCGAGAACCGGACCTTAGAGCGCCACTGGACCAAAAACCAGACCGTCTCGGGCGTCGTCATCGACCGCATCGTGGTGGACGCCGCCTTCCTCTGTGGCAACGCCACGCTCGGGTCGCAGGCCGCCGGGAACTCCTCGATTGCTCCGCAGGCCGGCGATGAAAATCCCGACATCACGGTGCAGAACGGCACGGTCGGCGAGGCCCTCGTCATCAAGGGCGCGGCGTCGAACTGGTCGGTCGGCGGCGTCCAGCAACCCGGACTGACCGACGGGAGTCTACCGAAGGGGTGCAGTCGAGGATAGCGAGCGCCAGAGAACGAACCACTTACCCAGTCGGCCCGCCAAGTCGGGGTATGTTCGGCGTCGTCACGCGCAACGAGGAGGAACTCGACTGGCCGGAGTTCGACCTGAGTTTTCTGGAGGTCAAGGACGTGACCGGTCGGTCGGCCGAACCGGTCGAGTCGGGGGTGAGCATGGTGTCGTGCTTCGGGGACAACGCCGCAGTCGAGGCCGACCCGGACCTCGCGCCGGTCAGCGACGAGGGCGAGCGAGCGACCCGCGAGCGGCCCTACTTCGACTGGGCCTACGTCTGCCCGACCCGCGACGACTACCGCGAGGGCCTGCTCGAAATCGTCTCGGACTGCGCCGAGGTCAACCCCGACGTGCGACTGGACGACGTTGGCTTCCCGCGCGCGGAGTACTGTTACTGTGACCGCTGTACCGCCCGATTCGAGGAGAGCGACTTCGAGGACCGATTCGAGTGGCGCGCCGACGTGATTACCGAGTTCGTGGCCGAGGCCACCGACCGGATTCCGGGCAAGACCTATCTCACGCTCTACCCCGACCCGTATCCGGGCCACCTCTACGAGCGCGCCGGACTGGACTTAGACGCCCTCTCGGAGTACGTGGACGAGTTCGTCGTGCCCCTCTACGACATGGCCTACACCACGACCTACTGGCTCGAAACCATCGCCAGCGGGTTCGAGGACGCGCTGGATACCCCCTTCAGCGTCGAACTCTACGCGGTGGACGTTGACGTGGACAACCTGATTCACGCCGCCGAAGTCGCCGACGAGTACGCCGAGAACGTCTTCTTCGGCTACGACGCCAGCAACGCTCGGGCCGCGCTCCGCCGGAAGAAGGCCGAGGCCGGCGACGGCGTTTCTCACGGCTGACGCCGGCGTCACTCCAGCGCGAACTCCCGCCACGCCCGCAGGTCGTCCCGGTCGCGGGTGTTCTCCGGCAGGTCGTCGAACCACGCCGCCTCGGTGATTTCACCGTCCGGGTCCGCCGGTTCGGGCGTCGGGTCGTCCTCGGGGCGGGCCTCGAACAGCGGGAGGACACCCCACGTCGAGTAGTCGTCGCACCGGATGTCCACCCGGACGTTCAGCGCGAGGCCGTCGTACTGGGCAGAGACGCCGGCCTCCTCGGCGAGTTCCCGCTCGGCGGCCTCGCGGAAGGACTCGCCGGGGTCGGGTTCGCCGCCGGGGACGACCCACATGTCCACGCCGGCGTGCCAGACCAACAGGAGTTCGCCCGAGGGCCGGTAGACTACCGAGTGCGCGCCGTAGGGTGCGCCGAACTCGGCGATGCGCTCGGCCAGCGTCCGGAACCGCGAGCGCGAGACTCGCCGACTGTGGGTGCGTTCGAGAAAGTCGTCGTAGGCGTCGGTCAGACGGTGGTACACCTGCTCGGCCTGCTGTTCGGCCTGCGTGGTGAGATACCACAGGTCGTCTACCGTCGTCATCGCGGCGACGACCGGGTGACGACCGGCGGCGAACGACTGGCGACTGACGGTGAACGGACGGCGGACGGAGAGCGCGAAATCATACCAAGAAGCTATTCCGGGCGACCGAATAAGCCTTCGGTCGCCCGGTGGCCCGTGCGGGAATCGAGCGACGGGACGTGGCTCGTCACGGCCGAAGTATCCGGGTGATGGTCCGAGAGTAGGTGGCGAGTACTGGCCCACAGACAATCATATAATGGTCTGAAGGAATTATTTATACACGTCTATAAATTGTAATTGTTTCTTTCGAGGACGGTTCGCTCGTCGGCCGTCGGACCGACGACGACGTGACGACCGGTCTCCGAGCGGAGCGCCGACTGTTTGCTCGGCCGTCCCCGAACCGGGTCGTTTTTACCGGCCGCCGGGCTATTCCGACGCATGAGCTTCGAGGAAGACGACAGCGTCATCCTGCACGACGAGCACAGCGAGTACGACGGCCAAGAGGGTCAGATTACGCAAGTGATGGACACGATGTTCGGCGACAGCACCTACACCGTCAGCTTCGAGGACGGCCAAGAGACCGGCATCCCCGAGGACGCGCTGGAAGCCGTCGAAGACGACGAGTAGACCCACTGTCGATTTTTTCCGACGCCTGCCCGACGAGTGACGCATCTAGCGTGCGTCAGACATACATAAGAAATAAATACATTTGTTCGTATTTAGGAGTATGGACATCTCACTGCAGAAGCGACTCCCCGACAGGGGACAGGTCGGTATCGGTACGCTCATCGTGTTCATCGCTATGGTGCTGGTCGCCGCGATTGCCGCCGGCGTCCTTGTCAACACCGCCGGGTTCCTCCAAACCAAGTCCGAACAGACCGGTCAGGAGTCCAGCGCACAGGTCTCGAATCGGGCGCAGGTCGTCAGCGCCTACGGGAACGTCACCGACGACGCTCACGTCGACTACGTGAACCTGACCGTGATGCGCGGGTCGGGGTCCGAGGACGTGAATCTCTCGGCGGCGACCATCGAGTGGATAGGACCCGACACCGCCGAGACGCTCGTCGGTAAGAACGCCACCATGGCGGGCGGGAACTACGTCATCGACCCCGCGAGCGACGAGTTCGAGATTAGCCCGATTCAGGACCCCGGTCACACCGTGCCGGTGCTGTCCGACCAGACCGACCGGTTCCGAATCACGATTCCGGCCGTCCTCCTCGACGACGACGGTGACGGTCTAGAGAAGGGCGAGGAGGCCGAGGTCAGAATCGTCACCCAGCACGGCGCAGTCACGCTCTACCGCGTGACCGTCCCGCAATCGCTCTCGCAGAAAAACGCCGTCACGGTCTGAACCGAACGAAACGCCTTTTTCCGTCCGGGGATTCTACCGTCTCTTGATGGCCGAAGTTCCGTTTCACTACATCGACCTGCGGGCGTTCTGCTACGCGACCGAGGACGACAAGCGCGTCGAGCAGGCCCTGCGGACCTACCTCCCCGACGAGTTCGAAATCGAGCGCGCGACCAGCGAGGGCCACCACGGCGACCGAATTCTCGTCCTCTCGGCCCGCGTCGAGAACGCCGACGAGATGCGCCACGTCCTCTCGAAGGTGGCCGAACTCCCCGACGCCGACAACTTGCTGGACGAACTCGACCAGCGCGTGAACGACAACTGCGCGATGTTCCTGCGCCTCGACAAGCAGTCGGCCTACCGTGGCGAGGCCGAACTCGGCGAGGGCATTACCTTCCGGGCGAAAGTCGAGGCCTACCCCGCCAACAAGGAGGCCGCCGTCGAGAACGCGCGCGAGGCGCTGTCTTCGCTCTGATTTCTGCTCGACGAAAAAGAGGAGGGTCCCGTCAGTGGGCCGTGAACCCGTCTATCATCTCGTCGCAGTCCGGGCAGGAGACGAGTTCCGAACCGGTCGATTTGCTCCCGAGTGGTTCGCCGTTGCGCCGCGTCTGCGTCTTCGTCCGACGATTCAGGTCAGAACCGCAGTGTGGACATTCTATCATACGTCTCACCGGAAATCCGTGTGAACAGATACCAATACCCGCACCACGCAGATATACTTTGTGCCGACGTTACGGACGGCTGAAACGTTCTCCGACGAGCGCGGAATCGCAGGAGGGCTTACGACCCCGGCAGGATGTCCCCGAGGGCGGCGGCCAGCGACATCGGCGCGAACGCGACGGTGGTCTGACAGAGCGCGAGCCACGGGTCCGACCACTCGATTCGCCCCCACCCGGTCATCAGCGCGACTGCGGTGACGAACGAAATCCCCAGCACGCCCACGAGTCGCCGGGGAATCACGCCGAAGAAGGGCCGATAAATTTCGACCTGCTGGATTTCCGCGACGTAGAGGACGCCCACGACGAGGCCGATAGTGGCGAGGACGGTGGCGACGAACGACACCGGGTGGAGCGCCAGAAACGCGCCGATTTCGAGCGTGCCGCCCTCCGCGAGCATCGGCACGCCGATGAGGACGCTCCCGACCAGCGCCTCCGAGGCGTCGTGGCGGTCGAACCCCCGGATGACCCGGCCGAACGGAGTCGGTTGGACCCGGCGGGCCACCCGAATCGTCTCCCGGACCTGCTGGCGCTCGTCGGGGTCGTCTACGGTCTCCTCCAGTTCTTCGAGTTCGTCCAACAGGTCGGACAACTCGGGTTCGTGGGGCGGGTCGGAGGGTGGGGTCGCCGAACCGGAATCGCTCATGGCAGTCGCATGACGCCCGGCGGGCATAAACGCCGAGGTCTGCACGAGCGGAGACGCAACTGCCAAGTCCCCGGCGTGCCGTGATTGGGGTATGCCAGCAGTACTCGTCACCGGGTCCTCGCGGGGTATCGGCCGGGCAATCGCCGAGCGGTTCGCGCGCGACGGCTACGACGTCGCCGTCAACTACGTTTCCAGCGCCCAGAAGGCGCGGGCCGTGGCCGAGACCATCCAGCAGAACACCGACAGCGAGGCCGTCGCAGTCCGGGGCGACGTGGGCGACCCCGAGGAGGCCGCCGACCTCGTGGACGCCACAGTCGAGGCCTTCGGCGACCTCTCGCACGTCGTCAACAACGCCGGGGTGGACCAGCACGTCCACACCGAGGACCTCTCGCCCGAGGACTTCGACAGCGTGATGGACACCAACGTCAACGGCGCGTTCAACGTCACGAAGGCCGCCCTGCCCCATCTGAAGGAGTCGGACGCCGCCCCGACGCCCTCGGTCACGAACGTCTCGTCGATTCTGGCCTATACCGGCGCGCCGGTCGAGTGCCACTACGCGGCGTCGAAGGCCGGTCTCCTCGGTCTGACCAAGAGTCACGCCGGCGACTTCGCGCCCGACATCCGGGTCAACGCCATCGCGCCGGGCCACATCGAGACCGACATGACCGCCGACCGGACCGACGACGAGAAGCGCGACGAGATGGCAAACATCCCGGTCGAGCGGTTCGGCCAACCCGAGGACATCGCCGACGCCGCGGCCTACCTCCGAGACGCCGGATTCGTCACCGGCGAGACCCTGAACGTCAACGGCGGCGAACTGATGCGCTGAGAGTAATTACCCGATTCTCCGTCGTCTCGAACGGTCGTTTCGTAGTCGAAGGCAAGCGCAAGATTGCTTTAGGCCAGTACATATTGATGTACGGCGTGTGCCGGCGCGCGTTACCGCGCGCTTGCGCGAGGTTCTGCGCGCGCCAACCGCGAGAGACGATGCGCGAACCAACCGCGAGAAGTGGACCGCTCGGTTCGATTACTTCCCTTCCCACTCGGGGTCGCGGTCCTCGAAGAAGGCGTCGATGCCCTCGTTTTTGTCGTCGGAGGCGAACAGGTGGGCGAACAGTTCGGCCTCGTACTCGATACCCTGCTCCAAGTCCATCCGACTGGAAGCCTTCACGGCCTTCTTGGCGAATTCGAGCGCGAGCGGACTCTTTTCGGCCATCGACTCGGCGAGGTCGTACACTCGGTCCTCGAAGTCGTCCTCGTCGTGAACCTCGTCCACGAGGCCGATGTCGCGGGCCTCCTCGGCGTCGATGAGTTCGCCGGAGAGGATGAGTTTCATCGCTTGACCCTCGCCGACGAGACGCGCGAGGCGCTGGGTGCCGCCGCCGCCGGGCATGATGCCGAGGTTGATTTCCGGTTGACCCAACTTCGCTCCCTCGCGGGCGATTCGGGTGTCGCAGGCTTGGGCGAGCTCGCACCCGCCGCCGAGGGCGTGGCCGTTGATGGCCCCGATAACCGGCTGTTCGAGGTCGTCCACGTACTCGTAGACTCGGGGGCGCTTGCTGGCCTCGCGCTGTTCGAGGGGACCGCGCTCGCGGAGTTCGGTCACGTCGGCACCTGCCACGAACGCGCCCGATTCGTCGGAACCGGTCAGGACGACCACACGCACGTCGCTGGCCTCGATGGCGTCCAGCACGTCCTTCAACTCAGCGCGGAGTTGAGCGTTCAGGGCGTTGCGGGCGTCGGGCCGCGAGAGCGTGACGGTGGCGACGTGTTCGACCTCCTCGCCGACCGAGACGCCGACAGTTTCGCACTCGTCGCCGACCGCTTCGGGGCTTCCGATGTCGTCCTCACCGGGTCGGCCTTCACTGTTGTCGCTCATTCCTCCTCACCCCAGTCGCCGGAGGTGCCCACGATTTCGCCGTCCTCCCAGACGTAGAAGCCCTCGCCGGTCTTCTTGCCGAGTTTCCCGGCCCGGACCTTCCGGCGCAGGATTTGGGGCGGGCGGAACCGCTCGCCCAACTCGTCGCGGAGGTGTTCGAGGATGTCGAGGCGCACGTCGAGTCCCACCACGTCGCCGAGTTCGACCGGACCCATCGGGTGGTTGTAGCCCAGTTCCATCGACTGGTCGATGTCGCGGGGGCTTGCGACGCCCTCCTCGACCATGCGCATGGCCTCGACGCCCAGCGCGACCCCGAGGCGCGAGGAGGCGAACCCGGCGGTGTCCTGCACTTCGATGGCGGTCTTGCCGATGTCCTCGATGTAGTCGGTGGCGAACGCGACAGTCTCGTCGTCGGTCTGCTCGCCGACGACTACCTCGACCAACTGCATGATGTGGACCGGGTTGAAGAAGTGCAGGCCGATTCCCCGGCCGGGATTCTCCAGCGCCGAGACGATTTCGGTCACGGGGAGCGATGAGGTGTTCGAGGCGATGATGGTGTCGTCTGCGACTTCTGCCTCCACGTCCTCGAAGGTCTGTTTCTTGAGGTCCACGTCCTCGGGAACCGCCTCGACTACGAGGTCGGCGTCCGAGACGGCCTCGGCGAGGTCGGTGGTGCCCGAGATGCGGTCGAGCGTGGCCGCTTTCTCGTCGGCGGTCACTTTGTCGCGCTCGACGCCGCCCTGAAGGTTCTGCTCTATCGAGGAGAGACCGTCCTGAACGAAGTCCTCCTCGATGTCCCGAATCGTCACGCTATGGCCGGCCATCGCCGAGACTTGGGCGATCCCGTGACCCATCGTTCCTGCGCCGAGTACAGCGACTTGTAGGTCTCTCATGTCGGGTAGAACGGCGTTCGGCGCGGGGTTAAGCGTTTATCTCTCGGTTTCGGGTCGGGCCGCGTATCAGGCGCTCGGAAACAGATTCGATTTTATTCTGTTCGGTGCATCGAGTGTTTTCAGTTAGAGCAATATAAATAACCCTTTAGGGCATATAACTATATATTATATGTAGATATAGGTGTCTTATGAAATTATATGTATTTGTTAGCTAGTTGGATAGGGAACTATTCATAGGATTCAGCGGCCATCACGGTCTTGACGCCATCGTTCGTGAGGTCCCCATCTTCGGAGACCAACGTCGCCCCGACTTCCCGTGCGCTCCCGGCAATCATCGCGTCACGCGGTGCAAGCGGTGTTCCTTCGTCAAGCAATTCTGACTGGAGCCGAGCTGTTTCCAGCGCTGTAGCCTCAGTGAACGGTAGAATGTCGTCCAACCAGTCCAAGTGCTGGCGTGTCACCTCCGGTTCGTCTTCATCGTCTCCGAAAACCGCGCCCTGATAGACCTCAAATAGCGCAAGACTCGGCGCGTACAGCGGTTCGTCTAGGTGGTCAGAAATGTAGTGTAAGGCGGTCTCATCCTCTTCGAGATACGCGATGAGAACGCTACTGTCCAAACACTTCATCGACCGTCCTCAAACTCGGCGTTCAACTGCTCGCGGGCTTTCCGAGCATGGTCTCCCTTGTCAGTACCACTCCATGCGCCAAATCCGCTCATGATGTCGCGCTCGTCTTCCGTCAGACGAACAATCACGTCTGTAAAGCTCTCTCCCTCGCGTTTGTGTGCTTTTAGTCGCTCGTAAGCGTCCTCGGTTATCGAGATGTTCTTACTACCCATACGTGTACCTATACACAGTCTCTGTAAACTATCTTGGGGTCAGAAAAGCGAGACTGAATCCCCCGGCCATTCCGGGCGTGCGACTCGTCTCGTGTGAAATCCGTCCTTGGTCACTCCGTTCCCTGCGGACGCATCTTGAATCCGTACCTCGTCACGCCTTCCTGCGTGTAAATCCGCCGCATCGTCGTCTCTACGGCGTCACCGATTTCGACGCTCCCGGCCTCAGCGCCGACGACTTGCGCCGGGATGCTGGCCTCGCCGCCGTCCGGGCCTTCCAGAGCCACGACAGCAACGCCGAAATCGCCCGACTGGGCCTGCTGTTCGGCGAACTCTGGCGGGGCACCCCCCTGCGAGATGACCGTCGAGGCCTCGACGGTGCCCTCGCCGGTGAGTTCGACCGTCTCGTACTCATCGACCAGCGACTTGCAGGAGTTACACGCGCCCTCCGGCGGGAAGTTCAGACTCCCACAATCGGGACATTTCCCTGCCAGCAAGCGGTGGCGCTGGTCGAGGGTGCGCTTCCACGAGGGCACGCTGACGTAGGCCCCGCCGCCGTCCGGCGGGCCGGCGGTCAACTCGCCGCGCTTGCGGAGATATTCGGCGTAGCTGACCTCCTCGCCGTCGTCCAGCGCCAGTTCGGCCGCCACGTCGTCCCCACCGGTCTCGACCAGCAGGGCGTCAGCGCCCGCGCCGCTTCCGAACGACGCCGCCAGAACCGTCTCGGCACCCTGTGCGAGGCTCTTGGCAATCCCGAGCGGGACGCTCGCCGCACCGGTATCGCCCAAGTCGTGGACCGTCGCGCCGGCCTGAATCGTCTCGGTACCGACGCCGAGCGCGCCCCCAGCGCGGTAGGGCATCTTGCCGTTCGGGGCCTGCACCGCGGCGGCATCTATCTCGCTTCCGTCGAAATCAATCTGCTCGGCCGCTCCGGCCAGCGTCTCGGTGAACGCCTGTCGCTCGTATCCGGTCGCGCCGAGGCCCTCGACGGTCTCGGACCCCGAGCGCCGGAAGCGCGTGCCGGGGAACTCCTCGGCGTACTCGGCCCGCTCGCGCACCTCGGCATCGCCCGACTCCGAGAGGACGAACGCGGCCGCGCCCGCTCCGCCGGCGTGGTCCTCGGCGCTATCGGGTTCGCCGCGCGGGCAGTCGCTCGCCACGACCAAGCCCACTCCATCGTCCCACGGCCCGGCCGAGAGCGCGGCGTCGAGCGCCCGCGTTCCGGCCCGCGTGCTTCCGGTGACGACGTGTCGGGTCGCCGACTGTCCGACGCCGAGCATCCCACCGAGGCGGGCGCTCAGGTCCTCCTCGGCCAGCGGCGGCGTCGTAGAGGAGAATATTAAAGATGATACGTCCGCGCCCGCGAGGTCGGCGGCGTCGAGCGCCCGCCGGACAGCCTCGTAGGCCATCGTCAGGGCGTCCTCGTCGGCGTCGGGGACTGCCTTCGAGTTGACCCCGCCGGCGTGGAACTGGCCCCACGCCTGCTCGAACTCCTCGGCGGAGACCCGGAATCGGGGGGCGTAGGCTCCGACCGCCTCGATTTTGGGATTCATTTCGCCACCTCCCGTTCTTTCTCGAAGATGTGAACCACGGCCCCACCGCCGCTCCCGCCGACGTTGTGGGTCAGGCCGCGTGTCGCGCCCTCGACCTGCCGGTCCCCGGCGTCGCCGGAGAGTTGCTTGAAGGCCTCAGCGACCTGTCCCGCGCCGGTCGCGCCGATGGGGTGGCCCTTCGACTTGAGACCGCCCGAGGTGTTGACCGGCAGGTCGCCGTCGAGTTCGGTCGCGCCGGACTCGGCGAGTCGCCCGCCCTCGCCGGGTTCGCAGAAGCCCAAGTCCTCGTAGGCCAGAATCTCGGCGATGGAGAAACAGTCGTGGACCTCGGCGAAATCGAGGTCGTCGGGAGTGATTCCGGCGCGCTGATAGGCGGTTTCGCCGGCGCGCTGGGAGGCCTCGATGCCGGTGTAGCTATCGCGCTGGAACAGGCCCACCGCGTCGCTGGCCGCCCCGACCCCGGCGACTCGGATTGGGTCGTCGGTGTACTCGTCTACGACCTCCTCGCTGGCGATGACCGCGCAGGCCGCCCCGTCGCTGGTCGGACAGCAGTGGTAGAGCGTGAGGGGGTCGGCGACCGTCTGGGCGTTTTCGGCATCTTCGAGCGAACACTCGAAGCCGAGTTGAGCGTGGGGGTTTTTGGCACCGTTCCGGTGGTTCTTGACCGCGACGTGGGACATCTGTTCGGTCGTGGTGCCGTACTCGGCCATGTGGGCGTCGGCCATCTGTGCGTAGACCCCGGAGAAGGTGGTTCCAGAGAGGCGCTCCCACTCGGTTTCGCCCGAGACACCCAACCAGTATTTCGTGGCGTCGCCGGACATGTCGGTCATAATTTCGACTCCGCCGGCCAGCACCACGTCGGCCATGCCGGACTTGACGGCCTGTACCGCCTGCCGGACCGCGTACCCGGAGGCCGCGCAGGCGTTCTCGACTCGCGTGGTCGGGATGCCGTGGAGACCGACGTGTTCGGTGACGGCCGGTCCGGAGAGGCCCAACTGCCTGCCACCCACGCCGAGGGTGCCGACGACAGCCTCGTCTACGTCCTCGGGGTCGAGGCCCGCCGGGACCGAATCGCGGGCCTCCTCGAACGCGGTGCGGAACAGCGACCGGTAGCTTTCGTCGGGGAACGACCCGAAATCGGTCTGGGCCGCGCCGACGAGATAGGCGTCGCGCATGGGTGGAGTGAGTGGGTCTCGCAGGAAATAGTTGCCGTTGTGGGGAGACCGCACGGGGATTTCCGCCGACCAAAGGATTTAGACCCCTTCTTGCGAATTGTTACCTGACATGGCCTACAGCGACATCGAGACGGCCTCCCGAGACGAGATTCGGGACTTGCAGAACGAGCGCCTCGCCGAGACGGTCGAATACGCCTACGAGAACGTCGAGTTCTACCGCGAGGCCCTCGACGAGGAGGGCGTCTCGCCGGAGGACATCGAATCGGTCGAGGACGTATCGAAGCTTCCGTTCACGACCAAAGAGAACTTCCGCGACGAGTACCCTGACGGCCTGTTCGCGGTTGACCACTCGGAGGTCAGCCGGATTCACGCCTCGTCGGGCACTACCGGCAAGCCCAAAATCGTGAGTTACACCGACGAGGACTTGGGCGTCTGGCGCGAGGTCATGGCCCGGTCGCTGTATGCCGCCGGAGTCCGGCCCGAACACGTCGTCCAGAACGCCTACGGCTACGGTCTCTTTACCGGCGGTCTGGGCTTCCACGACGGCGTGGAAGAACTGGGTGCCTGCGTCATCCCGACCGGCGGGGGCAACACCGCGCGCCAGTTGGACATGTTGCAGGACTTGGAGAGCGACGTGCTGGCCTGCACGCCCTCCTACTGTCTCTATCTGGCAGAGGCCGCCGAGGAGCGCGGCATCGACCCCAAAAATCTCCCGCTCTCGACGGTCATTATCGGCGCGGAACCGTTCACCGACCCGATGCGCGACGAAATCGAGGAGGTCCTCGACGTGACCGCCGTGGACGTGTACGGTCTCTCGGAGATTATCGGGCCGGGGGTCTCCATCGAGTGCGAGGAGGTCCAGAACGGCCTCCACCTCTGGGAGGACCACTTCTACCCCGAAGTCGTGGACCCACAGACCGGCGAACCCCTGCCCGAGGGCGAGGAGGGCGAACTCGTCATCACCTCGCTCACCAAGCAGGCCCTCCCGGTCCTTCGATACCGGACCGGCGACATGACCTCGCTGACCTACGACGAGTGCGATTGCGGCCGAACCGTCGTCCGGATGGACAACGTGACCGGCCGGACCGACGACCTCATCATCGTCCGCGGGGTCAACGTCTACCCGAGCCAAATCGAGGAGGTCATGGTGGACATCGAACACGTCGCGCCCCACTACCGCATCGACCTCTACCGGAAGGGCAACCTCGACACGATGGAACTCACCGTGGAGTATGACGAGGACTACGAGGGCACCCACGACGAGTTGGAGCGCGACATCCGGGCCGAGTTGGAGGAGACCCTAGAGGTCAAGCCCGACGAAATCGAGGTGGTCGGTCCGGGCGTCGTGGACCGGACCGAAGTCGGGAAGGTCAAGCGCGTCTTCGACCACCGCGACGAGGAGTAGCGCCGGGAGTCGGGTCGCCGGCGCATCGGGACCCCTCTATCGCGCTCTCGGTCGAACGTCGTCCCCGGCGACCGGGTAGCATATCAATTCCTGTGTCTTTTTGAATCCCGAGTGTCATTCACCGGTATGAACCGCCGCCCGTTCCTCCACGCCGCGTTCGCCGGCGCGGCGGCCGCGGCGACCGGCGGCTATCTCGGCGTCCTCGGGGGTTCCGAGGAGGACCCCGACGAGTCGAACCGACGAGCGACGAGTCCGGCCGCGAGCGACCCCGAGGCGCTGTCGGTCCGCCGGGTCGAGACCTTCGACCACGTGGTCCGCCTCAACGCTCTCGGCGACGACCCGCGAGGCGGTATCTCGTCGGTTTCGGCCCTGAGCGACCGGGAGCGCGAGGTGGTCGCGGCCGCCCTCTCCGGGGGCTACGAGACCGACGACCCGCCGGAGTGGCTTGCCGAGTTCGCCAGCGGAACCCCGTTCGTGGAGCGGTCGGGCACCTACTACCGATTGGACGACACTTTCCCGACCTATCGCGTCACCGCCGAAGCAGTCCCGGCCGGTGAAGTCGAAGGCGACGTTGCGACCTACGACGAGTACGAACGCGCCGTCACCCGCGAGGAGTACGTGATGAGCGGCCTCCTCCGGGTCGCTCGCCGAGAGGCGGTCGAACTCGGCTACGTCTGGCCCTCGCTCCGCGGGTTCTTCGAGAACTACGCCGCCGCGCGGTACCACGGCGAGGTCGTGGCCTTCTCCGTCGCGGTCGAGGACGCGGGACCGCCCTTCCGACTCTCGGCGAGCGAGGTGCCGGTCTCGGAGGCCGCCGGCGGTCCGGTCTGGCGGGCCGACGCCGCGTCGGCGGCGGTCCGGGAAATCGTCCGCCGGGCGGGGCAGGCCCGCGGAGCCTACGGGTTCAATCGCGCGCCGCCGGGCCTCCTCGACGCGCTTCGGGAGCATCGGTACGTCCTCCTCGGTGGCACGTTCTACACCAGTTACGTCGAGTCCCGCGGGTCGCCCCGGATTTCGGTCTCGGCCGAGGTCCGGGACGGTCTCCTCCGCCTCGCGGCCCGCAACCGAGGCGATAGCGCGGTCCGACTGTCCAGCGGTGCGCCCCGGCCCTTCGGCGTCGTCCGGTGTCGGCCGAAGGGCGGGTCGGACGGCGACTCGGGTTCTCTGCTCTGGACCGACGCCTACGCCGAGAGCGACCACGTTCGGACCGAGGGCCGCGCGGTCGAACTGGCCAGCGACGTAGCGGTGGTCTCGACCCTCGCGCCCGCCGAGGAGGTCGCTGAGACCTACGCGGTCCCGGACCTGCCGGCGGGCGAGTACGTCGTGGCCGGGTCCCTCGGTGGGACCGAAACAGGGGACGACTCCGCGAACGACGACCGCGATTCGACGGTCCGGTACCGAGTCGCGTTCTCGGTCGGATAATGGGGCCGCCGCGCTCGGCCAGTGGGTTCCGATTCTCTCCGGGCGAGAATCTGCGAGTACGGTTATATTTCCGTCCGTCGTACTACGGGTATGGCAACCGAAACCCAATCCCGAAAAATCGACCGCAGACCGACGAGCCAGACGATTTTCGGCGCGCTCGTCGTCCTGCTCGGGGTGGTCCTCCTGCTGGACACGACCGGTCTCTTGGAGACCGATTACCTGCTGACCTACCTCCCGTCGCTGTTCCTCGTCGTGGCGCTCTACGCCGTCGTGGCGAGCGGGTTCCGGAACCTCGCGGGACCGCTGGTCATCGCCCTGCTGGCGGGCGGGAGCCAACTCGTCGCGCTCGGCGTGGTCCAGTTCGCCGACCTCGCGCCGCTCTGGCCGGTGTTCATCATCCTGTTCGGCCTCTCGGTGGTGCTGGCGCGCTACCGCGCTCGGGTCCACACGGTCCCCGACCAGTACGTCTCGGCGGTGGCGCTGTTCGGCGGGAGCGAGAAGCGCACGACCTCGAAATCGTTCGCGGGCGCGGACCTGACCGCCTTCTTCGGCGGCGCGGAACTCGACCTGCGGGACGCCGCGGTCGCTGACCCGCCAGCGCAGGTCTCGGCCACCGCGCTGTTCGGCGGCGTCGATGTCGTGGTTCCGCGCGACTGGAACGTCCGGGTGGACGTGTTGCCGGTCTTCGGTGCGGCCGAGGACGACCGGCCCCGCCGCGACGAGGAGGGCGACGAGGTTGACCTCGTGGTGACGGGGTTCGTCGCTTTCGGCGGCATCAGCGTGACGGACTGACCGGCGACCGATGGCCGGTCCCCGTTCGAAACAGTAATTGTCCGAGCGTCACACCCCGAATCCGTGAACCGGCGTCAGTTCCTCCGACTCGGTGGCGCGGCCGCCGCCTCGACCGGCGCGGCCGGGTGCGTCTCGGAGTTTACGGGCATCGAGGTCCACGAGTTCGAGGTCTGGAACGAGGACGAGGAGGGCCACGTCTTCGACGTGTCGGTCTCCGTCGTCGGCGAGGACGACGCCTACGAGCGGTCGGTCGAACTCGGCGGCGCGTCCGGTTCGACGTTCACTCGGGAGGTGTTGGCCGACGCGCCGGCCTCCTCGATTACGGCGGCCGAGGTGTCAGTCGGCGACCAGCGCGCCCGAGCGGACCTGACGACGTACGACGAGTCGCTCGCTACCGTGAGTCTGCGGCGTAGTCGGGAGGGCGAACTGGCGGTAGCGGTCTTCTTCTGAGTCCGGTGGGTCGGTTTTCGACCGCCGAGGAGATTTTCAATCGCAGGAGCGGCGCTCAGTCGCCGGGGAGGTACACTCGGCCGCGGAAGGCCGCAATCTCGTCTCCTCGCTCGTCGGTGACGGTGACGCGGTAGGAGGCGGTCCGGCCGCGCTGGTGGACGCGCTCTGCCTCGGCGGTCAGCGTCTCGCCGACTGAGACGGCCTCGAAGTAGGAGATGTTGGTCTCCAGCGCCAGCGCGGTATCGCCCTCGGCGTTCGAGGCGGCCGCGAACGCGGCGTCCGCCAGCGAGTAGATTGCTCCTCCGTGGGGCGTCCCGTGGAAGTTCAGCAGGTCGTCGGTGACGGTCAACTCGGTCGTCGCCGCGCCGGGGCCGAGACCATCGAGTTCGACGCCCAACTGCTCGCAGAAGGGGTCGGACTCGATGGTTTCGCGGCGGTCGTCGGGAATCTCGGTCATGGCGGCAGTTGGCGCGACGGCTACTTATATCTCCGAGCGTAGCAATATTTTCAATCCTTGGAGAATTGTATACGTTTATTTTGGCCCGGTCGAGGATTGTTTGACGAACCACCGCCGCGTCCGCGCCGGACCGTGGAGACGGCCGGACCTCGGAATCGGCCTCGCCGCGGGTTCCCTGTAGCGGGGTTCGTCGTTGGATTTGAATCATACTTATTATCTGACGGGTTGTCTCTGGGTCTCATGGTGGAACACACCGACTGGAAGTCGTGGGTGGCCGCGTTGGTCCTCGGGGGAATCGGTCTGGGCATCATCGCCGCGCCGTTCGTCTTGGAGTTGCACGCCCTCTGGGTCGGGTTCGCGCTGACCGTCGGTGCCCTGTTTCTGGCCGGGGCCATCGGCGTCGTCTCGCCGGTCATCGCCGGTGAGTTCCCGCCGCTCCGTCGCGGGGGATAGTTCGGGGGCGCTCCTCCGGGGTGAACCACTGGCTCTCGTCACCGGAGATACCATAGAATTTTATCGGCGACGAGCGAACCCCGGAATATGCCGTACAGCTACACGCCCCACCACTTCGAGGACTTCGAGGAGGGACAGACCTTCGAGAGCGTCGGTCGCACCGTCACCGAGTACGACTTCGTTCAGCACTCGGCGTTTGCGGGCGACTGGACCGAACTCCACACCAACAAGGAGTACGCCGAGGACGAGTACTTCGGCGAGCGCGTGGCCCACGGCCCGATGACGTTCGTACTGGCGACCGGATTCGTCTACCGCACCGGCATCTTGGAGCGCACCGTGCTGGCGTTCCTCGGGATGAACTACATGGACATCCCGAACCCGGTCCACATGGACGACACCGTTTCGCTCGACATGGAAGTCGTGGAGACCAAGGAGATTTCGAGTCGGGACGACTCCGGGATGGTCGTCATCGACACGGTGATGACGAATCAGGAGGATACCGTGGTGTTCGAAGGGGATATGAAGTTCCTGATTAAGAAGGAAGAGTAGAAAACACCCATAATACTTTTTCTATCGTATAAAGTTAATACCAACTTTCTACACCTATATTCGAATGCAAGCTTACTCTACGCTAGCAAACTATTTTATAATAACCGTATAAACCCTATCACTAATGCCCGAGGATTTCGAATCACGATTGGCAGAAGCATTTGATTGCCTTTCGACGTCCCGAATTACTGATGGCTATAGTGTTCGTTTGGGGATGGAAGGAAAGTTGACAAGTTTACTAAAGGAAATAGTCCGTGAAGACCTCGGATTTGACACCTATGAACACAAATTAACCGAACAGGCATTTGCAAACGAGATTCAATCTCAATTAATTTCGATATCGGAGAATATCGGTGAGGATGATGCCGACCGGGTTGAAGAATTCAAAAGTCAAAAAGGAGACTTCTTAAGCGACGTTCTTGGGTCGGAAAAAGATACATACACGGTTGCATTCCCTCTCAATATCCGTAAATCGGAAAGTTTGCCCGATTCATTCTCTGCTCCTGAAACTGAGTTCCAACGATTATCATATGAAGAGTGGGAAGAAGAGCACAAAGACCCCGCCTTAGAAGCCGATGAAACCACATTAGAACATTTCCTTGAGGAGTCGCCCAACAAACTTGATGCTAGAGATAGTCTTAGCCGTTTCTATACTTTCTGGGAAACAGAATACGAGGCACGTGATGCGGATTTCGCTTTATATATGGTTCAGGATATTGTCCGATTATTGATTGCAAAATTGAATTTTGTTATGAAGAAGTGGAGCATTGAATTACCTCAACCAAGTGGGAAGGGTAGCCGTCCGCCACGGGCTCAATGGTCTTGGCTTCAGGAGCCATTTTTGTTTTTACTATTCGATGAGGAAGGGTATGTCGATTACTGGCCGATGGACTACAATTACCGCCGAGGTCCAGTGACCACTCCAGACGATATTGACGACTGTATAAGTGAATTTGAACAACTCCCGGACCTTACTGCGGAGCGTCCAGCGTTGGAAGGCCTAAACGAAAGTCTAGTGAATGCACTGTTTGCTTATCAGGAAGGGATTACTGAATCTTCAACAACTCAATCTTTTTTCGGATTCTGGCGAGGAGTTGAAAATCTTTCACAAGTAGAGCGACAGCAGAAAAGTGAAATTATTGTGGAGAGAGCAGAGTTTGCATTCGAACATGTACGGGGAGAAAATCGTCGCCCGAGAATTGATGAGGCGATAGATGAACTTCAATCGAAACGGAATACATTAGCTCACGAGGGGCCAAATACTCACGTTTCACAGAATCATCAGGGAGCGGCGAAACTGCTCTTAGATTCACTCCTTGAGTTCTATTTTGAATATTACCCTGAGGATTTCTCGGAGGAAGAGTACCAATTTTTCCTCAAACAAGGGGCTTCGTCACCGGAAGACCGTGAACGAACATTTGAAATACTAAATAAGTTCGATTATGACTAGATAATTAACTATCCAAAAGTCAGGAGTCCTTGCAATCATTTTATTATGACAGAAAACCTAGCTACTGTATAAGCCTAGGGAGACTGCACAACACGCTATCGCAGACCTTGACCCTCCCCAGCCTCCTGCGTTACTCACTCTGCTTCGCTCCGTTGCGTAGCTCGTCTCTCGCGCACGCCGACATCATCCTGTTAATCTGACACTCAATACTGGAAAATCTCCCTTCGCACGATTTTTCACCACAGTCCCCGAACACCTTCCCATGCCAAAACTCGACGTAGTGAAAGACCACCCTGACGAGAACCCCATCATCGACACCCACTGCCACCAACCGACCGAGGAGTTCCTCCACGACGCCGGAGGTCTGATGATGGAGGACGCCGCCGAGAAGTTCGGGTCCTCCATCGAGACCGACACCTACGACTCGCTCATCGAGGAGTACCACGAGGTCGGCATTGGCAAGACGGTCCTCCTCGGGTGGGACGCCGAGACCAACACCGGCAACCCGCCGGTGCCCAACGACTACGTGGCCGAGGTCCGCGACGAGTACGACGACTTCTTCGTCGGGTTCGCCAGCGTGGACCCCCTCAAGGACGATTGCGTCGAGGAGGCCGAGCGCGCGGTCAAGGACCTCGGTCTCTCCGGGTTCAAGTTCCAGCAAATCGCGCAGGGCTTCGACCCGAGCGACCCCGAACACGAGGAGCTATTCGCCACCATCGAGGACCTCGGCGTGCCCGTGGTCTTCCACGGCGGGAACTCCACCCTCGGCGCTGGCGCGCCCGGCGGTCGGGGCCTCAAAATCAAGTACGGCAACCCGATGCTCATCGACGACGTGGCGGCAGAGCATCCCGACCTCCAGATTCTCATCGCCCACCCGGCCTTCCCGTGGGAGAAAGAGCAGTTGGCCATCTGTCAGCAGAAGGGCAACGTCTACATGGACCTCTCGGGGTGGATGCCCCGGTACATCGACGACCAAGTGCTTCACTACGCAAAGAGTCTCCTGAAGGATAAGGTGATGTTCGGCACCGACTATCCGATGATAGAACCCGGACCGTGGCTCGAACAGTTCGAGGAACTCGACTTCCCGGAGGAGGTCCAGCGCAAGATTCTCTGGGAGAACGCCGAGGAGTTCCTCGGACTGTAATCTGCCGACGGAACTGCAATCTCGTTTTCGCGCTTACTTCGCCCGAGGAGAGACACATTTCGCGCCGAACTCCTCGGTCACGAAAAGCGAGAGTCAGACGAAGCTACAGCGTCGGTTCAAGCCGTAATCGGTCCGTTGGTGATGGGTCCGTTGGTGATGGGACCGTTAGTGATGGGACCGGCCGCAGTCGGGCAGTTCGGACAGTCCTGCGTAATCGGGCCGGTCGCAGTCGGACAGTTCGGACAGTCCTGCGTAATCGGGCCGGTCGCAGTCGGACAGTTCGGACAGTCCTGCGTAATCGGGCCGGTCGCAGTCGGGCAGAGCGGACAGCCGTTCGTGCTGAGAGACGCCGTGATGGGCGACTGGGTAATCGGTCCCTCCGCAGTGATGGGACCGTCACCCGTAATCGGACCGGCGTCCGACGCTGGGTCTACCGATTCCAGACACGCCTCGTGCGGACTCCCACTACACTGGGTGCCGACCGCAGCGGCGGGTGAGGCCGCAAACGAGAACGCGACCAGCGCAAGCGATACAGCGATCAAGAGTTTGGATGTCGTTTTCATGGTTTTCTCCGTGCATTTCGGCCCGAAGCGCGAATCTCACGTGCCGCACGTTCGGACCGCCACGCCTGGGAACGACAGACGTGACATTAAATACCATACATCGAGAAATATTAAATTTTCTGGCCGATATATAAATAAAATGCTTCGAAAGGCATCATCTTCGTTACTAGTCGGCCGTGACGAGCGTCGTCTCGTCGCTCCTCGCGTGGCGAATCTCGACCTCGTGGCGCGTGTGACGGGCGTGGGTCTCGGCCCACCGAGTCACGGCGTCGCTGGCGAGACGCTCGGCCTCCTCGGGGCAGTTGCGACACGCCGCGCGCCACGTCCGGATTTCGTCGGGAAAGTGGCCCGTGTGGCGCTTGTGGTCGAGTGCGAACTGCTCGACCGCGTGGTTGCCCGCACCTAACTGGTCGAACTCGCGGGCGAGGTCCCACGTCTGGTCGCACCGCTGGCAGGTGACTGTCGGGGTCTCGTCCGGGTCGGAGTCGGCGGTCGAAAAATCGTCGTCGGTCGGAGAGTCGTCTGGGTCGGTCACGTCGGACCTAACAGACGCGGCTTTTTGACTCTACGCTTCGGCGCTGAGGGCCGGGTCGAAAACGACGGAACCCGGATTAGCTACAGAAATTCCACTGGTCGCCCAAGCAGGGGTTGTCGTCGAGCGGTTGGGTCTCCATCGATTGGGCGCAGAACTCGAACTGTCCGCCCATGCAGGGACTGTCCTCCAGCGGTTGCGTATCCATCGACTGTTCGCAGAATTGGAAGTGACCGCCAGTACAGGTGTCTTCGTCTCCGGCGGCCGCCGGCGATGCGACGAGGCCGAACACTGTGAGTGCAACTGCGGCGAGGAGCGCAAGTTTGAGTGTGCGTTTCATGTTTTGTGTCACCTTGTATCAAAGGACGAATCTACAGAAAGCACCCCCAAAGATAAAATTTATGGTTGCGAAATAAGAGATAAACTCGCGCTATTTGGACCGCGATTTTCCGACCGGGAGGCCGGGCGTCTCCGGCAGGGCGTCCCGAGCCGTCACGACCTCACTCGAAGTCAGGTTCACGGCCTTCGAGGAAGGCGGCGACGCCCTCCTCGTGTTCGGGGGTGTCGTAGGCTTGGGACTGGACCATGTTCTCGTAGTCTTGGGCCTCGCGCCACCCTCGACCCAGATTCTCGTGGATGGCGCGCTTGGCGAGACCGATGGTCTTGGTCGGGCGCTTGCGGAGCGTATCGAGCAGGTCCGAGACGGCGGCGTCGAGTTCGTCCTCCGGGTGGACCTCGTTCACGAGACCCATCTCGGCGGCTTCGCTCGCGCCGAAGAATTCTCCCGTAAAGGCGAGGCGCTTGGCGGTCCGAAGCCCCACGAGTCGCGGGAGGAGGAAGCTTCCGCCGGTATCCGGAATCAGGCCGACCCGGACGAACGCGCAACTGAACGTGGCCGACTCGGCGGCGTAGGCGAAGTCGCTGACCGCGGTGACCGCGAGGCCAGCGCCGACCGCATCGCCGTTGACTTTGGCGACGATTGGCACGTCGGCAGAGAGGGCCTCCTCCACCACTCTGCCGAACGTCTCGGTGACGCGCTCGTAGGCCTCCTCGGTGTTCTCCTCGCGCTCGGCCATCGACTGGATGTCCCCGCCCGCGCTGAAGGCGTCGCCCTCGCCCGTGAGGACGATTGCGTCGAGTTCTTCGGGATTCGCGTCGGCGAAGACCTCGGCCAGTTCCGCGGCGATTTCGGGCGTGAAAGCGTTCATGACTTCGGGGCGGTCGAACGTGACGGTGCGAACGCCGTCGTCGTCGGTGATTTCCATACGTCACGGTTTCGGGCTAGCGGAATAAGGCTATCTGACTGCCCGAGTCGCTCGCCGGACCGCTCTCTCGAAGAAGTATTTTTAAGCCGGTCGGCCGTGCAAATCGCCGATATGGACGTAGAGAACTTCTTCGAGGAGATGCCCTTCGCCGACCTGCTCGGCGTGGAAGTGACCGAAGTCGAGGAGGGCCACGCAGAGGGCGAACTACAGATGCGCGAGGAGTTATCGTGGAACGCCGACCACATGATGGCCCACGGCGGGGTCACATTCACGCTCGCCGACACGGTGGGCGGCGCGGCGCTGGTCTCGCTGGTGGACCAACCGGTCCCGACCATCGACATGCGAATCGACTACCTCGAGGCCGGGACCGGCGACCTCTACGCCGAGGCCGATGTCGTCCGGTGCGGAAGCGACGTGGGCGTCGTGGATGTAGAGGTCTACGCCGAAGACGACACGCAGGTCGCCGACGCGCGCGGTGTCTACAAGACGGGGTAGTTGCCTGCTTCTATTCGGCGTCGGTCGGCGGGGCTTCGTTCAGGTCGCCGATTCGTCGGTCGCCCACCGCCTTCGGTCGGTTGCCGCCGCCGCCGAAGCCGCCGAACTCGGTCGGGCACTCAGCGTGGGAGAACTCCAGCAGGGGGTCACTGACGCGAATCGTGCCGGTCCAGTAGCCGTCGTCGTTGGTGTGGCCGGTCTCGGCACAGCTCCGGGGCTTCCACGTCCACGACTGCCACTGTTCGTAGGCCGGGTCGTCGTGGTGGAGTTTGCCCCATATCTCGTAGGTTCCCCACGCGAAACCGTCGTCCAAGTGAATCGCGGTGCCGGTCGGGACCCGAAACCGTCCGCCCCGGACCCGACCGCCGTCGTGGTTCACCGCGAGCGAGACCACGCGCTCGGTGCTGGAGTGGTTGGCGAGAACCAGAAAGTCCCGGTCCGTGTCGTCCTTTCCGCGGTCGTTGCCGCCGAGACAGCCAGCAGAGCCGAGGAGCGCGAGGCCCACAGCGGAGCGGAGGAGCGTTCGTCGTGTCGGGGAGGGCATGTTTCGGAGGATTTCGGGCTAGCGGTATCTGCTTTTGGGTCCGAGGTCAGCACTCGTTTAGAGACAACTATACAATTTCTTTACCCATAGAAAGAAATATTTAAGTACAAAATATATTTCCAAGAGCTATCCGAACACCTGCGCGAACAGCGTCGCCTGCCCCCGATGCAGTCGCTCCAGAAACGCCGACTTGCTGATGGTTAACTCGTCTGCGACCTCCTCGGCCGTGACCTCGCGGGGGACCGCGAAGTAGCCCATCTCCAGCGCGGTCCGGAGCGCGACCTCTTGGGCGGGCGTCACGTCCCAGCGTTGGGCGACCGCCTCGTCGTCCTCGCTCCCGAGCGGAAACACCCGTTCCAGCGACACGCCGACGGTCTCCGCGGCCGCCGCCAGCACGCCCTGCAACACGTCGTGACCCACGACCGCTCCGGTGTAGCGTTCGACGCCCTTCCGGTACTGGAGCGTCTCGGCCATGAATCCGGCGTCGGTCAACTCGTGGACCGCGCAGGGGTGTTTCGACAGGCACCGGAAGTTGGTCCTGCTGTCGGTCCGGGAGACGTGGAGGTAGCGAATCCTGTCGTCGGCGTCGAGGAGTTCGGCGAGTTCGTCGGCCTTCTCGCCCGCGGAGAACCGGAGGAGCGCGTTGTCGTCGGAGCGCAGTTGCGGCGGCCGGGCGTCGATGGTGGTCCCGGTGTCGCGGGTGGCCTCGGCGAGCGGACAGTCGTCGCCCGTGACGCTGAACTCGACTACTAAGCACTCGTCTATCACGATTTACCTCCGAATTTCGAGTTCGTTGGTCCTCGTGGACCGCCACGACCGCTGTGAAGAAGGCTTAGAAAGCCCCCGCCGGGGCGCGGTCGCTCAGCGACATATCCGACGCGCGCAGACCTGCGCGCGTCGGATAGCGGCCGGCTGAGACGACCACGGCCTTCGGCCGCGCCCCGGCGGCCCCTTTCAGTCCACCCAAACTGGCGGTCGGTGCGCCGTCGCGTAACTGTTCGACGGTCGGAGTCGGTTTTCGGCGGACTGTCGGCCAGCGTTTCGGGTGGACAGTCAAAGTTGCTCACCCGAAGACGGTCGGCCGGGCGTCGGCGGGCGGATTTCGGCCCGTCGGTCATGCGTCAAACTTGTTCGGGATGGTATTTAAACCCCGTTCATGGACGGGGTAATCTGTATGTCGGTCGGGAACTAGGTATCGGTATATGGACATCGAACAGGTCAAAGAGCGCGCCGGACCGCGTGAATTCAGTCCGAAGGACGACCTTCCGGAGAAGTACCGGAAGGCCGCCACGCGGATGATTCAGTTCCACGCCAACAGCGAAATTATGGGGGCGTACCTCGAACGACCCTTCATCCGCGAGGCCCCGAGCCTCGACCGGAAATTGGCCTTCTCCGCGAAGACCCAAGACGAAATCGGCCACGGGCAACTGCTGTACCGTGCCGCCGAATCGCTCGGCATCAAGACCCGCGAACAGATGCTGGACGAACTCGCCGAGGGGAAGGGTAAGTTCCTCAACTGCTTCCACTACCCGATGGACTCGTGGGTCGAGACGCCCATGATTGCGTTCTTCGTGGACGGTGCGGCGATGCGCCGACAGGCCACGCTCAAGCAGTCCAGTTGGGAACCCTACGCCCACGCGATGGACAAGGTGTGTTTCGAGGAGGGCTTCCACGTCAAGCACGGCGAGGCCATCCTCTACGAACTCATGACAGGTTCCAAGAGCGAGCAGGAGCGCACCCAAGAGGCCTTCGAGAAGTGGTGGCCCCGAATCATCCAGTTCTTCGGCCCGACCGACGACAAGTCCACCCACCACGACTTCTCGGCCGACGTGGGTCTGAAGACGATGACCAACGACGAACTCCGCAACGCCTTCCTCAACGCCTACATCCCGAAGGCCAAGAAGTACGGCCTCGAAATCCCCGACACGCCGCGAATCCGCGAGAACGGCGACGGCACCTACGAAGTCGTGGAGGACGACCTCGACTGGGACGAGTTCTTCACCATCGCCAAGAACGACTACGAGGGGAGCCACGAGCAAATCGGCAAGCGGAGTCGCACCCAAGAGGCAGTCGAGTGGGTTCGCAACAGCATGGATGGCTGGGAAGCCAAGAGCGCGGGCCAGACCCCGCAGGCGGCCGATTAACCATGATTTGGGAAGTATTCCGACAGGAGCAGGCCGGGGAGTATCACACCCACTGCGGAAACGTCCACGCGCCGGACCGCGAGATGGCCCTGCTGTTCGCCGAGATTCAGCACGGGCGGCGCAAGCCGACCAACAGCCTCTGGGTCGCGCCCCAGCAGGAAATCGGCGAGGTCGACACCGAGGACGCCAAGTTCGGCGGCACGACCGACAAGTCCTACCGGTGGGCACAGACCTACAGCTTCGAGGCCGCGGCCGAGGAGGTCGCCGAGTCCGAGAGCGAACAGGTCAAAGCCGAGACCGAGCGCCAGCGAGGTGACGACTGATGGCGAGCGCAGAGCAGTTGGCCGGACCCGACGAACTCTCCGACGACGAGCAGGAAGCGGTCGAGACCCTGCTGTTCCGCCTCGCGGACGACGAGTTCGTGATTGCGGAGCGATACACCGAGTGGCAGGTTCGGGCACCGACGCTCGAATCCGACCTCGCGCTGGCCAACATCGCGCAGGACGAACTGGGTCACGCCCGCCTCTGGTACGACCTCTTGCAGGACTTCGGTCCCGACGAACCGGACCTTATCTGGGAGCGCCCGCCCGATGAGTGGCGTCACAGTACCCTCGTCGAACTCCCCTTCGAGGAGGGCGACTGGGCCGACCCCATCCTGCGGTCGTACCTCTACGACGTGGCCGAGGAGATTCGCCTCGAAGCCCTCGTGGATTCGTCCTACGCACGAATCCGGGACCGAGTGGGCAAGATTCAGGGTGAGGAAGACTACCACCGCGAACACGCCCAGAACTGGCTCGAACGACTCACCGACGACGACGAGGGCACGCGGCGCGTCCAGCAGGCGCTCGACCGACTCCTGCCCTACGCGCTGACTATCTTCGCGCCGACGGACGAGGACATCGAGGCCCGCATCGACGAGTTGGGCCTCCGGACCGAATCCCTCGCCGACATGCGCGAGGAGTGGCTGGACACCGTGGTCCCGTACCTCGAAGGGTTGGGTCTCTCGGTGGACGAGGCCGAACTGCCCGAGCAGTACGACACCCACCACGAGGGCCTCGAACTCCCCGACGAACTCGGCAGAGACCGGACCCACACCGACGACTGGGACGTCCTCTGGGACGAGTTCACCAACACGTACCGTGACCTCGGTCGGTCCGAGGCGACCCGCATCATGAAAGACCCCGACGAGGTGGAGTAACTGACCCTCATGTCGAGTGAACTGCCCTACGACCCCGAGATTCCGGACCTGCGTGAGAAGGACCCCGACGACCTCGACGCCGATGAGATTCCCGGAACTGGTGGTATTCCGGGCTTGGGCGACGACTGCGATGACCCCGCGCTCTGCGCGTACACCGAGTACGTCGAAGGCGAGGAGGTTGAGGACATGCCGGCGACCGGCGAGGGTGCGGAGGGCATCGAGGCCGACGTGTGGGAGGCTCTCTACGGCGTCGAGGACCCCGAGATGCCAGTCTCCATCGTGGACCTCGGTCTCATCTACAACGTCGAAGTGACCGAGCGAGTGGACAGCGAGGCTCCGGAGGAGTCTCGTAGAGGCGGTGAAACCGCCGGAAGCTACCACGCCGAGGTCCTGATGACGCTGACCTACTCGGGGTGTCCCGCCCGCGACATGCTCACCGACGAGGTGGAGCGCGAAGTGGCGGGCGTCGAGGGCATCGAGTCGGTGGACCTGCGACTCGTCTGGAGTCCCGAGTGGTCCATCGAGATGGTGACCGAACAGGGTAAAGAAGACCTGAACGACTTCGGACTGAGCGTCTAATCATGAACCGACGACCGGACCCGAGCGTCGAAACCTCTGGCGACGACAGCGGGGCCGAGTGCCCCTACTGCGGTTCGACCGAGACCGAGCGCGAGCATCCGAAGGGACCGTCGCTCTGTCGGTCGATGCACTACTGCAACGACTGCGAACAGCCCTTCGAGAAGTTCGAGTAGCCGGTCGTCCGCTTTTCGCGCGGTCGCGGCGGTACAGAGGTACAGAATACATTCCTAAGGAATAAAATCATTTCTTAGGAAAATATTTTTGATTCTTTCCCGGAAGGAGTACCCCGGTGCAGACGACGGTAGGAGCAAATACTTTTTCACTTGTAATAGTTTGATTTATCAGTAGTAAGTAATAAAATATTCTCGTCGCTGTGATTCATGACATCTGATAGCACGCAGAACTGGCTCAGAGCCGCCGCTGTCTGTGCAGTCGTGGTTCTCACGCTCACAGGAAGCACGCTCGCGCCAGTCGCAACTGCAACGGCACCAGTACCGACGAACGAACGCATTACGAACGGCATCGCTTCGAGTACGGCAACTGCGAACACCGCTTCGGTGACGATTTCCGGAACGGTCACGTACCCCAACGGCTCCGTCGCCGAGAACGTCACCCTCCGGTGGATAACAGAGGACGGCGGCGAGACCGACCTCCAGCAGACCGTGACTCATCTCGACGGCTCGTACACCGCGACCTTGGAGGAGAACCGGAGCTACGAGGTCAAGCTCTGGCAGGCCGACCTCAGCGGTGTGAACGCTAGCACGCCGACCAACGTGGTCTACCCGAAGGACGGCGTGGCCGACTTTACCTCGCTCGGATGGCTCAACACCTCGACCACCGACGTGGCCCGGAACTACTCCTTCCCGGTTGGACACGTCTTGAACGTCACCGTCGAGAACGAGTCGGGCGCACCCGTCGAGGACGCGCCGGTCGGACTCCGCGACGGGACGGGTGAAACCGCCGCGTCCATCTACAGTTACCTCTACGCCGACGGCGTGCCGACCGACGCGCAGGGCCGGATGAAACACCCGCCCAACCCCGGCACCGGAATCGAGGTCAATGGGACGACCTCGGTTTCGGTCCGACCGCCCGAGAACTCCTCCTACGAAGGCAACT
The DNA here is from genome assembly GCF_029338375.1 of Halorussus lipolyticus. NCBI lineage: Archaea > Methanobacteriati > Methanobacteriota > Halobacteria > Halobacteriales > Haladaptataceae > Halorussus > Halorussus lipolyticus. The sequence goes on along the minus strand of NZ_CP119804.1, from coordinate 889,724 downwards.
ACACCCGCATCACTGTCGCCAGCGACCGGGACCTGACTCGGACCCTCACGAGTTCCACGTCCGACTCGACCGATACGCCCACCGTCACGGGCACGGTCCGGAACCCCGACGGCACCCCCGCCTCGAACGTCACCCTCCAATGGGAGGGTCTCGACGGGACCTCGGGCTTCGAGCAGGCAGTCACCGACGACGAGGGCCACTTCACGGCCCAAGTTGACGAACCGGGCGACTACCACCTCTCGTACTGGCAGGGCGACGTTCAGGCCGGTAACGTCACCTACCCGCGGGACGGAGTGGCCGACTTCGGCAACCTCGGCGCGGTCTCGATTTCCGGCGACCGGACCGCCAACTACACGCTTCAGGTCGGTCACGCGCTGAACGTCACCGTCGAGAACGACTCCGGCGCGCCCGTGACCGGGGCCGAGGTCGGACTCTCCGACCACCACTCGACCACCGGCGAGCGGACGTACTTCCACGGCTACCGCGACGGCGGCGTGCCGACCGACGCGCAGGCCCGGATGAAGCACCCCGAGAATCCGCTCCCCGGAATCGAGGTCAACGGTTCGGTCGGGGCCTACGTCGATGACCCGGCCGGGACCGACTACGACCACGCCTACGACGAGTACGACGTGAACGCTCCGCGAGACGAGACCCTCGTCCTGTACGAGACGACCACCGTCTCGGGGACGGTTCGGAACCCCGACGGGACTCCGGCCTCGAACGTCACGCTCGACTTCTGGACCGGCCAAGAGGACGGCCACGGCGAGCGAATCGCCACCGACGCAGACGGAACCTACACGGTCCAACTTCGGGCGGACCGGGACTACGAGGTCCAGACGTGGCAGGCCGACGTGACCGACGCGGACTCGCCGACCGAAGTTGTCTACCCGAAGGACGACGTGGCGGACTTCGCCGCGCTCGGGTGGCACAACACCACGGCGGGCAACGAGACGCGCAACTTCACGCTCCCGGTCGGTCACACCCTGAACGTCACCGTCGAGAACACCTCGGGCGCGCCAATCGAGAACTCGTCGGTCCAACTCGTTGACCGCGAGGAGGGCACGTGGGCCTCGCTCTACACCTACCTCCACGAGGACGGCGTGCCGACCGACGCGCAGGGTCGGATGACCCACCCGGCGAATCCGACCGTCGGCATCGAAGTCAACAGTTCCATCGACGTGAACGTCCATCCCCCCGAGGACACCGAGTACAAGCGCAACGACACCGAGGTGAGCGCCACCGGTGACCGCGACGTTTCGGTCACGCTCCGGCGCTCGGCCGAAGTCGAGGGTCGCTTGGTCGGCCCCGAGGGCGGCGCAATCGCCGACGCGACAGTCTACGTCGTCAACTGGTCTACCGGCGTCTTCGAGTCCACGACGACCGAGACCGGCGGAAACTTCTCGGCAATCGTGCCCGACGGCACCTACGGAATCTACGTCGATGTCGGGCGGACCGGCGACGGTATCGCCAACGCGTGGGTCTTCAAGGACGTTACCGCGTTCGGCGACACCGACCTCGGCAACGTGACGCTCCCCCGAGGGTACGCCACGACGGTCAACGTGACCGACAACGCGGGCCGACAACTCGACGCCTACACCGATGTCCGCGGCGGGAACGGCGGTTGGATATTCCAGTACGGGCACGGCCAGCAACTCGACCGGCCATCGAACACCGACACCCGGACGGTGGACCTCACCAACGGCACCCACCCGGCGACCATCCACGACTCGTGGACCCACGACGTTCTCGGAACTGGCTTCGTCACGGTCCGGGGCACCGACCGCACCACCACCTTCGGCGTCGATAGGTTCAACGGCACCCGCGTCTCCGGCGCTGTCGGAACCGCGGTGGCCCGCGACCTCCAGACGCCGACCGACGACCAGACCGCGCAGGATGTGCTGAATCAGGGCGTCAACGTCCGACTGTTCGTCCTGAACGCGACGAGCGAGACGGACCTGCACGTCGCCGAACTCCTGCCCGAGGGCTACGAACTGAACGGAACCACGGCGAACGTCTCGGCCGACGGGCCGGGCCACATCGAGAACGTGACCTACGGTAACGGCGTCCTCACCTTCGACGTGAAAGGCGAGGTCAGCGAAGTCCGGTATCGGGCCGTTCCGAACGGGACGGCCTCCTCGGAAGTCCGGTTCGCCGGTGAGTTCGGCGGCGACACGCCGACCATCGGGCAGTCCTCGCTCCCGGCAGAGGCCAACGTCTCGGTGTTCGCACCCGCCGACGGCGCTGTCGTCGGGTCCTCGATGCCGACCGTCCAGTTCGTCACGCGCCACCCCGACGCGGCCAACGTCACCGACGTCGAGTACCGCGTCGATGGCGGTTCGTGGCAGGACGTTTACGGCACCCCGGCTATCGGCGGCGCACAGCTATCCAGTCTCGCGGACGGCCAACACACCGTTACCGTGCGACTGGTGAACGAGAACGGAACCGTCGTCACCGACACCACGACGTTCACCGTGGACACGGCGTAGCGACTCCGTTCTTCGTATTTTTGCTATTTTTCGAGGAGTATCGTATCGAGGGCCGAAAAGCGGAGGGAGTGGAACTCGATGACATCGGTACCGCGTCGGATGGCACAAACGCGGGCCACGGATGACAGGCGGGCGGGCGGCTCGGTCATGGGCCATTTGGCGGCGCAACCGGACGCAACCGCAATTAACTCATTTGGTAGTACCTAGTTAGTTGTTATGGCCGTAATCCGAGTATTTTTGTCCGGACCGCGCTTTTCCCGTCCGAATCGGTCCCGGTCGCTAGTGACCGCTACTCGCGGTTCGGCACAGCGCCTTCGAGTTCGAGGAGTCGCCTCTTGAACGCCACGCCGTCGCCCGCCGAGTAGCCACCGAGCGAGTCCGCGCCGACGACGCGGTGGCAGGGCACGACCAGCGGGACCGGATTCGCGCCACAGGCCCGGCCGACGGCGACCGGTGCTGTGTCGAGGCTGGCCGCGATTTCGCCGTAGGTCCGAGTCTCGCCGTAGGGGATGTTCTGCATCGCGGCCGTGACCTCGCCTGCGAAGTCCTCGGGCAGGTCCACCGAGAGGTCGAACTCCCGGCGCTCGCCCGCGGCGTACTCCTCGACTTGCGCTCGGATTTCGGCCTCCGAGGCCGAGACGCGACTGGCGTCGAGTGCGACGGTGCGGTCGAAGATTTCGACGTTCATCGCTCGGAGGGAGGTGGAGTGGAGGCTTCTACGTTGGGGTTAGGACCGGCTAGGTATCGAGAGTAGCGCACCTACCAACCGGTTTCGGCCGGTGGACCAACCGACCGCCTCGGCGGACTGAAAGGGCGAGCGCGGTTCGCGTGTAGTTTAGTCGCCTCAGCGACCCCTATCTGAGACGAACCGAAGGTGAGTCGAAGATATGTCGCTGAGCGACCGCGAACCGCGCGAGGGCTTTCGAGACCCTTGCCGTTGCGTTCGTGGCGTGATTTGAATAGGGGCAGATAGATGTCACGACCTACTTCACATCGACCGACCGACGTTGCTCGTACTTCGGAAGCGTAATCCGAAGTTGGCCGTTCAGGTACTCGGCGTCGATTCGCTTCTCGTTCACTCGCTCGGGCAGTCGAATCGTCCGACTCACGGGACCGTGGTCGCGCACTCGCCGGACGAAACTCCCCAGCTCGGCCTCGGACCCGTCGGGGTCCACGGCGATTTGGACGCGGTTCTTTCTGGCCCGCAGGTCGATGTCCTGCTTGCGGACGCCGGGCAGGTCGGCGGTGATAACGTACTCTCCGTGTCGGTCGGCGACATCGACCCGAATCTGTGGCTTCGGCCGGGTGTCGCTCGGGCGTCGCTTTCTGGGCGTCATTCGTGGTCTCCTCCGACTCTCTGGGCAACGGCGAGCGGCGTAAGCGTTCGGTCGAAGCGTGCGTCTGTTGCCCAACTAGGGAATTGTATAGATATTCTTTAGAAATATTTTTGTTTTCTTCAGTAGCATAATATTGTCTTGAAGGAGAAAGAGAACGAGGAGGTACCGGGACCCAGCACGAGGATGAAAGGGAACCGAAAGTAACCGAGACGATGGAAAGGGACCAGAAGCTAGCTTCAGGCTTGAGCAAATGAGTCTCCGCAACCGCACCGCCACCGCTCCGCACGGCACCGCGACCGCGGGCCTCACACCTCCCCAACCTCCTCGCTCACTCCCGCCGGTCGTTCACTCGTCCCTCGCGCGATTCGGCGCGACCAGCAAGCGGTCGCGCCAGCGCGCGCCGGAATCAAAATTCAATTGGTACCAGACCGAACCCCCACATCCCGCCACGTCCCGAAGAACGCAGGTTTAAACGCGAAGACGCGCAAGCCTCGGGCATGACCGAGGACACAACCCGCCCGGACGAGACCGCCGGGTGGTTCGAGGGGGTAGCCCCCGACGACGCCGAGGCCGGCGCGGCCCGAATCCGGGAGGGCCGGGCCGACGCACCCGACGACTGGCCCGAGCGGGCGATTGCGGCCGGGTTCGCCGACGACGCCGACGACTACTACGCCAAACTGCGCGAGGCGTCGCTCACCGCCGCCAGAGAGGCCGTCGCCGAGCGAGAGCAGGCCGGCGACAAGCAACTCGTCCACGCGGTCCGGGCGATGGACGACTCTGCGGACGAGGCCAACGAACTCGCCGAGCGCGTCGCCGAGTGGGCCGGAAGCCGGTACCCTGACGCCGGGACCGGGGTGGACTACGCCCGCGAGTTGTCCGCCCGCGACCCCGAGTCGCCGACCGACGAGCGACTGATTTCGCTGGCCGAGCGGGTGGCTGACCTCGCCGACGAGGCCGACGACCTCCGGGAGTTCCTCGAACGCGAGACGCCCGAGGTCGCTCCGAACCTCTCCGCGCTGGCCGGGCCGGTCCTCGGCGCGCGACTCATCTCGCTGGCGGGCGGCCTCGAATCGCTCGCCAAGATGTCGTCGGGGACCGTGCAGGTCCTCGGCGCTGAGGACGCGCTGTTCGCGCACCTCCGGGGCCGCGCTCCCTCGCCGAAACACGGCGTCATCTTCACCCACGAGTTCGTCCGGGGAACCCACCCCGACGACCGGGGGTCGGCGGCCCGGACCCTCGCCGGAAAGCTGACCATCGCGGCCCGCATCGACCACTACTCCGGCGAGCGCAAACCCGAGTTGGACGACGAGCTACAGCGCCGGATGGACCAGATTCGCGGACGACGGAACGACGAGCAAGGAGGTGACGGCGAATGAGCGACCTGCCAGACGACCGGTCGGCCGACCTGCCCGACGGCCTCCCCGAAGGCGTTGAGCGCCGGAGCTTCGGCGACCGTAATCGCCTCGCCACCCGAGGAGAACCGGTCTACGGCGAACCCACCGACGAGGGCTGGCGGTGCTGGGACGCCGGGCGCTCGAAACTCGCCGCGATGGTCGAGTCCGGGATGGACACCGGCCTCGCGGGCAGAGAGACGGTCCTCTATCTCGGCGCGGCCAGCGGAACCACCGTGAGCCACGTCGCCGACTTCGCCGGACCGACCTACGCCGTGGAGTTCGCTCCTCGGCCGGTCCGGGATTTGGTCGGCGTCGCCGAGGACCGCAAAAACCTGTTCCCCCTGCTGAAGGACGCTCGCCGACCCGACACCTACGCGCACGTCGTGGAGGCCGAGGTGGACGCCATCGTCCAAGACGTTGCGACCCGCGGTCAGGCCCGCGTGGCGGTCGAAAACAGCCGGTTCCTCCGGGACGACGGGCGACTGCTGGCGGCCATCAAGGCCCGGAGCGAGGACGTGACCAGAGACCCCGAAGACGTGTTCGAGGACGCGCTGGCGGACCTCCGCGAATCCTACGAGGTGCTTGAGACCGAACGCCTCGAACCGTACCACGACGACCACCTCGGCGTCGTCGCCCGGCCGAGGTAGGTTCTGGCACGCTCCGGCGACTGGGCCTGCCGGGTTCGGAACTATTTATACGCCGGATTTCGAAATTCCGGGAAATGGACTCGGGTTCGGCTGCAAGCTTCGAGGAGATGGGCACGCTGGGCATCGAGGAGGAGTTTTACGTAGTAGACGACCGCGGGGTCCCCACCGCGGGAACCGACGAACTCGTCTACGAGCGCGACCCGCCCGAGATACTCGAGGAACGACTCGACCACGAACTGTTCAAGTGCGTCATCGAGACCCAGACGCCGAAAATCGAGCGTCCGGGAGACGCCCGCGAGAACCTGCTGGCGGTCCGGAACGCCTTGGTGGACCACGCCGAGGCCGGTGGGTTCCAAATCGCGGCGGCGGGCCTCCACCCCGGCGCGAAGTGGCGCGAACTGGAACACGCCGAGAAGGAACGCTACCGCGCCCAACTGGAGCGGATTCAGTACCCACAGCACCGCAACACCACCGCGGGCCTCCACGTCCACGTCGGGGTTGACGACGCCGACAAGGCGGTCTGGATTGCCAACGAGATTCGGTGGTACATCCCCGTGATGCTCGCCCTCTCGGCCAACTCGCCCTACTGGAACGGCTTCGACACCGGCCTCCAGTCGGCCCGCGCCAAGATTTTCGAGGCCCTGCCGAACACCGGGATGCCGACCTGCTTCGACTCCTACGACGACTTCGCGGACTTCGAGGCGACCATGCTTCGCTCCGACTCCATCGCCGACCGGGGCGAACTCTGGTACGACGTGCGACCCCACACCGGCCTCGGCACCGTCGAGGTCCGGACCCCCGACGGGCAGGCGAATCCCGACCGCGTGATGGCGTTCGTGGAGTACACCCACGCGCTGGTCGAGGACCTGTCTGCGAGGTACGACGACGGCGAGGAGGGCTATCGACACCGCCGGGAACTGTTGGACGAGAACAAGTGGCGCGCGCTCCGCTACGGCCACGACGCCGGGTTCATCCGGCGGGACCGCGAGGGCGAAATCGGCCTCGGCGAGGTCGTAGACCGCGAGTGTGAGCGACTGGGCGTCTCGGGAATCCGGGACATCTACGAGGCCGAGAGCGGCGCGACCCGCCAGCGCCGGATTCGAGACGACGAGGGCGTGGGTGCCCTCTACGAGTCACTGCTCCTCGAACGCCGGTAGGCCGCGAGCGTCCGGCGGTTCGCCGACATCGACGAAGCCCGAGAGCGCGTCGTTTCCGGCCGTAAGCAAGGTTTTTACTCGCGGACAGCTTTTGTCCTCGTAGAGAGGACATGTCCGGGGAAAATTCAGACGACGACGAAATCGACGTGAGCGTCGAGGACGATACCGTCGAGGAGTCCGAAATCGACGACGTAGACGACGACGTAACCGTCGAGGAGGAGTTGGAGGTCGAAGACGACGGCGACGTGACCGAGGAGGTCACAGTCGAGGTGGCCGGCGACAAGGCCCTCTCGGTCGAGCAGGAGGTCGAAGACCCGGAGCGCGACCGCATCTCGAAGGGCCGCGAGCGCCTCGAGGAGGAGGCCGACCGGGCAGTGGACCAGTTCGACCAAGGCATCGTGGACCTGCTGTCGTGGGTGCTGGACACCGAGACGCGGGCGCGAATCTACGTCTACCTTCGCCAGCATCCCCACAGCACCAGCGAGGAGATAGCCGAGGGGACCGGTCTGTACCCCTCGACGGTTCGGGAGTCGCTGGCAGAACTCCACGACGAGGAGAAGGTCCAGCGCCGAAAGCGCGAGAGCGAGGGGGCCGGGAACAACCCCTACGAGTACACTGCCATCGCGCCGAGCGAACTGGTCGGCGGCATCGTCGGGCAGGTCCAAGACGAACTCAACACGGTGTTCAACCTCGACACGCACCTCGAATCCGACGACCGGTCGGACCGGACCGACGCTGTCGAGACCACCGAACCGGTCAGCATCCGGGTCGAGGAGCGCGAATCGGACGATTCGACCACGGAGTCGGGCGAAACCGACGAATCCGGCGAGTCCGACGACGAGTAAAATTCAGCGAATCGGCCGCTATTCCGAAGGCACTAAGCCGCGGGGAACCCTTCGCGGGGGTATGAGGGTTGCCTTGGGCGGGACGTTCGACCCGGTCCACGACGGCCACCGGGCGCTGTTCGAGCGTGCGTTTCAGGTCGGCGACGTGACGGTCGGACTGACCAGCGACGAACTCGCACCGAAGACGCGCCACGAGGACCGGTACGTTCGCCCGTTCGAGGAGCGAAAAGCCGACTTGGAGGCCATTCTCGCCGAGTTCGCCGACGAGTACGACCGCGAGTTCGAGGTCCGCGAGTTGACCGAACCGACCGGCATCGCCACCGAACCGCAGTTCGACGCGCTGGTGGTCTCGCCCGAGACGACCGACGGTGCCGAGCGCATCAACGAAATTCGAGACGAGCGCGGATTCGACCCGCTCGAAGTCGAAATCGTGCCCCACGTCGAGGCCGAGGACGGCGACATCATCTCCAGCACGCGAATCGTCAAGGGCGAAATCGACGAACACGGGAACCTGACCCCCGAGCGCGACGGCCGAGACGCCGAACGCTGAGACGACTCGACTGCTGGTTTCTCCAGACTGCTGTCCTTTTCCACTGGAAGTGAGGAGCGCCGGCGGTCCTCGGGGGCACTCGGTGACACTTTCCACGAGGACGCGCTCGGTGGAGCAATTGCGTCTGGGTGGATGAAGGGGCCGCCCGGTCGCGGGTCACGCGAGCGAAGCGAGTGTGACCCGCGACCGGCGGGGGCTTCAAAAAGACACCACTCCAGCGATTCTGCGGTTCGCGGTCGCAGTTCTACCGAGACCAATCCCGATTACTGCACCGTTTCCAGTACCTCACCAAGACGGCGGTTCCAAACCCGCTTCCCGAAGCAGTTCCTTCCAGCGTTGCTGAATCGTCAGTCGCGCGACCCCCACGGCCTCCGCAACCTCGCTCTGGGACCGCTGGTCGCCCTCGATGAGCGACCCGGCGTAGAGGCTGGCCGCCGCGACGGCCCGCCGGGAGTCGGCGTCCCGGTCGCTTGGGTCGTCCCACTCGGAGACGGTCGAGAGGAACAGGTCGGTCGCTCGGGAACGGGCCTCGGTCCCGAGTGCTAACCGGTCGGCGGACTCCTCGATTTCGGCCAGCCAACGCTCGTTTTCCACGTGGTCGCGTGCCCGATACACGAAATTTGGTTGCGTCTGGGGTTACATAAGTATCTCGGGGATGCTTGAGAGAATCGCGCTATAAATCTCTATTTGGTCCTCGCGTTTTTCGATGACGACGAGTGCGGACAGCAGAACTCTTGGGTGCTGTCCTCTTGAAGCCCCCTTCACCCAACCCACGGTGGTTCGGCCGGGCGGGCGCTCCGGTGGTCTGGTCCTTCTTGCGTCTTAGGCAAATGTACATGTATTGTAAGGAAACAATTTCAATTCCCTACTGATTGTTTTGGTTTCTCTGGTCGCCGTAGTAGCATCTGACCGTACCGCGTGCCCACCCGGCGCGGGTCTCGCAGAGAACGACAGTTTCTTATCGGCCTCGCCGGAATTGGGGGATGCGCGCGGGTTGCCAAGCCAGGCCAACGGCGTAGCGCTTAGGACGCTATCCCGTAGGGGTCCGCCGGTTCGAATCCGGTCCCGCGCATTTTCCACGTATACATTTTCCACGTCGAGAAAATCCACCAACCATCTGCCATCTATTCTGTCCTTCCCGGAGCAACGCCATGCAGTCCCCGGAACGTCACTCGGACCCGAACAGACGGGTTGGCGACATATGTCCCCACAAACCTTTTCTCCGGTCGCTGAGTCGTTTCGGGTAATGGCTGACGTGAGCGAACTGTTGGTGGACGTGACCGACGATGCGGACGCCGTCTTTTTGTTCTCCCCGAGCGGTTCCTACTACGACCGCTACGCGGACCTCGACGCGGAGGTGGACCTCGTTGTCGTCGGCCCCGAGAACTCGGTGGGGGCCGACTCGTTCGTGGAACTCCCGCTGGAGTTCGACAACGTTCACGAGCGAATCCGGTTCGGCGTCGAAGGCGCGATGGAACAGGGACTGGTCGAGGACGGCGACGTGGTCGTCTGCGCGGTCGGCATGTTCGAGGACAGCATCGACACCGTGACCAGAGCGCAGGCCAGCGACTCGATGCACTCGGGGGTCTACGACCTGTTCGCCAACTCGCGGGCCGACCCCGGCGTCATCCGGGACGTGTTCGAGGTCGCAATCGAGTTGGGTCAGAAGGGCCAGAAGGGCAAACCGGTCGGCGCGCTGTTCGTCGTCGGCGACGCCGGGAAAGTGATGAACAAGTCCCGGCCCCTCAGCTACAACCCCTTCGAGAAGTCCCACGTCCACGTCGGCGACCCCATCGTGAACGTGATGCTCAAGGAGTTCTCGCGCCTCGACGGCGCGTTCGTCATCTCCGACGCGGGCAAAATCGTCTCGGCCTACCGCTACCTCGAACCCTCCGCCGAGGGCGTGGACATCCCGAAGGGACTGGGCGCGCGCCACATGGCCGCCGGGGCAATCACCCGCGAGACGAACGCCACCGCCATCGTCCTCTCGGAGAGCGACGGACTGGTCCGGGCGTTCAAGGGTGGTGAACTGGTTCTGGAACTCGACCCGGAGGAGTACTGATGGCCCTCGCGCAGGTCGATTTCTCGGTCCTCCTCCGAGACCAGTTCCAGTTCGTCCTCGCCCTCCTCATCCTCGTCGTCGGTGGGGTCGGCGGCCACGTCATCGGCCGACTCAATCGGCGACTTCTGACCGCGGCAGGGGTCCCCGAGGCAGTCGAGCGCACCCCCTTCGAGCGCACGGCCCAGAGTCTGGGAACCGATACTGTCTCGCTGGTCTCGCGTCTGAGTTCGTGGTTCATCTACGGCGTGGTGGTCCTCATCGCGCTGAACGTCGCGGAACTGCTGAACGCCCGCCTGTTCTGGAACGGCGTGCTAACCTTTATCCCCGACCTGTTCATCGCCATCCTCGTGTTCATCGTCGGGTTCGTGGTCGCCGACAAGGCCGAGTTGGTGGTCGGCGAGCGCCTGCGGTCGGTCAAACTCCCCGAGGTCGGTCTCATCCCGCGACTGGTCAAGTACACCATCGTCTACCTCGCGGCGCTGGTCGCGCTCGGGCAACTCGGCGTGGCCGTCGTGGCCCTCCTCATCCTGCTGGGGGCCTACGCCTTCGCCATCATCCTGCTCGGCGCGGTGGCGCTCCGGGACCTCCTGCGCTCGTCGGCGGCGGGAGTCTACCTCCTGCTCAACCAGCCCTACGGCATCGGCGACGAGGTCCGGGTCGGCGAGGACAGGGGCATCGTCCAAGAGGTTGACGTGTTCGTCACGCGCATCGAGAACGACGGCGAGGAGTACATCATTCCGAACAGCCGGGTGTTCGAGCAGGGCGTCGTCCGGATTCGGGAGTAGGATGCCGGGAACCCCAGACCCCGTCTTGGGAAGTGACGCGCTGACGCTCGCTGTCGCCTGCTTCGTCGGCGCGCTCGTTGCGACCGTTCCCTACGGTTTCCGAGAGTCGCTCCCTCGTCCGGCCCTCCTCGCGGTCGGCGGCGGCGCGGTTTACGCCGTCTTCTGTCTCGCGGTCTGGGCCGGTGCGCGACTGGCGACGGTGGGCTTTCCACCGGCGGCCGCCGACCGGCCTGCAACTCTCGCGGTCGTGGTGGTCCTGAACGCGCTCGTCATCGGCGCGCAGGTCGCGGTTCCCTACTACCTCTACGCCCGGTTTCGGTTCGTCGCGCCCCTCGTCGGTGCGTTCGCCGCCACGGTCGCCGTGCTGGTCCTCTTTCTCGGCGTCGGGGGCGAGACCGACCCCATCGCGCTCTACCCCCTCCTGTTCGGTCCCCTCCTCGTCGCGGCTATCTGTCTCCTCGGACTCGCGGAGTTCGGCGTCCGGCGATTCCTGCTGGCTGGCTGAACAGACAGACGAGGGTTAGTCCGGCGACTCGTCGCTTCCCATCGGTTTCGCTGGCACCCCTGCGACGGTCTCACCGGGTGGCACGTCCTGCGTGACCAGCGAGTTGGCGGCCACGCTCGCGCCCTCGCCGATTTCGACGCCCGGCAGGATGATGGCCCCCGCGCCTATCATCGCGCGTTCGCCGATTCGGACCTCGCCGGTCCGGTACTCGTCCTGTAGGAACTCGTGGCACAGGATGGTCGCGTCGTAGCCGATGATGGCGTGGTCCTCGACCGTGACGAGTTCGGGCCAGAACACGTCCGGAGTGGATTCGAGGCCCCACGAGACGCCCTCGCCGACTGTCACGCCGATGCTCCGCAGGAGGAGAGTCTTCAGTTGCAGACTCGGCGAGATGCGCGCGAGGACGATGACGGCGTAGTTCAACGCGACGCGGAGGGGATGCTTGGCCCGCGTCCACGACTGGAGGGAGTTGCCCGGTCCCGGCGTGGCGTGGTGGGCGATTCGGTCGTGGCGTGAGGTCTCCTCGGCGTCGGAACCGTCTCGCTCGTCGGGAGTATCCCGGTCTCGGGGGTCGTCCGTTTCGTCGGGCACGGACTGAGTTTGGGCGGGTTCGGCCTTGAAAGTAGCTAGTCAGACCGCCTCGTCTCGGGCATCTCACTCGGAAGCGTTGGCCTCGATGACCTCAAAGTAGGGGTCCAAGTCCTCGGCGAGTTCAGTCAGTTCGACCTCGCCGGCCATCGGGTCGTACTCGGCGACGTTCGCGTCCTCCAACCGGGGGAGGTGGGCGTGGTGCAACATCGCCGCGGTTCGCTCGCGCCGGTCTTCGGAGATGTCTCGTGGGTCCGCGTTCTCCCCGCGGGCCGCGGTCTCCTCGGCCAACTCGTCCAATTCTACCGTGCCGTCGGCCTCACGGAGGACGCCGATAGCACGCCGACGCTGGCCGTCCCCCAAGAGGTCGAACACTTGGTCGGTCGTCAGCGAATCGGCGGGCGGGTCTTCGGAGGAGGCGTCGTCGCTCAGGGACATGCCCGGCGAAACGGCCAGAAGTGGGTTTGTTATGAATCGCCTGCACGGGCGGTAGGCAGACCCTGAACAGCGGTAACCGTCGCTTAGCCTACCTTACTCGCCCTGCTCGCCGCGAAGCTCTGCCATGTGGTCGATGCGCTTTTGCACGAGGTCGGATTTGCCGATGTCGTGGCGCACGTCCAGACCCTCCTCGCCGGCGACGGCGAGGGCGTCCTCGGCGATTTCTTCGGCGTCGGCGATGGAGTCGGCGACACCCACGACGGCGAACGCTCGGGAGGTGGTCGTGTAGATGCCGTCGTCGCGTTCGTCCACGCTGGCGTAGAACAGGAGGGCGTCGCCCGCGCTGTCCTCGTCCACTTCGACTTTCGCGCCTGCGGTGGGATTCTCGGGGTAGCCCTCGGGGACCGCGTACTTGCAGACGGTCGCCTTCGGGGCGAAGGAGAGTTCCGGCAGGTCGCCGTCGCGCGCGCCGGTCAACACGTCGAGGAGGTCGGTGTTCAGGACGGGCAGGGTGTTCATGGCCTCGGGGTCGCCGAAGCGAGCGTTGAACTCCACGACCTTCACGCCCTCGGCGGTCAGCATGAACTGGCCGTAGAGGACGCCCTTGTAGTCGCCCAAGGCCTCGACGGTGGCTTCGAGGACCGAGACGGCCTCGTGGTAGTCGTCCTCGGACATGAACGGCAGGGCGAGGCCCGAGTCGCTGTAGCTTCCCATGCCGCCGGTGTTCGGCCCCTCGTCGCCCTCGTAGGCCCGCTTGTGGTCCTGCACCGCCGGGGTGACGCGCAGGTCGCCGTCGGCGACGAAGGCTTGGACCGTGAACTCCTCGCCGACCAGTCGCTCCTCCAAGACCACCCGGTCGTAGTCGGAGTTCCGGAGGTACTCCTTGGCCTCCTCGGGGGTCACTTGGTCGCCGATGACGCGGACGCCCTTACCGCCGGTGAGTCCGGCGGGTTTGACCGCCAAGTCGCCGTCGTAGTCGTCGATGAACTCGCAGGCAGACTCCATGTCGTCGAAGGTCTCGAAGTCCGGACACCCCGGAACGTCGTGTTCGCGCATGAACCGGCGCTGGTAGGCCTTGTCGGTCTCGATGCGGGCCTCGGCCTCGTTCGGGCCGAAGGCGTAGATGCCGGCGTCGTCCAGCGCGTCGGCGACTCCCCCAGCGAGCGGGCCTTCCGGGCCGACGACTGCGAGCGTCGCGCCGACCTCCTCGGCGTAGGAGACGACCGCGGTGGGGTTCTCGGTCTCCAGCGTCTCGAAGCCCTCGGCGATGGCTGAAATGCCGGGGTTGCGGTTTCCGGCGCAGGCGTAGAGGTCCGCGTCGCTCTCCGCCAGCGCCCGAGCAATCGCGTGTTCGCGGCCGCCGCCGCCGACCAACAGGACTGTTTCGCTCATGCCCGGAGAAAGTAGGCACGGGAGTGTAAAGGTTGCTCTTATCGCTGTCGAAAGTATGCAAGAATGTGGTTCGGCGGAGATTTCTCGCGGGCGAAACGGCGCGAAACGGCGCGATTCAGGCGGCGTCCTCGGCCAGCACTTTCCGGAGCGAGACGGCCAACTCCTCGAAACTCTGGATGTCCATGCTGTCGGTGGTCAGCAGGACGCCGTGGTCCCCGACGATGACTCGACTGACGAACCCGTCGGAGAACACCCGGACGGTGAACTCGTATTCGCCGATGTCGGGTTCGGAGTCGGCCTCCTCGTGGAGTTCGCGGTAGGTCTCCTGCGACCCGAACCCGAGTCGCTCGTTGTCCACGAACCGGCCTTTGACCCGGCGCGTGCGCTCCGGGTCGCCGCCGTAGAGGTCCGACCGGGTGTAGAGAACGTCGAACTCCTCGGGCGTGAAGTAGACGATGGTTCGGAGCGTGTCGCCGAGCGCGGTCCGGGCAGTGCTGACGAGGCTGTCGCTGAGGGATTCAGAGATGTCTGTTCTGGTCATACGACTGTCCTAGGTGGCGACGGAGCATCAAGCTACCTAGCAGTTCGATAGGAGAACGACTAACTTCATATTTCTTTCTCATATGTTTATATATACTAAAGCAACCTCTGTATTTCCGCCACCTAGCGACCGGAGAACTATCTTCCGCGAAGTGGTATCATCCCGCATGACAAAGTTCACCGGCGCGTGGACCGAGGAGGAAGTCGAATCGTACCTCCGGGACGCCGCGATTCCCATTCGCCTCGCGTGCCACCGGCCCGACGAGTCGCTCTGGATGGTCGCACTGTGGTACCGCTACCGGAACGGCACCTTCGAGTGTTCGACGTGGGCCGAGGCCGACGTAGTGCGGTACCTACGCAACGACTCGGAAATCGCCTTCGAGGTGTCGTCCAACCACCCGCCCTACCGGGGCGTGCGGGGCAACGGTTCAACCAGTCTCGCCGAGGACGAAGGCAAGGCGGTCCTCCGGGACCTGCTGGAGCGGTACCTCGGGGGCACCGATTCCGAACTGGCGAGGTGGCTCCTCTCGGAGGACCGCGAGGAGGTCCGCATCCGGGTCAACCCCCGCCGGGTCTACAGTTGGGACTACACCGACCGGATGCAGGGAGTCGCCACCGGGGAATAGACCCTTTCGGAGCGTGGGCGCTCGGCCGACTCACCGCCGAGGGTTCGCTCGGTGAACCAAGCCACCGGCGAACGCTCGATTGAGCGACCGCACGGGCGGGATGAAGGGGCCGGCCGGTCGCGGTCACGCGAACGAAGTGAGTGTGACCTTGGAAGACGCGGTTTGTCTTCCAGCGTTTACTGTAGTCGCTGGTCGGCCTCTATCCGGGCCGGGTAGTGCGGAGAGGCCCGGATATGCCGGCCAGCGACCGCGACCGTCCGGGGGCTTCAAAAGATATCACCGTGGCGATTCTACAGTTCACGGTTGTACCGAGGCTTGCTTCTCCCCCTACTCCTCCAAAACGCAATTCCGAAAACCCGACCGCTCCAACCACAATCCGAATGTACGAGGTCGAAGTCAAGGTCCCGGCCGACCACGACGAGGTCCGCGAACGCCTCGCCGAACTCGGGGCCGAACCCGTGAACGAAGTCACCCAAGAGGACACCTACTACGACGCGCCCCACCGCGAGTTCGCCGAGACCGACGAGGCCCTGCGCGTCCGCCGCGAGACCCCTGCAGACGCCGAGGAGTTCGCCGAACTCACCTACAAGGGGCCGCTCGTGGAGGCCGAGTCGAAGACCCGCGAGGAGATAGAGACCGTGGTCGAGGAGGGCGAAGCGACCGGAAATCTCCTCGCGGCGCTCGGGTTCGACCCCGCCGCGACGGTCCGCAAGGAGCGCGAGCGGTTCCTCCTCGACGGCTACACCGTCACCCTCGACGCGGTGGATGGTCTGGGCGAGTTCGTGGAGGTCGAGACCGAAGTAGAAGGCGAAAGCGAGGTCGAATCCGCCCGCGAGAAGGCCTACAGCGTGCTTCGGGACCTCGGTCTCGACCCCGACGAGCAGATTCGGACCTCGTATCTGGGACTGCTCCTCGAAGCGTCTGAGGAGTAGCCGAGCTAGTTTGTCGGTCCGAGTCCAGCGACTCCTAAATCGAAGTTGCGTCATCTGACAGGTGCCGGAGGAAGGGTCTCGAAAGCCCCTGCCCGGCACTTGGTTTCAGGGTCTGCGTCCGAAATATCGGCCGAATTTTCCGGGAAACCAGATAACCGGAGGTTATCGCCGATACCCCACTTCGTTTCCGCAAGTTATAGAATCCGTGACCGGATAGGACAGGGTAATGACCGAACGGAACATCCAAGTCGAACCTATCCACCGACCGGCAGTCGAAGACCAAGAAATCGAAATCGTTGAGCGAAAGGGCCTCGGCCACCCCGACTCCATCTGCGACGGCATCGCCGAGCGCGTCTCGCAGGCGCTCGCCAACGCCTACCTCGACCGAGTGGGTAAGGTTCTGCACTACAACACCGACGAGACCCAACTCGTCGCCGGACGCGCGGACCCCGAGTTCGGCGGCGGCGAGATGATAGAACCCATCTACCTCCTCATCGTCGGGCGCGCGACCAAGGAGTACGAGGGCGAGACCATCCCCACCGAGACCATCGCGCTGAAGGCCGCCCGCGAGTACCTCGGCGAACACTTCCCCGAACTCGACTTCGGCACCGACATCATCGTAGACGTGAAACTCGGCGAGGGGAGCGGCGACCTCAAGGAGGTCTTCGGCGAGGACGGCGTGACGGTCCCGATGGCCAACGACACGAGTTTCGGCGTCGGCCACGCGCCCCTGACCGAAACCGAGCGCATCGTCCTGAACGCCGAGCGACGACTCAACGGCGAGTTCGCCGACGACAATCCCGCGCTGGGACAGGACGTGAAAATCATGGGCAAGCGCGAGGCCGACTCCATCGACATCACCGTCGCCGCCGCCCTCATCGACAAGTACATCGAGGACCGCGCCGACTACGACGACACCATCGAGGCCATCCGGGAGTTCGTCCGCGACGTGGCCCACGAGTACACCGACCGCGACGTGAGCGTCTACGTCAACACCGCCGACGGCGAGGGCGAGTCCGAGGAGAACATCTATCTCACCACCACGGGCACCAGCGCCGAGATGGGCGACGACGGCTCTGTCGGCCGGGGCAACCGGTCGAACGGTCTCATCACGCCCAACCGCTCGATGTCGATGGAAGCCACGTCGGGCAAGAACCCCGTCAACCACATCGGGAAGATTTACAACCTGCTGGGCACCGAAATCGCCGAGTCGGTCGTCGCCGAGGTGGACGGGATTCGTGACCTCCGGATTCGTCTCCTCTCCCAAATCGGCCGGCCCATCGACGAACCCCACGTGGCCGACGCGCAGGTCGTCACCGAGGAGGGCGTCGAGATTTCGGACATCGAGGCCGACGTGGTGGACATCGTGGACCGCGAACTCGCCGACGTGACCTCCATCACCGAGCGCGTCATCGACGGCGAACTCACGACGTTCTGAACGCTCCGCGCCGGATTTCTCTCTTTTCCTCGCTTCGGGTTCGCAATCGAACTTGAATCGGGTTCGTGATGGTTTCCGAGGCGGTTTTCCCGTCTCCACGGGAGATGGTTTTCCCGCCTCGCAACCGAAGGCTGTTTTCCCATCTCCATGGGAGATGGTTTTCCCGCCTCGCAACCGAAGGCTGTTTTCCCATCTCCACGGGAGATGGTTTTCCCGCCTCGCAACCGAAGGCTGTTTTCCCATCTCCACGGGAGATGGTTTTCCCGCCTCGCAACCGAAGGCTGTTTTCCCATCTCCACGGGAGATGGTTTTCCCGCCTCGCAACCGAAGGCTGTTTTCCCATCTCCACGGGAGACGGTTTTCCCGCCTCGCAACCGAAGGCCGTTTATTCCCGTCACGTCTACCCCCGGATATGCGACCCCCCGGAGCCGAGACGGTCCTCGTCCGCCACGCCGACATCGGCGTCAAGAGCGGCAAAGTCCAAGCCGAGATGGAGCGACGGCTCCGGGACAACATCGAAGCCATCGTCCGCGACCGGAACATCGACGCCGAGGTCGAACGCCGCTGGTCGCGGATACTCCTCCACGCGGATTCGGAATCGGTCGATGCCGCGACCGAGGCCGCGGCCGACACTTTCGGCGTCCGGTCGGCGAGTCCCGCCGTCGTGGTCTCGCCCGAGAAGCAGGCCATCGTGGACGCGCTGGCCCGGACCGCTCGGGCCTACGCCGACGCCGAGGACAACGAAGACCATCCTTTGAGAAACAAAAACAATTCTAACGGAAACGAGAACGATGCCGAGAGCGTGCTGGGCGACACCTTCGCCGTCCGCGCTCGCCGGGCCGGCAACGCCGACGCCCACCCGTTCACCAGCGAGGACTTGGAGCGCGACGGCGGCGCGGCGGTCTTCGAGGAGTTGCCCGACCCCGAGGTGGACCTGACCAATCCCGACACCACCTTCTCGGTCGAGTGCCGGAAGAACGAGGCGTTCGTCTACACCGAACAGCGCGACGGTCCCGGCGGCCTGCCCCTCGGGAGTCAGGCCAAGGTCGTCGCGCTCGTCTCGGGCGGCATCGACTCGCCCGTCTCCGCGTGGGAGGTCATGAAACGCGGCGCACCCATCGTGCCGGTCTATCTCGAACTCGGCGACTACGGCGGTCCCGACCACGAGGCCCGCGCGATGGAGACGGTCCGCCGCCTCGCCGAGTTCGCGCCCAACTACGACATGCGCGTCCGGAAGGTGCCCGCCGGCGACGTGATGGACCTCCTCGGCGAGGAGGTCGGCCCGGCCAGAATGTTGGTCTATCGCCGGTTCATGTACCGCGTCGCCGAGCATATCGCCCGGAAGGAGGACGCCACCGGCATCGTGACCGGCGAGGCCATCGGCCAGAAGTCGTCCCAGACCGCCCGGAATCTGGGCGTCACCAGTATGGCAACCGAGATGCCGATTCTGCGCCCCCTGTTGACGATGGACAAGACCGACATCACCCAGCGCGCCCGGCGAATCGGGACCTTCCGGGACTCGACGATTCCCGCGGGGTGCAACCGAATCGCGCCCGACTACCCCGAGACCAACGCCACGGCCGAAATCGTGGACAACGCCCAACCCGAGGGCCTCTACGAGCGGGCGAAGGAGGCCGCCGACAACGCGACCATCGTGGACATCTGAGGAAGCAGTCGGCGAAACCGTTTTCTTCGCGTCCGTCGCGCTTCCGGTCGGGACTGGGGAAGATGACCGCACACACCAGACGAGCAGTTCTCACCGCACTCGGGAGCGCCGCGGCGGGGTGGCCCGCGCTCCGACGAGAGACGCGAACCGCCACCGCCGAGCCAGACGCTTTCGGCGCGTTGCTGACCGGCGCGAACGAGCGCCCGCCGGTCCAGACCGATGCCCTCGGATTCGCAGTCTTCAGCGTCGGTCCCGACGAGGAGCGAATCGACTACTGGCTCGTCGTCGCCGGCATCGAGGACGTGGACGAGGCCCACATCCACAAGGGACCGCCCGACCTGAACGGCAACGTCGTGGCGTACCTGTTCGGGCCAGCACCGGAGCCTGTCTCGAAGACCGGCCTGCTGTCGTCGGGCGCGCTGAACGACGACGAGATGATTTGGCCCCTGACCGACGCGGCCGAGATGGCCGACCAGATGCACGACGAGAACGTCTACGTCAACGTCCACACGACCGCCCATCCATCGGGAGAGATTCGAGGCCAGATTCGTTCGCTAGACACCTGAATCGCCGCGGAACGAAATCGCTTTAGGACGTAGGGACCACCGAACAGGTGTGACTCGGGTGTGTCTCGTCGGTTCCGAGGACGTGGACTTGCGCGCCGAACTCGTCTCGCGGGAGACTGCCCGCGAGGCGCTGGCGACCTACGACCTCCGGGAGCAGTACCGAAACTCGCTGTCGGCCGAGACCATCAGCCTCGGCTCTGCGGTGGCACTGCTGAACGACCTGAACTGGTACCTCGTGCGGTTCACCGACGACGCGCTGGTGCTGGAACCCAGCGTGAGCGACGACGAGTGGCTCTCACGGGACCTCGCCGAGGCGGTCCGGGACGGCGCAATCGACCCCGCCGAGACCGGAGAATATCTCAAAGTCTACGGCCTGACCGAGGAGAAAGAACTGGTCGAACCGATGTACCTGACCCGGCGCGACGGCGAAATTCCGGCCTACGACCTCCGAGACGTGAAAGACACCGTGGTCGTCCGCGTGACCGAATCCGAGTTCGGCGGCTAAGTCGGACTCACGCTGTTCTCTGCACCACCAATCGCCACCCGACCAGACCGAAGACTGCGAGGAGCAACCCGGTTCCGGCGAGACCGACTCGCAGATGGCGGGTCGGTGCGACGTGGGCCACCTGTATCCCGGCCAGCGGCGGGGCGAACGCGAACAGCGCGACTGCGCCCCGAGCAACCGCGTCGCCGACAAGACCGGCGGCCACGAGCGCCAATCCGCCGGCGAGCGCGCAACCGACCGCGACCACCGGGCCGAGGACGACCCACGCGCCGAAGGGGTTGACCAGCGATTTCTGGACAGTGAAGAACGCCAGCGTCGGGAGGGAGGCCGCTGTCGTCAGGACGACGCCGTGGACGCCGACCACCGCCAGCACCGACTCGACGGTCGCTCGGTCGGCGTCGTGGTCCAATTCGGTCGCGGTCGTGACGCTCCCGAACTGCCAGCCGTGAACGAGGACCGAGGCCAGCGAGAAGCCCAGAATCGCGCCGAACAGGCCAACCAGATACGGTCCCTGATAGAGCGCCATCACGAGGCCGGCGGCGTGGGGCCACGCGAGACCGGGGTAGAACTCGCCCGCGGTGGCCCGGACCGCTGTCCGGGTCGTCGGCGTGAGGGTACCGGGGTCGAACGCGGTCGAGACCACGAGTCCGGCGGCCACGAGGCCGCCGCCGACCGACCACAGGTAGAGTCGCCAGCGAGTCACCAATCGTCGGGTCAGCGTCTCGTCCATCGTCCGACCAATCGCCGTTCCGAAATGTAGGTGTTTCCGGTTCGGTCCGGGATTAGACCTCGGTCTCGGCGACGTGTTCCGCAAGGTCGTGGACCGCCTCGCGGAGCGCCGACAGACCGTCGCCGGCGTCGGGCCACGAGAAGCAGACCCACTCGCGGTACTCGCCCTCGTCGTGACGCTCGGGCCGGTTCTTCCGCCGGGGGTCAGCCACCGGCGCAGAATCGAGCGCCCGGTCGGAGAGACCGGTCTCGACTTCCACGAGGCCGCGGAACTGGGGCGCGTCGTCCACGTCGGTCCGCTGAATCTCGCACTTGCGGCCCTTGTACGTCCATCGCTTCGCAGTCTGCCAGAGTATCATCGGAAAGGCTCTGGCTACGTCGAATCGAGGGACAACAAGTACTTTTTGGTGTCCGGTTCCCGGCCGAAATAATCGTGAGAGACGGCTGACGGGAGGTCGCGGAGATACCGAGCAAACATAACTCAAAAGTTCCCTAGAATAGGAACTCAGTTGCGAAGGAACGAATAGTATTGCTTCTGGGCTTAGTCGAACATCCCGGTCGAGAGGTAGCGCTCGCCGCTGTCGGGGAAGACCGTCACGACCAGCGGGCAGTCGTCGTAGCCGTCGAGCGAAGAAGACGGCCAGAGGAGTTCACAGAAATCGGCGGGTGAGTTTTCGTCTACGGAAACAAAGATTTAAGCGGCGATTAGGGCTGTGAACAGACGTATGGATGTTGGACTTGTGAGTTGTTCGAGTTCGAAGACAGATGAAGCGAGCCAACCGAGGGACCTCTACATGGAATCCATACTTTTCGAGAAAGCCCGTCGGTATTGTGCGGAGTTTCACGATACGTGGTACATTCTCTCGGCGAAACACGGATTACTGAAGCCAGATGGTCCCGCGATAGAACCGTACGACCTCGCCCTCTCGGACCTCGACGCCGAAGAACGGCGTGAATGGGGTGCCGACGTTGCGACGGAACTCCGTCAGCAGAACGTGACCAACGAGCGACTCGTGATTCACGCCGGGAAGGACTACTACGAACCGCTGTTGGCTGGTCTCGGCGAGGTCGAACACGAGTTACCGACCGAAGGACTTCGATACGGTGAATCGCTTTCGTGGTACAACGACCAGATGGAGGACCTATGACTCGGCGAGCCGACCTCGATAGATTCTACGATTTGCTTTCCGAACTCCACGAGCGGGTTGACGGGTACCGGTATCTGGCGAACTCGACCGGGCATATGGATTGGCCCGAGCGAGGAGTGTATTTCTTCTTTGCTCGTGAATCGACTCGTGCCGACGACGACCAACGACGGGTATCCAGAGTCGGTACCCACGCTGTTTCGACCGGAAGCGGGACGAAGCTATGGGACCGCCTTCGCGGCCACAGGGGAACGTTCAGCGGTGGTCACGAAGACGGTGGAAACCACCGAGGCTCCGTCTTTCGGCTTCGAATCGGGGAAGCACTTATCGAACGTGAAGGGCTGACCAACGAGTATTCCTATTGGGGAGAGGGGTCGAGTGCCCCGAAAGACGGTCTGCGGGACGAAGAATACGACATGGAGAAGCGAGTGAGTTTCTACGTTCGTGGAATGCCGTTACTTTGGGTGGACGTGAACGACGAACCGGGTCCGGATAGCGACCGTGCGTACATCGAACAGAATGCGATAGCACTTTTGAGCAACTATCAGCAGAACTCGCTCGACGCCCGCGATACGGGATGGTTGGGGAAGGATAGTCCGAGTGCAGAAATTCGTCGGTCCGGTTTGTGGAACGTGAACCACGTCGGAGAGAGCTACGACCCGAAATTTTTGGACGTACTCGAAGACTACGTTGCCGAAATGGGGGACTAGTCGAACATCCCGGTCGAGAGGTACCGCTCGCCGCTGTCGGGGAAGACCGTGACGACCAGCGGGCAGTCGTCGTAACCGTCGAGCGCGCCGCCGTCGGACTGGACCTCTGCGGGTGTTCCGGCAGAGGACTCCCCGCCGTCCGAGGCCAGTTCGTCCGCGAGGTCCCCGAGGTTCTCGGGCGCTTCGGGGCAGTTGAGTTCGGGTCGGGCGATGCGCTCGGCGACCCGGCGGGCGGCGACCGAGGCCGCGCCCGACGACTGGCCGACCAGAATGCCCTCCTCGTGGGCGAGTCTGCGGGCCTCGTCCTCGGCGTCCTCCAGCGCGACGGTCTCCACCGAATCCAACAAGTCCGTCTCCAGCAGGTCGCTGACGAACCCCGGTCCCATCCCCTGATAGTCGTCGTCGCCGATAGAGTGGGCCTCGTCCGACTCGTCCGCCAATTCCTTCGTGAGGACCGCGCTCCGCTCGGGTTCGACCGCGACGACCTCCATGTCGGGGAACTCCTCGCGGAGTCGGGAGGCCGTGCCGGTGATGGTGCCGCCGGTGCCGACGCCCGCGACGAAGGCGTCGATTTCCCGCCCTTCGACCTGTTCGAGAATCTCCTCGGCCGTGGTCCGGTAGTGGGCCTCGGCGTTCGCGGGGTTCTCGAACTGGCTCATCTGGACCGCGCCGTCCTCCTCGGCGATGCGGTCGGCGCGCCGGCGGGCCGACTCCATCTCGCCCTCGACCAGTTCGAGGTCCGCGCCGTAGGCTTTCAGCAGTTTCCGGCGCTCGGGCGACTTCGATTCGGGCATCACGATGGTCAGGTCGTAGCCCCGTGCCGCAGACGCGACGGCGAGGCCGATGCCGGTGTTGCCGCTGGTCGGTTCCACCAGTCGGTCGCCGGGGGAAATCTCGCCTGCGCGTTCGGCGGCGGCTATCATCTCGCGGGCCGGTCGGTCCTTGGCCGACCCGCCGGGGTTGAACCCCTCGATTTTGGCCGCGATGGTCGCTCCCTCGGGTGAAGCGACTTTCACGAGAGGAGACCCCACCGCGTCGAGGATAGAGTCTTGCATTACCTGCGAATAAGCACGGACCGTATAAACGAATGACGGCTTGGGGCAGGATATGCCGGATGTTTTCGGGACGAGTCGGGGGTCGGTCGTCAACTCGTAACTGGCGCGGAGCGACCCACCGGGACCCGTGGGTCTAAACCCCTCAAGCGACTACCTCCTCGCATGGAGACCGCCCAACCGAATCCGACGTGGGACGCCGAAGCGCACAGCGAAGTCGTAGACGCCCTCGAAGCGGGCGTCGGCGAGGTCAGTTACCGAGTCTGGGGTGCCGACTGGTGCAAAGATTGTCGGTCTACCCTGCCGGACTTCTTCGCCGCGCTGGAGTCCGCGGGCGTCTCGGACGACGACGTGGCAGTCCACGAGGTGGACCAGAACAAGGACGGCGAGGGCGTCGAGGAGTACGACGTGACCCTCATCCCGACCATCGTCGTGGAACACGAGGGCGAGGAGATAGCGCGGTTCGAGGAGAGCGAGGACTACCCGCCGGCCCAGTACGTCGCCGACCGACTCCTCGACGCCGACGTGATGGTGTAGCCCAGCGCGACGGACCGCAACGCCGACGCGACGTTTCGACACTTTTTGCGGCTTAAGTACCCAATTCGAGACCTTCGATGCCGGCAGTGGCCGACAAATATTTATTTGTCTTCGACTCGTCTGCTCATCTTAACATTACATCTAGTTTTAAATTAAATTTTTCTGTTACAAAGTATTAGAAAATTAGAATTTCAGAGCCTGAGAATGCTAATTTGCGATGCGAAGCAAAGCTATCGGTCGAGCCGAAATCCAGAATTGGGTCGCAGAGAATCCGAAACTGCTCGGTGCCCTCTGGGCACTCACGCTATTGCTAACCGAAGTTGCGCCCGTCGTGGCGGGAGGAGGCGGTTCGTCGCAGGGGCCGTAACGCGCTATTCGGCGGCGTCGCCGCCGAACCACTTATCGGTCCATCGGAGTTCGCCGCCGACGACTATCGGCGCGGAGTAGTCACCCAACACCGATTCGATTTCTTTCCCCGTATTCGTGAACTGCTGAGAACCGGGCACGAGGTGGAAGTCGGCGTCCTCGTCGTTCACGAGGTACGAGTCGGCCACCGACCCCGTGGAGTACTCCGGCGAGGGATGGCTGGTGACGGTCGTGGCTACCTCGTCGTCGGGACCCGGCGGCGCGTCGGCCTCCCAGTCGAGTTCGTAGAGTCTCGGCCCGCCGTCCTCGCACTGGGCTACCGAGACGCTCGGGTCGCCGACCACGACGTAGTGGCGACCGATGCTGGTGTACTCCTCGACGATTTCGAGCGCGATGCCCACGCCGAAACCGTAGTTGAGCAGGCGGGCGAACGTCTCGCCGACTTCGACCGCACCGAGGTTGCCCACGTCGCCCCAACTCACGATTGCGGCCCGCGCTCCGGCCTCGACCAGCGCGACGCCTTGGTCGTGGGACCGACAGGCGTTGAGGAGGATAGTCTTCGCGCCGGTCTCCGAGACCGTCTCGGCGTCCAAAATTCCGTCAGGGCACGCGAAGCCCCGACCGTCGATGTGGCCGATGAAGTGAAACAGGTCGTGGTCCTCGGCCAACAGGTCCCGGAGTTCGTCGGTCGAGACGCCGAACCGACAGTCCACGTCGAACGCCACCACGTCGCGCGTGCCGTAGACTTCCGAGACGGTATCCCACTCCTCGCGCATCTGTTCGTCGTTACAGACCACGATGACGTCGATGACGCTGTCGGTGGGTTCGAGGCGGTCCCGGTCGAACGCCGACCCGAGGAGCTTCGCGCCGTGGACCGGCGTCCCGTCGCCGACCCACGCTCGCTCCATCGCGTCGGTTTCTGGCAGGGGGACGTACTCGCTCTGGTCGGGGACCCCGGCGGTCTGCTCGCTCGGCGGCGAGGGCAGGTCGAGGTCAGCGAACCCCGAACTGCGCTTGAACGAACTCAGCGCGTCCTGCTGGCGGGTACGCTCTGCGCCCTGTGCGTCCTGTCCGTCCTGTTGGTCGGCGGTCGGCGACGGTTCCGGAGCGGCGGACTTGGTTCGGACCAGCGAGAGGTCGTTGACGATGAACGGGAGGAGTTCGACGCTCTCGGGGGTCGGCCGGACGTGGGTCACCCGACTCCAGAGGGTCATCGCGTCGTCCGACACCGGCGCGGGGACCGAGAGGTACGCCGCCAGTCGCTCGGCAGGCGAGGCGTCGTAGAGGTCCGGAAAGTCGAGGTCGGCGACGGCCTCAATCGCCCGACGCTCGGTGAGGTCCATCGGGTGAAAGCCCTCGGTCCGGGTCGCACAGTCCAGCGCGAACACCTGTTTCAGCACTCGCGCCACCTCGTCCTCGAAGCCCCGGTAGGTGTCGAGGCGATGCTCGAAGTCCTCGTCGGTGGTCAACCGCGGCGTCTCGCCCGGTACGACTTCGGCCCCGAGGTAGTACGCCAGCGGCGCGACCGGGTAGAGGTATTCGTAGTCCGCGGGAACCCGAATCGTGATGCCGGTGTCGGGCGCGTCGAGGCCGTCGGGAATCGAGAGTTCGTCGCCGCGCTCGACGCGGGGCGGATGGCCCCGGAGCGTGGGCCACGACCGCTCGGGCGAAGTCGTCTTGAGCGCCGAGGAGAACGCCGAAATCGCTTCCATCGCGTCCTCGGGGTCGTCGGGCACCGTAATCGTGTCGGCGGGGGAGTTGTGCGACGACCGCGCGCCGACCTCGACCGCGGTCGGGCCGTCGAACTCGATGCGGATTCGCTCGGTGGTGGCGTCGATGGTGAGTGCGGACGCGAACCTGACGTAGAGTTTGATGGGCGCGCTCACTTCCAGCAGGTAGTCGTCGGCGTCGAGTTCGTGGGTCTGCTCGTGGCCCACGTCCCTGAGGTGCGACCCGTCGTCGTCGCGTACCGCGGCCGTGACGTTCTCGGGAATCGTCAACGCCGAGGTGACGAACTGCCGCGCGACCGATACCGGGAAGGTGAACGCCTCGGTATCGGTCGGCGTCGGCGTGACCTCCTCGGGCGTGTGGAAGACGTAGCGGTTGCTCTCGATTGGGTCGAGTATCTCGACGCCAGTTCGTTCGCCCAGCGAGTTAATTTCTGGTCCCATGGTGACAGACCTCGAACCGGGTTCGCTGGAGGGCGACGCCCGCGGTCATATGGGGAACCACTCGGTGGTCAGGTCGCGGTCGGAGACGTGCCAGCGCTCCTCGGCGTCGTGGCCGCGTTCGGCCGAGTCCACCGCGCGAATCTCGACCACGGCGTCGAAGGTGTCGGCGAGACGCTGAACCCGGTCGCTTTCGAGGGGTTCGGCCAGCACGTAGTGGCCCATCGCCCGGTAGTCCCGGACGTACCCGGTGACGACTTGGAGGCACCGGCGCACGACATCTTCGTCGTAGTGTTCGAAGAGTGCGCCGAGCGAATCGACGCCCACGCGCAGTTGGGCCGGGCGGAGGCCGCCGGCGTGGCGGTTGAACGCCGCCATCGACTCGGCGAGTTCGGCCTGCAAACCCGCGAGTTGGGGGTCAACGACCCGGCGCTCGGAGACGTCGCCCAGCGGCGGCAGTTCGGATTGGGGGTCCGAGGACCGGTCGGCGCTCACCACAGACCGCGGCGGCGAGGCGTGGTTGACGATTTCAGTCGTCTCGGCGAACTCGCCCGGCGTCTCGTCTGGGTCGGGGAGTCGCTCGACCACGCTCTGGGGACTGGCGTCGGTGACCGCCAGCAGGCGGTACCTGCGCTCGTCGGTGCCCCCCAGTAGACTCCCGCTGGCCGCGGTGAACAGTCGCCGGGGCGCGTCCCCCACGACGAGGAGATTACAGCCTTCGGACTGTAACTCCCGGAGCACGTCGAGAAATCGCTCGCCGCCGTCCGACACGGCGTCGCTCCCCGAGTCGCCACCCCGATTGCCGGAACTCCCTGCGCTCATTCGCCGAATCGTTGAAGATGTAGAGTTAATAAACTTTCGCACGCCGGACAGCGGAAATCTGCAAGCAGGCAGAGTCGAACCGGTTTGCACGGAATCGGAACTTTCGTCGTCTCGTCGCCGAGTCGGCGAGGTGCGGGAAAGAGTGCCGACCGGTGGGATGCCCACAGGCGAACTCCCGACCGAATCCCTAGACAGGGTAAAACACCTAGTAGAGAACAGTATCGAATTAGGAGAAGGGTTAATACTGTGTCTATCGGTAACTATGCTCATGGTTCGGGAAGATTCCTACGAGGCCGGTGGGGGAACCTACGAGTGTAACGGCTGTCGCCACCGCGAGCAGGCCGACAGCTATCCGGGGACGTGCCCGGAGTGCGGCGGCGAGATGCGGAACATCGCCGTGCCCCGCGAGTGACCCGCGGACCCGCCGAGCGAGGAGACTACTCGCCTTCGGCCCAGTCGAGGGCCTCGGCGAGGTCCGTGTTCGGGGGTGAGCAGGCGAAGTTTCGGCAGACGTAGGCGGTGGGTTCGCCGTCGCGTTGGGTCCGGTCAGCCCAAATCGGGGGCGTTTCGGCAATATCGAGTTGTTCTAACCAATTCTGTAGTTGGTCTTCGCCGGGCGGTCGGCGCGAGAGCAGTCGAGTGGGGAGGTAGCGCCCGGCGATTTCCTCGTGCCACGACTCGGGCAGGTCGTCGGCGACGGCGGTTATCTCCAGCGACCCGCGGGCGTAGCGGTCGCCAGCGAGCGCGAGCGAGGCGTGCTGAAGCGGGTTCGACCGAATCTGCTGGCCGCGGCGTTCGAGGACCTGCTCGGCGATTTGCTGATACTCGTCTCCGGTCTCGAAGTGGTCCAGCGCCAGCAGGGTTTCGGTGGCGACGCCGAGACTGGAGGGCGTCGATTGGTCGTGTGGTTCCTGCGGGCGGGCGACCAACTCCTCGCCGCTCTCGGGCGTGAAGTAGATGGTACCGTCGTCGGCGTCCCAGAACTCGGCGACGATTGCGTCGGCGAGGTCCAGCGCGAACCCGAGATGGTCGGCGTTTCCGGTGGCCTCGTAGCAGTTCAGCGCGCCGCGGGCGAGGAAAGCGTAGTCTTCGAGGTAGCCCCGTATCGCTACGTCCTCGTCCTTGAACCGCCGGTAGAGGGTCCCGGATTCCCCTTCGTCGGGTTCCCAGAGCGTCTCGCGGACGAAATCGAGGGCGTCCTCGGCGAGGCCGGCGTAGCGGTCGCCCTCGTCGGGAAGCACCAGCGCGCCCTCCGCGAGCGCCGAAATCATGAGACCGTTCCACCCGGCCAGCACCTTCTCGTCGCGCCGGGGTCGAGCGCGCTCGGCGCGGGCCTCGAAAACCTGCTCGCGGGCGTCCTCGACGGTCTCCTCGATTTCGGTCTCGGTTAGGTCGTACTCGTCGGCGAGGTCCGGAATCGACTCGCTGACGGTCAGGACGTTTTTGCCCTCGAAGTTGCCCGACTCGGTGACGCCGAACCGATTACAGAAGATTTCTGCGGCGGTTTCGTCGGCTATCGCGTCCCGAATCTGGTCGGGCGTCCAGACGTAGAATTTGCCCTCCTCGCCCTCGCTCTGTGCGTCGAGGGTGCTGTAGAACCCACCGCGGGACGGAGTCCCGCGAGCCTCCGAGTGTGACTCGGAGACCCCCTCAGGATGGGTCATCTCGCGCTCCACGAACTCGAAGGTCCGGCGGGCCGCGGTAGCGTAGCGGTCGTCGCCCGTGACCTGATAGCCCGCGAGCATGGCGCGGGAGATTTCGGCGTTGTCGTAGAGCATCTTCTCGAAGTGGGGCACGACCCACTCGCGGTCCACGGTGTAGCGGTGGAACCCGCCGCCAGCGTGGTCGAAGATGCCGCCCTCGGCCATCGCCGAGAGGGCTTCGTCGGCGATTTCGCGGTACTCGTCGGTCTTCTCGTCGTCTCCGGCACGCTCGGCGCGGTGGGCGGCCCGCAAGAGGAGATGGATGCGCCCGGACTGGGGGAACTTCTGGCCGGTTCCGAACCCGCCGTGTTCCCGGTCCGCGCTCCGGACTGCGGCGTCCGCGGCCGACGAGAGGAGGTCCTCGCCCGGAGCATCGCCGGGGTCTGGGACCGACTCTAACTCGCACTCGATGGCGTCGGTCCACTGGTCGGCCCGGCGCTTCATCTCCCGGCGGTCGTCGTCGTCGGCCCACGAGTCGGCGATGCTTTCGAGCAAGTCCCGGAAGCCGGGTTGGCCGCGCTTGGCCTCTTTCGGGAAGTAGGTGCCGACGTAGAAGGGCCTGCCGTCGGGGGTGAGCCAGACCGACAGGGGCCACCCGCCCCGGCCCGAGACGGCCTGACAGATGGTCTGATAGATGCTGTCCACGTCGGGGCGCTCCTCGCGGTCCACCTTGACCGGGACGAAGTTCTGGTTCAGTACCTCGGCGATTCCCTCGTCCTCGAAGCTCTCCTCCTCCATGACGTGACACCAGTGGCAGGCCGAGTAGCCGACCGAGAGGAAGATGGGCACCTCGCGCTCCTCGGCGGCGTCCAGCGCGGCGTCGTCCCACGGTTGCCAGTTGACCGGGTTGTCGGCGTGCTGGCGGAGGTAGGGGCTTTGCTCCTCGTCCAGCCGATTCCGCGAAGTCGGGTCTCCGGAGTCGCTCATGACTCGACGGAGGGGCTTGAGAGACGTAAAGTCGGGGCTTCGGGAAGGGCGGCTTTCGCCTCGGTGCGCTCCTCAGCAGATTTCGCCCCGCGAATCGACCATCGTCCTCGGCGGACCGAACGGGCGAACGCGGTTCGCGGGCCAGCGGCCGGTCCGAGAGATTTCGAGGCTACAGTCGGTTGCTCCGGTGACTAGACCGAATTCGACCGAGGTCACAAAGTAGTGCGACAAACTTCAGCGGTTCAGGGGGAGATTAAACCAACACGAAACTCCCCGGAACCGATAGGTATTTGTGTCGTGTTCACATGCGACTAACAGTATCGCTATGCAACCGTGCCAAAACTGTCAGGCGGTCATCGACGAGTACATCTTGGACAAACAACTCGAACCCCTGCGGGAGCTGACGGTAGACGACTTCAACGTCTGCGCCGACTGCGCGACAATCGTCGCGGACGCCTGCGTGGAGTGCGGCGGCGGGGTCTACGTCCCCCGAGGAGTGGCGGGCACCCCCGACTACTGCCCGGCGTGTCGGTCGGACCTCCTCGACCGAACCGGCACCGACCCCGGTTGGCATCTCGATACGACGCCTTCGACCTGAGCGGTCCTCGTTTCGTCATTTTTTTTCCGGGCGTTACTAAGAAAACGTTACATTGGTAAAGAAAGCAAAAACGGACTCGAAACTATTCTCTACGGTTTGCTATGGCCACCCGAAAGCAAAACTGAGTTACCCGAGCTGAATCGCGCGCTGTTCCTCGTGAGACCGGTAGATGCCGTCGATGACACGCTGGACTTCGAGGGCTTGGTCCACCGTGTTCACGGTCGGGGTCACGCCGTCCCGAACCGCCTCGAAGAAGACGCGCTGTTCGGCCTTGTGGGGGTCCTCGTGGCGGGTCTGGATTTCGGAGTCCGAGAAGTGGTCGGTGCCCTGCCGGCCCGTCTCGTAGATGGTCAGCGAGTCGTCGGACTTGTCGAAGTTCGCGCCCGCTTCGGTGCCGCGGATGACGAACTCCTCGTTGGGCGAGCGGTTGGCGGCCCACGCGACTTCGAGCGTGAACGTCTTGCCGTTCTCGCACCGGACGAACGCGCTCACCGAGTCGTCCACCGAGAACTCGCCCGACTGGGCGTCCTCGCCCCACATTTCGAGGTAGGCGTAGTCGTCACGGGACCCGAACTGCGACCGGATGGTGCCCGAGACTTCCTGCACTTTCGGGAAGTCGTGGAAGTGGAGCGCTAAGTCGATGGCGTGGACGCCGATGTCGATGAGCGCACCGCCGCCTGCTATCTCCTGATTCGTGAACCACGACCCCCGTCCGGGCACGCCCCGCCGCCGGATGAAGTTGGCCTCGACGTGGCGGGTGTTGCCGAATCGGCCCTCCTCCTGATAGGACTTGACGACCTCGACGGGATTCCGGAAGCGGTTGTGGAACCCGACCATGCAGAAGCCCTCGGCGTTGCGCGAGGCCTCCGCGATACGCTCTGCACTCTCTAAGGAGTGGGCAAGCGGCTTTTCGAGGAGCACGTCCAGTCCGCTCCGGAGGGCCGCGACCGCGTACTCCTCGTGGAACTTGTTGGGCGTCGTGACGATAACCGCGTCCACCGCCGCGTCGTAGAGGTCCTCGTAGCTCTCGAACGACTCCACCCCGTACTTCTCGGCGAATCGGGCGCGGGCGTCGGGGTTGATGTCCACCCCGCCGACGATGTCCACGCCGTCTACGTCTCCGAGTCGGTCGGCGTGGTAGTGGCCGATGTTCCCCAACCCGACGAACCCGACCCGAACTGGCTCATTTTGTCTGGACATGAATAGTGTTACTAGTGGTAGGCAACCCTGAGGCGGTGTTAGGTTTTTCCCTTCGAGCGTCTATCAGAACGCCAGAACGTAAACTTTCCCGAGGATTCAGTTCCGGACACTTCGAACGGAACGCGGACATCCATCAGTAGAGTTGGCGCTCTTTGTCCTCCCGTTCGCCGTCGCGTTCGGCCTCCCGCTTTCGTTCGCGTCGGGCGGCCACCCACTGGCGAAGCAGGGGGAGGAACTTGTGCTTGCAGTCGAGCGCGAACGAGACGATGCCGTAGGCCCAGAAGAAAAACAGCACCGTCCCGCCGACCAGATAGAGCCATCCGACGGTCGTCACCATCAGTCGTCGCCCTCCGCCTCGGTCTCGGTTTCCGCTGGACCGGCCTCGGTCGCCGGGAACTCCAGCGTGTGACTGATGGCGTCACCCGTCTCGGTGTCGAACAGGTGGACTCGCTCGCGGTCGAGGACCACCTCCACGTCCTCGTCGCTCTCGATGTCCGAGTCGGGACTCACGCTCATCAGCAGTTGGTTCTCGGATGTCTCGGGGTCAACCTCCATGCTGGGTTCGGCCGCCTCGCCGGTCAGCAGGTAGACGAATATCTCGTCGCCCATCGGTTCCAGCACGTCGGTCCGCGCCCGAATCGGCTGGGTGGGATTGGTGACGCTCTCGCTCCCCTGTCGGAGATACACGTCCTCGGGTCGGACGCCCAGCGTGAGGTGGTCGCCCTCCGCGACTCCCGAGAGCTGGCCGGGGTCAAACTCCACGTCGAAGTTAGGTGTCGAGAGGCCGGTCGAAGTGACCTCGCCCTCCACGAAGTTCATCGACGGCGACCCGATGAACCCCGCGACGAACAGGTTGGCGGGTTCGTTGTAACACACCAGCGGCGGCGCGATTTGCTGGAGTTCCCCGCCGTCGATGACCGCGATGCGGTCGCTCATCGTCATCGCTTCTGCTTGGTCGTGGGTGACGTAGATGATGGTGGTGTCCAACTCCTTGTGGAGTCGCTGGAGTTCGGTCCGCATGTGGACCCGGAGTTTGGCGTCCAGATTCGCCAGCGGTTCGTCCATCAGGAACACCTCGGGTTCCCGGACGATTGCTCTGGCAATCGCCACGCGCTGACGTTGCCCACCGGACATCTCGTCGGGCATCCGTTCTAACATGCCCTCCAACTGCACGATGTCGGAGGCCCGGTCTACCCGCCGGTCGATTTCGTCCTTCGGGTAGTCCCGAAGCCGCAACCCGAAGCTGATGTTGTCGTAGACGTCCATGTGCGGGAACAGCGCGATGTTCTGGAACACCATCGCAATCCCGCGGTCTTTCGGCGGGAGGTTGGTGACCTCGCGTTCCGCAATCGTAATCGTCCCCTCGGTGGGGATTGTGAGTCCCGCGATGGTCTCCAGCGTCGTGGACTTCCCGCACCCCGAGGGACCGACGAGCGTGACGAACTCGCCGTCCTCGATTTCGAGGTTCATGTTGTCTACTGCCGTTACGTCCGCGTAGCGTTTCGTGACGCCGTCCAAGATGACTTTACCCATTGTGAATCACTCCTTGAGCGCACCTGCGGTGAGTCCGCTGACGATTTTCTCCTGTGCCACGACCACGAGGATGGCGACGGGCAGGACCCCGACGATGCTCGCGGCCGCCATGAGGTTGTAGAGTTGGGTGTATTGGCCCTGATAGCTCAGGATGCCCCAGACGATGGGTGCCCAGTTGTTCGCCTCGCCCGAAGTCATCAGGAACGAGAAGAAGAACTCGTTGTACACCGAGATGAACGTCAGCACCCCCGCCGTCGCCACGCCCGGTGCCGACAGCGGCATGATGACACGGAACAGCGCGCCCAACCTCGTGGTCCCCTCGATTCGCGCGGCGTCCTCCAGACCGTCCGGAATCTGGCCGTAGAACGTCGAGAGGATGAAGATGGACAGCGGCATGAACAGCGCGCTGAACGGGAGCATCATCGAGAACGGCGTGTTGAACAGGTTCGGACTCGACACGCCCAACAGCGAGACGTTCCCGGTGAATAGCCGGAACAGCGGGATGATGAACGCCGCCGGCGGGAAGTACGACACCGCCAGTATCAGCAACATCAGCGGTCCCTTACCGGGGAAGTCGAGCCTGCCGAACACGTACCCCGCGAGACTCGCCAGTACCAGCACGATTGCGGTCGTGGCGATGCCGAGGACGAAGCTGTTGAACATGTAGATGTGGAACGGGACCGTGGTGAACACGTTCACGAACGCCTCGGGGTTGAACCCGTTGGGCACCGGCGGGAACCCGAAGCTAGTGATGGCCTCGTTCGGCGTGAGCGCCAGCACCAGTAGCCAGTAGAACGGGAACAGCGTGGTGAACAGGAAAAAGAGCATGGCGACGTAGAACATCGCCCTGTACACCTTCTCGGGGTTCTGTATCGCCGAATCGACCCACCGCGAGAACACACCTTGATTCGAATCAGTTTCCGTAGCCATGTTATGTCCCCGTCTCCGTGTCCGCGTATTTGACGATGTACACCGTGACGACGAGGCCGATGAGGCCCGCCGTGATGAACGCGACTGCCGCCGACGTGCCGTACATCCGCGACCCGCGGAAGGTCGTGACGACGAGACACGACAGCGACGGCACCGTGTTACACCCCACGACCGTCTCGATGAGACCGTAGATTCGCATCGCACCGATGGTCCGGAACAGCATCGCCACCAGCACCGACGGCAGGACCAGCGGTAGGGTTATCATCTTGAACTGCTGGTACTTCGACGCGCCGGCGACCCGGCCCACGTCGTAGAGGCTCCGGTCCACACTCTGGAGTCCCGCGAGGATGATGAGCGCCATGAACGCCGAAGTCTTCCACACGTCGGCCACGATGAGGATTATCATCGAGTCCACCGGGTTCGACAGCGGCGTGGCGGTGAAGATGCCCCAGTTCTGAAGCGGGTCCACGAGGAACCCGATGTTGGGCTGGAACAGCAGGAAGAATATCATCCCCTGAATCACGATGGGCACGGCCCACGGGATGATGACGGCGACCCGGACCCACCGCCGACCCCGGAACTCTTGGTCCAGCACCAGCGCTTGCGCGAACCCGACCAGCGTCTCGAAGAAGACGCTGAAGAACGTGAAGATGAGCGTCACGGTGAGCGCGCTCCGGAAGGGCGTCGCCGGGTCGAAGAACGGCCTGACGAGCAGAGCGTCGCGCTCACCGGTCAACAACGCGACGTAGTTCTCCAAGCCGACGAACTCGCCGAGCGCGGCGCTCCCGACGAGGTTGTCTGCGAACAGCGACATCCGGAAGGTACTCAGTAGGGGCCAGAACGCGATGAGACCGAGCAGGAGCAGTACCGGCGTCAACAGCAGGTACGCGAACTGGGTATCGCTCAAGTTCTCCATCCAGCGTACTGCCGAGACGTATGCCCCGGACCGTTTGGAGTCACGAACCCCCTCGTCAGTTGTTGACATAAAAGGCGTGTAAGGTTTGAGCGTCCCTTGTCTCTATGCGCTACTCTCGATGGCTTCGAGTTGTGCTTTGAGCTGGGTCATCGCTTGGCTGGGGTTGCCGCCCCGACTCATCGCGCCGTTGACCTGCTGGGCGATTTTCGAGGACTGGGCCGGCCAGACCGCGGTAACCGGTCGCGGAATCGCGTTCTCCCCAGCGATGCGAAGCTGTTCGAGGTACCGACCCATGATGGGCACCTCCTGCGCGCGGTCCGAGGTCAGCAGTTGGGGTTCCGGCGGCAGGAAGCCCAAGACCTCGAATAGCTTGTACTTGAACTCGTCGCTCATCATCGCTTTGAGGACCTCAACCGCGGCCTCCTGGTTGTTGGAGTTAGGGTTGACCGCGTTGTGCCAGCCACCGAGCGCCGCGACCGGTCCGCCAGTCATCGGGTACTGGGCCTCCTGCTGGGTCTTGGCGTAGGGAATCGGCATCACGCCGAGGTCCTCGCCGAGGTTGTCCTCGGACCCCGAGATGTTGATGGCGTAGGGCCAGTTGCGGTGCATGATGGCGTCCTCGTTGGTGAAGGGTTTCCGAGACGGCTCCTCGGTCCACTGCATCACCGCGGGCGGCGCGATTTGGCCCTGATAGTTGTCCAGCGTGTTGTTGGCGTCCGACCCGTGGATGAAGGTCCGAATCATCCTGATGGAGTCCACGACCTGCTGTTCGTCCACGGTGATGGGTCGGTCGCCGACCGGGCCGAACAGGTACTGCTCGGGGTTGCCGAAGTAGGCTCCGCCCCAACTCGACATGAACTCGTTGAAGTCACAGCACGACAGTCCCTCGTAGGCGCTCCCTTGGAAGGTGTAGCCGTACTGGACATCGTTGTTGTTCATCGCCTCGGTCGTGACCTGCGAGAACTTCTGCCACGTCATCGAGTCGGTGGCCCACGTGTCGAAGTCCGACTGCCCGTATCCCGCGTTCCGCAGGTACTCCTTGTTGTACTGCATCGTCGGGAAGTCCGGGAACAGCGGGACGGCGTACAGGTCGCCGTTCGGCCCCTTGGCAGTCGAGACGCTGGCTTGGAAGTAGTCGTTTTCCAACTCCTGCATCCGCTCCTGCGGGAAGTTCCCGGCCTCGCTCAGATTCATCAGCTGATTCCGGACGATGAACGGAATCGTCCACCCGCTGTCCACGTAGAGGATGTCGGGCTTGGCGCGTCCCGCGGACAACCACTGTTGGTACTGCGCGCGCCGATTGTCGGTCACGGACGGTCCGGCGAGAATATTGACCTCGATGTCCTTCGAGAGACCGTTTTCGTACAGAATCGGTTGGAGTTCTTGGTTCCACGTCGAACCTTTGAAATCCGGGTCGGTGGCCCACTGTAGGGTGGTCTTTTGCCCTTGATTGTCTACGTTTCCGACCGTGCCCGCGTCTTTCGGTTGGTCACTCCCCGTACACCCCGCGATGCCCGCCGCGGCTCCTGACGCCCCCACAGCCTGCACGAACTTCCGACGCGAGACTCCCCCATCCCGCTCGGCGTCGTCAGGCTCGTGTGAACTACTGTCAACCATTCCAGTCACTAACACGGCGTTTCCCCATATATACCCTAGTGATAGTAACTACATTCGTTGTTACAAATATGCCAACAGTAAGGTCTGGTTTCCGAACGGGCGCGGTTGGTTGTGTGACGCCTAATCGAGGAGTCGGTTCTTCACGCCGAGTTCCGGCGGAAAAACAAACGCCATCTACTGTTCGGAAACCGACCGTTTCGACCGTTTCACCTCGCGTCGGAGAGACGTTATGCTCGATAGCTACCGACTAACCGCAGTCTACAAGTCGGCTATCGACCGGGACCAAACCGGGTTTTTCGGCGCTTCGAGGCGTTGGACCTCGTTGTCGGTGAGTGATACCTCGAACGCGCCGAGATTCTCCTCCAAGTGGTCGAGGCTCCGCGGGCCGACGATTGGCGCGTCTACCACGTCCTTGTGGAGAAGCCACGCGAGACTGACCTGCGCCGGGGTCGCGTCCTTCTCGTCGGCGATTTCGCGGACCGCATCGAGGACCCGCCAGTTCTCGTCGGTGAATCGCTCGCGGGTGTGTTCGTCGGTGGCGGCCCGGCCCTCGTCGGGGTCGTCCTCGCGGTCGTACTTCCCGGTCAGGAACCCGCCGCCGAGGGGACTCCACGGGATGACGCCCACGCCCTCGTCGGCGCAGACCGGCAGGACGTTCTCCTCCTCTTGGCGGTCCACGAGGTTGTACTGGGGTTGCATGCAGGTGAACCGGGCGTAGTCGTGCAGGTCGCTGTCGTAGAGCGCCTTGGTGAACTTCCACGCTGGCATCGTGGAGGCCCCGATGTACCGGACTTTGCCGGTCTCGACGAGGTGGTCGAGCGCGTGTAGGGTCTCCTCGATTGGGGTCGAGTCGTCCCACCGGTGAATCTGGTAGAGGTCGATGTAGTCGGTTCCCAGACGCTCTAAGCTTCCCTCCACTTGGTCTAAAATGTGTTTGCGCGAGAGGCCCTGCTTGTTCGGTCCCTCGCCCATCGCGCCGTAGACTTTCGTGGCTATCACCAACTCCTCGCGGTCGTGGTCCTCGATGGCGTCCCCCACGATGTCCTCGCTCTCGCCGTGCGAGTAGACGTTGGCGGTGTCGAGGAAGTTGATTCCCAACTCGATTGCCCGGTCGATTATCTCGTGGCTCTGCTCGTCGTCGGCTATCATCCACTCGCGGTCGCTCCCGAAGTTCATGCACCCGAGGCAGAACCGCGAGACTTCGAGGCCGGTGTCGCCGAGGGTCGTGTACTCCATGTCGGTGTCTGGCACGCCCCGGCCTACGACGACGTTCGGTAAAACGGTGCGGGGCGGAAATCGCCCGCGGGCGATTTCCGGAGACTTCGGCGGCCAACCACCGGCAGACGCTCGGTGAACCAATCAACGCCCCTCGGCGGACTGAAAGGGCGAGCGCGGTTCGCGCCCGAAGGGCGTGGTCGTCTCAGCGACCCCTATCCGCAGGCGAACCGCAGGTGAGCCGAGGATATGTCGCTGAGCGACCGCGAACCGCGCGAGGGCTTTCGAAACCACCGTTTCAGTTCCATCTACGTATTCGAAAAGTACCGCGTATTCTAAGCCGACTCTCGCCAAAACCTGAAGCCCCGTCACGTCGATAGACACAGTATGACCTCCTTCCTCGACCGACTCCGGAATCCGGACCACACCGGCGAGCGCCGATGCTGGCCCTGCACCGTGACGAACGCGGTCCTGTTGGGCCTCGCGTGCGTTGGCCTCGCCCGGCGACGCTCACGGACCCTCGCCGCCGCGCTCGGTGTCGGCGGCGTGGCCGCTATCGCGCTTCGAGGCTATTTTGTTCCCTTCACGCCCAGATTCGCGCCGCAACTCACCCAACGACTTCCGGGCAACGTCTTCCACGCCGACGCTGGCGAGGACCGCGAACAGCGCCACGCCCCCGACTCGCCGGGGTCGCTCGGGGGCGAAACCGACGAGGAGACCGGCGAAGCAGTCCTGCAATCGCTCCTTGAACGCGGCGTGGTGGTCGCCGACGGAGAAACGCTCTACCTCGCCGAGGACTTCCGCGACGAGTGGCGCGAGAAAGTACAAGCCCTCCGAGGACGTGACGACCGGGGCCTCGCCGACGCGCTCCGCGAATCAGCGCCCGAGGAGACCGTCACGGAGATAGTAGAGCAGGACGGCGGCCGATTCGGCGAGGCAGAACGCTGGTTCGTCGTCTCCGACGGGAGCGGCGACCCGGCCCGCGAGCAGTGGCTGACTCGACCGATTGCGGTGGCCGAAATCGGGGCGGTGCGAGCGCTAGCTGACAGCACTTCGCTGTCGGCGACTCGGCGGGCGCAGTCTGCTGGGGCGCTCCGGATGCTCCTCGAAACCTGCCCGGTCTGCGACGGTCCGGTCGAGGAGACCACCGAAGTCGAGTGCTGTGGCGGACCGGGCGGGACGCGGGCCGACGCGCCCGACGACGTGCTGGCTTGCGGGGATTGCGGTTCTCGGCTCTACACCTTCCAGTGAATCTTGGGGCGTCTTGCTCCGCTCAGACCTCCGGAGGACCGTTCCGCGCGACCCGAATCTCGTGGGCTTCGATGTCCTCCAGCGCGGCGACCTGTCCGCCGACCGTGACCTCGCCCGCCTCGGTCTGAATCTTCATCCCGGCGACGCGCTCGCCGGCCTCGAAGGAGAAGCCGACGACTTCGCCCTCCACAACCCACGACGACCCGGTTTCGATGTCACGGCCCTCGATGGTGGCGTAGAAGTCGCCGTCGAGTTCCTGCAGTTCCTTCACACAGCGCCGGATGGACGAGTACCGGCGGGGGAACGGGCGGTCCTCGCCGTTCGTGGCCAGCGTGCGCTCGGCGGTGGTCCACAGGACGGTGCCGAAGAACCCGGAGACGAGGAACCCGAGCGCCGAGCGGTTGAAGATGACGCCGTAGCGGTCCTCGTCGTCGCGGAGGGCGTCCTGCGTGGCGTAGATGGAGTACTCGCCGTCGGCGACGGCGATGACCGGCGTGGTGATGCCCCGGCGGGCGCGGGCGGTGGTCGCCACGCTCAGGTAGTCGAAGTCGTCGGGTTCGGGCGCTTCCGAGGCGGGCGTGACCAGCAGTTCGACGCTCACGCCGTCGTCTACGGCGTTTCGGAGGTCGTCCTCGAACCGCTCCAGCAGGTCGGGCGTCAGCGAGAGCGCCAACTCGAACTCCGCGGCGGCGATGACGTCCTCCAGATAGCGAAGGATGGTCGAGCGCGACTTGACCAGCGAGACGGCCTCGGTGTCGCGGGCCGGCGCGGTGTACCGGGCTTCGAGCTCCGACACCATGTCCATCAGCGACGACTGGATGCCCGAGAAGGCCTCCTCGGGGTCCACGGCGATGACTTTCATCGGCCGGGACTCGCGCAGTTCCACGAGGCCGCGGTCGCTCAGACTCCGCACGGTGTCGTACACTCGCGGTTGCGGGATGTCGGTCCGGTCGGCGATTTGGCTGGCGGTCAGGTCGCCGTGTTCGAGGACGGTGAGGTAGGCGTCGATTTCGTACTCCCCGAGGTCGAACCGGTCGCCGACCTGTTCCATCGTCGCGTGCAAGTTCTCCGAGGTCATATGGGAGTATCTTCTCGCAAGGGGTAAATGATTTATCCGATTTCGAGTAGCACCGATTTCCGTAAACGGGTTTCATCCTATGTGTAGTTGCGGGCGACGACTCCGCGAATCGACCGCCGAAAGAAATGTAGAGAAATATTATAGCAATAAATACAATTTCTAGATAAATAATTTCGTTTTCATTCGACGGATTCGGGTCTCGCTCGGCACGCCACGGGGTTGCCGCGGCTTTATTTATAAATTCTCGGCAAAGGAGGTGGCTTCGAAAACCACTCTGCGACCGGCGAACCGAACCACCGGTCCAAGCAGTTCTACCGCGAGCGAGGAGCGATAGCGACCGACTGCTCGGAAGGCGCGGTTTGCCTTCCGGTGTTTTTCATGAAAGTTTTGCCAGCGAGGAAGCGCCGCTGGCGCTTCCTCGCGCAGCAAAAGTTTCACATGAACATCCGACCTTCCGGTTGGTCGGCCTCGGCGCGCTCTTGGAGTCGCTCGGCCAACCCCTCGTAGTAGCCCTGCACCTCGGCGGCGAACTCCTCGAGCGGTCCGGTGTCGATTTCGAGGCCGTAGACGGTTTGGACCGTCTCCAGTAGTCGAATCGCGGCCTCCACGTCCGGTGCTTGGGCGTGGACCGGCGTGAGGAACACGGCGGTCCGGAGGTCCGACTCCATCCCGCGGGCCATCAGTTCGGCGTTCATGCCGTCCAAGAACCCCCGGCCCATCGCCGAAATTCCGGCGTCGGCGAGTCGGTGGTCGTGGTAGTCCTCGGTGGCGACGTAGAACACCTGATGCTCCTCGGGCGCGTGGGGAATCGTGACCCCGTGGAGGACCGCCACCTCGTCTACGTCCTCGGTCTCGGTCCATTCGAGGACGGCCTCGCTGAACGGTTGGGCCGCGAACGCCGGGACGAACAGTTCGCCGACCACGACAGAGAGACCGGCGTCCTCGTGGGAGAAGACGCGGGTGTGGTGGCGCGGTTGCCCGTTCTCGAAGGGCGTGATGGCGGGGAGTTGGTCGGCGGAGATGTGGCCGACCTGCTGGAAGTCGAGGTGGTCCACGAGGTAGTCGGCCGCAGTCAGTCCTGCGAGGCCGAACTGCGAGAATCCGGCGATGACGGTATCCTCGGGGTTTTCAGCAGTGATTTCGAACGAAGCGCCTGTCGAGCGAGCGTCCCGACTCATGGACAGCCATACGCTAAAACCGGTCTTAGCTCTTTGTGAGCCAACAACTCTCCGAGCGGACGAAACGAAGGCGAATCCGACAGCAAGCGACGAGTCGTGGGGAAAGCGTTTTGCCAACTGCGGGAAAGGTTGGTGTCATGGTCGGTGTCGCGGACGTACTCGACGAGGCGATCCGAACTTTCTGGACCCTGCCGGGCGCGGGATTCATCGCGGCCATCCTCGTCCTCCTCGCCGGATGGTACGGGAGCAAGTTTCTCATCCGGTTCGCCGGGCGGCCCGTCGCCCGGCGGTTCCAGCGCCCGAGTCTGACCAAGACCGTCCTCGGCGGGATACGCGCCATCGTGATGGTGTTCGCGGCGTCGATTGCGGCCAACCAACTCGGGTTCAAACCCGGCGACATCCTGCTGTCGGTGACGGTCTTCTCGGCCGTGCTGGGTCTGGTCCTCGCGCCCATCATCGGGAGCGTCATCAACGGCTTGTTCCTGCTGGCCGACCAGCCCTACGAAATCGGCGACATGATAGAACTCGTGGACCGCAACAAGCGGGGCTACGTCGAGGACATCACGCTCCGGTACACCAAGATTTTCACGCTCGAAAACACCTTCCTCGTGATTCCCAACTCCAATATGCGCGACCGGGACGTTATCAATTACTCCGCCGAGGACACCCGGTCTCGCCTCTCGCTCGAACTCCTCGTGACCTACGAGGGCGATTTAGACGAGGCCCGCGCTATCATGGAACGGGCGGCCCGCGAGACCCAAGAGGTCGTGGAGGGCGGTCCCGACATCCGAATCGGGAGCGCGCGCTACCCCTCGGCACCGGTCAGCTACATCAAGGAGTTCGCGGACCACGGCGTCCTGTTGGACCTGCGCTACTGGGTCAAAGACCCCTACTACGTCC
Source organism: Halorussus lipolyticus (assembly GCF_029338375.1). NCBI lineage: Archaea > Methanobacteriati > Methanobacteriota > Halobacteria > Halobacteriales > Haladaptataceae > Halorussus > Halorussus lipolyticus. Next base: position 846,690 of record NZ_CP119804.1, on the reverse strand, counting down.
CGCGGGTCGAGTCGAAGATTCAGGAGAAAATCTGGACCGAAATCGAGGAGGCCGACGTGGAAATCGCCTACCCCCACCAACACCTCGTCTTCGACGAGACCAGCGGAATCGCCCGCGTCGAGGTCGAACGGGGCGAGCGCCGCCCCCGGCCCGAGGAGTTCGACTCGACGGACTGATTCGTCCGACTACGCTTTGCCGACCGTGACGACTTCGGCGTCCAACTTCTCCCGGAGGTAGCCGTCGATGTCCGGATTCGAGGTCAACTTCTGGAGCATCTGTCGCCATCGACCGACCTGCTTGTGACCGATGACCACCACGTCGGCCTCCTCGGCCGCGACCTCCTCGAGGATGGTTTCTTCGACCAGAAAGCCCTCGCGGACGACGTACCGGGCGTGTTCGACCCGGCCGACTTCGGTCTCGACTGCTCGCTTGAGCGCCGCCCGCGACACGTGCCGCCCTTGGTGGTAGAGGTTGACGTGGAGAATCGTCAGCGCCGCGTCGCGCTCGTCGGCGATGCGGACCGCCTCGGTCAGCGTTCGCTTCGAGTGGTCGGTCAGTGGGTAGCGGACGGGGACGACGACGCGAGTCACGTTTTCAGCAACGCCGTCCGGGTCCTTCTACCTCTCGGTCGCACCGACCTCGCGGGTCGCCCGCTGTCAGTCGGTCGCTTCCGATTCGGCCGTCTCCGTCCCGACGATTCGGCCCTCGATTTCCGGCGCAATCTCGTTCTCGCGGACGTACTCGACCAGCACGTCGTACTGGATGCCGCCGGTCTCGACGCGGTAGTCCTCGCGCAGGGTCGGGAACTCGTCGTCGGTGTGGAGAACGTAATCCGAGAGCGCGACCGAGTAGGTCCGGTCCTCGGCCAGCGGTTCGCCGCCGACCCGGACCGACTCGACGGTCGCCTCGTCCGGGTTCCAGACCACTTCCGCGCCGCTGACGTGAGCGTGCCACCAACCGGGTTCGGCGAATCCCAACTCCGGACTCGCGGCCCACTCGAAGGCCTCGTGGAGGGCGCTCCCCGGCACCTCCGCGAGGACGATTCGCTCCTCGAAGGGCGTGACGCTCACGAGGTCGGCCGCGGTAATCTCTCCAGCGATGGCGTCGCCGGTCCGGACCCCGCCGCTGTTCTGGAGGCCCACGTCGGCCCCGGTTGTCCTCCGATAGGCGTCGGCGACCAGATTCCCGAGTCGGGCCTCGCCGCCGAACAGGGTGGATTCGGCCCGGTCGAGTGGTTCCGAGACGGTGCCGACGACTTCGTTCAGTCCGGTTTCGGCGAGTCTGTTGCGCATCGCCTCGGCGACTTCCTCGCAGAGTGGCGCGTCGGCAACTCGGTGGCGCGTGACCTCGCCGGTCCCGAGGTCGATTTCCAAGACCACGGAGCCACCGTCTCCGGGGCGAGTGAGGAGCGTCCCGTCGATTCGGTCCCGGCGCTCGGTCGGGACGTGGCCGCCGAGGATGGCGTCGGCCTCGACTGCGCGGGCTAACTCCTCGTCGCCCTGACCGAGGTGCGAGACGACGACCGAGTAGTCGGCGTCCATCTCTGCGAGGACATCACCGGCTGTCTCGATGGGGTCGGTGAAGTCGAGGTCCGTGGCTTCGGGATTGATGGAACCGGTTCGCTCGGTCGTGACGCCGACGAACCCGACTGTGTAGCCGTCTGCTTCCGCGACTGTCGAAGGGACGACCCCGGCCTCGGCGGCGAATCGGTCGGCGTCCGACCGGTTGGCCGGGTCGGCGTCGTCCTCCCAGACGTTGGCGCTGACCCACGTTTGGGGTGAGTCGGCGACCACCGCTCTGAGGGCCGGGAGGCCGTGGTCGAACTCGTGGTTGCCGAACGTCTCCACGTCGGGGTCGACCGCATCGAAGAAATCGATGGCCTGCGCGCCCTCCTCGACCAGCGCGAGGACGCCGGGCGAGGTGTTGTCGCCGGACCCCGCGAGGAGGGCGTCCTCGCCGTCGAGTTCGCGGAGGAGGCCGGCGAGTCGGCCGGCGCGCTCGGGGGTGTCGTAGACGTTCTCCACGTCGGAGTAGTGGACGAGGCGGGGAGCCATTTGGTCGGAGTTGCGATGCCGGGGCTATGATTCCTTCGGCACGGAGCGGGAACCCTAAATTACTCGGGAGACAACTCCGAGGCGATGGACGAGACCACGACGGAGGACGGACAGACGGTGTACGTCTCCCGCGACGAGGGCGACCGGGGTTCGAAGGGACCTTTCTTCGTCGTCTACAGCGACGAGGACCGCGGGAACCGGTACGGCTACCTCTGCGGGAACTGCGAGCGCATCGACAACGCGATGGACCCGATGGGTCGCATCGAGTGCAACGTCTGTGGCAACGTCCGGAAGCCGACCGAGTGGGACGCCGCCCACGAGTAGTTGGCCAGTTTGCTTTTGGGGACAGTTCCCTAACCCCCGCCATGACCGACCCGAGAGACGAGGTTGTAACCCAACTCGAAAAGCACGAGGAGACCCTGCGACTCCACGAGTTCGTCCGACTCGTGGAGATTCACCACCGCGACGAGGGACCGGGCGTCGAGCGCGAACTGCTCGAAGCCTACGCCGACGCGGTGTCCTTCGACGTGGACTCGTCGGCGATAGACGACCGACTCACCGACAGCGAGCGTTGGGAACTCGGCCATCGCCTCTACGAACTCGACAGCGAGCGAATCAGCAACTACCCGCCGGACTGGCACGACCGACTCGTCGGGACCGACGACGTGCGGGAGATAATCGAGGTGATTCAGTCCGAGGTCACGGAACCCGAGGGCGACGAGCGCGAGGCCGTCACCGACGAACGCGGCGTCCCGCAACCGAAGGTGGTCCGGGTCGGACAGGCCATCGCCGACATCGACCCGGATACGACCCGCGAGCGAATCAACCAGATGCGCGACGACGACGACGTGGAGGAGTTCGCCACCCAGCATCGGGACCCGACCATCCGGTTGGAGTGAGTCGCAAGAAGGTTTATTAGCTTCTCCGTGCAACCTCTACTCGGATGGCCACTGTTAGCACACCGCCCATCGAGCAGGCGAGGACCATCTTCGACGACTTGGGCTACTCCGTCTCCGGTGACGGTGACGAGTTCCGAGCCGAGCGAAAATGGCGGGTCGTGCGTGTCACGGCTCTGACCGATTCGGACGAGACGCCGGACGACGGCGAACTGCGCTGTTTCGTAACGTGGAAAGAGTATGCGTCCGACCTCCGAGCGCGACTTCGGCGGACCGACCCCGAGTACGAGTGGGCCATAATCGGGGTCCGAGACTGTGGCGACTACGAGGTGCTTCGCGCGCCGCCGAGCGGGGCCGCCGCGGTTTGAATTAATTTCGGCCGGGGATTCCCGGCCCGACTTCTCCGAAACTCAGCGTTCGCCCAGTTTTTCGGCCGTCACAGCGAGGCCGGCATCTACGTCCACGTCAGCACCCTGCTTGTTGAGCGCGTCACCGAGCGCGCCCATCAGGTACGAGATGGTCTCGGCGCGCGACGAGTAGCCCATACAGCCGATGCGGAAGATGTCGCCCTCCAAGTCGCCGAGTCCGGTGGCGATTTCGAGGTCGTACTGGTCGATGAGATACTCGGTCACGTCCGTATCGGTCACACCCTCGGGGACCCTGACGGCGTTGAGGCTCGGAAGCCAGTACTCGTCGGGCGCGTTCATCTCCGCGCCCATCGCCTCGACGCCCGCTTTGAGGGCCTCGGCGTTCTCCCGGTGGCGCGCCCACCGGTCCTCGATGCCCTCCTCGGCGACGAGCCGCAAGGCCTCGCGGAGCGCGTAGACGTTCGTGATGGGGGCGGTGTGGTGATACGACCGGTCGTCGCCCCAGTACCCTTCCAGCAGGGAGAGGTCGAGATACCACGAGCGAGCGTCCTCGTCGCGGGACAGCACCTTGTCCATCGCGCGGTCGTTGAGGGTCAGCGGGGCCGCGCCCGGCGGACACGAGAGGCACTTCTGGGGGCCGGAGTAGGCCACGTCGATGCCCCAGTCGTCTACCTTCAGTTCGACGCCGCCGAGCGAAGTCACGGTGTCGGCAATCACGAGGGCGTCGTGGTCGTGGGCCACGCTGGTAAGTTCGGACACTTGGGGCTGGAGGACCCCCGTACTGGTCTCGGCGTGGACGAACCCGAACACGTCGGGTTGGTGTTCGTCCATCGCGTCGGCCACGTCGGCCGGGTCCAAGGGTTCGCCCCACGGGGCGTCAACGTGGACGACTTCGCCGCCCGCGCGCGACGCCATCTCCTCCATCCGACCGCCGAAGTAACCGTTGGTCGGGACCAGCATCGTGTCGCCGGGTTCCACGACGTTGCCGATTGCGGCCTCCATCGCCGCGGACCCGGTGCCCGAGACCGGAATCGTCCACTTGTTGTCGGTTCGGAAGGTGTACCGCAGGAGGTCTTGGACCTCGTTCATGATTTCGATGAACGAGGGGTCCAAGTGGCCGACCAGCGGGGTACTCATTGCCCGGAGTACCCGCGGGTGGACCTCGCTCGGTCCGGGACCCATCAGCGTCCTGTCCGGGGGTGTCAACTCGCCAACGTCCGGTTTCTCCACCATGGAGCGTGGTATCGCTCCGGGGCGACTTAAAAAATTTCACCGGCGAACCCGCGTTATTCGACCATTGCGCCCGAATCGACGAGTCGTAACGCGGCGTTTCCAGAGTCCGAGACCCCGGAACTGGGGGAAACGTATCGTTGCGACAACTGAACAGAAGAAACGGTCGTATCGGTTTATTCGGGTCTCTACTGTACGAGATAACGCCCCGACGGACGCGACGGGGGCGCGTTCGACGGGCGAGATTCAGAAACGGCACGACCGGACCCGCGGGGACCGCCACCGCGGGAGCGACCGACGACGGCCACGATTCCAGCGCGCACGAGGGTCGAACCAAACGGGGGAGGTTGGTTCGACCCCGTGCGGGCACCCAGCATGCCCGCTTACGGGCGGCCGCTCGGTCGGTCGCAACCGCTTGCGCGGCGACCCGAGCCGTCTCTTTCGACACCACTGGCGGGCGTGTTTGCCCGCCGACCGTACTGCTTTCGGCAATATTTCAATTTTAAAGGGCAATAAGAACGTTTTCTTGAGCATTGTATATAATTATGTAAGCAATGTGACGGGCGCGATTCGCGTGTCTTCCGGCGGTTGACCCGAACGCTATCTTCGATGCTTCTCTGAAGTACGATACCTCATCCCACGACCGACAAGAAGCTTATATCTCCTGAGCGCCAACCCTCTTTCCCATGATGGTCGGCCACGCGATGCTGGCGTTCGCCGTCGCCACCGCCGTCGCCATGCGGCGCTGGCCTTCCGAGCGGGCGCTGGCGTTCGGCATCGCGGCGGGCGCGTTCGCCGCCGTGCCGGACGTTGACATGTTTTACGCCGTGGTCGGCCTCGCGCAGGCCGGCGTCGGCGGCGTCTGGGAGATGACCGAGGCCTTCTGGGGGAGTTCCCACCTCGTCCACCGCGCAGTGACCCACTCGCTGGTCGTCGGAATCATCGGCACGGCGGGGTTCGTCGGGAGCGTCACCGACCGCTGGCGGCCGATTTCGGGACTGCTCCTCGCGGGACTGACGGCCGTGGCGTTCGCCGAGAGCGGTCTCCTCGGCGGAATCGTCATGCTCGTGTTCGCCGTCACCGGCGTCGCCGTGGCGGTGGCGCTGGCGCGGGCGACCGACCTCGGTCCTCGGGCGCTGGTCTCCGCGGCGCTGGTCGGCCTGCTGAGCCACCCGTTCGGCGACCTGTTCACGGGAGCGCCGCCCCGGTTCCTCTACCCGTTCGACGTTCGCCTCCTGACCGAGCGCGTGGTTCTCCTCGCGGACCCGACGCTCAACCTGCTGGCGGTGTTCGGCGTCGAACTGGCGACGATTTGGCTCGCGGGGTACGTCTACCTCCGGGCGACCGACCGACGGGTGTTCGCCCACATCGACACCCGCGCCGCGGTCGGGGTCGCCTACGCCATCGCCGCGATTACGATGCCCGCGCCGACGATGGAGGTTTCGTACCACTTCGTGTTCTCCATTCTGGCGGTCGGGATGGTCGGAGTCGCGCCCCACCTGCTTCCGTCGCGGTCGGTCCTCTCGGCCGAGTGGGACGAGGGCGTGACGTGGGTGCTGACCGGCCTCACCGCGGTCAGCGTCGCCGGCCTGACCTACACGCTGGTCTACGTGATTTATCCCTTCCCGTGAGTCCCGGTCCGGGGTCGCCACTCCCGACCGTCCCGACACCCCTGCTTTCTTACCGGATGGCTGTCTACGCCCCGATATGGCACGTCGCGCCGGCACGCTCGACCGAGTTGTGGAAGACGAGCGCGTCAACGCCGGACTCGGGTGGGCGCTAGTCGCATTTCTGGCACTCGTGGCGACCGAGGAGGTCCTCGACGGGAACCTCCTCTGGGCGGGGTTCTCGATGTTCGTCGCTGGCGTCGCGGTGGTTCCCTCGGTGGCGTACCGCGACTGGACCGCGATGCTCCCGTGGGAGGTGCTGGCGATGTCGGCGCTCCCCATCCTCGGGCGGGCGCTGGCCAACGAGGTGTTCGCCTCGCAGGTGGCGACGTACCTCTCGGTGGCGGCGCTGGCGCTCGTCGTCGCGGTCGAGTTACACGCATTCACGCCGGTCGAGATGACCGACTGGTTCGCGGTGCTGTTCGTGGTCGTCGCCACCATCGCCACCGCGGGCGTCTGGGCCGTCGTCCAGTGGCTCTCGGACATCTACCTCGGCACGGCGTTCATCCACAGCGAACACCGCCTGATGTGGGACTTCGTGGCCGCCACCGTCGTCGGCGGGATGGCGGGGGTCGTCTTCGAGTGGTACTTCCGGCGGTTCGCGCGGGTCGAGACGCGACTCCCAGACCACGCAGAAACGCTCCAGCGAGGTGACAACTCGTGAGAATCCGCGACCGACTCAGAATCTCCGAACGCCGACAGAGCCAGTTGACCAGAGCGATGGAAATCGGTCTCGTCGGCCTGTTTTTCATCGGTCTCGACCGAGGGAACGTCGGCATCGTGGTCAACTCGGCCATCGCGTTCGCGGTCACTTTCCTCCCCGCGATTCTGGAACGGGACTACGACATCCCGATGGACGCGGGCCTGACCCTCTGGATTACGGCCGCGGTGTTCCTCCACGCGCTCGGGACCATCGGCCCCTACCGCGACCCGACCCTCTGGTGGTGGGACCACATGACCCACGCGCTGTCGTCGTCGCTGGTCGCGGCCATCGGCTACTCGACCATCCGCGCCCTCGACGCCCACACCGAGGACATCTATCTCCCGCCGCGATTCACGTTCGTCTTCATCCTGCTGTTCGTCGTCGCCTTCGGCGTCATCTGGGAGGTCATCGAGTTCGCCATCGGCGGCGCGGCGAGTCAGTTCGGGAGCGCCAAGATACTCACCCAGTACGGTCTCGAAGACACGATGAAGGACCTGCTGTTCGATACCGTCGGCGGCCTCCTCGTGGCGATTTGGGGCACCGCGTACCTCTCGGACGTGGTGGGCGCGCTCACCGACCGCCTCGACGGCCACCAGCGCGAGGGCGACTGAGCGCAGTGAGAGTCCGCGAGGCCCCGTCCGGCCGATTGGCTTTAAGACGCTCTGCGTCGTACCCGTGAGGCGCGATGGTTTTCAAGAAAATCACGCTCATCGGGACGAGCGAGGAGAGTTTCGACGCCGCCGCGGACGACGCCATCGAGCGCGCCGAACAGACGCTGAACAACGTCAAGTGGGTCGAGGTGGACGAGTTGGGGGTCGAAATCGCCAACGCGCCGGACCGCGAGTACCAAGCCGAGGTCACGGTGGCCTTCGAGTTGGAGGAGTAGCGAACCGAATCGCGGTCCTCCTCGACCGGAGACGTTCGGGACCCAGCGTCAAGGTTAACATCCCGGACGCGAAACCATGTACCCATGAGTACCGATACCGCCCCGAAGGGCGACCCCACGACGAAAATCGAGGTGACGGAGGAGGCCGCCGAGGAAGCCCTCTCGCTGTTGGAGGGCGAGGAGTTAGACACCGACATCGCCGGACTCCGCCTGTTCGTCCAACAGGGCGGGTGTGCCGGCCTCTCCTACGGGATGCGCTTCGACGAGGAGGCCGAGGAGGACGACACCATCTACGAGCATCACGGCCTCCGGGTGTTCGTGGACCCCGCGAGCATGAACTACATCGAGGGGAGCGTCGTGGACTACGAGGACGGCCTGCAAGGCGAAGGCTTCCACGTGGACAACCCGAACGTGGTCAGCGAGTGCGGGTGCGGCGAGAGCTTCCGGACGTAAATCCGCAGAAAACTCCGTTTGTCAGTCCTCTTTCTCGAATCGCTTGCGAACGCTTTCTGCGTGCGCTTCCAACCCTTCTGCCTCGGCCAGCGTCGTAATCGTCTCCGAGAGGTCGCCCAGTGCGTCCTCATCCAGTCGCTGGACCGTAGTCGAACGCAGGAAGGTATCGACCGAGAGGCCGCCCGTAATCTTGGCGAGTCCGTTGGTCGGCAAGACGTGGTTGGTCCCGCTGGCGTAGTCGCCCGCCGCGACCGGGGTGTAGGGACCGAGGAAGACGCTCCCGGCGCTGTCGATTCGGTCGAGGAGGTCCTCGTCGTCCTCGGCCTGAATCGAGAGGTGTTCGGCGGCGTACTCCTCGGCGAACAGGATGGCCTCGCTCGGTGAGCGAGCGAGGAGGACCCCACTCTCGTCACTGTCGAGTGCCTCGCGGGCCACCTCGGCGCGCTCGCGGTCCGGGAGTTGGGCCTCGACCTCCTCGGCGATTGCCTCGGCAGTGTCCTCGTCGGCGGTGACGGCGACGACCGAGGCCTCGGGGTCGTGTTCGGCCTGCGCCACGAGGTCCGCGGCGACGAATCGGGGGTCTGCGGTCTCGTCGGCGAGGACGAGGACCTCGCTCGGACCAGCGAGGAAGTCGATGGCCACGTCGCCCTGCACTTCGGCCTTGCCTGCGGTGACCCACTTGTTTCCGGGGCCGACGATTTTCTGCACGCGGTCGATTTGCTCGGTGCCGTAGGCCAGCGCGGCGACTGCTTGGGCACCGCCGACGTTGAACACGCGGTCCGCGCCCCCAGCGTGGATGGCCGCCAGCGTGACGGGGTTCATCTCGTCGGCCGGCGGGGTGGCGACTGCGACCTGTTCGACGCCTGCGACCTTCGCGGGGATGATACCCATCAGCGCGCTGGAGGGGTAGGCCGCGGCCCCGCCGGGGACGTAGACGCCGACTCGTTCGAGCGGTCGGAACCGCCTGCCGAGTTCCCGCCCTTCGGAGAACTCCCGCCGCCAGTCGTCTGGCAGTTGGGCCTCGTGGAACTCCCGGACGTTCTCGGCAGCGGTCTCGATTGTCTCGCGCATCTCGTCGTCCAGTTCCTCGTAGGCGCGTTCGGCCTCGTCGGTGATGTCTAAGTTGCCGACCGACACGCCGTCGAACTCCTCGCAGAACTCCCGGACCGCCACGTCGCCCTCGTCGCGGACTCGGGACACGATGTCGCGCACGTCGTCGCGGACCTCCTCGACGCCCGCGTCGCGGTCGAAGAAGGCCCGGCGCTCGTCGGGTCCGAGGTCCGGTAGCGTTCGTACTTCCATGGGCGAAGGTTCGGAGCGCGGGCGAAAAACGGTTGTCCTTCGGCCGAGGTGTCCGCCACGTCCGCGCGGGGCGACCCGCCGAGATACGACGCCCTACATACGTAAAGAAATAAATACAGTCATCGAAACAACTCGGGATAGATGAGACGTTCGCTCGTTCGCGGTTCGATTTTCTTGTGCGCCGTGGTGGTACTCGTCCCGATGGCCGTGAGCGGCCTCGGGGCCTCGAACGACGTCCTCGCGGGGTCGGGGACCGACGCTCTGGGTACCGGTAACAAGACGAGTGACGTCATCAACATCTCCAACGAGCGGACCTCGATATATCTCTCGTCACAGCGCGTCGTCGTGGAGAACGGCGGCGAGGCGCGTCTCGATTTCAGCGCGGTCAACTACGTCACGAACGAGCGACCGATGACTGTCCAACTCATCTTTCAGGCACCCAGCGGGGTGTCGGTCACCGGCGTAAACGACGTAGACGAGGGGGACAACCAGTACGTCGCCACGCGAACGCTCGAACCCGGCGGCGAGTTCGGGACCGGCATCGCCATCGACCCCGAGAGTCCGGGCACGTACACAGTCACCGCCAAGGCCGTCTACTACTTCGGGACCGACCGCGCCGACGGTGGCGGGAAGGAGGTCGAACTCGAAATCACCCACCGAGCGCCGCCCAAGGCGAGTTCCGAGAAGGTCGTCTCGAGCGTCACGAGCGCGCCGTCGGGACTGTTGTCGGAGTTCACCGACCCGTTCCCGGCAGAGTACGCGCCGCTGTTCGGTTCGACGCTGGTTCGCATCAACGTCGTCTACGCCTTCTTCGACTACCTCTTTCTGCTGTTTTTCCTCTTTCTCCTGTTCGACGCCAACAGCAGTGGTAGCAACGACGAAGACGATAATTTCAGTTTGGCGAACATCCTGTCGATGATTCTCACCCCGATACTCCTCGCGGTCGGGGTTACGAGACCGGTCCTCCTCGTGGGTATCGGGCTTACCGTCTCGGCTATCGCGCTGTTGGTCGGGATACTGTTGTTCCGGACGGTCCTCGGTTGAGACCAGTATCGTTCGTCTCGCGGACAAGGAAATAATATTATTTTCTTCGGAATTAGATATAGATGGGATAAAAATAGAGAGTTATCTCATCGTCGTCGAACCGGTAGCTCAGCAACTGTCCACGATTTCGTAGTAGCCCTCTGAGGTCTCTTTCAGCGTCGTGGTCTCGTAGGTGTTGTACAGGCCCATGTTTTCGTCGGAGCCTTCGGCGTAGGCGTAGCTACCGTCGGTCCACGCCCGGCCCTGCTGGACGTGGGTGTAGTTGTCCGCGGTGCCGCAGTAGCCCTCGAAGCTACCGCCGCCGACCGAGATGGTGACTGTATCTGTGTCCGTCGCGCCCGCGTCGTCGGTGACGGTCAGCGTGGCGGTGTAGTCGCCCGAGGAGCTATAGCTGTGACTCGCAGTTTGGCCCGTGGCGGTCGTCCCGTCGCCGAAGTCCCACTCGTAGGACGAGATGGACCCGTCGGAGTCCGACGAGTTCGACCCGTCGAACGAAACTGTCTCGTCCACCGCGGGGTCGGTCGGCGAGGCGCTCGCGGAGGCCGTCGGCGCGGCGTTGTCGTCACCACCACCGCCGCCGGACCCGTCGTCGGGGCCGTCGAGGGTGAATCGACTGAAGAAGTTCCAGATGCGCTGGCTGGCGTCGGGACCGCCGGGTGCGGTGTAGGAGCCACCCGACGCGCCGCCGGACCATGCGTGGCCCATGCTATCGACCTTGTACTTCTCGACCCAGACGGTTCCGTTGTCGTCGGCGTACTCGTACTTGGTGTAGCTCAGACTGTCGCCCGAACCGGTCGTGGTGTTGTCGGCGGTGTAGTCGAGGTTGTCGTCGTCGGTGCCGTCGAGCGCGAGGTCGTTGGTGTAGGTGGCGCGCTCGGTCTCCTCGTCGCCGTTGCAGGGGTAGACCGTGTAGTCGCTCGTACCGTGGAACACGATGGTCGGCACCGGTCGGGTGATGCCGAAGTCCTCCATTCGGTCGTAAGCGTCTTGGCCCTCCTCGGCAGGCGAGGGGCCGGAGCTACAACTCGACATCACGGTCGAACCGTCGGATTGGGTCTCGGCCACGTCGTACATCAGACCGGAGTGGACGCCGCCCGCGGCGAACACGTCGGCGTACTCCACGACGAGGTTCGGGACGAATGCGCCGCCCGCCGAGAACCCGGCGGCGTAGACGCGCTTGTCGTCGATGGCGTGATTGGACTTCACTTGGTCCACCATGCCCTTGATGAGTGCCAACTCGCCGTTCCCGCGGGTCGTGTTGGCGTCGTTGAACCACTGCCAGCACTCGTTGAAGTCGGCCGTCGTGGTCTGGTCGGGGTAGATGACGATGAAGTTCTCCTGTTCGGCGACCTGATTCATCTGGGTCTCGTCTTTGAACCCGTCGGGACTCTGGGTACACCCGTGGAGCATCACCACGAGGGGGACGTTGGTCGAACCGTCGGCCCCGGTCGGGACGTACTTCTTGTAGGTCCGACCGTCGTAGGTTTCGGACGTGTAGGTGCCTTCAGCGCCCGCCGAGACGCCTGCGAAGGAGACTGCGCCACTCGCGCCGACTGCGCCACCGAGAGATTTCAACAGCGTGCGTCGTTCCAAATTCATCGTTATTCACTCCGCGTTCGGCCTTCGAAGAAGTTCCAGAGAAGCTGGCTCGCGTCGGGACCGCCCGGCGCGGTGTACTCGCCGCCCGACACGCCGCCGGACCACGCGTGGCCCATGCCGTCCACCATCATCTTCTTGACTATCGTCTCGCCGTTCTCGTCGTGGTAGTCGTAGGTCGTGTAGTTGTAGGACTCGGAGGTGCCGTCAGTCACGACGTCGGCGGTGTAGTCGGTGCCGTCGTCGTCGGCGTCGTCGGTGGCGAGGTCGTTGGTCTGGGTGGCCTGTTCGGCGGCCTGATGCCCGTTGATGGGATAGACGGTGGTGTCGTCGGTGCCGTGAATCACCATCGTCGGGAGGTTGCTGGTGATGCCATAGTACTCCATCGCGTTGTAGGCTTGCGTGCCTTGGTCTTGGGGGTCGGGACCGCCGTAGGTCATGGCGGTCGTCCCGCCGTAGGAGGTTTCGGCCGCGTCGTACTCCAGTCCGGAGTGGACGCCGCCCGCGGCGTAGATGTCTGCGTACTCCGCGAGCATGTTCGGGACCATCGCCGCGCCCGCCGACAGACCAGCGATGTAGACGCGCTCGGGGTCCAGCCCTTCGGCGTCTACGGTCTCTTGGGTCATCCCGGCGATAACCGCGGCCTCGCCGTCTCCCCGCGTCGTGTTCGCGTCGTAGTACCAGTTCCAGCACAGCGCGCCGTTTCTGGCGTTATACTGGTCAGGATAGATGACGGCGAAGCCTTCACGGTCGGCCACCGCGTTCATCCGGGTCTCCTCGCGGAACTGATCTGCGGTCTGGGAACACCCGTGGAGCATCACCACGAGCGGGTCGCCCGCGCCGACTCCATCCGGGACGTACTTCCAGTAGTCGAAACCGCTGTAGTAGTGGTTCGTGTACGACCCCGAGGCCGCGGCGGAACCGGCACCGCCGAGGACGCTTGCTGTGCCGATTGCGCTTCCGGCCGACTTGATGAAGGTTCGTCTGTCGTAGTTCATGACGTGACACTACGTACCAATACCTACTAATAAATCTAAGCCTAGGTTAATATGTAAAATACGTCGGGCGCACCGAGGTCGTCGGCGCGCGAGAACGGTCGCCGACGAACTCCCAGCGGTCGGTTCGTCCAGCGACTTCCGCGAGGGCGCAGAAACAGCAAGGACACCCGACACCAGCGGATTTATTCGAGCGTTCGAGCAAGTTGGCCCGTGGCCTCCAAATCGAACGACCGGGACCTCGCCGTGGAGACGCCGGACGTGGGGACACCGGATTCCGACGCGGGAACGCCGAACCCCGACGCGGCGCGCGACTCCGCCGACGAGCGACTCGAAGACGCGCTGGAACGAGTCGCCCACGGCGCGACGATTTCGGTCCCGTCGATTCTCGTCCAGCGCGGACTGACCCTCGCGTTCACCGCGATGCTGACCAACGGATTCACGGCGAGTTCCTACGGGGCATTCGCACTGGCCCGGCGACTCCAACGGTTCCTCCTCAGACTCACGCTCGGGTTCCGGAGCGGACTGAGCCGATTCCTTCCCAACGCGGATTCGCGGGCCGAGCGGGACGCGCTGGCGACGTTTGCGAGTCTGCTGTTGGTCGGGGTTGCGACCGCGTTCGGGGTCGGCCTGTTTCTGGCGGCCCCGGTGGTGACTCGGATAGCGAGCGAGGGCGCGCAGTTCGAGTTGGTCCTGCGAATCTTCGCGGTCGGCCTGCCCGCGGGGGTCTGGCTGTTCACCGTCACCGAGATTCTGCGCGGCATCGAGGCGGTCGGCCCGCTCAACCTCACCTTTCGAGTCGGGTTCCCGACCGCTCAGTTGGTCGCGGGCGCACTCGCCGTCGTCGTCTTTCGGGACTTGGCGGCGGCCGCGGTGGGAGTTCTGCTGTCGATGGGGGTTGTCGGAGTCGGCGGGGCAATGTGGCTCGCTCGGGAGCGAGACTTTCGTCCTCGGGTCCGGGGTCCCGACGCGGCCCGACTCCGGCGCAAGTACCTCTCGTTCACGCTCCCCCTGTTCGTCGGCGGGTTCGCCACCACGACCCAGCGGTTGGGGTTCTACCCGCTCATCGCGGTGTACCTGTCGAGCGTCGCGGGCGGGGTGTTCGCCATCGGGGTGCTGTTAGGGACGCTGGTCCGACTCCCACTGATGGGCATCAACCAGTTCATCCCGCCGGTCGCGGCGGCGCTCAACGAGGAGGACCACCGGGAAGCCCTCAAACGGCTCTACCACGTCACGAGCAGGCTGGTGCTGGTCGGGGTGACGGGACTGGCGATTCCGGTCGTCGTCTACCGGGAGTCGGTGATGGCGCTGTTCGGACCGACCTACGTCGAGTACGCCCCGCTCCTGCCGGGGTTCATCGTCGCCCAGTACGCGGCGTGCGCCGCGGGGTCGGTCGGGATTCTTCTCAAGATGACCGACAACCAGCGGGCGCTGTTGGTGGTCAACGTGGTGATTACCGCGTTTCTGGCCGTGACCGCGATTCCGCTGACCACGCGGTTCGGCCTGCCGGGACTGGTGGTGGGATACGTGCTGATGTTGACGGTGAACAACGGACTGGAGGTCGTCGTGCTGTACTACCTCGAAGGGCTTCAACCGTTCACGCGCCTGCACACTGCGCCGCTGGTCGCGGCGGTCCCGCTGGCGACGGTGGCGCTCGTGGCCAAGACGGCGATTCCGGGTCCGGTCGGGCCGGTCGTCGGGACCGCTGGGGGACTGGTCGCCTACGCGAAATCGCTCGCCGCGCTCGGGTTCACGCCGGTCGAGCATCGACTGGCAGAGACGCTGGTCGGTCGCTACCGGGCGGCGTTCGCGGGCCGGTGGCCACTCTCCGGGCGGTAGTTCGGGGGTTACTCGTCCAGAATCGTCTCGGCGAGCGCCGGGAGGAAGGTCCCGATGTCCGTGACCATGCCGATTGCCTGCGCGCTCCCCCGGTCGAGGAGTTGGGTGACGGTCGCAGGATTGATGTCCACACAGACGACGCGAGTCGTCGAAGGCAGACAGTTGCCGACCGCGACCGAATGCAAGAGCGTGGCGAGCATCAATACGAGGTCGGCCTCGTGGGCCTGCTCGCGGATTGCGTTCTGGGCCTCCACCGCGTCGGTCATGGTATCGGGAAGCGGCCCGTCGTCCCGGATTGACCCCGCGAGGACGTAGGGCACGTCGTTCTCGACGCACTCGTACATCACGCCCTCGTCCACGAGGCCCTCCTCGACCGCTTCGTGGATGCCGCCCGCGCGGATGACCTCGCTAATCGTGTAGATGTGGTGTTTATGTCCCTTGCGGGGGTTTTCGAGCGTCTCGACGTTCATCCCGAGCGACGTGCCGTAGCGGCCGCTTTCGAGGTCGTGGACCGCAAAGCCGTTGCCCGCCGAGAGCATATCGACGTAGCCCTCGCTGACGAGTCTGGCGAGCGCATCGCCCGCACCGGAGTGAACGACCGCGGGACCGGGAACTGCAAGGACGGACCCTCCTTCCGCCTTGGTCTCGGCTACGGCCTCGGCGATTTGCCGGATGAGCGACTCGGAGGGCCGCTCGGCCGAGACACCACCCTGCATGAACCCGAAGGGACCTCCCGAGTCGCGGGGACGCTCGGGCGGGTCCACTCGAACACCGGCGTCGTCAGTGACTACCAAGTCGTCCTCGTCTATCGCATTCAAGACCTTGGTGTACGCGCGCGGCCCGTCGGGGTCCACGACGACGGCACAGTCCATCTCGATATTCTCGACGGGAAGCCACTCGCCGTCGTATCTGACCTTCGTCGGATGGTTCGTCGTCGAGTAAAAGCCGTCCGGAACCACACGGTCCTCGGGTGCCGGCTCGAGGGTCGCGTTCGGCGGGTCCGAGAGGTGCGCGCCGTTCTGGTTGAGTTCGTGCAGGATTTCTCGAAGTTGGTCCTCGTCGTCCGCTTGGACTATCATCCGGCAGTAGGACTCCTCGTCTTTGTGCTTGCCGACATCGAAGACTTCGACGTCGAAGTTCCCGCCGAGGTCCATCACCACGCCGAAGCACCGTTGCATCATCCCCGAGTCGATGATGTGTCCCTCGAGTTCGACACTTCTTGCTACTGTCATACTGTGACGACGAGCGACGATACGATGAACGTTTTGCCGAGTGGAGATGGTGCTGGTCAGTCAGTTCGAAATGAAAAAACCCCCACACAGCATCGTGCTGTGTGAGGGTTGTATGAATGGAGGCGGCGAATCGGGGTTCCCAGAGGCTCGCGCACTCCAGTACTAACCGAAACGCAGGCAGGCTTAACTTCCGTGTTCGGGATGGGTACGGGTGTCACCCTGCCGCTCTGGCCGCCTTAACGCCGACTCACGGAATCGAACCGTGATGGTATGCCAGTGTCGGTGGTTCGACTACGACCGTAATGTACGTGCAATCCAGTTTGCGCCTGGACCCGAACGCTGTGTTCGAGTCAGTGCGAGAGTTGCAACACCTGATATGAGTGTTGGCTTGACCTGTTAGTGCTCGCGGACTGAACGCCTCGTTGCCTCGGCGCGTACATCCCGAGTCTATCGAACTCGTCTTCTACGAGTGGTCTCGGTGGTGTCTCTTTTCCAAGTGGGTTTCGAGCTTAGATGCGTTCAGCTCTTACCCCGTGTCACGTGGCTGCCCGGCACGCGCCCTTTCGGACGACCGGTACACCAGTGGTGACCAATCGTAGTTCCTCTCGTACTATACGATTGTTCTTGTCAGACACCGTAACACCCCCAATAGATAGCAGCCGACCTGTCTCACGACGGTCTAAACCCAGCTCACGACCTCCTTTAATAGGCGAACAACCTCACCCTTGCCCGCTTCTGCACGGGCAGGATGGAGGGAACCGACATCGAGGTAGCAAGCCACTCGGTCGATATGTGCTCTTGCGAGTGACGACTCTGTTATCCCTAAGGTAGCTTTTCTGTCATCAATCGCCCGCATCAAGCAGGCTGATTGGTTCGCTAGACCACGCTTTCGCGTCAGCGTCCCTCGTTGTGTAGGACACTGTCAGACTTCCTTTTGCTCTTGCGCTCTGTTCCGGGTTCCCGACCCGGATGAGGAAATCTTGGGGCACGCTCGATATCTTTTCGAGCGTGTACCGCCCCAGTCAAACTGCCCGGCTACCGGTGTCCTCCTCCCGGAGTGAGGGTCACAGTCACTGACGGGTAGTATTTCAATGATGGCTGGGTGGCCCGCTAGCGCGGGTACCTCTGTAATGCCTCCTACCTATGCTGCACATCAGCGACCGTGTCCCAGCGACAGCCTGCAGTAAAGCTCTATAGGGTCTTCGCTTCCCCTTGGGGGTCTCCAGACTCCGCACTGGAACGTGCAGTTCACCGGGCCCAACGTTGGGACAGTGACGCTCTCGTTGATCCATTCATGCAAGCCGCTACTGAAGCGGCAAGGTACTACGCTACCTTAAGAGGGTCATAGTTACCCCCGCCGTTAACAGGTCCTTCGCCCCGTTGTACCGGGTGTTCAGATACCTGCACTGGGCAGGATTCAGTGACCGTACGAGTCCTTGCGGATTTGCGGTCACCTATGTTGTTACTAGACAGTCGGAGCGTCCGAGTCACTGCGACCTGCCTCTATCCGAGGCAGGCATCCCTTATCGCGAACTTACGGGACTAACTTGCCGAATTCCCTAACGTCGGTTGCTCCCGACAGACCTTGGCTTTCTCCGCCTGAGCACCTGTGTCGGATCTCGGTACGGACGCTATGCTCCCTTTTCACGGGCCCTAGGTAACATCAACTTGCGCTATCTTCAGCTTCGTTCGCTTCGTGCCATTACGGCTTCCACGAAGTTCCTGAATTCGACCGGGCGAATGCCCGGCTTGATGGTTCCCAAGGCGTCGGTTTCACTGCATAGCGGCACGGGAATATTAACCCGTTTCCCTGTTGTCTCATTCGAGTTGCGGTGAGACTTAGGACCGGCTAACCCTCGGCTGTTCAGCATTGCCGAGGAACCCTTGCTCGTAAGGCCGTCGGGGGTCTAACCCGACTAACGCTGCTACTATGACCAGGATTTTCGTTCCCGTTCGGTCCACGCGAACTCTCGCCCGCGCTTCCATCCGACCGGAATGCCAAACCTACTCGATCACCCTGTGATGGGTGCGGCCAGGTCTCGGTGGTAGACTTGAGCCCCGATCATTTTGGGCGCCTCAAACCTCGGCCGGTAAGCTGTTACGCTTTTCTTAGAGGGTAGCTGCTTCTAAGCTCACCTCCCGGCTGTCTAGGGCTTGAGACCACCTTCAATCGCACTTAGTCTACACTTTGGGACCTTAACCCGGCTCTGGGTTGTTCCCCTCCTGGTGCACAGGCTTACCCCGCACACCGGATTCCCCGCGTCGACAGTGTCCGTAAGTTTGGAGTTTGACAAGGAGACCAACTCCTCTCGGAGGTGGTTCTCCTAATCGGTCGCTCTACCTCACGGACGACCTCGGCGGAGGTCATGCTTCGACATGTTTCGGTTGGAACCAGCTGTTGCCAGATTCGATGGGCCTTTCACCCCTACACGTAGGTCACGGGAGGGTATTGTAGGACACCATCCCTAACAGGCCTCCACGTGCCTTTCGGCACGCTTCACCTTGCCCACGCGTAGATCATCTGGTTTCGGGTCGTGTCCGATTGACTCCCCGCCCTTGAAGACGGCGGCCCTCGTCAAAGACTGCGGCCATGTTGGTTTCCCTATGCCTTCCCGGGTTCACCGGTTAGACTTGCCAATCAGACACACTCCCTGGGTCGTTTTTCAAAACGTACGACGAGACACCGGCTTCCAATGAGTCCTACTGCGACCTTGCGGTCGTGTCGTTTATCATTGGACCTTTTGAGCCTCGTCGCTCGATCGCCAACTGATTTCAGGCGCTATTGCACCTCCCTTTGTGGGGTGCTTTTCAGCGTTCGCTCACGCTACTTGTTCGCTATCGGTCTCGAGTCGTGTTTAGTCTTCGCGGTTAATGCCCGCGGTATTCACAAGGAATATCCAATCCCTGCTACTCTGGAACTAACGCACGCTGTACTAACTCAACGTACGGGGCTTTCACCCTGTATCGCGCTCCATTCCAGGAGACTTCGGTTGAGTGGTCGAGCGCTGAGAGTTAGTCCGAACACCACATTGCCCGTAAGGGCTTCGGTTTGGACTGGGTCGCGTTTACTCGCGGTTACTAACGACATCCCATTCGGTTTCTTTTCCTGCCGGTACTGAGATGTTTCAATTTCCGGCGTTCCCCATTGCGCAAGGCAATTGCTGTGGGGATTCCCATTCGGAGATCCTGAGTTCTTCGCCTCCGTGCGGCTCCCTCAGGCTTATCGCAGCTTGGCACGTCCGTCATCGGCGCTCGAGCCGAGCCATCCACCAGCTGGCACAGTAGCCACGCTGTTGGTTATCGTGTGTTGCATCGCACTTGACCCGGAACACTGCATTCGGATCCAGTGGACGCCTGGATTGCACGTACATACGGTCGTCATCATCACGTCCCATAGGTGATACGGGAGCGTGCATCGAACCCTTCCTACTCGCGCTTTCACGGAGTAGTGCATCGGTTAGTGTGGATTCAATCATTACCCCGCATCCCACTTAAGGGACACGGTTCGATTCAACCCACGGCATGGACCCACTAGGAGTCGAACCTAGGGCTTCCTCCTTGCAAAGGAGGCGCTCTGCCACTGAGCTATGGGCCCTTCCCCAGAACGGGGAAGTGAATGTAGCCCTGGTAGTTCAAAGGTGCTCGGTCGGCACCAAGATGGGTCGTCGAGGAACCCTCGTGTGTCTGTCGTGATGACAGACGGTGGTGGGCCAGGTCGTGTCGACCTGGTCCCGTGTGTTAGGAGGTGATCCAGCCGCAGATTCCCCTACGGCTACCTTGTTACGACTTAAGCCCCCTTGCGAAGCCCAGATTCGACCACCGGATGGTGGCCTCATCCGGACCTCACTCGGGTGCTTTGACGGGCGGTGTGTGCAAGGAGCAGGGACGTATTCACCGCGCTCTTCTGAAGCGCGATTACTACCGAATCCAGCTTCATGAGGGCGGGTTTCAGCCCTCAATCCGAACTACGACCACGTTTAAGAGATTACCGTCCTCTTTCGGGGTTGGAACCCGTTGTCGTGGCCATTGTAGCCCGCGTGTAGCCCAGCTCATTCGGGGCATGCTGACCTACCGTTGCCCGTTCCTTCCTCCACGTTAGCCGTGGCGGTCTCCCTAATGTACCCAACTACCACAAGGGTATTGCTGGCAATTAGGGATGCGGGTCTCGCTCGTTGCCTGACTTAACAGGATGCCTCACGGTACGAGCTGACGGCGGCCATGCACCTCCTCTCTGCAGCTCGGGTAAGCCCATCAGACTGACCGTCGTTACTGCAGTCGGAGCTGGTGAGATGTCCGGCGTTGAGTCCAATTAAACCGCAGGCTCCTCCGGTTGTAGTGCTCCCCCGCCAATTCCTTTAAGTTTCATCCTTGCGGACGTACTTCCCAGGCGGCTCGCTTCACGTCTTCACTGCAGCACAGCACACACTCGTAGTGTGTGCCATACTTAGCGAGCATCGTTTACAGCTAGGACTACCCGGGTATCTAATCCGGTTCGTGACCCTAGCTTTCGTCCCTCACCGTCGGGTCCGTCTTCTCGAGGCGCTTTCGCCACCGGTGGTCCGTCCAGGATTACGGGATTTCACTCCTACCCCGGACGTACCCCTCGAGTCTTCCGGCCCCAAGCCAGCTGGTTTCCGCCGGACGCCCACGCGTTAAGCGCGTGGATTTCCCGACGGACCTGTCTGGCTGGCTACGGACGCTTTAGGCCCAATAATAGCGGCCATCACTTGGACTGCCGGTATTACCGCGGCGGCTGGCACCGGTCTTGCCCAGTCCTTATTCGTACACCACCTTACGGTGTACAAAAGCGAGGACTATATGCCCTCGCACTCGGAGTCCCCTTATCGCACTATCGTGCAGTGTAAAGTTTTCGCGCCTGCTGCGCCCCGTAGGGCCCGGAATCTTGTCTCAGATTCCGTCTCCAGGCTCTTGCTCTCACAACCTGTACCGATTATCGGCACGGTGGGCCGTTACCCCACCGTCTACCTAATCGGCCGCAGCCACATCCTATGGCGCCGGAGCGTTTCTAACTCTCGTCACTCCAGACTGAGAGTCGTATCCAGCATTAGCCTCAGTTTCCCGAGGTTATACTGGTCCGTAGGGTAGTTTGGCCACGTGTTACTGAGCTATCTGCCACGGGTCTAAACCCGTGCGACTAGCATGGCTAAAGCGGACTCCGATAGCAATGGCCTCCGGCAGGATCAACCGGAATGGTTGCCGAGCACAAGGCTCGGTGGGTTTCTGGCGGAGACACGCTATCGTGTCTATCTTCTATGGTCCGTTAGTTCGACGACCTCGTTCGTGTTGCCGACCGAGTGTCACCGAACTACCAGGGCTAACATCAGATCCCATCATATACGGCGGACCGCAGGGGTGGAATCCTCATTGGTGTGTGACTGTCGGACGAGTTGAACGCCCAACCATCACGTCGTATCTTCTTCGCATTACGGTTCAAGGAACCCATACTACTTAAGGGCACCGAACCGCGTTCGTCCTTCGGTGGGAAGACCCCCGAAGGCTCGTTCACACCCAATCCGAGTGCCCTTATACACTTAAGGGCATCGAATCGGAGGTGTTTCGCACCTCGCAAACCGCACGAGGGCGCTCACATCCAATCCAAGTACCCTGTTACACTTAAGGGCATCGGACTGCGTGCGTGGCGAACGTCCCGTGGCGCGGGACGCCGCGTACACCAATACGAAACCACCGGATAAGTTTAAGCCCGTCGAATCAATGTCGCATTGCGTGGTGTTTCCACCCGTGTAACCGTGACACGCTCGCAGGCCGACGGCTGACTCCAGTATTCTCGTGGAAAGAGGAGCATCAAGAAGACCAGACTCCTCACACGCGTGCGCGCAAAGTACAATAATATGTGCTTACCAAGGCCTGTCAAAACAGTCAAGCTCAGCAACTGGACCGACGGCAGACAGAGTGTACCGAAATGTCGCCCGGAACACTAACCTCCAGCGTCATCCGTGGCGGCGTGCCGAGTCTGCTGGCAAACCCTCGTGCCGGGCGGGTGCTGATGTCCAGCACCGAACTGCTGTCAGAGGAGCAACCTCGTAACTGTCGCGTACCCGGGTTCTCCGCGCTGTCATCGCTCCCGAGTGGGACTGCTCGGGCGGGGACTTGAGGTACGCGTTCGTAGGTAGACGCTCGCCGGGATTAAGCGTTTCCGACCGCGCGTCAGAGTCGGCTCGAATCCACGTCCACGTCGGCGGGTGTCACGAGGAGAAACTCTCGAAAGTGAACCAGACTCCCGCCGCGTTCTTTCACTCGCGGTACGAGGCCCTCGGCCAATTCCGATAGTTCACCTTCGACCGCGAGGACCAACACGTCTCCGCGGTCCACGATTTCGAACCACTCGCGTTCGTCCTTCGTCCCGTCGAGGGTTCCGAGGACGATACTCCGGTCGGTGTGGCCGTCGCCGCCGCCGCCGCTCTCCTCGATTTCCTGTTCGACCGTCTGGAGGTCGAGGTCGAAAGCTCGGCTCATACGCGCTCGCTCGCACTCCCTCGGCAAAGTCCTTGCCCCCGAGGCCCCTCCGGGGATGGCACATTTTAAATAAATGGCCGTAACCTTTTTCAAGAAGTTTTCTATTATCATCTTTTAGATAGATTCAACATCGTCGGGTGCCTTGACAAAAGTGGACATGGCACAGACGAAGGCAGACAGCAAGATAGCGACGTTCCTCGAAGACCACCCGCGGATGACCGGCGCGCTGTTCACGATGAGCATCCTCCTGATGCAGGCAGGAAACGTGGCGGCGAATGCGGCGTCGTCGAATAGTGGACCGTAGTTAGAACGTATCGGACGTAATCTGTCCACTCCAGTACAGCTTTCCGTCGTATTTGACTGGCATCGCTTCGCGGTCCAAGAAGTCGTCTAGTTCCTCCGCCGAGACCTCAAACGTATCGATAACGCCGGACGAGAGGTATCTAGTCTGTCCGTCTTTGAGAACGGGCATAGACATAGTACCCATTCCATAGCCCGAGACCGGATGCATGATAACGTCAACTGTGAAACTGCACTCTGCATCCCGGACAACCAACTCGATGGGAACGCCACTTTCGCTCTGACACAGCGCCAATCCGCCGTCGCCGACGGTCGAATACTGGTAGGCGGGCGCGATGGTATCCTTGACGATGGCCAGCGCGACCCGGAGCGGGAAGCCGCAGTTGAGGAGTCGCGCCAAAATCTGGCCGATTTCGGTGGCGACGCTGTTGGCGATTTCCGCGAGGGTGACGACGCCGCCGTAGCTTCCGGACTCGACCAGCGCCTCGCCCTGCGCGTAGGACCGGCAGGCGTTGAGGACGAACGCCTTCACGTTCACCTCCTCGAGCGTCCGGGCGTCGAGGTGGCCGTCCGGGCATCGCATCCCGTGGTCGTCCACGTGGCCGATGTAGTGAACGAAGTCCGCGGGGTGGGCAAGCAGGTCCCGGAGTTCGTCGGTTTCGAGTTCGTAGTGGACCGACACGTCGAACTGGAGGAGGTCGCGTAGCCCGTAGAACTCCTCGACAACGCCCTCCTCGCGCATGCGCTCGTCGTTGCAGACGACGTGAATCTCGATGTCGGTCTGTTCGGGGGCCGACCGCTCGACGCGCCGCCGGTAGGATTCGGCGGTGGCCTTGTTCGCGCCGACCGGGAACCCCTCGCCGACCCACGCGTGTTCGACCGTCTCGGCCGGTTCCGGGTTGAAAATCTCGCGCTGGGCGGGCGTGGCGGGGGCCGCGTCGGTCGTACTCCGGGTGAAGTCGTCTGCCGGCGCGTCGGACCCGCTTCGGAAGAACTCGTCGATGGGTTCGGGCGTCGGATTCACCGAGGCTGTAGTCGGTTCGCCGGGGCACCGGACAAGCGCGAGGTCGTTCGCCACGAAGGGAAGCACCTCGGCGTTGTCGGGGGTCGCCATCACGTCGGTCGTCAGGTTCCAGTCTGGCACGCACGCCTCGATGGTCTCGAAGGGGACCGAGAGGTAGGCTTCGAGGCGCTCGGCCAGCGACAGGTCGTAGAGGTCTGCGAAGTCCAACTCCACCGCGGCCTCGACCTGCTCGCGCTCGTGGAGGTCCACCTGATAGTAGCCCTCGGTCCGGGTCACGCAGTCCAGCAGGAATGATTGGCGCAGGACGCGCCCCACCGTCTCCTCGTACCCGAGCGGTCCGGCGAGGTCGTACTCGAATCCCGAGTCGGTGACGAGTCGCGGGCGGTCGCCGGGGACGACCTCTGCCCCGAGGTAGTACGCCAGCGAGGACGCCGGGTAGACGTACTCGTAATCGGCTGGGACCTCGATGCGGACGCCGGTCTCCGGTCGCTCGATGCCCTCGGGCGCGTCGAACTCGTCGCCGACCTCGATGAGGGGCGGATGGCCGCGAAGCGTCGGAAAACTCCGCTCGGGCGAGGTCGTCTTGAGCGCGGACCCGAGGAGCGAAATCGCTCGCATCGCACCCACCGGGTCGCCAGTCGTCGTAATCGTCCCGGCGGGTCGGTCGTGGAAGGAGCGCGCGCCGACCGCAATCTCGGTGGAGCGGTCGAACGCGATGGTGACGGTCGAGTCGTCGTGGCGCACGTCGAGGGCACCGTCCGCCGAGAGGTAGAGTTTCATCGGCGCGGTGCTGAGTTCGACGTTGTACGCGCCCGATTCCAGCGACCGGTCCACGTGGTCGGCGTTGTCGGCCACGAGGTCACCGGATTGTGTTCGGACGAGGACGTTGGCCAGTTTCGGGACGACGATGGCGCTGGTCTCGACCGTAATCGCCGAATCGACGGGAAAGTAAAACTGGTCGGCGCTCACGGGCGTCGGTTCGACGGCCGTGGGGGTGTACAACTCGAAGCGGGCGTTCTCGATGGGGTCTGCTATCTCGATGCCGGTGCGGTCAGAAGTTTCCGTGAACGTCGGGTCCATGAATCACCTCACAGGCGCACCCAGTCGGTCGTCTGTTCGTACTCCGGGACGTGCCAGCGCTGTTCGGTCGGGAGGCCGTCGCGCTTGCGGAGTTCGATTCGCGCGTCGAACAGCGGCGAGAGTCGGTCCACTATCTCGTCGTCGTCCGGTCGCGCGAGGTGGTAGTGGGCCATCCCGTGGACTCCCTGCACCATCGCCGACACAGACCGGACGAACCGCGCAATCGCGTCGGCGTCGTGTTCGTGGGCCAGACGACCGAGCGACGACACCGACAGGCGGAGTTCCGAGGGGTCGAGACCGTCCTCGGCGCGCTGGAAGTAGTCGATGGCGACGATTACCTCCTCGCGCAGATTGGTCAGCGCGTCCTTGTCGCCGTCGACGGTCGGAAACTCCACCTCGCCGCCCTGCGCGGCCTTCGGAATCGACCGTTGACACGTCTGCTGGTCGATTATCCACACGTCGGAGTCGTCGGAATCGACGCCCGTCGGTAGTCGCTCGGCGACGTTCCCGCGCCGAGAGTTGGCCAACGCGACGACTCGCTTGCGCTCGGCGTTCGGCGCGCCAAGCAGTGTTCGAGTCGCCTGCACGGTCACGTCCTTCGATACCGCACCGGTCACCAGTAGGTTGCAACCGTCGTGCTTGAACCGTTTCAACACCTCCTGAAACTCGTGGGTAGAGCAGTCCCCACGAAAGCTTGCCCGCTGGAGTGACATCTCGTCTCATACCACAGAGCCGGTGAAAATAAAATTTTGTATTCTTTCGGAACAGAACAAAATGGTCCGTTCCGGGAGACACGTGCCTAGTAACCAACTCGTTTTCTTCGCCCTCCATACAACGTGAACAGGTAGTCGGCGATTAAAAACATGGCGGCATGCCATATCATGCCAGTGGCCTAAAATCGGCGAAATCGGCGACTTCAGTCGTCGTCGTACTCGCGCTTGAACCCGCGGAACTCGGTCCGGTGAGCCTCCTCGTCGCTCAGAATTGTCACGGCGATGTCCTCAGTTACGGGGTCGTCGTCACCTGCCGCCTTGATAAGCGACCGGTAGGTCTCGATGGCGTCCTCCTCGGCGTCGAGGACGCCGTTGATGACCGACAGCACGTCGGTGGTGTCCTCGGGTGGCTGGAGGCTCTCTTGGCGGGCCTCGAAGTCGTAGGAGGCCGGCGGGCGCTCGTCGAGTTGCTTCAGGCGCTGGCCCAGCATCTCGGCGTGGTTGAGTTCCTCCTGAATGTCGGTTTCGAGGCTCTCTTTGACCTCCTCGGCGCTCACGCCGTCGAGGACGATGGAGTTGGTCAGGTAGTTCATCACCGTCTCGATTTCGTCGCTGTACGCCTTCTTCAGCAGGTCCGTGACCTCCTCGGATGTCATACGCCCTCTACTACGTCCGCCAGCCTTCTTACTGTTCTGGCAGTGACAGTCCCTCTCGGTCGATTTACCGAGGCGTCGAGCGCGACCGACCCCCGACCGAGCCGTTCGAAATTGGTGGCATCTCCTCGCCGAGAGACAACTATCTAATTCTAAAGAGGTTGGAAAAATTTGTGAAGCAATTTTCTTTGATTCCCTCAACGCCGCCGCCGGGTTCACCGCTACTCGGGGTCCGCGTCCCGCCTCCGCTCGCGCCCGAGGACGTTCCGCGTCTAGATTCGTAATATAAACGCAGATTAGAGCCGAGTAGAACACTACTCGGAATTCCGAATTTAAGGACCATTAAGGACCCTCCGACAGTCACAGGACGTTTCAGTCGGGCGATTTTCCCGATAGTGTAATTATTTATAACATATTGGCCGTCCGAACCGACCTGTCGCTACGGAACCTTTAAATAGCAGAAAGTGGCCAGCACGAGATACGATGTCTGACAACGACATGCACTCGTCCGATACCAGTCGGGCGGGTCGAGTTCTTCGACGGTACGCTGAGAACTAACACCGAATTCGAGTCCGCGCGGGTCTTCGACACGACCCTGCGCGACGGCGAACAGGCCCCCCGCACGTCCTTCTCCTACGACGAGAAGCGAGCAATCGCTGAGACCTTGGACCGGATGGGTACCCACGTCATCGAAGCAGGGTTCCCGGTCAACTCCGACGCCGAGTTCGAGGCCGTCAGCGACATCGCCGACAGCACCACCGCGACCACCTGCGGCCTCGCCAGAGTCGTGGACAAGGACGTGGAAGCCGCAATCGACGCCGGCGTCGAGATGGTCCACGTCTTCGCCTCGACCAGCGACGTGCAAATCGAGGACTCCATGCACGCCACCCGCGAGGAGGTCCTCGCCCGCTCGGTCGAAGCGGTCGAGCGCGTGAAGGAGGCGGGCGTCATCGCGATGTTCTCGCCGATGGACGCCACCCGGACCGACGACGAATACCTGAAAGAGGTGGTCCAAGCCGTCTCCGAGGTCGGCGTCGATTGGATAAACATCCCCGACACCTGTGGGGTCGCAACCCCGACCCGGTTCGGGGACCTCGTGGAGATGGTCGCGGACAACACCGACGCCAGAATCGACGTTCACACTCACGACGACTTCGGCATGGCCAGCGCCAACGCCGTCGCCGGGTTCGAGGCTGGGGCCGACCAAGCCCAAGTCTCCATCAACGGCATCGGCGAGCGAGCAGGCAACGCCGCCTACGAGGAGGTCGTGATGACGGTCGAATCGGTCTACGGCGTGGACACCGGTATCGACACCACCCACATCTCGGAAGCCTCCGCGATGGTCGAGGAGTACAGCGACGTGCCAGTCCCCGCGAACAAACCGATTACCGGCGACAACGCTTTCGCCCACGAATCCGGCATCCACGCCGCGGGCGTCATCGAGAACTCCGACACCTTCGAACCGGGCGTCATGACCCCCGAGATGGTCGGTGCCGAACGCGAGTTCGTGATGGGCAAGCACACCGGCACCCACTCGGTCCGCAAGCGACTGGAGGACCGCGGATTCACCCCGACCGACACCGAGGTCCGGAAGGTGACCCGCCGGGTCAAAGACTACGGCGCGGAGAAGAACCGCGTCACCGTCGCCGACCTCGAACGCTTCGCCCGCGAGGCCGGGGTCGCCCGCGACGAGAAAGACGCCGCCCGAGACGACAAGGAGGTCAGAGCCTGATGACCGCCCCCGAAGTCGCCTCCTCCGGCCAGCGGCGCGCGGCGCACTCCGGGGAAGATTCGGAGCGAGCGTCTCGCAGTTCGAGACGATTGCATGCACCCTGTAATATGCAAACTCTTGTCGTGAGGACTTGTACCGTGTCACAGCCCCGATTCCCGTGCAAAGGTTGCGACAGGGGAAAACGTTATTTCGGTCGGCGTTACTACGTTCCCAGTAACGATGCGACAGTCGAATCCCGCCGCGTGGACGCTCACCACGAGCGGTGCGACTGTCGAGCGCGTGATTATTGTAGGGGTCTAAGCCCCTACACTACCACTTTTCCCGACCGGTTCGCAACGCCGCCGACCTTCCAGTCGGACCCAAACTTCGCATCGACTTCGAACAGCCCAGCACGCGCTCGACAAATCGTGACACTAACTGACACGAAGCGAACAAGCTACGCACGGACTCGGAAGTATCGACCAACGACTGTATCGACCGACGACTGCTACGGGGGTGGCCGGACGTGAGTGAGTCCGCACCGCCGCGGTTCGAGGACGGCGAAGAAACCGAACCGGTAAATGGCGACCCGATTACCGGAGACGCCGACTCGGCCGCCAAAACCACTCGGACCGGCGCGCAGTCCGTGGTCGCCGCGCTCGAACGCGCCGGAGCGGAAACCCTGTTCGGCGTGCAGGGCGGGGCAATCATGCCGGTCTACGACGCGCTCTACGACTCTGACCTGCGCCACGTCACCATGGCTCACGAGCAGTCCGCGGCCCACGCCGCCGACGCCTACGGCATCGTCTCGGGAACGCCGGGGGTCTGTCTGGCCACGTCCGGACCGGGCGCGACAAACCTGACGACCGGCATCGCGGACGCCGACATGGACTCGGACCCGATGGTCGCGCTGACCGGGCAGGTCCCGACCGATTTCGTCGGAAGCGATGCGTTCCAAGAGACCGACACCACCGGTCTGACCGCGCCCATCACGAAGACCAACTACTTCGCCCAGCGCGCCGACACGGTGGGCGACACGGTGGGCGAGGCCTTCGCGCTCGCCGGGGAGGGCCGACCCGGCCCGACGCTGGTGGACCTCCCGAAGGACGTGACCAACGCCGAGACCGACGCCGAACCCAAAGACGCCACCACGCCCGACACCTACGACCCCCAGACCGAGGCCGACGACGAGGAGGTCCGGGCCGCGGCCCGAACCCTCGAACGAGCCAAGAAGCCGGTCATCTTGGCGGGCGGTGGCGTCGTCAAAGGCGAGGCCAGCGAACAACTCCGAGCGTTCGCCCGCGAGTACGGCATCCCGGTGGCCTCCTCGATGCCTGCGGTCGGGGCCTTCCCCGAGGACGACGACCTCGCCTTGGAGATGGTGGGGATGCACGGCACGGGCTACGCCAACATGGCGACGACCCACTGCGACGTGCTGTTCGCGGTCGGATGCCGGTTCGACGACCGACTGACCGGGGGCGTCGATACCTTCGCGCCCGAGGCCGAGGTGGTCCACGCCGACATCGACCCCGCGGAAATCAGCAAGAACGTCCACGCCGACGTGCCTCTCGTCGGGGACGCTGGCACGGTCATCTCGCAGGTCGGCGACGAGATGGAGCGCGCCCCGGACTGCGACGAGTGGCGCGACCAGTGCCAGCAGTGGAAAGACGAGTACCCGATGGACTACCGGACGCCCGACGACGAACCCCTCAAGCCCCAGTTCGTCGTGGAGGCGCTGGACGAGGCCACCGACGACGACGCCATCGTCACCACCGGAGTCGGCCAGCACCAGATGTGGGCGGTCCAGTACTGGACCTACACCGAACCCCGGACGTGGGTCTCCAGTCACGGATTGGGCACGATGGGCTACGGCCTGCCCGCCGCAATCGGCGCGAAGATGGCCGCACCCGACCGAGAGGTCGTCAGTTTCGAGGGCGACGGTTCGTTCCTGATGACGATTCAGGAGTTGGCCGTCGCGGTCCGGGAGAACTTAGACATCACCGTCGCGGTCCTCAACAACGAGTACATCGGGATGGTCCGCCAGTGGCAGGACGCCTTCTTCGACGGGCGGCGGGCGGCCTCCGACTACGACTGGTGCCCCGAGTTCGACAAACTGGCCGAGGCCTTCGGCGCGGAGGGGTTCGCCGTCTCGGACTACGACGAGGTGACCAGCACCGTCGAGTCGGCGATGGCCTACGACGGCCCCTCGGTCGTGGACTTCCGCATCGACCCCGCCGAGAATGTCTACCCGATGGTGCCCTCGGGCGGCGCAAACGGACAGTTCGCGCTGTCGGAGGACCAGTTATGAGTGACAGCGAGCGCGGAACCGGGGACGCCGGATTGCAGGGTCCGGCCCCCGACGAGCGTCCTCACCCCGAGGGCCGCCGGAACCGTCACGGCGAGCGAATCGAGTCCGTGACGGACGCCGAGCAGGACCCCCGGACCGGGGTGGTCTCAGCGCTGGTCGAACACGAACCCGGCGTGCTGGCGAAGGTCTCGGGTCTGTTCTCCCGGCGGCAGTTCAACATCGAGAGCCTGACCGTCGGGCCGACCACGGTGGACGGTCACGCGCGAATCACACTGGTTGTAGAGGAGACCGACTCGGGCATCGAGCAAGTCAAGAAACAGGTCGAAAAACTGGTCCCGGTCATCGCGGTGGGCGAGTTGGGCGACGACGCGGTGCAGGCCGAACTCGTCCTGCTGAAGGTCCGGGGCGAGGAGCCGGACAAAGTTCACGCCATCACCCAGATGTACGAGGGCCAGACCCTCGACGCCGGACCCCGGACCATCACGGTCCAGATTACCGGCGACCAGCAGAAGATAGACGACGCGGTGGACGCCTTCCGGCAGTTCGGCATCATCGAAATCGCCCGGACCGGCCAGACCGCCTTGGCGCGGGGCGACACTCCGACGACGCCCGGCGAATCGCCCGCGGCCTCCGCCGAGAGTACCGCCGACACCGAGACGACAGCAAACACCACGATAGCAACCGACGATGACTGACGAATTCGACACCACTGTATACTACGACGACGACGCGGACAGCACCCACATCGAGGACGAGACGGTCGCGGTCCTCGGCTACGGGAGCCAAGGCCACGCCCACGCCCAGAACCTCGCCGACAGCGGGGTGGACGTGATTGTGGGACTTCGGGACGGGTCCTCCTCGCGGGAGGCCGCCGAAGCCGACGGCCTCGACGTTGCGACCCCAAAAGCGGCCGCCAGCGAGGCCGACATCGTGTCGGTCCTCGTCCCCGATACGGTTCAGCCAGCGGTCTACGACGACATCCGGAGCGAGTTGGAGGCGGGCGACACCCTCCAGTTCGCTCACGGGTTCAACGTCCACTACGGCCAAATCGAACCGCCCGAGGACGTGGACGTGACCATGATAGCCCCCAAGTCGCCGGGCCACCTCGTCCGGCGCAACTACGAGAACAGCGAGGGCACGCCCGGCCTGCTGGCGGTGTATCAGGACGCCACGGGCGACGCCAAGCAGGAGGCGCTGGCCTACGGGAAGGCCATCGGTTGTACCCGAGCGGGCGTGGTCGAGACCACCTTCCGCGAGGAGACCGAGACCGACCTGTTCGGCGAGCAGGCCGTCCTCTGCGGCGGCGTCACCGAACTCATCAAGGCCGGCTACGAGACGCTGGTGGACGCGGGCTACAGCCCCGAGATGGCCTACTTCGAGTGCCTGAACGAGATGAAACTCATCGTGGACCTCATGTACGAGGGCGGGATGGGCGAGATGTGGGATTCGGTCTCGGACACCGCCGAGTACGGCGGGTTGACCCGCGGCGAGATGATTGTGGACGAGACTGCACGCGAGAACATGGAGGAGGTCCTCGAAGCGGTCCAGAACGGCGAGTTCGCCCGCGAGTGGATTACCGAGAATCAGGCCGGACGCCCGAGTTACCACCAGCGCCGGACCGCCGAGAAGAACCACGAAATCGAGGACGTCGGCGAGCGCCTGCGCGAGTTGTTCGCGTGGGCCGACGACGCCGACCAGACCGAGGAATCGAGCGACCAACAGACCACCGAGAAAGCGACAGCGGACGACTAACCCAATGAACCGAGCAAACCGACGCCGAGAGACCCGAACCGACCGACGCAACCAGACCGACCGGCGCAACCGACGCAACCGGACCGGCCGACGAACCGACGATTCGACCGGGAAAACGATGGGCGAGGTCAGCCACACCCATCCCTATTCGGACAACGGTGCAGTCAACCGACCGTTCCAGCGCGGGCCAATCGTGGCCGCCGACGGAGGAGAACGGGAATCCTACGACGAGGACGCCGACGAGGAGCCGCCAGCGACCGAGAGCGCCGACGCCCGCGAGGAAGACGACGAGCGGGAAGGCGACCAGATGAAGGACGTGAACCACACGCCGCCCCACGGGGCGAGCGCCAACCCGGTCTTCGAGCGCGGTGGGAAAGAGGAACCAGTCGAGTCCGAGGAGTAAGCCCGCCGAAAGCGACGAGCGTATCGACTGCTTTTCCGGGCGTCGCGCCGACCACCGGCCGGTCCGGAGCGGCGCAGGAAGACACCTATACAATCGCGAGGGAAACACAGACAATGTTTAAAGAAATAGAAAGTACTGTACCAGCGACGAACGGGGACGAGAACGAGAGCGCGGGGCGGTCCGTATGAGCGAGGACACCCTCTACGACAAAGTGTGGGACCGCCACAAGGTGACGGAACTCCCGACCGGACAGGACCAACTGTTCGTGGGTCTCCACCTCGTCCACGAGGTCACGAGTCCCCAAGCGTTCGGGATGCTCCGCGAGCGAGGACTCGACGTGGCCTACCCCGAGCGCACCCACGCCACAGTGGACCACATCGTCCCGACCGAGGACCGAAATCGACCCTACGAAGGGCCAGCAGAGGAGATGATGGCCGAACTGGAGCAGAACGTCCGGGACGCCGGCATCGACTTCTCCAGTCCCGACACCGGGAATCAGGGCATCGTCCACGTCATCGGCCCGGAGCAGGGCCTGACCCAACCCGGCATGACCGTGGTCTGCGGCGATTCCCACACCTCGACCCACGGCGCGTTCGGTGCCCTCGCGTTCGGCATCGGCACCTCCCAGATTCGGGACGTGCTGGCGACCGGCACCGTGGCGATGGAGAAGAAGGACGTGCGCCGAATCCGCGTCACGGGCGAGTTGGGCGAGTGCGTCGAGGCCAAGGACGTGATTCTCGAAATCATCCGCCGACTCGGCACCGACGGCGGCGTCGGGTACGTCTACGAGTACGCCGGGGAAGCCATCGAAAACCTCGACGTGGAGGGTCGGATGAGCATCTGCAACATGTCCATCGAGGGCGGCGCGCGGGCCGGATACGTCAACCCCGACGAGACCACCTACGAGTGGCTGAGAGACACCGACGCCTTCCGCGACGACCCCGAGAAGTTCGAGAAGTTGAAGCCCTACTGGGAGTCCATCGCCTCCGACGCCGACGCCAAATTCGACGACGAGGTGGTCATTGACGGCGACGAACTCGAACCGATGGTGACGTGGGGCACCACGCCCGGACAGGGCGTCGGCGTCACCGAACCGATTCCCGACCCCGACGAACTCCCAGAGGACAAACAGGACACTGCCCGCCACGCCCAAGCCCACATGGGCGTCGAACCCGGCGAGACGATGGAAGGCTACCCCATCGACGTGGCTTTCCTCGGGTCCTGCACCAACGCCCGACTGCCCGACCTCCGGCGGTCTGCCCGACTCGTCGCCGGCCGCGAAGTCCACGACGATGTTCGCGCCATGGTGGTCCCCGGAAGCCAGCGCGTCAAGTCAGCGGCCGAGGAGGAAGGCCTCGACCGAATCTTCGAAGACGCCGGGTTCGACTGGCGCGGGGCCGGTTGCTCGATGTGCCTCGGGATGAACCCCGACCAACTGGAGGGCGACGAGGCCTGCGCCTCGTCCTCGAACCGGAACTTCGTCGGGCGACAGGGGAGCAAGGACGGCAAGACCGTGCTGATGAATCCCCGGATGGTCGCCGCCGCCGCAATCTGCGGCGAA
This sequence comes from Halorussus lipolyticus, assembly GCF_029338375.1. NCBI lineage: Archaea > Methanobacteriati > Methanobacteriota > Halobacteria > Halobacteriales > Haladaptataceae > Halorussus > Halorussus lipolyticus. The sequence goes on along the minus strand of NZ_CP119804.1, from coordinate 812,425 downwards.
GTCACCGACGCCCGCGAACTGGACGAGACGAAACTCGCCGACTCGGAGGTGGAAGCATGAGCGAGGAAATCGAGACGATTGAACACGTCTCGGGCACCGCCATTCCGGTCCGGGGCAACGACATCGACACCGACCAAATCATCCCCGCCCGGTTCATGAAGGTCGTGACCTTCGACGGACTGGGCCAGTTCGCCTTCCACGACCAGCGATTCACCGCGGACGACGAACCCAAGGACCACCCCTTCAACGACGAGCGATTCCGGGACGCCTCGGTTCTGGTCGTGAACGCCAACTTCGGGTGTGGCTCCTCCAGAGAACACGCTCCGCAAGCCCTCAAGCGGTGGGGTATCGACGCCGTGGTCGGCGAAAGCTTCGCCGAAATCTTCGCGGGCAACTGTCTCGCGCTCGGCATCCCGACAGTCACCGCCGACTCCGAGCAAATCGAGGCCCTCCAGAGCCACGTCGAGGAGAATCCCGAGGCCGAAATCTCGGTGGACGTGGCCGACCAAATCGTGAGCTACGACGACCGCGAAATCGACGCCACCGTGGACGACGCCCAGCGCAAGGCCCTCGTGGAAGGAGTCTGGGACACCACCGCCCTCCTGAAGTCGAACGCCGAGACAGTGGCCGAAACCGCCCGAAACCTGCCCTACGTCGAGGAGGTCCGGTAACATGAGCGAGAAGATTGCAGTGATTCCCGGCGACGGCATCGGCAAGGAGGTCGTTCCCGCGGCCAGAGAAGTGCTGGAAGCGGTCGCCCCCGACTTCGAGTTCGAGGAGGCCGACGCGGGCGACGCGGTGAAAGCCGAAACCGGCGACCCACTCCCCGACTCGACCCGCGAACTCGCTGAGAGCGCGGACGCCACCCTGTTCGGCGCGGCGGGCGAAACCGCGGCCGACGTCATCCTGCCCCTCCGCCGGGCGGTCGATTCGTTCGCCAACGTCCGACCGGTCCGGGCCTACCCCGGCGTGGACGCGCCGAACCCCGAGACGGACCTCGTTTTCGTCCGAGAGAACACCGAAGGGGTCTACGCCGGCCACGAGTCCGAGATTGCGCCCGGCGTGACCACGCTGACACGGGTCGTTACCAAGTCGGCATCCGAGGAAATCGCCCGTTACGGCTTTCGATACGCCGAAGAACGCGGATTAGGCGTGACAATCGCTCACAAGGCAAACGTGATGCGGACCACCGACGGCCTCTTTCTGGAAACCGCCGAGGAGGTCGCCGGCGAGTTCGACGTGCCCCACGACGACGCGCTGATGGACGCGCTGGCGATGCACCTCGTCCAGCGCCCCGGCGAGTACGACGTGGTGGTCTGTCCCAACCTCGCCGGAGACCTGCTGTCGGACCTGTCAGCGGGCCTCGTCGGTGGCCTCGGTCTCCTGCCGAGCGCGAACGTCGGCGACGAGCGCGCGCTGTTCGAGCCAGTTCACGGCACCGCGCCGGACATCGCCGGCGAGGGCGTCGCCAACCCGTCTGCGGCGATGCTCTCGTCCGCGATGCTCTTGGAGTACTTGGGCCACGACCACGCCGGCGAGCGCGTTCGCTCAGCGGTCGAAGCGACGCTGGAGTCCGGCCCGCACACGCCCGACCTCGGCGGCAACGCCACTACCCGAGACGTGACCGACGCGGTGCTGGCGGAGTTGTAGTACACGAAGAATCCACCGCGGCCCTTTCTACTGCGATACGTTCGCCGGAACGATACTCAAAGCGGTCGAAACCGTTATCGGAGCGGTTCTCGGCCGCCGATGAGATTGGTCGTGTCCACCTCGTCGGCCCGCGCCCCGCCTTTCTTGACCTCTGTCGCGGTCATACACTCCAGACAGCCGAAGACCTCGTTGTGGTTGTTCCCGAAGACGCGAGCGAAGTCCCGCGTGACGAAGGAGCCACAGCTCTGGCATCGGTTCTCGGCCATCGTGTCGTCGCCGTTGGTGAGTCGGTTGTCGGTCGTGGTCATGTCTGCGCGATAGATACACACAATCCTATCCACTTTGTTATCCAGTACCTACACCCCCGTAATCAACCATTAGCGGCCCCAGTAAGCGGTTGTTACGCCGTCTCCCACCGCCCGGTTTATTCCGAAAAGATACCCCTAATTTAAGGTAACGGGGTGAGAAAGTCAGGCTTCGTCCGATTTACTGGGTCACGTTACCGCACCACGTGCCCCTGTCGCTTAAGAGGTTCGCTGGCTTACGAGGAGACGATGCCGAAGATTCAACTCGACGAGGACACCATCGAGCGCCTCGACAGTCTCCGGGTGGAAGACGAGTCCTACGACGAAATCGTCACCGAACTCATCAACATCTACGAGGCCGAGGAGCGCACGCTGTTCCACGGCGGCGACTACAGCGGATAGGCCCGCCCGCTATCGGCGGGCCAGCACCGTCTCGCCCGCCCGGACCTTCCGGCCGCGTTCGACCGCCACGTCGTCGGGGTCGAACTCGGCGGGGAGAAGCACGTCGGCGCGACTCCCGAACGAGATGTGTCCCAGTCGCTCGCCCCGGCCGAGTTCGTCGCCGGGTTCGACGTAGGGGTGGATGCGCCGGGCGAACGCCCCGGCGATTAGCGTGACCACGTGGTCTGAAAACCGGATGTGAAGTTTCTCGTTGTTGTCCGACTCCTTGGAGAACGCCGGCCGGTGCTTGCCGGGTTCGTGTTCGACGGCCTCGATTTCCCCGCCGAGGGGCGCTCGGTTCACGTGAACGTCGGTGACGTTCATGAACACGCCGACCCGGACGCGCTCGTCGCCGTCGGGACCGGTCTCCTCGCGGACGACCGAGACCCGGCCGTCGGCGGGCGCGATGACGCCCGAACTGGCTACGTCGGGGGCCGGATTTCGGTCGGGGTCCCGGTGAAAGAGCAGGGCACCCACGGCGAGGAGAGGGCCTGCAACGCCCCATCGACGCGCCCACTTCTCGGACCGCGCGACGAGCGCAGACGGAATCGCCACCGCGAGCGCCAGCAGGGCGTAGCGCCACGCACCCGGCGTGAACCCGTCTCCGAGCCGCCAGCGCGAGGAGTCTTGTTTCTCCCCCATCAGTTTTCTGCGGCCTCGCGGACTCTGGCCCACTTGCCCTGCGATTCGAGGCGTTGCTGGAGTTCGTCGGCGTACTGCTGAGCGAGTCTGCTGGCGTCGTCGATGCGGTCTTGGTCCGCACCACCACCGCCGCCGCCGCCGAGGCCGAGCGCGTCCTTCACCGAGTCGAAGACGCCGCCGCCCTGCTTGCCGCCTCCGCCCCCGCCGCCAGCGCCGCCCGCCATCGAGTTCATCTGGTTCCGGATGTTCTCGAGTTCGGGCATCACCTGTTCGATTTTCGAGGTGTCGGCGACGATGCGGGCCTGTTCGGCGTCGCCGGGGTTTTCGATTTCGAACTCCACCGCGGTCATGATGAGTCCCCACTCCTGCCGGGAGAACTGCGAGTCAGTGACCTGCTGTGCGAACTCCTGATCGACGGCCATCCGGTCGCCGACGATGAGGTCCTGCCACGCTCGTTCGGTCATACCGGACACTTCGATTGGGGACCGTATCAGGGTTTTCCTGTCCGCTGGCCGGGATTCGGTCGCTTCGGCGTGGTCGGGTCGGTCGGACGAGAATTCCGCGCGGGCCTCGACGCCGGACGGGAGTGGTCGCAAGTCGGTATCGGATACTCGCAAAGCCTCCTCTTAGTTTATTAGAACTATATTTTTATAGTCTAAGGAAACAATAAAGTTTCTTTCTCGCCGAGGACGCCCCCGGCCGACCACCCACCAGCAAATGCTCGGCCGACCAGACCACGGGGTGGGATGAAGGGGTCGGTCACGCGAGCGGTGCGCGGCGCTCCGCGCCGCGACTGGCGAGCGGTGGAACCGCGAGCAAAGCGAGTGTGACCTCGGGAGTCGCAGTCCGCGCAGGAGCGAAGCGACGAGCAGAACCGTCTTCCGGTGCCCGGTCGCGGGCTTCAAGAAGACAACATAACTCCAGTTCTGCGGTTCGTGCTTAGACCAAATCCAAACCACTTCGCCACGCCTAACGACAAGGTTCATTTCCGCAGTTCCGCTACGTACACCCAGAATCGCAGACGACGAATGAACGACGAAACCCACCGAACCGACCGCCGACCCGACGAAAGCCCCACAGTCGTAACCTCTTTCGAGGAGTTCCGCCAAACCGCAGAAAGCGCACCCGAAGGAGCGCGGGTCCCGGTCGAGGTCCGAATCGAGGTCCCAGACCCCTTCCTCGCCTACCGCCGCGCCCGCGACGAGTCGGGCGGCGTCTACTTCGAGACCACCGGCGGGGAGTCCGGGTGGGGCTACTTCGGCGTCTCGCCGGTCGAGTGGCTTGAAGTCGAACCCGACGGGGTTCGGGACGTGGCCGACGAGACCCGAGGAGGCGACCAGCGAACGACCAGTTTCGACGCGCTCGAAGGTCTCCTCGACGGCGAGACGCTGGCCCGAGGACACTGCGACGTGCCCTACCCCTGCGGGGCGTTCGGATGGCTCTCCTACGACGTGGCCCGCGAACTCGAAGCCCTGCCCGACACCACCGCCGACGACCGGGGCCTGCCCCGATTGCAGTTCGGCGTCTACGACCTCGTGGCGGCGTGGGAGGAACCGTGGGACGAGAGCGCCACGCTCCGGATTACCGCCTGTCCGAGAGTCGAGGGCGACGACTCGCTCCGCGTGATTTACGACCGGGCCAAGAATCGCGCCCTCGACCTCGCCGACGAGGCCACGACCGGGGACTCCTCGGTGGGCGACCCGCCCGCAGACGGCGACACCGCCGAGTTCACCAGCCAATGCGGCCGCGAGGAGTACGCCGACCGGGTACGGAAGGTCAAAGAGTACGTCCGAGACGGCGACACCTTCCAAGCCAATATCTCCCAGCGACTGGTCGGCCCGGCCATCGTCCACTCGGTCGAGGTGTTCGAGGCCCTCCGCGAGGTCAACCCCGCGCCTTACTCCGGACTGTTGGAGTTCCCCGGCGTGGACCTCGTGAGTACGAGTCCCGAACTCCTGCTGGACGCCGACGGCCGGGACCTGCTGACCGAACCCATCGCGGGAACCCGGCCCCGAGGAGCGACCCCCGACGAGGACGCCGAACTCCGCGAGGCCTTGCTCGACAGCGAGAAGGAACACGCCGAACACGCGATGTTGGTCGATTTGGAGCGCAACGACCTCGGCAAGGTCGCCGAGTACGGGAGCGTCGAGGTCACCGACTACCGGCGCATCGACACCTATTCGGAGGTGATGCACACCGTCTCGGCGGTCGAAGGCCGACTCCGCGACGACGAGTCGATAGTCGACGCCATCGCCGGGATGTTCCCCGGCGGCACCATCACGGGCGCGCCCAAACCCCGGACGATGGAAATCATCGACGAGGTGGAAGACTACCGCAGAGGACCCTACACCGGGAGCATCGGCGTCCTCGGCTTCGACCGGAAGGCCACGATGAACATGACCATCCGGACCCTGACTCGCCACGAAGACCGGTTCTACCTCCGGGTCGGGGCCGGCATCGTCCACGACTCGGTGCCCGACGCCGAGTTCATCGAGACCCTCGACAAGGGCCGGGCGCTGGTCAACGCCATCGACACGGCGCTCGACACCGGGCGCGAACTGACGACCGCCGACTGGCCGACCCGCGACGACGTGGGGGAGAGGTAACGCCGCCATGATTCTGGTCATCGACAACTACGACTCGTTCGCCTACAACCTCGTCCAGTACGTCGGCGAGTTCGCCGACGAAATCGAAGTCCGGCGCAACGACGACATCGACGTTGCGGGCATCCGAAATCTCGACCCGGACGGAATCGTCGTCTCGCCGGGACCGGGAACCCCGGAAGACGCCGGCGTCTCTATCGACGTGTTCGCCGAGACCGAGTACCCCGCGCTCGGGGTCTGTCTCGGCCATCAGGCCCTCTGCGCCGCGGAGGGGATGGCGGTCGGCCACGCCCCCGACGTGGTTCACGGGAAGTCCTCGATGGTGCGCCACGACGGGAAGGGCCTGTTCGCGGACCTGCCCGACGAAATCGAGGTCGGGCGCTATCACTCGCTGGCCGCCACCGAAAACCTCCCGGCCACGCTGGTCGAGACGGCCCGGACCGCCGACGACCGCGAGGTCCTGATGGGCGTGCGCCACACCGAGAAGCCCCACTTCGGCGTCCAGTTCCACCCCGAGAGCATCCTCACGCCGACCGGCAAGCGGATGATAGAACGCTTCTGCGACGACATCGCAAATGAATCGTGATTTCAGGTAGACAGAATTAGGTTTCGAAGGCCCGTTCGCCCTTTCAGTCCGCCGAGGTAGCGGTTGCTTCACCGGGCGAAACCAGTCGCTGGACGTGCTTATCGAAACACCGTCAAAAATGAGAAGTTGCGAAAACCGGTTCAGAACGCGCCGGACTCGACGGTCACGTCGGCTTCGAGTTCGGCCTTCAGCGCGTCGTGGACCTTACAGAGTTGATTCGCGCGCGTGACCACCTCGTCGGCCTGCTCGTCGGTCAGGTCGGCCTCGGTCTTGACCGTGAACTGGACGGCTTCGAGTTTGTCGTCGTCGTTCAGGTCGCCGGTTACGTCGATTTCGATGCGACCGAGGTCGCCTACGTTGCGCTGTTCGGCACCGACGCGGAGCGCCGGGACGTAGCACGACCCGTAGGACGCCAGCAGGGTTTCGAGCGTGCCGGGACCCTCCTCGCCCGTGGCGTCGATGGTGACCTCGAAGTCGCTGGTCTCGTTTTCGGACTTGTACCCCTCGTCGGAGATAGTGGTGACTTGCTTCGTCATGCGCCCGGACGTTGCCCCGCCAGTGCCCTAAGACTTGCTCAAAGTCGAGACACATTTCGCCGGAGTCGCTCACAGTCCGGGCCGCCACCCTCGCAGGAAAGCGACCGCGAGGCCGCCCGCCGACAGGGCGAACGGGAGACTCGCGGTTCGCACGACCAGCACCGCGGCGGCCGCCCCCGCAGACGGCGCACCTGTCGTCGCAACGAGCGCCCCGACGAGGAGAACGTCGTACGCGCCGATGCTAGCCGGAATCGGGACCGCGCTGGCGACCTGCGGGAGAGGGACGATGGCGACGATGGGAAGCACGGCGACGTGGGTTCCGGTCCCGGCGAGTGCGACCCAGAGGGCGGTCGCGGTCAGAAGTTGTTCCAGCACGCCGCCGAGACCGATGAGCGCGACCAGTCGCGGTTCGGCCCGGAATCGGAGGATTCGGGTCCAGAACCGGTCGAGCGCGCTCTCGACAACCGACTGGTCGTGCGGAGTCTCCCGGTAGAGCGACGAGACGCGCGCGACGACCGGTCCGAGGACTGCTGTGAGACCCTTCGAGACCGTCTCGCGCGACCGGACTGCCAGACCGCCGACGACCGCGAGGCCGACCAGCGACCCGCCGAGCGAGACCACGAGGAATCTGGCCGCGGGCACGTCGAGAAGCAGGATGGCCGCCAGCACAGTCGAAACCAGCAGTTGGGTCCCCGACTTGACGTACTTGGCGACCGACCGGACCCCGAGGGCATCGCTGTAGGTCGTTCCGGTGGTGACGGCGAAGAAGCGGGCCATGATGGGTTCGGAACTCACCGGGCCGGCCGGACTCAGGGTGTCGAAGAAGTCCCCGGCGAACGCGAACTGGACGGATTCGCCGGGCGAGAGGCCTCGGCCGAGCGGTTTCACCGAGGCCCAGACCCCGATGCCGTCGGCGAGACCTTCGGCGACGACCAGCGCGACGACGACCGGAATCGCCCACGATGCGATGGCAGTCGCGCGTTCGACCACGCTGTCCACGCCGACGAACCAGAGGTAGGCCGCGAAGGCCCCGCCGCCGAGGACGACGCCGACGAGGAACCGGGCTACGCGGCGCATCGCTGACCCTCCTCCAGTGAGAGTGACTCAGTAGTCGCCGAGCGACGGGGACGCTCCATGCGAGTTGCACTCTCGGACGCCCGGTTTACGGTTTCTATGAGAACTATATTCTGCTATATATTTTCGGCGCGTCCGAAAAAAGGAACCGTCGGCGGGAGCGGACCTCAGTAGCCCAGTTCGTCGCCGAGGTCGAAGGACTCGTCGCCTTCGAGAATCTTCACTTCGGCGTCGCTTCCCGTGCCCTTGACCTCCTTGCGGAAGTCCTCGGGGTCCTGCTCGATCGGCGGGAAGGTGTCGTAGTGCATCGGGAGCGCGTAGTCGGCGTCCACCCAATCGACCGCGATGGCGGCCTGCATCGGTCCCATCGTGAAGTGGTCGCCGATTGGCACCGCGACAGCATCGGGTTCGAGGTACGGGCCGATGACCTCGCGCATCTCGGTCTGGAGCGAGGTGTCGCCGGCGTGGTAGAACGTCTGGCTGTCCTCGTCGCTGATTTGGGTCGGCTTGGTGTCGCTGACGACGAATCCGCCGGGCATCCCGCCGGAGGTGCCGTAGGAGGTATCCATCCCGTTGGTGTGGTCGGCCCGGACCATCGTGACGAAAGCGTCGTCGCACTCGACGGTCCCGCCGAGGTTCATCCCCATCCCGCCGACGGCCTCGAAGTCGCCGAACTCGTCGCGGCAGTACTCCACGACTTCGGGCGTGGCGACCAGTTCCGTGCCCTCGTAGCGGTCCACGTCGCCGATGTGGTCCGCGTGGCCGTGAGTCAGCAGGAGGTAGTCCGGGTCTAGCTCCTCGGGGTCGGTGTCCGTCTTCGGGTTGTCGAAGAACGGGTCGATGAGCAGGTCAGTGTCGCCGACCGCTACGTGCCACGTCGAGTGGCCGTACCAAGTGAGTTTCATGGACGGGCAGGACTACGCCCGTTTCGCACTTAAAGGATGTTGGCGTCGCGGAGAGTCACTCGCCTCGCCCGCGGTCGGACGCCGAGAGGCCCACCCCGCGACCCGACGAGCGCCCCAGTCCAGAAGCAGGCCGACCCCAATCACGGCGAGCGAGAATCCGCCGAACCGAGAACCGAAGCCAGACAATTCTGTAGTTAGTCTTAGAAAATAATATCAATTTTTTAAGTCAACTGCAGATATTCTTCTCCCCTTTCACGACACCAACGACATGACAACCCCTAAGTTTTAGGCCGACCTAACTCCGCCGACATGGAACTGACTCGTCGGGACGCGCTGGCCGCGGTGGCCGCGACCGGGGCGGCGGTCGGCACCGGCGCGATTCTCGGTGACGACCTCGCCAATCCATTCGCGGGAAACGCCTCCGAGGCCTCGCCCGAGGACCGCCTCGACACGCTCCTCTCGGTCGCGGATGTCGTCTACCCCGCCGAGGTCTCCGGCGTCGAGGAGTTCGTCCGGACCTACGTCCTCGGTCGAGTCGAGGACCGGCCCGCCTACCGCGAGGAGATGGTACAGGCGCTCTCGACGCTGGACGACTACGCCCGGACGTGGCACGACGACCTGTTCCGCGAACTCGACGCCGGGACCCGCGAGTCGGTGCTGGACCAGATGGGCGTGGACACCGCCGACCCGGACCCCGAGGGCGGCGACCCGGCGCGGGTCCGGTACTACCTCGTGAACGAACTCCTCTACGCGCTGTACTCCTCGCCCACGGGCGGGAAACTCGTCGGCATCGAGAACCCGCAGGGCCACCCCGGCGGGAGCGGTAGCTACCAGCGAGGGCCGCGAAAATGACCGAAACAGCAGACAGAACCCCGTCGGAGCGCGCCGACGTGTGCATCGTCGGGGCCGGTCCGGCGGGCGCGCTCTCGGCCCATCGACTCGCCCGGCGAGGCTACGACGTGGTGGTCCTCGAAGCGGGCGAGCGGTTCGACTTCGAGGACCGGAAAGCGCGAATGGAGCGAGACATCCGACCGGGCCACGGCCCGCTCTCGGTCTGGGAGATGGGCGGCCCGAGAGACCGGTTCTCCTCGGAAGGCGAATGGTTCTACCCGCTGAACGCCGCCCGCGTCAAGGGCGTCGGCGGGACCACGCTCCACTGGCAGGGGATGGTGATGCGCCTCCACGAGACGGATTTCCACTCGTGGCCAATCGAGTATTCGGACCTGCGGCCCTACTACGCCCGAGCAGAGGAGGCCCTCGGTGTCGCGGGCGCGGACGACAACCCCTACGCGCCGCCCCGCGAGCGACCCTTCCCGATGCCCGCCTTCCCGCCCTCCCACAGCGATTCCATCTTCGCGGAGGCCTGCGAGGACCTCGGCGTGACGATGCACTCGGTACCAAACGCCCGCAACTCCGAGGCCTACGACGACCGAAGCGCCTGCGTGGGGTACGGCACCTGCAAACCGGTCTGCCCCTCCGGCGCGAAGTACACCGCCGACCACCACGTCGAGAAGGCCGAATCGGAGGGCGCGCGCGTCATCGACCAAGCCCCGGTCCAGCGCCTCGAACACGACGACTCGGGCGAGCGCGTGACCGCCGCCGTCTACGCAACCCCCGACGGCGCGACCCATCGACAGGAGGCCCGCGAGTTCGTCCTCGCGGCGGGCGGCGTCGAGATTCCGCGCCTGCTTCTCCTCTCGGAGTCGTCGCAGTACCCCGACGGACTGGCGAACTCGTCGGGTGCGGTCGGTCGGTATTTCATGGACCACCTGTTCGCGGGCGTCGGCGGGACCGTGGACCGCGAGACCCGCCAGAACCACGTCGGGTTCATCACCAGCGAGTGCCACCAGTTCTACGACGACCCGACCCGAGGCACCGAGGGAAGCGACGGCGGGATTCCCGAGTGGACTGCCGAGGACGGGTCGGAACCCGCCCCGGACAGCATCAAACTGGAGTTCCTGAACTACGCCGGCCCCTCGCCGGTCGAGATGGCGCTGTCGGGCGACGAGTGGGGCGACGACCTGCTCGACACCCTGCGCGAGGGGTACGGCAACTCGATTGCGATGGGCGGACTGGTCGGCCAGCGTCCTCGGAAGGAAAATTGCATCACGCTGGACTCCTCGACCACCGACGACCACGGCAACCCGGTGCCCGAAATCCACTGGCGCGTGGACGACCGGACCAAGGCCTCGCTCCGGCGCGCGAACGAAATCCAGCGTGCCGTCATGGATGAGTTGGGCGCGGACGTGTCGTGGACCGTCGGCCCGGAGAACACCGGACCGGCGTTCCATCACATGGGCACGACCCGGATGGGGACCGACCCCGCCGAGAGCGTGGTGAATCCCCGACTCCGGACCCACGACCTGCGGAATCTGGCCATCGCGTCGAGTAGCGTCTTCCGAACCAGCGGTGCCCTGAACCCGACGCTCACCATCGCGGCGCTGGCGCTGAAGGCCACGGACCACGTGGAAGAGCGGTTGTGAGTCGAGTTTCGGTCGCAAGCCGTGGTCTGGGTTGGTCCTCGTCCCTCGCGCGTATGGGCGCAACGCACGAGCGCCGCGCTAACGCGCGCAGAGATTTTGAATATAGCACCTAGTCGGCCGAGGTTGGAGAAAAGATTTTGGCGTCAGTCGTCGTCCTCGTCCGAGGAGTCCCCGGCGTTTCTCGATTGGGGCGACTCGGGCGCGTCGGGGCGGTCCTCGCCGGTCGAGGACCCCGACTTGCGCCGACGCCAGAGGGCCACGACTCCGACGACCGGAATCCCGAACGCCAGCACGTAGGGGAGCGCGTAGGCCAGTCCGACCGCGAGGCCCCGCGTGACCACGACAACACCGTGGGCCGACGAGGCGAACGCCGACAGCAGGCCAGTCTCGTACCACGCCGACGGGGCGTCGTCGGTCGATTTCGTCTTCGGCGGGCGCTCCTCGAGGCGGACCGTCAGCGTCGAGTAGGCCACCTGCCGGTTCAGGGACTTGCGCTGTGCTTCGAGTTGCTCGATTTCCGACTGGACCTCAGAGAGGCGCTCTTGGACTTCGAGGACCGTCTCGGTGTCGTTGGCCTCGTCGTAGAGGGTCCGGAGTTTCTCGCGCTGGGCCTGCAGGTTCTTCAGTCTGGCCTCGATGTCCACCAGTTTCTTGGTAACGTCTCGGGTGCTGGTGCTGGCCTCCCGGACCTCTCCCGACTGCTTCGCCTGCGAGACCAGCGCCGAGAAGTTGTCCTTCGGGACTCGCAAGACGAGTTTCCCGGAACTCCACGACTGGTTGCCCCACGTATTGACCTGCTCGGTGGAGTCGCTGACGAACCCGCCGCGTCGCCGGGTCTCCCGCGAGAGGTTCCGACGGACAGCGTCGTAGTCGTCCACTTCGACCACGACTGTCCCGGTCCGAATCAGCGCGCGCTGACTCGCCTGAAAGTTCGCGCTCCCACCGCCCGCGCTGTCGGCGTTCGGACCGCCTTTCGAGGCGTCCTGTCTCTGTGCGCCCGTTTCTTCCGCTTTGTCGCCCGCGGTGGCGCTCATCGCGTCTCCGCCGCTACTGCCGGAACACCCGGCCAGCACGAGGAGGACCGCGAGCGCCACGGCGACCAGCAATCGTCGTCTCTCGCGTGCCATACAACCTACACGAAACCCGACTGATGTAAAACTGCGGATGGGTGAAACCCGCGTTTGAGTCACGCCTAAACCGGCGACAGGGGCCGGCCCAAAATCAGCCGGACCGCGGGACAGTTGCGCGCATCGAAGTCGAATTCGACGGCGATGCTAATGTGGAGTACACAAAGCTTACTTTACTACTCTAGAAATAGGGGTACTGATGATGTCATCCGTACTCACAGCGACATCTGAGGCCGGTGTCACGCTGTATACCGTGCCGATTGTCGGTATCGAACTGGGCCAGATGGAGGTCACCGCAGTCGGCATTCTCATGATTCTGTTACTCCTCATGGGGTCGGGGTTCTTCTCGTCGTCGGAGATTGCCATGTTCTCGCTCTCGCCCCACCAAATCGACGCGATGGTCGAGAAGGGAGAGCGGGGCGCGCGCGCAGTCAAATCGCTCAAAGACGACCCCCACCGCTTGCTCGTGACGATTCTCGTGGGGAACAACATGGTCAACATTACGATGTCGTCTATCTCGACCACTATCGTCGGGTTCTACTTCGACCCCGGCACGGCCGTCCTCGTCTCGTCGTTCGGTATCACGTCGATGGTCCTGCTGTTCGGCGAGAGCGCGCCCAAGTCCTACGCCGTCGAGAACACCGAACTGCACGCGCGGCGCGTCGCCCGAGGACTGAAAATCGTCGAGACAGTGCTGTGGCCGCTGATTACGCTGTTCCACTATCTGACGAGCGCCGTAAACAGGATTACCGGCGGCGACTCGTCCATCGAGTCGTCCTACGTCTCCCGTGACGAGATTCGGAACATGATTAAAACGGGCGAGCGCGAGGGCATCCTCAACGAGGAGGAACGCCAGATGCTCCAGCGCACCCTTCGGTTCACCGACGCCAGCGCCAAAGAGGTGATGACTCCTCGCCTCGACATGGCGGCCATCTCCAAAGACGCGACTGTCGAAGAGGGAATCAAAGAATGTATGCAGGCGGGGCATGCCCGTCTGCCGGTTTACGCGGGGTCGCTGGACAACGTTGTCGGCGTCTTCGACATCCGCGAACTGGAAGACGACAACTTCGACACCTTCGCCGACCGGACCGTCGAGGACGTAGTTAACCCGACGCTTCACATCCCGGAGTCCAAGAGCGTGGACGAACTCCTCTCTGAGATGCGCGAGAACCGGATGCACATGGTCATCGTCATCGACGAGTTCGGTGCCACCGAGGGCCTCATCACGATGGAGGACGTCCTCGAGGAAATCGTCGGCGAGATACTGGTCGGCGACGAGGAGCATCCAATCGAGTTCGTGGACGACACGGAAGTAGTGGTCCGGGGCGACGTCAACATAGACGAGGTGAACGAGGCCCTCGAAATCGACCTGCCCGAGGGCGAGGAGTTCGAGACCATCGCCGGGTTCCTGTTCAATCGCGCCGGTCGCCTCGTCGAGCAAGGCGAGGAGTTCGAGTACGAGAGCGTGATGTTCCGGGCCGAACAGGTCGAGGACACCCGCATTCAGAAGGTCCGAGTGACGGTCAACCGCGACACCCTTGACCCGGTTGAGGAGCAGTCGTCGGGAGGCAAAATCGACTGACGGGGTGTCTCAGCAGTCGGGACCACCCCCTCGACAGACAGGTGAAAACCATTAGAAGGCCGGGAAACGTAGTCCGTCGTATCGAGTCATGTACGAGGACATCCTCCTCCCGTTCGACGGTAGTGACGGTGCGGCCGAGGTACTCCATCACGCCGCCGAAATCGCCCATTGGGCCGACGCGACCATACACGTACTCTACGTTGCCGACACGACGCGCGATAGCGTCACCGTCGTCGAGGGAGAAACTGTCGATGCCCTCGTACAAGAGGGCGAAGACATCCTCGACGAGGCCGCAAAAACGTTGGACACGCTCGGGGTTTCCTACGACACCAACGTCGTGCAGGGGAATCCGGCCTCGACAATCGTGGAGTACGCCGAGGAGTACGACCAAGATTTGGTCGTGATGCCGACCCACGGCCGGGAGGGCGTCTCACGATACCTCATCGGCAGTGTCTCCGAGAAAGTCGTGCGCCTCTCGTCGGTCCCGGTACTCACGGTCCGCATGCAACCCGACGAGACGCTGAAATTCCCCTACGAGAACGTCCTCATTCCGACCGACGGGAGTGGCGCTTCGACCCACGCCGCCACTCATCTCGTGGAGTTCGCGGCGGCGCTCGATGCGACCGTTCACGTCCTCTCTGTCGTGGACGACACGACGCTCGGGGCGGACATCCGCTCGACGTCCGGGAAAGAGAACGAACAAGCCGCGACCGATGCTGTCGAGACTGTCATCTCGGAGGCCGAGTCCCGCGGAGTCACGAACACGGTTCGCCACGTCGAACACGGAACGCCGGTCGAGGAGATTCTCGATTACATCGACGCGAACGACATACAGGTCGTCGGGATGGGCACGACGGGCAGACGCGGCACCGACCGCATCCTGTTGGGGAGTGTCGCCGAAAAGACCGTGCGCTCGGCACCGGTCCCCGTCATGACCGTCGCGGAACGCGAATAACGCGGTCAGGCCGGTGGCTCACCGGAATTCGGGCAGAATCTCGTCGGCGTAGAGGTCGAACAGGGCTTCTTGGTCCGGACCGATTTGGTGGACGTACACGTGGTCGTAGCCCGCGTCGGTGAACTCCCGAATGCTGTCGATGTGGGCCTGCGGGTCCGGGTCGGTCAGGATGCTGTCGGCCTCGCGCACGTCCTCCTTCTCGACCATCTGGCAGGCCTGCTCGAAGAACTGCGGCGTCCCGAGTTCGGTGGCGAGTTGGCCCGGCAGGAGACTGTTGGGCCACCACTCGTAGGCGGTTTCGACCGCCTCGTCCTCGCTGTCGGCGTAGCAGACCGTGAGTTGGCTGAACTTCGGCCCCTCGCCGCCCTCGTCCTCGAAAGTCTGCACCACGTCCTGCGGACCGACCGACCAGAACCCGTCGCCCATCTCGGCGGCGTGGGCGGCGGTCTGGTCGCCGTAGGCCGAGACGCAAATCGGCGGGTCGTCGTCCGGGAGCGTGAACAGTTTCGCGTTCTCGACGGTGTAGTGGTCGCCGTGGTGGCTGACCATCTCGCCGGTCCAGAGCTTCCGAATCACCTCGACAGCCTCTTCGAGCATGTCGAGGCGGACGCTGTGGGAGGGCCACCGCTCGCCCGTGACGTGTTCGTTCAGGTTCTCGCCCGTGCCGACGCCGAAGTAGAACTGCTGTCCCGACTCCTCGAACATGTCGGCGACGGTGGCGGTGGCCTGCGCGAGGAGCGCCGGGTGGTAGCGGATAATCGGGCAGGTGACGCCCACGCCCACGTCGATTTCGTCGGTCGCAGACGCGACCCCGCCGAGGGTTGACCAGACGTAGGGCGCGTTCCCCTGCTGGCTGACCCACGGGTGGAAGTGGTCGGAGATGGAGGCGAAGTCGAAGCCGACCTCCTCGGCGCGCGTGGCGTGGTTCACGAGGTCCATCGGGCCGTGTTCTTCGCTGGAGAGGGTGTAACCGAGTTCGACCATGGAAGTGCCACGGTAGTAGTCGATAAGGGGGTTGTGGCCACTCGATGAGCAACTAGATGGATTGCTTAAGAAATCTATATATTTCTAAAGTAATTGTTTTTATTTCCAGAACGGGACGAAGCGGACCTCTCGGCGAACGACCCTCGTTCCACCGAAAAGCGTTTCAAATCGCTGTGAGATACACCGATTGACATGAGTCCGCCCAGTGATACCTCCTCCACTCTGCGAACGCTCGCCCAACTCACGCCCGATAGCCGTCGGTGGCGTCGGCGCGTCGCCGGACTCGCGGCGGTGGGGGGCGCGCTGTCGTTCTACGCGGCGTTCGCGGTCGCCTCTGGCGTCAAGAGTGGGTTAGTGTACGACCTCCTCATCGTTCTGTTCGCCTTCCTCACCCTGACTCTCCCGGCGATTGCGTCGGCGACCCTGCTCGCTCCCGACTCGGGTCTGCCCCGGACGAAGACGGCCCGAGCGGAAACGACCCGCACGGAGGCGTCCCGCGACGAAAACGCAATCGAGACGCTGAAAGCCCGATACGCCGCTGGCGAAATCGACCGCGAGGAGTTCGACCGACGCCTCGACGCTCTCGTGGGTGCATCCGGCGATACCAGCGGCGGTGCAGTCGAAGTCGAGACTCACACCGGGCGGGGTTCGGAACTCGACCGCGCCGGCCGATAAAAAGGAAGGTTCGGAGCGCGGTCCGCGGTCAGTAGTTCGGGCGCTGGTGTTCTTCGCTACGACTCCCGCGTTGGGACTCGTCGTCGCGGCCGTGCTGTTCCTGACCGCGCATCATCGTCTGCTCGACGGGGTTGAAACCGCTCTCAGAGCTACCGCCGTACTGATTTTGTCCCTCCTCGCGCCGGCCGGAGTCGCGGTCCGACTGGCCGTGGCGCTGACTCGTCTCGTGCGGACCGGTCTGCTGGTGGCGTTGTCCGGACTGCTGGTGCTGTTGACCGCGGTGTTGGCGGCCGGACTGCTGTTGGCCGGATTGGTGCTGGCCGGTCTGCTGGTGTTCGCCAATCTGGTGCTGGGCAGACTGTCGATGCTGGCCCGACTGCTGGTGTTGGCCGCTCTGCTGGCCGGACTGCTGGTGCTGGCCAGACTGCTGGCCGGACTGCTGGTGCTGGCCAGACTGCTGGCCGGACCGCCGACTCCCGTACCGGCCGCCGCTTCCGCCGTGCTGGCTCAGTTCGTGAACGCCGCTCTGCTGACGCCGGGACTGGCCGCGCTCTTGGTTCTGCCCGACCTCGTGGCGCTGACTGGCCTCGTGTCGGCCGGACTGTTGACCGGACTGCTGGTGGCCGGACTGCTGACCGGATTGCTGGTGGCCGGACTGTTGGTGACTGGATTGCTGGCCGGTCTGATGCCGACCGGTCTGCTGGTGCTGACCCATGTGCCCGGACTGCTGACCGGTCTGCCGGCGGTCGCTTCCGTATCGCTTGCCCTGCTGGCCGGACTGGTGGCGACCGGACTGGTCGTGACTGCCTCCACCGGACTGCATGTGGCCTCCTGAACCGGAGTGTTGTCCTCCCTGCCGGCCGGTTTGGATGTCACCGCCGCGCGTCGAGTGCTGGGCGGTCTGATGGCCCGTCGGTTGCTGTCCGGATTGTTGGTGCCGTCCGGATTGCTGGTGCTGTCCGGACTGGTAGCGTCGCCCGGACTGCTGGTGTCGTCCGGATTGCTGGTGGCCGGACTCCTGACGCCCGGACTGTCGGCCGCTCTCTCCTCGTCGGTCTCGGCCACCCGACGAGTACCGGCCACCTGCGGTATCACCTTCGCCCTGCGAACTGCGCTCGTGACGGTTCTCGTCTCCGCGATTCTCTCCCCAGCGGTTGCGATTGTCTCGTGCCATAATCAGGTCCTCCCGTGGGGAGACGCCACGGGATTTTCCTTATGTGTACTGGGCGGAGTCTGACAGAATTCCGGCCGGCGTCGGGGCGCGGGCCGCGCTATCGGAGGTGAGCACGCTTAAGGCGAGTCGCCTACACCTCTCTCACATGGAACCACGGGACCTCTCCTCGCACACGGTGTATCAGGCCGGGCGAGGCATCGAGGAGGTCGCTCGGGAACTCGGACTGAATCCCGACGACCTCGTGAAACTCGCCTCGAACGAGAACCCCTTCGGCCCCAGTCCGGCCGCGGTCGAGGCCATCGAGGACGCCGCGGGGTCGGCCAACTCCTACCCCAAGGCCTCCCACGCCGACCTCACCGAGAAACTGGCCGACGAGTGGGGCGTCGAATCCGCCCAAGTCTGGTTGGGCAACGGCGGCGACGGGGTGCTGGACTACCTCGCTCGCGCCACGCTCGAACCCGGCGACACCGTTCTCGTGCCGGAACCGGGCTTCGCCTACTACGGGATGAGCGCGCGCTTCCACCACGGCGAGGTCGAACAGTACCGCGTCTCGAAGATGGAAGACTTCGCGTTGACCGCCGAGACGGTCCTCGACGACTACGACGGCGAGCGAATCGTCTACCTGACGAGTCCCCACAACCCGACCGGCAAGCGATTCGACCTCGACGCAATCAAGGAGATTGCCGACGAAACCGGCGACCACACCCTCGTCGTGGTAGACGAGGCCTACGGCGAGTTCGCCGACGCGCCGAGCGCAGTCGAACTTCTCGAAGACCGAGACGACATCGCAGTCCTCCGGACATTCTCGAAGGTCTACGGATTGGCGGGCGTTCGACTCGGCTACGGCATCGTCCCCGAGGAGTGGGCCGACGCCTACGCCCGCGTCAACACGCCCTTCGCCGCGAGCGAAATCGCCTGCCGGGCGGGCCTCTCTGCGCTGGACGACGACGACCACGCCGAGAAGACGGTCGAGACTGCCGAGTGGGCACGGGAGTACATGTACGAACACCTCGACGCGCCGACGTGGGAGAGCCACGGCAACTTCGTCCTCGCGGAGGTCGGCGACGCCGAGACGGTCGCCGACGAACTCCAGCGCCGAGGAGTAATCGTCCGAGACTGCTCGTCGTTCGGCCTGCCCGAGTGCGTCCGCATCACTTGCGGAACCAAAGACGAGACCCGGCGCGCGGTCTCGGAACTCAACGAGGTGCTGTCGCCGTGAGAGTCGTCGTGACGGGCACGCCCGGCACGGGCAAGACCTCGGCGGTCGAGCAGTTAGACACCGATTTGGAGGTCGTCCACCTCAACGACCTCATCGAATCCGAGGGCCTCTGGACCGAGCGCGACGACGAGCGCGACAGCCTCGTCGCCGACCTCGACGCGGTGGCCGAGCGGTTGGAGGGCAAAGACGGCCTCCTCGTGGAGTCGCACCTCGCGCACCACCTCGGCGCAGACGAGGACGACGCCGCGGACGAGGGAGTGGACAAGGTAATCGTCCTGCGGTGCCACCCCGAGGAGCTACAGCGCAGGCTCACCGAGCGCGGCGAACCCGACGCCAAAGCCGCGGAGAACGCCGAGAGCGAGGCCCTCGACGTGATTCTCTCTGAGGCGGTCAACACACACGGCGTCGAGAACGTCTACGAAATCGAGACGACCGACCGCACGCCACCAGAGGTCGCCGCCGAGATTTCGGCGGTCGTGGCGGGCGAACGCGAACCGAGTGCGGGCGAGGTGTCGTACATAAACTACCTATGACGCTCGACCAGTTCCGACACGTCGCCGACCGGGCGCTCGAACCGTTCGTCTCGCTCTCGACCAGACTCGGCCTGACACCCGACGCGGTTAGCGTCGTCGCCTTCGCGCTGGCGGGCGGTGCCGGCGGGACGTTCTATCTCGGGAGCGACGAGCCGATTTGGTATCTCGCCGGGTCGGTCCTCGTCTTTTTGAACGGGTGGCTCGACCTGCTGGACGGCGCGCTGGCCCGCGAGTTGGGAACCGACTCGAAGGCCGGCGACCTGCTGGACCACGTACTCGACAGGTACGCCGACATCGTGGTCATCTCGGGGCTGGCGGCCGGAATCGGCGAGTACGCGCTCGGCCTGCTGGCGGTGACGGGCGTGCTGATGACCTCGTATTTGGGCACGCAGGCCCAAGCCGTCGGACTGGACCGGGTGTACGGCGGCCTACTGGGCCGGGCCGACCGCCTCGCGCTCATCGGCGTGACGGGCGTCCTTGCCGCAATCGTGACGGACGCGTTCGCCGGATTCACGGTCGTCGGGTGGTTGCTGGTCGTCTTCGCGGTTGTCGGGCACTTCACCGCACTCCAGCGATTCTACTACGCGTGGCGCGAACTATCGTCGTGAAAATTGCGCGCCGTTTAGATACCTTTTTCATCCCTGATAGAAACGAAACTAACCGAGGTAGCGACGTGTCATGACGGACAAAAGACCCGGCGAGTCGGGCATCAACGTAGATTTGGAAGATATCCTGCCGGCGAACAGTCACATCACGATGGACGAGTTCCTCGAAACCGCCGAGGAGGTAGACTCCCTGTTCGAGTTGAGTAGAGAGACGCGCCTCTCGCGCGAGAAGTGCAGGCGAATTCTGAAGTACTTCGAGCGAAGCGAGGAGGTAAAGCAGGGCTTCGGGTTCCTGCGCGACCAGCGCGACGAGCGCGTGCCGTAGCTCTCGGACAGGGATTTCGGTTCCGACTCGTCCCGCCATCGGCGTGGAATTTAAGACCGGCGACAGACTACCTCTCGGTATGGTTCAGTGTGAGATGTGTGGCGCCGAGACTGGCTCCCCCAAGACCATCAAGGTCGAGGGAGCCGAGTTGGACGTCTGCGACAACTGTTCGGACTTCGGGACCGAGGTCAAAACGCAGGACGATGCGAGTTCGACCTCCACGAAGTACTCGACCTCCTCGTCGAGTAGTTCGTCGTCCTCGTCGTCGTCCAGTACGTCGTCGAGTTCCTCCCAATCGCGGCGCTCGGACATGTTCGACGATATGGACGAAATCGCCCCGGACTACGACGACCGTATCCGAAACGCCCGCGAGAGTACCGGCATGAGCCAAGAGGACCTCGCCAACGAACTCAACGAGAAAGCTAGCCTCATCCGGAAACTCGAACGCGGCGACGTGCTTCCCAGCGACGAAGTGCAGAAGAAACTCGAAAGCGAGTTGGGCATCACGCTAACGACCGGCGGGTCCGGCGACGACGAGGAGTGGAGCGGCGGCAGTTCCACCGGCGAGTACACCCTCGGCGACGTGGTCAAGCGCAAGGACTAGAGACGAGGTTTTTGTTGCGAGAGGAGTCGCTCCCTCGCGGTGCAACCGCTGGTGCGCTCCGCGAGGAGTCGCGTAGCGCGTGCCGAACTGATTTCACACCCGCGAAAGCTATCTGACCAGTCTACAGCTTTCGCGGGGTGGATGAGTCTGATCTCCCGCTCCACCCTTTCCGTCGGAACCGTCCCCATCGAAGACAGGACACGACAATCGCGCTCCCTTTCGTTCTCGCAACCTATTAGTCGCGCCCGACGGTCGGTTCAGGTATGGAAATCGTCGTCAATCTCAAGGCGTACCCCTGCGACCCAGTGGAAGTCGCCACCGCCGCCCGCGAGGTCAGCGAGGAGACCGGCGCGAGCATCGCAATCGCACCCCAGTCAGCGCACCTCCAGCGCGTGGCCGAGACGGGCGTCGAGACGTGGGCACAGCACGTCAGCCCGGTCGAACACGGCAGTCACACCGGTTCGACGCTCGCGGAGGCCACAGCGGAGGCGGGCGCGACCGGGACCCTCATAAATCACTCCGAGCGAAGACTCAAACTCGCCGACATCGACGCGGCGGTCGAAGCGGCCGAGCGCGCGGGTCTCGAAACCTGCGTCTGCGCCAACAACCCCGACCAAATCGGTGCCGTGGCCGCGCTCGGTCCGGACGCCGTGGCGGTCGAACCCCCGGAACTCATCGGCACCGGCACGCCGGTCAGCAAGGCCGACCCGGACATCGTGACCGACGCCGTGGCCGCCGCCGAGGACGTGGACGACTCCGTGCCGGTCTACTGCGGCGCGGGCATCTCGACCGGCGAGGACCTGACCTCGGCCCGAGAGTTGGGCGCTGAAGGCGTCCTGCTGGCCAGCGGCGTGGCGAAGGCAGACGACCCCAAGGAGGCGTTGGAGAATCTGGTCGCGCCGTTGTAATCCCGCCCCAGAATTGTAATTCGTTGTTTTGCAATTGTCCTTCGTTCTTTGAGACTGCCGTGTCAGGCTTCGATAATCCAGTGGTCGTCGTCCTGCTTGCGGAGCGTCGATTTCTCGCGCATCCGGACGACGTAGCCCGTGACGGTGTTCTCTAACTCGTGGTCGGCCTTGACGCGGACGAGGTTGCCCAGCACTTGGGCAGAGGGCGGTTTCTGGGCCGCGCCGCAGTCGTAGATTGTCAGCAGTTCGGTCTCGCGCTCGTCGTAGACCACGACGTAGGCGTGTTGGGGGAGTTGCCACTCGTCCTCGGCGTTTTCGTCGGTCCGGGCCAGCGTGTTCATATCCGAGGATTGTCCTCGGCGGGGTAAAAAGCCTCGTCGTCGGACGCCAGCAGTCCGAATTCGGGAGTCAGTCGTCCACGTCCGGCAGTTCCTCGGCCACCTGCGCTAAGGTCTCCTCGCGGGTCTCGTCGTCCATCTCGCCGTCGGTCAGCGCCGCCAGCAGACTCGGCAGGGCGGCGACGTACTCCCCGCTCCCGGCGTGCTGGACGAACCCGCGCTGGCGGAGCGTCCGGTTGTGGTTGTACGCGAGGTGGCGGTCCTCCGGGCCGCCAGCAGAGACGTGGGACTCGTCCGGACTCGCGGGACCCTCCCGGAGGTAGTAGGCCAGCATCCCGCGCTCGACCGGTTCGAGGGCGTCTAACTCCTCGCGGATGGCATCGAGGGGGCCGCGCTCCTCGTCTCGGCGCTCGGCCTCGGCGTCACCTCCGGTCTCGGTCCCCGAATCGGTCGCTCGGGTCTCGGTTCCCGATTCGGCGTCTTCGGGGTTCATCCCCGGCCCGGCGTCTTCGGGGTCGAACCCGCCGAGGTCGGCCTGTTGGGCCTGCTGGGCCTGCTGATTTTCGCCGGCAGTACCGCCGGCAGGGCCGCCTGCCGGCCCCTGTCTGGCGGGTTGGTCTCGGACGATTCGGCCGCCGCTCTCGCCGCCCCCGCCAGCGTCGATGTAGGGATTCGCGCGCCGGTTCCGCGACTGGTCGAGCATCGCCTTGGCGAACTTGTCGGCGACCTCCTCCATCTCGCGGGCCTCCTCCAGTTGTCGTTCGAGGTCGGTGATTCGCTCGTCTTTCTTCTGGAGTTTCTGTTTCAGTTCCTCGATTCGGTCCTCCCTGCGGGCCTCCTCCTCGCTTATTTCCCGGAGGTCCGAAACGAGGTCGTCGCTGACCGACTTCAAGTCCGGGCGCTCGAAGTCGTCCAACCCCGGCGTGGCCCCGGCGTCGAACGTCTGCTTGCGGTGGAACTGGACCCGGCGGGTCTCCTCGGACCAGTCGGTCGTCAGGAAGGCCTCGCCGTCGCCCATGTCCTCGATTGCGTCGGCGTACTCCCGGCCCAAAATCCGCCCGACGACCTTGGTGTCGTTGTTCCACGTGAGTCTGTGCCACACTAGCCAGTCGCATTGGGTGATGAAATCTTTCTTCACATCTGCGGGGCGCTGGCTGATGCCCGCGATTCCGAGGCCGTGCTTGCGGCCCCGCTTGCCGATTTTGATGAGCATCCGACCGCACTCGTCCATTCCGCCGCCTTCGGGAATGTACTCGTGGACCTCCTCGACCACCATCAGGAAGGGCTTCTTGAGTTTCTTCTCCTTGGCGAACAGTTGGCGCGCGACTTCCGTCAGGAGTTCCTTGCCGTCGTCCTCGTTCAGGTAGCCCGACACGTCGAGGATGATGGGCACGTTGTCCTCCAACGCGAGCGAAGCGAGTCGCTCGGCGTGTTCGGGGTTGACTTGGATGTCGCACTCGTCGTCCGCCCCGGCGTGTAAAAGTTCGTACTCCTCTTTGAGACCGTAGTACTCCCCATCTGTGTCCACCAGCATTACCGGGTATCCGCCGTCTAAGAGCTTTTCCGCCACGACGCTCATCGTGTTCGACTTCCCGCTTCCGGACTTGCCGGTGATGAACGCTCGGCCGGTCAACACTTCCACGACGGGCAGTTCCACGGGGTCGCCGGGGTCGCCAGCGGTGCCGCCCTTCCCGGCGCTGACTTCGGCCACGTCGATGGTCTCCTGCGACATTCCTTGCGGGCAACCTCTCACCCGGCCCTCATAAACTGTCGGGCACCGACGTTTCGCCGATTTCGAGAGGACGCCCCGGACCGAAATCAGCCGAAATCGCCGAGTGAGACCTGTCCCTCGGACCCGGAATCGTCGGCGCGGTCGGCGTCCGCGTTTTCGTCCTCGTCGTTCAGGGCCAACTCGTCGGCGGCCTCGTCCACGGCGTCCCACTCCCGGCCGAGCGACAACTGGCCATCGGGGTCGGACTGGTCGGTTGCTCCGTCCTCGGAGCCGCCGGAGTCCGCGGGTTCACCCGGCGAATTCGGCCATCCAGCGCCGAGCGATAGCTGGTCGTCGTCCGCGGGACCGCCGGTTTCCGGGTCTGTCTCGGCGCTCTCTGCCGACTCCCACCCGTCGCCGAGACTGGCCTGCTCGCCTTCGGCGAACGAGAGGTTCGAGACTCGGACGCCGACCTTCCGGACCTCCTCGCCGTCGAACTCAGAGAGGAGGTCGAGGCCGATTTCCGTCACCAGTTCGGGTTCGTCTACCGGCCCCGGAAGCGACTTGGCGCGGGTGTTCACGTCGAAGGGCGGCGTCACGGCCTTGATGCCGATGGTCTGGTAGAGCGCGCCCTTCCGACTCGCCCGGTCGGCCACCGCCTCGGCGAGCGTCCGAATCTGGTCGCGCTTGGCCTCGTCGTCGTCGGTGGCCTCGGTGAAGGCCGACTCGCGCGAGAGGCTCTTGGGCCGGCCGGTGGGCGTGACCTCGCGCTGGTCGTCGCCGCGGGCGCGGCGGTGCATCTCCGCGCCGCGCTCGCCGAAGGTCGCTTCGAGGACCCCGCGGTCGGCCTCGGCGAGGTCCCCCGCTGTTTCGATGTCCATCCCGCGCAGTTCGCGGGCCGTGACGGGGCCGACGCCGTGAATCTCGCCCACGTCGAGGGGCGCGAGGAAGTCCCGGACCTCACCGGGTTCGACAACCACGAGACCGTCTGGCTTGTCGTAGTCGCTGGCGATTTTCGCTGTGGACATGTTGGGCGCGACCCCGACGCTGGCGGTGACGCCGACCTCCCGGTCGATGCGGTTCTTGACGTGACGGGCGAACCCCTCGGCGACCTCCCACGCGGTCCGGTCGGTCACGTCGAGGTAGGCCTCGTCGATGCTGACCTCCCGCACCACGTCGGCCGAGTCGTGGAGGATTTCTTTGACCTCCGAACTGACCTCCTCGTAGTAGTCCATGTCCACCGGTCGGTAGTAGCCCGCGTCGGCGGCGTCCTCGCCCTCCGCCACCTCGGCTTTTCGGGGGAGGCGTTCGAGCGCGGTCGAGATGGCTTGGGCGCTATCGACGCCGTATTCGCGGGCCTCGTAACTCGCGGTGGCGACCGCGCCGTGGGTCGCGCCCTCCTCGTAGCCCATTCCGACCACGACCGGTTCGCCAGTCAGCTTCGGTTCTCTGCGGCGCTCGCAGGCCGCGTAGAAGCAGTCCATGTCCACGTGGAGGACGATTGGGTCGGCGTCCTCGTCGTCGGGCGTCCCCGGTAGACGCGACCCGCCAGCGGTCATTGACAGGGGTTGGTTTCCGCGGTGGGTTAAAGGTTCAGTTCGGGTGCCGGTTTACCCGAGGACCCACTCGTCCACGAACCGATAGGCCGAGGAGACGCCCGAGTAGACCGGATAGGGGGTGCGCTGGGCGAGGGCGTAGAGCGCCCGGTTCCGGTTCGAGTCGGCCGGGTCGGCCCCCAGATTCTCGACGTTCTGGTTGCGCAACCACGCGAAGAACGCCTCGGCCTCGGGATAGGGGTACTCGTCGCCGGGGTTCGTCCGCTCCTGCATGTCGCGCCACATCAGGCGCTCGTAGTCGCTGAGTCGCCAGTCGTCGGTTTCGAGTCGTCGCCGGACGTACTCGAACGTCTCGCGGTCGAACTCGTAGCCGTGGTCGGCGGGGTCCAAGCCCGAGAGCAGGAGACCGACCGCGGTCCGCATGCACTTCAGGCACTCCGAGCAGTTGTCGCCCTCGCGGGAACACGACCGAATCTGGAGGTCCGGGGCTTGCTGGCGGACGTAGTCGGCGATGCGCTCGATTCGGTCCTGTCGAGTCAGGTCGTAGACGGCGTGTTCGACGGTGGTGTCGGCCCACGCCACCTCGTCCACGATTCGGTGGTGTGAACCACCCGGCGGTTCGCCGCCCTCCCACCCGGAGGCCGCGATGCGGAGGGTATCGACGCCCTCGGCCGCCGTGAGGGGCGCGCAGGTCCCTAGCAGACTCAGGCCGTAGCCAACTGAGGTTATCCAGTCGTCGGCGTAGTGGTCGCCGAACCGGGCGTTGAGGAGGAACACGTCGAGCGCCGAGTGGAGATTCATCCGGACGAACCGGTTCTTGACGCCGCGGGACTCGCCGAACTCGCGGAGTTCGGGCGCTCGCTTGGCCCACGCGGTCCGGTCGTCTAACTCGATGTCGAAGCCGTGGATGGAGACCAGTAGGGGGTCGGCCTCGCGGTGGCGGACGTAGGAGGCCACCGAGTCCACGCCCCCGCTGAACAGCACCGCGTCGTCGCTGTCGGCGAGCGACGACTGCGGGCCGGTCCCGTCGCCCGACGACCGCTCGACGCTTCCGCCGTCGAACGCCACGTCCGAGGTTTCGACGCGCCGGTCGGCCCGCACCTCGCTGGCGGATACGAACTCGGGGTATAGCTCCTCGAACCCCTCGCGGACCGCTTCGAGGGCGTCCAGAAACCGCGAATCGACCGCCGGGGCCGACACGTCCGCGCCGGTGGCCCACGCCACCGGGCAGAGGTTGGCCAGACAGGGGATGACGAGAACGCTCTCGGGGACCGCGCTCACGTCCACGTCGTACTCGACGGCGAGGTCCTCGGCGAAGAACCGGCCGACAGAGGTCGAGCAGTCGTACTCGTACTCGACTCGCCCGCCCGCGACCGCTACGTCGGTGATTTCGATGTCGGGCATCTCAGGTTCTCGGAGGGTCGACGCGGGTCCAGTTTCGGGATGGCGCGGCCGGTGGTGTCGCTGTGCGCTGGTCGCTCGGTTGGCGGTCTCCCGGTTGCATGCTCCCCTCTGGGAGACGCGCGCCATTAATTCGGGTGGCCGCCGCCGACGACCGGCCATACCGCGGATTCGGAGCGGTTCGGGCGGGCGCTCCGCCATTTTCCGCAAATAATTCTGATTGGTAAAGACACGTTTATATAGTTCTAGAAAAGGTTCTGTTGTGTTTGGGACCTACCCCGACAGGCGCTCGTCGAGGTAGGAGTACGCCGAGTAGAGCGGCGAGTAGACCCCGGCGGGCGTGTGGCGGGCGACGGCGTAGAGCGCCCGGTTTCGCACCGAGTCGGTCGAATCGGCGTTCGTGGACCGCACTGCGAGCGCGTCGATGTCGGCGTTCCGAAGCCACCGGAAGAAGTCCTCGGCCTCCGGGTAGGGATACTCACGCTCCGGGTCGGCGTGGTTCTGGATGTCTCGCCACATGAACCGCTCGTCCGCGCCGAGGTGCCAGTTGCCCGCCTCGAACTGCTCGCGGACGTATTCGAGGGTCCGGCCGTCGAAGTCGTAGCCGTGATTCGCGGGGTCGAGTCCCGCCAGCAGGAGACCGGCCCCGGTCCGGGCGCACTTCTCGCACCGCGAGCAGTTGCCTGCGACCGCCGAGCAGGTCCGGAGTCGGAGATTCGGGGCTTCGTTCCAGACGTACTCGGCGATGCGATAGAGTTTCTGCTGGCGGGTCCACTCGTAGGCGTCGTGTTCGACGGCGGTGTCGGCCCACGCCACCTCGTTGTCGGTCACCGGGTGAGACCCCCACTCGTGGTCGAACTCCGCCGAGTGGGTCGCCGCGATGTAGAGGGTCCCGATGTCTTCGACTTCTGCGAGTGGCGCGCACGCCCCGAGCAGGCCGAGACCGTGGTGGACCGAGGTTATCCAGTTGTCGTCGTAGAACCGCCCGAAGTGAGCGTTGAGCATCACCAGATTCAGCGACGACTGCATGTTCATCCGGACGAACCGGTGGTCGAGGCCCCGGTCGTCGCTGAACTGCCGGAGTTCGGCCCGGCGTTCGGCCCACTGGTCGGTCGCGTCGGCGGGAATGTCGAACCCGTGGATAGAGACGAGGAGCGGGTCCTCGTCGCGGTGGCGGACGTAGGACGCCACCGAGTCCACGCCCCCGCTGAACAGCAGGCCGCTCCGGGCGTCCGCGCGCGAGGAGTCCGTCGCGTTCTCCACGATTTCCTTGGCGTACACCGTCGCCTCCTCGGCGAACTCCGGGTGGAGGCGCTCGAACCCCTTCCGAACTTCCGTCAGCGCCCGGAGGAAGGTCCCGTCGATTTTGGGGACGTACACGTCCGCGCCGGTCGCCCACGCCACCGGACAGAGGTTCGCCACGAGGGGAATCACGAGGAGACTCTCGGGGACCTCGCTCACGTCCACGTCGTACTCGACGGCGAGGTCCTCGCCAAAGAACCGCCGGACGCCGGGCGAGGGCCGGTAGTCGTACTCGACCCGCCGGCCGTCGGTCCGCACGTCGGTCACGACGATACTCGCTGAGTCGCCACCCGAGGACATACCTCTGTTCGGGGGCCGGACCGCCAATAACTCGTTCGTCCGTTTACCCGAGTAACATCTCAGTTCGCCGACTAACGTCTGACATTCTTCGGGATGGCCCGCTTACGACCGCAGAACCGCGTCGGAGGGGGCGGACAATCGGTCGTTGAACCCCGACCGACGCTCGGTCGTCGTCCGGTCGCCGCGAGTATCGGCCCGTGTCTCGGCAGATGCTCGCGCCGAGCGAGCAGTAGCGTCCTATCAGGCGATGTCGCCGTCCCGGAGGAGGTCGGCGACGACGTGAACGTAGAGGACTCCCGCGGTAAAGACGGCGTACACCGGCGCGACGAGCGCGAGGCCGGAGACCAGCGCCCCGCCGACCAGCGCGTGGGTCAGCAGGCGGTGGGTTTCGAGCGTCCCGGTGTCCACGCCGTCGAAGACCTGCTCCTGCTCGGTGAACGCGAACTTCGGGTCGGTGACGCACCGCCGGAAGTGCGACCAGTCGCCCGCGTGGTACCGTGCCACGGCGAAGTGGTCGAGGTCGATGAACACCGACAGCAGGACGCCGTAGGCGAACAGCGCGAGGGCCTCGGTCGGCACCGAGACGGGGAGCGCCGCGACCAGCAAACCGGACGCCACCGCGCCGAGGGCGGCGTGTTCGGGGGACTTCATCGGCCGGGGGTTCGCAGGCCGGGTAGTTAGTACGTCGGGATTCCCGGCTTACTCGCTCTCGCTGACGGGAATATCGACCGCGTTCTCCGGGTCCGAGTCGGGGCGCTCGGGGACCGCCTCCCGCACGGCGTCGGGAATCCGGACCTCGGGCTTGTCTGGCAGGTCATCGGTCCCCGGCAGGTAGAGTCGCTTCTCGGTGCCCGGAATCCCGACGCCCGACTCGGCGCTTGGCAGGTCGATTTCGTCGGCCACGTCGGGCGTATCGCGGTCCACCGACCGGAACTGGCGGTAGGCCTCCGCGAAGTTGATGGCCTCCTCCTCGGTCCCCTCGAAGGCCTCGTTCAGGGCCTCGACGTTCTCGCCGAGGTACTGAGTGAGGGAGTGGTCCTCGCCGTACTTTTCGGCGGCGCGGTCGTGGAGGAACCCGCCGATGGCGGCTCCTCCGGTGTTGGCGTACTTGACGATGGTGCCCTGATTCTCGTAGACGATTTGCCCGGCGAACAGCGCCGCGCCGAGGTAGTTGGTCGAGATGCCGAGTTTGGTGGCGACGGGTTTGACGACCGTGAGCGGGATGTCGCTGTGTTTGACGAGCCACGACGCGATGTGATGGGTGGGCATTAGCTACGTTGGGTAGTGGACGAGGACGGGTTACTGTTGTGGCGGTCAGATACCCGGAGTTCGGCGGTCGGTTCGGTAGCGCGAGCAACTACGCTGTGGCGCGAGTTTGCTTACGCTGTGACGCGAGTCGGACGTGCCGACAGCTTCAGCTATCGGGCTACACGGCGTCGCTCAAAATAAGGACAGTTGAAACGGATTTTACCAAGTCGAGAACGGACTGCAGGTGAAGCCACAGCCGTCACTGTGGTCGGACTTCTGCTCGGGGGCGTCCTCGACGGACGTGTTGAACTCGCTGTCGTACTGTGCCTTGCTACCAGCGTCAGCCTCGATTGCAACGGACATAGCAAAAGGTATATTATTATTCCCTAGTGTTAAGTTTTTATTTCCATCTAGACTCGAAACTTTAATAATTGCTTTGTATATGGTTGTATTAACGGCTAGACAACAACACTACTCTAATTTTTTCTATGGAAAAAGTAATAAAATTAGATTTGTGGAGGGTGGCGTACCCGCCGGGAAAATAAGCCATCCCGAGAGAACTGCCAGCGCGAGGAGCGAGGCCTACGTGGCGGTCATTCGAGCAGAAGGACGCAGGGTAACTCCTCGGGGTTCCGCAGTCGGAGGAGGGCGTACGCCGGACCGGAGGCCCCATCGAAGAACGTCGGGTTCACGAACTCGCGGTGGTGTCCGGGAAGCGAGAGAGCGCCGTCACGCTCCCGGCGAGCGAGACACCGATTCGCTAGTTCCGGCGCGAGCGCCTCGTCGCAGTCGGCGCGCCGCGCGCCGACCAGCAGAGCCTCGGTACGGCCGAAGTTCCCGCAACAGAGGTTGTCGAGGTTCGACGGTTCGGCGGTCCCGGTTTCGGCCAGCGCGTCGCTGGCCTCGGCGAGCAGTGCGTCGTCACCGAGGTGAGTTCCGATACCGATTCGGGCGAGCGCCATTCCGGCCCGTCCGTGGCACCACCGGTCCTGATAGTCCTCTACTCCGGCGAACCGCGGCCAGTTGGCTTGGTCCGGCGAGTACAACTCCGACTCGAAGTCGAGCGCCTCGCGCGCCGCCTCGGCGTACCGGGACTCGTCGGTCGCCGCGGCGAGCCGAGCCAGCGCGTAGGCGATTCCGCTGGAACCGTGCGCGAAGCCGGTGTACGGAACCTCGTCCTCGGTCGTCTCCCAGACGCGGTGCCCCTCGACCTCGGTTCGGGCGTCGAGCAGTCGGTCGCCGCAGTCTGCGGCCCACTCAAGAACCGCACCGTCGCCTGAGCCACCGAACCGCTCGTGGTACGCGAGCAGGCCGAGCAGGGTCCCCGCAATCCCGTCCACCACGTCCAGCGAGTCGGCGTCGGCTATCGGTTCGTCTGTCACGGTTTCGGCCGCGGCCAGCGCGGCCTCCCGGTACCGGTCGTCGTCGAGGAGGTCGGCGACGACCGAGAGGACGTAGACGACCGAGCCGATTCCTTGGAACCCGCCGTGGTCGGCGGACACGGTTCCCTCGGTGACCGCCTCGACGGTCGGAGCGAGCGTCTCGTCAACGAGTTGGCGGTAGCGTTCGTCGCCGGTCTCCTCGTGGAGCGCCGCCGCCGTCAGCGCGATGCCGCCCGTACCCCAAAAGAGCGAGCGGTCCGCCGAGTAGAGATTGAGGCCGGACTCGGGAACGATGGATGTCCAAGCGTCGTTCCCGTTGACCTCGACCGACGCGTCGAGGACATCGTCGAACAGTTCGACCGCTTCCCGCCGGAACCGGTCGTCCGAGGCGTCGATACCGGACGGCGGCGGTCCCTCGGCGGTCGTGGATTCGCCCAGCGCCTGCCGAACCAGCCACGTCTGGCGTCGCAGGTCGGAGTCGTCCATCGCGTCGAGTCGCTGGCGGGCGAATCGGTAGCCCGTCTCGTCCGCGGTCACGTCCAGTCGCTCGCCGCGGTGGAACAGCGCCCGGTCGTCGGCGCGCGACGCGAACCGCGGCACGTCGAGATTCCGGAGCGACCGACGTTCGCGGGCGTACAGCGGCCAGAGCCGGTCCGACTCGATGGTCCCGTCGAAGAAGGGTACCGCGAGTTTCTCGAATTCGACCGAGAGGCGAGCGCCGTCCCGGAGCGGATTCCAAGCGGCGGCCGACCGGAGAGTCTCGGCGTACCGGCCCGTCGAGCGGTACAGCAGTCGCGTCTCGACCTCCTCGACCAGTTCGTGGGGAACGACCTCCGACAGGAATCTCCCCTCGTCGTGGAGTTCGCGTATCGTCTCGTAAGTCTCCTCGAACCCGCGAATCAAGGCGTCGGCGTGGTCCTCCGGTGGAAGGTCCTCGCCGTCCACGGACGCCGTGTTGGTACTCGGATCGACCGTGACAGACTCCATCTCGACGCTCATCACGTCCGTGTTGACGGCCTCGATGGTCGGTCGGGACAACCCTGGGAGGGGCGTCTCCTCGCTATCGCTTCCCAGCCCTGCGACCTTGTCCGCGAACCGTCCACCGCGTGCTTCCCGAGGGTCGCCGGTCGAGAAGGGCAACAGCACCGACAGCAGGACCGACCGGTCCACCACGGCGCTGGCTTCGGTCTCGAAGGGCTTGGCCTCCGAATCGACGTGTGGGTGAAACACCGTCTCGCCGTCGAGCAACGTCGGGACCTCTCCGTCGATGAGCAGATTCTCGTAGTGACAGTCGGTGAAGTTGAGCGCGTAGGCGAGGCACGTCAGGGCTCCGGCCCGCTCGTAGTAGCGGTCGGCCGCGGACGCTCCGGGGAGGTCGCGGTACTCGACTCGCTCCATCCAGCCGTACCCCTCACGTTCGAGGAGCGACGGCCTCTCGAAGTCCGGCGTCGAGAGGTGGTCGTCCAGTCTGTCGAGGACGGTGTAGAACACGCTTTCACCCCCGACCGGCCGGGGTTTGTAGACGACCGACCCCTCCTCGAAGGAGACCAGAACCGGCACGCGACCCCCTGCGTGGGTGTCCGTGGTCAGCGGGTCGAGGTCAGTCACGTCTCCGGCGAGGTCGAATCGCTGGCGAAGCGCGTCGCGGTCGTCGCGCAGACGTCGACACAGCTCCTCGACCGCGCTCCGCCAGTTGTCGAGCAACGTCGCCAACTGCCGCGCGAGTACCGGATACTCCAGACAGAGGTTTCGGAAGCCGCCGTCGAACATCGCCGCGACGAACTGCTCGTAGTACTCCGTGGGGTACTCGGTGAGCGAGTCGAAACTCGTCGCCGCCAACTCGGCGTCGTGGACCTCGACGAAGCTCTTGAACTCGACGTACATCGCCCGAACACAGCGGGTTTCGAGTCTCTCGACCAGTTGTGCTTCCAGCGACGACGTGGCGGCCGTCGGAACGACCGCATCGGACAGCCGCTCGCAAGCGAAGCTAGCGACCGCGGCGAGCAGTTCCCGAAACGGCATCTCGTCGGGCGTCTCGACGGACTCCCACCGGTCGGGCCCCTTCGTCTGGACGTGTCGAACCAGCGCCGAAACGGTGTCCAGCCACTCCGGAAGCGCCTCGTCGGCGGGCCAGCGGGTCGCGGCGATGTGTTCACGCACCGCCTCCTCGGTCAATCCGTCGTGTTCGAGCCGCGCACGAAACGACTCCTCGTCCGGAAACTGGGACCGCCACTCGTCAAGGACGCTCTCGGGGTCTATCGGTGGCGACGACCCAGAACTGTTGGCCGGGCCGTCGAGCCGTTCCGCGAGCGTCCTCGCACGACCGGCGATTTCGCGTCGCTGTTCTTCGGTGAATACCGAACTCATTCTGTGCAGTATCCTACGAGTGACGGGTTTAAGAATTGCTGTCCTCTGCAAGAAAGTTCAGATAACGCCCAATGTGTCAGAATCATATATTTTCGGGCAGTTCCGTCGGTCAGGGTCGAAGATTTCGAACGACAGTAATCCTCCTATCACGTTTTCACGGCCCACAGTGCGGCGAGCAGACGAGCTACTCGTAGCGTAGTTCGCCTCGAAAAGTGGGGTCGGAGGGATTGTGAACTACGGCAAGAGATTCCTGCTCACTTCGTTGCGCGGGCATGCCTCTTGCCTCGTTCAAATCCTCCTCCGATCACGATTTACCGCTCGTGCTTTGGCGAGCAGATGAACTGCTCGCCGTTTTACTCGCGGTAAAAGTTAGTGGGGTCGGAGGGATTTGAACCCCCGATCGACTGATATCTCCGGTGTGTGCGCCTCGGAACTCCAGAGGGTCGTCGTCGCGGACCGATGATCAGTCGGCCGCTCGGTATATCAGCTGGAGTTTCGTCCCGGGCGCGTAGCCTCTGGAGTCAGTCGCCATCCCTGACTTGGCCACGACCCCGCAGGCATTCGTTGGTCCATTCGCACTAAAGGGGTTTCGATTTATTCTCGGTCGGTATCTGACCAATCACACTCTTGGCACTTCCAGCCGGTGACGAACTCGGTCACGCTCGGCATGTACCCGACCTCCAGTACGTCCTCGCCGCAGTCCGGGCACTCGCGGTCGGTGTCTTCGATGGACTCGGCGTCCATCACGTCCTCGCCCTCGATTATCTCGGCGAGAGCCTTCGGCGTCACCATGCGACCCTGCACGACGCGGTTGTCGGCCATATCCTACGAAAGCGGGTCCGCCGGGGTAAGCCTTCCCGTCTCCGGACGCCGAGGAGCCTCGCGGAAACAAGACAATCAAGAATCAGACTGCAACTACAGCCACGGTTCGCGCTCGTCGCCGTCCTCCTCGCCGGGGTAACCGTAGCCCGCGTCGTCGGTCTCAGAGCCGCCCGAGCCATCGGTGGCGACCGCCTGCGTGCCGTCCGAACTCGGGGCGGTGTCGGCCGCGTCCGCGGCGTCAGCGTTCATCGCCTCGGTGGCCGCGGTCTCCTCGGCGGGGTCGTCGTCGCTCTCTGCGTCCGGGTCCTCGGCCGAGTTGGGGTCGAACGCGAGGAGGCTCGTGACCGCCAGCACCGCCAGCGGGGCGTTGCCGGGGGCGAGACCCAGCAGGCTCAGGGGCAGGACGCCAAGTGCGACGGCGCTCCCGAAGCGGAAGCGGTCGATGTCCACGACGCCGCGGAGCCACGGCGAGGTCAGCGCGACGGCGAGGGCGAACGCGACGCCGGTCGCGGCGGCCGCCGTGGCGCGCAGGATGAGGCCGTAATCGACCACGGCCAACTCGAAGCCGGAGGGTTGGAAGCTGGCTATCATCCCGAGGCCGACGATGACGCCCGGACCGGGCAGATATTCGCCGATTCGAGAACTCGCGGTTTTGGCGGCGATGGCCAGCATGACCAGCGCGGCGAAGCGCTTGAACGTCTCGGGCCGGAGGACGCTCTCGATGGTCGGCGCGAACGCGGCTTCGACCGCCGCGAGCGCGACGATGCCGACGCCGACGGTCAGCACGGACGCCGCCTGTTGGCGAGGAGTCCCGTCCATCTCGGCGAGGATGACCGCGACGGTTGCGCTCCCGCCGAAGACCAGCAAGCCGACCTGCAACATGCCGGCGATGCTATCGACGCCGCCCGCGAGGACCAGCGCCGGGAAGATGCCGTCTACCAACGGGAGGCCCATGACCGTGGCGAGCAACTTGGTCGCGCCGCCTACCTGTCGCTCTAAGCGGAGCGCGACTGGATGCTGTGAGCTACTCATTGGACACTAGCTGGCGCGGCCGTAACCACCGGCCGAACGGTAGTGATACTCGCGGTACCTACGATGGTCGCCGACTGGTGGGTTGGCGTCGAAATCCCATCGTCGTCCCACGAATAGATTCTCTACCAGTGTAAGGAGTCCCATCGCAAAAATCGGTTTGCAGGAGTTCGCGGAGTCAGCACTCGTCTGACCTGCAATACACGCGGCGATGGGACTGGTAGAGTCCATGTTAGACAAAAGACGGTTTTTCAGCATAAACGTTGCGTGAGAGACAACCCCAATCAACAGAAAATCGTAGATTTGATTCTAATACTCGGGTTCGAATGGTGATTTATAACCGCCCGATTTCTACTACTTTCGAATACTCGTATTGACATGGAAGCCGGGTGGGATATTACACGACCGTGCATATCGGTGTGTCACTGACTGGTAAAGGTTGCAGAATCTCGCAACGTTTTTGACGGGGCGCTACGTTCGCCTTACATGGAGAGAGATTCTGACCGGACGGGAGCGTTCACCGACAAACTCCGCGTACCGGAGGCGCTGACGTTCGACGACGTACTTCTGCGACCGAAAGAGAGCCGCGTCGAACCCGACGAGGCCGACGTTTCGACTCGCGTCTCGACCAACGTCGAGTTGAACGTCCCGATTCTGTCCGCCGCGATGGACACCGTGACCGAGAGCCAGATGGCCATCGCCATGGCTCGACAGGGTGGTCTGGGCGTCCTCCACCGGAACATGGACGTGGACGAAGTGGTCGCCGAAGTCGAGCGAGTCAAGCGCGCGGACGAACTCGTCATCCGCGACGTCGTGACCGCCGACCCCGAGCAGACCGTCCGCGAAGTGGACGCGATGATGGACCGAAAGGGTGTCTCGGGCGCGCCGGTCATCGATGACGACGACCAAGTACTCGGAATCATCTCGGGTACCGACATCCGGCCCTACCTCGAAGTCGGCGAGAGCGACGAGGTGCGCGAGGCCATGACCGACGAGGTTGTCACGGCCGGCGAGGACGTGACCCCGCGCGAGGCCCTCGAACTGATGTACGAACACAAAATCGAGCGCGTCCCCATCGTGGACGACGACGAGCGACTCACGGGCCTCGTCACCATGCAGGGCATCCTCCAGCGCAGAGAGTACGGTGACGCCGCCCGCGACGACAACGGCCACCTGCTGGTCGGGGCCGCGGTCGGTCCCTTCGAGACGGACCGCGCCGTCGCCGTGGACGAGGCCGGCGCGGACGTGCTGTTCATCGACTGCGCTCACGCCCACAACCGCAACGTCATCGAGGGCGCGCGGGAAATCCGCGAGTCGGTCGAGGCCGACGTGGTGGTCGGCAACGTCGGCACCCGCGAGGCCGCCGAGGACATCGTGGACTTCGCCGACGGCATCAAGGTCGGTATCGGTCCGGGGTCCATCTGTACGACGCGAGTCGTCTCCGGCGCGGGCATGCCCCAGATTACCGCGGTCGCAGAGACCGCCGACGTGGCCGCCGAACACGACGTGCCGGTCATCGCCGACGGTGGCATCCGGTACTCCGGCGACGCCATCAAAGCAATCGCGGCGGGTGCCGACGCCGTGATGCTCGGGTCCTACTTCGCGGGCACCGACGAAGCGCCCGGCCGGGTCATCACGGTTGACGGCAAGAAGTACAAGCAGTACCGCGGCATGGGGTCAGTCGGAGCGATGCAGTCCGGCGACGGCGACCGATACCTCAAGGACGAACCCGACGAGGAGGAAGAATACGTCCCCGAGGGCGTCGAGGCCGCCGAACCCTACAAGGGAAGCCTCGAAAGCGAACTCCACCAACTCGTCGGCGGGATGCAGTCGGGCATGGGCTACGTCGGCGCGGAGACGATTCCGGCGTTCAAGGAGCGTTCGGAGTTCATCCGGGTCTCCTCGGCGGGCCAGACCGAGGGCCACCCCCACGACGTGATGATTACCGACGAGGCTCCGAACTACAGTCCCAGCGAGTAACGACCAAAAAATCGGACTCGGTTCGACCGATTCCGACAGCGAACTACGCCGTCGTCTGGCACTTCGGACTACAGTACCCGTTTTCGGCGGCGTTTGCGCTCTCGTGCGCCTTGAACTCGTCACCGCAGTTCTCACAGGTGTAAGTCTCGAAGTCAGACATCGCGCCGGGCGATTCGACCGCCGAAGCCAAAAATTTCTCGTTCCGAAACGTTCAGGCCGGTGCGACAGGTAACCCGACCGATGAACTACCACTACCGAGTCTGTCGGGCCGAAACCGACGCCGAGGAGGCCGACGCCCTCGAAGTCCGGCGAAGCGTCTTCGTCGAGGAGCAGGGCGTCCCCGAGGCGCTGGAAATCGACGGGAAGGACGACGAGGCCGCCCACGTCGTCGCCTATCGAGATGCCGAGGACGATTCGACGCCGGTCGGGGCGGGCCGACTGCGGGAAATCGAGGACGGCGTCGGCAAACTCGAACGCATCGCGGTGCTGGAACCCCACCGCGGGGAGGGAATCGGGAGCGAACTCGTGGCCGAACTCGAAGCCATCGCCGACGACAGGGGCCTCTCGATGCTGACCATGCACGCCCAGACCCCCGTCGAAGGGATGTATCGAAAACTCGGCTACGAGACCACCAGCGACGAGTTCGAGGAGGCCGGGATTCCCCACGTCGAGATGGAGAAATCGCTGTCGTGAATCCGTTTCGGGACTGCCGAGCGAGGTGGCGTCACTTCCCGGCCTTGATAACGCCAACCGCACAGACGACGACGAGGCCCAGCAGGAGTTGTCGGTCACTTACGGTACCGTCTTCTACGATTCCGGCGATGGTTTCTCCGAGCATCACGCCACGGTTGTCATCCGACGAGTAAAAGTATTATTTTTATATTCTTTTTAGTTTGTCCATCTTCTAGAATGGGAAAATATCTGCTCTGGTGACGGGAGAGAGCGACAGTAGTCGGATTTCTAACTATGTATTTCCACCAATCTTTTTACGTGTCTCCGCGCAGTTGTCGTGCGTACTCACACCAAATCTCCGCGGTCCGCCTCGCGGTCCACCCCTGCGGTCGATACCCTCGCGGACCATCCCCCAGACCACAACCCGAACTCGCCATGTCCGAGAAGCCGTCACCGCTGTTGCCCGCCGACGAACAGTCCCGCGACCGACTTCGCGCCGCGCTCGCGGTGTTCTGCGTCCTCGCGGTCGTGTTGGCGGGCACCGTCGTCCCCGCAGTCTCGGGTGCCGGACTGGGCCGGACCCCGCTCGGGTCGGTCGTCCCGACGCCGAACGTCAACGTCGGCGGGATGAGCGGCGGCGGAGCAGGCGGCTCCGGGGGCGACCTCGGCGCGCTGAATCCGGGCGAGGAGACCTCTCTCGGCGGGTCGCTGGCCGAGAACGGGAGCGCCTTCCGGTCGCAGAACGCCGAGGTCCACTTCCGGGTGCGAAGCACCTCGGCGTCCTACTGGCGGACCGGTGCCTACGATAGCTACACCGGGTCCGGGTGGAAGAAGTCGGGCGACCGGCAACCCTACTCGGGCCCCATCAGGGGCGCGGGCATCCAAGGCCAGCGAGTCGAGTACCGCGTCACCCTCGGTCAGTCGGCGTCGTCGCTCCCGACCGTCTGGCAGGCCAATTCGGTCTCCCAGTCGGCGACCGACTCGCTGTCCGTGACCGACCAGCGCGCGTTCGTCACCGACAACCCCGTGCCCGCCGGGACGACCTACTCGGGGGTTAGCCACCGGCCGCCGCGGGACCCGACCGTCCTCCGGACTGCGGGCCGGAACTACCCGAGCGAAGTCGAGCGCCGGTACACCGCGCTCCCGAACGACACCGACCCCCGCCTCGCCGAGTTCACCGAGCGCCTGACCGACGGGGCCTCCTCGCCCTACGGAACCGCCGCGCGCATCGAGTCGTGGCTGGAGGCGAACAAGAACTACTCGCTGAACGCCTCGAAACCCTCCGGCGGAGACGTGGCCTCCGAGTTCATTTTCGAGATGGAGCAGGGCTACTGCGAGTACTTCGCCACCGCGATGACCGTGATGCTCCGGTCGCAGGACATTCCGGCCCGATACGTCGTTGGCTACTCCACCGGCCAGAAGGTCGGGGCGAACACCTACAAGGTCCGGGGGATGAACGCCCACGCGTGGGTCGAGGCCTACTTCCCGCAGGTCGGATGGGTCCGGTTCGACCCGACGCCGGGGCGAGAGCGCCTCCAGTCCGAGCGACAGGCCTTCGGGAACCAGACTCAGAACCCCCCGAGCCAGTACGACCACGCCGAGTCCGGAAGCCCCGGCGAGATGTTCTCGGCGACGGACGCGGGCGGTCGGCCCGGCCTCGGGACCACTACGCCCGGCGACGGCGGTAGCCCCGCCGAGGACACCTCCTCGGAGTCGGGAACGACCGCCGCCGAAACCGGGACGCCCGTCGAGTACGACACCCGGACCACCGAGGACCCCGGCGAATCCAGCGGTGACGAGGCAACCACGGCGGCCCCCGGCGAGACGACCACCGCCGACTCGGGCGGGGGCGACGGCGACCGCTCCTCGAACGGGTACGACGTGACGCTCAACCGGACGCCGGTCCCCGG
Organism: Halorussus lipolyticus; assembly: GCF_029338375.1. Lineage (NCBI taxonomy): Archaea > Methanobacteriati > Methanobacteriota > Halobacteria > Halobacteriales > Haladaptataceae > Halorussus > Halorussus lipolyticus. The sequence continues at coordinate 772,491 of NZ_CP119804.1, read as the reverse complement.
CGCAGTCGTGGAGGTCACGATAACCGACAACGCCAGTGCCGTCGGCCGTGCGCCGGTCTACTTCAACGGCGAGCGTATCGGCGTCACCGACGTTGACGGGACCGTCACCGGGCAGGTCCCCTACGCCGAGACGCTGAACATCCGAGTCGGCGGTGACGGAAGGCGTGACGGCGACGGCGCGAACGCGAGGACGGACACGCAGATACAATCCTTTAAGAATCAGTTTTCGATACCTAAGCATTCATATGAAGTGTCCGGGCCGCCCGTCGGCCTCGGCAGTGTCTTCTCGCTGGCGGGTCCGCCGCCGACCGGTCTCGGGGACGGCGAACCACAGACTGTCCTCGGGGACGACACAGTACCGGCCCACAACCTCGCGCCCGGCAACGAGACCAACGGCACCGACTACTCGCTGGTGACGAACGCCACGCTCGCGGTCTCCGGCGACGTGATAGCCGGACGCGAAGTCGTCGTGACGGCGACGGTCCGGGGCGTCCCGGTCCGGAACGCCGACGTGACCCTCGACGGCGAGACGGTCGGCACGACCGGGAAGAACGGCCGCGCCAGCGTTCGACTCCCCGAATCGCCGGGCAACGTCACGGTCGGCGTCTCCCGAGGCTCCGTCGAGGGCGAGACGACGCTGGTCGTCCCGAGACTCGAAGTCTCTGCCGACCCGAAACTCCCGCTCGCGCTCCCCGGAACCGGCGTCGAAGTCAGCGCGACCTACGGCGGCGAACCGATTAGCGACGCGGAGGTCCGGGTCGGCGACGCGAAGCACCGGACCGACATCAACGGCACCGCGACGGCCTCGCTCCCCTTCGGCGGGAGCGCCGAAATCGCGGTCTCGGCCCGCGGCCAGACCCGCCGGACGACCGTCTCGGGCCTATTCGTCAACCTCGCGGGACTCGTCGGCGGGGCCGCCCTCGTCCTCGGGGGTCTCGGATTCACAGCGCGCCGCGCTGGCATCGGTCCCCGGCAGGCCGTCGCGGCACTCGTCGGTGCGATTCGGGCGCTCCCGGACCTCGCTGTCGCGGCGCTGTTCGGGACAGCAGACCGCCTCTCGTGGGCCGTCGAGCGCCTCCTCGACGCGCTGGCCGAACTCCGGTCGGGCGAGACCACGCTGAGGGAGCTACTGGCCAGATTCCGGGCGTGGCTCGCCGACCGCCTCGAAACCGTCCGCGAGAGCAGTCGCCAGTCGCTTGCCGACCTCGCTGGCGACGGCGCGCAGTCCGGGCCGCGAGCGGACGACGACTCGGCAGACCGGTCCTACCGAACGCTCCGGGACGCGTGGACCTCCTTCCTCCGGACCGTCTCGGTTCGGCGGCCCGGCGCGATGACCCCCGGCGAACTCGCCACCCACGCGGTCCGCGAGGACGACCTGCCGCCCGGCGCAGTCGTCACGCTCCGAGACGCCTTCCGCGACGTGGAGTACGGCGCGCACTCGCCGGACGACCGACTCCCCCGAGTCGAGGAGGCCATCGAGGACATCGAGCGAGCGCGCCACGAGGAGACCGACCGGGCCGACCCCGAGCGAACCGAATCGCCGAACGGACCCACCATCGCCGACTTCTTCGGAGGTGACGACTGATGCGCGCTCGCCTGCTGGGCGGTCTCGGCGTCGTCGTGACGCTCGTCGCGGCGGCCCTCGTCGCCGTCCCCGGCCTCGCCGACCCGCTCTCGGCGGTCGTTTCGGTCGTCGAATCCCAAAGTTCCGAGCGCCTGCTGTTGGTCCTCGGGTCGGTCGTCGGTCTCTACGCCGCGTGGGCCGCCCGCGCCGGGTCGCCCGACGCCCCCGCGCTCGACGGCCCGGCCCGCAGATTCGAGAGCGCGCCCGACACCGCCGAACCGCTCGACCCGCCCGAGACGGTGAGTGCGACCGACCGGACTCTGACCGGCCAGTCGCTGGACGAGCGAATCGAGATGGCCTGCAAGGGCGACGACGCGGCTTTCCGGGCGGTCCGCGCCGACCTCGCCCGGACCGCGGCCAGCGCCTACGCCCGGACCGCCGACCTCGAACCCGCCGAGGCCCGCCGGGCGATTCGGTCGGGCAGGTGGACCGACGACACGATTGCGTCTGCGCTCCTCGCCGACGAGTCGGGACCCGACTTCCCGCTGGTGGCCCGCCTCAGGTCGTGGCTCGACCCCGAGACCGAGCGCCGCCAGCGAGTCGAGCGAACCGTCGAGGAGGTCGAAGCGATTTTCGGCGGGTCCGGCGAGACCGGCCGCGCCACCGCTGACGAGGAGGACGACCGATGAGCGACGAGCGACGAGCGACGAGTCGGACCCGCGAGCGAGTGCCCCGGTTCCGGGGCGCGCTGGCCGGGACGTTGCTCTTGACCACGCTCGGCCTGCTCTACGCCGACCCGCGACTGTTCGCGGCCGCCGTGGTTCCGCTGGCTTACGTCGCCTTCGGCGCGCTGTCGTCGCTGTCGGGGGCGACGAAACCGGAAATCGAGCGGGCTTTCGACTCGGCGAGTCCCGCGCCGGGGAGCGAAATCGAGGTCACGCTGACGGTCCGGAATCCGGGCGAGTCGGCCCTGACCGACGTGCGAATCGTGGACGGCGTGCCCGACGAGTTGTCCGTGGTCTCGGGGTCGCCCCGGTCCGCGCTCGCGCTCCGCCCCGACGAGGAGGCCACCGTCACCTACTCGGTCGTGGCCAAGCGCGGCGAGTACGACTTCGGCGACCCAGCGGTCAGGGTCCGGACCGCGAGCGCGACGGACAGCGCCACGCTGGCGGTCGAACCCTCGGGCGAGACCACCCTCGACTGCGCTCGCTCGGTCTCGGACCCGCCGTTCGGGGAGGCCTCGCCCCGGCGCGTCGGGACCCACACCACCGACTCCGGCGGCGAGGGCGTCGAGTTCCACTCGACCCGCGAGTACCGGCCCGGCGACCCCATCAGTCGCATCGACTGGCGGCGCTTCGCCAAGACCGGCGACCTGACCACCGTCGAGTTCCGCGAGGAGCGCGCTGTCCGGGTCGTGGTCGTGATAGACGCCCGGCCAGTCGTCAGAACCACGCCGAGCGCGGGCTATCCCAACGGCGCGGAACTCTGCGCCTACGCGGGCAGACAATTATACGACGCGCTAACCGCAGGGAACGTAGCGACCGGCGTGACCGCGGTGGGTCTCGCAGACGAGGACGCGCCCGGCGGACTCCCGGCAGACGGCCTGCTCTGGGCGGCCGCCGACGGGGATTCGAGCGCGCGACTCGTCTTCGAGGCGGTCGGGAGCGCTGGGGACCGCGACGCCCCCCGGCAGGTGCCCGGCGACGGGACCGGTCCAGCGCACGAGGCCGAAGTCGGTTCGGACGCCGGCGACGGGACGCCCGACGAGGCACCGATTGGGACGGTGGCCGACGGCGGTGAGCGAACCGGGAGTTCCGGGGCCTCGTCGGAGGCAGACGGGGCCGAGGACCCGACCGTCCGGCGACTCCTCGCTCGCCTGCCGGCCGACTCGCAGGTCGTGGTGGTCTCGCCGGTGCTGGACGACTGGCCGCTGTCGCTGGCCCGGTCGGTCACGGCGCGAGGCCACGACCTCGCCGTCCTGAGTCCCGACGTGACGGGCGCAGAGTCGGCGACGACCGCCGAGTCCGCTGGCCGGACCATCGCCGGAACGCGCCGCGAGGTCAGACTCTGGGACCTCCGGACGACCGGCGCGAAGACGGTGGACTGGTCGGTCTCCGACCCGCTGGAAATCGCGCTCGAACGCTCGCTGAGAAACCTGCTCTGACAATTAAATAGATTTTTCTAACAATTACAGAACTTGCTTTGCCGATGATGGAAGAACCTCACGACACGGCCGACCGCTCGGAGACGAACTGGGCACCGACGCGCGCGAGTACCGCCGTCGCGCTTCTGGGCACCGTCGTCAGCGTCGGGGCGCTCGTCCTCGCGGTCGGGGTGCCGAAGGGCGCGGCGGTCTCTGCGGGCGGCGCGATATGCCTCGCAGTCGCGCTCTGGCTGTTGACCTTCGACCGGTGGCAGGTGCCCGCCACGCTCGGCGCGAGTCTACTCCTCGTCCCGGCCGGCGCGGGCATCACCGCGGGCGTCGGCTACGAGGCGCTGGTGGCGTTCGCGGTTTCGTTCCCGGCCGGGTCGCCGACCAACGTCGTCGGCGAGATTCTGCGCATCGTCGGCGTGATGGCTGTCCTCTGTGGCTGTACGATTGCGGTGTTCGGCGCAGTGGCCTCGACTCGCGGGGTCGGGACCTCCCGGTCGGTCTCGGAGTGCATGGCGCTCGTGACTCGGGTCGCCCTGCTCCCGGTCAACCTGTTCATCGCACTCGCAGGCTACGCGCTGGTCGATAACCTCCAACTCGGCGTCGGGAGCGTCGTCGGCGGTGCGATTTCGTCGGCGACCGACTGGCTGTTCGCGCCCACGCCGGGAAAGGTCCACCTCCTCCAGTTCGGCGTGCTGGCCGGGGCCGCGACCTACGCCGGCTATCGCGCCCTGCGAGACCTGCCGACCGAGGAGTTCGCGGGCGAGGCCACTGTCGGCGACGTGAAGGTCGCCGACGCGCTGAGTCTGGTAGAGCGAGGACTCGGCGGACTGCTCGCGGTGGCCGCGCTCGGGATTCCGGTCGCGCTCGTGGTCGAGCTCGCGGTTCCGGCGTCGGTCGGCAGGCAGTACCTTCCGACGGCGGGCCACGACTTGCTCGTGGCCGTGACCTCCTCGGCGGGCCTTCGGGACCTCCTGTGGTGGGCCACGCTCCTCGCCGGGGCCTCGGCGGCCGTCGCCACGCTGGTCCGGCGCTCGTCACGGGCCTCGGTCCGGGAACTGCTGGTCGGCTACGCCCCCTTCGTCGCCGGCGGAGTCGTCGTCGCCGGCGTCCACTTGGCCCACGGGCCGGTTCTTCGGGGGCTAATCGGCTTCGTGGAGAGCCGACTCGAATCGCCGCTTTCGGGCCGGTTCGCCGACCTCGCGGACGGCGTGGTGACGTTCTACGGCTCCGAGACGGTGGTCTTGGGACTGATGGCGGGCGTCCTCACGCTGGCGACCGTCGGCGTGTTCGCGCTCTGGTTGGCGTTCGCGCTCGGGTTCGTCTCCGACCGGGTGGCCGGGTCGTCGCTGGCGGGCGGCGGCCTGTTCCTCTCAGCGGCGTTCGCCGGAACGGTGGACGCGCCGTTCTGGCTGGTGCTTGCCGGGTTGGTCGTCGCGCTGGTGGTCTGGGACGCCGGGGAGTTCGCTGTGACCCTCGGCTCCGAGGTCGGTCGGCGCGCCCCGACCCGGCGCGTCGAACTGCTTCACGGACTGAGCGCGCTCTCGGTCGGGGCGGTCGGTGCGCTCGCGGCCGGGGCGCTGGCGACGGTGGTCTCGTCCGGTGGCGAGTCCGGCATTCCGAACGGCGGCCTCGGCGACCTGTCTGTCGCGCTGTTCGGCGCGGTCGCTGGCGTGGTGCTGTTGGTGATGGCGTTGCGCTGAGTGGCAGTTTCAGCGCCTGTTTCGGTTGATTTTCGCGCAGGGTTAGATATATACCCCCGGTGGTTCGGCGAGGGCTATACACGTACCTGCTAAGCCTATCCCCGTCACGCCACTACGAGAGGGTGAACGAGCCATGAGCCAGACAATCCACATCGCCCCCGAGGAGTCCGCGACGACGACCGTCATCGAAGCCATCGCCGACGAGACCGGACGAGACCCCCGAGACCTCCCGACGCTGTACCGCGTCGTGGACCCCGACGCCCTGAATCGACTGGCCGAGGGGCCGCGAACCGGCCGGGACCCGAACGTGACCGTGACGTTCGCCGTGGCCGGTTGTCGCGTCGAAGTCACCGATACCGGCGCGGTGACAGTCGAGGACGACCCGGATTTCGACGTTCCCTCGGAGACTGCGCGAACCGAGACTGCCCGGACCGAACCCGCCGCGGTCGAATCCGGCGACTCCGGCGCAGTCGAGTCGTCCGGTGGCGAAGTGGCCTTCGAGGGGACCCGATGACGGACGCCGACCAGCGCCGCGAGGCCCCCTCGCGCTACCGGTGCATCGAGTTCGAGGACGACGACGCCGACACCATCACCATCGTCCAAGACACCGAGAACGACCGCGCGTGGATTCAGTCCACCGTGGCGTTGCCGGTCGAACCCTAGCCACGTCCCCGCGCTACAGTTCGTGGGTCCGCTCCTCGCTCCCCGAGTCGGGCACCGCCTGCGGTCTCTCGACCGCCTCGTTTTCCTCGGCCGCCGAGAACCGCCGAATCTCGTCGGTCGGACAGACCCAGACCTCGTGAGCGTACCAGCAGAACAGTCGGGTGGCCTCCTCGTGGGCCTCGCCGGCGTCCTCGGCCCGGACGGTGCCGACGTATCGCGGTGGGTCGCCGGGTTCGTCGCGGGCCAGAATCTCCCACTCAGGGTCGGCGTCCGGGCGGCCCTCCTCGACCTCGACTCGTCGCGCCTTCTCGACCATGCCGGGCGATTTGCTCGCTGGAAAAAGTTCGCTTCGGCGATTCTCCCGGCACGAAAACGGGGGCGATGACGTTCGGGACCGGATTGATTTTGAGCGTCGGCGGCGGCGGTCGGCCCACCGCGGATTCGCTTCGCTCCCGCGCTACGCGGACGAGGATTTCACCGCCGGCACCTCCACGCGGTCCAGCACGTCGGCGACGACCGCACTCTGGTCGGCCCCGCGCACGCTGGCCTCGTCGGTCAGCACGAGGCGGTGGGCGAAGGTCGGTTCGGCGACGCGCTTCACGTCGTCGGGGACGACGTACTCCCGGCCCGCGATGATGGCGTTGGCGCGGGCGGCCTCGAACAGGCGCTGGATTCCGCGAGGAGAGACGCCGACCGCTACCCGGTCGTCCTGCCGGGTGGCCCTGCCGAGCGCGACCACGTAGTCCCGAATCTTCCCATCGACCCGGACCGCTTCGAGGACGCGCTGGACCTCGGCCACGTCCTTGCCCTGCAAGACCGGTTCGACGCTCGGGGCCTTGGCGGTCCGGTCGGCCCGGCGGTCCACCAGTTCGCGCTCGCCGTCGAAGTCGGGGTAGCCCATCGTGGTCTTGACGATGAAGCGGTCGCGTTGGGCCTCGGGCAGGCCGAAGGTGCCCTCCTGCTCGACGGGGTTCTGCGTGGCGAGGACGAAGAACGGTTCGGGGAGTTTGTGGGTCGTCCCGTCTACCGTGACCTGCCCCTCGCCCATCGCCTCCAGCAGGGCGGCCTGCGTCTTTGGGGGTGCCCGGTTGATTTCGTCGGCCAGCACGACGTTGGCGAAGACCGGGCCGGGCGAGAACTCGAACTCGCCGGTGCCCTCGTTGTAGACGTTCGACCCGGTGATGTCCGCCGGGAGGAGGTCGGGCGTGAACTGGATGCGCGAGAAGGAGAGACCGAGCGCCGACGCGAAACTCCGGGCGGTCAGGGTCTTGCCCGTTCCCGGCACGTCCTCGAGCAGGACGTGGCCGCGGGCCAAGATGCCGGTCAGGACGGTTTCGAGGAACTCCTCGTCGGCGATGACGGCCGAGCCAACTGCGTCGAGAACGCGCCTGCATCGCTCGGTCGCCGTGGACTGATTCATGCCGAGTAAGTCTCAGCGATTCGTAAAAAGCGTTGGTACTGTCGGGTGTCACCGAGAACCTTCCTTCGACCGACACCCCCTTGCTCCAGCCACCCTAACCCCCTGCCATGCGCAGAGTCGGTCTCCGCGCGCTGATGGTTCTCGTCGGCGTCGGCCTGCTGGTCGTCTACGCCGGGGTCGCGTACCTCGGCTACCGACTCCTCGGGGCGATTTGGCTGGCCCGAGGAGACCTGCTGACCGTGATTGCGTGGACCACCGTCCTCACCGTCCTGCTCGGGTACCTGAGCTACCGGTTCGGCACGGTGCAACTCCTCGGGAAGGTGCAGGCCGCCGACCTGTCCCGAGGACGAGCGCCCGAGGTCCACGCCCGACTCGACCGACTCGCCGAGGAGATGGACGCTGGCCGTCCTCGCTTGCTGGTGGGTCGCCTCGGGTCGCCCAACGCGATGGCGCTCGGCGGGATTCGGGGCGGCGTGGTCGTCCTCGACCGGTCGCTGTTTCATCTCCTGTCTCCCGACGAGTTGGAGGCCCTGCTGGCCCACGAACTCGCCCACCTCGAAAGTCACGACAGTCTGGTCCAGACGCTGGCCTACAGCGCCGGGCAATCGCTGGTCTGGGTCGTCGTGGCGCTGGCGCTCCCCTTCGTCGTGGTCGGGGCGGGCCTGCGTCGCGGCCTCGACTGGATTCGAGGCCGACCGCCCGCCGACTCGCTCGCGCCGGTCTCCGCGCTCCGCAGGCGGGTCGGACAGGTCGTGATGTTCGGGTTCGTCGTCCTCACGCTGGTTCTGCTCGCTCACTCCCGTCGCCGGGAGTTCGCGGCCGACGACCGGTCTGCGGCGGTCACGGGCAACCCGGTCGCGTTGGCCCGCGCCCTTCGGAAAATCCAGCGCGCGACCGACCCCCGGTGGACGATGGTCTCGCCCCTGCAAGTCCGGGGCGACGACGAGGGCGCGCTGGGGCGACTCCTCTCGACCCACCCCGCGATGGACGACCGAATCGACCGACTGGTCGAGCGCGCAGACCGAGAGCGCGGCGCGGTGTCCATCGAAGTTCGATAAGCGTTGAGAGTCGGTGAGCGCCGGGATTCGGTGAGCGCCGGGGCGCGGCGACTACGAGCGATACCGCCCGGACGAGAACGGCGCGACGGTGGCGGTTCGCTGGGCGACCCACGCGAGTCGGAGGACGAACGCGAACAGGATGGCCAGCGGCGCGAACCCGAGGACGAACGCCACGGCCACGACGGCGTAGACGACCAGCACCGGAATCGTCTCGGGGCCGAGCGCGTTGTAGAACACCAGCGCGAGGCCGTCCACGACGATTGCGGGGACCCCGACGTAGAGGAGGACCCGCGAGAGGTACGCCAACTCCTTCTGGACGTAGACCGTCTTGAAGTAGTTGCGCGCCACGTCGATTTGGAGCAGGGTGGTTTCGAGCGTGTCGAGCAGGTCCCGGAACTCCGCCGACAGCGAGTCGGCGTGTTCGTCGGCGAGCGCGGCGATTCGCTGGAGTTGGTCGGCGTGGTTCGTCGCTATCGTCGCCGACACCACGCTGAAGATACCGTCGTCGGCGTCGAGGGTCCGGTTCACGAGGTCCACGTCGTCGTAGAGCGACGAGGTGAGCGTTCGGGCCTCCTCACGGACCGCCTCGTCGTCGAGACTTGCGGTGGCCGCGTCGAGTCGGTGGGTCTGGTCCTCGACTCGCTCGTGGAGGAAGCGCAGGAACCGGGTCGGCGACTTGGGCAGGGTCCCGGTTTCGGCGGCCTCCTCGACGTCGCCGCGGTACTGCAACGCGCCCTGAATCCGGTCCTGAAGCGTGCCCGGTGAACCGAGTTCCCGCGAGAGGACGAGTTGGTTGATGGAGAGGACGACGGTGACGAGCGTCAGGTCGCCGGTGACGAGCGCACTGAACAGGAAGTACATCGGACTCGACGCTCGGAAGGGGGTGAACCCGTAGGCCCACACCAGCGAGAACAGTCCGACCAGCGCGAACGCGAGGACTCCTCCCGCGACGACGAGGCGGTTGCCATCCACGAGGAGCCAGTTTTTCGCCCCGCCCGAGCGGAGTCTGCCGTCGCTGTCGGAGTCCGACGCCCCGGCGGGTCCGCCCTGCTCGGACCTCGAAGACACGACGTTCGGTAGGATTTCGAGGGGCAAAAGCCGTTGGGCGGACCGAGAGTAATGTTTAGATAAGCAGTGGGAACTGGGGACGAGCAGGGCACCGTGTTGTTCCTCGGCCGGGTGACCGACGCCGGGTCGGCACAGAGCGACGCGTAGCCCCGGTGATTCGATTGTTCAGTGAGAACGCGAGACACACCTAGCCACATCCGTTATTCTGCTCGAAGCCCTACTTCCGAGTTGTGAATCGACGCACACTTATCAAAGCGATGAGCGCCGGCGCGACTGGGGGTCTCGTCGGCCTCGCGGGGTGTAACGCACCGGGTGGAAACGGTGGGGACGAAACCACGACCGAGGCGGGCGGCGAGACGACCACGACCGAGGGTGGAACGACTACCGAAGGCGACGGCGAGGAGACCGAAACCACGACCGGCGGAGCGGGTGGCGGCACCGAGCAGGTCCGGATGGTCACCGAGGACAGCGAGTACTTCTTCGACCCAATCGGCCTGTTCGTCGAACCGGGAACCACGGTCGAGTGGGTCAACGAGGCCGGGTCGCACTCCTCGACGGCCTACGCCGAGAGTCTCGACTCGGCCGACGTGACCCGGATTCCCGACGACGCCGAACCGTGGAATAGCGAGATTCTGACCGAGGAGGGCGCGACGTTCAGCTACACCTTCGAGGTGCCGGGGACCTACGACTACTTCTGCATTCCCCACAAGGCCCTCGGGATGGTCGCTCGCGTGGTCTGCGGCGAACCCGGCGACGTGGAGGGCAACCCGCCGGACGGGGCCGTGCCCGCCGCGCAGGACATCGTGGACGCCGGGGCGATTTCCTACGACGAGTTCAACGCGGACGGCGGCGGCGGCGATGGCGGGAGCAACAACAGTAGCGAGTAGCGCACCCGCCAGCGTCGGCTACGCGGCGGGGAAACGAGGCGAGGAGCCTCCGGAGAAGTGTCGGTTGCACGCCGGTCGCGCGAGGACCGCGCCGGTCCTACGAGTCGTCGGTCACGGCGTCGAGGTTGGCCTCGGTCAGCGCGTCGCGCCACGACCCGAACCGGCGGTGATAGGTCACGGGAGCGTACTCGCCCCGGTCGTCCATCTCGGCGGCCTTCGGCGCGCGGCCGAGTTCGCGGGCGAGGCGCTCGATTTCTCGCAGGAGTTCGGCCTCGGAGATGCCGTCGTTGGTCTCCAACATGGCCTCCTGTAGCGCCGCCGACCAACTGCCGAATCGGAGTTGATAGGTTCGGTTCGAGTACTCGCCGTGTTCGGTCATGTCGCGCTGGGTCGGGGGCTTGCCGAGTTCGGTGTAGAGGCGCTGGAGTTCCGCCAGCAGTTCTCTGTCGGGAATTCGCTTGGTCCCGATTTCGTCGGGGTCGAGTCCTGCGGCCTCCAGCGCTTCGTTCCAACTGCCGAAGACCTCTTGGTAGACCTTCGGCGCGTACTGGCCCTCCTCGTGCATGTCCACCACGGTCGGCGTCTTGCCGAGCCGGGCGGCCAGCGACTGCAGTGCGGACCGTAGCGTCTCCGGAGACACTTGCTGGCTCATCAGTTTCCAGATAGGAGCCAATAGTCTTAAATGTGAGCGTTATCGGACGTATTCCGTATGTGATAAAAAAATATGTAAATTCCAGCAGAGCATCAAATTCTATAATCGCATTTTCAGGTAAGCAAGTATTTATATAGGGGGACTACGAACGAGCCAATTAAGCACGTATCATCGCCAGAGAAGTGCCGGTCCGGGGCGGCTTTGGCGGTCCCCCGCCGACGAGTGACCGTTGCTCGTCGGCCATCATAAAGTGTATGGCCACTTCTCAGGGATGATAACGTGCCGGAAAACGGAGAAATACGAAACATGAACCTAAAAGCACTCTTCGAAGACGACGGCGCGGTTTCGCCGGTCATCGGCGTCATCCTCATGGTGGCGATTACGGTGATTCTGGCGGCCGTCATCGGTACGTTCGTCCTCGGACTCGGACAGAACGTTCAGTCTTCGAGTCCGACGGCATCGATTTCGTTCGACCAGCAAGGGTCGGCAGGTAGCGCAGACGTGCAAGTCGCACACGATGGCGGTGACCCGCTTGAGAAGGATCAGATTGACATTACTGTTACTGGCAATAGTATCAGTAACCCGAGTAATCCTGTCGATGATTGGGCTAGTGACAGTGAAATTACTGCAGGAGAATCTGTCACTCTTAAAGCCTCCAGCGGTTTCAATGCAGAAGACACCATCAAAGTTGTCTGGACCGCTGACGGCGGAGAGTCCTCGAACGTCCTCGGTGAGTTCACGGTTGAATAAACAATGAATCTGAAACAACTCCTTCACGACGACGACGCGGTTTCGCCGGTCATCGGCGTCATCCTCATGGTGGCGATTACGGTGATTCTGGCGGCCGTGATTGGCACGTTCGTCCTCGGCCTCGGTCAGAACGTTCAGCAGTCGTCGCCGACGGCTTCGATCTCGTTCGACCAGTCCGGAGCAGGTAACAGCGCAGATGTCACTATCTCTCACGATAGCGGTGACCCGCTGAAGCAAGGGAACATCGAAGTGATGGTTGACGGTTCCCCTGAGGGCGTTGCTAGCTCGTGGGCCAGTAAGTCCTCGCCGAATGACAAGGTTACTGCTGGCGAATCGATTAACATTCCTAGTGGTAGTCTCAACGGAGATTCGGTCATCAAAGTCGTCTGGACTGCTGACGGTGGCGAGTCCTCAAACGTCCTCGGCGAGTACGAAGTCGAATAACTACCTTCTGACGCGGTTTTCCCGATTTTTCGAGGCCTCCTCGCTCACTACTCCCAAGTCTGCCTAGCAGTACTGAAACCACTCTCTAATTCTCTAAACCAACTATAAAATCCTAAAAGAAATAATTACAATTCCTTACACCTCGACCTCACCACTCGCCAGAAACAGCAACTGCTCGCCCACGTCCTCCACGGCGTCCATCGCGGCGTCGAGCGTCAGCACCAACTCGCGGACCACCAGCGCGTCGGCGGTCGAGTGGGCGTCGAACGCCGCCGAGAGCGCGTCGTACTTCAGGCCGTCACACTCGCTTTCGAGGACCGCCAACTCGTCCACGCGCTCGGTGACGCCGGGGGTCGGGTCGTCGGGCGCGGCCTCGGGCGCGACCAGTCGCGCTACGTAGTCGGCGGTCAGGTCGGCCAACGCCGACGCGGCCTCGTGGACGAGGAGCGCCATCTCCCGGCAAGTCTCGCGGGTCCGGTCGTCCAGCGCGGGGCGCATCGCCCGGAGTTCCCGGACGAAGCGCTCGGCGCGGTTCGGAATCTCGTCGATGGCGGCGTAGAGGCGCGACACGTCGTCGATGCGCAGGTAGAACCGACTGTAGTTCGGCGGCATCGACTTGCCCACCGCGGTGCGGAGGTCCCGGAGCGTCTCGTCGCAGGCCGACTCGTGGTCCGCAACTGTCTGGGTGGCCTCCTCGAAGGCGTCGGCGTCCTCGTCGTAGGCGTCGAGTGCCGCCGGGAGCGCCGCGGTGGCCTCCGCGACCCGTTCGAGATACTGCTCGGTCAGCGCGCAGACCTCCTCGGCGTACCCCGACTCGCTCGGCGTGGTCGTCATCGACTGGAAGGGGGCCGACGACAGAGGAAAAGCCTACTATGACCGATACGTTCGTGAATGTACGCCACGTTCGGCGGGCATCCCGAACGTTAATTTCACGCTCCGTCCAAGTTCGAGCGTGTTCCCCGACATCGCGTATCTCGACTGGATTTCCGGGCGGCCCGAGGAGGCCGAGTACGACCTCGGGTCGTCGGACCTGCGCCGCGCGCCCGCCGAACCGAACGAGGTCGTTCCGCCCGCGCTCGCCGGGACGCCGACGCCGGGGGCGACCGTCGAGCAACTCGTCGCCGACGAGTACGGCGTCGGTCCCGAGAACGTCCTCGTGACCGCCGGGGCGACCCACGCCAACTTCCTCGCAGAGGCCGCCGCGCTCTCGAAGGCCGAGGACCGGGCGGACGAGGACGGCGAGGCGGACGACGAGGAGTCCGCGACCCACCGCGTGCTGGTCGAGAAACCCGGCTACGAACCTCTGCTGGCGACGCCGGAGGGACTGGGCGCGACCGTGGACCGATTCTTTCGCCCGCCCGACGAGGGCTATCCCCTCGACCCGGACCGAGTGGACGCCGCGCTCCTCGAGGATACCGTCCTCGTGTCGGTCTCGAACCGCCACAATCCGAGCGGTCGCCGAACCGACCGCGAAGACCTCGCAGAGGTCGCTCGCACCGTCGGCGACGGGGGTGCCACGCTCCTCGTGGACGAGGTGTACGCGCCCTTCGGCGGGGAACTAACGCTGGACTTGTCCTCCCAGCGTTCGTCGCCGGTCGGTCCCTTCGGCGGCCCCTCGGCAGTCGACCTGCCGAATACGGTCGTCACGAACTCGCTCACCAAGTTCTTCGGCTTCGGCGACCTGCGTCTCGGATGGCTGGTCGCCGACGCCGATTTCGTGGCCCGCGCGCGGTCGGTCAAGAACCACGTCCCGGCAGTCGCCGAACCGAGCAGGCGACTCGCTCGCCGGGTCCTCGCCGACGCCGACAGCCTCGTCCCCGAGTCCCGCGAGCGCATTCGGACCAACCGCGAGGCGTTGGCCGAGTTCGCCGACAAGCGCGGGGACCTCCTCGGTCGTGTCGAGGAGGGTTGCACCTACGCTTTCCTGAGCCACGAATCGGCCGACGGCGACGAGGTTGCACGGTCAGCGTGGGACGAGGGCGTGCTGGTCGTCCCCGGTCGCTTCTTCGACGACCCCGAGAGTTTCCGAATCAGCGCGTGCGGGACGCCGAGCGAGGTCCGGGCGGGCCTCGACAGGTTCGGGGACGTGCTGGACGGACTCACCGAGTAGACCGAAAAGAGCGCGACGGGCCTCACGCCGACCGGACGACCCGCAACGCGCCGAACCCGACCTGTATCAACACGACCAGTCCGGCCATCGTTATCGAAATGGCCCAGAGGACGTTCGCCAACTCGTGGTCGAACACCGCCAGACTCCCGTAGGCGAGGCCCACGAGGAGCGCGACAGCGACCAGTCCCTTGACCATCCAGAAGTTTCTGGTGAGCCAGTTCCCCTGTGTCGTGTCCTCGTCCTGACCGCTCCGTGAGCTGTCGATGGCGTCGGACACGTCGGGCATTGTTCACGAAGTCAGAAAAGCTCCGTGGCAGTCGGTAGCATTGACCGGGCAGTGATTGGCCGGGCAGTGATTGTCGCGGCGGGAGTGTCGCGGGCGCAGTCGTCGCGGCGTCGCGGTGTCTCGATTCTGCGGCTAATTTCGTGAGACTCTGCCAAAAGTTAAGACCCACCCTTACCATCGTTTCCCACATGGACGGAACACCGCAGGAGATTACGAGTCTAGTCGGCCGGGAGGTGTACTCCAACAACGGCGTCTTCGTCGGGGAAGTCGAGGACGTTCGATTGAACGTGGACGCCTGTACCGTCACGGGCATCGCGCTCGGCGAACTCAACAGCGAACTGTTCTCTGACGTGGTGGGCGACGAGAACGGCGTGATGATTCCCTACCGCTGGGTACGCGCCGTCGGTGACGTGGTTCTCATCAATGACACCATCGAGCGCCTCCGCCAACCCGACGCCGACGACGAGGACATCGCGGTCTGAAATCGGATTTCGGGTAGACTCTCCACTCGGGAATTTTCGATTTTCGGGGGTTCCGGTGATAGCTATCGACTAGCGGTAGTTTCGGGCCGTGGCAATGCTGTTGCAGGGCCAAAGGAGCTAGCTACTGCCGAAGCCGAGGAGGACCGCACTGCAACCGCCGCGCGCCGGACGGAAACGTATCGAATCGAGGGAACAAACGTCGAAAACAGCGCCGAGAAATTCGGAAATCTCCGCCTTAGCTTCCGTTACTGCCTTCGCCGCTCTCGACGCCCATCGCGTCGAACAGTTTGCGCTTGACGGCCTCCTCGGTCAGCGAGAGGAGCGTGTCGCGGTTGTCGTCTGTGGTCTCGATGCCGGTAAAGATGCCCAGCGGAATCTCGACGCTGGCCTGCGTCGAGTGGCCCGCGGCCTCGCCGATTTCGCTGAAGGCGTCCTGAAGCACCTTGCCGATGTTCATCCGGATGTCCTTCGACCGGGCGGCGAGGTAGATGGTGTCGTCGGCGATGCCGAAGACGGCGGTGGTCGTGATGCCCTCCAGATTCAGCAGGTGGGAGGCGGCCTGCGTCAGGGCGTCCCGGTCGCGGATGAACCCCGCGTTGCTCACGAGGTGACTCCCCTGCACTTCGCGGTTGGTGATGGCCTCCGCCAGCACGTCCAGCGTCTCGGGGGACATCGAGGGCGATTCGACCTGTTCGAGCGTGTCGTGGTTGGCGAAGGGGTAGAGGTAGGCCGCGGCGGTCAAATCCGCTGGCGTCGTGTCGCGCTTGAAGTCCAGCGTCTCGGCCCGGATGCCGTAGAGCAGGGCGGTAGCGACCTCCTCGCTGACGTTCAGGTCGAACTCCTGAATGTACTTCGTCATGATGGTGGAGGTCGAACTCACCGAGGGCCGGATGTCCACGAACTCGGCTTCGTACTCCTCGTCCGGTTCGAAGTGGTCGATAAAGATGTCTACCGGTTGGTCGAAGGTGGCCTCGGTCGCCTTGGCGTGGTCCACCAGCGCGATGGTGTCGTAGTCGTCCACGTCGGCCTCGGCGTAGGGGAACAACTCGATGCCCAGCAGGTTGACGAACGCCCGGTTCTCCTGATGGCCGATGTCGCCGATGTAGAGGATGTCGGACTCGACGCCGAGCGTGTCGGCGATGGCCTGTAGCGCGACTGCGCTGGCGATGGAGTCGGGGTCTGGGTTGTCGTGGGTGACGATGGCGAGTCGGTCGCCGGTCGCCTCCAAGACCTCGGCGAGCTGTTGAGCCTTGTACTCCAACTCGCCGGTTTCGAGCGCCCGAAGCGCCGAATCGGCGATGACCTCCGAGGGATTGATAACCACGTCCGCCCCGAGGTCGGTGAGTTCGTCTTCCGAAACCGGGTCGCTCGCGCGCACGACGATAAACTGCTCGCCGTCGTGTTCCCTGATGTTCCGAACGGCCTCCTTGTTTGCCTCCACGTCGGAGGCCATGATGAGGACGACCTCGTTGTCAGAAATAGTCTCGTAGAGGTCGTCCTCGCGGATGTCGGCGGTCTGGGCGTTGAGGTCTTGGTCTCGCAGGGCTTCCACCCGGTCGGCGTCCCGGTCGATGATGAGTACGTCTTTGCCCTGCTCCACTAGCTCCTCGGCGACAGCGTGCCCGACGCTACCACAGCCCAAAATGGCGTAATCGGACATAGAGGAGATGGTAATCCCGGCGCTCATGATACTGTGGCGTAGCTTCGGACCACACTTAATGTTCCCGGAGAAGTTTTTCGGCGGAAATTCGGGGACTACGGCCGGACGCGACCGGGAAGCCTTCACCGGGTTTCGCCGGGAATCGAAAGCCGTAACAGTTCGGCGAAACGGAAACGTATTTACGTAACCCACGGCAAGAATGGGATGCGTTGGGCCGGTAGCTCAGTTAGGGAGAGCGTCTGACTCTTAATCAGACGGTCAGGGGTTCAAATCCCTTCCGGCCCGCTATATTTTGCGACGAGCAACACGGTGAGCGCCTTGTGCGCTCGCCACTCCGCGAGTCGCAAATTCGCATCGCCGGAAGGATTTGAACGAGGCAAGTCGCACGCCCGGAATGGCCCGGAGGGCCACACGCCCGGAACGTCTTGACGTAGTTCAAATCCCTTCCGGCCCGTATTCTTTCCGTGAGCAAATCGGCGAGCACCGCGTCTTGCCAATCAAAAGTAGAAAACTTATCACGTCGGAGCGACCGCACTCCGGAGAATGGCCGATTGGACTCGCCGCGAACTCCTCGCAGGCCTCGGCACTGCCGCGGTCGGCGTCGGCGGCTACTGGTGGTTCGAGGAGGACCACTGCATCGACCGGCGCGAACTGCGGTGGAACCTCGACGGCAGGCACTGGTCGCCCCCAGTCACCGACGAGTACTCGGTCTACGTCTCCGAGAGGCACGGCTACACCGGCGAGGACCTCGTTTCCCGAGTAGCATCGCTGAAACGATTCGACGGGGAGCCAAACTGGGTGTTCACCGTGACTGGCGGCGGTGCGGGCGTCCCGCTGGTCGGTAGCGAGACGATTTACGTCGGGACTGGCGCGGACTACGTGTACGCCCTCGACAAACAGACCGGCCACGTTCAGTGGCGCTACGACGCCGGCGGCCGGGAAACCTACGGCGGCGGCGCGTGGGGCCAACCCGAGTGGGTAGACGGCCTCGTGGTCGTCGGCATCTCCCACACCCCGGACTCGGACGCCGGGCCGAGCGACGGCAGTTTCGTCCACCGGGTCGTCGCGCTCGACGCCGGGACCGGCGAGGAGGTCTGGGCGCGCTCCGTGGACGCGAAGATCTGGACCGGACCGGTCGCAGTCGGTGAGACCGTCGTCGCGGCGACAGAGGCCGGAGGAGTCTACGGGCTTGCGGTCGGTGACGGAACTGAACGCTGGCGAACCGACGTGGGCGAGAGGGTCTGGGAGTCGATATTCGGGGGCGACGACGGAGCAGTCTACGTCGCCAGCGAGGACGAACAAGTCGCAGAAATCGCGGCGCTCGACGCCGAATCCGGGGACGAGCGATGGACGGCCGCGGTGTCTGGCGGCGTCTCGGCGACCGAGCGCGACGGCGAACGCTTCTTCGTCGGCACCGACTCGGGGAGCCTAACCGCCTTCTCGTTGGCTGATGGTCAGGGCCAATGGAATTTCGGCAGTGAGGCCGCGATAGCCGCGGTCTCGTCAGATGGCGCGCTGGCCTACGTTCTCGACCAGCGAGGGTACGTCTTCGTCCTCGACGCCGGGACCGGCGAGCGCTGGGACCGATTCCGCGTCGTCGAGGAGTCGCTGGGGGACAGATGCGGGTGGAGTCCCAAGTACGAGCGAGCGACTGGACTGGTCGCTGGCGACGACGAACTGTTCGTGACCGGGCCGTGGGTCGGGAGCGTCCAGCGCCACCGCGAGGAGTAAGACCGAACTCGTCTCACCGCGCCAGCCGCCACCGTTTTCGAGGTGCGAGTCCATTGGACTGCCAGATGCCAGCCTACAGTCCCGGATTCCGGTCGCTCGACACCGAACACGACGGCCTCGCGCTCGACGTGGACGGCGAGATTCCTGCGTGGCTCTCGGGGTCGCTGGTCCGCAACGGCCCCGGCAGGTTCGAAGTCGGCGGCGAGCGCGTCGAACACTGGTTCGACGGACTGGCGATGCTCCACAAGTTCCGGTTCGAGGAGGGCGGCGGCAAGGTGTGCTACTCGAATCGCTTCCTTCGGACCGAGGCCTACCGCGAGGCGGTCGAGGAGGGCCGACTCACCAGCCAGTTCGCCACTTCCGGGAGCTACCTCGACCAACTCAGGTCGTTTCTGGACGACCCGACAGACAACGCGAACGTCAACGTGGACCGAGTGGGCGGGGAGTACGTCGCACTGACCGAGACGCCGCGGCGCGTCCGGTTCGACCCGACCGACCTGTCGGCGCGGGGCGACCAGACCTACGCCGACGACATGACGGTCCACCACGTCACCGCCCACCTCCGGCACGACGACCGGCGAGGTGAGACCGTCGGCTACGCGACCCAGTTCGGGCGCACGAACAAGTATCACGTCTATCGCGTGCTGGACGATTCGACCGCGAACGGTGCCCGACCGAGCAGGGTTCCCGTCGCCTCGCTCGAAGTCGAGCGACCGGCGTATCTCCACAGTTTCGGGCTGACGCGCCGATACGCCGTCATCGTGGAACCGCCGTTCGTGGTCAACCCGATGCGGTTCCTCCTGCCGGGGAGCGGCGGGTTCATCGACAAGTTCCGGTGGAAACCCGAGCGCGGGACGCGATTTCTGGTCTTCGACCGGGAGACGGGGGACCTCACGGCCGAGCGGACCGCGCCGCCCTTCTTCTTCTTCCACACCGTCAACGCCTTCGAGGACGACGAGACCGGCGAAATCGTCGTGGACCTCGTGGCCTACGAGGACGCCGCCATCGTCCGCGACCTGTTCATGGCCTCGGTCGAGGGGGACCGCGAGGACAGCGCGGCCGACGCCGGGCCGGTCCTCGACGCCGCGACCGGAGAACTCGCGCGATTCCGGGTCCCGGTCGAGGACAGTGGCCGGGGTGCGGACGGTGGCCGGGTCGAGCGCCGGAATCTATACACCGGGATGGAACTCCCGCGAATCGCCCCGCGGGCGAGGATGGAACCCTATCGCTACGCCTACGGGCAGGCCACGGCCCGCAAGGGCCAGAACGGACTGGCGAAGGTCAACGTCGAGACTGGCGAGGCCACCGAGTGGTGGGCAGACGGGTGCTACGCGGGAGAGCCGATTTTCGTCCCGAAACCGGCCTCGGAGGAGGACGACGAGGATTCCGTCGCGCCCGAGGACCGCGAGCGACCAGAGGACCGCGGCGTGGTCCTTGCGCCCGTCCTCGACACCGAAACCGAGGAGTCCCTGCTGGTCGTTCTCGACGGCGAAACGTTCGAGGAACTGGCGAGAGCGCACGTCCCCCACCACATCCCGTTCGGCTTCCATGGCGAGTTCTTTGCCGAGATTACAACGTAGTGTCAGTCTGACAGAAAGATTACGACGCAGTATTCCGGGCGACAGAGGAAACAACCTCGGTCTCGAAAGCCCTCGCGCGGTTCGCCACCGGAAGACATTCCTGCTCGTCGCTACGCTCCTGCGCGGGCTGTGACTTCCGAGGTCACACTCGCACCGGAAGACAAACCGCGTCTTCCGAGCCGTTGCCTCGCTTCGCTCGGCAAGACGCCAGCACGCGCCGGGTTAGAGGTGGAAGATTCGGAGTATTTCGTCTTGTCTACCTATCCCGCGTCACCACTTCGCCCGGTTTCGTCGTCGCACCTTCAGAGAGCTTCACGCCGGCGTTCAGACTCGCGTTGATGCCGGTCTTGGCTTCGTCGCCGACCACGACGCCGAACTTCCGTCTGCCGGTCGAAACCCGGTCGCCCTTGACCGTCAGTCTCACCGGTTCGCCGTCGTGGCGGAGGTTGGCGACGTTGGTGCCTGCGCCGAAGTTCACGTCCCGGCCCAGCACGCTGTCGCCGACGTAACTCAGGTGCGCGACGTGGGAGCCTCGCCCAAGGACGCTGTTCTTGATTTCGACCGAGTGGCCGACGTGGGCGTCCTCACCGACGAGGGTCGCCCCGCGGATGTAGGCGTTCGGCCCGACGCTCGCCCCCGACCGAATCAGGGCGGGGCCTTCGACCACGACCCCGGCGTCGATTTCCGCGCCCGATTCCACCACCACGTCACCCCGGAGTTCGGCGTCGTCGTGGACCTCGCCCCGAATCTCGCGGTCCAGTTCGCCCAGTTTCCACTCGTTTGCCGCCAGCAGTTCCCACGGCCGACCCACGTCTAGCCACCGGTCCATCACGGCGACTCCCACGTCGTACTCCGCGATGACCTCGGCCACCACGTCGGTAATTTCGTGTTCGCCGCGCTCGCTTTCGGGCACGTCCAACCAGTCGCGGGCCTCCGCGGGGAAGGCGTAGGCCCCGGCGTTGGCCAGATTCGTCGGCGGGTCGTCTGGCTTCTCCACGATGTCGGTCACGGTGTCGTCCTCGGTGGAGAGGACCCCGTAGTTCGTCGGGTCCTCGACCCGGACCGCGCCGACCGCCGGTCCCTCCTCGAACAACTCGGCGATGGCCTCGGGTTCGTAGAGGTTGTCGCCGTTGAGAACCGCAAAAGGACCGTCGAGGTACTCGCTGGCAGACCGAACCGCGTCGGCGGTCCCGGCCTGTTCCTGCTGGACCGCGTAGGTGACTGGGACCCCGGCGTACTCGTCGCCGAAGTAGTCCCGGACCTCCTCGGCCTCGTAGCCCACGACCAGAATCAACTCGTCTGCGCCCGCCTCGACGGCGGCGTCGGCGGCGTGGGCAGACAGCGGTCGGTCGGCCACCGGGAGCATCGGTTTCGGGAGCGACGCCGACAGCGGCCGGATTCGGGTTCCCTGACCGGCGGAGAGAACGACTGCTTGCATGGTGACTACCTTCGGAACCCACCGGTTTCAGTCTCCCGAAGTCGCCCACCCCTCGAACCCTCGGCCTCGGGTCGTCAGGTCCCTCGCCGAGTTCGTCGGTTCTATCGCCGAAATCCGACGTTTGCATTTAAACGGCGTGACCAGTCACCCCGAGTCCTTTTCCCTGTGGCACGTTTGACTTTACCTGATAATGCAGGGCGCTAAGGCCCCACCCTCAAGGAGCGACCGACCAGCGGGAGGGAGCAAGTAGGGTGGGGATACAGCGCCCGTCATCATCTGAGAAACCATGTGCATCGGTGCCCTTACTACCCCTGCGGTCAAAGCGGGTAGTAAGACGGTCGTCGGTCGGCCCTGCGTTCAAATCCAAAAACACGGATGCGCAGTCAGCCACTCCCGACAACAGGACCGTCGAACAGGTAGGACGGGGACGGTCCGAACCCAACGCCCTCGGAGACTGCGCTCCCTGTGCGACTCACCGTCGTAAAAAAGCGCGCCGGAGAACAGGGAAGCCCCACCCTCAGCGAACCGCCATTGCCGGTGAGCAGGGTTGGGGTAGTTCACAGCATATCTCGTTTAGCGGGTATCGTCGCTGTAACGACCGAAGCGTCGGGCCTCGGTCGTGGACGACCGCTTACGGCACAGGAGATACTGATAAGCTAACAGTCATCGCTCGTAGTGATAACAGGCGCTCTCCTCCGGACGGCGCGTCCGAGGGCAACGACTTAATATTTGTTAGAACGTCATTACCTATCACTCGCGGTGACTTCGGGCGGATTCACGACCGGGGACGAAATCACGAACCATGGCCACAAACGAATGAACATCGATACATCTGATAGAAGACAGTTAGAGCAGTCCTCTAACGTCCTCCTGTTGGCACCGCTGACGCCGACGGGCAATCGGACGTGTCTCGAACTGCTCGCCTCAACCACGTCGCCGGACGAGGCGAACGTCGCCGCAGTAACCTACACGCCGCCGCCGGAGACGTGGATTTCCGACTGGAAGACCCACATCGACCGACTGCCCGCGGAACTGGCGTTCATTCACGCGAACACCGTGGATACCGACGACGAGGAGACCGCCGGTATTCCGCCGGGAGTGTCGGTCTCACGAGTGGACCCCAACCAGCCGATGGACATCATCGCGCCGCTGAGCGAGCGCCTGACGCGCTGGAAGGGCAACGGGAATCGGACGATGGTGTCGGTCCAGACGCTGACGATTCTGCTGGAGTACGTGGACTTCGACACGGCGTTCCGGTACCTCCACATCCTGACCCACCGGGTGCAGGCGGCCGATGCCATCGGGTTCTACCACATGGACCCCGAAATCCACGACGAAGAGACCATCAACACGCTGAAATCGCTGTTCGACGCGGTAGTCGAAGTCTCCGACGACGGCGAGAAGTGGTCGGTCACGGAGACCTACGGCGACCAGCGAGCGACCAGCGACCACGCCCAGTCTCACGATACCGACGTATCGGTGCCCGACTCCGAGACCGGACTGGTCGCGTCGATTCGGGACTCGCTGACCGGCGTGTTCTCGGGGGCGTCCGAACCCGAACCGGTCGGCGCAGACGCCGGGACGGTACCCCCGGACCTCGACGACTCGGATTCGGCCGACGCCACCGACGAGTCGGGTCCGGATTCGGGCGTCGAGGGACTCCCCGAGGAGGCCATGCTGACCGACGAGGACCGAATTCGGGAACTCCTCACCCAGTACGGCGGTCGGATGAAGCAGGCCGACGTGACCGAGGAGACAGACTGGTCGAAATCGACCGTCAGCCGGAAACTGTCGAAGATGGAGGAGAAGGGACTCATCACTCGGGTACAGGTGGGACGAGGGAACCTCGTCTTCCTCAGCGGCTACGAACCCGAGACCGCCAAATCACCCTTCGAACAGGGAGGGACCGACTGATGACTCGATGCCGACCGAGCGCAATCGACGGTGCGACAGGCGTCTCGAAGCGACAGACGAGTAGGATGGCGAGACAAGGTAGTTTAACACCCACGCAGTATGAATAACTCATCAGAACGGGAAGGCGACACCGGACTCATGCCCAACAACGCTACAGTGCTCATCGTCGACGACGAGAAGCCGATAACCGATGCGTACGCCCAGTGGCTCGAAGACGACTACAGCGTCCGCACGGCCTACAGCGGGTCGGAGGCCCTCGAAAAACTCGACGAGGAGGTCAACGTGGTCCTGCTAGACCGCCGGATGCCCGACCTCTCGGGCGAGGACGTGCTGGACGAGATTCACGAGCAGGAACTCACCTGCCGGGTCGCGCTCGTCTCGGCGGTCGAACCCGACTTCGACATCCTCGAACTCGGCTTCGACGCCTACCTCGAAAAGCCGGTGTCCGACCCCGACGAACTCCTCGAAACCGTCGAGAAGTTGCTCCGGCGCACCACCTATGACACCCAGATACAGCAGTTCCTCTCGCTGGCGAACAAGAAGGCGGCCTTGGAGACCAAAAAGAGCGACGAGGAGCTACGGGCCAGCGACGAGTACGCCCAACTCACCGACGAGTTGGCCCAACTCCGGGCGGAACTCTCGAACACCGCGACGGAACTCGACGACGAGGACCTGCGCGCGGAGTTCCAAGGGTCGGACGCCGACCGCGGGTCCGACGAGTGAGTCCTCACGGGGCGTGTCGCCTCCCGAGACCGGCGTGAGTCGTTTAAGTGCTTCTGGCGACAAGGGATAGATACGAGGGAAGACGGCCTCGTTCTGACGAACTCACACCGACCAGACGCCAGTCCGTGCGTCGGCGCAAATCTCTGAATCGCCAGCGATAGCTCGGCTCGCTTTAAGTGCTTCTGGCGACAACGGGTAGATACGGAGGAAGACGGCCTCGTTCTGCTGGACTCGCACTGACCAGCGGTGGGTCCGACGTATCGGCCAGCGACGACTCCATTCGTTCGCCACGCCCCGCGCTCCCGATTTCGTTTAAGTACTTCTGGCGATAACGGATAGATACGAGGAGCATTCGCCCGCGGTTTCTCACGGCTCTCACTCTCCCGTAGCCTCTCGCTCGTTCTCGCCGTCGTCTACTGTTCGTGTGCTTCGTCGGCCCGCCGGGCCTCGACGCTCGGCAGGTTCGGGTCGCGGTGGGGGTTCCGGCCGTAAACGGCCTCCTCAAGCCCCTGCTCTCGGAGTTGATCTTTGAGCGTCCGCCGGAGTCGGTTCAGACTCGTGACGTTCAGGTCGTGCTTGGACAGTAGCTCCTCGAATCGGTCCTCGTCCGAAATCGAGTCGAACTGGTCGTAGAGACTTTCGAGGCGCTCGGGCGAGAGGCCCCGAATCCACTCGTCGTCGTGGAGACCCAGATAGTGTTCGCGCTCGCGGTCCACGACGTGGCGGATGACCACCAGCGCGACCTTCGGAATCGCGCGCTGGCTTCCGAACGCGGTCAAATCGAGGTCCGACATGACGCCCACCACCCTGTCGCGTTGCCACGGCGTCAGCGACAGGTCGTTACAGAGCGCGTGAGCGATGCGGAGTTTGTCGAGGCGGTGCATCCGGGCGCTGTGGCCCGCCATCGCCGAGTGGCGCTCCTCGTGGAGTCGCCGAACGCTGTCGGAGAGGTCGGCGTCGGGCGACTCGGCCCGGCCGATTTGGGTCGCGCTCGGCGTCACCGGACCCCACTTCCGGACGGTCTGGTCGCGCTGGAGGTCGGCCCGCGCCACCGCGCCGTCTCCGGGACGCTGGCTCAGCGGTCGCTGGGCGTCTGGGTCGTCTGCGAGAGACTCGGACTGCCACGCCGGCAGTGAGTCGGTCCACCCCTCGGTCATCGGTATCAGTACCACGTACTCGGCGGGAGTGGGTTAAATGTGTTCCCCGCGGTTCGAAGCCGGGGCTATGGGATTTGGTCCGACAGAACGAGGCCGTCTTCCCTCGTATCTATCCCTTGTCGCCAGAAGCACTTAAACGAACTCCGAGGATGCCGTTCGAGTCGAGGACGGGTAGTCGAGGACCACGCCGGTTGTCCCACTCACGACGCGCACCAAAGTATAGACAACTATATCATTGTTATAGAATTCTAAGAAACTATAATACAAATATAAATAATTATTTCGGGTGAGGGCCGACGGGACGCTCGCGGACCGACGGCGCGGTTGCTTTCGCGGAGGGAACCACAAAACCAAGTTCCCCCGGCGAACACACCCGAATAATTAGATGATAGAAGTCGAAGACCTCCGGAAGACCTACAGCGGGTTCACCGCCGTCGAGGGAAGCACCTTCTCGGTCCCCGAGGGCGAAGTGTTCGGCGTCATCGGTCCCAACGGCGCGGGCAAGACCACGACGCTGAAGATGCTCGCCGGATTGGTCGAACCGACCGGCGGCACCGCCCGCGTGGCGGGGTACGACGCCCAAGACCCCGAGATGCGCAAGCACCTCGGCTTCCTGCCCGAGGAGTCCCCGCTCTACGAGGACATGACCGCGATTTCCTACCTCCAGTTCTTCGCGGACCTCTACGACGTGCCGGGCGACGTGGCCGACGAGCGAATCCACGACACCTTGGACCGCCTCGACTTGGAACACCGCGAGCGAAAAATCGGCGACATGTCCAAGGGGATGACCCGGAAAGTCGCCATCGCCCGGTCGCTGGTCAACGACCCCGAGGTTCTGATTTACGACGAACCCGCGAGCGGCCTCGACCCTCTCACGACCAACTACATCATCGAGTTCACCCGCGAACTCGCCGAATCTGGCAAGACCGTCGTCTTCAGCGCCCACAACCTGTTCCACGTCGAGAGCATCTGCGACCGCGTGGCGGTCATGAACGACGGTCGAATCGTCGCCCGCGGGAGCGTCGAGAACATCCGCGAGGAACACGGCCGGACCGAGTACCGGGTCTACACTACCGTGGAAGTCGAGGGGTCGGTCCGCGAGAATGGCCACTTCCGGCGCACCGTCGAGAGCATGGACGCGGTGGAGGAGACCCGCGAACTCGCCGCTTCGGCCGGTGGCGAAGTCGCCGACATCCAGACTCACACCCCGAGCCTCGAAGACATCTTCCTCGACCTCGCCGAAAACTCGCCGGACGTGGAGGGCCGACCGTGAACCTGCGAAAGACCCTCCGCATCGCGCGCTGGGAGGTCTCGAAGAACGCGGGCCAACTCGACCGCCGGACGCTCGCGGTCGGTCTCGCGGTCCTGCTGGCGGTCGGCGCGCTGACCCCGATGGTCGCCCAGAAGGGCGTCACCTTGGACGACGGCATCTACAAAATCGGCGTCTCGCCCGACAGTCCCTACTACGAACCGGTCGCCGACGACCCGACGTTCGTCCCGGTCGAACCGGACCGCAACGCCGCCGATGTGGTCGTCTGCACCGACGAGACACCCGGTTGTCCAACTGGCGAGATTCTGTGGGACGACACCCGGAAGGGCGAGGCCGCAGTGGCCGAGTTCCGCAAGACCGTCAAACGCTACAACGACGGCCTGATGGCCAGCGAGTCCGACCAGTCCGCCGCCTTCCCAGTGTCGGTCTCGGTGCGCTACGAGGAGCAGACCGGTCTCAATCCGACCGGCGCAGGCTCCGACCCTGAAACCCGGCGCACGACCCGAGAGGACCAAAAGCGCCTCGGCGGTGGCGGAAGCCAACCCGACGGCGCGGACTCGCCCGGAGCGACCACCGCGCCGGGGGCCGGGACGGGCCAGAGCGACGGCCCGGTGCAGGCCCCCTCGGTCGGGAGCGGCGGCGGGTCGCTGTTCGGCGGGAACGCCCGCGGCGGCACCCCCTCGGACATCGCGCCGCCCTTCCCCTTCGAGTCGCTGGTGCTGGCGTTCGCGTTCGTCCTCCCGATGAACTTCGTGATTCAGGCCTACGCTTCGACGATTCTGGACGAGCGAATCAACGAGCGCGGCGAACTCCTGTTGGTCTCGCCGGTGAGCAGGGGTGACATCATCGCGGGCAAGACCCTGCCGTACCTCACCGGCATGATTGCCATCGCCTCGATTACGGCGGTCGGTATCGCGGTGCTGACGCCCGCCGCCGAGGGAGCGATGGCGGTCGCCTCCACCGCGGCGGCCGCAGTTTCCGCGGTGGTCCCCATCGCCCTGCTGTTCCTCGCGTCGGCGTTCGTCGGCGGGATGTTCGCCCGGTCGTTCAAGGAACTCACCTTCGTCACGGTGACGCTCTCGGTGTTCCTGACATCCTACGCGTTCATCCCGGCAATCTTCACCAACGTCCACCCGGTCGCGGCCATCTCGCCCCTGACGCTCGTGGTGAAGGCCCTGCGAGGCACCGCGTTCTCGCTCGGCGAGTACGCCTTCTCGACCGGGCCACTCTACCTCTCGGCGGGCGTGCTGTTCGCGCTCGGTGCCGGCGTCTACCGCGAGGAGGACATGTTTACTCAGCGCCCGGTCCCCCTCAAATTCCTCGACGCCCTCGACAGCCAGATTTCGGGACGGCGCTCGATGGTCAAACTGAGCGCGCTCTCGATTCCGTTCGTCTTCGTCGGCGAACTGTTGGCGGTGGCCCTGCTCTTTGCGCTCCCGGTGTCGCTGTCGATGCCGGTCCTGCTGGTGGCCATCGCGCTGGTCGAGGAGGTGGCAAAGAGCGTCCACGTCTACGCCGGAATCGCCCACGACAGATTCGACCGGACCCTCCGGTCCGCGGCGACTCTCGGGTTCCTCTCGGGACTGGGCTTCTTCCTCGGCGAGAAGGCGACCGCGGTGGCCCAGTTGGTCGGCCTGCCGAACCTCGAACTCGGGCAGGCCGCGTTCGGCACCGTGACCGGTCTCGGCGTCGAAACCTCGCCGCTGGTGTTGGTCGGCCTGCTGTTCGCACCGCTCGCGCTTCACACTGTCACGACGACTATCAGTGCGGTCGGGGCGACCCGCAACCGAAACTGGTACGCCGGGACGCTGGTGGTGGCGACGCTACTTCACGCTGTCTACAACCTAACGGTGGTGAGTTACCTTGGGTAAGCGCCTGACGGTCGCCAAGCGCGAGTTGGCGTCGCTCCGGAGCGAGAAGACCATCGTGCTGGCCATCCTCATCCAGTTGTTCGTCGCGGCGTTCTCGTCCTTCCTCGCGGTCGGGTTGGTCTCGCTCTACGACCCCGGTTCGGTCTCGAACCAGTTCGTCGTGAACTTCGGCGTGACCGGCGAGGCCCGCGAGGACCTCGTGCCGGTCATCGAGGAGCAAGACGGGTGGCGCGCAGTCGAGTACGGCGACGACGCCGCCGCGCGGCGCGCGTTCGACCGGGGGGTGATTCACGCCGTACTTGAAGTAGAACGTACGCCCGACGGGCGGGCGCGCGTGAGGGCAGTCGCCCCCGATGGAAACGTCAGGACCACGCTGGTCGTGACCCAAATCAAGGGCGTGCTGGAGGCCTTCGAGCGGTCCGAGCGAAAGCGTCTGAGCCATCGCCTCGAACGCCAACCGGTCGAACTGCCGCCGGACTCGTCGTCCAGTCCCTACTTCGGGTTCACCTACACCGTGCTGGTGCCCCTGCTTACCTTCCTGCCGGTGTTCGTCAGCGGGAGCGTCGCGGTGGACGCCATCGCAGAGGAGTACGACCGCGGGACGCTGGAACTCCTGCGGGTGACGCCCCTGACGAGCGTGGACATCGTGGACGGCAAGATGCTGGCGATGGGCGTCCTCGCGCCGGTGCAGGCCGGGGCGTGGCTGGCGCTGTTGTCGTTCAACGGGACGACGATAGCGAATCCGGTGGAGATTCTGGTCCTCGTGACCGGCTTTTCGGTCGGCGTGGTGACGATGGGTGCGACCGCCGCGCTGGCCTTCCGGGAGCGCAAGCAGGCCCAGTTCCTGTTCTCGATGGGCGTGCTGGTCGTGTTCAGTTCGACCTACCTCCTGCCCGAGTCGCCCGCCAACGCGGTGGCGAAGTTGGCCATCGGGAGTCCGACCCGGTTGACCCACCTCTCGGTGGTCGGCTATCTCGCGGTGTCGCTCACAGCGTTCGTCGTCCTCCGGCAGTTGGTGGCACGGCGAGGACTGGGTTCGTAGCTCAGAGCGCTACGACGAACGCGCTCGATGCGAGAATCACGTGGGCACTCGCGTGACCGACCATCGCGGCTTCGAGGCTGTCGCGCCAGAACAGCCAGCCAAAGAGTATTCCGCCCACCGAGTTCAGAAGAATCGTCCGGGCGACAATCAGGGGTGTCAGCCCGGCAGTCTGCGCGACGGCCGGGAGGTGGGCGAGACCGAAGACCACGGCGCTGACCACGATGCTCGTCCACATTACTCCTCGACTCGGGGTCCGGCCCTGTCCGGCGACGCCGGCGATGACCAACGCGAGCAACGCCATGAACCCCCACCGGAGCATCACTTCCTCGGCGATACCTCCGTAAAGGAACCGCATCGGGAGCGAAGCGATGACCGCTCCGACCGTGGACCCCCCGGTTGCGAGCGACAGGTCGGTGACCGCCGCGAACGTCGCGTCGAGTCCGACGAGGAGGACGCCCGCGAACAGTCCCCACGGAATCGCGTGGCGGGCCTCCGCGGTGACTCCTCCGGTCACACCGTTCGTCTCCGTCGCTCGCTCGACGGATACACCGGCGATGTGCGACCGGAGGCCCACTCGGGGCGCGCAAAACGCGCCGACAGCAGACGCGACTAACAGCAGTATCGCCGGCGTGACGAGCGAGAGCGCGACGGCCACGGTCGGCGACACCTCCGGAATCGGCGGGAGGGTGTCGCCGAAGTAGAGACTGATTCCGAGGCCGGCGATGCCGACGAGCGAGACGGCGAACACCCGAAGTGTTCGCCCGATGAGAGACCCACCTCCTCGTGTGCGACCGACGCTTTCGTCATAATTGGTTTCCATACCGACTGATATTCGCCCTTCAGTCTTAACCGATAGGGACCGACTTCATCGCGTGTAGTCGGCCGTGTCGCTTTATGTTCTCATAGGAGAGGTATTCACCGTGAGCGAGGAGAGCGACGTGTCGGACGTGGCGGCGTTGCTGGATAACGCCACCGTGCGTCAGATGCTGGTCGAGGCTCGGACCGAGGCACTATCGGCACGCGAACTGGCCGACCGGTGCGGCGTCTCGACCCCGACCGTCTATCGCCGACTCGAAGCGCTCCAGAGATACGATATGATGACCGAAACCATGCACGTGGACGACGACGGCCACCACCACAAGGTGTACAGTTCGGACCTCGAACGCGTCTCGTTCGAGTTCACCGACGATGGCGTCGAAGTCGTCGTCTCGGGCGGCGAGAGCATGTCCGAGCGGTTCGTCAGGCTCGTGGAGGAACTATGACCGGCGTCCTCGCCGCGGTGTCGCTCGCAGGCGGTCCGTTGCAGGTCGCGGTCCCCGAGGCAGTATCCGGGTTCGTAGCGTTCACCGAGGCCGTGAGCGTCTTGCTGGGCCTCGTTATCAGCTATATTGCGTTCCGGGGGTATCTCGACCACCAGAGCCGGCCGATGTTCTTCGTCGCCCTCGGGTTCGTGCTGATCGTCGGGGTGCCCGCTGGACTGTTCTTGGTCTACCTCGCAGTGCCAGCTATCGGGGAGACGCCGATAGCTCTCCTGACCCAGACCAGCAAGGTCGGGGGAATGGCGTCGATCCTCTATGGACTCCGAACGCGAAACTGAGACGTTTGCTCTCCGGTTGCGTCGTCGGCGGGGCCACCACGTTTAGCCCGTAGACTCCCGTCAGTTCCGTAGGATGAACGCTGACGCGCCCCAGCAGTGGGAGTACCGAGTCGTCCAACCGCCCCGCGAGACCTCTCAGAAGGAGGCCCGCGACCCCTCGTCGGTCCTGAACGAGGCCGCCGACGAGGGGTGGGAACTCGACGAGACCATCGACTACGTGGGTGGCGGGACCAAGTTCCTCGTGTTCAGACGCCCCGCCGACGGGGACGATGGCGGGAGCGACGAGACGACCACCGATTTCGAGACCGACGATGAGTGAGTCCGGCGACTCCGACGAGATTCGGTCCGCCAACACCCTCCGCGAGCGCGTCGGCCTGAACCGGTTCTACGACTGGTTTCTGCTGGGCGGAAACCGATTCGCCGTGACCGGCCTGCTCGCTGTCGCCGTCTTCGGCGCGTTCGTCGCGGTCAGCACCGTGGCCTTCCCCTCACTGCAGACCGCAGTTCAGTCGGCCGACACCATCGAAACCATGTTCTCGACTATGATAGGCACCGTCATCACCGGGACGACGCTGGTCGTCACCATCAGCCAACTCGTCATCTCCCAAGAGAACGGGCCGCTGGGCGACCAGCGCCAGCGCATGAGCGACGCGATGGACTTCCGGACCTACGCGACCGACCTGTTCGAGTCCGCGCCGGAGGCCGACCCCGCGAAGTTCCTCGGGCAACTTCTGGAAGCCAACGAGCGCCGGGCCGACGACTTGGAGGAGCAACTCGCGGACAACGACGACGACGAGTTACGTCGGCAAGTCGGCGAACTCCTCGACAGCCTTCGGCAGAATGCCGACAAGACGATGCGGAGACTCGAAGACACGCAGTTCGGCACCTTCGGCGTGTTGGGCGCGGCGCTCGACTACAACTACTCGTGGAAAATCTACCAAATCGAGCGCATCACCGAGGAGTTCTCGGACAGTCTGGACGACGAGGACGACGAGGCGTTTCACGACTTGGAAACCGCGCTGACGATGTTCGGCCCCGCCCGCGAGCAAATCAAGACCCTCTACTTCCAGTGGGAACTCGTGGACCTCTCGCGGTACATCCTCTACGCGGCAGTCCCGGCGCTGGTCGTGGCCGGGACGATGCTGGCGTTCGTCGGCGCGAAGACCTTTCCGGGGGTCACGCTCGGCGTCCCGAACATCACGTGGGTCGTCGGGGCCGCGTTCACCGTCACGCTCGTCCCCTTCCTGCTGTTTCTGACCTTCATCCTGCGAATCGTGATGGTGGCCAAGCACACGCTGGCCATCGGCCCGTTCGTCCTCCGGCAGTCGTATCAGGAGTGACTCACGTTTCGTCGGCGTCGTGCTTCGCCGGACGGTGCTATCGCCGCCGGAGTACCGCGGTAGCGGTGAACCCGATTCTTGTTGTACCTCGTTTTTAACGCGGGCTACTTGGGCGTCCGGGCCGTAGCCGAACTCATGACACACCGAGGGGGAGAGACGCCCCGAGGAGGACGCACGCCACCCGGACCCGACGGTCTTCCGGTACTCGGAAGTCTGCCGGAGTACGCCCGCGACCCGTTCGGCTTCGAGCGCCGGGTCCACCGCGAGTACGGCGACGTGGTGCGCTGGAAGGTCCCCGGTGGGTGGATGTACAACCTCGCCAATCCCGAACACGTCGAACACGTGCTGGTCCAGAACAACCAGAACTACGTCAAGGGCGAACTGTTTCAGGAGACGCTCGGGCCGGTCCTCGGGAACGGCGTGCTGAACGCCGAAGGCGAGTTCTGGCGGCGACAGCGCCACCTCGTGGAACCCGCCTTCCACCCCGACCGCATCTCGACCTACGCCGAGATGATGACCGACGTGACCGAGGACCACATGGGTCGGTGGCGGGCGGGCGAGGTCCGAGACGTGCATTCGGACATGACCGCGCTGACGCTCGAAATCATCGGACGCGCCATGTTCGGCATCGACCTGAGCGACGAGTCCGAGGAGGTCGGCGAGGCGTTGGAAACCGTGATGAAGGCCTCGGAGTTCTCCTACGCCGACCTCCTCCCCGAGCAGGTGCCGACGCCCGAGCGCCGGCGCTTCGAGACGGCCGTCACCGACCTGAACCGCGTCGTGGCCCGAATCATCAAGGAGCGAAAGCGCAACCCGACCGACGAGGACGTGGTGTCGATGTTGCTCACAGCGCGCGACGACGAGGGCGAGGGGATGAGTCTGCGGCAGGTCCGCGACGAGGTGATGACGCTCCTGCTGGCGGGCCACGAGACCACCGCGCTGGCGCTGACGTTCACCTTCTTCCTGCTGGCCCAGCACGGCGACGTGGAGCGGAAACTGGTCGAGGAGTTGGACGACGAGTTGGGTTCGAAGACGCCGACCTTCCGCGACCTGCCGGACCTCACCTACCTCGAACAGGTCGTCAAGGAGTCGATGCGCCTCTACCCGCCGGTGCCGAGCATCGTCCGCGAACCGGTCGAAGACGACCGGGTGGGCGACTACCGGATTCCGGCGGGCGAGACGGTGGGGATGAGCCAGCACGTCGTCCACCGCGACCCCCGGTGGTACGACGACCCGATGGCCTTCCGGCCCGAGCGGTGGACCGGCGACTTCGAGCAGTCTTTGCCCCGACTCGCGTACTTCCCGTTCGCGGCCGGACCCCGGCGGTGCATCGGCGACCGGTTCGCCATGCTGGAGGCCCGCCTCGTGCTGGCGACGATTCTCCAGCGGTTCCACCTCGAACAGGTCTCGGGGCCGAGTCTGGACCTCCGAATGAGCATCACCGCGAGACCCAAAAAGCCCGTCCAGATGAAGGTTCACGAGCGCGAGGAGTGGCGCGAGCGACGGGCACCGGCCGAGCAGTCGGTCGAGTCGCCCGCCGAGTAGCCGCGGGGACCGGCGTCGTTCACGCGGACGGCCGTTGTAGACAGAATAATAATTCCTTTGAATATCCATATAATTCTTTTAGAAGCATTTGGATTTCCTAAAGCATTGTATATCTTTCCAACGCCACAACGGCAAAGCGCGTCGTCTTCCCGCCGGACCGCCGGAACCGGCGGGATTTATCGGCGTCGTGATACCACCTTCGACCATGAGCGCCGACCTCGTTCCGACCCGCGACGTTCGCCGCGACGACCTGACCGGCACCCTGTTCGCGGGCCTCGGCAGTGGCCCGCACCCCGGTCTCCTCGTCGTCCACGGGTCTGGCGGCGGTGGCGGCTACGAACGCCACTACGCTCGCCGCCTCGCGCACCACGGCTACGCCGCCTTCTGCGTCGAGTACTTCGACGGGCCGGGCCGCCCCGACGGCCTCGACCGCATCCCGCTGGAGTACTTCGGGCGCGCAATCGACTGGCTGGTTGACCAACCCGAAGTAGACGGCGAGCGCGTCGGCGCGGTCGGATTCTCGCGCGGCGGCGAGGCCGTGATGCTGACCGGCGCGCACTTCGACCGAGTGGGCGCAATCGTCGCCTACTCGGCCAGCGGCTACACTTTCCCCGCACCGACGTGGATGCCCGGCGTCGAGGAGGAAGGCCCGGCGTGGACCCTCGACGGCGAGGTGATTCCCTACCTCCCGGTGGACGAACTCGTGACGGCCGAACAGGACGGTTTCGAGGACGTGGTGGAGAACGACGACGTAGACGCCTCGACGCTCGCGGTGGAGAACGCCACCGACGAGCAACTCCGCGAGGCCGCGATTCCGGTCGAACGCATCGACGGGCCGGTCCTGCTGGTTTCGGGCGGCGACGACGCAATCTGGCCCTCGGCGGACCTCGCGGGAGTCGCGGACGACCGTCTCGCCGACCACTCGTGGCCCGCAGAGCATCTGGTCTTCCCCGACGCGGGCCACGCGATTCGGACGCCCTACCGACCCGACGGGCGCACGAATCCCGACGCCACCCACCGACTCGGCGGGACCCACGGGGCGAACGCCCGCGCCGCGGCGGACGCATGGCAGGCCACGCTCGACTATCTCGGTCGGGGCCTCGGCGGCCACTCGTCGCCGGACAGTTCACCGGGTGCTCGCCGGTAGGAAATCCGCCGGGCAGTTGCCCGTCAAAAACCACCGAGTGCCCCGACAGCAGTCGTCACCGGACGCTCGGTCGTCACGCGGCGTCTCTCGGCGGTCGGCCGCCGAACCGCCGGTTTCCGCGGTCAGTCGCTACGCCGAGTCGTTGATGCGGCGGTTGGTCGAGTAGGGCGCTTCGCCCCGGACGAAGTGGCCCGCCGGGTTGGCCTCGCCGTCGCGCTCCATCGAGAGGAGTTCCACGAACCACGCTTCGTGTTCTATCTCCTCTTGCAGGATTCGACTGGCCATGTCGTAGGTCCGGGGGTCCTTGCCCTGCGTCATGTCACAGATTTCGGCCCACGTCCGGATGGCGCACCGCTCTGCTTCGAGTAGAACCTCCAGAATCTCCTCGGCGTCGGCACCCTCACTAATGTCGGCCGCTCCCTCGCCCTGATAGGACGCCGGCAGTTCGGCGTGCGGACACGACGCCCGACCCATGAAGTCGCCGATGTCGTTGGGAAGCGACCCGCCGAGTTCGTAGACGCGGGGCGCGACCAACTCGAAGTGCGCGCGGTCCTCCAGTCGCGCGTCCTCGGTGATTTCCTTGTAGTCCTCGTGGCCCGCGAGGTGCATCCGGAGGTTGGTGTAGTAGTGACTTCCTCCCCACCCTATTCGCTCACCGCTGACGCGGTTCGTTCCTTGAGGGTGGGGCTTCCTGCTTCGATGACGCGCTTTGCAGACACCGAATCGGTGTCCGTAGGGAGCGCAGTCTCCACAGGCGTTGATTCGGGACAGCCCGTCCCTACGTTGTCGAAACCGCGAGAACGAATGTTCCACGACGCATTCGCGTCTCTGTCCGCCTCGAACCCACACGACGGACACGAATGCTCGCGTACCCACAACGGCTTGTCCGTCTCGACGCCACACGACGCGCACTCTTTGGTCGTGCCTCGGGGGTCCACGGCGACGAAGTACGTTCCTTCGCGTTCGCACTTGTATTCGAGCATTCGGAGGAACGTCCCCCACGAGGCCCCGGCGCGGTTTCGAGAGTTGCCCGGTAGTTCGACCAGTCCCTTCGCGTCCAAGTCCTCGACAGCCACAAGGTCGTACTCGCGGGCGTAGTACGCCGAGAGTTTGTGCAAGAAATCACGTCTCTTGCGCTTCAAACCGGCGTGGCGTCGAGCGACCGTCTTGCGTTGTTCCTCCCAGTTGTTCGAGCCGTGTTCTTTCCGCGAGAGGTTGCGTTGGGCGCGTTCCAACCGCTCGCGTTCGTCGGAAAGGTCCGGCGACTCAACAGCAGTTCCATCGCTGTCGTGGACGTATTTCAGAATACCCACGTCGATGCCAACTGCGTCAGTCACTTTGTCGGGTTTCTCGGGTGGGTCGTCGGGGGTTTCGACGCCGAGGACGGCGTACCACTTGCCGGTGGGTTCGCGTTTGACCGTGACGGTTTTGATGGTAGCGTCGTCGGGCAGGTTGCGGTGAAATGTGATGGGGATATCACCAATCTTCGAGAGCCAGAGTCGAGTCCGACCACTCGTGTTTTTGAGTTCGAAGCCGGACTGACTGTAAGTGAACGATTGGTACTCGCCCGGTGCTTTCCACTTTAACTCCCCGACGCTGTAGCCGTTCTGCTTCCGGGCTTTGAGCGTCGAGAGGTTGTCGTACAACCGCTGGACGACTTTCTGCAACACCTTCGAGTGAACGTCTCGCAGGTCAGTCCACCAGTCTTTCAAGCCCGGCAGGCGCTTCTGCTCGGAGTACGACGAGGTATCGTCGTGTCTATTGAGGCGGTGGAGGAAGTGGTTGTAGACCTGTCTACAGGTATCGACAGTCCACGTTAACCGCTTGTGGAGGTCATCGGACGGTCGGATTCGATACCTGTAGTTGTAGTTCATCTATTCGTCGGTAGGGTCGGATGTGCGGACGACTTTCACGTCCGCGCCACGCCACCGTTTCGGGACGTAGACATGAGCGCCGTTGCCGGTGGCTTTCACGTCGCCGTCCACGACTTCGTGGCCGTTGATTGTGAACTGCCCCATGTACAATGTAGATACATTGTCGGGGCTGATAAACGTGTCGGTTGGCCTGTGGGCCTGTCGTGCAGAGTGTCTGTGAGACGATGACGGCGCTGTATCCCCGCCCTACTGCGCTACTCGGCCTTCGGCCTGCGTTGCTCCTTGAGGACCGGGCATTAGCGCCTGTTTTTTAGGTAAAAGTACTGAACTCCGCGCCGATGGCGTCGATGAGTCGCTCCCGAAGTTCCTCCGGGTCGAGTCCGCGCTCTTTGAGAACTTCCATTCCCACTCGCTTGCTCGTATCTCCCGGTTCGACGCTCCCGGAACCGTGTCGGCGTTCGTCGTCTGCCGTTTCGAATCTCCCCCGACGGGGGACACGACTTTCAAACGCTTAATTATTCTTCCCAGATTACAAACACCGTTTCGGGCTCATCGGTGGTGGTTCCGCCGATTATTTCTCGACGGTGGTTCCGCCGACCACTTCGACGTTGGCCCGTCTCCGGTCGGCGGGCAGTTCGAGTCGGAGAACTATCTCGTCAGTCTCGGCCGAGATGTGGTCACCGAACGACCACGTCTCCTCACGTCGCTCGCCGGCCGGGACCGAGAGTTCGGCGGGATAGGGAGCGTAGGTCGGACCCAACTGGTTCAGGGACGCTCGAAAGACGCCGGCGCTCTCGCCGACGTTCTCGACGGTCAGCGATACCTCGAACGTCTCGTCGTGGGCGACCGTTTCCGGTGCGTCGAACGAGACCAGACCGAACTCGGCCGGGGGTTCCCGGAGGTCCGCGGCGAGGCCGGCACCGACCGACTCGCGCCGGTCCTGATACGCCAGCGCGATGTCGTCGGCGTCGAGGGGATTGGGAACCTCGAACGCGACCCATCCGGGTTCGACCTCGCCGGAGTGGTAGCCAGACCCCAGTTCGTACACTCGGTGCGGCCCGGCCACGTCGCCCGGCGCGAGCGTCCCCCAGAACCGGCGGCCGTCGGCGACCACCGAGAAGTCGCTCGGCGGGGGCGAGTCGGTCTGGGGTCGAACCTGTACGAAGGCGAATTGGGTCTCCTCGGCGGTGACGACGGCGACCGAATCGGGCGACGGGCAGTAGAAAAACGACGACTGGACGCCGACCGGAACGAACTCGACCGCCGACGGCCCGGCAGTCGCGGTGTCGGTCTCGGCCGGTTTATCGGTCCCGACGGTAGCCGAGGAGTCGTCACCGGTAGCAGTCCGGCGCTCGCTCGTGGTTTCGGCCGGGCCTTCGCCGAGGCCGCCGATGCACCCGGCGAGGCCGCCCATAGCGAGGACGCCGGTCCGGAGGAGGGCGCGGCGATTCCGAGGACGTGTCATTGGTACCGAATTTCAGCCATGGTTGGAATAAGTTTTGGGTCGTCTGCGGGCCGTCCCGGCGTTCACTTTCGCTGTGCGGCGAAAGCGGTTAGGCACCCCGACCCTATCGCCGACTCGTGGACGAGACCATCGATTGGCTCCGAGGTCGGCCCTACTACGACGCCCAAATCGAGAGCCACCGGACCCTCCTCGGCCGAGACGGCGAGTTCTGCGACGTGGACCTCGAAGCGCGACTGGCGGGCGCGTTCGACGAGCGGGGCATCGACGGCCTCTACCGCCATCAGGCCGAGGCCATCGAGGCGGTCCGACGAGGAGAGAACGTCGTCCTCGCAACGCCGACCGCGAGCGGAAAGAGCCTCGCGTACACCGTTCCGGCGTTCGAGCGAGCGATGGACCACGGCGGGCGAACGCTCTACGTCGCGCCCCAGAACGCGCTCATCAACGACCAAGACGAGACGCTCTCGGCGTTGGCGCGAGACCTCGGATTCGGGAGCAAGGTCTCGGTCGAGCAGTACACCGGGCGACAGAGCAAGTCCGAGAAGCGCGAGGTTCGGGACCGGCGACCGACCGTGGTCCTCTCGAATCCCGATATGCTCCACTACGCGCTCCTGCCCCACGCCCACCGCCTCTGGGACTGGTTTTTCGAGGGATTGGAGACTGTCGTGCTGGACGAAGTTCACGAGTATCGAGGCGTCTTCGGGAGCCACGTCGCGCTGGTTCTGCGTCGGCTTCGGCGAATCTGCGACCGATTCGGCTCCGACCCGCAGTTCGTCTGCTGTTCGGCGACCATCGGGAATCCGGTCGAACACGCCGCGAGCGTGACGGGGACCGACCCGGACTCGTTCTGCCTGATAGACGAGGACACCAGCGACACCGGGCCGACCCACTGGTTGCTCTGGAACCCGCCGGAGTACGAGAATCCGCAGGCCGGGACTTCGGGCCGGCGCAAGTCGAGTCACGCCGAGACCAAGCGCGTCTTCGCGGATTTGGTCTCGAAGGGCCACCAGACGTTGACCTTCACCCGCGCCCGGCAGGCCGCCGAGCAGTGGGCGATGGAGAGCGCGAAGGAACTCCGGGAGCGGGGTCGCGGGGACCTCGCGCCCGACGTGACGGCGTATCAGGCCGCGCTGAAGAACGACCGCCGGAAGGAAATCGAGGAGGGCCTGAACTCCGGGTCGGTCCGGGGCGTCTGGAGTACCAACGCGCTGGAACTCGGCGTGGACATCGGGGGCCTCGACGCGGTGCTGTTGGACGGCTACCCCGGCACCCGGATGGCGGCTTTCCAGCAGGCCGGGCGGGCCGGCCGGGGCGACGACCCGAGTCTCGTGGCGATGGTCGCGGGCGAGGACCAACTCGACCAGTACCTGATGGCCAACCCCGAGGACTTCTTCGCCGGGAATCCCGAGCGCGCGGTGGTCAACCCCGAGAACGACCAACTCCTGCCGAATCACGTCGTCTCGGCGGCCCGCGAGACGTGGCTCTCGCCCGACGACAGCGACTACTTCGGCGACTCCTTCCCGGACCTCGTGGCGGACCTCGAATCCGAGGGTCTGCTGGAGAGCAGGCTAACCGACGACGGCCTGCGCTGGACCTACGACGGCGAGGGGAGTCCCCAGCACGAGATGAGTCTGCGCTCCATCGACGACCGCGAAGTGGAGTTGCTGGACCGCCGGAACGACGACACGATTGCGAGTCTGCCCTTCGAGGACGCCCTGACCGACGCTCATCCGGGAGCCATCTACCACCATCAGGGCCAGTCCTACGAGGTCGTGGACCTCGATTTGAGCAAACAGGTCGCGGAACTCTCCCCGACGTGGGCCGACTACCACACCAAGGTCCTCCACGAGAAGGAGATTACCGTCGAGGAGGACATCCGCGAAAAGACCCTCTCGACCCGCGAGGACGTGCCGGTCCGGTTCGCCGACGTGACGATGCGCAAGCAGATTACGGGGTTCGAGCGCCGGGACCGGTCGGGCGAGACGCTGGGCAGGGAGACGCTGGACATGCCCGAAATCTCGCTCCGGACCAAGGCGCTGTACTTCACGGTGCCCGACGACGTGGAGCAGACGATGCGCTCGCGGGGCGACTTCAACGGCGGCATCCACGCCGCCGAACACGGCATGATTTCGCTGTTCCCCCTCGAACTGCTGTGCGACCGGGCGGACATCGGCGGCCTCTCGACGCCGATGCACCCCCACACCGGCCGAAGTACCATCTTCATCTACGACGGCTATCCCGGCGGCGTGGGCCTCGTGCGCGAGGGCTACGGGACTGTCGAGGACCTGATGGCAAACACCGCGGAGATGATTGGGGCCTGCGACTGCGACGAGGCCGGCGGGTGCCCGGCCTGTGTGCAGTCTCCTCACTGCGGGAACGCGAACGACCCGCTGGACAAGGAGCAGGCCCGGTTCCTGCTTGAAGAACTGACCGACACCGACGCCGATTCTGGGGAATAGCCTCACCGAAAGCGCGCCCCAGCGGGCCGCCGGGGCGCGCTCGGTTGTCTCAGCAATCTCTATCGGCGCGCGAGTGGTGCGGAGAGCGCGCCGGCATGTCGCTGAGCGACCGGGTGGGGCTTGAAGAAGCGTTCACGGCTACGATTCTGCCGGCTATCAAAACGAATCCAACTCCCACAACCCCCTAAAACACCCAGTCAGAATTATCACGTCCGAGAAAAGCACCGTAAAATTAAGTCACGTGCCGTGTAACCCCCGACTAGCATGGAGGACGACGACCTCTCGGAGGTGCGGGAGCGCAAGAAGCAAGCGCTCATGCAGAAACACGGCCTCGGAGCGCCCTCTGCGCCGGTGTACGTCGATGGCTCGCAGAACTTCGAGCAGACCGTGGCCGCCCACGAGGTCGTACTGGTCCACTACTACGCCAACCGCGGTGCCGGCCAGCGCCTCCACCCCATCGTGGAATCGGTCGCAAACGAGACGCTCGCCGGGGTGGCGAAGGTGAACGTCGTGCATCACCAGAAGTTGGCGCTGGAGCAGGGCATCGAGTCCACGCCGACGTTCGAGGTGTACGCCGACGGCGAGTG
The DNA here is from genome assembly GCF_029338375.1 of Halorussus lipolyticus. NCBI lineage: Archaea > Methanobacteriati > Methanobacteriota > Halobacteria > Halobacteriales > Haladaptataceae > Halorussus > Halorussus lipolyticus. The sequence continues at coordinate 730,855 of NZ_CP119804.1, read as the reverse complement.
CGAGGAGCGAATTCAGGGCCACGTCGAGAAAGCCGACCTCGTGGAACTGGTCGAGGAGTACACGGTCCTCTGAGCGCCATCGGTTGGGTCGGAGTCGGGACGGTCCGGCCTCCGGCAGAACGACTGCTACCACCGAACCACATATTCAATTTCATACACATTGTTTTTGTTCGTTTTAGAAATACTCAGGATGTACACTCGCCTATCCGAAACACCTTTTAGGCCGACCTAACTTAGATTAGGCTGACCTAAACCATGTCCGACTCCCTCGAAGCGCTCCGCCGCCAAATCGCCGAGTGCGCCACCGACGACGGTGATTTCTACGTCGCGTGCGCCGAGACCGACGAGCGCCCCGCGCCGCTGACCGGCCGGCGATTCCCCTCCGAGGAGGCCGCCGAGGAGGCCGCCCAACTCGCTCGCACCTACCGGAGTCGCCTCCGCGAGACCGACCCCGAACTCCCCGAGCATCGCTTCGCCGTCTACGAGCAGTCCGGCAACCCCCTGACCATCGTCTCGACCCGCGAGCGAACCGAGGAGAAGCGCGAGAACGGTCTGCCCCGGACCGAGCGGTCGGTCACGGTTTCCGGCGACGGCGAACACGAGTGGCTCCGGATGGACAACGCGCCGGTGGTCCACGTCCGGCAGGACGGCGAACCGCTCCCTGACGATGCGGTCGAGCGCCAACTCGATTCCAAGCTATGACTCTCAAACAGACGAGTGCCGAAACGACGACGGTCGAACGCCGGACCGCCGACGCAATCGAGCGCGCCGAGGCCGAACGCGACCGAATCGAGGAGAAAGCGACGGCCTTCGAGGAGTTCGGCGAGCGCGTCCGGGAAGTCTCGGCCGACGCGGGCCAGCAGGGCGGCGGTGCGACTGCCTCGGCGAACGGCCGACTCGGCCAGTCCGCCGGAAGCACGCTCGCCGTGGGGACCGCCACGGGAACCGCGAGCGCCAGCGCCGCCGAATCCGTCCGCGAGGCCTTCACCGAGACGGTCCTGCCCTACGCCGACGCCGGGACGCTCTCGGAGGCGATGGCCGACGAGTTGTCCGCCGAACTGGCCGCGGCGCTCTCTCCCGCGGCGGGTGGGTTCGCGCCGGGACTCAAGGCACAACTCGTCTCCCGAATCGAGGCCCGCCGGAAGGAGGTCGGACTGCTGGCCGACGCCATCGGGGCCGAGCGCGACCGAATCCGGGAGGTCGCCGACGAACTCGACGCGATTACCGAGTGGCTCGCCGACGCCGACGAGACGCCCCTCCTCCAACTCGGTTTCGAGGAGTTACGGGAGCGCCACGACCGGTTGGCGTCCTTCCGCGAGACCTGCGACCGACTCGCGGACGAGCGCCAGTCCGCAGTTCGGGGCACTCAGAACGACGGCCTGACCGGCATCCGGGAGTCGGAACTGCTGGACCACCTCTACGGCGAGTTCGAGGCGGACTACCCCGTCCTCGCCGACCTCGCGGAACTCGACGCCGCGCTCGCCGACTGCCAGCGCGCGGTCCGGAGCCATCTCTGCGCTCGGGTCTGAAAGTCCTACCTATCATTCTCTCTACCAATGGCGATTCCGAAACCTCTTAGCGACTCCGCTGGCGTCTCCCACCGAACCCCCATGACAGACCGTCTCGAACACCTCCACCAGCGGATAGCCGACTTGGCCGACCCCGATGGCGATTTCGCCGTCGTCTGTCCGCTGTCTGGCAAACGCCCGGTCCCGGTGCGCGGCGAGTCCTTTCCCTCGGCGACCGCCGTCGAGGAGGCCGTCGAACTCGTCCGTGAGTACCGCACGCTCCTCCGGGAAGTTGACCCGCACCTCGAAAACATCCCCATCGTGGCGACCGAGCGCGGTGCCGACCCCCTCGCACTGGACGACGATTCGGCGGGAATCGGGCGGTCCTCGGGGTCGATTTCGCTGTCGGGCGAGACCGACCGCGAGTGGCTTCGGATGGACGACGCGCCCGTGGTCCACGTCCGGCGGGACGGCGAACTGCTCGACGACGGGTCGGTGGCGTGGCAACTCGACGCGAAACTCTGACCTCACCCGGCGTCTCGAATCTCCCGGCGGAGTTCCGGAATCAGGTCGAAATCCCGGTCGGTGTCGCCCAGTACCAGCAGTGAGTGGTACCGGAGGTACGTCTGGACCGGCACGAAGACCACCGCGAGCGTGGCGGTCAGAAGCACGAAGTACGACAGCACCAGCAGGACCGCGACGGCCACCGCGAGCGGGTTCGCCAGCAGTCCGGCCGGGCCGCCGAGCGCGGGGACGGCGAAAATCCCGACGACCACGAGCGGCGCGACCAGCACCGCGCCGACGACGCCGCCGATTATCGACGCGAGGACGCCGACGGCGAACGAGAGGCCGACCCGGACCAGCGCGTAGACGCCGTACTGCTTCCAATCGCGGGTCAGCGTCGGCCAGAATCGCTTCCACCCCGCGGCGACGCCGACGTTCTTCAGAATCATCACGGGGACGACGAAGTTGACCGTGAAACCGTCTACGATTGCGACGGCGATGCCGACGAGTATCAACAGCGGCGCGAGGACCACCAGCAGGCCGACCGGAAGCGCCGGGGCGATTCCCGCGAGCGAGAGGACGCCCGCCACTACCCCGAGCGCCGGGAGCGCGACCAATAGCCCGAGCAACACCCGGAAGACGAACAACTGGACGGCCTGCCCGGTGTGCTGGCCCGCGTAGTCCCGAATCCGGACGCGCCGTCTGCGAAGCGACTCCACGAAGACGAACTCCATCACCGACCCGACCAGCGCGTAGAGCAGGCCGACCACCAGCGCGACGGCGACGACCCCGACGAGTATCGGCAGGAACTCGCCGAATTCGGCGGGGAGGTCGGTCTCGATTCCGGTCGGTCCCGGCGGGCCGCCGGGAGTTCCGGGACTGGTCGAACTCCCCGTAGAGGCAGAGGAGCCGCCGCCTCCTCCGCCGGCGTTACCGAGGAAGAAGACGACCAGCGCGAGTTTGAGCCATTGGCGAGCATCGAGCGGGGTCAGAAACGCCTTCGTCGCGTCGAAGGCGTCGTCCAGCACAGCGACTGCGTACCACGACATGTCAGGGGGTACACGGCCGACCGAGAAAACTGTCGGGGGAGTGTGAGAAACGAAAATCTACTCGAAAGCAAGAAAAATAATCGGAAAGTAAATATTCTCGTTTCCTACACCGATACAGCTTCGCCGAGGCCGCCGTCGATGAGTTGGATGAGGACCGCGGCGATGCCGGTCCGGGACGACCAGATGGCTGTCTCGTCGTCGAGTTCCGCGTTGTCGCGCTGGTTGCGGACGCTCAGCAGGACCGTCTCGGCGTCCACGACCACGACCCGACCCACCGGGTCGTCGCCGTGGGGGTGGTCGGCCGGGACTTGGACGACCTGCACGTCGCTGTCGGCGAAGATTTCGCCGAGCGCCTCGTCGCCGATGACGACCACTTCGACGCCGGAATCGGCCTGCTCGCGCATGAGGTCCGCGAGTTCGTTGGTCAGACCGCGGGCGTCCCGCCCGACGCCGAAGACGACCCGGTGTTCGGCCTCCTCCAGCAGTTGCTCGACCCGACCGTCGATGCTGGTCCGACCGTGGACCGTCCAGATGTCCTCGCGCTCCTCGTCGCCCTCGCCACGCTGTTCGCGGGCCGATTCGAGGTAGTCGAACGCGCGTTCCTTGGTGCGCTCGAACTCTCCTCGGAGGTGCGACCGGGCGGCTTCGAGGCTGACGGGCCGGTACTGGATGGGCTTGGACTGCTGGACCTCGACCAGACCGCGCTCTTGGAGCGACTCGGCCGCACCGTAGACCTGCGACCGGGGCACGTCCGTCGCCCGATGCACGTCGCGGGCGGTGCCGGTCCCGAGTCGCTGGAGCGCGGTGAAAACCTTGGCCTCGTAGTTCGAGAGACCCAGATTTTCGAGGGCCTCGATGGCGTCGGGTTCGTCCATTAGTCCTCTCCCACCTCCGTCGCGCCGCTGTTTGCGACCGGGCTACCGGCGGTCTGGGTCGTGGCCTCGCCGGTCTCGCCCGGCCCGAGGTAGCGCGTCCACAGCACCAGCAGGCTGGGAAGCACCAGCACGCTGGCGAGGAAGGCGTAGATGATGGTCAGGCCGGTGATGATGCCGAACTGCTGGAGCGCGGGCAGGATGGCGAACGAGAGGACGCCGAACCCGCCGACGGTCGTCGCCGCGCTTCCCAACAGCGCGCCGCCGGTTCCGGTGACGCTCTCGTGCATCGCCTGCCAGATAGTGTCACGCCGACCGAGTTCCAGCGTGAACCGCTCGCTGAGGTGGATGCTGTAGGCGACGCCCAACCCGACCGTGAGGCTGGTAATCATCCCCGTCAGGACGTTGAAGGGCATCCCCAGCAGGTACATCGTCCCGAGAATCCACGAGACGCTGAACGCCACCGGGAGGAGCGTGATGGCTCCGAGGGTGGCGCTCCCGTGAGCGAGTCGGTAGGCTATCATCAGGAAGCCGAACGTCGCGCCCAGCGTGATGATGAGGCTCTGGATGACCGTATCGAGCAGTTGGTCTTGGACGATTTCGAAGACGATGGGCTGACCGGTCGCGGTGGCGGTCAGGTCGTCGCCTTCGACGCCATCGGCAACTTCGCGCATCTGCTCGGTGACTGCCGACGACGAGGCCCCGCCCTTGACCGAGACGACCATCCGGACCGCGGTGTACTCGCCGTCCTCGCGGGCGACGACGCCCTCGGCTTGGTCGGGTGCGACCTCGTAGAGTTCGTCGTAGACCTGTTCGACGTTCTTGTCGGGCACGCCGTCACCGTCGGTGTCCGCAGACTGAAGCGTCGCGTTGAACGTCTCGTTCTCGGCCGCGACCTGCGACATCACCGAGAGCGGACTCTGAATCCGGGGTTCGCCGTTCGAGAGGACGACCACCACGTCCTTCTCGGCGGCCGAGTCGCGCGCCGACTGGACTTGCTCTAAGGCTGACGCGCTCGCCACGTCACCCTCGATGAGAACTTGGGCCTGCGAGTCCTGTCGCAGGAAGTTCTCGTTGACGTACTCGAGGTTCGCCTTCGCCGTGTAGGTGCCGGGCGCGAACGGTTCGGGCAGGTCCTTCATCCACCCCGGCGGGTCCTCGGCGAGGAAGTCGCTCTGAGAGAAACTGGTATCGACCTGCGTCGCGCCGTATGCGCCACCGGCCGACAGCACCAGCGTCAGCGCCAACACCACGATGGGGGCCTTGCGCGCCGCAGTCGCACCGACCGACAGCATCGACCCGAGCGCGCCGCCGCCGGTTCCGAACGCTCGCTTCTGGCGGTCGAAGCCCTTCGATTCGAGGAGACTGTCGATTTCGACCTTCAGGGCCGGAATCAGGCCCCCGAACACGACCAGCGCCGCCAGAATGCCGACCGAACTCACGATACCGAAGTCCTGAATCGGCGGCAGGGGACTGACGAGGTTCGACATGAAGCCGATGACCGTCGTCGCCGTGACCCAGACGAGCGCCACGCCGACGCTCGCCAGCGCCACCGACATGCCTTCACGGACGCTCTCGCCTTCGTGTTCTTCGCGCTCCTCGCGGTGACGCATGAAGACGTGAATCGCGTAGTCGATGGAGAGACCGATGAGGAGGACGGGCACCGCGATGAAAATCTGGTTGAACGTGATGCCTGCCCAACCCATGAACCCGAAGGTCCAGACGAGGACCGCGAAGATGCCGAACACCCCGAGGAGGATGTCCAGCAGGTCCCGGTACGCGATGATGAGAGTTATCACCACGAACAGCAGGGCCATCGGGCCGACGATGGCGATACTGTCGGCCATCGACTGGTCGGTCTCCTCGCTGATGATGCCGGACCCGAAGACCAGCACGTCGCGGTCTATCGACTGCTGGGCGAGCGTCTGCATGGCGGTCTGGGACTCCACGATGGTCGAGGAGGCCATGCTTTGGACGGTCTCGCTCTGCTGGGTCTGGAAGACGACCAGCATCGTCGCGTCGGCCTCGGTGCTACCCGGTTCGTAGGAGGTCGGCATGAACGCGAAGGCCTGCTCGGCGGGACCGTTACCGCCCTCGGTCAGGACCGACCCGACGAGCGATTCGACTTCCGACTCGTTCATCGATTGAAGCTGTTCGATTTGCTCCGAGAGGGTCGGCGCGGAAGCGTTCTGCAACTGCGCGCGTTGCTCCTGCAACTGCGTGCCCTGTTCTCGAAGTTCGGCGAACTCCCCGCGGAGGACGCCCGGCAGACCCTTCGTGTAGGTCTGCTCGAAGCTCTGTTGAATCGGTGCGGCGCGCTCGCGGTAGGTCGAGCGGTTGATTTCGCCCGCGGCCAGCGAGGCGTTGAGCGTGTCGAGTTGCCCCTGAAGCGTCCGGGTCTGGCTCATCAGCCGCGTGAATCGAGCGGCCTGCGTGTCGGTCAGGGATTGGTCCACGCCGCTCCGAATCTGGCGAAGCTGACTGTCGAGTTGACTCGCTTGCTGGCGGTAAGCCGAGTCGTTAATTTGACCGCGCTGGCGCGACCGGTTCAGTTGGTCGTACTGGCGCTGAATCTCTCGCGTCCGGTTCAGCGCGTCGGAAAGCTGGCCGGCCGTGGCGTTGAGTTTCGCGCGCTTCTGGCGGAGCGCCGCGCCCTCCTCGCGGAGTTCGGTCGCCTGCTCTTGGCGAATCGCCACGGTGGCGACGATGTTCGCCACCCCGGAAGTCGGGGTGTTGTTCGCCAGCGTCTGGTTTATCGTCCGGTTGTTCCGGAGCGACTGCTGGAGTTCGAGCGTCTCGATTAGTGCGCCCTTCGAGAGGACGTTTCCGTCCTCGTCCCGGACGATTAGCTGTACTGACGTTCTGTTCTGGTCGCCCGAAGCGAAGTTCGACTCGATGAAGTCCAACTTCTCGGCGGCCGTACTGTCGCTTTGGAACTGCTCGAGCGACGACGACTGGCCGACCATCGGTGCGCCCGCCCCGACCAGTACGGTCAGGACGAGGAGAACCGCGATAATTCCGCGACTGTACTCCGTGACGGCCGCAAAGAGGTCGCTCGCCTTCACGCGACGACCCCCTGCGGTGCTGTTTGTAGGAACATACTATCAGCGGTGTTGTTAGAAGGGTACTAACAGCTCGGCCATAAAGGTCTCGGATTCGAAATCGCCCCGTGGAGATGGTAACTCCGGCAAACGCCGAGACCGAACGCGAGCAGTCGAGGAAATATTCCAATAATTCAAATGACCCTATATACGTCTAAAACATAGAAATATACTTTTCAAATGAACACGTGGCGTTGTTACGCGCGTTCGATTCCCGGCGGTTCGACACGACCTCGAAACCAGTCGGTCGTCCGTCAGTATCGAGCGACGACGCACCGTCAAACGGGCCGAATCGACCACTAGACGCCTTCTTTCCGGCAAATCGCGCTTCGCTCGACACCTTTTAGAGCGGGGCGTGTCCAATAGAGACGTATGCCAGTTTCTCGAACCGCCCTCAGCGACGACCGAAAGGTGAGTACGGCGGTCGTCGAGGCGGTGGCCGAGGCCGAAGGCGTCACACCGGTCGAAATCGACACGCCGCTCCACCGCGCCATCGACCCGGACGCGTTGAACCGACTGTTCGGGCGCGAGTGGACGAGAGCAGGGACTCCTCGGGTGCGGTTCACCTACTCCGGGTACGAGGTAACTGTTCTCGACGCGGAGCGAATCACCGTCCGGTCCGCCGACGAGGACGAACGCGGCGCTCCCGACGACTCAGCGAGCGGCCAGTAAAAAACGGTTGAACGTTCGGTCTACTTCAGCGCGGCGTAGGGGTTCAGCACGCCCGAACTGTAGTAGGCCTTGTCGAACTCATCAACTTCGTCCGCGCTGTTCTCCAGCGTCTGGCGGACCTCGTTTGCGTTGAGACCGGGGTTCTGACTCCGGACGAGCGCGGCGGCACCAGCGACCTGCGGTGCGGCCATCGACGTACCGGCAATCCACGAGTAGTCGTAGGTGGCACCGAGGTAGTTGCCCTCGTCGTCGAAGTTGGGCATGGCAACCGTGTTGAACACCATGTCGTAGTACCAGCCGGCGGGGAACTCGGCGTCGTAGTTGCCACCGGGTGCGCCGATGTCCACGGCGTTGGTGCCGTAATTGGTGTACTTCGCGGGCGTGTAGGTCGGCGATTCGAGACCCTCACCGCCCCAGTTGAAGCCGATGGGACCGGTCGCACTGACCGAAATCACGTTGGCGGCCTCTGCCGGGAGGCTGACGACGTTGCCGTCGTGCTGGAGGTCAGCGCCGTCGTTACCGGCCGCGACGACGATGACGGTGCCCTGATTGTTGGCGTAGGTCGTCGTCCGGTTGAGGACCTTGCCGTAGAACTTCCCTTGGCCCTTCCGGGTGGAGGGGTACGCGCCGAGGCTGAGGTTGGCGGCGTCCGAACCGATGCGGACGCTGTAGACGATTGCCGCGAGGATGTCGGCGAACGACGCGAGCGAACTCGGCGAGAAGACCCGGCAGTCCACGATTTCGGTACCGGGGGCGCTCCCGACGACGCCGGCGTCGTTCTGGTCGTCGGCCGCGACGATACCTGCGACGTGGGTACCGTGGTAGCCGCCGTAGGGACCCGCCGCACCGTAGCCGTCGCCGGTGAAGTCCTGCGAAAGCTCCTCGTTGACGGCGTGTTCGAGGTCCGGGTGGCCCGCCGCGACACCGGTGTCGATGACGGAGACGCGGGTCTCCTCACCGCGCGTGATTTCGTGGGCTTCCGGGATGTTCTGGGCCTGCTTGTCCCACTGAATCGGGTACGCGGGTTCGTCGCTCGCGTCCTCGGCCGTGATGGGCGACTCTCGCTCGATGGGGAGGTCGAGCGAGTAGGCGCTGTCGGCGGCGTAGTCGATGCCGAGCGATTCGACGTCGGACTCCGACCCCTTCACGACCAGCACGTTGATTTCGTGGAGGTCGTGGACGACTTCGAGGCCCGCTGATTCGACCTCGGACTGGGAGGTCTTCGCCGTGTCCACGAGGAATCGCTCGGTGGACGCCGCGGCAGTGACGGAACTGCCGACCGCGATGCCGCCGAGTGCTGTACCGCTGAGCTTGAGGAACGACCGTCGGTTGTAACCGGCCATAAGAGATTTAATTGGGATGTTACTTTATAACATCTTTGGTATGGCATTCCATTACTTGTGGCATACATAAGTAAGCACTCTCGGTCGGGAAATAATTAGCCACCGATAGGTCCGGGTTTCTCCGGAGGGTTCGCTGGGCCGACGACGAGTCCCCGTCAGTTCACCCACTAACTTTATGCGTCTTTCGCGTCGATTTTCGGACAATGGTTGCGTTGGATACGGTCCTGCGAGTCGCCGGTGGTGGCTTGCTGTTACTCGGCAACGGCTACTTCGTCACCATCGAGTTCGCCATGACTCGCGTTCGGCAGTTCACCGAAGGCGAGTTCCAAGGGTCGATGGGATTGGAGCGCGCGTGGGAGATGACCGACAAGTTGGAAATCTTTCTCTCGGGGTGCCAACTCGGAATCACCATCTGTAGCGTCGGCCTCGGCGTGGTCGCCGAACCCGCGCTGGCGACCCTCCTCACACCGGTCATCGCACTAACCGGCATCAGTTCGCACGCGGCGAGCGCCATCGCCGCCCTCACCATCATCAACCTCCTGCACGTCATCGTCGGCGAGCAGGCCCCGACGTATCTGGGCATCGAGCGCACCCGGTTCGTCGCCAAGTACGGTTCGGCACCGCTCTACTACTGGACCAAGATTTTCTCGCCCGTCATCATCCTCTCGGACAAGGCGGCGAAGTGGCTCCTCTCGCTGTTCGGCGTCGAAATCACTCGGTCGTGGACCGAGGCCGAGGAGGGCGAGGACACCCAAATCTCGACCAGAGGAGACGTGCGCCGGGAAATCGGCGACCTGCTGAGTCGGACCGACCTCGAAGACGAGCGCGAGGAGGAGGTCCTCGCGGCGTTCGCCATCGACGACATCCTCGCCAGCGACATCATGGTGGACCGCGAGGACGTGGTGTCGCTGTCGGTGGACGACGACCCGGACGCGGTGGTTCGGACCGTCGAGGAGCATCCCTTCTCCCGGTTCCCGCTGGTTGACGGCGAGTTAGCGGAGTTCGTCGGTGTCATCCACGCACCGGTCCTCGTGACCAACCTCGACGGACTCCGGGCGGGCGAGACGACGCTCGCGGAAATCGCCATCGACCCGATGACGGTGCCGGCCGACCAAGCCGTCAGCGAGGTCATCGACCAGTTTCAGGCCCAACACCACGAACTCGCGCTGGTCGAGTCCGAGGGAGAAGTCGTCGGACTGGTCACGGCGACAGACGCTTTCGAGGCCGTGATGGGCGACCTCGAAGACCCCTTCGACGAGGAGGAGAGACCGGAAGCGACCTCCTGAGAGTCGCTATCCGCGAATCGTGCCCGCGGAGAGGTCTTTCAGTTTTCCTTCGACGGTGTAGCCCGGCGTCTCGACTTGGATGGTCGAGTCGGGACCGACCTCGTGGAACTTGAGGTGAAGCTCGTAGCTACCCTCGTCGGCGATGTCGGTCGATTCGACCTGTTGGGTCTTGCGGTGACGTGCCCACGCGTTCTCTCCGGCAAAGTCGGCTTGGGTCTCTCCCTTAATGACCCAGTTTTTGGGCGTGCTGTCAACGTCGTTGCCACGCATCGGGTAGCCGCGGTCGTGCCACTCCCAGAAGCCCTCGTCGATGACGTAGACGTTCTCGTAGCCCTCGTTGATGAGTTGGGACGCCCGGATGGACGAGAGGTGGTGGGGACACCCGCAGTAGCAGACGATGCGGTCGTCTTTGGGCCAGTCCATCACGGGATCGTCCGACGCCCGGCGATTCGGCGAGGCCTGACTCAGGACCGAACCGTAGACGCGGGAGGTTTTGTACTGCTTCTCGCCGCGGGCGTCGGCGATGCGGGCCTCGCCGCGCTTGTACCAGTAGTGAACCACGTCTACCGGGGCCAGCGGGACCTGCACGCCGTTCTCCTTGACCGTGCCGAACGACGAGGTGTCGATGTTGCGCTTCTCCGGTTGGTCGTCGAACGCCGGCGGGTAGCCGTCCAGATTCCCGTCGGTCGGCGTGACAGCGAGTTTGCCCCCGCCACCGCCGCCGCCGAGACATCCGGCGACTGCCGACAGCGAAACCGCGCTACTCGTCAGAAAGGCTCGTCGTTTCATCTATGAGTACCCTTAGCAAATGCCGTGGTATTAATTTTACCCTTACTCCTTCCGCATCCAGTTCGGGGAAAATCAGCGCGAGCGCGGACTGAACTATTCGATGGAAACGCGAGCGACCTACTCCAGCGAGACGGTGCGGTCACAGAAGTTCCGAAACCGAGAGTACGTCTGGTCGGTGACGGCCTCGCGGACCGTGCAGTAGGCACCGCAGGCCTCCTTGGCGCGGGCGCTGGATACGACCGACTCGAACAGGCGAAAGACCTGCTCCTCTCTGCCGTACATCAGCAGGACGTTCACGTTGTCCACGACCACCCACCCGCCGCGCATCACGTACTCCATCGCCTTCGAGAACCGGATGCTGATGCCGGTGAGGTCGCTGGGGTCCACCGCGTCGGTGGTCCAGAGCGGCCCGTCGTACTCGACCTGCGACCCCGTGACCGGGACGACCCCGACCTTCTGAGGGTCGCCTCCTCGCTGACGGACGATGGCCTCGACCTTCTCGGGGGCGGCCGTCGCCGAGACGACCAGCAGGTTCTCGAAGGCCTCGTCGGGCAGGACCGACAGCGGCGACTCCATCGAGGGCACCGAGACCAGCGCCTGCTCGCCGGGCGAGAGGGTGAACGACCCGCCGTCAGTCCTCCTCTGCACTCTCGAACCCCCCAGAGGAGTCGGTGACGGTCACGGTGGCTTCGACCTCGCCGCCGTCGAACCGGACGAACGGTCGGGCGAACTGCCAGAGACCGAGCGCCGCCAGCAGGGCCGACACCACGTCGAGGACCGCCGAGGTGAGTGTCATGCCCAGCGGAATCGCCGCGACGTACGAGACGGTCAGCGCGAGGAAGGCACCGCTCAGCAGGAGGAGTCCTCGCGTGTGCGCGACGTTCTGAGCGTAGGCCAAGACCGGATAGACCAACAGCGCGCTGGTCAGGACCATCATCGTGGTCTGGGCGATGAAGACCAACGAGACGAAGTTGTTCATCGGATTCATAGTTTCCTCCGTTCGGTCAGGAGGACGAGGACCCGCGCGGCCGACACCAGCGCCCCGAGCGTCGCCACCGACGACACCACGAGGGCGAAGGAGATGGAGGCGGGCATCTCCACCACTGCGCTGGCGTTCAGTCCGACGTATCCCACCAGCACGACCGGGAGCGGTCGCAGGACCGCACCGAACGGCGCACCCCGGAATCCGCGGGCCGCGATGACGGCAATCGGGACCGTCCCCGCGAGGATGAGCGTGGTCGCCAGCGTCAGCAACTGTTCGAGTTCCATCGAGCGCGGGTTTTCGCTAATAGATTAAATAACCCGTTGTTGAACCGGGTGGCGCGGACCGCCGACAAGTCCGGAGCGCCGAGTGGACCGGTGGAACCGGGAAAATCCGCTCCTGAATGGTCAAAGAAAATATAAAATTGGGGCGGTGAAACCGAAACGATGAGTTCCCAAATCGACGCGCTGGTAGCGGCGCTCGAAGAACGGGTCGGCGACGGCCTGCGCGGCGTCTTCTACGGCGACTTCCGGGAACGGGAGTACTCGGTCGCCTACGCCGACGACGGGGCGCTCGAAGGCTACTCGGTCGAGGAGGTCGGCAAAGTCATCGAGGACGTGTCGTTCGAGAAACTCCACAGCGACCGACGGAGCGACCTCCACGAACCGCTCGGACGCTACACCGCCACGGTCGAGGTGTTCGACGACGGCATCAACCTCGTCGTGGTCGGGTACGACGACGCGCCGACGATTTTCGTCGGGATAGAGGGCGACGTGGCGAACGTCACGCCTGCGCTCGAAGCGATGCGCGAGGTCTTGGACTAAAACAATCCGAACAACCGTTTTAGAATTGTTTATATGGTTAAAATAATCCAGTAGTTGTTTCTCGGACTACTCAAGCCACTCGTCGGCCAGCACGCCGAAGTAGCGCATATCGACGTACTCGCCGTCGGTGAACGCCTCGTCTCGGTGGACGCCCTCCTCCTCGAAGCCCAACTTCTCCCAGATGCGCGCCGAGGCCTCGTTAGTCGCCAGCACGCGGGCCATCACGCGGTGCATCCGGAGTTCGCGGACGGCGTAGTCGGTCAGCAGGCGCGAGGCCGCGGTGCCGTAGCCCCGGCCGTGGAACTCGGGGGCAAGCCAGATGCCGATTTCGCAGTGGCCCGCCCGCTGGTTCAGGTCGTGGAGACCGATGGTACCGACGATTTCCTCGTCGTGACAGATTGCGAGGTTCACGTCCTCGCGGTTCGACACCTGCTCCTCGAAGTACTCGCGCTCCTGCACGGCGTTGAGCGGGAACGCCGTGGTCAAGCCAGCGCGCACTTCGGGCAAGTTGATGGTGTCGCGCAGGAACTCGATGTCGTCCTCCTCGATGGTCCGGAGCGTCACGTCGTCGCCCCGAAGGAATACCGCACCGGGCATACGAGAGGCTTCTTCGGGAACCGATATAAACGGGCAGGATGGCGTGGGGGTTTCTAACAAATGAAGGTTGGGAGAAGCACAACTGACCACGCGCTTCACTCGGTGAAACGGGAGACTTCCTTGGCGGACTGAAAGGGCGAGCGCGGTTCGCGTACATCTTGGTCGTCTCAGCGCGGCCCTATTTCGCGGGCGCAGAACCGCGCCCGCGAAATATCCCGGTGAGCGACCGCCGGAGGACAAACCGCGTCCTCCGAGATCACCCTCACTTCGTTCGCGTGACCGCGAACCGCGCGAGGGCTTTCTAAACTGCAGTTGGTGTTCTCGTTGTTTCGCTGAAACAGTACCCGAGAACTGCACCGTCGCGCCAGCAAATCAGGATACTTCGAGAATCCCTCCCACCTCTCGCACGAATCGCTTTACTCCTCGAAACCGAACATCCGCCATGCGCACCGCAGTCCTGAAAGAACCCGGCCGACTCGAAATCGAGGAGCGCCCCGAACCCGACCCCGCGTCCGACGAGGTGCTGGTCGCAATCGGCGAGGTCGGCATCTGCGGGTCGGACCTCCACTACTACGAACACGGCAGAATCGGCGACTACGTGGTCGAGGACCCCCTGATTCTGGGCCACGAGAGCGCGGGCGAGGTCACAGCGGTCGGCGAGCAGGTCGCTGACCTCCGAGTGGGCGACCGGGTGGCGCTCGAACCGGGCGTGCCCTGCCGGCGGTGCGCCCACTGCAAGCGCGGCGAGTACAACCTCTGCCCGGACGTGACGTTCATGGCGACGCCGCCGGACGACGGGGCGTTCGCGGAGTACGTCGTGTGGCCCGCCGACTTCGCCTACCGCCTCCCCGAGTCGGTCTCGATTCGGGAGGGCGCGCTCTGCGAACCCCTCAGCGTGGGCATCCACGCCGCCCGGCGCGGCGAGGTCGGGGTCGGCGATTCGGTCCTCGTCACCGGCGCGGGACCCATCGGTCTGCTGGCGATGGCCGCTGTCCACGCTGGGGGAGCAAGCGAGGTCCTCGTCTCCGAGGTAGTGGACGCAAAGCGCCGCCGCGCCGAGGAGCGCGGTGCCGACGCGACCATCGACCCGAGCGAGACCGACCTCGCGGAAGCGGTCGCCGACCACGCGAATCGCTCCGGCGTGGACGTGGTAATCGAGGCCTCGGGCGCGAAATCCGCCATCGCGGGGTCGCTCGACGCGGTTCGCCGGGGTGGCACCGTCGTCTTCGTCGGCCTCGCGCCCGAGGCCGAGGTCCCCCTGAACGTGCTGGACATCGTGGACAACGAACTCGACGTTCGGGGGTCCTTCCGGTACCGGAACACCTACCCTTCAGCCGTGGACCTCCTCGCAGACGGCGCGGTGGACGTGGAAGGCATCGTGGACTTCGCGGCCGACTTGGCCGACGTAGACGACGCGTTCCGGCGCGCGATGGACGGAGAGACGGTGAAAGGGATGGTGACGGTCGGAGAGTAAGGTCAAAACCGACGAGGGTTCTTCTCGGGTTGGCGGTAGACCTCTGTCGTCCGGTTTCTACAGCACTGACACTCCAGCGTCTCGCGGATGTAGACGCCCGAATCCGACTCGACTGCCGACTCGTTGCGGACCGGGCGCTTGGCGACGCGCTCTCTGGCGAAGGCGGTCCCGCACTCCGAACAGGCCGTGTGGTCGCGCACGGCGTAGTAGTTCACGCCGAACCCAAACAGGAGGACGCCGCACAGAACCGACCACGGCGGGAGTCCCGACCAGTCGCCGGGACCGAAAATGAAGGCGTAGAACTGCCGGACTAAAACGAGGAGACCGACCGTTCCCATCCCGGCAAAGACCTCGGTCCGGGGTCGCACGGCGCGGTGGAGAAAGCCGTAGAGCGATACCCACGGGCCGTAGTTCGGGAGTGCGACCTCGCCAGTCTCGTCGGATTCCTCGGGTTCGGTGTCCGGTTCGTATACGTTTCTGCTCACGCCACCAACTGCCTCTGGACAACAATTACCACGGTCATTATTTATGTTTTCTGGTAATTGCTGAGGTGACGTATCATTACCCGCGACGGAACGCCGTTGGGCGATTATTCGGCGTTACCGCCCTCGGGGGAGTCGCTCTCGGGGTCGTCGTCCGACTCGGGGTCGGTCACGGCGGACGACTCGCCTGCGCCGACGATGGCCTCCACGTCGGCGTGGTCGTGGAGCAGGTCACGCATCGTCTCGACCGTCTCGGCGTCTCGGGTCCGGCCGCTCCGCACGATGTCCTCGGCGCGTTCGATGGTCGTCAGCGTGTCCGACTGGACCAGCAGGACGGGGACGCCCTTCTCCTCGGCCTTGCCGACGATTGCCCCCGGCGGCCGGAATCCGCCGGTCAGGATGAGGCACTTCACGCCGGGCGCTTCGAGCGCGACGCGCTGGAGGTCCGGCCGGTCGCCCCCGGTGATGAGCGCGGCGTCCTTGGTCCGGCGGAGGTGCCTGAGCGCGGAATCGCCCGACATCGCGCCGACGAGGAACCGCTCTACGAAGGCGTCACCCGGCGCGTCGTTCAACTGCTCCGCGGAGAGTTCCGCAGAGAGGCCGTCTACGGTCACACCGGCCAGCGACTGCTCGCGGGGGACGACCCCGAGGACCGGGACTCCTCGGCCTTCGAGGAAGGGCACCACCTCGGTTTCGAGGTCGTCGAAGTTGGCGTCCGAGATGGCGTTGAACAGCACGCCGAGCAATCGGTCGCCCACGTCGTCGGCCGCCGCCAGCAGGTCGTCAACGTCGCCGCCCTTCGCGTACTTCGAGAGGAGCAGAACTTCGGCATCGAGCAGGTCGGCGACTTCGGGGTCGGTGAGGTCCACGATGCCGCCCGTGGTTAGCTTGCCGCCGCCCTCCACGACCATCAAATCCTTTCCTTCAGCAAGTTTTTCAAAGCTCTTGCGTACCTGTTCACGGATTTCGTCGGCGTCCTCCCGGCCTCGAATCGCCTGCTCGATGAACGTCGGCGAGTAGACGATGGGTTCGAGATTATGCATCTCGGCGTCCAAATCCAGCAGGTCGCGGGCCAGCATCGGGTCCTCGTCCAGCGTCTTGCCGACGTTGGACTGGAGTCGGGTGCCCTTGGGTTTCATGTAGCCGACCGACAGGCCGCGCTCGGCGGCCAGTTTGGCCAGCGCGAGCGCGACCGCGGTCTTGCCTGTACTCTCCTCGGTCGCGGTAACGAGTATCGTTTTCATAGTTTATCAGGGTCCACAGTCAGTCGCACGTCCACGGCCTGCACCCCGTCGGGACCGGCCACGAGGGGGTTCACGTCGAGTTCCAAGATTGCGGGGAAGTCGGTCACGAGTTGCGAGAGACGCTGAAGGCTCTCTACGATTGCCTCCCGGTCGGCGGGTTCGCGCCCCCTCGCTCCTCGCAGGAGGGGTGCCGACCGGATTCCCTCGACCATCTCGGTGGCCTCTCGCTCGCTGACCGGGGCGACTCGGGTCTCGGTGTCCTCCAGAATCTCCACGAAGATACCGCCGAGACCGAACAACAGCAGGGGACCGAACTGCGGGTCCCGGTTCATCCCGATGATGGTCTCGGTGCCCGAATCGAGGTCCACCATCTCTTGGACCTGCACGCCCAGAATATCGGCGTCTGGCTGGTAGTTCCGGGCGCGAGTCACGAGGTCCTCGTAGGCATCGTACACGTCTTCCGGGGCGACACCGACCTTCACGCCGCCGATGTCGGACTTGTGGAGAATGTCGGGGGAGACGATTTTCATCACCACGTCGCCCTCGATGTCTTGGGCCGACGCGACGGCCTCCTCGGGGTCCTCGGCGATGGTCCCCTCGGGGGTCGGAATCCCGTAGGCGTCGAGCAGACCCATCGCTTCCACGCCGAGGCGATTGTCGCCGCGCTCCTCGACGCGTTCCAGAATTTGGCGGGCGCGCTCCCGGTCCACGTCGAATTTTTCGGGGTCCTCGTACTCGCGCTGGCTGATTTCCCGGTAGCGCGAGAGCGAATCGAGACTCCGGACCGCCCGCGCCGGGTCGAAGTAGTTCGGAATGCCGCCCTCGCGCAGTTTCTCCTTGGCCGACGAAGTGCGCTCGCCGCCCATCAGCACCGACGCGACGGGCTTGTCGTACTCGGCCTGCAAGTCGGTGACGACCTCGGCGAGTTCGTCGTAGTCGAGGACCGCGGTCGGTGCCGAAAGGACCACCGCGCACCCGACGTTCTCGTCGGCCAGCGCGATGTCCAGCGCCTGCTCGAATCGCTCGATGTCGGCGTCTCCGATGGCGTCGATTGGGTTGTAGATGTTGGCCTCCTCGGGCATCGCCTCCGAGAGCGCCGAGAGAGTCTCGTCGGAGAACGAGGCCAGCGAGAGGTTCGAGTCGCCCACCGCGTCGGTGGTCATCACGCCCGGACCGCCAGCGTTCGTGACGATAGCCACGTCGTCGGAGTCGGGCAGGGGTTGGCCCGACAGAATCTGGGCGAAGTCGAACAGCTCTTGGACGTTCTCGACCCGGAGGACGCCCGCCTGCTCCAGTCCGGCCTCGTAAGCCTGCTCGCTCCCGGCGAGGGTGCCGGTGTGCGACGAAACCGCTTGCGCGCCGGCCTCGGTCCGGCCCGACTTGACCATCACGATGGGAGTGTCGCCGGTCACTCGGCGGGCCGAGTCGATGAACTCCCCGCCGTTCTCGACGCCCTCCAGATAGCCCAGAATTACGTCGGTGTTGGGGTCCTCGCCCCATGCTTCCACGAAGTCGGTCTCGTCCAGTACTGCCTTGTTGCCCAGTGACACCACGTCTTTGAAACCGATTCCCTCGTCGTTAGCCCAGTCGAGGACCGCGGTGATGAACGCCCCCGACTGGCTCATGAACGAAATCGACCCGGAAAGCGCGTTCTCGGGGCCGAAGGTGGCGTTCATCCCGTTCGGGGTACTCATCACCCCGAGGCTGTTGGGACCGACGAGGTTGAGGTCGTACTGCTGGGCGACCTCGGTGAGTTCGGCCTCTCTGCTCGCACCCTCGCTTCCGGTCTCGCCGAATCCGGCGGTGATGACCACCACGTTCCGGACGCCGGCCTCGCCGCACTGGCGGACGGCCTCGACTGCGATTTTCGGGGGCACGACGACTACTGCGAGGTTCACTTCGCCCGGCACCTCGGCGATGTCGGGGTAACACTCCAGACCCAGCACGTCGTCGTATTTGGGGTTCACCGGGACGATTTCGCCCGCGAAGTCGGCCTGCAAGTTGCTCGTAATCGCCCGACCTATCGACCCTTCGCTCTCGGTCGCGCCGATTACGGCGACTCGCTCGGGGGCGAACAGTCCCGACAAACCGCCCGTATTCTCGTCCACGCCCGGAGGTTCGCCCGGTTTTCGCTTAAAAGTGGTGTCCGGTTTCAGCCGGGTGGGAATCCGAGGAGTCGAGCCATCTCGGGCACGTCGGCGGCGAATCGACGCCGGACGAATAATCCGCGAGAGGACGCGGTTGCTTTAGCGGGCGGATAATTCGTACCTACTCAGACACAATCGCCACCATCCGCCACAAAACCCAGATTATTTACTCGCATCCGAAATCAAAAATCCGCAGAAGAAGACGCAACACTCGGGTAAATGGTGCATAATTATACGTCCCCGTACTCTGTCTTCACTTGATGTCAGAATCCGGGAAGACAGTTCAATCGCTGGAGACAGCACTCCCTGACCCGGCCGAAGCGGACGACGTGATTTATAATCCGTCGATGGACCGACTCCGCGAGTTCTCCGAGCATCTCGAAACGACGACGGAGTTCGGTTCTCCGTCCTACGTCAGCGAGGAGCGCTCGCGCAACGCCGACAAGACCAAGAACGCGGTCGATTCGAACTTCGGCGCGGACGATTACTCCCGCATCGAAGACGCCTTCGCCGAGGCCCGCGAGCGAGAGATGGTCTGCGTGGACCGCCAGATGGGCCGCCACGACGGCCACTCCTACGTCTGCCGACTCTACGTCCCCAAGGAGTTCGGCCGCATCGCGCTGGCGTGGTCGAAGCTTTTCGAACCCGTCCAGTACGACGGCGACGAGACGCCCGACCCCGACTTCGTGACGGTGCAGGTGCCCGACGCCGACGAGGTGGCCATCCGAATCCTCCCCGACGAGGGGACCACCGCGGTCCTCGGGAGCGACTACACCGGCGAGGCCAAGAAGTCCTTCCTTCGGCTATTCATGTACTACGCCAAGCAGAGCGGAGGACTCGGCCTCCACGCCGGAAGCAAGCGCGTCCGCCTCGAAGACGATTCGGGCGAGTTGTCGGAGGTCGGACAGGCCTTCCTCGGACTCTCCGCGACGGGCAAGTCCACGCTGACCGCCCACGGTCTCTGGCTTGACGAGGAGTCGGGCGAGGAGGCCACCATGCTTCAGGACGACGTGTGCGCGCTCCTCCCCGACGGGACGATTGCGGGAAGCGAGGGCCACGGTCTCTACGTCAAGACCATCGGACTGGAGGAAGAAGAACAGCCAGCACTCTACAGCGCCGTCACCGACGAGTCGGCCGTGCTGGAGAACGTGGACGTTGCTGAGGATGGCACCGTGGACTTCGACAGCGACCGCCACACCTCGAACGGACGCGCCGTCATCGAGCGCGACGAACTGTCCTCGGCGGGCGAGGACATCGACCTCGGTGGGGTTGACCAAGTGTTCTTCATCACGCGCAACCCGGTGATGCCCCCGGTCGCCAAGTTGACGCCCGAGGAGGCCGCCGTGGCGTTCATGCTCGGCGAGTCCATCCAGACCAGCGCGGGCGACCCCTCGAAGGCCGGCGAGTCCATCCGCGTGGTCGGCACCAACCCCTTCATCATGGGTTCGAAGGGCGAGGAGGGCAACCGATTCCGGAATCTCGTGGCGGACCTCGACGTGGACTGCTACGTGCTGAACACGGGCCACCTCGGCGAGGGCCAGAAGGACATCGGCGTCGAGGAGTCGGTCACCATCCTGCGGGAAATCGCCCGCGGGACGGTCGAGTGGGGCGACGACGAGGCCACCGGCCTGACGACACCGACCGAGGTCCCCGGCATGGACATCTCGGCGTTCGAGGTGGCCGACAACGTGGCGAATCTGGACGAGAAACTGGCCACGCTCCGGACCGAGCGCCGGACCCACCTCGACACGTTCGAGGACCTCGCCGACGACATCCGCGACGCGGTGTACTGACGGCGGGACTGCGGCGGTTCTTCTCTCTGTGCTTTCTACTGCTTTCGCGAGCAGGTGTCGATGCCGAGGAGCGCGTTCAGGCCGCAGAACTGGGTTGCGGCGTTGAACAGGAGACCAGCGCCAGCGAGCGCCGCGGCGGTGGCGACTCCTCGGCGCGCGGTGAGGAACGCGCCGACTGCCACCGCGACCAGCGCGACGCCGACGACGGCGCGAGCGATTCTGTCGAGTCCGCCAACGTTTCGTTCGAGTGCCATACTCGGGTGTGAGGACGCGAGGCAGTTAGTTCTACCCCGGAGCGCGACGGTCGGGCGGTTTCGTAGAGATGCGCTCGGTGGGAGAAATCACCGGGACGCGCTCGGTGACGCAAACCACCGGCAAACGCTCAACTGACCATCCGCCAGCGAACCCTCGACTGACCAACCGACAGAACACTCGGCCGACCAAACCACCAGCAAACGCCCGGAGAACCGGCCGACGGGTGGGATGAAGGGGCCGCCCGGTCGCGCCGGAGGCTTGGTCGCTGGTCGGCCTCTATCCGAGGTCGGGGGGTGCGGAGAGACCGAGGATATGCCGACCAGCGACCGCGAGCGGGCGGGGGCTTCAAGAAACGTTCATCACGGTAGTCCTGCTGTTCACTCTCACAATCAAATCCGGACGAAAGAAGCCATGCCGATACTCTACTCCGTCGCCGTCTCGTGCGCCCGTCGAACTCCTCGCTCTAAGGCCTCACGCTCGGCCGCAAATTTCAGATGCGAATCGCAGTCGCAGTCCGAGGCCCCGAGGCCCGCGATTGGTTCGGCGTCGAGTTCACGGCTCACCTCGCATTCCACGTCCTCGTCGGCCGTCTTTACGACCTCTGCGACCCTGCTCTCGGGGTGCCCGAGGAGGTAATCGACGTGCCAATGGCGGACATCGCGCTCCTCGGCAGAGAGTTCGCGGTGGCGTTCGACCCGCGAGAACCCGCCGGTGCCGAACGCGCTCCCGGTGTAGGCGTACCACCCCGACGAGAGGGCGCGCTCGCCGACAGCGCCGAACTCGACGGTGGCGTCCGATTCGAGTTCGATGAGCAACGTATAGGTTCCTTTTGCCATCGTTTTTATTTTCTTAGCAAACGCATAGCATTCTCAGACGTGCGAGAGGACCAACGCTGTGCCGACGGCCAGCATCGTCACGCCGTTGAGCGCGACCGACTGCTTGTGGTACTGCGCGAAAGCGTCGTCGCCAGCACGGTCCATCTTCGGAATCAGAACCCATCGGGCGTAGGCGTTCATCCCGATACCGCCCCCGACGAGTGCCAGCAGGCCGATTCGCGGTGCGTCGAAAGCGGTCACGAGGCCAGCGACCAGCACCGCCACCAGCGCGGCCGCACCGAGACCGACCCCGAGGAGGTAGTACTTCGGGAAGATGGCGTTGACCACCTGCCCGGCGTCGTCGCCCAACACGTCGAAGGTCGTCGGCGCGCCGACGAACGAGAAGAACAGGATGGTCCCGAGCCAGATGCCGAGCGCGGCGTCCGTGGCGGTCGTGAGCGCGGTCTGGAGGAGGCTCATGTTCGGCGATTAGGATGGGTGGGAAATCAAGAGTTCGACTTCACCGAAGCGTCTCGCCAGCGACACCGGATGCGGAGGCCTCAAGACCATCGCATCCGTGTCCGAGAGTAGTGAGTCAGGACTTTCTCGCACCCCTGCTGGTGGACCCCTTCACCGCGATGAACACGGTCGGATTGGTGGCGTTCGCGCTCGTCGGCGCGACCAAGGCGATACGAGAGGAGTTCGACGTGTTCGGAGTCGCAGTCGTCGGGTTGGTCACGGCGTTCGCTGGCGGGGCGACACGGGACCTGCTGGTGAATCGCGTCCCGCTGGTACTCCGGTCGCTCGGCGAAATCGGTCTCGGCCTCCTCGGCGTGGCGCTGGCGGTCGGACTGAGCGTCGTCCTCGACTCTCCCGACGACCATCCGGTCACGCTGGTCTCCGACGCAATCGGACTCGCCGCGTTCGCCACTGCCGGAGCCATCGTGGCGGCCGACGCCAGCGTCTCGGGGTTCGGTGTCGTCGCCGTTGCGACCATCAACGCGGTCGGCGGTGGTGCCTTCGCGGACATCCTCCTCGACCGCTCACCGTTCATCTTGTTCGACGATTTCTACGCGAGTTGCGCGGTGCTGGGCGGAACGACCTACTGGGTCGCGGTGACGCTCGGCGGAACGGCGGGGACTGCCGCGGCGGTGTGCGCGGCGGTGACGGTTGGGACGCGGTTGGCGGCGGTCAACTACGGGTGGAGCCTTCCAACGGCTCAGACGCTCGGGTTAGCTCGTGATAGCTCCTAAACGGTCGAGAACCGCGAAAGCAGTTACTCCGCCACGTCGGCGACCTCAGCACCCGAAAGCGTCCGAAGCTCCTCGGGGTCGATGGGAAAGACCGCCTCGGGCGTCCCCGCGGCGGCCCAGACCGTCTCGAACTCGGTCAGCGTCTCGTCCAGATACACCGGGACCTCGGCGTCGTGGCAGAACGGCGGGACACCGCCGATGGACCACCCGAGCGCGGCCTTGATTTCCCCGGCGTTGGCCATTGCTACGTCGTCCTCGTCCAGTCCGAGGAGGCCCGCCAACTTCGCTTCACTCACGCGGTTGGCCCCGCTGGTCACGACCACGACGAGTCTGTCGCCGGCCTGCATGGCGATGCTACTGGCGATTTGGGCCACGTCGCACCCGATGGCCTCGGCGGCGTCCTCGGCGGTCTTGGTTCCCTCGGGGAACTCCTTGACTTCGACCTCGAAATCGTACTCCCTGTCCGCCCGGTCGGCGAACTCCGCGGCTCGCTCGTGCATGGCCGTGGATTGTGTTGCCATTGCACAAATATTTCGGGGGCGTCGGCCACCTTGAGGCCGACTCCGCGGCCGCGAACTTCGAGGACAGGAGCGTCGTCGTAGCTTTTCGCTCGTGGGGTCGCCGCGGTCGATTCAGTCCCGGAACTCCCGGACCGCCTCGCGGGTCGGCAGGGCCGCCATCGCGCCCTGCGCTGTGGTCGTGACCGCGGCGACAGCGTTGGCGAACCCGATGACCTCGGACAGCGAGGCCCCGTCGCCCTGCTCGGCGAACGCCGCAATTGCTCCGGCGGTGAAGGCGTCGCCAGCGCCGGTGGTGTCAACCGGGTCCACGTCGTACCCCGAGTGAGACGCCGCGCCAGCGCCCCACGGGGCCGCCTCGGTCGAGAGGGCGAACGCGCCGGTCCCGCCGAGGGTGAGGAGGACGGTGTGCGGGCCAGTCCGATTGGAGCTGGCCTCAGCAGGACCGGCCTCGGTGACGCTCCGGGCGAGCGCCTCGGGCGAGTCGCCCTCGAACCCGGCGTCAGCGAGGTCCTCGGGCGTGGCCTTCACTACGTCGGCGAGGTCGAGCATCTCGGCCACGAGGTCGGCAAAGTCGCGGTCCGCGTCTCTCCAGAGTTCGGGGCGAGCGTTGGGGTCGAAGACCACGGTGCAGTCGCGGTCGGCGGCGCGCTCGGCGAGGTCCAGCGTGGCCGACCGGCCGGGGTCCGCAGACAGCATCACCCCGCCGACCGAGACCCATTCGACCGAATCGAGGGTTTCGTCGGGGACTCCGCCGGGTTCGACGCGAGTGTCGGCGGTGCCATCGCGGTAGAAGGTGAACTCGCGGTCGGCCTCCTCGTCGTGGCTGACGAACGCCAGCGCGGTCTTGGCCGAGGAGTCGCGCTCGACGAACCGGTCGGGGACCCCGAACGACGAGAGGGTTTCTGCGAGGTGGTCGCCGAAGGGGTCCTCGCCGACGCGGGTCCAGAACCACGGGGTCGCGCCGAGGTGAGCGAGCGCCACGGCCACGTTCGCTGGGGCACCGCCAGCGCGCCGGGAGAAGTTCGCTACGTCGGCGAGCGCCCCGGCGCTATCGGGCAGAAAGTCGATAAGCGATTCTCCGGCGACGAGGACGTCGGGGTCTGGGTCAGGCATGAAGGGGATTTCACGAGTTGGTCGTAATTACCCTTTCGCCGGGGAGCCTATACTTCGACTTTACTGGCCGAAACCGTTCCGTTTTTCCGGAGTTCGAGTCGATAGCCCTCGTACCAGCGAATGGTCTCGTTCCACGCAAGCGACCCGTTCGTATAGAGTCGGGCTTCGACCACGCCGTTTCGGGGAATTTCCTCGCTCAGGTCGATTATACCACTCTCCGAGTCGGTGTAGTTTTCTTCGACCAAGACCGTCCCAGTCGAAGCATTCACGACTTCGACAGAGAACGGTCCCCGATAGTTGTCTTCGACGACGAGTTTGGTGGTGGGCGGGTCCATCCTCGTGGTCGTCCGGTCGGTACCGTCGGAGAGAACACTCGCTGTGTCGACACATCCGGCACTAACGACAAGGACGACTAATAGGGTAGCAGCTAACTTTCTCATTAGTCGAAAAAAGTTCGTACTAAAATAAATCGTTTCTGGCTACACCTGAATCCGACCGATCATGATTCGGTCGTCTCGGAGCGCGATGGAGACGGCCTCGTAATCACGCTGAGATACGTCCGCAAACGGAATCGTTGCGGAGTCCGAGCGACCGTCGCTGGTCGAAATCGAGACCTCAATCTCACCACCGGGCACGTCGAGCGCATCGATTTCCCAGCGATGCTGCATCGACCCTTCGCCGCGCGGCGACTGGACCGTGACGGTGTGTTCGATGGAACCGCTCACTTCGGGATGAGAGGCTTCGATACTGAGTTCGAGTTCGTCGTCCACTCGGTTGACGACTTCGAGGTCGTGGTCGATAGTTCTGTCGTGGATGGGTTCGTCAGTAGTTGTTTGTGCTGCGCCACCCATCGTCCCGACGGTGGCGGCAGTAGTCGATGCGCCGATAGCCTTCAGTACGTTCCGGCGATTGGTGTCTTCGGTCATTATTGGTGGTTGGTGGTGTTGGTGAAGTGGTCAGTCGCACAGTCCGGGTCCCAGTACATCGCGTTACAGCTGTCGTCGTGGTCGCTCGGGATGTCGTCGTAACAGGCGTTGGTTCCGGCGTCTCCACCGTGTCCGATAGGCGTTCGATACCAGTTGCTACAGAAGTATCCACAGTCGTGCTGGTAGACGTTACCGTGGTCGTGTTCGTCGGTCTCGTCGAGGAAAGCGTGAGCCATCTCGTGAAGGACGTTCTGCATGTCCTCCCACTTCTGGCCGCAACCGAACTTCGAGTAACTACCGTCGAGTTTCGCAACGTCTGGACCGCCTTCGACGACGGCGTAGTAGTTCTGCCACGTCGAACCAGAACCACTGTCTTTCGCGGTGAGAAGGAGCATACAGTCGTTTCGTTCGGTGAGGTTACAACTCACGTAGTCTTCCCACCAGTACACGAGACCGTTGTAGTCTTGAGTCGTCGGGGAACCACACGGGTCGTTAGTACTGATGGAGTCACTCACGTTCTGCACGGGAGCGTACACGTCCTCGAAGGGATTGTCCACGTTGACTGTGTGCTGATTCCCGCTATGATCGAACGCACCCTCGATGAACGTGCGCATCGCTTTGCTGGCTTTGTATCTCTCACCGTAATTGGACTCGAGTTTATCCCCGAGTTCCGCTGTTTGGAATACTGCTACTTCGAACGATGACATGCATCCATATGTTAGTGGAGTTAAATTTGTATTTTTCTAACTAATTATTACATAATCAAAGTAGGTTAGTTTTCCTACTAGAACGACGTCGGGTTATCAGTTGATGGGATTTAGTACGCCATCGAGATACTCCTTGCTCACGCCGATGTAGCCGTAATCCAGCGTGAACACCTCCAGCGAGAGCGTCCCGGACCAGTCGTCGGGGAGCGCGCCCAGAATCTCCTCGAAGTCGATGGTCCCGGACCCGAAGGGCAGATGCTCGTCCTGCGGTTTCCGGGTGTCGTTGAGGTGGAAGTGCGAGATGCGGTCGGCGTGGTCGGCGACGAAACTCGCCATCTCCGCCGAATCGAGGCCGTCCACCCGAGCGTGGCCGGTGTCGAGGGTCATCGCGGCGTCGGTGGCCTCGAACAACTCGGGGAAGTCCCGCGTCGAGCAGGGATTCTTGGGGATGTTCTCGAAACAGACCGCGAAGTCCTCGGGCGTCCGGATGTTGATTTCCCGGACCGACTCGAAGACGCGCTCGCGGAGGTCGGCGTCGTCCCACGCTGAACCCCACGCCTTCGAGTTGGCGTGCGCCACGCCCTTCCGGGCACCCGCCGCGGTGGCGACTTCGGCGGCAGAGACGAGTTCCCGAATCGCGCCCTCCCGGACGTGTTCGTAGGCCGACCCCACGTCGAGCGCGAACGGGAGATGGACCAGCAGGTCGAGGCCGCGTGCCTCGGCGGCGTCGGCGACGGCCTCGGGGTCGAGCGCGCGGCGTTCGTGGTCGCCGTCCATCAGGAGTTCCACGTAGTCGAAGGATAGCTCCTCGGCCACGTCGAAGGCCGTCTCGTAGTCCATGCCGAGTTGGGTGACGAATCCGGTGCGAGCGTCCATGGCGGCGAAACGGTGGCGAGGGAGTTAGTGGTTATCGACGCGGGACGGCGGAGAGGAGATGCCTTCTGAAGCTCCACTCGCTCCGTCTCGATGAAACCGGAACCGAAGACAGCAAGAACCATCGTGATGAACGCTTCCTGAAGCCTCCCGTCGGTTGTCGATTGAGGATAAGGAAATGTTTTCATTACTTAAGACTGTATAAAAGAGTGTCAAAGATGCTTCTGTAATTGCCCGTACCGAAATCGCCGCGACGACCGAACGTGTCCGGTGGCCCGTGGACTCTTACGGATTCCCGGTGAAGGTACCCAGAGAGGGAGATGATGGGGGAATCTTCGACTGCCGAGAGCGAGCGGGCGGGGTCTGCCGAGGACGAGATAGCCAGCGAAACCGACCCGACGAGCGAGGACGAGGAGGCCCTAACCCGGCGCGGATTCGTCCAGCGGGCGGGCACAACAGCGGCCGCTGTCGGGGCGGCCGGTATCGCCGCGAGCGGGTCCGCGACGGCCCAAGACACCGAGACCTACCGGTTCGGCGGCGAGGTCGCGGCGTGGCGGGGCCGCGAACCGGCCCCAATCGAGGGCGAGGACAACCCGACCATCGAGTTGGAGGCGGGCCAAGAGTACGAATTCTGGTTCGAGAACATCGACGGCGCGCCCCACAATATCACGATACAGGACGGGAGTGGCAACGCCATCGTCCAGAGCGAACTCGTCACCGGCGAGGGTACGACGGCCTCGGTGACGTTCACCGCGACCCCGCAGATGACGCAGTACATCTGCACGATTCACCCGACCACGATGGTCGGCGACCTGAACGTGACCGGGCAGGTCGAAGGCGGAGGCGGCGGGATTCCGCTCCCGATACTCCTGTTTGCCAGCGCCGTCGTCCTCGCGTTCGTCTCGCCAATCCTGTTCGCGGTGTTCCTCTTTTCGCGGGGCGGCGGGCGCGGAGGCGGGGAAACGCCTGCTGGACCGCGGTAAATCGTCCCTTTCCCGGATTTAACGGTCGCTCACCGAGTGTGGCGTTATTGTTCTCGGGAACGCATTAGCGTGTCATGAGAACCACAGTCGCGTTCGTCGCCGCGGTCGTGACGGCCGCGTTCGTTGCGACGAGCGGAGGTCCCGCGTTCGCCGCGACCGCCGGTAGTTCCGCACTCGCGCAAGACGAGGGCACGGTCGTCGGTCGTCCCAATATCGAACTCTCGGCGACCGAGAACCGTCTCGGGGCGGGCGAGCAGGCCGTCCTCGACGTGTTCGTCTCCAACAGCGGCGACTTGGACCGCGGCGGCCCCGCCCAGTACGAACAGCGCGTGACGACTGCCCGGAACGTGAGACTCGAAATCGACGAGACCCGGATGGACGACCGACTGGCCCGGAATATCGAGGTCGAGACCGGGACGGTGTTCGCCGGAACCGTTCCCGAGGGCGTCTCCGGGCCGTTCGGGTTCAACGTCGAGATTTCGGACTCCATCGCGCCGGGCACCTACGAGATTCCGGTTCGGGTCGAGTACGACTACACCAACTTCGTGCGCTACGGGCCGAACGCCGCGCCGGAGTACGGCGACTCCACCAGAACCACCACCGCGTACCTCACTATCGTCGTAGAGGACCGTCCCAGATTCGAGATTCGGACCCAGAACCTCACGCGCGTCACCGCCGGTGACACCACTACCTATCGGCTCAACGTCACCAACACCGGCACCCAACCCGCCACGAACGCACAGGTCCGACTCTCGGCGGCGAACTCGTCGGTTTTCTTCGGGGGCGCGAACGACCGCCGACAGCGCACCAGCGTCTTCTTCGACCGCCTCGAACCCGGCCAGACCCGGACGTTCGAGATTACAGTGGGCGCGAGCGCCGACACCGCGCCCGGCACCTACCTCGCCGACGCCGTGGTGGCCTACGAGAACCCCAACGGCGTCACCGGGCAGTCCAAGCGCCTCACTTTCGGCGTGGCGGTCGGCACCGAACAGACCTTCGCGGTCCGACAGGTCGATAGCTCGCTCCGGGTCGGCGACACCGGCCTCGTCACCGGGCGCGTGGTCAACACCGGCGAGACCGAAATCTCGAACGCCGTGGTTCTCCTCCAAACGAACGGTTCGAACTTCCGACCGAGAGCGACCGAGTTCGCAATCGGGGACCTCGCACCGGGCGAATCGACCAACTTCAGTTTCACCGTCGAGACCGGAAACGACACCGAACCCGGCCCTCGCAGAGTCAGTTTCCGGGTGCGCTACCGCAACCCCTCGGGCGACACCCGGACTAGCGACGCCATCGACGCCCGCGTCGCCGTCGCCCGCGAACAGACCTTCGGCCTGCGAGCGACCGCCGCCGGCCTCTCGGTCGGCGAGCGCGGCACCATCTCGGGCACGGTCGTCAACACCGGGACCCGAAACGCCTCGGACGCCGTGGTGGTCCTCCGGACCGAAGGTACCAACTTCGAACCCAAGACCACCGAGTTCGCGGTCGGTGACCTCGCGCCCGGCGAGTCTGCCCAGTTCGACTTCGAGGCCTCGGTCCCGAACGAGTCCGACCCCGGCGTCCGACAGGTATCGTTCAGGATACGCTACCGGAACGCCGACGACGAAATCCGATTCAGCGATTCCCTCGACGCCAGCGTCCGGGTCGGCGGCGAGCGCACCTTCGCGGCCCGGAGCGTCGTCAGCGACCTCCAAGTCGGCGACAGCGGTACCGTCTCGGGCACGATTACCAACACGGGCGAGACCAGCGTCTCGAACGCCGTCGTGGTCTTCGGCACGGACGCGACCAACCTCCGACCCAGAAGCGCCGAGTTCGCACTCGGGACCCTCGAACCCGGCGAGGAGGTCCCCTTCGAGTACACCGTAGACGTGCCCAACTCCTCGGACGCCGGTCCTCGGCAAGTCTCGTTCCGGGTGCGCTACCGCAACCGGGACGGCGACCCTCGCGTCAGTTCTCCGCTCGACGCTCGCGTCCAAGTCGGCGAGGAGCAAGCCTTCTCGGTCGGAAACGTCCGGGGTGACCTCCGGGTCGGCGATACCGGGGACCTCGCGGGCGAAGTCGTCAACGCCGGGAACCGCACGGTGTCGAACGCCGTGGTGGTCCTGCGGACCAACAACCCGAACCTCGACCCTCGCGAAACCGAGTTCGCGGTCGGACAACTCCAACCCGGCGAGTCGGCCTCCTTCGAGTTCACCGTGGACGTGAACGGCGAGGCCGAGGCCGGACCCAGACAGGTCTCGTTCAGAGTGCGCTACCGCAATCAGAACGACGACCTGCGAATCAGCGACACCGTGGATGCCCGCGTCACCATCGCCGAGGAGAGAGACGAGTTCCGGGTCGAACCGGTCAACGCCACCGTCTCCTCTGGCGGGTCCGAAGTCGTCGCCTTCCGAGTCACCAACACCGCCAACCAGACGCTCAGAGACGTGGAGGCCAAACTGTTCGCCAGCGACCCCTTGTCGAGCGACAATGACGAGGCGTTCGTCTCGCGTCTCGAACCCAACGAGTCCGCAATCCTGCGGTTCGCCGTGGCGTCTGCCGGCGGCGCGATTCCGAAGACCTACCCGGTCTCGGTCGATTTCACCTACGAGAACCAACGCGGCGATACGGTGCTGTCGGACACCTATCGCGTGCCGGTCGAAGTAACCGAGCGAGAGCGCCGAGGACTCCCGCTCCCCGCCGACCTGCCACTCACCGGACTGGTAGTCGGCGGCGCGGCGCTCGTCGCGCTGGTCCTCGCGTGGTGGAAGCGAGAGGCCATCGCAGGGCTGTTGCCCTGACTCCACCCCGATTGGTTTAAACCCCTCGGGGTAACGACTCCGGAGACGAGGTACACAGCTACTTACTGGCGTTAGCCTCGCTCTGTGGACCCGCCTACCGAGCGAACGGACCACAATCGAGGGATAACGGCATATAAGCGATGGTACTTGCCCTTCGAACGAGAGTCGAATACGGACGTGACCGTACCGAGACAGTTCAGTTGGATTATCCTAACCGGTCGGCTCTCGTATGCTTTCGCAGATGATAGGTCCTCGGAGTTCATTCCGTGCGCAAATAGAGGTAACACGGCATTCTACGCGAGTTTCGTTCTCAGACCGGGGCGACCCGTGGAACTCGCACGAATCGCGGTATGACCGAATTCGGATACTACTCTCGGCCTATCCTCAATCTCTGGGAGAGATATTCTTGGCCTATGTGAGTAACCTGCGTTGTCCGGAGTTCACTCTCTCGTGGACTCGGCGTATTAGGGAATACCTAAGCAGTCGGGCCGAAAACGGTCTGCGCTCTTTATCAGTCAATCTGGCGTCCAGTTCGTCTGAGGTGAAACTCGGTAGCAGTCAGGTGCGGAGACGACGATTTGACGGGTGACGACGGGATGGGGGGTACCGCTAGCCGAACACTGGTAGGGGTCTGAGAATCCCCATATCAGAAGCAGATAATAGAAATAATGATAAAAATAACATCAAGAAAGAAAGCAAGTGCACTCGTACTTACAGCACTGATGGTTCTCTCGACCATAGCGATGTCGGGGGCCGTGTTGGGTGCCGACGTACAGCGCGGGGGGAATCAACCGACGTTCAATCCGGGCGTCGGCGGGCCGAACGACGTAGTCGTCTCCGAGCAGAAGCCGGTCGTCTTCCAAGGTGAGGACGACATCGACTTCGTTACCGACAACGGTGAGCAGGTCAACCCGGCCAACCTCATCGGCGTCTCGGGGAACGCTGAGGGCATCCCCCTCGAATCGCCCGTTCCCGAGGACCAAGAACTCGGTCAGTACGCCATCGACGGCCGCGCCGCGAACATCGGCGTGACCGTCCAGCGACCGCGCGTGACCGACCTCGAAGTCTTCAACACGCGCGGCGTGGACGTGGAGGGTTCGACCGTCCAAGAAGACGAGACGCTCCTCATTAGCGCCGAGTGGAACTTCCAGCGCGCCGAGGACCTCTCGCTCGAAGTCACCGACGAGGACGGGAACGAAATCACCGGCGACGTGCTGACCAGCGTCGAAGACCTCTCGGACCAGCAACGCCAGCGTCTCACCGGTCCCTACGCCGATAATCCCGGACTGGTCGAGAGCGTCGGCCAGCGCGGTACCGAGACCGGTGTCGAGTACCTGCAGGGCCTCGGTCAGTTCAACGATACCGAGGGTCCCACGCAGGACCTCGAAGCCACGTACTGGGCAATCGACCTGAGCGACCAAGACGCCGGTGACTACACCATCACGGTCGAAGGGTGGGACGAACTCGACACCGGGTCGGCCACTCGTTCGACTGTCATCTCGGTGACCGGCGACGACAACCCGGTCCTCGACCTCGACAACGACGAGGCGACGCGCGGCCAGAACGTCAAGTACACCATCCGGGGTTCGACCGCCGGTGCGACCCACATCGTCACCATCGAGGACACCGACTTCCGGAACAATCAGGTCGATGAGCGCGTCTTCCGCGACGTGGAAGACGTCATCGACCGCGGGAGCATCGACACGAACGACGACGACCGCGCCGACTTCGCGTGGGCGCAGATCGAGGTTGACGACGACACCGGTCTCGGCGTCGGTCAAATCGACACCACGTACCTCGACGACACGAGTGTTGACGTGAACCTCTACGACGCCGACCAGAACATCTCGGAGGTCGCAGAAGACCTCGGCGACACCGAGGACGACTTCTCGCTCGACATCCGCGAGGGCGTTCTCAACATCGATAGCCCGGCCGGGACGTACATCGCCGGACAGGAAGTCGATGTGAGCGGTACCGCCGCACCCGGCGTGGACGACGTGGCAGTGTACGTCCGCGACCAAGGCGACTGGGAACTCGTGGACATCAGCGAGGACGGCGAACTCAACCAGCAGGACCTCATCAGCGTGGACGCCGACGGCGAGTGGGAGGAGCGCGACGTGCGCCTCTCGCAGGCCAACGACATCCTCTCGATTCCGGGTCGCTACCGCCTCGGCGTGGTCGAAGCCGTGGACGTGACCCAGAACGGTGACATCGCCGAGACGCTCTCGACGTCCGAGTTCAGTAGCGCCACCAGCGAACAGAGTTCCATCATCGTCACCGAGCCGACGCTCGGCGGCGGTGGTGGTAACTCCTCGATGGTCGCGTACTTCGGTGACGGAGCCGGAATGAACATGCAAACACAGCAGAATCAGACTCAGCAGGAGAACCCGACCTACGTCTTCCAGACGTACAACGACCAAATCGCCGTCGAGGACGGCACCGTCGAGGTCACGGGCGTCGCGCCCGGTCTCGACGAAGTTCTCGTCGTGATGATAGACTCGCGCGGTCGGACCGTCACCGAGACGGTGAGCGTCGACGACAACGACGTCTTCGAGGAGGACGACATCGAACTCGTCACCCGCGAGGGCCGACAGCTCAACGAGGGCCAGATTCGCGGCATGGTCATCGGCCTCGGCCGGGACGCCGTCGTCGGTGACGGTGTGCTACCGGGCGTTGACGACGCCGACATCGCCGGACTCGAATCGTGGATTGCCACCTTCGGGACCGGGCTGACCCAACAGCAGGTCTCCGAGCGCATCACCGACGAGACGACCGACGAGGCCGGTAGCGACGACCTCATCCTGACTCAGAACTTCCGGTACGCTGACGCCGCGACTTCGGTGTCGGCGATTCTGCCGGCGGGTGAGGCCGGCCAGCCGGAGATGCCCGGATTCCAGACGCGGGTCCAGCCCATCGAGGTCGGGCAGGACATCGTTGTCCGGGGCGTGACCAACCGGCGGCCCGACGATAACACCATCACGGTCGAGGTCATCGACGGCCCGAGTGCCGCCGAGTTCGACTCGGCCGCGACCGACGAGTGGAGTCGGAACGGCATCTGGTCGGTCAACCTGAGCGCCCAGAACGTCGAACCCGGCACCTACACGC
Source organism: Halorussus lipolyticus (assembly GCF_029338375.1). Taxonomy (NCBI): domain Archaea; kingdom Methanobacteriati; phylum Methanobacteriota; class Halobacteria; order Halobacteriales; family Haladaptataceae; genus Halorussus; species Halorussus lipolyticus. The sequence continues at coordinate 696,857 of NZ_CP119804.1, read as the reverse complement.
TCGAAGTGGACGACGGTGACAACACCGACATCGTTCAGTTCGAAATCGTGGCGGAAGGCGAGGGCCAACAGGACGGGACCGACGAGGCGACTACGACGACCACCACGAACGAAACCGAAGCAGGAGGTAACGAAACCACGACCACCACGACCACAGCGGGAAATGAGACGACCGCGGCGGGGCAGGGCGACGACGATGCAGGAAACGAGACGGACGCCGCCGCGGGTAACGAATCCCAAGCGCAAGCACAGGCAGGAAACACGCTCGAAATCCGGACCGACGGCGGACCGCTGAACTACACGCTCACGTTCGCCGGAACGGTCGAAGGCGTCAGCGACCGGACCGAGGCCAGCGACCGGATTCGGGGCAACACCGTCACCGGGCAGGTGGGTGACGGCGACTCCGCCGACGCCTACCAGTTCGTCGGCCAGATTACCGACGTGTCGGCCGAGGGCGACCTGAGCAGTGCGACGTTCGTCCTCAACGGCGAAGAAGTCGAACCCGGAGAACTAACCAACGCCAGCGCGACGAACTCCGCGCTGGTCGGTCCTCCGGTCGTCGGTCTCTCGGCGTAGCGAGCGCCGACCGGATTTCGATTTCGCGGCGATTTTTCTTACTCCGATTCGCTCCGAGCGACGGGTGACTCCGGCGTCTCGGCGTCGGTCCTCGCGGCCTCGAACCGCGCCCAGACCGAAAGCACCGAGGGCAAAATCAGGACCGACGCGAGGTAGGAGTAGACCACGCTCAGTGCGGTCAGGAGGCCGAACTGGCCGATTGCGGGGAACACCGCCAGCACGAGGACCCCGATGCCGAAGACGGTGGTGAGCATGCTCCCTGTCAGCGCGCCCCCGGTCCCGGTGATGGTCCGCCGGAGCGCGGGGAGCGTGTCGAAGTGTTCCCGTTCGTCGGTAAATCGGTGGACCACGTGGACCGAGTAGTCGATGCCGAGACCGATGGTGATGGCGAGGACCGTCGCAGTGAAAGCGTTGAGCGAGATGCCGACCGCCCGCATCGTCCCCGCGAGGGCAGAGACTGTCACCACGATGGGCACGAGGTTGGCGAGGCCGAGGGTCGGATAGCCGACCAGCACCCAGTAGGCGAACACGAGGAAGACGGCGGTGCCGGCGAGCGCGACTGCGAGACTGACGATGGCCGACTCGAAGATGAGGTCCGAGATGGCCTGAAAGACGACGATACTGCCCGTCGCGGTGGCCTCGTAGCGATACCGGTCCGCGACCTTGCGGGCGTCCGCCGTGACCTCCGCGGGGTCGGCGTCGGCCTCGACCGAGTAGACCACGCGGGCGCTCCGGCGGTCCTCGGCGAGGTACTGGCTGGCGAGGGGCGCGAATTGGGAGTCGAAGACCTCAGCGTAGATTTCGTCCAAGTTGTCGTCGGGGATACCGTTGCCGTCACGGTCGTTGCGCGTGACCAATCGGGCGAACTCGGGGTCGGTCGCCGACAGCGAGCGAATCACGGTGACGATGCTCCGCTCGCTGGCGCGGCGGCCCTCGCCTTCTGCCGATTCCAGTGGCGAGGCCCTGACGAAGGTGTCGGGCGGGTCAGCGCCCGCCCGGTGGATGGCTTCGAGCGCCGTATCGCGGGTCATCGGCCCCTCGACGTAGATAACGACCTCCTCGTCCTCGCCGGTCTCGAAGTTGTCTTCGAGGAAATTTATATCGCGGGTGACGGTGTATTCGTTGGGTCTGAACGGTTCCGGAAGTGTTCGAAGGTAGTCAGGAGTCTCCTCGGGCGGCAGAAACTGCTCGTCGCTGAAAGAAGTGTCCACCCCGGTCGCGTACCCTGTCGCTCCGGCGGTGAAGGCGGCGGTGAGCAGGAGGAAGGCCAGCGGTGCGCGCCCCGCGATGGCGACGCCGCCGGTCAGCGCGCGGCCGAGCGCCGAGTCCTCGGACCCGAGGGGCGTCTGGCTGAAGGTGGGAATCGGATATTTTTCGCGGGCGTAGTCCAGCAAGACCTTCGCGGAGGGCAGGAACACGCCGAAGATGAGCGCGGTGAAGACGATGCCGACGCTGGCGACCACGCCGAAGTCCCGGATGGGGACGAGTTGGCTCGTCAGGTTCGAGGCGAAGCCGATGACCGAGGTGGTCGTGACGATGAAGAAGGCCACGAGCAACTGGTCAGTCGCGGTCCGCATCGAGTCGGCGACGCCGACGCCCTCGACGCGCTCCTCGCGGTAGCGGTTGACCGCGTGGATGCCGAAGTCGATGCCGACCGCGAGCAAGAGCGGCGGGACCGCGATGAGAATCTGGTTGAACGGGATGCCCGCGAACCCCATGAAGCCGAAGGTCCAGACGATTGCCATGAGCAGGGCGACGATTCCGAGGAGCAAGTCGGCGAGGTCCCGGTAGGCCACGACCAGAAATAGGACGATGAGGACCGCCGCAGAGGGCACGACGATGAGCAGAGTGTCGCCGATGACGGTCCCGAACTCGGCGTCGATGATGCCCGCGCCGAAGACCCGGATGTCGCCGCCGACCGACTCGGTGACCGACTGCATCTCGCGCTGGATGGCCGTCATGGGGTTGGTGCCCGCCGATTGCTCGCCGGCGACGAGTTCCGGAATCGCGTGTTCGACAATCGTAATCGAGGACGACGCCGCGGCGGACTCGGAATTGAAGTCCTCGCTCAGGAGGTTCCGAAACGAGGGGTTGTCCCGCGCCGACGCTCGGACCGCGGCGTCGATGCGGTTGGGAGTCGCGCGCTCGACGGCGCGAAGTTGCTGTTCAGGCGTGGTGGCCTCCGGATTCAGGGTCCGCGCGACGATGCTCGCGGGACCGGTCGCGCCGGTTATTCGGAGGTCCGCCCGGCGTTCGAGGCGGTACTGGACCGTGAGCATCCGGACCAGCGCGGGCTTGGAGAGGACGTTTTCGCCGGTGTGGATGAGTTGGGTCGTGGTCCTCCCCGCCCCGAAGGCGGGTTCGAACTCGCGGTTGACCGCTTCGAGGGCGTCCTGTTCGGGCACGTCCTCGGCGAAGCTCTCGGTCCCCGATTCGGTGGAGACACTGGCGAATCCGACCGCGAAGACGGCCGTGACGACCAGAAAGGCGGCGACGACTCTGCCCGGTTGGTCCACGATGCGGTCGTCCAGCCAGTCGATGACGCGCTGGTAGTCGAGTGCCACGGTGTTTTCCCCTGTTCTTCGGTCTCTCTGCGTTAGCCTCGTTTCGCCCCGATTTCCTCCTACGACGATGGAGTACAGACAGGGTAATACGGCGAGCAGGTTATAGACGGGGGTCGATGCGTACGCAGAAAATATTCTCCTATATTAAAATAATATAGAAACACATTATTTATATACTTATAATTGTTTAAGACATGTATAGAAATGCCAGAAGAAGACACAGACGATGAACTGACCGAAGACGAGTTTCGAGAGCTACTCGAAGATAATGACGACGTAGTGCGTTCGGTTCTCCGTGACGAACTCGATAGTCGAGCAGTCGAGAAAGAAACGTCTTCTCGCCGGGACGTACTGAAAGCCATGGGTCTCGGCGCGGTCGGTCTCGGTGGGAGCACCGTAGCAGTGAAAGAGTCGGTCGGGACCGCGAACGCGGCACTCGATAGCCAGATTCCCGGCATTGACATGGCGGCCGGATACGGTATCGAGTGGAACAACACGCCGTGGCAGGTCGGACACAACATCGATACGGGACGACTCGAATTCACCACCGACAACAACGGCAACACTGCCTACATTCCGGCGGGAGCGAGCGGTGACCTCACCGAGGGCGGAAGCGGAGTCATCAGTGTGCCTGACGACTACTCCACCGTTCAGGCCGCCCACGACAACGCGTCGCCCGGTGATACCATCAAGCTCACCGGAGTTTCGAACGAGAACGGGACGACGATCACGAAGCCCCTACGAATCGTCGGTGGCGGGACCTCTTACACCGACTCACAGGACCCCGATACTTATATCGACGTTTCTGGCGGGGATGGAATCACCTTCGACGCACCAGTGGTGGTCGAAGATCTCCTCGTAGACGGCAGTGGCGGGTCGTTCAACGCGAAGTGGATCGGGACTGACAACCGTAATATCACTGCTCGGAACGTCGTGGTTCGGAACGGAGGAGGCGTCGGTCATCTGCTGACCGGTGAAACTCAGCAGATGGACCTCCATCTCGGGGCAAACGCCAACGCCAGTCACGGAATCCACGTGCTTCTGGACTCGAACTCTGAATACTTCAGCGCGAACCGTTGCGTCTTCCACGCGGAGAACAACGGTAGCGACGGAATCCACGTCTCCACGACCAGTTCTGACCGGTCGCCAGTCACCGGAAACGTGTTCTCGAACGTGCTGGCCGAGAACAACGGCGGATGGGGACTGTACGTCGCTGACGGCGTCTCCTTCGAGGCGAACACCGTGACGGGCTACGGATTCGAATCGAACACGGCTGGCGGATTCCGCGTAGTCGATACCGGCGCAGGAAACATCGGGGGAAGCGGCGGAAACAAGATGAACGTGCGCCGTGCCGGTGACAGTACGTTCAACGCCGCTCTCTTCGAGTCGCTCGACGTCACCGACCTTCCGAACACGGTCGGTTCGTCGGCACCGCGACTCTCGAACTACTTCTACGACGACTTCGAGGACGGGTCGCTCCGGGACCGTGTGGGCCGTCGGACAGGTCAGTACGTCTCTTCAGACGAGCCGGGTCGGGTCTACGCTGGCGTTGAGCGACCCATCTGGAAGACGGGTGACGGGTCGCCGTCCGTCTCGAACGGCGCGTTGGAAATGCCTGCCGCCGACACCACTAATCAATTTGTCGTTGCGACACCGTACCGATTCGAGGTCGGAACGTACGAATTTACGTTCCAGTTCTCGTCTACTCCATCGACCGGACGGGTTCGCTTCGAGTTCCTGACTGAGACGGCGGCGAAGTGGGTCCAAATCATTGTTGACCCCGATGGTACACTACGACTAGAACGGAACGACGGAACGGGTAAAACGACGATTATTAGTGGGTCGTGGAACGGGGACACGAATCAGCACACGGCCAAGGCAACTCGTGACGAGTCCGGAAACTACGAACTGTTTGTCGATGGAACTTCTCAAGGGACAGCATCTGATACGTATCTACCAAACGCCAAGCGCGTTCGGCTCATAAATACGTCAGATGCAACCGTTTCGATTGACAGGGTAAAGATTCGCTAAAATTTCTATAAATAGTCTTTGACACTCGCGTGGACCCCCATCGACTCGAAGGTTTCTTCGAGGGCGTCGAGGACAACCGCCAAATCTTGCTGGAGGTCGTACTCCCGATACTTGCCGCCTGCGGACCCCTCGTTGATTTCGGTGACGTTGAGGATGCCGAGCATGGCGAGGTCGTCCAGATGCTCGCGTAGCCAGCGGGCCGTGAGCGAGTCCTTTCCAGCGGCGTCCGCGAGGGATTTGTAGCGCGTGTAGATTTCTCGGGAGCGAGCGGGCGTGTCGCTCTCGGCTTCGAGGGTGGCGAGGGCGTAGACCACGAGGCGCTCGTGGTCGTTCAGGTCCGCGATGCCGCGGGCGACCTGCTCGCGTTCGAGGAGTTGCCGACCGCGCCTGACGTGCTCCTCGGCGACTTGCTGGTCGTTCTCCTCGCGGGCGAGGTCCCCGGCCTTGAGCAGGAGGTCGAGGGCTTTCCGGGCGTCGCCGGACTCTTGGGCACCGAACGCGGCGCACAGGGGTACCACGTCGTCGGTCAGCACGTCGTCCTTGAACGCGACTTCCTTGCGCTGTTCGAGGACCGCGCGGAGTTCGTTGGCGTCGTAGGTCGAGAAGGAGATGGCGCGTTCGCAGAGCGACGAGCGAACCTTGGGCGAGAGGGAGTCACGAAACGTGAGGTCGTTCGAGATGCCGATGAGACCGATGCGGGCCTCGGTGAGGTTTTCGTTCTCGCGCGCACGCGAGAGTTGATAGAGGATGGAGTCGTCTTTGAGGTGGTCGATTTCGTCCAGCACGATGAGGATGATGCCGCCGTACTCGTCGAGTTCCTCCCACATCAGGTCGTAGACCTGCGAGCGCGAGTAGCCCGTCTCGCTGATGTGGTTCGAGGGGTCGCGCATCGTGTTGACGAGGTTGCTGGCGACTCGATAGGACGAGTTCAGGCCGTCGCAGTTGATGATTTCCGTGCGAACGTCCAAGTCCTCGTACTCCTCGGCGTTGTCCTCGAGTTTGTTCAAGAGGAATCGCGTCGCGGCGGTCTTGCCCACGCCGGCCTTGCCGTAGAGAAAGATGTTGTCGGGCTGTTCGCCGTAGATGGCGGGTTGGAGCGCGCCGTGGTACTCGTCCAGTTCGTCGTCGCGCCCGACCAGCGTGTCAGGCGTGTAATCGTCCAGTAACGCCTCCCGGTTAGTGTACGGCGAATACTCGCGGACGAAGTCGAAAGACCCCATGGTACTCGTGGCGGAGTAGCGGGCCGACCTTCAAGGTGTCGAAACCACCCGTTCCGCTGATTCCGCTGATTCATCTGAATCGGTTGTTTAAGAAACACCCCCACCCCAGCGTTCCGCTGAATCTCGGTAGAGAAGGGTAGGGTGGGGTATCTCATCGAAACAGTCTATAGAAAGGGGAAGTTTCTTGTGGTAGTTGTCGAAACAGTATCCGCAAACTAGTCAGAGTAGTCTATTTCGTCTGTTTAGGTGTGGAAATAACTGCACGACCTCCGTCCGGCAGTCCATCGCTCCGAAATCGTCCTCCCCCCGCCCCACCTTTCGCGGACGATTCAGCGGAACGCTGGGGTGGGGGAGTTTATAAATGAATCGAAACAAACGAAACAGCGGAAATGGTGGTTATCCGTACCACGGTTCGGCGTGGCGTTCGTCTGCTTGAACAGTACGGGCATCCAACACGAACCGAGACCAGTTCCCCGAGACCAAAAGACCAGTTCCCCGAGACCAAAACGTCCAAGATAGCACGACAAACACCTGTTTCGAGGCCCGAACGTTTTTATCTCGGGTTCACTCACCCTCTCCGTGGACGGTGACTTCCGACCCCGTGGACAGTGACTCCCGACCCCGTGGACAGTGACTCCCGACCCCGTGGACAGTGACTCCCGACTCCGAGGACGGAAGGGCGCGGTGTACCTCCCGCAGAAAGATTGGAACGCCTACCAGATGTGGGCCGACTACAGCAACCCGCTGGTCGAGCGTGACCTCGGGTACGCCGCCGACCTCGGCCTGAACAGTCTCCGGGTGTTGGCCTCCTACGAGTGCTGGCGCGAGGAGGGACCGACCTTCTTCGCCCACGTCGAACACTTCCTGACCGCCTGCGAGGCCCGCGGTATCCGACCAATCGTCGTCCTGTTCGAGGCCCCGCCGGAGTCCCCGCCGACCGAGGAGAACCTCCGCGCGACCGACCCCCGGAAGGCCTTCGGGGTCCACTCTCCCTCCCGGTCCGAAGTTCTCCAACCGCGAAACTGGAAGGGGTATGCTCGCTCGCCCATCCACTTCGCTCGGCGGTGGGCGCAGGAGTTCGCCGAGGACGCCCGCCTCCTCGCCACCGAAATCATGAACGAACCCGGAGAGGTCCGACCCCGCCGGGAGTTCGTCCTTGACGCGCTTCGCGCGGTCCGCCGGCAAGCCCCCGACGCGCTCCTCACGATGGGGACCAAGGACGTGCGCTTCGCCCGGTTGTACGACACCGACGCTCTCGGCGGACTGCGTGGTCTCGACGCCTACCAGTTCCACATGAACCTCCCGAAGAATCCGACCGCCGCGCGCCGCTACGCTGTCGAACAGCGCGAACTCGCCGACGAAATCTCTGCCGACGCCGGCGATGGTGACGCCGACAAACCCCTCTGGTGTACCGAGTGGCAACGCACCCTCGAAGAACCGCCCTCCCGATTCGCGCCCAACCTCGCCAGTCTCGCGCCGACGATGCGGGACCTCCGCGAGGAGGACGCCAACAACCGTGACGAGAGGCCCACTATCGACGGCGACTTCTTCTGGAGTCTGATGCTCCGCCCGGCGTACCTCCGGAATCCCCGCGAGAAGGGCCGAGTCAACGGCCTGTTCCACGCCGACGGCGCGGTCTACTCGCGGGCCGACGCCGAAACCGTCGCCGGGCAACCACTCGACCGACCGGACCGACACACCTTCCCCGAGTCGTGGCGCGCACACCGGTTTCCGTATCCGGGCCTGAACTCGGGAGTGCGGAAATCCGGCGGAATCGGAGCGCAACGCCCGCCGGACTCCCGTTCCGACTCGTCGGGACCCCGCGGCCTCCGCGAGTCGCTGGCCGAGCGACTCCGGCGGATACTGGACTCCGACGAGAAGTAGAGAAGTAGTGAAGTGGCGAAGTTAGTCGAATCTGTCCCGCGCTTAGAGGATGATGCTCTTCTCGCGGACCATCTCCTCGATGGTCGTGTGAAGCCCCTGCCGACCGATACCGGAGGCCTTGTTGCCGCCGAAGGGGATGTCGCCGAGTCCGTGGCTAGGCGCGCCGTTGATGCGGACCGCGCCCGCGTCCAACTTCTCGCCAAGTTCCATCGCGCGGTCGTAGTCCTTCGTAAAGACCGAGGCGTCGAGCGCGAGGTCCCCGCGGTTCGCAATCTCGATGGCCTGCTGTTCGTCCTCGAAGGTCGTGACGGCCGCGACGGGACCGAATTGCTCCTCGTGGACGATTCGGGCGTCGTGGGGCACGTTCGCCAGCAGGGTCGGTTCGAAGTGAATGCCGTCGCGCTCGCCGCCCCGAACGAGGTCAGCACCCTTCTCCACGGCGTCCTCGACCAGTTCCTCGACCCACTCGGCTTGGCCCTCGTTGATGAGCGGCCCCATCGTGGTGTCGTCCTCGAACAGGTCGCCGGGTTGCCAACTGTCCATCTCGGCTTCGAGGAGGTCCACGATTTCGTCGTGGACCTCCTCGTGGGCCAGCACGCGGCTCACGGCGGAACACCGCTGTCCGGCGTACTTGAACGACCCCTTGGCGCACTGGCCCGCCACGTCGGCCAAGTCGGCGTCGGGGAAGACGACTGCCGGGGCGTTACCGCCCAGTTCCATGTGGAGATTCACCATGCCGCTCTCCTTGGCGACGTGCTTGCCGGCCCCGCTGGAACCAGTCATCGAGATGGCGTTGATGCGGTCGTCGCCCGAGAGGACGTCGCCGATGTCGCTGGCGCTACCGGGCACGAAGTTGAACGCGCCGTCCGGCAGGTCCACCTCCGAAACCACGTCGGCCAGAATCGCGGCGCTGACGGGGGTGTCGCTGGCGGGCTTGAGGATGACCGAGTTCCCACCAGCCATGGCGGGTGCGACCGACAGCGCGGTGGTCGAGAGGGGGTAGTTGTAGGGCGTGATGGCCAGCACGGTGCCGACGGGTTCGTGTTTGACGATGGCCTTCCACCCCTCGTGACCGTCGGTGGTTCCCTCGCGGAACTCGCCTTTGAGTGCGCGGACCTCCTCCTTGGCGCGGCGGAACCGCTCGGCGGCGGACTCGACTTCGCCGCGGGCCGAGGAGATGGGCTTGCCGGCCTCGCGGACGATGACCTCGGCGAGTTCCTCCTTGCGCTCCAGCAGGCCGTCGGCGATTTGGTCCATCCACTCGGCGCGCTCGGGAATCGTCGTCTCGCGCATCTCGGCCTGCGCGGACTGGGCGGCGGCCAGCGCGTCGTCGGCCTGCTCGGGACTCGCTGACGCGACCTGCGCGAACGACCCGCCGTCCGCGAGGTCGGTGACTTCGAGTACGTCGTCGGCGTCGAGCCATTCGCCGTCGATGTAGAGACGTTCTCGACGCTGGAGTGGTTGTTGTGACATACACCCCACTTGGCGCTCCGCGGGTAAAATATTTACTCAAAATTGGATTAATGATGCTTTTTCTCTCGCGCCCGCCACCACCCGACAATGACCGACGCCGACGACGATTCCGCCGCCGACCCGCCAGAAGCCATCCCGACGGTCTCAGCGTGCCAGATGGCCGTCGCAGACCTCGACGTGGCCGCGAACCTCGAAACCGTCGAGGAGCGCGTGGCCGGTCTCCCCACCGACGTGGACGTGGCGCTGTTCCCCGAGTACGCGCTGACCGGGTTCGCTGGCGACGAACGAATCCGGGAGACTGCGCTGGCCCGCGACGGCGAGGTGCTGACCCGCCTCCGAAATCTCGCGGTCGAGGAGGACACCGCGCTCCTCGTCGGGTTCGCCGAGGCCGGGAACTCGAACTACTACAACGCCGCGGCGTACCTTCACCCTGACGGCGACTCGACGGTCTACCGCAAGCGCCACCTCTGGGCGAACGAGCGCGAGGTCCTCGAACCCGGCCGTGAGCGCGTCACCGTCGAGACGCCTGTGGGGACGACGGCCCTGCTGACCTGCTACGACCTCAATTTCGTCGGCGAGAGCGCGGCCTTCGCCACCCCAGAGGTGGACGCGCTGTTCGTCGTCGGCGCGTGGCCCGCTGTCCACAGTCAAAATTGGAAGCTCCTCGTCCGCGCTCGCGCCCTCGACGGCGTTCGCTGGGTCGTCGGCGCGGGCCGGACCGGTCGGAGTACGGTCGGCGACCCGACGGAGTACGCCGGACGCTCGCGAGTGGTTCGGCCCGACGGGAGCGTGCAGGCCGGGTTGAACCGGAGCGAGCGCGATTTGATTGCCGACTTGGACCCGGCAGTGCTGGCGGAGTGCCGGGAGTTCATCCCTGTTCTAGATGACTCTAAGAATTGAGAATCGTTCTTTAGGAAATCTCCCATTGTCTTTTAGAATTATAAGTCGTTGTCTGTTGTTTCGGAGCGATGCGGAGCCGAAGACGAGACTGCTCGTCGGAGCAACTGATGGTGAAACGGGACTAAAGCGAGCGTCAGGCGTGAGTCAAGGCGTCTCCCGCACGGCACCGCCCGCATCGCAACCGCGGGCCTCACGCCTCACCAACCTCCTCGCTCACGCTGTTCGCTCGTCCCTCGCACGCAAGGCGGGACGCCACCAGCGTCGCACCACCGCGCGCCGGTTCGCGAATATCGATTCTGCTCGTGTCCGTCCAATCCGCGAGTAGGCTTAAGCGCCCGCCGATGGTACCCGGTTCAGGAGGAGCAACCCACATGAGCCAACAGCGACAGGTGCGCCAGCAGGCCGGCACCGTCGAAGGAAACGCGGTCCGATTCGACCCCGAGAAAGCCCAGCAGGTCGTAGAGGCCCTGAACGCCGACCTCTCGGCGACCTACGTCCTCTATCACCAACTCCGCAAGCACTACTGGACCCTCTCGGGCGCGCAGGCCGACGAACTCCGGCGGTTCTTCGCCGAGGCCGCCGACGAGGCCGAGCGCCACGCCGACGCGCTGGCCCGCCGAATCGGGGAAATCGGCGGGGTGCCCGTGACCGGCCCGGCCGCGCTGGAGCGCCACAGTCCGGTCCCCTTCGAGGGCGAGGACGTCTACGACGCGCGGGCCTCGCTCGAAAGCGACCTCGAAGCCTACGGCGACCTCGTAGAGAGCGTCAGCAGTCACATCGAACTAGCCGAGGGCCTCGGCGACCACGCCACCGGCCACCTGCTCCGCGAGCAACTGGTGGGCCTCGAAACCCGCGCTCACGCCATCGACGGACTGCTGGCCCACGATTCGCTCACGCTCTGGTAGCCTCGTCTCGACTCGGTTCTCCCCGGTCGATTCTCGCGGTTGATAATCCACGGGAGGTTTATTACGGTATAATTTCTTGTCACAGGTAACACTAGATGGTGTCGAAAGCGTTCTTTACGGGCTCGAAGTACCTCGTCGAGGAGAACGACGGACGTTACAACTACGTCCGCTACGACGGCGAGCGATTCCTCGAAGCGCTCTCGACGGCCGGCCAGAAGGTCGTCCGCCTGCCCGTCGAGGCCGACGACGAGAAGTCGGCCTACCTCAAGTCGCTGGTCGGTCTCAACGAGAGCTACTTTTTGGCCCGCGAATACGAGGACGACGCCAAGGGCAAGTACCTCAAGCACGACGAGGACGCCGAGCAACTCTTTCGGGTCAAGACGGCCGAGAAACTCGGCGAGCGAGTGGACGAACTCCGAACGCTGTTGTCGGCCCACGACGCGCTGGTCGATGCCGCGGTCGAACAGGCCCGACCTGCCGGCGACGAGTCGGACCGACCCTCCCGCGAAGCGGTCCGCTCGACCCTGTTGGCCTGCACGAATCGGGCGGTCAGCGGCGGTTGGTATCCCGTCTTCGAATCCTACTACTACAGCCTCAGTCCCCGAGAACTCGTCGCCGAGGACCGCGAACGCCGGAAACAGCGCATCGAGGGCACCGAGGAGTCCCGCGGCATCCGGGAACTACTCAGCAAGCCTCACTTCGACCGACTCGCCGAGCGTGACCTCCGCCGAATTCGGGAGATAAACCGGAATTCGCCGGGTGCAGACCCCAAAGTCTGGAAGCGACTCCTCGAAGAGTACAGGTGGTTCGTCGGCCACGAACGCGACCGCGGCCAGAAAGTCGCCGCAGGGAGCGGCGCGAAGGGTTGAGACCGAAAGCTTCGGTGTCGTCCGAACGACTCGAAGCGACGACAGAGCCACCAATCGGTCGTCCTACAGGGGCACCCAATCGGTCGTGATTTCGGGGTCCTGAAGGTGCCAGCGTTGCTCTACCTCGCCGTCGGCGTGGCGGACCTCGACCACCGCGTCGAACAGCGGTTCTAACTCCGCGACCGTCTCGGAGTCGTACTCGCTGGGCAGGTGGTAGTGGGCCATCCCGTCGTACTTCTCGACCGTCTCGGTCAACCCTAGCAGGAACCGGCGCACGTCTCGGGCCTCGCGGTCGGCGACCAGCGGCGTCACCGAATCGAAGCAGAGCCGTAGCTCTGCCGGCGAGAGACCGTTGGCCTGCTCGTGGAACTCCTCGATGGCCTCCTCGACGGCCGTGCCGAGGTCCCTGAGGTCGCCGGTATCGACCGAGCGCTGGCGGAACGACGGGCCACCAGAGTCTCGCAGGCCGGTCCCGCTCAGCGAGTCGAAGTCCTCGCGGTCGGTGTGACTGCGTTTGGTCGCGGTGCCTCCTCGGACGTCGGCGTCCCAGTCCACCACCGCGGCGGCGTCGCTATACGGTCCCGACTGGACCGCTTTGAGCCTCGCGTGTGCCCTCGGCGGTCCGGCGTCGGTGGTTACGAACAGTCGGTATCGCGGCCCGGCGCTCGACTCTCCCAAGAGTCGCTCGCAGGCCGAATCCAGCGCGTCGGTGCCGACCAGCAGGATATTGCATCCGTTTCGCTTGAGGTCGGCCAACCGATGGCGAAATCGCGCTGTCGCTTTCGAACTCCCCCTTCGTTCCTCCCCACACATTAATTCACCAATAACGGCGAGAAGTGCAATAAGTATTTCGGACATCTGAAAAACGTCCTGCGACCGCCGACAAAGAACCTCGACGGTACCTCAGCGGGGGACCCTGACGAAACCCACGTCAGGGAACCCTGACGAAACCCACGGCAGGGAACCCTGACGACATCCACGGCAGGGAACGGCACCCCCGGCAAGAAACGTGGGCGAGCGGAGACCTTTCAGATTCCCGGCCCCGAGTGTGGGCCGATGAGCGACCACCTATTCAGTCCGCTGTCGATTCGCGGAACCGAAGTCCGAAATCGCGTGATGGTCTCGCCGATGTGTCAGTACTCCTGTGAGGGCGACGGTCTCGCCACCGACTGGCATCAGGTCCACCTCGGGAGTCGGGCCACTGGCGGCGCAGGCATCGTGATGACCGAGGCCACCGCGGTCGAACCCCGAGGACGCATCTCGCCCGACGACCTCGGCATCTGGAGCGACGACCATGCCGAGGCCCTCGCCCCCATCGCGGAGTTCATCTCCGACCGAGGAGCAACCCCGGCAATCCAGTTGGCCCACGCCGGCCGGAAGGCCAGCAAGACGCCGCCGTGGGACGGGAGCGAACCCCTCCAACCCGACGAGGGCGGATGGGAGACCATCGCGCCGAGCGAGGTACCCTACCCCTTCGAGGACGACGAACCGCCCCAGACCGCGCGGATGGACGCCGACGACATCTCTGCGGTCAAGGACGCCTTCGTCGCCGGAGCAGAGCGTGCTCGGGACGCCGGCTTCGAAATCGCGGAGGTCCACGCGGCCCACGGCTACCTCCTCCACGAATTCCTCTCGCCAGCGACGAACCGCCGCGACGACGAGTACGGCGGCGACTTCGAAGGCCGAACTCGTCTCGTCCGCGAAATCGTCTCCGAGGTCCGCGAGGTCTGGCCGGGCGACAAGCCCGTGTTCGTCCGGGTCTCGGCCACCGACTGGCTTCCGGACCGCGAGTCGTGGACCGTCGAGGACACCGCCAGACTCGCGCCCCTCCTCGCGGAGGCAGGTGCCGACCTCGTGGACGTGAGCGCCGGGGGCATCCACCCCGACCAGCAGATTCCCCAGACCGGCCCGAACTATCAGGTGCGCTACGCCGAGCGAGTGGCCGAGGAGACCGACGCGCTCGTCGGCGCTGTCGGCGGGATTTCGGAACCCGCGCAGGCCGACGCGCTGATTCGGAACGGCCGGGCGGACCTCGCCATCGTCGGCCGGGAACACCTCAGAGACCCCTACTTCGCGCTCCACGCTGGCGAGGAGTTGGGCGTTGACGACGACATCGAGTGGCCCCTCCAGTACCGGCGCGCGGTCGGAAATTAGCTGGCTTCGACCAGCAGTTTACGGGCGATTGCGACGACGCCGACCAGAAACGCGACGACACTGCCGAGGACGACGAAGATGCCCACGAACGAGACGAACGAGTTCCGGGCAGAGATGGCGAACTGACCGACCAGCATCCCGACCCATCCGACGACCAGAACACCGTAGAGTTTCAGCATCTCGTCGCGGGTGGCGTATTCGAGGGCATCGCGGGCCGAAATCGAGGCCGAATCTGAGGAGGGCGGCGCATCGGAGGACATATTTGGGCGTGTCGCGCAGTCGGGAAAGTTCTTGCTGGTCGGAGGTCTGAGAACCTGTCTCATACCGGAGCAACCTATTTGTCCGGGCCGGACCCGCCTTCGGTATGGACTACCGCGAACTTCCGGACGACCGGAAGAAGGAGTTTCAGGACTTCGTTCACTACGCCTTCAGTCTCGAAGACGGGCCGCAGGACGACCACGACTGGGACCCAACCGAGCAACCCGGTGCGGACAGAGGCCTGTTCGACGGCGACGAGATGCTCTGCGTCTGTGGCCACTACTGGTTCCAGACCTCGCTTCGGGGCCAGCAGTTCGAGATGCCCGGCCTGTCGGCGGTGGCCTCGCCGCCCCAACACCGCCGGCAGGGGTACGTCGCCCGACTCCTCGGCGAATCGCTCTCGGAGTACCGCGAGCGCGGCGACTTCCTGACGGCGCTCTGGGCGTTCGAGCATCCCTTCTACGAGCGACAGGGCTGGGGACTGGCGAACAAGTGGACCCGGTACGAGTGCGACCCCGAGGCCCTCGCGTTCGCCAGAGAGTCCCCGCTCGCTGGCGGCGAGTTCCGCCCCGTGAGCGCCGACGAGTACGAACGCCTCGCAGAAGTCCTCGCGGCGGACAACGAGGACTACGAGCTCTCCATCCAGCGCACCGCCGAGTGGTGGCGCGAGCGCACCTTCAGCAGTGTGGAGACCGACCCCTACGCCTACGGGTGGGAGAGCGACGGCGAACTCCGGGGCTACGTCGTCTACCGCGTCGAGGACGCCGACGAGGGCAAGCGACTCGACGCCCACGAGTTCGTGGCCCCCGACCGGGAGGCCCGCGTCAACCTCCTGCGACTCCTCGCCAACCACGACTCGCAGGTCGAGCGCGTGAGCATCAACGGCCCGGTGGATACGACCCTCCTCGATTTGGCCGACGACCCCGCGAACATCGACTGCGAGGTCAAACCCGGCCCGATGGTCCGCCTCGTGGACGTGCCCGCCGGATTCGAGGCGCTGGAGTACCCCGCCGACCTCGACGCCGAGTTCACCCTCTCGGTCGCCGACCCCCTCGCGGACTGGAACGACGGTACTTTCCGGGTCACCGTCGCCGACGGCCGCGCGACCTGCGAACCCGCGACCGAAGGCTCCGCCGCGACTGCCGACGCGGACGTGTCCGCCGACGTGAGCGCGCTCTCGCAGGTTTTCGTCGGCTACCACTCGGTCGCAGATGCCGAGGCCTTCGCGGGCCTCGAAATTCGCAATTCCGAAGCACGCGAGGCCCTGACGGCGATGTTCCCCGAGCGCGATGTATTCCTGCGCGAAGGATTCTGAGCGCCTTCAGAAAATAATTTTATTTACTAAAACACCATATATACAAGTCAGACAATTGTATTTGTTTCCACTGCGGCTGGCGCGTGCGGGTGCGGCGCTTGTGAGCGCCGCGCCTCGCGCGCGAGGGACGACCGACCGACCGCAGGGAGTGAGCGAGGAGGTTGGGGAGGCGTGAGGTTCGCGGTCGCGGCGCGGTTGCGGTCACGCCTGTGTTCAAGCCTGAAGCTAGCTTCCTCTTAGCCTTCACTACCGATTTCCGGAATCGATTCGACCTCGAAACGGAGGAGCCAAACCGAATCCCGGCCCCGAAAAGCGGCCAAACTCTTTACGGCGCGACACGTAGACCCGGCCATGAGAGACGACCGCGACGACCGACGAGATGGGGACCCGCCCGACGACCCGCGCGACTACGGGGGCGGCCGCGACCCCGCCAGCGACGAAGACCTAGACGAGCGCGTCGAGGTCCTCGAAGCCCGAATCCGGGAACTCCGCGACGAGTTGGGCCGCCCGCCGGAGGGGCCGCTCGGCCTGCCCCGGCCGCCGACGCCGCGGGAGGTCCTGTCGTTCACCGGCGAGTACGCCATCCCGACCGCCATCGCCGTGCTGGAGGCCAACATCCGGGCGCTGAAGGCCCTCGAACAGGTCATCCGGGTGCTGGACCCCGAGCGGAGCGTCGTGAACGAGGAGCGCGGGCGACTCGAACGCCGGGCGAGCGATGCAAGCCGACTCACCCTCGACCGCCTCGAATCGGCGCTCGAAGACGTGGAGACGACGATTCGGGAGAGCGACCTGCCCCGCGAGGACGAGGCCCGGAGCATCCTCGACGACGCCCGGCGCATCAACCGCGAGATACGCGACCGAGTGGAACGCGAGGCCCGAGAGGTCGAGGAGTCCCGCGAGCGAGAGCGGGACATCGACCGCGAGAGCGCCGATTCCGACGACGACGCCCGCGACCGAACCAATTCGGACCGCTCCACTCCGGACCGTCCGGGCGCGGACCGCGATGCCGACCTCGATGGCGCGACGACCATCGAACTCACCGACGAGGGCGAAGACGGCGAGAGCGAGGCCGACGAGGACGGAACAGAATCGTCGGACCACGCCGACCGCGCCGAGGTGGACGTGGAGGCCGAACTCGAATCCATCAAGAACGAACTCGAGGAGCGCCAGCGCGGTGACAGACGCGGGGCCGAGGAAGTGGATGCCGACGAAGCAGACCCGGACTCCGAAACCGACGAGGGCGACGACACCACCCAGTCCGACGCTGACGACCCAGACGGCGCAGACGACGCAGACGACGAGTAGCTATTCTGCCACGGTCTCCCCGCCCCGGAGTCGGCGGTAGAGACGCCGGGCGAGGGTCGGGCGAGCGTCGTCGGGCCGCCCGAGCGACCACGCGAGGAGCGCGATTCCGACGCCGACAGCGAGCATCGCGTAGTTGGCGGCGTCGTTGGTCGCGCGCACCAAATCCAGCGAGTAGAGCGCGGGCGAGGCGGGGTAAATCGGCATCACGCCCCACGGGTTGAGCAGGTCGGCGAGCAGGTGGGCGACCACCGCGAAATTCCCGAGGAAGAACGCCCAGAGCGCGCCCCGGAGGGCCTCGCGCCGAGGCCGCTTCGCCAGCGAGGACCCCACCACCAGCACGCAGAGGGTGCCCACCGCGAGCGCGAACCAGAGGGTGTGGGTTACTCCTCGGTGGACCAGAAACTCGAACTGCCCGTCAACGTCGGGAAAGAGCGTGTACGAGAGGACGATTCCCCCGCCGGAGAGGGCGTCGCGGACGTATCCCCGCGAGAGCAGGGCGTATCCCACCACGGCGTAGAGCGCGAGCGCCATCCCGTAGTGGCCCGGCGGGAACATGTCCCAAACCGGCCGTGGATTCAATGTTAATCTATCGGTTTATCAGGTGTTGGCGGTCGAACAGGCCCCGAGGACGAAACTGCGAACGCTGAGATTCGTCGGCGAGTCCGGCCTACTTCCAGACCAGTCCCTCGACGGTCCCGGTCATCACTTCCTCGTCGCGCTCGTTCCAGCAGGTGACGGACCCGCCGAGGTCGTAGTGGTCGTCGCGCACCGCCACGGAGTCGATTTTCATCTCGCAGGTCAGGGCCTCGCCAGTGTAGACCGGGCGGTGAAACTCGAACTCCATCGAGCGCGCCAGCACGTCGAGGTCGCCGCCGATTTTGGTCGGGAGCGAGGCCGTCAGCAGTCCGTGGACCAGCAGTCTGCCCTCGTCGTCGGGTTCGAGGTGCCGGGCCTGCTCGTCGCCCGAGAGGTCGGCGAACTGGCGGACCTCCTCGGGGGTGAAGGTGCGCTCGAAGGTGTGGGTGTCGCCTTCTCGTGGTCGCGTCATCTGCTCGGTACTCGTCGCTCCAGACTAGTATAATTATCCGTGACTTTCGTCGTGATTTTGACCGCCGTCCACCATCGCTCGCTGTCGTGATTCGCGCTCGGGGTCGTCTCCGACGGGCGACGCCGGGGCCTCGCCCGCCAATCGCTTGTCTGCCAATCGTTCTCCGGTCGGTCGCTCGTCGGCCAATCGCTCGCCGGTCGGTCGCTCGTCGGCCAATCGCTCGTCCGCCTGTCGTCGGCTTTCGGTCCCGAGAGCGTCGCTTGCGTCGGTCTCCGCCGAGTCCTTCCGCGGGTCTGATACTTCCCCGCCGCCGACCAGCGCGCCGAACGTGTTGCGAACGTCCCGGAGGAAGGGTCTCGGGTCGCTCGGGTCGAGGTAGTCGAACCGGGGATGGCGGACGAGCGAGGTCAGCACCTCGGCCGCAGACCGGACGAACGACGGGCGCTCCACGAGGGGATAGTCGTCGAAGACGATGCTGTGGAGGTGACAGAGTTCTCCTCGCAGGAGGTGGCCCGCGGTGCCCACCTCGTAGTCGGCGTCGATGCGCTCGGACTCGCCCGTGGCCTGTCGCCAGTAGTAGGCCGGGAAATCGACGCCCGCCTGCACCGTGAAGGGAAGCGAGGTCCAGAACCGGGGGTTGATTTCCATGAGTTCGAAGTCGCCGGTCGCTGGATTCCGGAGGAACTCGACCATCGCAAGCCCGTGCCAGTCGAGTTCGTCCAGCAGTCGCCGGCCGGCCGAATCGAGCGCCGGAATATCGACCGACTCCCGGAAGGCGCTCGGGCCGCCGCAGTAGTTGCACCCGCGGCGCTGGCGGTGCTGGAAGGTCGCAACCGGGTCGCCCTCGTCGTAGAGCGCGAAGAAGGCGTACTCGTCGGAGTCGGGCACGTACTCTTGGACCAGCGGGACGTGGCCCATCTTCGACACGAACTCCTCGGGGTCGGGTTCGGTGTCGGCGGGCACGTACTGGGTCGAGTGGGTCTCGGTCGTGCTTTCGGCGAACTCCTCGGCGTACTCGCTGGCGTGGAGGGTGTAGCGCGGCTTGACGATACTCTCTCGCCCCCAGTCGTCCCACTCGTCCAGCACTTTCGTCCTCGGGGTGGAGACGCCGGCGTCCTCGGCGGACTCGAACAGTCGCACCCGGTCTTGGACGCTTCGGAGCGTTTCGAGGTCGGGCCACGGCGTCCCGACGACGCTCGATAGCGCGTCCCGGTTGCGAGCCAACACGTAAATATCGGCCTCTCGGACGGGGATAATCGTCCGAACGTCGTCGCGCCGAGCGAGCGTCAGTAGCTTTCGCTCGTAGGCGTCCAAGTCGCTGGTGGGGTCGGGCACCGTAATCGTCTCGTCGCAATACTTCGAGGAGAGGCCCGGCGCGGTCGGGTCGTCGGCGATAGCAATCGTTCGGGCGTCCTCCTCGCTGAGCGAACGGAGGCACGCGAGGCTACTCGCCGCGTGGATAGCCGGAACGACCACCCCTGCGTCGGACGTGTGGGACTGCGGCGGCATACTGTCGTATTTGAAACTAATTATCATTGTTATGGGGTTGTTGCAGACTGACATAGAATGCCATCGGAGCGTCCAAAAGCGTCAGACCGGCCCTACTGGGCCTTCAGACAGAGCCTGAGGAGGATTGCGAAGCGATTCCGACCCGCGACAAGCGACTCGCCTAGCGGTCGTTGGCTACTTGGAACCCGTATCGGTCGGAAGTAGCTAACTCGCCTAGCGGTCGTCGGCTACCTCGAACCCTATCGCTCCGAGGTAGCTGACTCACCTGTCGGTCGTCAGACTACCTCGAAGCGATACCCATCCCACTCCTGACTCTCCTCCTCTCGAATTCCGGCCTCGGGGTCGCGCAACTGTTCGGCGTAGACCGGTCGCACCTCGTCGCCGATTTCGACCTCGGCGTCGTCGGCGAGTTGCCCAATCGCTCGGACCGAGGACCCTTCGACCTCGAACTCCACGATGGCCAGCGAGTTCGGTTGCCGGACGCCCGGAGGAGTCGCGGTGTTCGTCGTCCACGTCACGACCTCGCCGGTTTCGTCGCTCAGGTCGATGATTTCGGTCTGGTCCTCGGCGCACTCGGGACACAGTTCGTGTTCGGGGTAGGTCACGTGCCCGTTCGGGCATCGGTAGGCGTTCAAGGTCATTTAGGGTTCCTCCATGATGGTGGTGGTCACGCAGTTGCCGAACCCGCCGACGTTGCAGGCCAGTCCGACCTCGGCCTCGACCTGCCGGTCGCCAGCGTCGCCGAGCAACTGCTGGTGGAGTTCGTAAGCCTGTGCGACGCCGCTCGCGCCGAGGGGGTGGCCCTTCGACTTGAGACCGCCGGAGGTGTTGATGGGCAGGTCGCCGTCCCGGTCGGTGACGCCCTCCTCGACCGCTTTCCAGCCTTCGCCCTGCTCGAAGAAGCCGACGGCCTCGCTCTGGAGGAATTCGAGGATGGTGAACATGTCGTGGAGTTCCGCCACGTCCACGTCGTCGGGACTGCGGTCGGCCATCTCGTAGGCGGTGTCGGAACTCTCGACCGCCGCGCCCATCACGGTCGGGTCGTCTCGCTCGTGGACGACGTGGGTGTCGGTCGCACCGCCGATGCCCGAAATCACGGTGTACTCGTCCTCGGGGACGTGTTCTTCGGCGACGGACTCCGGGCAGAAGAGGAGTCCCGCACTTCCGTCCGTAATCGGGCAGAAGTCGTAGAGGCGCAGGGGGTCGGCCACGATTGGCGACTCCATCACGGTCTCCAAATCGACCGCCTTCCGGAACTGGGCGTGGGGGTTGTCCAGTCCGTTTTTGTGATTTTTCACCGCGACTTTCGCCAGACTCTCGCGGGGCGCGTCGTACTCGTGGAGGTACCTGCGGGCGGTCAGACCGGCGAAACTCGGGAGCGTGACGCCGTGCTTGTACTCGACGGGATGCGTGAGGGAAGCGATTACGTCGGTGGCCTCGGCGGTGGTCCGGTGGGTCATCTTCTCGCCGCCGACCAGCAGGGTCATCTCCGAGGCCCCGGAGGCGACCGACTGCCAGCCAGCGTAGATTCCCGCCCCGCCGGAGGCGCTGGTCTGGTCCACGCGCTGTGCGTAGGCCGGCATCGCGCCGAGGTCGTGGGCTAAGGCGTTGCAGACGCCGGTTTGGCCCTCGAACTCGCCGCTGGCCATGTTCGAGACGTAGAGGTGGTCCACATCGTCGGGGGCCACGCCCGCGTCGGCGAGGCACTCCCGACCCGCTTGGGCGAGAAGTTCGCGTAGCCACTCCTCGCGCTCGCCGAACTCGGTCATCGAGGCTCCGATGATTGCGACTCGGTCCATGCCCGTGGGAAGGTGGAGTGCGGGTTTATAAGTCGGGGATTGGCCGAGATGTTGGCGTGAATTCGTGATTTGTTCTTCGTATGCCAGCTAACTGCACTAGCCCGACGACAGTCGAGGTGGTGAACGTCTACGAAAGCCCTCGGCCGCTCGCGGTCGCTCTGCGGGATATTCTCGTGGCTCGCTCCGCTCACCGCTCGAATAGTGGCCCGCAGAGACGACCAAAATGAACGCGAGCGGCCGACCCCTTCATCCCACCCGGCGGTTGGTCGGTCAAGCGCGCTCCGGTGGTTGAGTCGGTGGTCGTTATTGGCATGACTTTCTATTTGTTTTAGGATTGAAAATCAGTCTTTTAGCAATATATTCAATTCACAATAGCGCCGCGAGGGGTATCGACTGGGAGCGACGACAGGCCGAAAAATCATCATAGGTGGGATGAAGGGGCCGCCCGGTCGCGGTCTCGTTTACTTTGTTCACGAGACCGCGACCGGGCGGGGGCTTCAATAAGCAGTCACCACTTCGATTGCTGTCGAATCGGTAGCAGTACAAATTCTCACAGAAACTCCTAACCAACGATGGATACTAACACCCGCAAACGAAATTCACAACCCAAGAACCGATGTCAGCGCGGAACAACCCCAAAGACCCCATTTCCGTCGAACTCACGTTCTACGCCACTTTCCGCGAGGAGGTCGGCCAGAAATCCCTCACGCGCGAACTCCCCGCCGAAGCCACCCTCGCGGACGCAATCGCTGATGTCGCCGAGGACCACCCGTCCCTCGAAAGCAAACTCCTCGCCGACGACGGGGAAATCGCCACCAGCGTTCGGGCGCTCAAGAACGGCCGGGAGCGCGCCGAGGCCGAAACGGTCCTCGAAGACGGCGACGACGTGAGTTTCGTGAACCCCATCCACGGCGGTTGAAACGAGTCGCAAAAAGCAGTTCTCAGTCCGCGCTCGCCGCGCTCTCGTCGCCCGAAATCCGACTCTCGGGCACGGTGCCGTCCTGATTCCACCCGCGCTCCGCGTAGTACTCGTCTAACGCCTGCTCGAAGTCCGGCAGGTCGTAGGGCAGGTCGTCGTCGCTCCGGTCGAACCCGCGCTGGTTGTTGAAGTGGCGTTCCAGTTCCACGATGCGACCGCCGATTTCGAGGAGTTCGTCCCAGTCCGCGCCGAACAGTTCTTCGATGCGCTCCTCGGTGGCGTAGTCGCTGGAGAACGCACAGAGGACCCCGCTGTCCTTGAACGCCGCCGAGTTCTCGGATTCCACGAGGAAGGGAGCCTTGCCCTCCAAGCCTTCCGGGTCGAGTTCGCCCGAGTACTCCGCGCCCAGAATCTCCGAGTACATGTGGTCGGCCCCGCTGTTCGAAGTCGCGTAGGAGAGGCCCTGTCCGTTGATGGCCCGGCCGTCGTGGGCCGCGAATTCGAGGCCCTTCGAGGTCCAGTTTTCGACGCCCAACTCGTCGTGGCACCGGTCCACGCCCTCCGCGAGCAGGTCGCCGACGCCCTCTCTCCGGCCGATTTTCTCGACCAGTTCGTGGACCAACTCGGCGTTGCCGAACTCGTCTTCGCTCTTGAGGTACGCCGAGACGGTGACGCCGGCCGAGATGGTGTCGAGGCCCAACTCGTCGCACAACTCGTTGGACTTCATCACGTCCACGATGTCGCCGACGCCCGCGTTGGACCCGAACGAGAAGACCGTCTCGAACTCCGGTCCCTCCGTCTCCAAGCCGGTCTCCTCGTCTCTCGTCGGCAACTTGCACCCGAAGGCGCACTGCGAGCAGGTGCCGCGCTTGTACTTTTTCTCCTCGACCGCATCGCCGCCGATGTGTTCCACGTCCTCGAAGGAGAACTCGGTGAAGTACCGGGTCGGGAGCGAGAAGTTGTCGTTGATGAACTCGGTGCCGCCGGTGGTGCCCTGTCGCTTCATCGAGTCGTCGCTCTGGGCGGCGTCCCGGTGGACATCCATCTGCACGTCGGGAATCTCGATTTCTGGCGCGGAGTCGCCGTCGAAACTCATCGTCTTCAGGTTCTTCGCGCCCATCACCGCGCCGAGGCCGCCCCGGCCGAACGCCCGCGTGTCAGAGGTCATGACGCAGGCGTACCGGACCTCGTTCTCGCCCGCCGGGCCGGCGGTCACGAGGTGTTCGGCCCCCAAATCGCGCACGCCCTCGACGTACTCGCTGGTCGCCGAGACTTCGGCCCCTTCGAGTTCGGGGACCTCCTCGAACTCCACCCCGTCGTCGGTCACGTGAACCGCCAGCAATTCGTCGCTCTCGCCGACGATTTCGACCGCGATGTGGCCCGTCTCCACGAAGTTCCGCGAGAGGAACCCGCCCGCGTTGGTCGAGCGAATCCCGTCCGTGAGCGGGGAAATCGCGGTGGCGTTCATCCGGCCCGTGAAACTCATCTGGGACTGCTGGAGCGGTCCCGACGAGAAGTAGAGCCGATTCTCCGGCCCGAGCGGGTCGGCGTCGAAGGGAATCCGGTCGTGGGCCAACTTGGTGGCGAGTCCTCGGCCGCCGACGAACGATTCCAGCACGTCGTCTACGTCCTCCTCGCGGGGCTCGCGTTCGGTCAGGTCGATGGTCAGCAGGGTTCCCTTTCCGTGAAGCATTCTCGGGTAGTAGTACGCCACGCGCGACGTAAATTCGGGGGTATCGGAAACCCGCCGAGGACGCCCGAACTCCGGTTTCGGGTTTCGGTCGCGCGCCAATTCGCCCCTCGGAGAAGGCTAAAACGTCCGGGCACCCTACCCGGATTCATGGGGGAAGACAAAGACATCAGCGACGTTTCGGGGCTTCCGGACGAACTCGGAATCGACGAGGACCTCGGGCGCGCCGAGCAGAGACTCACCATCCGGACCGAGGAGCGAACCTACGGCAAGGCAGTCACCATCGTAGAGGGGTTCGACCAGTCGGACGTGGACCTCGGGGACCTCGCCTCGATGCTCAAGAGCCAACTCGCCACGGGCGGCACCGTCGAGGACGACCGCATCGAACTACAGGGGGACCACGGCGAGCGCGCGGCCGACCTGCTCCGCGACGAGGGTTTCGAGGTCGAAGGGTAGTTCGAAGTCGGTAGGGAGACCGGAGGGCCGCCGGACCGCCTCGGGCAGATACGGGTCCGAGACGTAGGGATGCAGATGCTCGGCCCACAGCAAGTCCAGCGGCGTCTGCCACCCGAGGGCGTGACTCAGCGCGTCGTCCCACGCGACCAGTAGGCCGAGCAAGAGCGCGCTCCGGGCCAGCAGGGTCGTGCGCCACCAGAAGGGCCGGACCACCGACACTGCAGTCGCCACGCCGAGGAGGACAAGCACGCCGAGCGCGCCCACTATCGGGTAGTAGGGCCACGTCAGCGCGAACGCGAACACCGACAGGAGCGTCGCGCCGGTCACCACCCACGGCCCGGAGTCGGAGTCGCTGTCGGCGTAGAGTATCCAACACACCATCAGTATCAGCAGAACGCCGAGATAGAAGTGGTGCGGACCGAACACGGCCCCGTCGGGTTCCACCTCGCTGGGAAAGCTCCCGAACACACGACACGTACGACGAGGTAGAATAAATAAATTTCCGAGAGAATTTGAGTTCTCTCGCGCGCTAGACAACTATATAATAAACTCGAAAACCCAGAATTCTCGCCAATCCCGTAGGTTCTTGACGGAGACGGCCCCAGTTTGGGCCATGCTCCCGCGAGTTCACGTGATTGCGACAGGCGGCACCATCGCCAGCACGCCCGACGAGGAGGGCGCGTCTCCCAGTCTCGACGGCGCGGACCTCCTCGAATCGGTCCCGGACCTCTCGGCCCACGCCGACCTGAGCGTCGAATCGGTCTCCCAACTGCCGGGGTTCGACATGGACTTCGAGACGATGGCCGAAGTCGCAGAGCGCGCCAGCGAGGCCGCCGAATCCGGGGGCGACGCAATCGTCGTGACCCACGGCACGGACACGATGGCCGAGACGGCCTACTTTCTCGATTTGACCTGCTCGCTGTCCGTACCGGTGGTCGTCACGGGCGCACAGCGCCGACTGGACGAACCGAGTTCCGACGCGCCCGCCAACCTCCTCACAGCGGTCCGCGCGGGGACTCACTCCCGAGTCGATGAGGGCGTCTTCCTCGCGTTCGACGACGAACTCCACGCTGGCCGGGACGTGCGCAAGACCCACTCCCACAAGTTGAGCGCGTTCTCCTCGCCGAACGACGGCCCGGTCGCTACCGTGACCCGCGACGGCCTCCGATTCCACCGCGAACCCGAGAGCGAGTCGGTGTACCTCCCGGTCGAAGGCGAGGACGCTCCGGTCGAGGCCCCCGACGCTCGCGTCGAGATGGTCGTCTCGGCGGCGGGAGTTGACGGCGCGCAAGTCGAGCGCGCAGTCGAGGCGAACGCCGACGGTCTCGTAATCGCGGGCACCGGCCTCGGGAACACGACCGGCGAGTTGGGCGAGACCGTCCGAGATGCAATCGAGTCTGGCGTCCCGATTGTGCTGACCTCGCGGTGCGGTGCCGGTTCGACCGGCGCGGTCTACGGCACCGCGGGCGGCGGCAAGACCTTGCAGGACCGGGGCGCGATTCCCGGCGGCGACCTCGCGCCGTGGAAGGCCCGAGTGAAGTTGGCGCTGGCGCTGGACGCGGTGAGTGACGAAGACGGCGATGGCGCGGAGAAAGTCACCGACTACTTCGTGGAACCGGTGGAGTGACCGCCGTCCGCTCGGGGGGTGTCGCCCCGAGGACTGTCCGCGCGGGGCGCGTCGCCCCGGCCACTGTCGTCGCGGGGACTGCTCACGCGCTGGCCATCGACCTCGGGACGCTCCCCCGGACCGACCTCGGGAGGAGTCTCCGACAGTGGCAGTTCGACCGCGAAGACGCTCCCCTCGGGACCGGTCTCGGTCAGTTCGGCCGACCCGCCGTAGCGTTCCACGAGGGTCCGGACGAGATAGAGGCCCAGTCCGTGCTTCGCGCCGGTGTTGTCGCCGCGCTCGAACAGCGTCGAGCGCTCGCCGTCCGGAATTCCCGGCCCGTTGTCGGCCACCCGGACCGTGGCGGTGTCGTCGCCCTCGTCGACGTTGACGCGGACCTCCGGGTCGCCGTCGTTGTGTTCGACCGCGTTCCGGAGGAGGTTCGAGAAGATTCGGGGCAGGAGTTCGTCGGCCCGGACGGTCACGCCGTCGGGAATGGTGGCCTCGACAGTCACCGAATCGTAGGTGTCTCTGAGTTGGCTCAGTTCGCTGTCGAGCGCCGACGAGAGGTCTACCGGTTCGAGATGGGCGATGTCGGAGGTGGTCTCTATCAGCACCTGCACGTCCCGGATGACCTTCGTCATGTTCTCGCCCTGCCGGTGAATCGTCTCCAGTTGGGTCTGGGTGGCGGGGTCGATGTCGTCGTCCTCCAACACGAGCGAGGCGTACCCGACGATGACGTTCGCGGTGTTCAGCACCTCGTGGCGGAGGAGTCCGTTCAGGTAGTCGAACCACTGGCGCTGATTCTCGGCCTCCTCGGCCCGAATCGCGGCGCGCTGGGCTTGGAGTTCGCGCTGGATGGCGCGGGCCTCGATGTAGCCGACTAACAGGCCGCCCGCCGCGCCGATGCTCGTGGCCCAGCGACCCCACGAGACTCGGAAGGCGAAGTCGTCGAACGTCATGACCGCCATTACCGGGAGGTTTATCGAGAGGAAGAAGGCTGAACCGCCCAGAATCCACTTGCCGATTCGGGGGTACCGCTTGGTCGGGAGGTCGGTCCGGGCGAGCCAGTAGCCCCCACCCAACACCGGGGCGATGAACACCATCGCCACGAAGAAACCGACGAGAAAACCCCTCGAAGTGAGGTCAAGCGGCCAGTAGAGAAATCGCTGTTCGGCGAGGTAGACGGCCAACAGCACCGCGCCGAGGACGCTCACGAGACTGGGTATCCACTCCGCGACCGCACGTCGGGAGGGGCCCCGTTCCGCAGTCATATCGACGTAGTTCTATTCTCGTATCATAATTCTTTCCAAATCATACGGTGAAATAAGATGTCAGTCGGTCCGAACCGCTCCCGTCCGCGAGTTACTCGCCGAATTTCTGTCGTTCCTCTTTCCGGAGTTCGATGCGTCGAATCTTCCCGCTGGAGGTGGTCGGGAGTTCATCGACGTACTCGATTCTGCGGGGGTACTTGTACGGGGCCGTCTCCTCTTTCATGTAGTTTTGCAGTTCGTCGGTCAACTCGTCGCCGCCCTCGCGGTCGTCGGCGAGGACGACGTAGGCTTTGACGACGTTCCCGCGCTCGTCGTGGGGGCTGGCGACCGCCGCGGCCTCTGCCACTGCGTCGTGGCCCACGAGGGCGTCCTCGACCTCGAAGGGGCCGATTCGGTAGCCAGACGAGATGATGATGTCGTCGGCCCGGCCCTCGAAGAAGAAGTAACCGTCTTCGTCCATCCGGGCGAGGTCACCGGTCCGGTAGTAGTCGCCATGGAAGGTTTTTTCGTCCAAATCGGGCTTCTCGTAGTAGCCGTCGAAGATGGCGGGCGAGTCCACCGGGACCGCGATTTCGCCGGTTTCGCCGGGTTCGACTTCCTCCTCGCTTTGGGTATCGAGGAGCGTCACGTCGATGCCGGGCACGGGCTTGCCCATGCTTCCGGGTTTCACGTCGATGCCGGGGTAGTTGGTGACGAGCGCGACGGTTTCGGTCTGGCCGTAGCCGTCTCGCGGGGTGACGCCGAAGGCCTCCTCGAACTCCTGAATCGGCTCCCTGTTCAGGGGTTCGCCCGCCGAGACGGCCTCTGTCAGCGCGAGGTCGTAGTCGCCGAGACCATCGACTTGGGTGAACATCCGGTACTGGGTCGGGACCGCACAGAGTCGGGTTACGTCCTCTTCGTCCATCAGGTCGAGGAAGGTTCTGGCGTCGAAATCGCCGTCGTAGATGAACTGGGACGCTCCGGTCGTCAGGCCGACGCCGACCGGACTCCAGAACCACTTGGCCCACCCGGTGCCGGTGGTCGCCCAGAGGAGTTCGTCGGAGAAGTCGGTCTCCTGCGTGACGCCCCACCAGTAGGGCGCGTTGACGAGTTCGAAGCACCGGAGCCAGCGGTGGCGGTGCAGGACCGGCTTGGGTTGGCCGGTGGTCCCGCTGGTGTAGTTGATGGACATCGGGTCGTCGGCGGAGAGTTCGGGGCCGTCGTGGGCGGTTCCCTGCCCGTCGAGGAGGTCGGAGAATGCGTGCCAGTCCTCGCGGTCCACCGTCTCGGCGTCGGCGTCCAGCACGACCACGCGCGAAATCGGCGTCTCGGAAAGAATCGGTTCGACCATCTCGGTCAGGTCCTCGTGGACCACCACGGTTTCGGCCTCGCAGTCGTTCGCCCGGAAGGTGAGGTCCTTGGGCTTGAGCATGGCCGAACAGGGCACGAGCAACGCTCCGCGGGTCAGCGCACCCAACTGGACGGCGAAGGCGTCGGGGTGCCGGGGGAACAGGTGCATCACCCGGTCGCCCTCGCCGACGCCGAGGTCGGCCAGCGCGTTGGCGAACCGGTTCATGTCGTCGCGGATGTCGGCGTAGGTGCGTTCGGCCTCGGTCTCGTCGTCTCGGAACCGGACCGCGAGTCGGTCGCCGAAGTTTTCGGCGTGGTCGTCGATTACCGCCGGGAGGTTGTAGTCTTCGGGGATGTCCCACTCGAACTCCTCGCGCTCTTGGTCGTAGTCGAGAGGCATATGCCGAACACTCGGCGGACGAGCATTTGGTTTTATCGCTGGTTCCTAAATTTCGAGAGCGTCGGCGCGGAACTCTCAGACCGCCCGTCCTCGTTGCGAGAGGCCGATGAGGAGCGCCCCGCCAGCGAGGACGAGGACGGCCACGGACAGCAGTATCGTGGTGTAGGCGAGTTCCAACAACAGCGGCGCGAACAGAATCAACGCGCCGACGAGAATCAACCCGGCCCCGCCCCAGAGTTGCGTGCTGTCGTCCATGCAGGTCGTCACGACGCCCTGCCACTTAGCTCCGATGCCGAAAACCCGGCCACTCGGGGTCGAGCGGTCGCTCAGTCGGCGGACGCGGCGTCGAGGCCGGTCCCGGCTTCCAAGTGTTCGCCGAGGCGTTGGACGAACCGCGCGGCTTGGCCGCCGTCCACGACGTCGTGGTCGAAGGTGACGGTGAGGCTCAGATACTCTCTGGACTCCAGTTCACCGTCGATGAGGCGGGGTTTGGTGCCGATGCCGCCGATAGTAAGCTGGAGGGTGTAGTTGGTGGGACTGATGGCCCACCCGTTTCCGGTGCCGAACATGCCGACGGAGGTGACGGCGACGGTGCCGGCGAGGTCCGTCCACCGCGAGGGAAACAACTGCGGGAGCCGCCAGAGTTGCCTGCGGACGAATCCGGGAAGCCAGCGGGCGAGTTCGGCGGTTGCGGCGTCGGGACCGCTCGAAGCGTCGGCTTGGACGCGCCGAATCTCGTCGTGAATCGACCGAATCGTCCGCCGATTCGCTTTCCGGACGACGTGCGGGACGCCGATTCGCTCGCCCTCGACTTCCCGCTCCACGAGGAGATTCACGTCCACGTCCTCGAACTCGTGAATCCGTCCTCGCCAGTCGTGGTATCGCTGGACCGCCGGCTGTTCCGCCACGGCGGTCGCCAGACAGGCGACGACGAACGCCGTGAACGAGAGGTCCGTTCCGGTCTGCTCCTCGATGCGCCGAATCCGCTCTCGGGCGTTGGTAACGTCGATTTCCACGAGGCCGTGGACGTTGCTCCGGCGTCCCGCCACCTGCATGTACTCCGCCGTCAACCGCTTCTGGGGAGACACGCGCTCGGGGTCGGGTCCTCGGTCCCTCATGGACTCACATCGACGGGGCGAAGTAAAACCGTATCTGCGGGGTCCGTGTCTGCTTCCGGTCCATCGACAGGAGCCATCTCGACAAACAGCACGGATATTAAAGCAATGAAATCAAATTTGTAACGATGATTTTACTGTCCCTATTCGACTGTCGCGCTTCGCGTCTCTCCTCGGCACTCAGACTGGGGCACTCACACCGGCCGCTCGTCGCCCGCCGTCCCGACGAGGACCGCGCCGCCCGCGAGGCCGAGGACCGCGACGGCGGCCGACGCCTGCGTGAACGCGCCGAGTGCGGTCGGGACGAACAGGAGTGCGCCCGCGGCGACCAGCAGTGCGATGCCGACCCGAAGTTGGCGTTCGTTCGAGACCATGCGCGTAGTTACCACGATAAACTGCTTGGGTTCTCTCGCGGACATGTTCGCCAGACGGCCGGAAACGCCTCTTAAACCGGTCTCCGCGAGCGCGGATAGACAAGCTTTTAGGTTTGCCTAAACCAACCCCAATCTAACGAATGAGCGCGACCGAGGACATCTGCGTCGTCGTCCCGACGATACGAGAGTACGAGTGCATGCGGGCCTACTTCGACAACGCCCGCGAACACGGCTTCGACTTGGACCGACTTCACGTCCTGCTGGTGACCGAGGACTTCTGCGACACCGAGGAGATGGCCGACATGCTGGCCGACGAGGGCGTCTCGGGCGAAGTCTTCGACGGTACCCGGCGCGAGGAGTGGTACGAAGACCACGGTATCGCGGAGTACGGCCACGTCGTCCCGTCTGCGAGTCACGCCGAGACGAGTTTCGGCCTGTTGTACATCTGGGCCAACGACTTCGACTACGGCTTTTTCATCGACGACGACACCCTGCCCCACGACGACTTCGACTTCTTCGGTCGCCACATGCGGAACCTCGACTACGAGGGCGAAATCGAGGAGGTCTCGTCTGACGAAAACTGGGTCAACGTCCTCTACCAGAACTTCGAGGACCACGGTCTCTACCCCCGAGGATACCCCTACGCCGCGATGGACGAGACGGTCGAGACCGCCACGACCGAAATCTCCGACGTGGTGGCCTCGCAGGGCCTCTGGACCAACGTGCCGGACTTAGACGCCGTGCGAATCCTGATGGACGGCGACTTGCAGGGGCAGGCCCAGACCCGGACCTCCAAAGCCGACTACACCGGCGATTTCGTCGCTGGCGAGGGCAACTACCTCACCGTCTGCTCGATGAACCTCGCCTTCGAGCGCGAGGTCATCCCCGCCTTCTACCAACTCCCGATGGACGAGAACAAGTGGGACGTGGGCCGGTTCGACGACATCTGGTCGGGCGTCTTCCTCAAGCGGGCCTGTGACGTGCTGGACAAGACCATCTACAACGGGTTCCCGCTGTGCGAACACAACAAGGCTCCTCGCTCTACCTTCGGCGACCTGAACAACGAGGTGCCCGGTCTCGAACTCAACGAACACCTCTGGGAAATCGTGGACGAAACCGCCACAAACGCCGACTCCTACGCTGGCGTCTTCGAGGAGATGGCGACCGAACTCGCCGAGGGCGACTACGACGAGTACGAAAACGGCGGATTCTTCAACTACGTGGGCGAATACATGCTCGATTGGCTGTCTGCGCTGGACGAACTCCAGTCGCTCCAGACCGCGCCCGCACCGGCCGACGACTGACCGCCGAGGGCTATCGAGACGACCCCATCGCCGACGATTGATTGTCCGCGGGCCGGTTTGAGGCTCGAATCGGTAAGTATAAGAGTTTTAGGCAAGCCTAATTCTAAACATGAGCGAGCGTCGCATGTGGACACGTCGTCGGCTTCTCGCGTCGAGTGCGGTCGGCGCGACGGCAGGGCTGTCAGGCTGTATCGGTCGGTTCACGAACCAACAGGAGAGCGGTTCGTCGCTCTCGCTGTCTGACTTCCGCGGGTCCGGACCGCTGGTCGAGTCCCGGTCCGCGCCGGGCGGCACCTCGATGGACGACCTGCCGGACTTAGAGGGCACGCTGAACGTCTACCTCGGCGGCGGCGAGGGCGGCCTCTACGAGAACCTCGTCAGACTGCTGGAGAAGAAGTACTCGGGCTTCACCGCCAAGACTCGGATGGCCTCCTCGACCCAACTGGCCAACACCATCGTCGAGGAGACCAAGGGCGGCCAGTCCCCGGCCGACGTGTTCTGGTCCATCGACTCCACCTCGCTGGGCATCGTCGCCGACGCGGGCGTGACTACTACCCTCCCGGACCGCGTGCTGAACCCGGTCCCGAAGGGCTTCCGCGACGGCGACGGTGACTGGGTTGGCATCGCTGGCCGCGCCCGGTCGGTTCCCTACAACACCGACCACTTCTCGGAATCCGACATTCCGAACAAAGTTCAGGCGTTCACCGAGAACTCCGGTCTGAAGGGGACGATGGGCTGGGCACCCACCTACGGCGCGTTCAAGTCGTTCGTCACCGCGATGCGTCTTCTCAAGGACGAGGACGCCACCAAGCAGTGGCTGACGGGGATGCAGAACCAGAACATCACCGAGTACCCCGACGAGTTCCTCGTCTCGAACGCGGTCGCAGACGGCGAAATCAAGGCCGGGTTCGCCAACCACTACTACGCGCTCCGGGTCCTCTCGTCGCGGCCCGACGCCCCGCTGGACCTCGCGTTCACCAAGGGCGACGCGGGCGGTCTGGTCAACGTCTCGGGCACCGAAATCATCGAGGGCACCGACCAGCAGGAACTCGCGGCTGACTTCATCCGCCACCTCCTCTCGGCGGAGGCACAGGAGTTCTTCGCCACGACCACGTTCGCCTACCCGATGATTCCGGAGGTCGAACCGGTCGGCCCGCTTCCGACGGTTGACGAACTCGCGCCCCCGGAAATCGACCTCTCGAAGCTCTCGAACCTCGAACCGACCCTGAAACTGATGCGCGAGGTGGGTGTCCTCTGATGGCTGTGAGCGACCGTCTTCGAGGACTCGCCACTCGTCTCGCCGACGACGACGAGGAGTCGCCGTCGATTGGCCTCGTTCTCCTCGCGGGGTCGGTGTCCGCGGCCGTCGCCTTTCCGGTCGCGTGGCTAGTCCTCCGGTCGCTCGAAATCGGCTTCGAGCGCGCAGTTGAACTGCTGGCGCAACCTACCACTGTTGAGGTCCTGACCAACAGCGTCGCGCTCGTCGCTGGCGTCACGCTCGGGTCAGTCCTCATCGGCGTCCCGCTGGCGGTCCTAACCGTTCAGACCGACCTCCCGTTCCGGCGGTTCTGGACCGTCTTAGCGTCGCTCCCGCTAGTCGTGCCGAGTTACATCGGCGCGTTCGCGTTCGTCTCGGCGTTCGGTCCCCACGGCGTCCTCTCGAACTTACTCGCGCCGCTCGGCATCTCTGAGATTCCGACGATTTACGGCGTCGAAGGCGCGATACTAGTCCTCACGCTGTTCACCTACCCCTACGTGTTCCTGACGACTCGGGCCTCTCTGCTCTCGTTCGACGGGACGCTGATGGAGGCCGCCCGGACGCTGAACCACGGGCGCTGGGCCGCATTCCGGAAGGTGACCCTGCCCCAAATCGCGCCCGGCATCGCCGCCGGGAGTCTGCTGGTCGCGCTCTACGCCCTCTCAGATTTTGGTACTCCCGCCATCATGCACTTCGACGTGTTCACCCGGAAAATCTACGTCAGCATGTGGCAACAGAACTTCGCGGCCCTGCTGTCGCTCCAACTCCTCGGACTCGCGGCGGTCATCCTCGCGCTGGAGAACCGCATCGCCGACAGCGAGGAGGGCGCGCACGTCTCTCGCGGGTCGGGGTCGGTCCGTATCTCGCTTGGCCTCTGGAAGGTTCCGGCGCTCCTGTTCTGCGCGCTGGTCGCCGCGCTCTGTCTGGCCGTGCCGGTCGGCATTCTGTTCATGTGGCTGACCCGGAGCGGACCGGGCTACACCGGCGGCGGCTTCGAGTTCCAGCTATACTTCGGCCTGAACTCGGTGTGGGTCGCTGGGCTGGCCGCGGTGGCCGCGACCCTCGGCGCGCTCCCGGTGGCGTACTTCTCGGGACGCTCGGACTCCCGACTCGCCACGCTGTTCGAGCGCCTGAGCTACGTCGGCTACGCGACTCCCGGCGTCGTGCTGGGCCTCGCGCTGGTCTACTTCGCGTCGGCGAACGCCCCGGCGGTCTACCAGACCGTCCCTCTGCTGGTGTTCGCCTACGTGGTCCGGTTCCTGCCCCAAGCCGTCGGCGCGATTCGCTCGTCGGTGCTTCAGGTTGACCCCAAACTCACCGAGGCCGCCCGAACGCTCGGCGAGACGCCGAAATCCGCCTTCCGGCGGGTGACCTTCCCGCTGGTCAAACCCGGCGTGGTGGCGGGCGCGGCGCTGGTGTTCCTGACAACGATGAAGGAACTACCCGCGACCCTGCTGGTGCGTCCGACAGGTTTTGAAACCCTCGTCACCTACATCTGGCGAGTGCAGGACGCGGGGTACTACGGGCAGGCCGCGGTCCCCGCGCTCGTCCTCGTGGCCGTCTCGGCGCTCTCGATGCTGGTGCTACTCAAGCAGGACGGGAGCCTCGTCAGTCAGAAAGGAGAGAACGATGCCTAGAGAACTGCTACACGACGACTCCAAAACGATGGACGGAATCGACTCAGAACCCGCGGCCGCCGCCGAAGCGCGACGAGAGAGCGACGACACCGACCACGAGACGGTGCTGGAACTCGACGGCGTGGTCAAAGAGTACGCCGCGGAGACCGCGGTCGATTCGCTCTCGCTGTCGGTCCGCGAGGGGGAACTACTGACTCTGCTCGGCCCCTCGGGGTGCGGCAAGACCACGACGCTCCGGATGATGGCGGGCCTCGAACGCCCCGACGGCGGCGAGGTCCGTCTCGGTGGCGACGTGGTGGCCGACGAATCCCAGTTCGTCAAACCAGAGGACCGAGACGTGGGACTGGTCTTTCAGGACTTCGCGCTGTTCCCGCACCTCACGGTCGCCGAGAACGTCGCGTTCGGCCTCACCGAGGCCGACGACGACGAGACCGAACGCCGCGTGGACGAACTCCTCGAACTCGTGGACCTCTCGGGCCACCGCGAGGCCACGCCCGACGAGTTGTCGGGCGGCCAGCAACAGCGCGTTGCCCTCGCTCGGTCGCTCGCGCCGGAACCCGAGATTCTCCTGCTTGACGAACCCTTCTCGAACCTCGACGTGCGACTCCGAGTCGAGATGCGCGAGGAGGTCCGCCAGATTCTGAAGGAGGCGGGCGTGACCGCCGTCTCGGTCACCCACGACCAAGAGGAGGCCCTCTCGATTTCCGACCGGGTGGCCGTGATGAACGACGGGCAGGTCGAGCAGGTCGATACGCCCGAGACCGTCTTCGAGCATCCCGAATCCCGGTTCGTGGCCTCCTTCCTCGGGCAGGCCGGGTTCCTCTCGGCGTGGCACGAGGAGGGGACGGTCGTGACGCCAATCGGGAACTTCGCGCCACAGCGCCTCAACGGCCTGACGACCGAGTACGCGGGCACCGACCTCGACGTGTTGGTCCGGCCCGACGACCTGCGAGCGACCGTCGTGGACGAAGCGGAGGCAGACGGCCACATCGTCCACCGCCAGTACACCGGCCCCTCCTTCGTCTACCGGGTCGAACTCGAAAACGGCGACTTGGTTCACTGCCAGCACAACCACGTCAAGGAGTTAGACATCGGCAAACCGGTCCGGGTCGAGTTGGACGCCGACCACACGCTGGCGTGGTACCCGCCGGAGGACGACGGCGACGACGAGTCGATAACCGACCGGGTTTCCGAGTCTGCGCGTCCTCGATGAACCGATGAATCGGCGGCGGTTTCGGCTCTTTTCGGCGGTCCTGTCGCTGTTCGCGGGCGGGGTCGTCCTGCTGATTGCGACAGAACTGTTCCCGTACCACACGACCAACCACGACGAGGCGGTCTATCTCCAGCAGTCCGCGATGCTGTTGGAGGGCCAGTTTTCGATTGCGCCGCCGGTCCCCGAGGCCTTCCGGCCGTGGTTCTTCGTCCGAGACGGTGCGTCGATGTATCCCAAGTACGCGCCGGTTCCGGCCGCGATGTTCGCGGTCGGGAAGCTTCTGGGCGGATTTCGGCTCTCGCTCGCTCTGATTGCTGTCGGCAACGTGGCGCTGACCGTGGCCGTCGCTACCGAGGCCTTCGACAGGCGGACCGGTCTGCTCGCCGGCACCTTTCTGCTCGCCTCGCCGCTGTTCCTCGTCGACTCGTCGGTGTTCCTGCCCTACGCGCCGACGACGCTCTGGAACCTCCTGTTCGCGTTCGCCTACCTCCGGTCGGCCCGGCGGGAGGCAGACGACAGTACCGGTCGGGAGATGCAAGGCTACGCCCTGTTGGCGGGCCTCGCCGTCGGCGCGGCGTTCTTCGCGCGGCCCTACACCGCGGTCCTGTTCGCAACGCCGTTCATCGCCCACGCGGGCTACTCGCTGTGGGCCGGTCCCTCGGCGAAACGCCTGACTCGGCTTTCGCTGACCGCGCTCGGGGGACTGGTCGGGGTGGCGGCCGCGCTCGGCTACAACGCGATGATGACCGGTTCGGCGTTCACCTTCCCCTACGCCGCGTTCGCGCCCCACGACGGTCTGGGGTTCGGCCACCGCGAGATTCTGGGCTACGCGCGGGACTACACCCCGGCGCTGGCGCTCCGGGCGAACGCCGAGGTCGTAACGCTGTTGTTCACCGAGTGGGTGGTCGGCGGGCCGGTCGGGACGCTCCTCGCTGTCCTCGGAGTCGGCGCGTTCCTCCGACGCGCGGGACTCCGGCCCGCCGACTGGTCGGCCGACTTCACCGACGCGCAGGCGACGGCGATTCTGGCCGGCCTGTTCGTCTCGGTCGTCGTCGGCAACGTCTACTTCTGGGGCAATTTGAACGTCTTGGGCGCGCTCGAAGTTCCCGACGACGGCCTCGTGGATACGCTCGGCCCCTACTACCACTTCGATTTGCTGGTGCCGACCGCGGCGTTCGCGGCCAGCGCGGCGCTTCGGGGAATCGACCGCGCGGGCGAACTTGCCAGCGACCGATTCGGCGCGTCTCGGCCGCGGCAGGTCGCCGTCGGGGTCGCGCTCGTCGGGATGCTCGTGATTTCGGGAGCGACTGCGGGAGTCCTCGCCGGTCCGGTCTCGGAACACGCCGAAATCACGGCCGAGTACGAGGACGCCTACCAACCGTTCGAGGAGCGAAACCTCTCCGACGCCGTGGTCTTCCTGCCGACGCCCTACGGCGACTGGCTCAACCACCCCTTCCAAGTTCTCCGGAACGACCCCGGTTTCGACGGCGACGTGGTGTACGCCCTCGACGGCGAGGAGAGTCTTCGAGTCGCCACGGCGTACCCCGACCGAACCTACTACAGATACGTCTACCGGGGCGAGTGGGCACCCTACACCGGCGAGTCGGTCGAACCGGCGCTTCAGCGCGTCCGGGTGGTCCGGAGCGAGGCCATCGCGCTGGACGCCACGCTCGGAGTTCCGGACCGCGCGACAGGGGTCTCGGCCCGACTCTCGACCGGCGGCGAATCGGCCTACTACGGCGTGAACGGGACGCTCGGGAACGGAACCGCCGGGAACGTTTCGGTCGGCCTCCGAGTTGCGAACGGGACCGCACGGCTCGCCGGTCCCGGAGTCGCCGCGGTCGGCGAGAACGCCAGCGTCTCGGTCGGCCCCGAGGACGAAATCGTGGTGCAGGTGTTCGTCAGCGACGCCGGCAGTGGGTTCTCCTATCGCCTCGAACTCCCGGTTCGGCAGGCTAACGGTACGCTCGCGGCGCTCTCGCCCGCTCGGGAGGTCTGTCTCGTCGCCCGCAACTGCAACGGCGCGGCGGCCTACGTCCCCGACGCGGTGCCGGAGTACGCCGGGATGGAGACGCGTCTCCGCGCGGTGAACTCGTCGCCGAACAAGTCCGTCTCGGGCCGGAACGACGGTAACTCGACTGCTCGTGCGACGCTACGTCCGCAACTCGCAACCGACACCCAGAGCTAACCGGTCCGGTGCGCGCTGGTGGCCCGCCACCGCTGAGTTGCCGCTTCCGCCCGCGACCAGCGACACGTCTATAGGATTCTTTAGAGTTGGTAGATGCGTCTTTGACGATTCTTTGGATTGCCCCAAGTTGGCTCGGCCCTCGCGGGCTACTCAGACTGGCGGTCCCTGACCCCGACTCCGGCGTGACCACCGGAAGACAAACCGCGTCTTCCGAGGTGTTGCAAATCGAAGATTTGCCACATCACGAAAACCTTCGAT
The DNA here is from genome assembly GCF_029338375.1 of Halorussus lipolyticus. Taxonomy (NCBI): domain Archaea; kingdom Methanobacteriati; phylum Methanobacteriota; class Halobacteria; order Halobacteriales; family Haladaptataceae; genus Halorussus; species Halorussus lipolyticus. The sequence continues at coordinate 658,027 of NZ_CP119804.1, read as the reverse complement.
TTTCGCCGGTTACACTCGCGCCGCTCGCGTGACCGCGCGAAGCGTCCGGGCGGGGTTCGTCCCGTCTTCAGATGTAAACCCTCGCTTCGCTCGCAGTCGGCGCGCTACTCGCCCGACCCGCCGGTCGGCAACGCCGGGAGGTTCGCTTCTATCTCGTCGCGGCGGTCTTCAAGCCACTCCGGGAGGACGAGGCGCTGGCCGAGTTCCTCGATGTCCTCGTCCACGGTGTAGCCCGGTTCCTTCGTGGCGAACTCGAAGAGAACGCCGCCCTTCGTCCGGGCGTAGACCGACTCGAACCACTTCCGGTCGATTATCTCGGTCGGCCGGAGACCGTGGCTGGTCAGCATCTCGCGCCACTCCGGTTGGTCCTCGCGCGTCACCTGAAACGCGACGTGGTGGACCGTCCCCGCGCCGGGTCGGCCCCGCTGGGCCTGCGGGTCCTCGTACACGTCCACGACGTAGCCGAGTTCGCCGTCGGCCTCGTAGCGCCGGCAGTGGCGCTCGCTGTCGGTCTCTCGGAACCCCATCGTCTCCAGCAGGTCCGCGGTCGGTTCGGCCGACTCCAGCGAGAGCGTCACCCCGAAGAAGCCCCGAATCGCGTGTTCGTCGGGCACCGGCCCGTCTGGCGGGTCGCCTGCCGGGGCGTCCTCGCGGGCCACCAGTTCGAGGTGCAGGCCGTCGGGGTCCCGGAAAGGAATCACGGTGTCGCCGAATCGCTCGCGCGGGTCGTCGGCATCGACCCCGGCGTCTGCGAGGCGCTCGACCCAGAAACCGACTGATTCGCCCGGAATCAGGAAGGCCGTCGTGCTGACCTGTCCGGTGCCGACTTGCCCCTGTTGTGCGCCCTCGTAGGGGAAGAACGTCATGCTGGTTCCGGGACTCCCGCCGTAGTCACCGTAGAACAGGTGGTAGACCGACACGTCGTCCTGATTCACGCTCCGCTTGACCAGTCGCAGTCCGAGCGTCCTCGTGTAAAATTCGAGGTTCTCGCTCGGGTCGCTGGCGATGGCCGTGACGTGGTGGATGCCGGGTACGTCGGATGGCATGCAGTGACGTACCTCGCCGGTAAAAATAACTCTGCGGGCCTCTCCCCCGAGAAGACTACCTGAAGTCGGGCTTGCGCTGTTCTCGGCGGCGTCGCTCCTGCACGCAGACCTTCACGATGGACTTCGCAATCGCCGCGCCGCCCGTGAAGGGGTCGAGTTTGGTCTCGCCGGCGCGCTCGTCGTACGCGATGGGAATCTCGCGCACGTCGTAGCCCCGCATCTTCGGGCGGATCAGCAGTTCGGCCGAGAGACCGGTGTTTTCGGTCCACTCGATATCCTCGATGACCTCCCGGCGGTAGGCCCGCATCCCGGTGGTGGTGTCGTGAACGCGCTCGTCCAGCAGGAGCATGTCGAGGAGGTCCTCGCCCATCAACACGCTCGCCAGCGCGGCGAAAGCGTGGTTGCCCCACCGGTTCAGGTCCGGCATCTCCTCGGCACCCCAGTAGAGTCGGTCGCCGCTCACCACGTCCCGACCTCGGTTAATCTCCGCCAGAAACTCCGGCAGTTGTTCCATCGGATAGGTGTCGTCGCAGTCGGTCGTCACGACCACCGGTCGGTCGGGGGTCAGCAGGGCCTCGCGCACCGCGACGCCGTAGCCCTGCGGTTCCTGCTCGACCACTCTCGCCCCCTTCTCGCGGGCGATTTCGGGCGTCCGGTCGGAGGAGCCATCGACGCAGACGACTTCGGCCCGACCGTCGGTCACGCGCTCTACGTCGTCCAGTACTGTTCCGATGGCGGCCTCCTCGTTGTAGGTCCCCATGACGACGCTCACGTCGTCGAAGGTAAACTGGTCGGAGGTCCCTGCCTCCTCGCTGTCCCGAATCTCCTCGTCGTCCCCGTCTGCCGCGTCCGTATTCATGCTACTCGACGGTTGTCACGGCGCGTATTTGAGCTTTTAGGTTCGCCAAAAATATCGAGGGCGGGAGGTCCTCGACTGCGGTGTTTCGATGGGGAAGACGCTGACCGTCCCTCGCCGGAGGCGTCTGTCCTCGGTCGCGCTCGCCTTCAAGTCGCTCGCGCCACGCCGAGTCGGAGGAAACGAGGCCGATTTCGGCCGCGAGTCCTCTCACCGCGTCGAAAAGGGGTGTCTCGTCCTATCGCGTTTGGTCCTAACTCCAACGAGGAGAACATCGAAATCCTTCGCAGTAACAATATCGCCCCGTCCCGACGGAGCAAGATTCCATATACCGAATGAAGGTTTACGAGTTCGAGATGCGACGCCGTTTGGACCGCGGCCACTCTCTGGTCCGCTTGCTCGGCGCGTGAATCATGTGGCGAGTCATCGGTCGGCACGTCTGGACCGGCGTCGAGTCCTCGCGCTTCTTTCCGCCGGCATCTCGACGGTCCCCGGTTGTATCGAGCGCGCGGCCCGCATCGGTTCGTTGGCACCCGCCGGTCCTCGGGTCGAACTCCCAGACGGCTCCGAGACACCCGCCGACGCCGACACCGCTATCTCGGTTCGAAGTCGTCCGCCCGACACCGACCGACGAGCGACCACCGGTTATTTGCGCGACCTTGACGAACGAGGCCGATGCGCGTCGTCGCTACACTGCTGGTGGCTACGTCGCCGAGTTCCCGATTCCGTTTTTGCTCCGCGTCGAAAAGACCGGGGGAAGTAGTCTCCGTCAGTTGAACCGGAGACCAATCTGGGCCACGATGTATCTCGTAGTAGTCAGCTCGACAACTATACTACCGGCTAGACATCTGCTCGTAGACTCCCCTACCCGGTCGCCCAGTTGGTTGTCGGTGTCATGGGGTCCTCGGCACCGCCGCCTTGGCGGTACTATCCGGTCTCGTTGAGCGACTCGTCCGAGAGTCGGACCATCGAGAAGGGCGTCGTCGGCCCAGTGCCTGCGAGTCCTGACGAACAGGTGTTCGACCTCGGGGCGTCGGGTCGGACCGCGAGCGACTGGGTTCTCGGACTGCGACGGGTTCGCCATCGACCCCATAGTGGTGTGCCTTCGCTCGTTCGCGGGACTCGCTCGTCGTAGTCGCAGGTCGCTCGCTCCTGTCGTGGAATCGGAGGCCTTTGAGGAGGTTGCGGCGTGGTCGGGTCGCCCTCGCCCGCGGTCAGATACTTGTTATCACCGACCACAATTCCAACCCTATCGACTTCAGCACTGAACTCGGTTCTCGTTCTGTCGCTCTTGAGACTGTTTCCGAACAGCCGTCGAAGCCGCCCGCAGTCCCTCACCAGTTGGCTCCACGATAGGTATCGCCAGAATGGAAGGTGTCGAGAAGCCCGGTTTCGGGACCGTCACCCTTGGGGTCGAGTCCTCGAAAGACCCTTCCGCGGGTATTCTCAACTTCAGACATATATTTATTGCTTTGAATAGTATTTTAATTGCTCTAATATCTGGAGAGCGATGCCAATGCTCCGACCGACGATTTGTGGTCGAACGACTATGCGAATCCGACCAGAAAATTAAGAAATTTTATATTTTTGCGGGCAGATTGTGGTTACCGGACGTGAGCTAAAGTATTAGATAGAAATCATGTAGTCTGCCACTTCGATACCGAAGCTGAAATTAGAGACGTGGGTATGGGACAACTAGGGGACAATCGTAGTCCTATACTCACTCATAACTTACTCTCGTGGGTGGTATGAACGGACTAGTCTCAAGAATAAGATTGTTTATTCGTGGCTCTGGGATACTTTGATACTGGTGCGGTGAGAGGACCGAAATATGTCCGGAGACGAGAACGTCGATACTTCTCGGAAAACTGTAAAGACGTTCGTCCCCGCGTACCAGAAAGACGAGTGGAAGCGACACGCCGACGAACTCGACATGAGCCAGAGCGAGTTCGTGCGGACGATGGTGCAGGCCGGTCGGAGCGACTTCGAATTCGACGCACCGGGGGCCTCCGAGTCGGAGACGGAAACCGACGAGACCGGGAGCGATGGCGAAAACTTAGACGAACACGTTCTATCCGTTCTCTCGACCACCGAACACCTGTCTTGGGACGAACTCCTCGACCAACTCACCAACAGCATCGAGGACAGACTGGAGGAGACCCTCCAACAACTCCAGACCGAGAATCGGGTCCAGTACAGCGGCCGCCACGGCGGCTACACCTTGATTTCGGGGGACGATGGCGACTGAGCAGTCCCGAAGCCAAGACGGCGAGGATTCGGTCGCGTACTTCCTCCAAGACATGACCTACCACGGGAAGACCGACCGGACCCGAGACGCCTACGAGCGGGTCCTCCGGCGGTTCGAGGCCTTCCTCGACAATCCCTCCGAAAATCCGATGGGGGCCAGCAAGACGCCCGCAGAGGCCACTCGACGCGACTGTATGGCGTGGATGCACGAACTTCGAGGAAGTGTCGCCGAGAGTACGGTGGCCACCTACGCCTCGTACCTCCACCGGTTCTACGCCTACATGACGCAGGTCGGCGAGTTCGAGTCGAACCCGATGACGCTCGTGGTTGAGGAGATGGACGAACGAATCGACACGAATCCGACTCGCCGGGACATTTCGGTGCCGGAGATGCGAACGTTCGTGGCGGAGATACGACACCCTCTCGACCGGGCTATCGTCGTCACCCTGCTCAAGACCGGCATGCGGGCGGGCGAACTCTGTAACCTCGACCTGCGCGACGTGTCGATGTCCGGCGTCGAGGACGCGACCCGCCCGCAACTCGACGGGAAGGCCGACTCGATATACGTCTCGCCGGAACCGACCATCGGCGAAGCCTTCAACGGCGAGGAGCGTTCGGCCTCGAACAAGCGCAAGCGGGCAACCGTGATACCGATGGACGACGAACTGACTCAGACGCTCAAGCGTTGGCTGGCTATCCGGCCCGACGCGCCCTCACCTGCCGACCCGCTTTTCACGACGACCCGAGAGGGCTGGGGAAATCGAGTGACGCCGGATATGGTCTACGCCGTCGTCAAGAAGTACGCTCGTGAGTACGGGTGGCACCAGCAGGGCGGCGGTGCCGAGGAGAACGTCACGCCCCACTACTTCCGACACTTCTTCACGACTCATCTGCGCGACCGGACCGGCGACCGGGGTATCGTCAAATACCTCCGGGGCGACGTGGCCGAGGACATCATCGACACCTACACCCACAACTGGGGCGACCGGGTGCGGGAGGTCTACGAGCAGAACATCTACGAACTCTACTGCGCGTCGGCAGAAATCTAAATCACATATCGCTATATCTACTCGCCAGCGCTCGCTTCGAGTGACCGACCGAGTTCCGGGACTCGGCCACGAGGAGTCGCGGAGCGTCTCAGTAAATCGCCATCTCGGTCTCGGTTCGCTCGAACAGTTGCTTGGCCGTCTCGGCCGACTCGTCGGTCTCCTCGTAGTTCTCCATCAGCACCGTCTCGCTCGGGAATAGCTCCTCGCCGACGACTAAGCCGTGTTCGCGGGCGGTCGAACCAGTCACGGTCAGGTAGACGCCGACGCCTGCGTCGGCGATGGCGGCCTCCTCTTCTTCGTCCTCGGCGGGGTAGCAGAAGTCGAGATTGTCCGAGTTGCGCGTGCCCACCACGGCCTCCACGAGGCGCTCGTAGCGCGGCGAGATGCAGAGGTCGCCCGCGTAGTTCCGCAGAAATTCGCGGGAGGGCTGGCCGCCCTGCGGGAGGGCCTCGGGGGTCGCCATCAGCGTGTGGTACACAGTGTCGCCCATCCCGGCCACGACCCGAACGTCGGTGTCGTGGGGGTCGATGCGGGCGTTCACGTCGGCGATGCGGGTCAGGGGGTCAGGCCGGAGTTCCACGACTTCCTCCAGCACGAGGTCGGCGCTGTCGAACCCGAGCGCGAAGTCGTGCTTGCGAAGCGACCGGAAGGGTTCCTCCCTGCCCACGAGTCGGAGGTTCACGTCGCCCGCCGGGACCGTCACGCTGTCGAAGACGATGCGCCGGGGCTTGCCCGCCCGGTCGTCGCGCAGGAGGGTGAAGTCCGGGCGCGTCTCGTCGCCGACGTGGCTGTACTCTGCGAGTCGGTCGTAGACGCTCTCGTCGGTCGTCTGGTTGCCCTTCGTGACGGCCTTCTCGTACCGGAGCGTCGAGGTGATTTCGTCGGCGACTCCTTCGGCGTCGGCCTCCTCGGCCACGCGCTGGAGGACCGCCTCCAAGGGACGGCCCTTGCGCGGCACCGCGACGGAAATCGTGTCGGTCATTGTTCACCCAAAAGAGAACCGGGAGTAAACGCGTTGCGCTTCCGGCTATGCTCCCGACCAGCACTCCCGCTGGCCGCCGTCCGGCGCGCTCAGTTCCCGAACACGTTGTTGATTTGCTCGCGCCACTCTTGGATGCCTTCGAGTTCGTCGTGAATCGCGGCCACGTCCTCCTCGACGCTCTCGACGCGCGCAGTCAGGTTCTCCTCGAGCGCGTCGAGGTCAGCAGACAGCGATTCGACGCTTTCCGAGACATCCTCGATTTCGTCGGTCGCCTCGCTCACGTCGCCGAGTTCGTCGCGGACCGCCGAGAGTTCGTCGGCGACCGTCTCCAACTCGTTGCCGACCGAGGTCACGTCGTCGGTGTTCGCGCCGACGAGTTCCTCGAGTTCGTCCAGTCGGGTTTCGAGGGTCTCGACCTCCTCGCCGACAGCGCCCGCGTCTTCGAGTTCGGCTTCGAGGGCCTCCACCTCGTCGCTGATGCCCTCCAGCGCCTCGATTTCCTCGCGGAGCGTCTCGATTTCGGCCACCTCGTCGCGCAAGTCGTCCACCGCGCCGAGTTCGGATTCGAGGTCAGACACGTCGTCGCGGACGCCTTCCAGCTCGCGGAGGTCCTCGCGCAGGTCGGCCTCGGTCGCCTCTATCTCGTCGCGGAGGCCACTTTCGAGGTCCTGCAAGTCGGCTTCGAGCGTGTCGAGGTTCGACTCGATTTCGTCCACGCTGGATTCGACCTCGCCGACGCTAGACTCGACGCCCTGCACGTCGGATTCGACACTGCTCACGTCCTCCTCGATACTGTTCACGTCTTCCACGACGCCTTCGACGTCGGACTCGATTTCACTCAGGTCCGACTCGACGCTTTCCACGTCGGATTCGAGGCTGTCCACGTCTCCCTCGACTGCCGACACGTCGTCGCCGAGGTTGGCCACGCGCTCGTCGGTGTCGTCGGTCTCGGTACGGAGCGCCTGCACTTCGTCCTCGAAGGCCCGCACGTCGGCTTGAACCGCGGCGAGATCGTCCTCGAAGTCGGCGAAGATGTCGTCGGCCACGCCGTTCTCGTCGATGAACGCTTCGAGGGCCTCGGTGTACGCCGAGAGGTCCTCGACGCGCGACTGGAGGTGGCGGATGCGGACGTTGGTACTCTCGGGCATCTCTACGTCGAGTTCGCGCTGGATGGCCCGCAGGTCGTCGTCCTCGACCTCGCCGGCCCGAATCTCGTCGGCGAGCGCGGCCGCGACGCTTCCGGGACGCGGCGGCGACGCCTCGGGTTCGGCGGCCTCGGTCTCGTCCGCTGTCTCGGAGGGTCGCGTCGGGTCCTCCGCTTCGACCTGCTCGTCCGGGGTCTCGTCGCCGAGCGCGTCGGACTCGTCCCCGTCGCTCGTCTCTCCGACGGTCTCGCCCGCGTCGGCGTCGCCGATGCCGGGGTCGGCCTCGTCCGTCGCCTCGTCGGTGGTCTCGGTCGCGTCGCCGACCGACTCGTCTTCGGGTTCGAGGAAACTCTCGGAATCGTCGTCGGCGGGCGACTCGTCGTCGCTCCCGGCGAGTGCGTCGGTTTCACCGAGCGGGTCGTCGCCGCTTTCGGCCAGCGGGTCGTCCTCCTCGGTGCTGGCCGCGAGGGGGTCGTCTCCGGCGTCGGCGAGGGGGTCCTCGCCCTCCGTTCCCAGTGGGTCGTCATCGTCGTCCAGACCGAGGTCGTCCTCGCCCGCAACTACGTCGCGGACGAGTTGGCTGTCCTCCTCGGATACGATGTCGGTGATGGTGTTGCCGTCCGGGCCACCGACCTCACCGTCGAGGTTCGGCGCGTCCGGGTCGGGGTCCGCGCCTACGGGGTCGGCGTCGGTGTCGTCGGCCCCGGTCGCTCCCGAATCGACCGCAACCGGCGAAACGTCTTCGATGGTCGGCGTCCCGAGGAAGGTCGAGGGGTCGTCGTCCTCGGCGAGGCGGACGCCGTAGACCGTGACGAGTTCCTCGCCCGGTTCGAGTTCGCGCTCGAACTGGACCCGGTGGTCCTTGTACGCGGTCCAGTTGTCGTTCTCGTAATCGGGGTGGAAGCCCACGTTGTCCATCGGGAACTCCTCGGGGATGTCGTCGGCGAGTCGGAGGGTCGCGCTTTCGTCTCGCTCGCACCGAATCACGAACTTGATTGCGGGGACCGCGAACTCGTCGCCCTCGAAGGACTTCTCCACGACGACGCCGCTCTCGTTCGTCGTCACCACCTCGGTCATGCTGTCACTCATACGGTTCACATCCCAGAACGGCCATATAAATCACACGCCCCCGAGAGACGAAACGACCCGAAATCCCGGCCCGAAACCCTCGGCCGGGCGGGTTGCGGGCGGGTCGCAGGTGGGTCGCGGGCGGGTCGAAGGCGGGTCGCGGCCGGGACGTATCTATTTGGAGCCACCGGCCCAACTACGAGTATGCTACTCGCAGGAACCTACGACGGCGTGTACCGCGCCCGCGGCCCGCGCTTCGACTCGGCGGAGCAGGTGCTGGACGCCGGGCGAGTCATGCGCGTTCGGCGCTTCGAGGAGTGGGATGGGGTGTTCGCCACCACCAAGTCGGGCCTCTACCGTTCGACCGACGGCGGCGACTCGTGGACCGACCTCGGCGTGCCCCGCGAGGAGGTCTACTCGGTCCTCGGCGGTCCCGACGGCGACCGACTCTACGCCGGGACGCACCCGGCCCACCTCTACGTCTCCGACGATTCGGGGGAGACGTGGCGGGAGCTATCGGGCCTTCAGGACTTGCCCTCGCGCGACTCGTGGCACACGCCGCGCCACCGCGACGAGGCCCACGTCCGGAGTCTCGGCGCGCACGCCGACGCGCCGGACCGTGTGGTCGCCGGAATAGAGGTCGGCGGCGTCCACGTCAGCGACGACGGTGGCGAGGCGTGGACCGAACGCCGGTCGGGCGTCCACGACGACGTGCATCACGTCCTCGTCCGCGGGCCGGACCACTACGTCGCCTCCTGTGGCGGTGGCCTGTACCGGACCCGAGACGCGGGCGAGACGTGGGTCCGATTAGACGACGGCGTAGAACACACCTACTTCCGCGAGGCCTTCGCCCGCGACGGGACGCTCTACGCCGCGGCGGCGCGCTCCTCGCCGGGCACGTGGCAGGGCAAGCGCGGCGCGGACGCGGCGCTGTTCGAGTCCGAGGACGACGGCGACACCTTCGAGACAGTGGCCTATCCGGGCCACCCCGACGAGGTGGTTCTCGCGTGGACTGCCGACGACGGCCACGTCCTCGCGGGCACGAACGACGGGCGCGTCGTCTTCCGGTCGTCGGGCGAGTGGGTCGAAGGCGGTCGGCTGTCGGCGGGCGTGGCCGCGCTCTGCTGGGTGTGAACCGGTCGATTTCGACACGGACGGCGCGCTCCGGGCGGCGCAGGCCGGTCTTTCCGGCCCGCGACGAGCGAAAAATGTTAACAAGCCGCGAACTCGACGTTCCCTATGGTGGGTCCTGCCCAGAAAGTGGGGATTCTCGTCGAGGTCAGCGTCTTCGCGCTGTTCGTCCTGCTGGTCGTCCAACTGCTGGAACTATCCGGCCTGCAGGGGGTGGGACTCGTGGTCGGGCTACTCGTCGTGCTAGCGCTCCTCGCGCTCGTGACGCGACTGTCGCTCACCGTGTTCGACCTCCTTACGGACGGTGTGGGGAAGACTCGCAACGCGCTTCGCCATCGCCGGGAGTGAGGTGAGGTGAGGTGCGGTGAGGTGTCCGTGGAAACACGGCGTCGGCGCAGGTGCGGCGGCGGCGGCCAGACTAACGACTCCTTGACCCTCGAAACCGGCGTGATTTTTGGCTCGGCCGTCTCCGGTTAGTCGGACTGGCGGTCCCCGCCCCCGACTCTGGGTGACCACCGGAAGACAAACCGTGTCTTCCGAAATCACACTCGCACCGCTCGCGTGACCGCTCGAAACGTCCGAGGAGAATTGGCCTCGGCTTCGGATTTGAACCTTGGCGTCATCCCGGAAATGAAAATGTGTTTCTAGGACCTAATTTTCTATATCTAAGGAATATTTTTATTTCTTTTCGGTCGGCGGTGCGGTGCTGTGCGGTCTTCCGATGCTCGACCAGTAGCTAACTCGGTGGATTTGGGGATTCGGGACTCCCTCGAATAACAGGAAACAACCGGCATCGACGCAGAAGAAATCGCGGACTCTCCCGATTCAGAGGTCCACTCTATCACCGATTTCGGCGATTTCCAGTCGCTCGGGGTACTCGAAGCTCCGAACGTGGTCGTGGAGCGCGGTCGGGTCCGCGGTCAGGCCCTTCCACATATCCCAGTGGCTCGGCAGGAACCGGTCGAACCGGAGGGCGCTGGCAGACTCGACGGCCTGATTCTCGTCGTTGTACCACCGGGTGCGCTTGGGTTCGCGGGTCTCCTTGTCCGGAATCTGACCGACGCTCCCGAACGCCAGCACGCCGAGGTTGATGTCGTACTCGTCGCCCAGTCGCTCGAACTCGTCGCTCGGCTTGGTGTCGCCGCCGTGGAAGAAGGTTCGACCGTCGTACTCCACGACGTAGCTCACGGGGTGAGTCGCGTCGGGGTCGTGGGCGGGTTCGACGTGAATCGTGAACGCGCCGACCTCGAAGGTGTCGCCCTCCGCGACCTCCTCGAATTGGGAGTCGTCTACGTCCCACTCGTCGGTCCAGTTCTCGTCGTCGCGGGCGACCGCGAGGCTGTCGTCGGGCGCGTAGAAGGTCGCGCCGGTCGATTCGAGGATGGGGGCCTGACTCGGGCCGTGAACGTGGTCGGTGTGTTCGTGGGTCGCCAGCACGGCGTCGGCCTCGGCCACGTCCTCGGGGTCGAAGGGCACCGGGACCATCCGGACGGTTCGGGGCGGGTCGCCGGTCCCGAGGTAGGGGTCGATGTAGAGGGTGGTCTCCTCGGCTTTCAGCACGAAGCCGTTACAGCCGAGGTACCAGACCGCGATGCCCTCGGGGTCGGCGTCCTCGACCGCTCGCGGGAGCCAGTCTCCCCAGTCGCTGTGGATTGCCATGTCGTCCAATCGGCCCAGAAAAGAGGTAAGTGTTGTTCTTCGCGGCGACGCTGGTTCTCTCGTCTCTCAGCACCGAGCTACATACTCCGGAGGTGGACGTAATCGTCGTCGATTTTCGAGATTCGGTCGGGTTCGACCGAGTAGGCGTCGTCGTCGTGACCCTCCCAGCCGAGTCGGGTCTTGACGCGCTGGGCCAGTCCGGGGTTCGGGTCCACGTAGAGTCGGTTGGCGTCCTCGTCTACCTCGGTGACGACGCCGACCTTCTCGTCGTTGGCGTCCACCACGTCCTTGCCCACGTCGTCGTCGTCCAGCGTGACGGCCTCGTCCTCGACCACCGTTTCGTCGCCCATCGTCTCGTCCCCCATCGTGGTCTCGGCCGTTTCGGCGTCCGCAGTCGAGGACTCCGGTGTCGCCGTCGCAGTCGTCTCGTCGCGGTCGATGCGGATGCCCTCGGCGTCGATGCGCTCGCCCTCGGCGAACTCCTCGGTCGCGTCGGAGCCGATGAGCATGGTCTCGACCAGTTTCGAGTCGATGGTCTCGCTGTCCATCAGCGCCTCGTCGGTCAACTCGAAGGTGAGTCGCTTGCGGTCCACCACCTCGTCCTCCACGATGCGGCGCTCGTAGAGGTGGGTCTCGATTGTCCCCTCGTCGGTGAATTCGCTCTCGACGTGCCCGCTCTCGATGGCCTCGTCGGTTTCGATGCGGCCGCCGAGGAGGTCGCTTTCGAGGACGTTGCGCTGGACACCTTCGAGGTCCACCCGACTTTCGAGCGTGTCGGACTCGACGGTCTCGGTCTCCTCGACGTCGTGGTCCACGACCCTGCTCTCGACGGTCTTGCGCTCGATGAGTTCGCGGGTGACCTCGCGGGTCTCGTCCACGTCCAACGTGATGATTTCGCGCTCGGTCACGTCGATTTCCTGCACGTCGTCCTCCCACCCGGCGCTCTCGCTGTCCTCCACGATGGCGATTCCCTCCTCGTTCTCGCCGATGTGGATGCCCACGATTTCCCGCCGGACGAGTTCGGTGTCGATAATCTCGTCGCGGACGATTTCGCTGTCCACGACCTTGCTCTCTATCGTCTCGGTCTCTTGGACCGTCTTCTCGATGACCTTGGTCTCGGTGATTTGGGTCTCGACCGTCTCGCCCTCCATCAGGGCCTGTTCGACCTCTCTGTCGTCCAGCGTGGCGCGCTCGATGGCCTCGGTTCGGTCCACGAGTTCGAACTGCTCCCTACCTTCTTTGGGTCGGTCGGCGTGGCGGACCAGCGCCAGTTCGTGGTCGTCGAAGTCGCGGTGGAAGTCGTCCCAGTCGGTCTCCTCGACGTTTTCGTCGTCCTCCTCGCCGGGGTAGTAGATGTAGGGTTCTCGGTCGCCGGCGTCGGTGGTGCGATAGCCGGGCTTGGCCCCGCTGTCCTCTATCCACGTCCGAATCGTCTCACGGTCGGTCGTGACGTTCTTGTCGTCGTCGCTCTCTCGATGCGTCTCGCTGTCGATACGCGCCTCGTCACTCTCGGTTCTGTTATCGCCTACCATAATTCCCACCGTGTTACCACTCACTCTCGGGAGACTTAGGCGTCGTTGCCAGATTTCGGAAACGAATCGAAAAATCGCGGCGGTCGAACGACCAGAAATCGACCGGTCCGGCGTCAGTTAGTCTTCACAGCAACCGCTGGACTGGTCGCTGAAGTCCACTGCCAGCGGCTCCGAAATGGCGTCGTTGAGGGCTTCGAGTCGGGCTTCGAGGTCCTCTTGGGCTTGGAGGTACTCGTCCATCACCGGCAGGGAGTGAAGCTCCTGTTGGGCCTGCTGGACCTTCTTGACGTCCTCTTGGGTGGCCTCGCCGGTCTGGCGGGCGAGCATGAACTCTTGGCGGAGTTGCTCGAACTCCTCGACCTTCTCTTGGGCCTCGTCGTCGTCCTCGACGGCCTGCTTGGTCTCCTCGAACTTCTGGTACTCGGGCGTCTGGGCGATTGCCTCGCCGAGTTCCCCTGCGAGTTCTTCGACGCGAGCGAGTTCAGTCGCCTCGCCGTCGGCCTCAGTTTCGATGCTCATGTGTATTCGGGTTGGGACTGTGGCGTTTTAGACCTGCCGGATACTTCGCCAGTCGGGTCGAAATTTCAGTCCGCGAGAGAACACCGTCCTTAAACGTCCCCGCGAACAAAACAGTTCCAATGAGCCAAGACAGCGAGTACAGCGAGGGAGACCTCCGAAACACCGGGATGTCGCTGAAGCACGACCGGGAGTGGGACTACGAACTCGACCGCATCGTGGAGGCGGTCGAGGAGCGCGACGCCACCAAGGTCGGTCTCCAGTTCCCCGAGGGACTCAAGCGTCGCGGTCCGCAGGTCGCCGACGACATCCGCGAGTTGGTGCCCGACGACGTGACCGTGATGATTTCGGGCCAGCCCTGTTACGGGGCCTGCGACCTCGACACCTTCCTGATGAAGCGCACCGACGTGTTCGTCCACTTCGGCCACTCGCCGATGAAGAACACGGACAAGGTAATCTACGTCCCGCTGTTCTCGAACGTGGACGTGTTCCCCATCATGGAGGAGGCCCTCGAAGAACTCCCCGAGGACGACGTTGGCCTCGTCACCACCGCCCAGCACATGAACCAGTTCGAGGACATGAAAGAATGGCTGGGCGAGAAGGGCTACGACGTTCACACTCGCCGGGGCGACGACCGACTCACCCACGAGGGGCAGGTCCTCGGATGCAACTACGCCAGCGCCGACATCGACGCCGACCAAGTGCTGTACGTCGGCGGCGGGAAGTTCCATCCCCTTGGCCTCGCCATGGAGCATCCCGACAAGAAAGTCGTCATCGCCGACCCCGTGAACAACGTCGTCACGATTGCCGACACCGAGAAGTTCCTGAAACAGCGTTACGCATCGGTCCACAAGGCGATGGACGCCGAGAAGTGGGGCGTCATCTTCTGCACCAAAATCGGGCAGGGTCGCTGGGAGCAGGCCGAGGAGATTCTGGAGAACAACGACGACGCCTACCTCATCACGATGGACGAGGTGACGCCCGACCGCCTCCGGAACTTCGACATGGACGCCTTCGTCAACACCGGATGCCCGCGAATCACGACCGACGACGGCCCGCAGTTCCACAAGCCGATGCTGACCCCCGGCGAGTACGAAATCGCCGTGGGGAACAAACCCCTCGAAGACCTCTCGTTCGACACGTTCCACGGCACGTGGTAAGCGCCTGACGCGCTGTTTTTTGCGGTCTCAGAAGTCCGAGACGACTTCCGACATACAGCCCTCGCCGGGTTGATGGTACGAGAAGTGGTCGGGCACGTAGTCCACGTTGTGGTCGGTGTAGTTGGCGGGCGTCGAACCTTCCGCGCCCTCCTCGCCGACCGCGGAGTCGAACTCGCCGGTCGAGTAGGCCCAGTTCAGCACGTCGTCGTCGGACTTCCAGTAGTTGTGGACATCCGCGCCGACCGCGGCGATGTCGTCGCCGTACTCGCCCTCCCACGAAACGGCGTCGTTGTCCACCGCCGCGCCGAGGAACGTCGCCGACGCGAGGTTGTTGGGCTTGTCCAGTCCGTTGAGTTCCTTGATAGTCGAGGCGACGACCCGGCCACCCATCGAGTGACCGATGAGGCGGACCTGCGCCCCGGTCTTGGAGACGTAGTAGGTGAGGAAGTTCGCGAGTTTCTTGCCGTTTCGCTCGGCGATGTCGGTGGTCGGCCACCAGTTGTCGGTGCTGGTGTCGGAGTCGTAACTGAATCCGATGACGGGGTGGTCGTAGCCGTTGTCCCGGAGCGACTGCTTCACCGTGGCGAAGTGGTCGGGGGCGTCCTCCGGCGCGACTCGCCACCCGTGGACCGAGATGACGACCTCCTCGGGGACTGGACTGGTGCCGTAACCGGGGATGTCGCCGGTCGTGCTGTAGTCCCACGCGGTGTGGCCGTCGGTCAACTGGTCGCCGTACCACCAGTGGATGTCGAAGTGTCCTCGGGTGGTCGCCCGCGGGAAGTCCGCGGGACCGGTGATGTCGCCGTCGTCGCCCTCGAACGCGGACGCAGACCCGGCGAATCCGGCCAGACCGGCCGCGACGGCAGTCCCGCGCAGGACCGCTCGGCGCGTCGCTCGGGGTTTTTGGGCGTCCTCGTCAGCCTCGTTGCCATTCGTTCGCATGGTCGTTTCGGACGGATTGAACTATATTAAATTTAATCGTGAGATTCTAAACTAGACTTCGGTTTCGGCAGGTTAGAATCCTGTCACCGTCTGTGCGCTCACGCTCTATTACTACTACGCATTTACTAACCTTTTTGTATGAGGCATGTGTATTGACTGGTAACGATGAGCGCCACTCGCTCCGCCGACGTCCGAACCGCAATCGAACGCTGTCGCGTCGAGGACCTCACGCCCGTCAGCCTCGACGCCGAATCGATTCCCTCGACCGCGCCCGAGAGCCTTCGGGAACTCCAGCGCGAACTCGATGCCGACGACCTCGTGCCCGCTCGCATCGTCGTTGACGCCTGCTTCGGCGAGGACTGCTCGTTCGCCACCCAAGACGAGGCCGACCGGGTTCGGGAGTACGTGCAGGCCGCCGCTTTCCTCGGCGCGAGTATCGTCACGGTCGAGTTCGACAGCGTGGGCGACGAGTCGAAGGTCCGGCCCGCGCTGGCGGCCGTCGCGGAGCGCGCCCGCAGAGAGGGCGTCACCCTCGACGTGGCCGGTCCCATCACGCTCGACGACTGACGACGCAGGTCTTCGCATATATTATTATTTCTAAAAGTAGTATTTCTGATTTCTAAAGCAATAATAAACCACTCGAAAGCAAGCGGCTCGGCGCACGCACCGAGACGCGACACTCGGCCGACCAACCGCCAGCGAACGCCTCGCTGACCAACCGCCGGGACGCGCTCGGCGAATCAATCGAAGGGCGGGATGAAGGGGCCGCCCGGTCGCGGTCACGTGAGCGGAGCGAACGTGACTTCGGAAGACGCGGTTTGTCTTCCGGCGGCCGGACGCCGTGGTCGTCTCTGCGGGCAACTATTTCCGCGCGGGCTGTGTCTCGCCGAACGGAGAGAGGCGATGGCTCGGAAGACGCGGTTTGTCTTCCGGTGCGGAGAGCGCGGAAATATCCCGCAGAGCGACCGCGACCGGGCGGGGGCTTCAAGAAACGTTCACGGCTACAGTCCCGATTGAGTTTGCAGTGGCGGAGAGCAAGTAGGGCCTCAAAAACATTCACGGTCGCAGTTCTACTGTTCGCGCTCGGATTCAGGCCACGACAAACCCGCACTCTCACACCAAACCCAAACTCTCACCTTTCCCACCGACCTCCCTCCGAGCATGGACAAGGCCGCGCTGGAGCGCCGACTGTCGCACGTCTCCGGGTTCCGGGACCCCCGCGTCGAGTTCGAGCAGTACCCGACGCCCGCCGACCTCGCGGCCCACCTCGTCCACCTCGCCGACGTGCAGGGTGACCTCGCGGGCCGGACCGTCCTTGACCTCGGCACCGGAACCGGGATGCTGGCGCTCGGCGCGGCCTTCCGCGGTCCCGCGAGAGTCGTGGGCCTTGACCGAGACTCCTCGGCGCTCGAACAGGCCCGCGAGAACGAGGCCCGAATCGCTGGCTCGGACGCGCCGGCCTCCTCGGCCGAAATCGACTGGGTGCTGGCCGACGCGACTCGCGCGCCGCTCTGCGTCTCGGACTCGGCCGCCTCCCTCGCCCGCGAGGAGACCACCGTCCTGATGAACCCGCCGTTCGGCGCGCAGACCGGCAACGAACACGCCGACCGGGCGTTTCTCGCCACCGCGAGCGAGATTGCGGGCGTCTCCTACTCGATTCACAACGCCGGGAGCCAAGACTTCGTGGAGGCCTTCGCGGACGACGAGGAGGGCGCGGTCACCCACGCTTTCCGGGCGGAACTCGACCTGCCCCGGCGCTTCGACCACCAGACCAGCGAGCGCGAGACCATCGACGCCGAGGTCTTCCGAATCCGGTGGGAGTAACAAGGTTTTCGTCCCGGCGTTCGTGTCAGGCCGTATGGACGAATACCTCGAAACTCGGCTCCGACTCATCGGCGGCGGCGTCCAGACGACGCTCGTGGGAATCGCCTCGCTTCAGTTCGGTGCGCTCGGTTTCGGCGGGGTCCTCGTGTTCGTCGGGACCGCGATTACGCTCGGTGGATTGGTGTGAGTGAAAATTTCTGAACTATTGGTGGAACAGCAGAAGCAAACAGGACCGTACTGTTCTCGAAAGCCCTCGCGCGGCTTGCGGTCGCTCAGCGGGATATTTCGCGCGCAGTTCTGCGCGCGAAATAGGGCCACGCTGAGACGACCAAGTTGAACACCGGAAGACAAACCCCGTCTTCCGAGGTCACACTCGCTCCGCTCGCGTGACCGCAAGCCACGCTCGCCCTTTCAGTCCACCGAGGACCGCACGTGTTCCACCGGCCGAAATCTGTCCGTTACGCTCGTTTCAGTTGTACGTCTCGCGGACCGCGACCCGGACGCGGGTCCCCTCGAAGGCCGCGAAGACCTTCCGGCCCTCGCGCTCGAACCGGATGCCGGAGAGGGTCACGGCTTCTCCTCGGGCGGGAATCGGCGCGTCGGCGACCGTCGAGTTGTTCCGCAGGACGTGAAGGGCGAACCGGTCGCTCTCGGGGACCACCGCGACCGAGCGGTTGGCGAGTCGGGCCTCGGCGATTGCCGGGTCCGACGAGAACGTGGTGGTCCAGTTCCCATCGTCCGGTCCTCGGAGTCGGACCTGATAGGCCGTCCCGCCGCCGACGGCCGACCAGCCACGGCGCTGGACCGTGACGACCTCCGACCACCCGACGCCGCCGACCCGGACCCGGACGCGCCCGGTGAACGCGAGTCTGCCCTTCGAGACGGTCGTGGCCCAGATTTCGCGGTCGTCGTTGACCACGATGACGCCGCTCGTGGTCACGTTCGTCGTCTCGCCGAACAGCGACACGTCGATGGCCGAGACCTTCTGGTTCTGGACGCCCTCGGCGTAGGTGACGTTGTAGCCGTCGGCCTCGATTGCGGGACCGTCGCCCGGCACCCCGGCGTCACCGACCGCGGTGAGGTTGACCGGGACGGCGACACCGACCATGACCGCCAAGGGGAGCAGAAGCGCGAGCAGGCCGACCTGCTGGTGGGAGACGTCGCCGAAGATGGGCCGACGGTCGGCGGTCGCCGCGACGGTCGTCAGCGCCGCGAGTCCGACCACGAAGACCACGCCTGCTCCTCGGTAGAGGACGTAGGTGCTCTCGCCGCGGTACCACCAGAGCGCCCAGAGGCTCATCGACATGCCGAGGAGGACCGCCCCGGTCCAGATACGGAGCGCGCCGACGCGCTCTCGCCGCCGGTAGAGGACCGTGACCCCGAGCAGGATGCCTAGCAGGAGACCCAACACGTGGCCCTGAACCGCGATGCCGAACCACCACGGGTCGCCGAAACTCGGCGAGGCCGACCCCGTAATCGTCGGATTCCGGAGCGCGCGGTAGGCGGTCCGAATCGCGCCCTGCGCCGAGACGGCGACCACGGTCATCAGGGGGTATCGGACCAGCGCGAACCCGACGAAGGCGAACACGACGCCCGAGAACCCGATTATCGGTCCCCACGAGAACAGGCTGGTTGCGAGGCCGACCAGCGCCACGCCCGCCGGAAAGAGGACGAACGCGCGAATCCATGGGTTCGAGGTCCGGGAGAAAAATGGATTCTCGCCGCGCTTGGTGGGGTAGTGGCTGAAGAAGTACTCCGCGAGGGGCGCAACGGCGAGCGTGGTCGTGAGGTTGCCGAGCAGGTGGCCCGGCCCGGAGTGGGAGAACGGCGCGAACAGCCACCCGACCGGGTAGAGGTACGACCACGACGAGAACGGGAGCGTGACGGGACTGCGCCAGTGGCTCCACCCCTGCTGGACGAACAGGTAGACCGCGAGGACGCCCAGCGCCGAGACGAGCGTGCCCCACGGAACTCCGAGGAGAAACCGCGACCGGAGTCGCTGGCCCCACCGACCGCTCGGGCCGTCGAGTCGGCGCGCCAGCGCGAGCGACAGCAGGACCGCCAGCGGGATAGCGACCTGTTCCGGCGCGGGCACCCACGGAGGCAACTGAACCATATCCGGTGTTTTCGGCCACCGGAGTATAAATGAGTGGCTGGATTTAGCTCACTGGGATTTGATTCGCTTCACAGAACGAGCGTATATTCACAAAAATGGCGGTAGGACGACCTGGTCGAAAGTAGTTGTCTACCAGCGAACTTCGTACGCCGCCTTCTCGTCGCTGCGGGTATCGACTTCAGTGACGTTCCCGTTCGAACTGGACAGCGAATCGACAACTCCTTTGATGACACCTTTGTAATTTTCGACGGGATACGGCGAGTGGTCGAGGATACTGACTCGACTGGACGTGCTGTCCATTTCTTCGACCCTGTAGTTCGATTCGACCGTACCAGACGGCGAGCGGAATGCCTCCTCGTCCGCGTCTTCGAGGAATTGCAATCCGTCGGCGGCAGAGTTCACGTGTTCTGGCCACGGGACGTTTTTGGCTTGCTCGGCCCCTGCTTTTTCGAGGGTCTTCTCACCGACTTTGTCTCGGATTTCGTGCATTGCGTCTGCGTACTTCTGGGCGTCGTGCCAACTGTCCTCTTCGACCTCACCCACATCTAACCCGATTTCTTCGAAAGTCTCGCGCGTCTTTCGTTCGAACACGGTCGAAACGTCGCCAGTACTCTCGACGAATGCAAGGATGTAGCGGCCAACGATTTCTGTATCGTCTTCCATGGCTGTCCTGAGCTACTGCATCACTTGGTTTATAATTTATGAAATCTATAACTATTATAACAGTAATCAAAAATATAAGTAAAAATAGATTTAAGAAAAGATATTTGTTACTAAAGCCACTAGAGATTTAAATATTTATACTTCTATATATTTTGGGTGTACATCTATAATTAAAGATGAAGGTGTTGTAGGTAAACAAAGTAGATGAGTGAACTACCATCTATATGAAATCATTAGTATAATAACTATTATGGTATGTGCTTAATAGGGAGTCCTTTGAAGGACCGTATCTAGTGACGCTTACTGTATCCGCCGAATTTTGCCGCGGTTATAACTACTGGTATTTAAAATTTATATTAAATAAAAATATAAAAAAAGAAGTATCGGAAGTGTAAATCACAGCTCTGTGAGCAGAAATCAACGACCTCCAGGACCGTCCGGACTGCCGCTGATTGGTAGCATGCCTAAGTATGGACTGAATCCGTTCAAATACCGAAAAAAGTGGGCCGAAAAATACGGAGACCTCGTCTACGTGGACGGCGGAGTGGGGCGAGACGGCTACATACTCGGAAGTCCGGAACTGTTCGAGCAGGTGCTCGTCGAAGACGACTCGAAATACCAGCGTCCAAGAGAGTACCGCGAAGTGTTCCGCGAAGGTATCGGTGCGAGCGAGGGTGAGTTTTGGCAACAACAACGGGACATGATTCAACCAGCGTTCTATCCCCAACGCATCAAGGCGTACGCCGAGCAGATGCAGACTGCTACGGAGGACCTCGTCGAGGGATGGAGCGACGGTGAAACTCGGGACATCGAGAAACAGATGAAGGACCTCACGCTCGATGTCTTCGCCCGAACGGCGTTCGGAATCGAGAACGTGGGCGACTACCCTGCGATTCGAGACGCCTGTAACGCGATTGGAGCGAAGACCTCTGCGAGTAACCAAGTCTTCCCGGGTTGGTTCCCGACTCCCGCTAACCGTCAATTCGACCGGGCCCAAAAGCGGCTAGACGAGACCTTAGACCAAATCATCCAATCGGGTGCGGACGACGACACGCTTCTCTCGGTCATGATCGACGCAGAGGCCGACGACGGACACCAGATGTCGACCGAAACACTCCGCAACGAGATGATTACGTTGCTGTTCGCTGGACACGAGACCACCGCTCTCGTCCTCACTTACGCGTTCCATCTCCTATCGAGAAACGAGGACAAGCGACAGAAGTTCTTCGACGAAATCGACGAAGTAATCGATGACGACGGACTGTCGCCAGCCAACGTCCAAGGCCTCGATTACACGAACAAGGTCATCAAGGAGGTTCTCCGCCTCCGAGCGCCCGGTCACACGATCTTCAGAGAACCCAGTGAACCAGTCAATATCAATGGGTACGAAGTCACCGAAGGGTCGGTACTCTTTCTCCCGGTCTGGCTGATTCATCACAGCGAGGAGTACTACGACGACCCCATGACTTTCCGTCCGGAACGGTGGGATGGGACCCTCGAACAGGACCTACCGAAGTACGCTTACATCCCGTTCGGTGCGGGACCCCACCGATGTGTCGGCGAGCGGTTCGCAAAGATGGAACTCCGAATCATGCTCCCGACGATAGCTCAGCAGTTCAAACTCGATTACGTCGGCGAGAATCCGCTTGAGTTCAAGGACGGACTAGCCGCACAACCGAAGAACGAGATGTTGATGGATATTACTGCACGCTGAGGTTTACCAGTCGAGAAGTGCGGGGCGACGCCGGAAAAGTCGTGAGTTTGCCACCTTGTGTCGGCTATTCGTCGTTTTCCCCTCCCGTCCGGTCAAGAACTACCGTTCCGTAATGTTGAAACGCCCAAAGACAGAACTGCAGGGTATGGAACTACGGGTTATCGAGAAGGAAGCCGACGAAATCTCCATCGAAATCGCCGGGGAGGACCACACCTTCATGAACGTGCTGAAGGGCACCCTCCTCGAACACGAGGGCGTCGCGGCCGCGACCTACGACGTGAACCCCGAGCAGTCCGGCGGCCAGACCGAGCCGATTCTGACTATCAAGACCGAAGGGGAAGACGTGGACCCCCTCGACACCCTCGAAGACGCCGCGGGCGACATCAAGGACAAGACCGCCGCTTTCCGAGACGCCTACGAGAGCGCGGCCTGATTCTGCGGGAGTCCGCCGACGCGCCGAGAGCGAAGTCGATTCCCATCGACGGCAATTCTCTGCCTACGGAAAACAAATAATTCCATTTCTATAACCGTTGTAGCGGTGTCTCTGTGTTCCACGTGGCCGTGGCCTGCCCCACCTTCGGAGTCGTCTTCGCGCTTCGAAACTGTTCACTCCGTTTATCGGCCAGCAGGAGGCCGTTCGCTCGGTCCTGCGCGCGCCGACCGCCGGCGACGAGTAAGCGGTGCGTAACCGGGGTAATCGGGCACGGAACTCCGAAACGGTCGCGGCCGTTTATTGGCGCACTCGGGAAACTCCCCTGCGTATGAGAACACGTGCAATCGTCGTCGCAACGCTCGTCCTCCTCGCCGGGGCCTCGTCGGCGCTCGCTGGGGCACCGAACGCACACACCGAGTCGCAGGCGGTCCAGTCCGCTGTCGGTGCGAACGCGGTCACGGCACAAGACGACGCACAGACCTACGAGTACCAGACCCTCACCATCGAGCGCCTGCAGATGACGAACGTCTCGGTCCAGCAGGCCGTACTGAACGAGACGGAACTGGAGCAGAACGGGACCGACGAGACCAACTCCCTCGGTACGGCCACGGCGTCGAACCTGACCGTGGTCAACGCCACGCTCACGAACGTCACGCTCGAAGATGTGACGATTCGCAACGAGACGGTCGCCCGGCAGTTGTTCGGCGGCGAGACCCCGCCCGAGGGAGAGACCGCGACCGTCGAGAACGCCACGCTCTCTGAGGTCGGCGTCGAATCACTCCGCATCGATTCGAGTCTCATCGGAACCGTCGAGGTCAACAGCGTGCAGGCGTCCATCTCTCCCGGCGGTGCGACCGACAACGCCTCGGCCATCGAGGGGCAACCCACCATCGGCGTCGAGAACATGACCGTCGAGAGCGCCTTCCTCGATAGCGTCGAGGCCGGAAGCGTCAGCGTCGAGAACGCCTCTGTCGGCATCGGCGTGCTGGCCGGCGGCGGCCTCGGTGGCGACGAGGAGACCACCGCGGCAGGAAACGAGACGGCAGGAAACGAGTCCAGCGCGCTCCGAGCGCCGGACTGGTAGACGACTCCAGACCAGACCCTATTTTTCGTCCAGCAGTCGCTCGGCTTCGTCCACGCTGTCGGCAGTTTCGACTTCGTACTCCTGCTCGCCGGTCCGGTCGAACTGCATCTGGGCCAGCGGCGAGTCGCCGACGACTCTGACCACGGTGCCAACGTCGTGGGCCGCGAGGAAGGTTTTGGACCGCTGGAGGTGTTCTTTTGCCTCTTGGGGACTCGCTTCGAGATTTCGGATGTCCGTCACCACGTCGAATCCCGAATCGAGTCGCTGGGCCGCTTCGATGGTCTCCTCGGCCGAGGAGGCCGCCTCGTCTGCTCCGAACGTCCCGCCGAGGGTGACGTAGAGTCGATTCGCGCCGGCGTCGGCTTCGATTTCGTGCATTACTACCGGCGTCTAGCCACCGGAATTTTTATCTTCTGGATTTGAGTCCAAAAATGGTAGTTATTTAACCCCTATCCGGCGGAAAATACTCAGAGTCGAACCGGGATGCCGCGCTCGTCCAGATACTCCTTGGTCTCCCGAATCGTGTACTCGCCGAAGTGGAAGATAGAGGCCGCGAGGCCGGCGTCAGCGCCCGCCTCGGTGAACACTTCGTACATGTCCTCCGGACCGCCGCACCCCGACGAGGCGATGACGGGGGTCGAAACGTTGTCGCAGACCGCCTTCGTCAGCGGAATGTCGTAGCCCTCCTTGGTCCCGTCGGCGTCGATGGAGTTGACGAACAGCTCGCCAGCGCCGCGCTCCTCGGCCTCTCTGGCCCACTCCACTACGTCGAGACCGGTGCCCTCGCGCCCGCCCTTGACGGTACACTCGAACCAGCAGGACTCGCCATCGACTTGGACGTAGTGTTCGCCCTCCTCGTCGAACCTGCGGCGGGCGTCCACCGAGATGACGATGCACTGGCTACCGAAGGCGTCTGCGCCCTCCTCGATGAGGTCCGGGTTTGCGATGGCCCCGGAGTTGATAGACACCTTGTCGGCCCCCGCGCGCAGGGTCTCCTTGATGTCGTCTTTCGTTCGAATCCCGCCGCCGACCGTCAGGGGGATGAACACCTCGTCGGCGATGTCCTCAACCACGCCGAGCATGGTCTCTCTGCCCTCGGCGCTCGCCGTGATGTCGAGGAAGACGAACTCGTCGGCCCCGGCCTCGTTGTACTCGCGGGCCATCTCCACCGGGTCGCCGGTGTATTCGAGGTCCTCGAAGTTGACGCCGGTGTAGACCGCCGGATTCCCGTCGTCGTCCACGTCCACGTCGATGCACGGGATGACGCGCTTGGTGAGAGTCATTCCTTGCGCGACGATTGGCGCGAACGCGGTTTCACGGTTTCGACTGCGGCAGGGCCTCGCATCCCACCGCAAACTCTTTGCTTCGAGCGTTATCGTGGTGAAACGTGTCACGGACTGTCATCGCCTGCGTCCTCTGTCTGTTGTTGGCGGGGTGTACCGCCCCGACTGCACCGAGTCAGACGCCGACTCCCGAGACCGGCGGGCCGAACGCGACTGCCGAGTCGAAGACGAGCGGCGAGGCCGACGACGACTCGGCGACGAATCGCTCCGCGCTCGCGGACATCCCGGTCAGCGGCGGGTCGCTCCCGGTCGAACACGAGCGAGTCTTCGCCCGGACGACCGACTTGCTCGGAGTCAACGTCTCGCCGCCGACCGTGGTCGTGGTAAAGCCAGCATCCGAAATCGGCGGAACTGGGGGTGGAGCAGGGGAAGACTCCTCGGGCGGAAAATCGGCGAGGACCTTCGCGGACGTGATGGGAATCTCCGGCGGCGAGTCGGCCGACAGCGAGGAAAGAGGCGATGGAGAAAGCGACGGCGACGGCGGGAACAGCGGCGTCTCGGTGGCGGCCTACGCCCCCTCGGCTCACTCGGTCGTGGTCAACGAGCGCATGACGGTGGCGGGCCGGGAAGGCCCGCTCGAACGGACGATGGCCCACGAGTTCGTCCACACCGTCCAGTTCCGCCAGCAGGCGTTCAGCAGGACGCAGACCGCGCTCGGCGCGGACCGGACGCCGACGCGGGACACCTACCTGACCTACGCGAGCATCGTGGAGGGCACCGCGGCGTTCGTCGGCGAAACCTACGACCGGCGGTATCTGGCGGGCGACTGGGCGACCATCACCGACGCCGAGCGATACCGGTCGTCGCCGGCGCGAGTCAAGTACAAAATCGCGCGCTACTACTTCGGCGTGCGCTATCTTCGGCACCGCTACGACTCGCCCGCGAACCTCTCGGCGGTGTACGACGACCCGCCCCAGACCACCGAGCAGGTTCTGCACAACGACACCGACGACTCCGAGAAACCGAAATCGCTGGCGGTGTCGGTCGATGCCGGCCAGAACCGGACACTCGGCCGGACCGACACCTACGGCGAACTGTTCACCCGCATCGCGCTCGGCACCGAGATGAACGAATCGCAGGCGGCGGACGCCGCGGCCGGATGGGGCGCGGACCGCCTCGTGCCCGTGACTGGTCCGAACGGGACCCGAAGCTACGTCTGGGCGACGCGATGGGACTCGTCGGCCGAGGCCGACGAGTTCGAGTCCGGAATGCGCGAGTATCTGTCCTCGCGGGCGAACCGGTCGGGCGGGACGTGGCGCGACGACGAGGTAGCCCTCCGGTCGGTTCAGACGAGCGAGGAGACGGTGGTCCTCCTCGTCGGAACGGAGTCGTTCGTTAGCGGGGCGAACGCATCCGGGACGAACGCAAGCGTGTCGGTCGTCACGGGCGACGACCACCGGTAGCGAAAATAAATTTAGTTCTCTAGGCAGTAATTACGTTTCTTAGGGAAATAAATTGATTGCTCTCTGCCCGTCCGAGGTTCGGAGTCGTCCGCTCAGGCCGCGACGAGCGGGAGCGCGAACGCGACGGCGAGGCCGACAGCGAGGACGGCGAAGCCGATGCCGACCTGCGACATCGAGAAGTCCTGCATCGGCGACGTGACTCGGTGTAGTCCCTCTACGTCGTGGCCGTGGTCGGTGTGGTCTGCGTGGTCGTCCATACTCGGGATTTCCGGGTCCTCCTACTTAAGCGCAACCAAAGCTAAACCGCGGGAACTCGTTAGTGGGTCTCGATGGATGGGGATTCGCCAGCGGGGGATTCGATGGGGCAGGGAGACGCGCAGTCGCCCGGCGACGTCGAGGAGAACCGCGAGTGGTGGAAGGAGGCCGTCGTCTACCAGATTTACCCGCGGAGCTTCTTCGATTCGGACGGCGACGGCGTGGGCGACATCCGGGGCGTCGAGGCGAAACTCGACTACCTCGACGCACTCGGGGTAGATGTGGTGTGGCTGAATCCGGTCTACGACTCGCCGAACGCCGACAACGGCTACGACATCCGGGACTACCGGGCCATCATGTCGGAGTTTGGGACGATGGACGACTTCGACCGACTGCTCGACGGCCTCCACGAGAGGGACATCAAACTCATCATGGACCTCGTGGTCAATCACACCTCCGACGAACACGACTGGTTCCGCCAGTCCCGCGAGTCCAAAGACAGCGACCTGCGGGACTTTTACATCTGGCGCGACGGCCGAGGAGACGGTCCCGGCGGCAAGGGCAAGCCACCGAACAACTGGGAATCGGCCTTCGGCGGGTCGGCGTGGACCTACGACGAGCAGACCGAACAGTACTACCTCCACCTGTTCGACGAGAAGCAACCCGACCTGAACTGGGAGAACCCCGAGGTCCGTCAGCGAATCTACGACATGATGGAGTGGTGGCTGGACAAGGGCATCGACGGCTTTCGGATGGACGTCATCGACCTCATCTCGAAGGCCGACGGCCTGCCCGACGGCGACCCCGATTCGGGATGGACCGGCGCGGAACACTTCATGACCGGGCCGAGGGCCCACGAGTTCATCTCCGAGATGTACGAGGAGGTCCTCGCTGGACGCGACGTGATGACGGTCGGCGAGATGCCCGGTGCGACAGTCGAGGAGGCCCAGCAGTACCTCGGCCCGGACGGTGACGGCCTGAACATGGTGTTCCACTTCGAACACGTCACGCTCGACTACGGCGAGAGCGGCGACCGCTGGACCATCGGCGAGTGGTCGCTGTCCGAGTTCAAGCAGGTCCTCACGAAGTGGCAGAACGGACTGGGGGACGAGGGTTGGAACAGCGTCTACCTCGGGAACCACGACTGGCCCCGCCCCGTCTCGCGGTTCGGCGACGACGGCCTCTACCGCATCGAGTCGGCCGAGATGCTCGCCACCCTGCTGTTCACGCTCCGGGGGACGCCCTACGTCTATCAGGGCGACGAAATCGGGATGACGAACTTCCCCTTCGAGCGCGAGTCGCAGGTCAACGACGTGAGCGCCCGGAACTTCGTCCGACGCGAACGCGAGACGGGTCGCCCGATGGACGAGATTCTCGACATCGTGAGCTACCGAAGCAGGGACAACGCCCGGACGCCGATGCAGTGGTCCGACGCCGAGAACGCGGGCTTTACCGAGGACGACCCGTGGTTTCCGGTGAACCCGAACTACGAGGCGGTCAACGTCGCCGATGCGAGGAGCCGCGACCAATCGGTCTGGCACTACTACCGGGACCTCATCGACTACCGGCGCGACAGCGACGTGGCGATTTACGGCGACTACGAACTCCTGCTTCCCGACGACCCGGAGGTCTTCGCCTACCTCCGGACGCTCGGCGACGAGCGCCTGCTGACGGTGCTGAATTTCTCCGAGGGGACGCCGACGTTCTCGCTCCCCCAGAGCGTCGAGTACGGGGACGCCGAGTGCGTCCTGCACAACTACGCGGTGGACGACGCGGAACCCCGGTCGTTCGAGATGCGGCCCTACGAGGCGAGAGTGTACGAGTTGGAGTGAGAACGGGCGCACGGGACTCGCAAATTAGCGTATCGGCGCGCGCTCGGTGAGACCGACCACCGGCAAATGCTCGACCGAGCAACCGCCTCGGGTGGATGAAAGGGCCGTCCGGTCGCGGGCTTCAGAAAGTGTTCACCACCTGATTCCTGCGGTTACTCTGCTTCCTGCGACTCAAACCCGGACTGACAAAAATAGAAATAAGCCACTAAATCCGAGTTATTCGGCCTCGAAATGCGTCTTCTCGTCCGCGGCGGGAATCATCTTCGTCGCCTCCATGTCGAGGAAGGTCGTCGCGTCCTGCTGGACCTCTTGGCCGGCCTCGGACTCGAAGGCCTCGTTCATCGCGCCGGGACCGTCGAACCAGAGTTGGGCCACGTAGTCGTAGCCCGCCTTCTCGGGGTCCATCGGGACCGAGGAGCTATACTTCTCCAACCCCGGCAGGTCGTTCACGAGCGGTGCGTGTTCGTCGTACATGTACTCGATGCACTCGTCGTGGGTGGTCTCGTCGTCCCGGACCGCGAGGATTACCATCTTGCAGGTCATGGCGGTGGATTCGGGGCGCGGAGTCGTGAAAGTTGGGATTGGACGTTCGTTTTGTTTAGGTGAGGCGACGAGCGATATAGCGAAATGTAGTTGAGAAATCGCTACTGCTGACGAGAGGACAAAGAGGCTAGCGTCAGGCGTGAGCAACGCCGTCGCTCGCCAGCACAGCGACCGCACCTCGTCCTCCCCAACCTCCTCGTTCGCTCCTGCCAGTCGCTCACTTCGTCCCTCGCACGCGAGGCGCGGCGCTCGGGAGCGCCGCGCCCGCACGCGCCAGAAGTGGACGACAAATATCCACCCAAGCTAAGGAATCAGAAATAATTCCAAAAGAACGAATAAGTTAGTCTAGCTCGCGCGCAAGCACATCCCGAAGCTCCGCAATCTCGTCGGCGTCGTAGGCCAGCGTGTCGTCGCCGACTTCGAGGCCCAGCGTGCCCGAATCGTCCGCTTCGCCGAGTTCCGAAACGGGAGCGACGCCCTCGAACGCGTCCCGAACTGCTTCGGGGTCGTCGGTCTCTACGACGGCTCTGCCGGGCGTCTCGGCGAACAGGGCTTCCGGCGAGTCGAGTTCGACCGACGCGCCCGCTTCCTCGGTCACCATCTCAGCGAGTGCGACCGCCAGACCGCCGTGGCTCACGTCGTGGACCGCCGCGGTCGAGTCGAAGTCGGCCACCTCGGCCAGTGCCGCCACGACCTCACGGGGGTTCTCGGGAAGCGCCGGGAAGCGGTCGCTCCCGCCCGTCTGGGCCAGATACTCCGACCCGCCGAGGAGGCCGCCGCCGTCCTCGCCGACCACGAGCAGGGTGCCCTCGCCAGAGAGCGAGGCCGGCGGCGCGTCGTAGCCGTCCTTCGTCCCGGTCATCGCCAGCGTCGGCGTCGGCGGAATCGGGCCGGAGGGCGAGTCGTTGTAGAGCGAGACGTTGCCGCCGACGACCGGCGCGTCAAGCGCCGAACACATGTCGGCCAGTCCGTCAACGATGCCTTTGAAGCCGCCGTACACGTCGGGCTTCTCGGGGTTGCCGCCGTTGAGGCAGTCCACTGCGGCCAGCGGTGTCGCGCCCTTGACAGCGAGGTTCGTGGCGTTCTCCAGCGCGACTGCTCGCGCGCCGTCGTAGGGCGCGGCGTCGGTCCACCGCGGGTCCGCACCCGCCGAGATGGCCAGTCCCTTCTCGGCGTCGCGGAGCGCCAGCACCGCCGAATCGTCGCCCGGTCCGGTCGCGGTCCGGACCTGCACCTCGTGGTCGTACTGGCGGTAGACCCACCGCTTGCTCGCGGTGTTGGGGTTGCCCACGACAGCCTCGAAGGCCGATTCGAGGTCCGCGTCGGGTAGGTCCCGCTCGGGTTGGGGTGGCTCCTCGGATTCGAGGTCGTTCATCGGCGCGCCGTCGCCGAGGAACTCGGCGTCCACGTCTACCACCGTCTCGCCCTCGAAGGTGCAGACGTAGTTGTCCTCGGTCACGTCGCCGATGACCGAACACCCCAAATCGTACTTCTCGGCGACCTGTTCGACCGCCTCGACGTTCTCGGGCCGGACCTCGTAGCACATCCGCTCTTGGGACTCGGCGAGCAGGATTTCGAGGGCATTCATGTTGGGTTCGCGCTGGTGAACCCGCTCCAGTTCGATTTCGGCCCCCAGACCGCCCTTGGCTATCATCTCGCTCGATGCACCGCCGAGTCCGGCCGCGCCGAGGTCCCGCGCCGACTCGACCAAATCGCGGTCCACGAGGACCTCGTTGGCCTCGATGAGCAACTTCTCGGTGTAGGGGTCGCCGACCTGCACCGCGGGGCGGTCTTCGGTCTCGGCGTCCTCCGAGAGGTCCTCGCTGGCGAAACTCGCGCCGCCCAGTCCGTCCCGACCGGTCGCGTTGCCGACCAGCACGAGTTTGTTGCCGGGTTCTTTCACGTCGGCCGTGACCAGTCGGTCCTCGTCGACCAAGCCGACGCAACTCACGTTCACCAGCGGGTTGCCCTCGTAGTCGGGGTGGAAAGCCGTGCTTCCGGCCACGGTCGGTACGCCGATGGAGTTACCGTAGTCCGAAATCCCTTCCACGACGCCTTCCAGCAGGTACCGGGAGTGTTCGCGGTCGAAGTCCCCGAAGTACAGCGAGTCGGCCAGCGCGATGGGATAGGCACCCATCGAGAGGGTGTCGCGGACGATACCGCCGACGCCGGTGGCCGCGCCGTCGTAGGGGTCCACGAACGACGGGTGGTTGTGGCTCTCGATGCCCATCGTGATGTAGGTGGCGTCGCCCTGCGAGTCGGATGGAACTTCCACGACTGCGGCGTCGTCGCCCGGTCCGACGACGACCTGCTCGCCCTCCGAATCGAAGGCCGACAGCAGAGGACGGGACGACCGATACGCGCAGTGTTCGCTCCAGAGGTTCTCGAACAGCGCCGCCTCCGCCGGGGTCGGTTCGCGGCCGAGTTCGGCGACGACCAGTTCGCGGTCTGGCTCGGAGAGACTCATTCACCTGTCTGTACAGACACGCCGGATTAATGCCTTTCCATGTGCAGGTGCTTGCATACTTCGAGCCGTCCGGGACGCCGAGGACGCGAGTGCTGGCACCCGAACCGTTCGCTGTCGGCGGTGCGAAGGCGCGCGACGTTCCCCGTGAGTTCGGTATCTCGGCGGCAATAGACAAATAAATATGATAAATTAAATTATATAATCCGTCTCCTTGGCAACTCGTAAACCACATTTCGGTATATCAAATTCAGCTATCTGCGCCACCAGCCGACAGTTCCGCGAGCGGTGCGAAGAAGCCTCGAACGCCGAAAACGAGCGTTCCGAGGCCCGGACGCGGGACGACGGCGTACCGAGGCGTTTTTGCCGTCCGCCTGCCAAGCACCACTCGTGCTATCGGTCGAGCTTCACGCCCACTCGTCGCTGTCCTACGACGGCCGCGACCCGGTCGAACTTCTGTTGGAGCAGGCCTCTGCGGTCGGCCTCGACGCGCTGGCGGTCACCGACCACGACGAAATCGAGGCCAGTCTCTCCGCGGTCGAGCAGGCCGAGGAGTACGGTCTCGTCGGCATTCCGGGCATGGAGGTCAGTTCCGCGGCGGGCCACGTCCTCGGGTTGGGCATCCGCGAGCGAGTTCCCGCCGGTCTCTCGTTCGGCGAGACGCTCGACCGAATCCGCGAGCAGGGCGGGGTCGCGGTCGTTCCCCATCCCTTCCAGAAGTCCCGGAGCGGCGTGATGGCAAACATCACCGAGTCAGAACTCGCCGAGGCCGACGCCATCGAGGTCTACAACTCCCGACTCCTGACGGGTCGCGGAAATCGGAAGGCCAAGCGATTCGCCGAGCGCCGCGGCCTGCCCCAGACCGCCGGGAGCGACGCTCACATCAGCGAGATGGTCGGGCAGGCGGTCACGCGAATCGACGCCGACGAGCGGAGTTCGGCGGCGATTCTGGACGCCATTCTCGACGGTCGAACCACGGTCGAAGGCAAGCGCACCCCGTGGCACATCAGTTTCCGACAGGCCGCGGGCGGTGCCAAGCGCCGGGTGAAGAACCGACTCGGCGAGTTCATCGAATGACCTCGGACTCGTCTCTCTCGTCCGCCGAACTACGAGGTGCGTCCGCCGATGCGGTTGAACGGGCGATTTCTGCGGGCGACTCGCTCTCGGGAACGGCGGGGTTCGCCGGGCGACTGGGCGACGGCCGCCTCGTCAGGGACGTGCTGGGCCGCCAGCCGATTTTCGTGGAGGGCGGCGACGGGGCGGAGGAAAACGAGAACCATTCCAAAGCAAACGTTTTGAATGCTGAAAGCAATGTAACGTGTTCCGAAAGCGGCGAACCGAGGAGATGGGGGTTCGCTCCGGAGGACCTCGCGGACCCGAGACCACTCCCGGCGGGGCACGTCCTCGCGCCCGGTGAGACCGTTCCCGAGGACCTCCTCTCGCTCCCCGACCCGCCGACAGTCTCCGACGGGCGCGAGGCAGTCGTCGCGGTCCGGGACGCCATCGCCGAGACGCTGGCCTCGATTTCGCCGGGGACGGCGGATGGAGCGGGCGATTTGGCGGTCGCGTTCTCCGGGGGCGTCGATTCGGCGGTGGTCGCCAGCGCCTTCGACGCGCCGCTGTACGTGGTCGGGTTCCCCGAGAGCCACGACGTTGCTTCGGCACGGCGGTCTGCCCGGTTGATGGGCAGAGAGGACGATTTGGAGGTCGTGGAACTCTCGCCATCGGACCTCGAACGCGCCGTGCCGAGAGTCGCGCAAGCCACCGGCCGGACCAACGCGATGGACGTCCAGATTTCGCTCCCGCTGTTTCTGGCGGCGGAGCGCGCCGCGGCCGATGGCTTCGACCGGCTCGCGGTCGGGCAGGGCGCGGACGAACTCTTTGGCGGCTACGCCAAGGTCGCTCGCGCGCCGGAGGACCCCCGCGTCGAGGCCGAGACGGTCCGCGGCGCGGTCCGCGAGGTGATGGGGACGCTCCCGGACCAACTCGAGCGCGACGTGCTGGCGCTCCGAGGAGCAGGCGTCGAACCGGTCGCGCCCCTGCTGGACGACCGGGTGGTCCGGGCGGCCCTCCGACTGCCGGGCGACCTGCTGGTCGATTCCCGCGGCGAGCGCAAGAAAGCCCTCCGACTCGCGGGCCGGGAGTTCGTCCCGGACCCGGTGGCCTTCCGAGAGAAGAAGGCGGTCCAGTACGGGAGTCTGGTCGCCCGCGAGTTGGACCGTCTCGCCCGTCAAGACGGGTTCAAGCGCCGGATGGACGACCACGTGTCGAAGTACGTCGCCTCGCGGGTCGAGTGACCGGCGACTCAGGCGAGGAACTCACGCCAGCAGTTGCGTGTAGTCGTCCAGCGCCAGCGCGAACTCGGAGTGCGCCGGGAGTTCGACCCACGAGAAGTCGAATTCGAGGCCGTTCTCGCTCCCCTCGCCGGTGACGGTGTGAGTCCACTCGTCGCGGGGTTCGTGGACCGGGGCGTGGAAGAAGTGCCGGACGTACCGCTTGGGCGGCGACCGGCGGCGAGTCCACACGTCGGTCGTCAAGTGCTTGACCTCGCCGACCGCGCCGAGACCGCTCTCCTCGGCGATTTCCCGGAGGACCGCGGCGCGAGGCTCCTCGCCGGCCTCGATGGTTCCTTTCGGCACCTGCAAGCCATCGTGTTCCGGTCCCTCGAACACCAGCAGTTCGCTCCCGTTGCGAGTGATGTACGCACAGGCCTTTTCGACGTAGGTGACCGTTTCCGACGACAGTTCGGTTTCCGAGGAGGCTCCCGAGGACATTTGGGTCACGTACGCCGATTCGGCTCAAAAGCGTTTCCGGAAAGGACGATTTAGGGGTTTTAGGAATGTAACCGTCTTCGGCGAGGTCACCCTTCGACCAGTTCGACCAGTTCCGCGCCGACCGCTTCGTCCGCCGAAAACGAGAGGCGCTGGCGCTCGTTGTCGATGACGAGGGTGATGGTCGCCTGCTCGGGACCGTTGCCGAACGCGCTCCCCGCCACGAGGAGCATCACGGAGAGCAACATCAACCCGACGCCGTTGGTGAAATCGTTGGTGGCGACGACGAGACCGACGAGGAGACAGAGGCCGCCACAGACCACGAACGCCACCGAGAGGTCGAGGTCCTCGCCCGCGGGGTCGGTTCTGACGGCCCGGATGTGGTTGTACCCGATGGAGGTCACGCCCTCCTCGGTCTCGAACAGAACCCGGCGGTCGGTCACAGCGAAGGCGGTCGGCGAGTCGGGCGTCGGTTGCCACTGATTCGCCCACCGGACGTTGCTAGCTTCCCACGTTCGGTGGACGCGCTCGTTGCGCTCCAGCGCGTCAGCGAACGCTGTGGGAGTCCCCGGTGGACTGTCGCTACCTTCGGTTCGACCGACGCTCATACTGAAGCCGTTATCACGTTGGGTTTATCAAACTTCACGATGAACGAAGTTGTAGAGTTATCGAACCGAAAAAAGGGTGTCGAGGCCCGAGTTCGGCTCAGTCCCGCCTGACTGCCGCCGAAACCAGCAGGGCGGCCAACAGCGCGACCAGCGCAACACCGACTCCGAAACCGGGGATAGACGCCCCGCCGGAGTCGCCGCCCGAGTCGTCACTCGAACCGGCCGACTCGCTCGGCCGACTCGTCCCGGCGTTCGAGTCGTCTCCCTCCTCGTCGCTTTCATCGCCGCCGGACGCCGAGGTTTTGGTCGTCCCGTCGTTCGCTCGGTCGCTGTCCGAGACCGATTTCACTCCGACCGCGACGGTCGAGTATCCCGGCGCGGTCGCGGCGTAGCGGTTCCCGCCGCGGTGGGTCGTCGGGAGCGCCCGCCATTTTCCGTCCCGATACTGGTAGAGGACCACGGACTCGGGTGAGCCACCGGCGTCCGAAATCAGCGCGTCGATGACCGAGAACCGATACCTGACCTCGCTCACGTGTTCGCCGGTAATGTACTTCGGCGTCATCGTGAGGTGACCACCGACCGCGTCGGGGCCGCTCGGTTCGCCGAGGCCGTCCGAGGAGTTCGTCCGCGGCGTCAGCGTGAACGCGAAGTGAGGGTTCTTCGCCGCCATCGTGACCGTCACCGATTCGTAGGCCACTCCCGCCGTGGGGTCCGCCGAGAGTTCTATCGGGATGCTGAGACCCTCTCGACCGTTCTGCACGTCTGCGTAGAACCCGTCGCCACGCGGTTCGAGTTCCACGGTCGGGTCCGGCGGTTCGACGTTGGTTCCGCCTCCGCCAGAGCTTCCGCCGGACTCCTCGTCCGAATCGCCGCCGGAGTCACCGTCGTCCCCGTCACCGGGGCCGTCGCTGACGTTCTCGGTGACCTCGAAGGTCACTGGCTCCCGGACCCGGTTTCCGGCCTCGTCTTCGACGGAGAGTCGGGCAGTGTGGTTGCCGAGACTCGGCGAGTCGATGGTGTACTCGATGGCACCGTCTGTCACCTCGGCCTCGGTCGTCACGTCGCGTCCATCGACGTTCAGCGACAGCGTCGAGAGGTTGACGCCCGACCCGCCGTCGGTGAACTCGTACCGAACCTGCACCGACTGGTTGGCGGCGACCTCTTCGACTGCCGGAGAGGCCGCGGTCACGCTCGGCGCGGCGTCGTCGCGTGCGATGGCACCGTAGACCGAGAAGTGCGTGACGTTCGCGGTCCAGTACCGCCGACCCTCCTCGGTCGTGATAGTCGTCGGTAGCTCCTCCCACTCGCCGGTCGTCCCGTTGTAGTAGGAGATGTTGACGCTCTCGGTCGGCAGTCCGTCGGGAAGCCGCGACTCGTTGACCGGGATACCGATGGTCGCCTCGGTCAGGTTCGCGCTCAGGTCGGAACCGAGTCGGCCATCGATGAAACTCGCGCCGATTTGGGAAGCCGGAAGGTCCGCCAACGGCGAGTCAGTCTCGGTGAACAGCGCCGTTCCGTCCTCGACCGCACGCTCGGTCCGGAGTCGGATGAACGTGCCAGACTGTTCGTCTACGAGCGTCGTCGTACGGTCCTCGGTCCGAATCGACGACTGCACGACTGTGACCGCTCGCGCGGTTCCAAGGTTCCCCGTCTCGTCCCGGCCGGTCGCTTCGATGCGGTACGCGCCGGACCCCGAGAGGTCGAACGTCCCGGACCACTTCGTCGGCGAGTCCTGCGAGACCGACACCGGAGTCGTGGTCCCGGTGTGCGAAATCGTCACGTCCGGCGTCCGGTCAAGCGGTTCGCTACTCTCGATAGTGAGTGCCGCCGTCTCGTCGGCATTCTGAGCGACCGTTACAGCCAGTTCGGGGGCGGTCTCGTCCACGACCACCGTTTCGACTGTCTTCTCGTTCTCGTTACCGGTGTCGTCCTCGGCGACCACGACGAGCGAGTAATTCCCTTCGACCGGGACGAATCGCGCCGGAATCTCGGCGTCCCACGACTCACTGCGCTTGGTCGCCGGGACCGTCACCTCGAAGGAGTAGTTGTCGGGCGATAGGACGACCCGAGCCGACGAGACACCGTTTCGGTCGCTCAGTCGCGCTTCGACGCCGATGCTTCCGTTCGTTCTGACGGCCCCGTCACTTCGCGTCACCTCGTCGAGAGTCACCGAATCGACCGACGGACCCGACACGTCGAGGTCGAACGTCGCTTGGGCTTCGGTCGCCGACCCCGAAAGCGGGTCGCCCGAGGAGTCAAGCAACGTGAACTCGACTGTGTGTGACCCGTTGGAGACCTCCGAGAGCGTGAGCGTGCCGGTCTCTCGAACGTCGTCGGTCGAGACGTTGGTGAGCGACCCGCCGTCGATGCGGTACGCGAGCGTCGTGGCGTTGCCCGTCAGGGTCGCGTCCCACGAAATCTCGACCGGGCGCGAGGACACGACGGACTCGACCGCCGTGGCCGAGACTGTCGGCGAGGAGCGGACCTCGACCCCGGCCGTTCCGACCGCGGTGTCCTCTCCGTCGGTCGCCCGAACCGCGACTGCGTGGCTTCCTGTCGTCGTGAACGTGGCCGTCGCCGTTCTGCCGCTCGCGTCGTCGAACTCGCCGTCGTCGTCGAGGTCCCACTCGAGGGTGGCGTTGAGCGAGGCGTTCGCCACGCTGGCCTCGAATGCGACCGACGTGCCGACGGTCGAGACGCTCCGGGACGCGCTAGCACTCACGTCGAGCGGCGCGTCCGGGTTCGGCCGGTCGTCGGGGTCGAGCGGGTCGGTCCCGGACTGGACTTCGTAGTAATCCGAGAAACCGTCACCGTCGGCGTCCACGACCAGAATCGCGGGGTCCTCGCCGTCATCCAGTCCGTCGCCGTCGTTGTCGGGGTCAGCGTAGTTCTGGATGCCGTCGCCGTCGGTGTCCTGAAAGCCTTCGCCGCCGACGCCGTCGTCCGGTCCCGTGGCGTCGGTATTGTTCGTGTTCGGCGTCGGGTCGTAGCTGTCGTACCAACCGTCTCCGTCGCTGTTCTCTCGCACGACGGCTTGCCTGTTCAGCGAGTGGGAGGTCGCTGGCGAGGCGTCACCGTCTGTCGCTTCGACCGAGAACGAGACCGACGACACGTCGTCACCGACCGACGGAACCGTGCCGTGCCACGACCCGTTTGCCTTCGACATCGTGGCCGTCCCGTTCGTCCCGTTCGAGTAGTGGTAGTGAAGCGTGACGCTGGCGACGCCGCTCGGGTCCGAGACATCCACGGACACCGGCACCGAGTCACCGGGACGAATCACGCCGGGATAGCGCCACTCCGCGGTTTCGGGACCCGAGGTGTCGTCGTCGATGACCGTCGGTCCAGCGAACGGACCCCACGTTCCGGCGTGGCCGTTCCCGTCGTCGTAGACGACGCGATAGGTCGTAGACTCGCCCTCGTCGTCAACCTCGAAGGGCGAGGCGTACCAGCGAGCCGTGGCGATGCCATCGACCTGCTGGCTTCCGACCGACTCCCAACTGCCCGCGGAGGGGTCCCAGACCTGTAACTCCACGTTCACGGTGTCGCCGTCGTGATCGAGAACGTCCACCGCGTACTGGATGCTCTCCCCGGCCGTGGCCGTGTCGGGCCAGATGCTCGCCTGTCCGACGACCGGCGGGTCGTTCGGCGGCGTCAGGGTGATGGTTGTGTCCGCGTCGTCGGTGTTCGAGGCCGTTCCGAACTCCACGTTCGCCGACCGGTCCTCGGTGAGTTCTATCTCGAAGTAGCGCACGTCGGACTGCTTCGGGTCGAGAGTCTCCTCGCTCCCCGGCGCGTAGCCGTCGGGCCACTTCACTACGTCGATAGCGTCGCCGTCGGTGCCGCCGCTGGTCCCCAGCACAACGTCGGTCGCGGTCCGCCCGCCGTCGTTCTTGACGCTGACGGGAACCCGGACCGTCTCGCCGACTCGGACCTCCTTATCGAACTCGCCGACCGAGAGGTCGAGGTCTACCTCCTCGAAGTAGGTGTAGTGGAGCGCGGTGTCGTCGAAGTCGTCTTCAACGTCGTAGGACGAGTAGCCCGAAGTTTTCAGTTTCACCGTGTTGTCACCGGCGTCGAGGTCCTCGACCGGGACCGGAATCGTCTCGACGTGATAGTCGTCGTCCGCGGGCGGTGACGAGATTTCGGTCAGCTTCTGGCCGTTGAGATACACTTCGAGGGGATTATCTTGCCTCTCGTCGCCGTCGGCCCTGACCGATACTCTGAGTTCCGCGCTGTCGATACCGGCGTACTCGTCGCTCGGGATGTTCGCCGTGTCCGACCACACTCGACCGGACACGTCACAGAACGTCCACTGGTCGCCGTACACGTCCGTGATGAAACCACCGCAATTGTGTTCGTCCTCGACCGATGCGTCCTCGGTCCGGGTCAACTCGTCGTCACCGATGACCGTCACGCTGAGAGGAATCGCCGTCTTCCCGCCCTCGTGGGTGACCACGACCGGAGTACCGTCGTACTGGTCGGCATCGAGCGTGACTTGGAACGAGGCCGTCTCGCCGGCGTTCAGCGCCGAGGGGGCGTCCGAAATAGAGAGTCCCGACCCACCCGAAATCGAGACATCGGTCGGGTCGTCGCCCTCGTTCGTGATGTGGATAGTCTTCGTACGAGTTCCGCTCTCGAGCGTCGAACCGATGTCCCACGTTTCGGGGTCGGCCACGACGCTGGTGGTCGAGGACGAGATAGTGACCGACCGCTGGGTTGTGGCTGTCGCACCGTCGTCGTCTACCGTCGTTAGCCTGACCGTCTTGGTTCCCGACTGGTCGTAGTCGTAGGCTATCACCGGTTCGCTCGCCGTCTTGTCGATGGTGCCGTCACCGTCGAAGTCCCACTTGTACTCGGTAATTGACCCGTCGGAGTCGGCCGAGGAGCTAGCATCGAACCGGACGCTCTCGTCGGTCTCGGGGGCTGAAGTTCCGAGCGCGAACTCGGCCGTCGGGTCGGCGTTCGGCGAGGGGACATTTACCACGACTTCGCGGCGGTACTCGGTGAACAGCGGGAGCGTCCCGGTGATGCGGTCGGTCGTGACCTTGATGGCCTCACCGCGCATGTCGAGCAAGAATCTGAGGTCGCTCGACTCGATGTCACGCTCGGTGTGGACCCGAAGCTTCAGGGTGTAGGTTCCAATGCTGGTCACTTCGTCGTAGGCCCACTGGTCGTTCGAGAAATCGACCAGTAGTGCCTCTTGGCCCTCGGCGGTGGTGTGTTCGGCCGGGGTGTCGAAGTGGAGGAACGAGGTGACGAAGTTGTATCCGGCCTCCTCGGCGAGGCCCTTGACGACTTCGACCGCGACGGCCTTCAGACTGGTCGAAGAGCCGAGCGACACGAGGTCGAGGACGCTCGTTATGGCCTCTGCGGTCTCCATCTCGGTCGTCTTGCCGCCATCGACGCCGCTCTCGACCGAGAAGACGGTCATCTCGTCGGCGTCGTAGGTGACGAGTACTTGACTCGACCCGTGGCCACGGAGGTCCTGCAACTGGTTCTTGTCGAGTTTCAGTGTTATCTCGTAGGTGTTCGGGTCGATTCTCTCTCGGTCGATGCTCGCCTTCAGTCCGGTGTCGCTGGCGGCCTTCTCCGGCAACTCCTGTACGTCGGTCCACGGGTAGGTGTCGGGGTAGGCGGGTTCCTGCGGGGCCGCGACCTGTCGCTTCGCCGTCTCGGCCGCGACGACCGTTCCGCCGTAGGTTTCGCGTTCGAGTTGCATGTAGAGTTTCCTGTGACCGCCGGGAGCGACGTTGAGGTCGTCGGCGACGGATACGTCGAACGAGACCGTGTAATCGCCGGCATCGACGTTCTTACAGGCGACCGTCGTGGTGTCGATGATGGAGTCGGTGATAGGGTCGTCGGCGTACAGACAGAGTTCACCGGACCTGCGGTTCTGCCCCGTCACCGTCACCGTGAACGAGTCGGTGGTCTCGACCCGTCGCGGCGGTGGCGTCTGCCACGACATCGTGGTCTCGGTGAGGGTCGAAGTGGCGACCGCCCCACTTCGATGCGTGGCGTTCTGCGCGAGTACGCTCGGTCCTCCGGCCGACGCGGTTTCGGCCCCACTCGGGGTCGCCTCGGCCGGTTGCACCGCGAAACCACCTGCAATCGGCGACCCAATCATCAGGACGACGAATAGAACCACGACTGTTCGCCGTCGTAACTTCTCGCGCGGGCCGCGTGAACCGCCCCCTAAACCCCATCTCGTCTCGCCCTTTCGGCGTTCCGGAAGTGACCTCGCCATGACGAAATCCCAGAATTGCCCAATATTAATATCTTTTATGATGTGAAAAAATGTATTCTTCACAACTATTTTCCGAACCGACCAACCGACGACTTCGACTGTCAGGGTGTCTCGCCCGGTTAGCGCGTGCCGACCGCCTCGATAGCTTCCAAGCCGATTTGGACGACCTCCTCGGTGAGTTCGTCGTCGGTCCGGAGGTCCTCGGGCGTGAACCAGACCCATTCGTCGGCGTCGGCCTCGTCGTGGCCCTCGGGAGCGATGTCGCGGTCCTCGGCCTCGGCGAAGTAGACGAAATCGATGTGCTGGTGGCCGACCTCGCCGTCGGGGTGGACGTTGATGTCGAATAGCATAACGTGTTCGGCGGGCGGGAGTTCCCTGCCCGCTTCGACCGGGACGGAGGTTTCGGGTTCGAGGAGGTCCACGTCGAGGCCGGTCTCCTCGCGGACCTCCCGGCGGGCGGCCTCTCGCGGGAGTTCGTCGCGGTCCACGTGGCCGCCGGGCGAGAGCCACATTTCGAGTCGGTCGTGGTAGTGCAGGGCGAGCGCGCCGTCGTTGACGACGTAGGTCGTCGCGGTGAAGTGGCGGGTAGTCTCCATGTCGGAGGACAAGGAGGGTCGGAATTTG
The DNA here is from genome assembly GCF_029338375.1 of Halorussus lipolyticus. Classification (NCBI taxonomy): domain Archaea; kingdom Methanobacteriati; phylum Methanobacteriota; class Halobacteria; order Halobacteriales; family Haladaptataceae; genus Halorussus; species Halorussus lipolyticus. The sequence continues at coordinate 616,773 of NZ_CP119804.1, read as the reverse complement.
CGAGTTACGGTCTGAAGTCGCGGAGCCTATTCTGATAGCGTCTGTAAAGCCGAATCTACGGAGCTGTACCGGTCATCAGTCACCCGATGACTACTCTGGGGATACGAACCGTAGCCAAGGACCGTTTCTACGTCTACAATCGACTTCGAAATCGGCTCGAAGTCGGTAACGGTGTAGGCGAGTCGAGCGAGCGGCGTGTGAAACAGCGTTTCTGCTTGCTCCTCGGTCAGTCGCTTCGTTTCTCCGACACGTCCAACGCCGACGTACCGACCCTCATCTTCTGCGTGTCCGCGTTGTACTTTATAAAAGAGGAGTCCATCGCCGGATTCTATCGCGGCGTATACCTGCTCTCCCTCCTCGGAGCCTTTCTGCGCCCAGAGCCGCGATTGGCGGAAGTCGAGTAGACCTGCATCTTCCAAAAGTGAGTCTTCAGGCGGGGTTCCGAGGACGCGACTGTAATTTGGTTCGTCAACGGTGATTCGGAAGATGTCGTCTGCCATACCTCCGCCTTATGTCAGAGATATAAAAAGCAAGTACCTTCGCGTTCGGAAAAACCCGCCCGGTGAGACGACTTGCGGCCTCTGACCACGAGTCGCCAGTGCGATAGTCAGTCACCGTCGAGAATAACCGCCGACAGATAGCCCCCTTGCCACCGGCAGACATAATTAGACCATTCCATAGGACATAAATACATTTCTCAAACAAACAATTATATTTCCACTTGCCAAACGGCTCATCTTCCCCGCGACTGACGCGACAAAAACAGCGAGTTAGGGCGCGATAGTGTCCTCTTTCGCTTCGAGGAGTTCGTGATACCGGTTCCGAATCGTGACTTCACTGATGTCGGATACGTCGCTGACCTCGCTCTGGGTCACCTTCTCGTTGCTCAGCAGGGCGGCGGCGTAGACGGCGGCCGCGGCCAGACCGACCGGCGACTTGCCGCTGTGGATGCCCTTCTCGGTGGCGGTGTCCAGCAGGTCCCGCGCTCGGCGCTCTACCTCGTCGCTGACGCCGAGGTCCGAGACGAACCGCGGGACGTAGCTCTTGGGGTCCGCGGGCTGAATTTCGAGGCTCAGCTCTCGGACCACGTAGCGGTAGGTCCGGGCGATTTCGTCCTTCTCGACCCGCGAGACGTTGCTGATTTCGTCCAGACTCCGCGGGGTGCCGGCCTTCCGCGCGGCGGCGTAGAGTGCAGAGGTGGCGACGCCCTCGATGGACCGTCCGGGCAGGAGGTCCTCGTCGAGCGCCCGGCGGTAGATGACCGAGGCCGTCTCCCGAACGTTGTCCGGCAGGCCGAGCGCCGACGCCATCCGGTCGATTTCGCCGAGGGCCTGCTTGAGATTCCGCTCCTTGGAGTCCCGCGTGCGGAACCGCTCGTTCCACTTGCGGAGCCTCTGCATCTTCTCGCGCTGGCGAGAGCCGAGGGAGTTGCCGTAGGCGTCTTTGTCCTGCCAGCCGATGTTGGTCGAGAGGCCCTTGTCGTGCATCGTGTTCGTAGTGGGCGCGCCGACCCGGCTCTTTTGGTCCTTCTCCTTGGCGTCGAAGGCCCGCCACTCCGGACCGGGGTCGATTTGGTCCTCGTCTACGACGAGGCCGCATTCCGCGCAGACGGTCTCCCCGCGTTCGTCGTCGCTGACGAGGTTCCCACTGCACTCCGGACAGCGGTTCTCCTCGTGTTCACGCTCCGTTTCGTCGGTCGTCTGCTCGTCGGTGTGGGTTCGAGTGCGTGTTTCGGTCATGGTGGAAGTGTAGCGAGACAGCCATCGGTAGATAGGGCAGTACTCCGCGGACGGGACGGTGGGATACCGGGGTTCAGAAGACGTACTCTAGTAACGGCCGTCTCTACTTAAAGACTGTGGCAACGACCGGTTTCTCCGATTTCAAGCTTCGGGCGGTGCCTGCCATCTGTGGCGTCTCAGTCGGCCGTATTCCGACACTCCAGTTAGCCCCGCATTCGGCAACCTTTAATACCAGTTCTGTGGGGTCGGTATCGAAACCCTTACCGCCGGTCCGTGGCGACTCTACAGGTATGAGCGACACGTCTCCCGGTCCCGAGGAGGTCCGTCACGTCGCCGACCTCGCGCGGGTCGGCCTCGACGACGACGAGGTCGAGCGATTCACCGACCAGTTCGCGGACATCCTCGACTACTTCGAGACCCTCGAAGAGGTGCCCGAGGTCGAGCGCGAGTCCGACCTCGTGAACGTGATGCGCGAGGACGAAGTGCGCGACTCTCTCAGCCAAGAGGACGCGCTCTCGAACGCACCGGAGACCGAGGACGGCTACTTCAAGGGACCGAACGTCTCGTAATCCACCCATGAGCGCAGACAACATCTTCATCACCGAGGAGACCATCGAGGGCGACGACGACGGTCTCCTCGCCGACAAGACGATTGCGGTCAAGGACAACATCAGCACCGAAGGAGTCAGGACGACCTGCGCCTCCGAGATGCTCGAAGACTACGTGCCGCCCTACGACGCCACCGTGGTCGAAGCCCTGAAAGACGCGGGCGCGACCATCGTCGGCAAGGCCAACATGGACGAGTTCGGCATGGGTTCGACCACCGAAACCTCGGCATTCGGCCCAGCGCCCAACCCGGTTGCCGAGGGCCACGTCCCCGGTGGCTCCTCGGGCGGAAGCGCCGCGGCAGTCGCCGCCGGCGAGGCCGACCTCGCGCTCGGTAGCGACACCGGTGGCTCCATCCGCAACCCGGCCGCCTTCTGCGGCGTCGTCGGCATCAAGCCCACCTACGGACTCGTCTCGCGCTACGGATTGGTCGCCTACGCCAACAGCCTCGAACAAATCGGCCCGCTCGCGCCGACTGTCGAGGAGGCCGCCGAACTCTTGGACGTAATCAGCGGTCCCGACGAACACGACGCCACGACCCGCGAGGAAGGCGAAGACAGCGACTACGCCAGCGCCGCCACGGGCGACGTGGAGGGCACCACCATCGGCGTCCCCACCGAACTCGTGGAGGGTGCAGACGAGGGCGTGAAAGAACGCTTCGAGGAGACGCTGGACGACCTCCGCGAACAGGGCGCGACCGTCGAGGAGGTCTCGCTCCCCTCGGTCGAACACGCGGTGGAAGCCTACTACGTGATTGCGATGTCGGAGGCCTCCTCGAACCTCGCACGCTTCGACGGCGTGCGCTACGGCCAATCGGGCGGGTTCGACGGCAACTGGAACGAGGCCTTCAGCAACTCCCGAGAGGCCTTCGGCGAGGAGGTCAAGCGCCGCATCCTGCTTGGCACCTACGCCCTTTCTGCTGGCTACCACGACAAGTACTACAAGCAGGCTCAGGACGCCCGAGCGTGGGTCAAGCAGGACTTCGACGAGGCCTTCGAGTCGGTGGACGTGCTGGCGAGTCCGACCATGCCGACCCCGCCGTTCGAGATGGGCGACAGTCTGGACGACCCGCTTCAGATGTATCTCGCCGACGCGAACACCGTCCCGGTGAATCTGGCCGACCTCCCTGCGATTTCGGTGCCTGCGGGCGAGACAGACGGGCTTCCGGTCGGGATTCAGTTCATCGGCCCGGCGTTCGGCGAGGACGAGATTATCCGCGTCGGAAGTGCAGTAGAGCAGTAGTTTTGCGAACTCCTCGCTCTTTGACTGATTTCTCTCTACCGGTTTTTATCTCGAAACATAGAAAGAGTGAGCGATATGGGAACCTCGAACTCCGATGCGACCTCGCAAAAGTCCGTACTCAACCCCGAGAAAGACGACATCGAGGTCGAACTGGAGTTCTACGACGAGACAATGGAAGGCGTCGAAGGCGTCTCGATGCCGGACCCAAGTAAATAGACGGCGGGGTAGTTCTGACCCCAATCATTTGTCACTCCGCGTTGTCTAGCCCCCATGAGCGACCCCGCAGAACCGACTCCTGAACCCTCTCCTCCGGCAGACGAGGTTACAGAAGAAGGAATCCACCCCGAGGAGGGCGAAACCACAGACGAGGCCACCGTCCACGAGGGCGGCGTCGAACTGGAGCGCACCATCGGTCTCGGCGGGGGTATCGCCATCGGCGTGGGGACGATGATAGGCGCGGGTATCTTCGTCTTTCCCGGTCTCGCGGCTGGAGAGGCAGGCCCGGCCGCGGCGCTGTCGTTCGCCATCGGGGCCGTCATCGCCCTGCTGGTGGCCCTGCCGACCGCCGAGTTGGCGACCGCGATGCCCCGGAGCGGCGGGGGCTACTACTTCGTCTCGCGGGCGATGGGGGCCGCGTTCGGGGCCGTCGTCGGCCTGAGCGTCTGGTTGGGACTCGTCTTCGCCTCGGCGTTCTACCTCGTCGGGTTCGGCCAGTACGCGGTGGCCACGCTGGCCGAGGTGGGCGTCTCCTTCGGGGGTATCGGGCCGGTGACGCCGCTGGCGTTGGTGTTCGGCGCGCTCCTGACCACGGTCAGCATCACCGGGACCGAGAACGCCGCGAAGTTCCAGAACGCGGTGGTCGGTCTCCTCATCGTGGTCCTCGTCGGGTTTCTGACCTACGGCGTCTTCGACGCGCTCGGGGTGTTCGGCCGGGAGTCCGCGCCCGAGACCTTCCTGCCCTTCGGGCCGTTTCCGGTGATAACGACCGCCGCGTTGGTATTTACCTCGTATCTGGGCTTCGCGCAGGTGGCGACCGTCGCGGGCGAGATTAAGTCGCCCTCTCGGAATCTGCCCTTGGCGATGGTCGGCTCTGTGGTGGCAGTCGGGGCGCTCTACGTCGTGACAATCTTCGTGGCGACCAGCGCGTTCGGGAGTGCGAGGCTTGCGGCGTTCGGCGAGACGGCCATCGTCGCGGTGGCGCGGGAGTTGCTGGGGAACGCGGGTGCGGTCGCTATCCTACTGGCGGGCCTGTTGGCTACCGTGTCGAGCGCGAACGCCTCTATTCTGAGTTCGTCGCGGGCGCTCTACGCCCTGAGTCGGGACGCGCTGGTCCCCCGGCGGGCGAGCGAGGTCAACCTTCGGTGGGGGACTCCTCACGTCGCGCTCCTGTTGGCGGGAGGACCGGTCCTCCTGCTGGTCGCCATCGGTCGGGTCGAGGTGCTGGCCGAGGTGGCCTCGTTCCTCCATCTGGTGATGTACGGTCTCATCTGTGTTGCGCTGATTCGCCTGCGGCGCTCGGACCCCGAGTGGTACGACCCCTCGTTCACGGTGCCGGGGTATCCCCTCGTGCCGGTTCTGGGCGCGATAGCGAGTTTCGGACTTCTCGCGTTCATGCAACCCCTCTCACAGGTCGTGGGCGTCAGTATCATGGTCGGCGCTGGCGTATGGTATCAGGTGTACGCCTCTGACGTGCAACTGCGGGGTGCGCTATGAGCGTCCCCGACGAACCCAAAGTGTTGGTCCCGCTGGCGGTGCTGGAGGGCGAAAGCCTCGCTCCCGCGCTGGTCGAGGCCCTGTCTGGCGTCCCAGTCGAGTTGGTCGGCTATCACGAAATCCCGGAGCAGACCGCGCCGGGACAGGCCCGGATGCAGTTCGAGGAGCGAATGCAGTCCGAACTGGCCGACCTCGTGGCGATGTTCGAGGAGGCGGGCGGCCGGGTCGAGACCCGGATGGTGTTCACCCACGAACCGAAACAGACCTTCGAGCGCGTGGCGGTCGAGGAGTCCTGCGACGCCGTCCTGCTGAACAACCCGGCGACCGAAATCGCGGACGTGCTGGTCCCGCTCCGGGGCGAGGTCAACGTCGAGCGCGTGATTGCGCTGGTGGCCGGCGTCCTCGAAGCCACCGGGGCCGACGTGACGCTCTATCACGTCGCCGAGTCGGACGACGAGCGCGAGGCCGGGCAGGAACTCGTGAATCGGGCCAGAGAGGCGCTGGTCGAGTCGGGCATCGCCGCCGACAGAATCGCCGAGGAGATTGTGGTCTCGGAGACGCCAATCAAGACGCTCGTGGCGACGGCGGGCGAGGCCGATTTGGTCGTGATGGGCGAGAGCAAGCCCTCAGTCCGGGAACTGTTCTTCGGCGAGGTGTCCGAACAGGTATCGACCCAATCGGTGACGCCCGCGCTGGTGGTCCGGCGACTGCCCGCGGTGGAGACGGACTCCGACGCGGAAAAAGACGAGTCGGCCGACGAAGAAGCGACCGGAGAATCCGACTGACCGCGAGACCGGTTTACTCGCTGTACGCGAGGTTCATAATCCACTGCGAGAAGGCGTCGCTTTCGGCGTCAACTTCCTCCTCGCCGATGAACGGCGAGAGCATGTCCCCGGCCATCAGAAGCGAGAAGTCGAGGTCACGCGCCGCGGGGGTGATGAGATAGGTGTTGTGTCCCTCGTAGATGGTCTCCTCGCGCTGGACGAGACCCTTGTCGTACAGCGATTCCACGATGCGACTCCCCTTCCGGGAATCGACGCCCAACTCCTTCCAGAAGTCGCTCTGGTGGATGCCGCCGGACTCCCGGACGAGTTCGAGACCCGCGCGCTCCGCCTCGGTGAGGTCCTTCTCGGATACTGCCATACCCGGAATACGTACCCCGAGGCGTTTAAAACTGACCGTCCGCGTCGTCAGCATCTGATTGCGCCGACTCGTCGGCCGAGACGACCGCGTAATCGGTCTCGCAGGGCTTGCCGTCGGCGAACCAGTAGCGTCCGTCGTCGGCGGCGTCGATGGCGACCAGCGACGAGGACCGGGTGCCGTACCCATCACCGTGGACGCAGGCCCCGACATCGTGGTCGCGCAGGACGCCGACAGCGCGGTCAAGCCACTCCTCGGCAGTCATCTCGGGCATCGCGCGGGCGGACTGCTGGATGCGTGCCGCCTTCGCGGCGGCCCCGTTGTAGCCCTCGTTGACGACGACGTGGACGCCGGGATTGAAGTGGGTGGTTCGCAAAACGCCGTCCCACTCCAGCAGTCCGGCCTCGTCGGCGTCGGCGATGACGAGGTTGAACCCGGCGTACTCCCGGTCGGCGAGTTCGTTGCGGACGAACGACGCGGCCTCGGCCGCGCTGGACTGGGCCAGTGCGTCCCGGACCAGCAGGCCCCGCGAACGCTCGCCCTCGATGTCGGTCCGGCGGTTCGTGACGCCGACGAACACGCCCGCGTCGTTGTAGCCTATCCACGTCCCGCCGGCCTCGTCGTCCTGCGGCGCGACCACGGTCGGGTCCCGGTCGAGGACCCCCGGCGGTCGTGAGGGCCGGTCGGTGGCTTCGTCGCGGTTCGCCGCCGCGGCTATCGGAGTGCCGTCGAAGACCTGCCACGCGAGGATGAGGGTACACACGTCCGGAATTACGCCCTCCGCTGGCTAAAAACTCGCGGCTACGGTGGTCCGTGCCATGGAAGTTCGTGAGGTGAGGGTTGATTCTCACGATAGCAATATATATGATTGTTTGGAGGTCAAAGATAGTTCCTTAACAATTAGATGGTTAGTCTATCGTTACAGCGGGCTACTGATGGAAAGTGCCACCGAGCGCGCCCGGCGGTCCGTCACTCCGAATCGGCGTTCCGAAGCCGCTCCCTGACCGCCTCGCGCTCGACGGTCCCCGAGGCCGTCCGCGGAAGCTCCTCGGCGAACGCGACCGTCCGAGGACGCTTGTAGCCCGCGAGTCGGTCGTCACAGAAGTCCGCGATGTCCTCGGCCGACAAATCCGCACCCTCCTCGGGAACCACCAGCGCCCCGACGCGCTCGCCCCATTCGTCGTCGTCGAGGCCAACGACCGCGGCGTCTCGCACCTCGGGGTGGTCCCGGAGGACTTCGACCACTTCGCCGGGGTGGACGTTCTCGCCGCCGGTGATGATGCGGTCCTCGCGCCGGTTTAGGACCCAGACCCGGCCCTCCTCGTCGCGGTAGCCCACGTCGCCGGTGTGGAGGCCGTACTCGCCGAAGGCGTCCGCAGTCGCTTCCGAGTCGCCGTAGTAGCCCCGCATCACGGTGGGACCGGAGACGACGAGTTCGCCGGTCTCGACCGCCGAAACCGGGTCGCCGTCGTCGCCGACCACGGTCACGTCGGTCCACTGGAGCGGTCGTCCGACCGTCCCGCGGTGCGCGAACGCCTCGCGTGGCCGCGCCGTAGCGATTTGAGAGGCCGTCTCGGTCATGCCGTAGGTGGGGTGGACCGGCACGCCGCGGGCCTCGCACCGCGAAAGCAGTTCGTCCGGCGCGGGCGCGCCGCCCAGCAGAACGAATCGGAGCGACGTGGCGACCGACTCGCGGGCGTCGAGCATCCGCCGGAGCATCGTCGGCACGAGCGAGACGCCGGTCACGCCGTACTCCGCGATGGCGTCCGCGGCGCACTCTGGGTCGAAGTCCTCCTGCAAGACCACCGCGGTCCCGTAGAGCGCCGACCGCAGAACGACCGAGAGACCGCCCATGTGGTACATCGAGAGGCAGAGCAACCAGCTATCGTCGGGCGTCACCCCGAGGCGAAAGGCCGAGGAGGTCGCACTCGCCAGAAAGTTCCCCATCGAAAGCGCCACGGCCTTCGGGTCGCCCGTGGTCCCCGAGGTGAACAGCATCGCGTGGGTCCGGTCGCGGGACCACTGCGCTGGTTCGAAGTCCGCCGGGTCCTGTTCGCCCAGCGCCGCGACCGCACCCTCGTCGGGCGAATCGGCCGCAGGCGTATCGGTCGCGGGCGCATCGACCGACGCGACCGGAGCCTCCGAAATCGCCACCGCGTCGGCCTCGGTCGCACTCTCACAGACCACCAGATTCAGGTCCGCGACCTCTGCCTGCCGCGATAGCTCCGGACGCGCCAATCGGGCGTTCAGGGGCACCAGCACCGCGCCGAGGCGCATCGCGGCGTGGACCAGTCGAACGAACGCGACTCGGGTCTCCATCACCACACCGAGGTGGTCGCCCGCCCGGACCCCGAGCGCCGAGAGTCGCCCGGCGGTCTCCTCGACTGCGGCGTCCAACTCCCGGTAGGTCCATTCGGTCCTGTCGTCGGTCGGTTCGGCCTCGCTGTCGGTCGATTCGTCGTCGGCCACCACGAGCGCCCTCGCTTCGGGGGAGGTCCGCGCTCGTTCGGCCAGCCAATCCATCGTCGTTCGGTCGGTGAATTTTCGCTCAGTCATGGTACCTCCACGTGTCCGCGGTGCCGTTGCCCTCGCCCTGCGGGACCATCGCTCGGCCGTCCGCGACCGGCGCGAGGTCCGGGCCGAGGTCGGTTTCGAGCATCTTGGCGGTCGCCAACCCGCAGGCCGAAACGTCGGGAATCGCGGCTGAGATGTGGACCGCGGCGGTCCGGGCCACCGCGCCGTCGATGGTGGTGGTCACGATTGGCGAGACGCCCTCCTCGCGGGCGCGCTCGGCGACTTCGACCGTCCTCTGGGGTCCACCGAGCGCCATCGGTTTCAGGACGACTGCCTCGGGCGCGGTGTCCAGCGCGTCCTCGAAATCGACCTCGGCGAGGGTCTCGTCCAGCGCGACAGGCCCGGAGAGCGCCGCCAGTCCACCGAGGTCGGTCGCCGGCAGGGGTTGCTCGACGTAAGCCAGTCTGTCCCCTACCGCGTCCAGAAACTGCTGGGCCTGCTGGCGGGACCACGCGCCGTTGGCGTCGGCCCGGAGTTCGACCGCCGGGAGCGCGTCGGCGACCTCCTTGATGCGCTCGATGTCGGCCGACAGGGACCGCGCGCCGACCTTGATTTTGAGGCACTCGAAACCGGCGTCTACGGCCGAGGAGGCCCCAGAGACGGTCTCCTCGACGCCCGAGTCGCCGACCGTCGCGTTCACCGGGACGCTCTCGACGCGCGCTGACCGTCCGAGCCATCGATAGAGGGGATTTCCCGCGCGCGAGGCGTGCAGGTCCGCGAGCGCGAGGTCGAGCGCGTGACGCGCAGACGGGGTGTATTTTGAATTATGGTCCGAGAGCGCCGACTCCGGGTCTTCGCCGGCGTCGATAGCGTCGGCGGCGTCTTCGAGCGCCTGCCGGCACTCGTCTCCGGTTTCGGTCCACCCGGCGAGTGGGGTGGCCTCGCCGACGCCGACCGCGCCGTCCTCGGCTTCCAATCGGAACAGAAACCCCTCCCTGCGCTCGATGGTCCCCCGAGCGGTTTCGAGGGGGTCGGCAAGCGGGAGCGAGAAGGGGCGAAGTTCGGCGTTCATGGGTTCTCACGCGACGAGGCCCAGTGCGAACAGCACCGAGTGGCCGGCGAGCAGTTTCCCGGTCTGTTCGAGCGCGGGGTTCAGGGCCTCGCCCGAGGAGTCGGTGACGACGGTCCGGGCGATGGCCGCTGAATAGGGAATCGTCAGCAGGGGCGAGAGGACCGCCGGGGAGTAGCCCCGTGCGAGCCAGAACCACGCCGGGACGAGGTACGAGAGTCCCAGAAAGCCCACGAACTCGGCCCGACTGGCCCGGTAGCCGATGAGGACCGCCAGCGTCTTCTTGCCCGCCTCGCGGTCGGTTTCGAGGTCTCGGACGTTGTTCACCACGAGGATGTTGGTCGAGATGGCCGCGACCGGGAGGCTGGCGGCGAACGCTGTGAGCGTGACCGTACCCGCCGGAATCCCCGTCGGGAAGGGGCCGGCGAGGACGCTGGCGGCCTGCACGTAGAAGGTGCCCATCACGGCGACGACGCCGAAGAAGACGAAGACGAACAGGTCGCCGAGGCCGTGAGAGCCGAGGGGGTAGGGACCCCCGGCGTAGGCGATGCCCGAGACCACGCTGGCGAGGCCGATGACGAGGATGGGCAGGCCGCCGACCCACACGAGGTAGACGCCGACGAGAATCGCCAGCGCGAAGGTGGCGTACATCGCTCGCTTGACCGATTCGGCGGCGATGAGGCCCGACTGGGTGACGCGAGTGAATCCTTTTCGCTCGTCGGTATCGACGCCCTTCACGGCGTCGTAGTAGTCGTTGGCGAAGTTGGTGCCGATTTGGATGAGGGCCGCGCCCACGAACGCCGCGAGCGCCGGGAGGGGCGCGAACAGACCTTCGTGGACCGCCAATCCGACGCCGACGATGACAGGTGCCGCGGCCGCCGGGAGGGTGTGGGGTCGGGCGGCCATTAGCCACGCCTCCCTGCGGGAGTGTTCGGTAGCCGTGTCGCTCATTGTCGGAACTTACGGCAGACGGCCAATAGCCCCTGCGGTTTCGGCAGAGCGACCGCCCGACTTCGACGGAGCGAGAGCTACGAAAGAAAACTACCGAGAGAACCGTTCTCCGCTCGTATCTACTCCTTGTCGCCAGAATTACTTAAAGGACGAGGCGGTCCGTCGCTCCTTCCAGTCAGTCGTCCCCGGCGACCCGGAACTCGCGGGCGGCCTCCCGAAGCTTTCGGGAGATGCCCGGCACCTCGTCGCGGGACACCTCGCCCTCGGCCTCGATGTCCTCGACGGATTTCGGGAACTCCCGGAGACCGTAGTGGATGTCGATGCCGGCGTTCGCGCCCTCGCCCATCGCCACGGGAATCTGGTTGTGGCCGGGCGTGAGGTCGCCGACGGCGTAGACGCCGGAGACGCTGGTCTCGCCCGCGTCGGTGACAGCGACGGTGCCGTCGTCGTTGCGCTCGCACCCCAACTGCTCGACCAGTTCGGCGTTGTAGTTCGACCCGTACATCGGGAACCCGCCGCGGTACTCCCTGAACTGGCCGTCCTCGAACTCGAAGCCCGCCAGCCACCCGTCGTCGTCCTTCTCCATCTGAACGATGTCGTCCTCGATGATTTCGACGGGGTGAGCGCGGAGTTGGCGGTCGGTCTCGTCGCTCCACTGAATCTTGTCGCCGCGGGTCAGCAGGTCCACCTCGTCGGTGAAGTTGAGCATAATCATCGCCACGTGGGCCGCCGACTCGCCGGTCCCCATCACGAAGACGGGTTCGTCCACGAACATGTAGGCGTCGCAGTGGAGACACCAGTGGAGGCCCCGACCGGTCGGCGGCAGGGGCGGGTCGGGTCGCTCGTCGTTGAACCCGGTGGCCAGCACCACTCTGTCGGCGACGAACTCGGGGTCCTCCTCGCCGTCGCCGGTCGAGAGCCTGAATCGGCCGTCGTCGGTCTCCACGACCGATTCGACGTAGTTCCGAACGTAGTCGGCCCCGTAGTGCTGAATCTGCTCGCGCGCGGTCCGGAGGAGTTCGTTGCCCGATACGTCCTCGGTAATTCCGATGACGTTGTGGGTGTCGGTCATCATGGCCGCGCGACCCCCTCCCCGGTTGATTACCACCGTGTCGTGGCTCAGTCGGGTCGTGTAGAGCGCGGTGGTGAGACCGGCGGGTCCTCCTCCGACGACCGCGACCTCGTACTCCCGAACGTGGTCTGTCATACTCACAAATTAGAGTCTGAGAGTCTTAAGTCGGCGGGCGGGAGCGAGTTCGGCCGCGAGCGAAGGCGTTGCCCGAGTGAGCGGTCGAACGACGGAGCGGCGAGGGGGTCCGCTCGACCCGTCGTCAAGGAAAATAAAATCATTTGCTTAAGAAATAAGAAGATGGTCTAGAACAACATAATAATGTCTAGGATTGCTTTCTGATGGGCCGACCAACCGCCGCGGTGGCGGTGCAGTTGCAGTGCGGAACAAACTAGCTGATTCTACCGCGAGCGACCGACGGGAGCGAGCGGCCCTTTTTTGGTCCAGATTTTTTCGAGGAGGGGTGGCCGAAGGGCGCGACCTGCGGTCGCGCCCGAGGACACCCGACGAAGAAAAAAGGTGGTTTCAGTAGTGCCAGTCGAACTCGTCAAACTCTGGCTCACGACCTTCAACGAAGGCGTCTCGGCCCTCTTGGGCCTCGTCGGTCATGTACGCCAGTCGGGTGGCCTCGCCAGCGAACACCTGCTGGCCGACCATGCCGTCGTCGGTGGCATTGAACGCGTACTTTAACATTCGCATGGCGGTCGGACTCTTTTTGTTCATCTCCTCGGCCCATTCGAGCGCGACTTTTTCGAGGTCCTCGTGGGGCACGGCCTCGTTGACCATCCCCATCTCGGCGGCCTCCTCGGCGTCGTAGTTCTTCCCGAGGAAGAAGATTTCACGGGCCTTCTTCTGGCCCACCTGCTTGGCGAGGTACGCAGAGCCGAATCCGCCATCGAAGGAGGCCACGTCGGGGTCGGTCTGCTTGAACAGCGCGTGTTCCTTGCTGGCGATGGTCATGTCACAGACGACGTGGAGACTGTGGCCGCCGCCGACCGCCCATCCGGGGACGACGCAGAGGACCGGCTTAGGAATGTGGCGAATCAGGCGCTGAACTTCGAGGATGTGGAGGCGACCGCCCTTCGAGGCCCGGTCGGTCTCGCCGTCCTCGCCGCGGTATTCGTAGCCCTCCTCGCCCCGGACAGTCTGGTCGCCGCCCGAACAGAACGCCCACCCGCCGTCTTTCGGCGACGGACCGTTACCGGTCAGGAGGACACACCCCACGTCGGTCTGGCGCTTGGCGTGGTCGAGCGCGTCGTAGAGTTCGTCCACGGTCTTGGGCCGGAAGGCGTTGCGGACCTCCGGCCGGTCGAACGCGATGCGGACGGTGCCCGAATCGACCGCTCGGTGGTAGGTGATGTCGTCGAAGTCGGGTCCCGCTTGCTCCCACTCCTCGGGGTCGAAAATCTCGGATACCATGTGTCGGCGTCGGGTCGGGACGAACAAATAGGTTCCTCGTTTCCGCGCCCGCGACGACGCCTACCGTGACCGCCTCCTCCTGCGTTTGTGAACGCCCGACAATTTAACGAACCTCCGTTATCTAGTATTCACTCGTACTTTCATCAAACGTTAGAAAACTCTTTTCGAGTTACGTCGCTATCCCTGAGTGCAACATGTCAGAACGTACCCGCCGCTCCGCCCTGAAGGTAATGGGTTCGACAATTGCACTCGCGGCCGTTCCCGGCACGACGGCCGCCGCGAGCGGTTGGACCTCCGTGGAATCACCGGTTCAGACGACACTCTACGACGTCGAGTACACCAACAGCGGTGCGTTCGCGGTCGGTGGGTCTGGCGACGTCATCGAGCGGACCTCGAACGGCTGGCAGAAGGTCGTGGATGGTGGTCCGGGCAGTAACGGTAGCGACCTGCTCGGCTCTGACGTGACCGACGACGGCGAGCGACTCTGGTTCGTCGGCAAGAGCGGTGCCGTCGGCGAGTACGACGTGAGTACCGGGTCGCTCAACGACTACTCCAACCCGCTCAGTTCCGGCGACAACTTCTCCGACGTCGCGGTCACGGGTAACGCGGGCGAGGCCAACGTCTACGCGACCAACAAGTCGGGCAAAATCTTCTACAACTTCGATAACGGGAAGGCCGGAAAGTGGCACTCGGTCACGCCCGGTAGCGGTGCCGCGCTCCCCGCGCTCGACTTCTTCGACCTGAAGGACGGCCACGCTATCGACACCAACCAGAAGGTCTTCGAGACGACCGACGGCGCGTCGTGGCAGGCCATCGGCAACAACGACGCGGGCGTCACCTTCTACGGTATCGACAGCGACGGCTTCGATGACGTGTGGGTCTGTGGCGGGAACGGGAAGGTCTTCCACTACGACGGCGCGAACTGGACGCCGAACAACCTCGGCGACCCCTCGCTCCGGGACATCGAAGTTACCGACGACGACCAAGACGGCTACACAGTCGGCGACAGCGGTGCCGTCTTCGACCTCACGAGCGGTACGTGGTCGCAGGACACGACGCCGACGGGCGCGAACCTGAAGGCCGTCGTGCGCGGTAGCCCCGACATCGCGGTGGGTGCTGGCGGCACCATCATCGAGAACTGACGCGACTCGCGGCTTCTTTCGACCCGTCGCTCCGACGAGGGTGTGAGAAACTACTTGTCGGGCCGTTCCGTGGCTACGGCCATGACCGACGCAGGCCAGCGCGAGGCCACGGCGCGCCTCGCCGACCGGACCCGGAGCCTCGAACGCTCGAAGATTCGCGTGATGTTCGGCCTCGCCGAAGGGGCCGACCGTGACCTCGTGCGCCTCGAAGTCGGCGAACCCGATTTCGGCACGCCCGACCACATCATCGACGCCGCGGCGGAGGCCGCACACGACGGCGCGACCCAGTACACCGAGAACGCGGGCATCCCGCCGCTCCGGGAGGCGATTTCGGAGACGATGGCCCGCGAGAGCGGCGTCGAGTACGACCCGGAGCAAATCACGGTCAAGAACGGCGCGATGGAGGCCCTCTCGCTGTCGATGATGGCGCTGGCCGGGCCGGGCGACGAGGTGGTCGTGCCGACGCCCGCGTGGCCCAACTACGTGAATCAGGTCCAGTTGGCGGGTGCGACCCCGGTCGAAGTCCCCCTGCCCGCCGAATCCGGATTCGACCTCGACGCCGAGCGCGTGGCGGGCAAAATCGGTCCGGATACCGCGGCCGTCATTCTGACCTCGCCCTCGAACCCGACCGGACAGGTCTACGACGAGGAGGCCGTCTCGAAAGTCGCGGAAGTCGCAGAAGCCAACGACGCCTACGTCATCGCCGACGAGGTGTACGGTCGCCTGACCTACGACGACGAGTTCCGGGGCACAGCGTCCTACGTCGATTCGCCCGAGAACGTCCTGACGGTCGATTCCTGCTCGAAGACCTACGCGATGACGGGGTGGCGTCTCGGATGGCTGGCGGGACCGCAGGAGGTCGTGGACGCGGTGACCAGCATCGGCGAGAGTACGACCGCCTGCACCTCTGCGGTGAGCCAGCAGGCCGCGCTGGCCGCGCTGACCGGGCCGCAGGAACCGGTCGCCGAGATGAAGGCCGCGTTCGCCGAGCGCCGGGATTTCGTGGTCGAGAAGGTGGCGGCGATGCCGGTCGTCTCCTGCCCCCGGCCCGAGGGTGCTTTCTACGCTTTCCTCGACGTGACCGACCTGCCCGGCGGGAGTTTCGAGATAGCGAAACGGCTCCTCCGGGACTACGGCGTCGTGACCGCGCCCGGCGACGGGTTCGGCGACGCGGGCGAGGGGTATCTCCGAATCAGTTTCGCCAACAGTCTCGACCGCATCGAGGAGGGTCTCGACAGAATCGAGGAGATGGTGCGAGCGGAAACCGAGTAGAGCGCGTCGGCGCTACTCGCCCATCGCGTCGAGACACTGCTCGACGAAGGTGTTGTGCATCGGGAACACCTCGCCGTCGAGCGCGACGGCGGTGCCGCTGGTCTCGTCGTGGGGGAAGTGCAGTTCCACGGCGTCGCCGAACAGTCGGAGGGTGCATTCGAGCGGGCCGTGGACGTAGAGGCTCTCTTGGTGGGGTTTGTCCACGGCTTCGAGTCGCACGTCTTGGACGACTTCCGATACGTCCTCGTCGGTGTACTCGTCGGCAACGTCGTCGCGGACGTATATCACTTCGCCGCCGGTGTCGTCGTAGAAGATGACGCTCCTGAGGTGACGACCGACCTGCTCTTTCAGGAACTCGGTCAGGGCCTCTGACGAATTTTCTGACATGTGTGGTACGGGAAACTACGACTCGAAATATATCAATCTTATAGTCTGTAGTCTATCTAGACTGAGTGGGTCAAGATAGCTACGCTATCGACGCAGTAGAACAACCTATACAATTTGAAAAGACAAGAGAATATTGCTTTGAGACAGCGTTACTGTCCGAGTTCGTCGCCAACGCGCTCGGCCACCTCGTCGCGGAACCGATGGCTGTCGTCGGCGTCGGTCGTGACCTCGATTACCTGCGTCCCCTCGCTTCCGACCGACTCGCGGAAGGCCGACCGGAAGGCGTCGAGGTCGGCCACGCGCTCGAAGTCCAGTCCGTAGAGGACCCCGGTGGGTTCGTAGTCCAACCCGTGAGGAGTCCGGAACTGCTCGGTAAAGGGCGGGTCGAACTCCTCGATGGGGAGCATGTGGAAGATGCCCCCGCCGTCGTTGTTGATTTCCACGATAGTCGCGTCCACGCCGCACCGCGCGACGGCGAGCAGGCCGTTCATGTCGTGGTAGTAGGCCAAGTCGCCGGTCACGATGACGAGTGGGTCGTCGGTGGCGCTCCCCGCGCCCAACCCGGTGCTGGTGATGCCGTCGATGCCGCTCGCGCCCCGATTGCCAAGCACCGAGAGGTCCGCCGACCGCGGTTGGCCGAACCGGTCCAAGTCCCGGACCGGCATGCTGTTCGAGACCATCAGGGTGGCCGGGTCGGGGGTGTCTTGTGCGACTGCCGACAGCACGCCGCCCTCGAACAACCGTTCCGCCCGCGCGTCCGCCACGAGGTCCCAGTATCGGTCCTCGGTCTCGGCGAAGCGACTGCGCCACGACTCGCTCACGGCCGATTTGGCCGCGGCCGAATCGGTCGTTTCGGCTAGTGTTCGAGCGAGTCGGGTCGGGTCGGCAGACAGCAAGTCGGTCGCCGTGAAGGTGGCCTCGCGCCACCCGCCGGCGGGGTCCACGAGGAACTGCCGGGCGTCGCTGGCCTCCAAATACTGTCGAAGCACCTTCGAGGTCGGCGACGCGCCGAAGCGCAGGACGACCTCGGGGTCGGGCCACGAGTCGCCCACCGCGTCGAGGTAGCCGTCGTAGCCGCCCAGAATCGGGACCTCGGCGTCGTGGCCGAACCGGTGGCCCGAGAGCGGGTCGGCGAGGACCGGGAATCCGGTCGCTTCGGCAAGGTCGGCCAGCGCCGCTCTGCTCGGCGTCGGCGAATTCGCGGGACCGGCGACGACGAGACCCCGGTCGGTCTCCTCGATTGCCCGCCGGACGCGCCGAATCTCGTCGTCGGCCAACTCCGGTCTGCCCTGCGCGGTTCCGACGAAAGCACCGTCTCGGCCCTCGGCACCGAGGGGCGATTCCGCCGCGAAGTCCTCGGGTACGTCGCCGGGGACCTCGACCGGTTCGAGGGGTTTCCGGAAGGGCACGTTGAGGTGGACCGGTCCCGGCGGCGTGCCGGTCGATTCGACTACCGCCCGCGCCGTGGTCGCCCGGAGCGACCGCAACTTTCGGCCGTCCGCCTCGGGTTCGGGCAGGTCCTTGTACCACCGAACCGCGTCGCCGTAGAGTTTCTGCTGGTCGATGGTCTGGTTCGCGCCCGAATCCCGGAGTTCCGGGGGTCTGTCGGCGGTCAACAGGAGCATCGGAACGCGGGCCTGATTGGCCTCGATGACCGCGGGGTGGAAGTTCGCCGCCGCGGTGCCCGAGGTGCAGACCAGCGGCGTCGGCTTGCCGGTCCGTTTCGCTCGCCCCAAGGCGAAGAACGCCGCGGAACGCTCGTCCAAGTGCGAAAACACTTCGATGTCGGGGTGCTGAGCGAACGCGACGGTCAGGGGCGTCGAGCGACTTCCGGGGGCGACGCACACCGCGTCGATGCCCGCGGATTCGAGTTCGGAGACCAGCGCCCGCGCCCAGAGCGTGTTGCGGTTGGGGGCACTCATTTCTCGAGTTCGTCCAGAATCGGCAGGTACTTGAGCTGTACCTCCTCGTACTCCTCGTCCGGGTCGCTGTCGCCGACGATGCCGTTCCCGGCGAACAGCGTGGCCGACTCGCCGCTCGTGACCGCCGACCGGATGCCGACCGCGAAGGTGCCGTCGCCCTCGGCGTCGAACCACCCGACAGGCGAGGCGTACCACCCGCGGGCGAAGGTCTCGGTCTCGCGGATGGTTTGAAGGGCTTTCTCGGGCGGGAGGCCGCCGACAGCGGGGGTCGGATGCAGAGCTTCCACGATGGAGAGGACGTGGCCGGACGAAGCGAGGTCGGCCTCGATTGGCGTCCAGAGGTGCTGGATGGTCGCCAGCTTTCTCACCCTGCGGTCCTCGACCCGGACCTCCGCCGAGAGGGGTGCCAACTGCTCGCGGATGGTCTCGACCACCAGTCCGTGTTCGTGGGCCATCTTCTCGCTTTCCTCGATGCTGGCCTCCAGTTCAGCGTCCTCCTCGGGGGTGTCTCCTCGGCCGACAGACCCCGCAAGCGCGTCGGTCTCGACGGTTCGTCCTCGGAGCGTTGCGAGTCGCTCGGGGGTCGCGCCGAAGAACGCGGCTTCGGGGGTCGGCTCGAAGCAGAAGCGGAAGCAGTCGGGGTACGACTCGCCGAGGCGGGCCAGCACGTCGGGTATCGACACCTCGTCGGCCAACTCGACCGCGAGGGCTTGGGCCAGCGTCACCTTCTGCAAGTCGCCAGCGTCGATTCGCTCGACGGCGGCCCGAACCTGCTCGGCCCACTCCTCGCGGGTCGTGGTGGGGTTGGTCGCCACGACGCCCGGCGGGTCGCCCCGCGGTCGCTTGGGGTCCTCGGCGAGGGCGTCTCGGACGTCCGAAAGCTCGGCTTCGACGGCCTCGGCGGGCGCGTCGCGGGCCGAGACGGTCAGCCACGTCTCGCCGTCGGCGCGGGTCAACTGGGTCCGGGGCAGTACGAACTCGCCGGTACCGAAGTTCTGCCACGGCGGGGCCGGTTCGTGGTCGGCGTGGAACGAGAAGCCGCCGAACAGCCGCGGTCGGGCCGGTTCGGGGCCGTCGTAGTCCATCCCGTCGAACAACTCGTCTGCTGTCTCGGCGACCGACTCGAACCGGTCGGTTCCGCCGGCCCCGTCGGCCGTGATTCGGGCCGCGGTGCCGCCGCCGGCGAACTCGGGACCGTAGGGACTGGTCCAGTAGATTCGCGGCGCGTCCCGCCCGGCGAGGAAGGGTCGGGGGTCGCAGTCGGGTAGCTTGCAGGCCCGGCTCACGAGGGCGGAGCCGGTCGGTTCAGCCGACACCTGTCCGTCGCGGGGCGGAGACTCCATTCAGTCGAACTCAGGAGTCGGGAGCCTTTAGTCTAACTGAATTACTCGTGACTCGGGTGGGGTTCGGGCACCGTAATCAGACTCCTCGGAGCGCCGAAAACTCGTAGATTCGAATTTCGACTTTTGGCTACGCCAACGATTCCAATTGCTGTCCGGCGCGCGCTGGCGTGGCTTCATGCCACGCCATCGTCGCGCGAGGGACGAACGACCGCGCTCTGCGCGGGAGTGAGGAGGCTGGGGAGGCGTGAGGCCGACGCTTGATTCCCCAAACCACCGGCAAAAGCCCCGTTCCTCCTCCGACAGTTTGGGTGTCTGTGCGAACGAAGTGAGTACAGGCTCGGAGGACGCGGTTTGTCCGCCGGCGGACTGAAAGGGGCCGGTCGCTTTCTAAGAAGATGCCGCAGTTCTCCTACTCACGATGTGGTCCATCCATCTACGACTCTATCGACCCCAAATATCGAAAAGACAGAAACTGATTAACTGTATCGCTCCTCGTTCCACGGATTCGCGGTGTTCGAGTAACCCCGCTTCTCCCAGTAGCCGCGTTCCTCGTCGGTCAGGAACTCCACGCCGTCAACCCACTTCGCACCTTTGTAGGCGTACTTGTGGGGCGTCACGACCCGCAGAGGACCGCCGTGTTCTGCCGGGAGGGAGTCGTCGTCGAACTCGTAGGTAAACAGGACCTCCTCGCGCATGCAGTCCTCGAGGGGCAGATTCGTGGTGTAGCCGTCCAGCGCCGAGAACATGACGTGTTCCGCGTCGTCTCTCACGCCCGCCATCTCCGCGAGGTCCGGGAAGGTGACGCCCGTGAACTCGCAGTCGAACTTGCTCCACCCGGTCACGCAGTGGAAATCCTGCTTCTGGGTCTCGCTTGGCAGGTTCTGAAACTCGTCCCACGAGAAGGACAGTTCGTCCTCGACTGCGCCCGAGACGGTGAACTCCCACGTCTCGGGGTCCCAGTCGGGCGTCCCACCCTTCGAGAGGACCGGGAACTTGCTGGTCTCGCGCTGGCCCGGCGGGAGGCGCTCGCCGTCGTACTCCTCGTGAAGGTCCGTCACGTCGATGACGCTCATGTGTCGGGGTGAGTGTCGAACGCAAGTAGATTTATCGACTGCGCACGGGCGCGAGGGAAATCGAGGGACGCCGACGAGACTATGGCCGAGCAACGTGAGGTTTCGGCTCCGGTAACCCGGACCTAACCCGCGTGGGACGGAACGAGTGGGAGTATAGACTGAATAACAAAGGCGCGGGTCTCCTAACGCATAGTTCGCATGGCAACTCAAGAACAACGCACGGCCGGTCAAGACAAGACCGTACAGGCCGCCGAGGAGACCGCGACCGACGTGACGGTCCTCGCCGCCGCTACGTCGGTGGGCCTCGCGCTTCACCAGTTCTTCGTCCGGGGCAACCGGATGCAGGGCATCTTCATCGGCCTGTGGCCGCCGACGATTCTCGCGTTCGCTAGCTACTACAACCAGAAGCGAATCGAGAAAGCCGTCACCGCGCTCGGGCCGAACCGCATCATCAACTCCATCGAGCAGATGCTCGGCAGTCGCTGAACGACTGACGTTTCATTTTTTGGACATTCGCCCGATAATCGGGCATTGTGTATCGTCAACAACAACCTCGATTATCGAATCGCAACTCTGAGTTCCGGGAACGAGAATCGTTCTTTTCGATAGCACCTAAATGGTTTGTCGTCCGCGGTAGCTATCCCCGTCAGACTTAAGAACACCCCTCCCGAAGCCACCAATGTTCCAATGCCGAAGGTAGAGATAACTATTCCGGAACATCTCGAGATGCAGATCGCCCAGATGGTCGAACAGGGCGAGTTCGTCAACCGAGAGGAAGCCATCGAGGACCTCCTCTCGACCGGGCTAAAAGCCTACAAGACCAGTGGTCCCATGGACGACGACGACCACGACCCCGGTCTGGAAGACGAAGGAATGATGGGTCACGAGGACGAGTACGTCTTCTAAACCTCCGTTTTTGGTGTGCGTGGGAAGTCATCTCAGAAACCCTTAAGCCAGACACTTCCGTATCCACGGACATGCACAAGGACGAGCTTCTGGAACTCCACGAGGAGATGGTCCTCATCATGGAGTACTTCCAAGACCAAGAGCGCGTCAGAGACGGCCTGTTCGACCCCTACGAGGAACTTGACGTGGACCCCTCGCACGTCCACAAGTCCAAGAGCGAACACAAACACGCCGTCTTCGTCCTCGGCAACGCTCTCGCCACGGCCATGAGCGACGACGAGTTCAGCGAGGCCGGGCGCATCGGCAAGCGCATGCAGGAACTCGCCGACGACGCAGAATCCAAAATTTAAACCACGACCTTTTCCAGCGGTCGTTCACGCCTGAGCCGACGGCTCAGGCGTTCTCTCCCTTGCAAAAGCTCGACCAAAAACACCGGAAGACAAACCGCGTCTTCCGAGCAGTCGGTCGCTTCGCTCCCGACAACACGGCGGTCGTCCCGCCGCTCGCTTCGCTCGCTTTGGTCCTCCCTTGGTCCGCTCAGTCGTCGTTTCACTCCTCCTTCGCGGTAGAACTGCTAGCCTGTGGCTTCTGCTCGTGCGCTCGCTCCCTTCGGTCGCTCGCTGTCCGAGTCTGATGACTATGCGCGCGCAAGCTAAGAATTGATAACCTGCCTTTAGAAAACGTAAATACACTTTTAGAAACGGATTTCATTGCTTAGAATTCAGCCTGTTTCGCGCGTGTTCGACTTTCCACGCTGACCACCAGCAGTCCGACCGCGAGCGACGAGCGAACCAAGGAATCCCTCGAAGCCTCGCGCCGACGGCGCGAGGCTGAGGGGGTGACGCCGGTTTTTCATCGAAGTTTTGCAAGGGGCGCGCCTCTTGGGGCGCGCCCGTTGCAAAAGTTCGGGCCGCAAGATATTTGAGAGGGCTTTGGTTTCCTCGTAATATGGAAACGCGCACGGTCGAGCAGGTCGAAGATTGGGATACTCGTTCGTTTGCGGACGGGTTCGCTGGCCTGCGCGAACTCTCAGACGGGGAGTTCTCGGGGGCAGTCAGGGCCGGTGGCGCGTGGCTGTTCATGCTCAACGGGCGGATAATCGGGGTCTACGAGGGGAGTCTCGACGACTTCGAGGACGCCGGTGGCACCGCCTACGCCGCGCCCCATCCGTCGCTCCCGCTCCTGTTCAGCATGCAGGAGGAGGGCGGCGAGACACAGGCAAAATACTACACGAACGACACGCCGCTGTCGGAGGTCGATTCGACGCTCACGGACGGCAAGTTCACGGGGTACGTCGAACTCAGCGAGAACGTGCTGAGCGGCGACTACTACGTAGCCTACTACGGTGGCCGGTCGATGAGCGTCGCGTTCGTCGGTGCGAGCGAACAGGTCGTGACCGGCGACGAGGCCTTCGAGCGCGCCAACGACGAGGTTGGCATCTACGAGGTTCGGGACGTGGACATCGAGGTCATCGACGTGCCCGAACCCGACGAACCCGACGAATCGCCGGACGGCACACTGGACTCGCCGACCAGCGCACCAGAGTCAGCCAGCGGCGATGAGTCGGGCGCGACGGGAGCGACGGACGACGGCGCGTCGGGCCTGTCCGGCACGGGCGGCACCGGCGGACCCTCGCCCGAATCCGGCGGGGCCGGGCGAACCGCTGGGACCGATGCGACCGCAGGCGGGACTGCCCGAGAGACCGACCAGACCGCAGACGTCGGAACCGAGGCCTCCTCGGAACCCGACCCCGGTAGGAAACCCGGCCGAGGACAGTCCGCGACGGCCGATTCCGGCGCGGCCGCGACCGGCACCACCGACGCCACCGAGGAGACCGCGAACCCGGCGAGCGCGAGCGCCGGGGCGGCCGTCGAGTCCGTCGAGACGCCCGACTCGGGGGCTTCCCGCCCCGAGGAGACCCAGAGCGATGCCGAGACCGACTCGGCGACTGACACCACCGACGAGACCGACAGCGACGCCTTCGAGGAGGAAGCCCAGTGGCGCGAGGCGACCACGATTCCGTCGCTCGACCCCGACCGGAGCGCGGGTCCCGCCGAGGAGGACAGCGACGAGTCGGCCCGGAGCGACGCGGCCGGGTCGGCCGTCGGGTCCGGTTCGACCGCACCCGGCGAGCAGTCTCGGACCGACGACGCCGCGACCGCCGGGTCGTCGTCTTCGGGGGCCAGCAGTGGTGAGTCCTCGCAGGCGGGTTCGGCGTCCAGAACCGGGTCACAGTCGAGGACATCGCCCGGCGGGTCCGACGGCCAGTCGGGTGGCCCGGACGAGCAGTCGCAGGCCAAAATCCAGAAGCTTCGGTCGCAACTCCGCCAGCGCAAACAGCAGGTCCAGCAGTTGAAAGAGCGCCTCTCGAACGTCGAGTCCGAGCGCAACGAGTACAAGCGGGAACGCGACGCCCTCCGCCAAGAGGTCGAACGTCTCGAAGCCAAACTCGAAAACGCCGGGTCCGGCGGGTCGGGCGCGAGCGGTCGGCAACTCAGTCGCTCGCAGGCGTTCGACCAGACCAACCTGTTCGTGCGCTACGAGTCGAAGGGGGAGGCAACGCTGGACGAGGCCGCCGAGGGCCAAGTCAAGCCCGAGGAGGTCAACCAGAACCTCCGCCTCGAACACCACACCCAGTTCGAAACCGAGGGCGCGACGGTCGAGGGCGAACCCTTCGAGGAGTTCCTGCACGACTCGTTCGAATACCAGTTCGTCTCGTGGATAATCGAGGAGTTACTGTACGAAATTCGGGACACCGGCCACCGGAACGGTCTCAAGGACCTCTACGAGTCGATTCCGAAAATCGACCGGGTGGACCTCCACGGGTCGGTCGGCGCGGGCGGCGACACCGACGACACCCGCCAAGAGTCGTTCGACATCATCATGCGCGACAGGATGGGCAACCCCCTCGTGGTCGCGGACCTCAACGACTCGCGGGACCCGACGACCGGCGACATGATGGGGGCGCTCGTGGACGCCGCCGACGGCGTGGCCCACGCTCACGACGAACTATCGGGTGCCTTCCAAGTCACCGAGAGCTTCTTCGAGCCGAAAGCCCTCGAAACCGCCGAGAACGCGACTGCTGGTGGATTCTTGAGCCGCGAGAAAAGAGAGAGCTTCGTAAAACTCTCCCGCAAACGCGGATACCATCTGTGTCTGGTGGAGTCACGCAGTGGCGGATTCCACCTGAACGTGCCGGAACTCTAAGTTCAGTTCTCGGCTTCGGCGGTTTCGCTAATTTTCATCTCGTCGAGTTTCGAACCGATTTCGTCTATCTTGTCGTCGAGTTCGGCGACGAACTCCTCGGTTCGCTCGGTCGTGATGGCACCCTGACTCGACGGCTCGATGAGGTTCTCCTCTTCGAGGACGCGCAGGGAGTACCGAACCTTGTGGTGCGGGTAGCCCGTTTCGTTCGACATTTTCACGATACCGATGGGTTCGCTCTCGATGACCATCTTCAGGACCTGCAGATGGCGCTCCAACATATCGACTTCCTTCTCAAGTCTATCTATCATGGCATGTGTTAACTTGTCTTAGAGACTTTTAAAAGTTGCTGTCCGTCGAAGCCGTCACGGACCCAGTAACCCGACGCTTTGTGGTGCGAGTAGTTAACAGTTCCGTGGTCGATTGGCCAGCCCAATCGGTCCGAGACCCGACGAGTATCCTCGATACTGTGGCTTTCCGACCCTAAGTCGGCCGAGATAGGCACGAATATGTATCGTTTCGGGATAGGGACCGTAATCGGTTTACCGGGTGCCCGAGAATCAATCCGCGTAATGACCGTAACCATCGTCGGTTCGCAACTCGGCGACGAAGGAAAGGGCGGCGTCGTGGACCTCTTTGGCGACGCCGCCGACGTGGTTGCCCGCTATCAGGGCGGAGACAACGCGGGCCACACCGTCGTCGAGGACGGCACCGAGTACAAACTATCGCTCGTTCCGAGCGGGGCGGTCCGGGGCAAGGTCGGCGTCCTCGGAAACGGGTGTGTCGTCAACCCCTCGACCCTGTTCGAGGAGATAGACGGCCTGCGCGAGCGAGGCCTCGACCCCGACGTTCGAGTCGCCAAGCGCGCTCACGTCATCCTGCCGTACCACCGCGTGCTGGACGGCATCGAGGAGGAGGCCAAAAGCGAGTCCGACCAAGAGGTCGGCACCACCGGTCGGGGCATCGGCCCGACCTACGAGGACAAGGTGGGTCGCCGGGGCCTGCGCATCGCGGACCTGCTGGACCCCGACATTCTGCGCGAGAAACTGGAGTACGTCGTCCCGCAGAAACAGCGCCTCGCCGAAGACGTGTTCGGCGTCGAGACCGGCGAGGAGTTCGACATCGGGAGCCTCTACGACGAGTACCGGCGCTACGGCGAGCGACTCGCCGAGAACGACATGGCCGTTGACGCCGGCGAGTTCCTCGCCGACCGACTGGACGACGGCGACGAAGTGATGTTCGAGGGCGCGCAGGGCACCCTCATCGACATCGACCACGGCAACTACCCCTACGTGACCTCCTCGAACCCGACCGCTGGCGGCGCTTCCACGGGCACAGGTCTCAGCCCCGGCGTCGTCGGCGGTGGGGAAGTCGTCGGCATCGTCAAGGCCTACCTGACCCGCGTCGGAAGCGGACCGCTCCCGACCGAACTCGGCGGCGTCGAGGGCGACACCCCCGGCTACGACGAGCAGGGCGAGGGCGAAAACGAGGAGCTAGCCACCTACATCCGCGAGGAGGGCGGCGAGTACGGCACCGTCACGGGTCGCCCGCGACGAGTCGGTTGGCTCGACATGCCGATGCTCCGCCACTCGGCGCGCGCCAACGGCTTCACCGGTCTGGCGGTCAACCACATCGACGTGCTGGCCGGACTGGACGAGGTGAAGGTCGGTCACAGCTACGACCTGAACGGCGAGGAGGTCTTCACCATGCCCGCGACTACCGAGCGATGGGGCGACTGCGAACCCAACTTCCGGACCTTCGACGGTTGGGACGACGTGGACTGGGCCGAAGTCGCCGACGAGGGCTACGACGCGATTCCGGAGAACGCTCGGGCCTACCTCGAATACGTCAGCGACGAACTCGACGCCGACATCTACGCGGTCGGCCTCGGACCCGGCCGCGAGGAGACCGTCGTGCTGAACAACCCGCTCGAATAGCGTCCGAGAGGGCTTTTTTCGCCTGCTAGACAGCTCTGGGGCGCTGGCGAGTCCGGTTGGCGGTCAGGCTTAAGGTCGTGTGCCTGCACACTCGTACCGAGGGGTAGTCGGGGATGTGGCGTGGGAGACCGAGGAGCGTTAGCTACGCCGAACCGACGGCTACGCCCGCGGCGCAACTATGCGCAAAGTCGAACTCATCTACCTTCACGCACTGCTCGCAAAGACCCACGAATACCTCGCGGTCCGTCACGACCTGCCCGAACGGTTCGAGGAGTACGAAACGGGGGAAATCGGCCCGTACCAGATTCAGCGTCGCAAGGACGAACACGAGTCGGCGGCGAAACTCCTCGCCGAGCGTCTGGCCGACGAAGTGGCCGAGGAGAAGCAGGAACTCGAACTGCAGGAAGCGTGACGTGACTGCGAGGTGGCGGCGGTAGTCGTCCGGTGGTTCCGCTCGCGCTGAAACCGCGTTCGTGGCGGTCGCTCGAACGACCAGCGTTCTCGAAGAAATGGGGAATGATGTTCGTCAGCGTTTAGCAACCAAGGTAGTCGCACCAAATCATCGTGCCGAAGTCAATCATTATTTTTCACCTCCGTGTGAATGACTCTCTGACGCGATATTAAAAATTTAATTAAACTCGCTTTATTATGTAAGCTGTTTAAATGCGGAAGGATTCATCACCGAGGCTCACAGCGAGTGCTTCGGCCACGGGCGCTCCGACTCGCTCGCCACCGGACGCTCGACGCGGAGCGGTCTGCTGTCGCCAATTAGTACGACTCGGTAGCTTCGAGAGTCACGCTTAACAGCCCTCAAGGCCGCGGTAGTACAGGACTTTGAATCCGAACAACGTGTTCACCTCCGCCAGAAAACCGCGCGTCGTGTTGATAAATCTTCATTAGCTAAATTATTATAACATAATGAACAAAGAGGGAATATCTCGGGTGCGACCGACGAACCCGTCACGCTTTTGGCCTACCCACCCACACCCGGTAGTATGAAGCAATCGCTGATGGACATTATCTGTTGTCCGCTCGACAAACAGGAGTTGGAACTCGACGCGACCGAGACCGACGACGAGGAGGTCCTCTCCGGGACGCTGACCTGCACCGAGTGCGGTGAGACCTTCCCCATCGAGGACGGCATCCCCAACCTCCTCCCGCCGGACATGCGCGACGTGGAGGCGTAGTTTTTTCTCCCCTCGGTCGGAGGTGTCGATAGCGTGCCAGAGAGTCTCCCAGTCCGTCTCAACTCCAGTGGCCTCCACGACATCGAGACTAGCGCGTCGTTCGAGGCCACCGAGTCGTTCCCAATCCTACTCCACAACGGCGACGCGCCGGTCCACGTCCACCTGCATCTGGACGACGCGCTCTCGCAGGTCGCGTCTATCCCGGCGAACAACCACTTCGTGGACGCGGATTCGACCCGGCAGGTCAGCGTGGAGATAGCCGACGGTCCGCGGCCGGTCGAGGGGCAACTCAAAATCGTCACCGGCCACGGCGCGGAGACCGATTACGTCTCGATTTCCGTCGTGGAACCCGACGAACGCGCCGACGCGGTGGACGTAGACGCCTCCCTCGCCGACCCCGCGAGCGGCACTGGTCCCGAAATCGAGGACGCCGATGACGACGAGGACGCGGACGACGAATCGGTCGGGTTCGACCTGCCCGACCGTTCGCTCCGCACCCCCTCGTTCGGCGAGAACGCCCCCGTCGCCGTCCTCGGGGTCCTCGCGCTCGCCGTCGCGGCCGGGTCGGCGACCCTCTCGAACAGCGCCGTCGTGCTGGTCGGCATACTGATTCTCCTCGGAACCGTCGTCGCCGCGGGGTACATGCTGGTCGAGTAGTCCGCCCTCAGACAACAATACGTTGCTAAAGCAAACACACTTGATTGTCTAAGAAATAATTGGATTCTTCTCACCGCATCGTTTTTGCTCGTCGCCGCCGTTGGTCCTCACATGTCACTCTCCGAGGAGACCCGCGAGGAGGTCCGACGGCGGCCCTTCCTGCTGACCGCGCTGAGGGCGGGCGTGGTCAACTACACCGCGGCGGCCCGGTCGCTGGCCGACGAAATCGAGGGCGACCCCGACTCGATTGCGACCGCCCTCCGGCGGTTCGCCGAGTCGTTGCCCGACTACCAACCCGAGTCGCGGAGCGCCCGCGTCTCGATGCGGAGCGGTCTGGGCGTCGTAGAGCGCGACGACGCGACCGCAGAGGCGCTTCTGACGGTCGGCGATACCGCGCTCGCACCCGGCGAGGGGTCGCTGACCGCCGTGGTCGTCTCGGGCGAGGTGGATGGGGACGCGCTGGTGCATCTCCTCGGCCGCCTCCGAGCGGCGGAAATCGAGGTCCGGACCGCGGCGTTCGCGGGCGATTCGCTGGTGGTCGCCGTCGAGCGCCGAGACGGTCCCGACGCGGTGCGAATCGCGGAAGACGCCTCGGAGGCGGTTCCGAACGCCGGGACCGAGTAATCGACGCCGACAATCGGCGCGAAGTGCGTCTATCGACGCTTTAAAACGGTCGCTCGGGGAACTAGCCCCTAATGACGCTTCAGGTGACGAACACCCTGACCGGTGAGCGGGAACCGTTCGAACCGGAAAATCCCGAGTCGGTACTGCTCTACTACTGCGGCCTGACGGTCTCCGATTTCGCCCACCTCGGACACGCCCGGTCGTGGGTCCACGTTGACGTGATGCACCGATGGCTCGAACACCTCGGCTACGACGTGCGCCACGTCGAGAACTTCACCGACGTAAACGAGAAAATCGTCGCGCGCGTCGGCGAGGACGACCTCGGCGACAGCGAATCAGAAGTCGCTCGCCACTTCATCACGGAAGTCATCGACGACATGCGCTCGCTCAATCTCCTCCGGGCCGAGGTCTACCCCCGCGTCAGCGAACACGTCCCCGAAATCATCGGCCTCGTGGAGACGCTGGTCGAGAAGGGCTACGCCTACGAGTCCAACGGGTCGGTCTACTTCGACGTGACCGAGTTCGAGGAGTACGGCAAACTCTCGAACCAGCAAGTCGAGGAGATGGAGGCCCAAGGCGAGGAGGACGAACGCCAAGAGAAGCGCAACCCTGCGGACTTCGCGCTCTGGAAGGCCGGCGAGGCCCACCCCGACGACGCGCCTGCCGGCGGCCAGACGTGGGAGTCTCCGTGGGGCGAGGGCCGACCCGGATGGCACATCGAATGCTCGGCGATGAGCATGACTCATCTGGACGAGACGCTGGACATCCACGTCGGCGGCCAAGACCTCGTGTTCCCCCACCACGAGAACGAAATCGCCCAATCGGAGGCCGCGACCGGAAAGCAGTTCGCCAACTACTGGATGCACGTCCGCCTGCTGGAGACCGGCGGCGAGAAGATGTCGTCGTCGCTCCAGAACTACTTCACGGTCCGCAACGCAGTAGAGGAGTTCGGCACCGACGCGATTCGGATGTTCCTCCTCTCGACGGCCTACAACAACCGCCAGACCTACAGCGAGGAGACCCTCGACGAAGCGGTCGAACGCTGGGAGCGTCTCGAACGCGGCTACGACCGCGCCGTCGAAGCCACCGATAGCGTGGACGCCCGAACGAAGGTCGAGGACGCCGACCTCCGGAACGCGGTCAAGGCAACCCGCGACGAGTTCGCCGAGGCGATGAACGACGACTTCAACACCCGCGAAGCCATCACCGCCCTTCTCGACCTGACCTCGGCGGTCAACGTCCACTTGGACGAGCGCGACGAGTACGACTACCGGGCGCTCCGCGATGCGGTCGAGACCTTCGAGGAGTTCGGCGAAAGCGTTCTCGGGTTCGCCCTCGCGGGAGACGCCGAGGGCGAGGTCGAGGTGCTGGACGAAGTGGTCGAACTCGTGCTGAATGTCCGCGAACAGGAGCGAGACGCCGGAAACTACCAGCGCGCCGACGAACTCCGCGACGAACTCGAAGCCCTCGGCGTCGAAGTCCAAGACACCGACGACGGACCGACCTTCCGGTTGGAGTAAGCGCCCTCACTCGCCGTCTACTGGCTGGAATCGCAGGACGAAGACGGTCCCCCGAGGCTCGTTTTCTTCGACAGTCACGCTCCCCTCGTAGCGTTCGACCAGCGTCTCGACCAGATGGAGACCCAATCCGTGGGTGCCTCGGTCGGTCGGTTCGAACAGGTCCTCGCGCTCGTCCTCGGGGATTCCCGGCCCGTTGTCGGCGACCCGAACCCGAATCTCGTCGTCGCGGCGTTCGGCCTCGACGTGGACTTGGGGCGTCTCGCGGTCGTTGTGTTCGACCGCGTTCGTCAGCAGGTTCTCGAAGATGTTGGCGGCCAGCGAGTCGGCCCGGACCAGCAGGTCGTCGGGCATCGACGCGGTGAACTCCGCGCTCGGGTGGGTCTGGCGGGCCGCCGCCAACTCCTCGGTGAGGAGGTCCGAGAGGTTCATCGCGGTCAATTCGGCGTCACTCGTCCGGGCGTCGATGAGGAGGCCGACGTTCTCGACCAACTCGATGATGGCCTCGCTCCGGGTCTGAATCGTGTCGAGGTGTCGTTGGTCGGCCTCGCCCTCCGAATCTTGGAGGAGTTCGGCGTAGCCCAGAATGACGTTCGCGCCGTTCAACACGTCGTGTCGCAGAAGGCTGTTCAGAAACGAGAGCGTCTGGCGCTCGCGCTCGGCGGTCCGGGCCGCGGTTTTGGCGCGCTGGGCCTCCCGGACGTTCTCGATGAGGCGGGCGTCCCGGACGCCCAACAGTGCGCCGCCAATACCGCCGACCGACGACGCCAACCCGAACGAAAAGAGGCGCTCGGCGATGACGACATCAGGGTAGAGAATCAGCAACAGCGTCAGCAGGTCGAGCGCCAGAATGCCCAACACCATGTAGCGCGCCACCAAGGGGTAGTGTTCCGAATCCACGTCCCCCGCGACGACCGAGTGGCCGAGATACGCCAGCACCGTTCCCGGAAACACTAACAGCGCCAGACTGGAGGGCGTGAGTCCGGACTCCACCACCCCGACCTCCGAGAGGACGAGATAACAGAGGGGAACGACGACTAGCACGCCACCCAGCAGGAGAGCGGCCCGCAGATACCCTAATTCCCGACGAGAAACGGCCGTGACCGACGGCAGAGGCATTATCGTGGATATGTAAAACCACTCTTATACCTCCGTCGATTATATCAGGTGATAATTATTTAAGTCTCCAAATGGCCGCCATCTGCCACAAGCCCGACTCGGAGCCACGAGGTTCTTAACCCCCGCCTGTTTACCCCGCCAGTAGCATGACACGCAGAGTAGCCGCTGGCGTCCTCCTCGCCCTGCTGGTCGTCACTAGCGGGTGTACCGGCGTCCTGTCGGGACCGCTCACCTTCTCGGCCTCGGAGGCCACGGTCAGCGACGCCGCGCTCGAGGAGACCGGATACGAACACAACAGCACGAAGGCGATGAACGTCTCGCGGACCTTCTCGGCGGCCGGTCAGTCCAAGGAGGTCGAAGTCACCAACTGGATTTCCGAGTACCACCAGAAGGTCGGATTCGGGGGCCTCGGCGAGCAGAAGGTCTCGGTGTTCGCTGTCTTCTCCAGTCCGCAGGTCGAAGTCCTCGGCCAGTCGTTCAATCCCCTCGCCAAGTACAGCAATCAGCAACTCGCCCAGCAGTTCACCAGTCAACTCCGGAGCGTGAACGACGTCCGGAAAGTCGACAGCCAGAACCGCACGATGCTGGGCAAGACCACGCAAGTCTCGAAGTTCGAGGCCAGCGTGCGGACCGCCGTGGGTATCGAGTTCGACGCCTACGTCCACGTCACGAAGGTCGAACACGAGGGCGACCACGTGGTCGCAATCGCCGTCTATCCCCAGAAACTTCCCGGACAGGAGGACGACGTGTACCGACTCCTCCGGGGCATCGAACACGGCGAGTAACACTGCTCTCGCACGCTGACCCTCCAGAAACGCTTTTTTCGGTCGGGCGTGTCACCGAACTGTATGAATACTGCGTTGGTCCTCGGCGGCGCGCTGACGCTCGCCGGACTGGGCGGCTATCTGGCCGGCGTCGTCGCGCCCTATCCGGGTCGGGCCTTCTCGGTGGCGGGCGTGATGGTCGGCATCACCCTGCTGGCAATCGGTCGGGGGAGTGGTTCGGCGTGACGGGCGACTCGGGAGGAGATTCGGCGTGACGGTCGAGGCCGTGGTCTACTCCGAGGACGGCACCACCGACTACACCGACCTGCGGAGCGCCCGCGAAGCCACCGGCACCACGTGGGTCCGGGCGTCGGACGCCTCGCAAGCGGAGATGGAGCGAGTCGCCGCGGTGTTCGACATCCACGGCCTCTCGGTCGAGGACGTTCGCAACGGCGTCCGGCCCAAGACCGAGGAGTTCGACGACCACACCTTCGTTCTGCTGAAGACCGCCACCCTGCGCCGGGGCGAGACCACGTTTCGCGAGGAGATTCGCAAGCGGTCGGTCGGCTTTTTCGTCGGCGACGATTGGCTGGTCACGATGTCGATGGAGTCGGTCGATGCGGTAGAGCGCGTCTGGCGGATGGTGGTCCGCGAGGAGGGCCGCATCCTCCGACAGGGACCGGATTTCGCGGCCTACCGGGTCATCGACGGTATCGTAGATAGCTACTTCGACGTGCTGGACCGCATCGAGGACCAAATCGAGCAGGTCGAAGACGAGGTGACGACTTCCACCGACATCGAGACGCTGGAGACAATCAACAACGTCCGGCGTGAACTCCTCTCATTTCGGAAACTCCTGTGGCCCTCCCGCGAAGCAGTCGGCTACCTCGCGCGGGGTGACCCCGACCAGATTCGTGAGACCACCGAGAAGTTCTATCGGGACGTGTACGACCACCTCGTCCAACTCGTGGACCTGACCGAAACCTACCGCGATTTGGCCAGCGGCGCGCGGGACATCTACCTCAACACCCTCTCGCTCTCGACCAACGAGGTCATGAAGAAACTGACCGTCGTGGCGACCATCGTCCTCCCCCTCACCTTCGTCGTGGGCGTCTACGGCATGAACTTCTCGGGAGGTCCCTACAACATGCCGGAACTCGGGTGGACCTACGGCTATCCGGCCGTGATGCTCGGGATGCTCGGCGTGACGATTGTGTTGGTCGCGTACTTCCGCGAGTCGGGATACATCTGACCGGTTCTCTGCGAACGCTCGGGCCATAAATTTATCACTCGGGTTTGCGCACCTGCCCTCATGATACTCGAATCGGTGCGCGAGCGCCCCGTCGTCGGCCGAAATCCGGAGGCCGTCGCCATCGGGTCGCTGTTCGTGACGCTGTTTGCGGTCTCCCTCTGGATGCGACTCGTCGCCGGGGTCGGCTACCACCGACTTCACGCCCTCTTGGACCTCGGCGGGCCGAGTCCGCTCTACGTCATCGCCGTCCCCACGTTCTTCCTCTACGTCGTCGGTCTCGCACTCGGGGCCGTCGTCTGCGCTCGGGTCCGACACGTCGAAATTCCGTTCGACCTCCCGGCGAGAGACGACCTGCCGGTCGCGGTGGCGACGGTTCTCTCCGCGCCGCTCCTCGTCGCCGCCGCGGGCCTCGCGGGCCACCTCCTACTCGACACCTCGATGAGCGCGATGGCCCAGATTCGCTACGCGCCCGACGCCGGTCTCTCGTTTCTGCTTCTCGCCTCGGTCGTCCCGGCGGCGTTCGAGGGTCTGGGCTACGGGTTCCTGTTTTTCGGCGTGGTCCACGAGCGATTGCGGACTGCGACGACTCCTCGCCACGCGGTCGTCCTGACGCCCGCCGTGGTCTGGTTCTTCAGAGAGATTCACGGCGAGGTCCAGACCGACCTCCTCTCCCCGACGGCGCTGGTCCACCTCGCGCTGTTGGTCGGCGTCGGCGTCGCGTTCGGGTCGTCTGTCGGCCTCCTCTACCGCGGGGCGGTCCGGGACTCCGCCGGCCAACTCGTCCGCGCAATCTACATCCCGGTGTTCACGCTCGGCCTGCTGGGCGTCTTCGGCGTGGTTTCGGAACTGACGTTCCCGACGGCGGTCCTCGAAGCGGTCCACCTCGCCGGGTTCGGCCTCGCAGGCTACGGCTACGAACGCACCCGGTCGATTTGGGTACCGGTCGTCGTCCTCGGCGTCCTCTTCGGGACCCCCGACATCGTTTCCTTCGCCGAGACTGCCACGGGCGTCGTCACCCCTGTTTGACGGGTCGCGCTCGGCTAAAGAAACCTAAACAATTCTTTAACAAACAATTTTGATTGTCTGGACCGCCAAACTTCAAGTGCGAAAGCGCGGCTAACCCGTCTCGGACGCTTCGTGGTCCGCGAAAGCGTGGCCTCGGCGGACGCGGTTCGTCTGTCGGTGTCGTCGGGAGGAGCGACCGACGGCCCGGCAGAGAGTTCGTCCGCCGGCGGTTGCGGGCAGATAGCCGGCGAGTCAGTCGGCACTGTCGCCCAGCGATGCCGCCGTGACCGCGGCGGCACCGCCCTACCCCGCTAACTGCCAGTCCGACTACTCCGAAAGGACGGAGCCAGAAGACTGCCAGCAGGACGAGCGACGGCTATATCACCCACGAGACACGACCGGAGGACATGCGCCGCCGGTCGCTCCTCGCGCTCGCTGGCACCGTCGGTATCGGCGTCGTCGGGTCTGTCACCGACGCGCTTCCCGTCTTCTCCGTCTCGTCGTTCGCGGTTTCGACCGAGAAGGCGGCCCCCGAACACCGATGGGTCCTCACGGTCACCGAGCGGTACGCACCCGACGAACGCGAGTCGATAGACGGCGAGGTTGTGGACCTCGCTGACCTCGATGCCGAGATGTCCTCGTTTCTCCGCGCGGCGGTTAGTGACGACGACGGCATGACCCAGCGAGCGGGTCGGGACGAACTTCCAGATGGACTATCCACGACGCTGGACCGGTACGAGGCCGTCACCGGATTCCCCGACACCGAGGACCTCTGCGGGTTCGAACTCTGGCGGCGGGACCCCAACCGAGCGCCTGCGCTGGCGTTCGACGCGGAACTCGTGGACGACCGAATCGCGTTCGGCAACCCCGGCCGAATCGAACTCTCGGTTCGCAACCGGAGCGACGAGCGCCAATCGCTGTTCACCGGGAGACATCCCCCGTTCGGCCACCAGTGGGCCGAGCGCACCGATACCGACCGGTTCGTGCATCTCTGGCACCCGGACTCGCCGTTCGGGCACCTCGACCCGCTGGCGACCTCGATTTCGGCGGTCGGGATGCACCACCCGGTCGAACCGGGCCAGACCCAGACGCAGGCGTACGAACTCCGCGCCGGCGACCGGTCGCTGGCGGTCGGCGAGTACGAGGTCACGAACGAACTCGACTACCGACCGGCAGACGCCCCGTGGTCCGCGCCCTACTCGCGGGTCGAGTGGCGCGTCGGGTTCGAACTCGGGCGGTGACGAAATGGCTACTGACGAAAAGGTGGGCTTAAGCGCCCGCCGTGTAACGTCAGGGACGATGACGTGGTTGGCGTCCCTCGAAGAACGCACCCCGCCGATGGCGGCCCTCGCCGTCTCCATCGTGGCGGTCAGCACCAGCGCTATCCTCGTCCGGTACAGCAACGCGCCGAGCATCGTCAAGGCGCTCTACCGGGTCGTGTTCACCACCCTGCTCCTCGCGCCGTTCGCCGTGACCCACTACCGCGAGGACCTCCGCGCGCTGTCGGTCCGGGACGCCGCCATCGCAATCGTCACCGGCGTCGCGCTGGCGGCCCACTTCGCCACGTGGTTCGAGAGTCTGGAGTGGACCAGCGTGGCCGCCAGCGTCACGCTCGTCCAGTCCCAACCGTTGTTCGTCGCAGTCGGCGCGGCGGTTCTGCTGGACGAGACCATCAACCGCCGGATGGTCGGCGGGATTCTAGTCGCCGTCGTGGGGGTCGCGGTGATGTCGCTCGGCGGCCTCCTCTCGGGGGCCGCGCTGGCCGGCGCACGACCGCTCTACGGCGACGGCCTCGCGCTCGTCGGCGCGGTCATGGCCGCCGGCTATGTGCTGGCCGGCCGGTCGCTTCGCCAGCGAGTCGCCTTGGTCCCCTACGTCACCGTGGTCTACTCGGTCTGCGCGGTGGTCCTGCTGGGGGTTGCGCTCGCCGAGGGAGCCACCGTCGCGCTGACCGCCTACCACCCCGAGGAGTGGCTCCTCTTCTTCGGAATGGCCATCGGGCCGGGCATCTTCGGCCACACGGTCATCAACTGGGCGCTGAAGTACGTCGAATCCAGCGTGGTCAGCGTCACTCTGCTTGGCGAACCGGTCGGTTCGACCCTGCTCGCGCTCGTCCTCCTCAACGAGGCCCCCGACGTGTTCACCGTGGCGGGTGGTGCAGTCGTCCTCGCCGGTATCTACGTCACCGCGACGGGCCGCCCCGACGAACCGTAGCTGTGCTAACGTAGCACAAACTATCCCCTGAATCCACCAGCAGGCGTCGGGAGTAGACGGCGCTTACGCCGTTTTCGAATGCGGTCAGTCGAGTTCACGCCCCGCCAGAGACATCTCTCGGCGGCGTAGGTCGGGGCTTCTGGGGCCACAGGCGGCGTCTTCGCGGGCGACAGTCGAAGGATAACAAAGGGCGATTGTGCCGGAAGCTCGGGATAACGATGCTCTGACGAACGACTTCGAAGTTACGATGGGCAGAACGAGCGGCAAACCCGAACTTACCCCCAACACCACGCGAATGCTCGAAACGAATTCCTTCCGAAAACGCTACGGCTCGACCCCGACGCGGCCGTACTCACCGACTAGCACAGATAAGCCGACCGAAACGGAGTTCGGTCCTCAGACGACCACTCCCCGAGGAGGTGGCGCTTCGTGAACGACCAAGCGCGGAGCGTCCTATTGGCGCTTCTCCTCGTGGTCTCCTCGGTCTCCGTCGCGGGCGTTGGCGCGGCGGCTCCGTCGAGTTCGCCGTCGACCTTCCACGTCACGCAGGGTGGCGAGTGCTACGAGGTCGCACCGGTCGGCGATGGCACGACCTCAGTCGAGGAGTTCTACGACTACCAAGCGCCCGGACCCGGCTACCTCTACGGCTCCTACGGCGAAGGCTCACAGCGAGTACAGCAGAATCAGGTGAGCCACGTGTTCGTCTACCGTGGTTCGCAGGGCCTGAGTCTCGTGATGCTCCACGACGACCTCAATCGCTCGCAGGGCGGCGGTATCACCTTTGACATCTCCGGTCTGCCCCAAGACCACCAGTGGCTGGTCGAGGACGACGACTACGAGGGCCGCGACGACAACTTCCAGTACGACGGCACGAGCGCCAAAATCGACTGGATGTGGTCGTCGGGCCGGACGGACGGCGGAGTCGTCCGCGGTCTGGGCAACGACTTCTCGGCCATCACCATCGACCCGGCGTTCGGCGAGGAGTCGTGGGCCTACCAAGAGCGCACCAAGAACGGCGAACCCGCCCCGTGGCCCTACGCGACTAACGACACGTCGTGGCAACTCCAGTCGGGCACGGGCGACGAGATTCCCCTCGACAAAACCCAGTCGCTGAGTCTCTCGAAGGGCAAGTGTCCCGACGAGACCAACCCGCAGGCCGCGCTGTCGGCCTCGCCGAACCCCGTCGCTAACGACGAGTCGGTCACGTTCGACGCGAGCGATTCCGCCGACAACCGCCAGATTGCGGAGTACCGCTGGGACTTCGACGACGACGGCACGATTGAGAGGACGACCGATAGCGCGACGATACAGCACACCTACGCCAGTACCGGAACCTACACGGCCTCGGTCACGGTCGTAGACGGAAACGGCAACACCGACACGGCCACCGAGACGGTCGAGGTCGACCCCGCCGAGTCGCCCGACCCGACCGTGACGGTGGACGCGCCCGCGACGGTCAACGTCAGCGAGACGTTCGAGGCCTCGGCCAGCGCGAGTGACGAGAGCAAGGTCGAGAGCTACCAGTGGGACTTCGGTAGCACCACGAAGACCGGCGGTACGGTCACCCATAGCTACGCCGAGGAGGGCGACCGAACGGTGACGCTGACGTGGACCGAGACCGACGGCGAGACTCACACCGAAACTACCACCATCGACGTGGTAGCCCGCCAGAACGTCACCTATCTCAACGCGACCGCAGTGAAAGTCACCGGGTCGTTCGACAGCGTGGACCTGACCTACGGCTTCTACACCCAGAGCGGGTACGGCCAGTCGCACAAGGTCGTCGAGGACATCTCCGGTCCGACGGTCATCACGGTGCCAGATGACGAGGGCGTCAACGGGACGATGATAAACCTCGTGAGCGCCTACGAGAGTTCGCAGGCCGACCCCGTCCTCCAGAAGCAGAACCCTCGGCGCGACTACTACGCCGAGACCATCGAACCCGAACCGGTGACTATCTCGGTCGAGAGCGTCGAGGAGACCGGCGAGGGAACGTACAACGTGACCTTCGGCTACGACAACCCTAACGAGGAGGTCCTCGACATCCCCAACAGCACCCTCTCCGGGAACGTGACGGGCGACGCGCCGACGACGTTCGAGTCGAGCGACCACACCGTCACCGTGACGTGGACGCCCGATAGCGACGACGAGCGGGCGACATGGACGCTGAACCGGAGTCGCTTCGACCAGTCCACCGTCACCGCCAGTACTCCGCCCGCCAGCGAGGTCGGTGACGATTCCGATACGACTGCCCCGGACGCCGCGCTGGTGGCGGTGCCTTCCTTCGGAAGCGTCGAGGAAACCGAGTTCGTCTTCAACGCCAGCGAGTCCGCGGACGACCGCGGAATCGCGGCCTACCACTGGGACCTCGACGCCGACGGCGAGTTCGAGACGACGACCACCGAGTCGCGGGTTGCGACCACCTACTCGGAACCCGGTCGCCGCGAAGTCGCCGTGATGGTCGAGGACGCGGCCGGAAACACCGATACCGCCACGACGAACGTCTCGGTCTCCGAACTGAAGGCCGAGCAGGACCTCGAAGTCGTCAACGCCACCGCGGTCGAGGTCACGGGCGAGTTCGCCGAGGTCACGCTGACGACGACCCACTTCACTCAGCAGGGCGTCCAGACTGCGACTCACACCTACGACGACAACATCTCGAACACGACTCTCCTCTCGGCCCCCGACGGGGGCGTCTGGGGTCCGGTCGTGCAGTCGGCAGAGGCCTTCGAGAACGCCTCCGACTCCGAGGCCGAACTGACCGCAGAGAACGCCGACTACAGCACCCACCTCGCGGAGGCCCGACCCGAGAAGGTCAGCACCTTCGTCGAGGACGCCGAACAGGTCTCGAACGACACCTACGAAGTGACGTTCGGCTACCACAACCCCAACGACGCCGCGATGGTCGGCGTCGGAAGCGCGTTCTCCTCGGGAAGCGCATCCCCGACGCCCCCGGAGCGGTTCGAGTCGGGCCGTCACACGTTCACCGTGACGTGGACGCCCGACAGCGACGACGCGAACCTCGTCTGGGAATCTGACCTCTCGAACTTCGGCTACGGCGCGTCCACCGCGACGAGTCCGACGCCGAGCCAAATCGAGGCCGGCGAGATGCCGCCGACCGCCGCGCTGAACGCGGCCCCGACCACAGTTGCGCCCGGCGAGGAGGTCGCCTTCGACGCCTCGGCGTCCTTGGACCCCGAGGGTGAGAACCTCACCTACCGGTGGGACCTCGACGGCGACGACGACCCCGAGGAGACCACCGACAGTGCGACCCTGACGCGCTCGTTCTCCGAGACGGGCACCCAGCAGGTCGCCGTGACGGTCGTGGACGAGTCGGGCCAGACCGACACCGCGACCGAAATCGTCACGGTGCGCGAGCAGTCCAGCGACGACGCGCCGAACGCGAAACTGACCGCGCCCGACTCCGGGTCGATGAGTCAGTTGCTCTATCCCTTCGACGCCTCGGCCTCGACCGACGACGAGGGCATCGTGGCGTACCGCTGGGACTTCGACAGCGACGGAGAAGTCGAGTGGACCGAGGAGGACGCTGTCTCCTCGTTCAAGCCCTATCAGGTGTTGGACGAACCCGGCACCTACGAGGCCACCGTCACCGTGGTTGACACCGCGGGTCAGACCGATTCCGCGACGGTCGAGTACACCGTGACGAAGGTCGTGCCCGACGCGGCAATCCACGCCTCCAGTACCACGGTCGAAGTCGGGGAGAACGTCACCCTCGAAGCGAGCGACTTCAACGAAAAGCCCGGCACGCTGGCCCACGTCTGCTGGAAGGTCGGCGACGAGGCCGGTCCCGATGGAACCACGTGGACGACCTCCTTCGACGAGGCCGGCGACAAGACGGTCACGTTGGTCCTGCGAGACCGGGCGGGCTACGAGAACGTCGTGACGAAGACGATTACCGTCACCGCGGACGACTCCGGCGGTTCTGACGACGGTAACTCCGACGACCCGAACCCCGGCGAGGGCGGCCTCGAAGACGACGACAACGACGACAGCACGGGCGGCGGTCTGCCGTCCCAGCGTCCGAGCAGTACCGGCGGTCAGAACCAGAACGGCGGCAACGACGACGGCGGAAGCGACGCGAAGGTCTCCGCGCCGCTGAACTCGTCGGACGGACAGGTCGGCACCGTGACCCTGCGCGCGTCGGGTAGCGCCGACCCCGCAATCGACGTGGCCGACGCCGCGCCCCGGAACGTCACCGCACCGACGGCCGAGGACGAGGGCTTCGCCGCGCTGTCGTACCTCTCGGTCTCGGGCGGTGACCGCGCGACGTTCACCGTCTCGAAGGGCGTGCTGAACGCCTCGGGCGCGACGGCAGGCGACGTGACGCTGTTCCGCGACGAGAACGGCACGTGGACTGCCACCGAGACTTCGCAGGTCGGTCAGACCGACGACGCCTACCGGTTCGGCGCGAACGTCTCGGAAGGCACCTACGCGGTCGGCATCGACCGACCCGCCACGAGCGTCGCCGACCTCTCGCTCGGGAGCAAGCAGGTCGAACCCGGCCGGTCGGTGACCGTCACTGCGACCGTCGAGAACACCGGTCGCGCCGACGGCACCCACGAGGTCGTGCTGACGGTCGGCGGGGAAGCGGTCTCCACGAAGACCGTCTCGGTCGAAGCGGGCGAGACTGCGGAGGCCACCTTCTCGGTCTCGCTCGATTCGGGCGGGACCTACGAGGTCGGCGTCGGTGACGCCACCGCGGACCTCGTGGTCGAGAGCGCCGAGACGACCACGACCGAGGAA
Source organism: Halorussus lipolyticus (assembly GCF_029338375.1). NCBI lineage: Archaea > Methanobacteriati > Methanobacteriota > Halobacteria > Halobacteriales > Haladaptataceae > Halorussus > Halorussus lipolyticus. The sequence goes on along the minus strand of NZ_CP119804.1, from coordinate 575,022 downwards.
TCCGACAGCAACGAGACGACCACCACGACCGCGACGAGCGACGGCCCCGTCCCCGGATTCGGCGTCGGCGTCACGCTGGTCGCGCTACTGGCCGCTGGTTTGGTCGCGCTCCGGCGACGCTGACGGGCAGAATCGAATCGAGTTCGGTCCCTCTCTTTTTCGGGCCGCCCGACCGCGGTGGTCGAGGAAGGCCGAGGCTAACGCCGAGCAGAGCAGAGATACGGGGATAATCGTTTTACTCGTTCCCGAAGTTATGACGTTCCATGCGACCCGACCACCCCGTTCGGCAACTCTTTCGGTTCTTCGCAGTGTCCGTCCTCCTGTTCATCGGCGCGGTCCTCTTTCTGTTCCCCGAACCGTTCACGTCGGTTCTGGGACTGCTCCTCGTCTTCGCGGCGGTTCTGTGGGTCGTCTGGAGTCGAGAGCGAATCGAGGAGTTGGAGGCGTTGGACGAACTGGACGAGTCCGACGACGACTCGTTTCAGTTCACGTAACTCGCCAGAATCTCTTTGGCCGTGTCGCCCAGTCGTTGCATGTCTTCTGCGGTCAGGTGGAACTTGGGGTCCCAGTCTTCGAGGCCCAGATAGTCGCTGACGACGAACATCGAACCGGCATCGACGCCGCGGTAGTCGGCGACGGCGAAGACCGCTGACGCCTCCATCTCGACGGTCAGGACGCCCTCGTCGGCGTAGTCCGCGACTTCGGCCTCGGTCTCCTGATAGATGGCGTCGGTGGTCCACGACGGGCCGACGTGGTACGACCGGTCGCGCGCGTCGAGTTCTCGGGTGGCGTGGTCGGTGAGGTCGTCGCTGGCCTCGGCGTACTTCTCGGACTCGACGTAGTGGTGCGAGACTCCCTCGTCGCGGATAGCCCGGTCGCAGACGATGAACTCGCCCATCTCGATGTCGTCGTCCAGACACCCGGCGAAGCCAATCGAGAGGAAGGCCTCCACGCCGTCGGCGACGAGTTCGTCCATCAGCATCGCGGTGGTTGGTGCGCCGATACCGAAGTTCCCGAGGACGCCGACCTCGTGGTCCGCGTCGGCGAACAGGAACAGTTCGCCGTAGTAGTGGTCGATGGTCTCGCCCTCGTAAGACTCGGTGAGGTAGTCCATCAGTCCGCGACTGTAGCAGACGACGACCGCCTCGGGTGGCTCCGGTCCGTCGTCCTCGGCTTGGGACTGGCGGTAGTCGGTGTGGGCTTCTGGCGTGACAAGAGGGTCGGCCTCGTGCTTCTCCGGGTGATTCGGGAACGGCATCGCTCCGAGCCTACAGAACGGGCGACGAAGTGCTTTTTGCACGCTTGGGAGGGCATGGCAGGCTCCTCGGGGGCGAAGTTCGCCCGCGAACCGCGCGAGGGCTTTCGAGAACACGAATCTGCGGAGTCTCTACGTTCTCGGGGTCTCTCGGAGTACTGTTATTTCACCGGCGTCCGTGACTCTCGCCATGAGCAAAATCAACGCCGACGACCTCGATTGGACCGAACTCGAACGCGACGAGACCCGATTCAAGCGCAAGCAACTCGCCGAGGCCACCGACGCCGAACAACTCGGGTGCAGTCTCTACGAACTCCCGCCGGGCAGTCGCTCGTGGCCCTACCACTACCACACCGGCAACGAGGAGGCCATCTTCGTCCTCTCGGGCACCGGCACCCTCAGACTCGACGGCGAGACGGTCCCGCTCCAAGCGCACGATTACGTCGCACTCCCGGCAGACGAGTCGGGTGCCCACCGCGTCGTCAACGACTCCGACGCGCCGCTCCGGTATCTCGCCGTCTCCACGATGGAGGACCCCGACGTGACCGTCTACCCCGACTCGGGGAAAGTTGGGGTTTTCGCGGGGTCTCCTCCGGGCGGGCGCGACGAACGGACCGTAGAGGGCTACTACCGACGCGACGACGACGTTGACTACTGGGAAGGCGAGGACAAGGAGTAGCGATTCGAACGTTTTTCCGGAACTGGTAGCGCCAACCGCAGAGTCGTAGCGATGAACGTCTCTTGAAGCCCCCGGCCGGTCGCGGTCGCTGAGCAGGATATTCGACGCTCTCCGCAACGCTCGCGTCGAATAGTAGCCTGCTCAGACGACTACAGTGAACGCGACCGGCCGGCCCCTTCACCCCGCCCACGGTGGTTTCTCCGTCGAGTGTTCGCCGGCGACTGGTCGGCCGAGCGCGTCCCGGTGGTTCGGTTCGCCTGCTATCGCGCCTTTCGCCACCGCTAGCGACGGCGAGCGTTTCGCCGATTTCCGGCGAAACGCTCGTCTTACAACGGAAAATATTTCTTTAGACTATGTTCTTATTTCTTTAGAAATGTCTCCGATTTCTTTCTAACGAACGATTCCGATTTCTCCAGACCGCCGACCCCGCCGTCGTCCCGACCGTTTCACCGACCGCACACCGCCTAAGCCGCGACTGTCGGCGGTTAAGCGCCCACGACGCCCGGCGTCCGGCCGAGGCTACCGCCCCTCAGACGACGTATAACAAAGCCCTTCTCGCGGGAAACTCCGGGCAAGCCGCCCGCCCGCTGGCGGTCGAACGGCACGCGGAATCCGGACTACAGCGTCCGGCCTCGGCGGCCGGGCGCGGTGCCCGGAGTCGCCCGCCGGTCCTCGCACTTGACAAATCTCAGCATGACTCGGACACGAACACGACTCGCTATCGTCGGCATCGCTCTCTTGGTCGTCGCGTCGGCCGTCCCCCTTCCGCCCTCCGGGGGCACCGCCGCGGCCGCACAGCACACCTTCGTCGTGGAACAGGGTAACCGCTGTTTCGAGGTCTCACCCCTCGCAAACGGCGAGGAGGCCGCCTCGTTCTACGACTATCGCAACATCGAGAACGACGACGGCGACGAGCGCTACACCTACAGTTCCTACATGCCCCGGCACCTCCACCAAGCGGACACCAGCCGTCTGTTCCTCTACGACGGCCCGAACGGCGTGAGCCTGATGATAGTCCACAACACCCTCGGTGGCGACAGGGGCGACGGGAGCGCCGCCACCTTCCGGTTCAGCGGTCTGCCGGCCGGCGGCGACTGGATAGTGATGGACGACGACTACTACGACCAAGACGACCGCTTCTCGCGCAATCGCATCAGTTGGTCGTGGTACGGCGACCGGACCGACGGCGCGGTCTTCCGGGGCCTCGACCGGGACGGCACCGCGGTCACTATCTCCCCGCGATTCGACGAGCGCGCCGCGCTCTACGACAGTCCGGTGGACCGCGACGGCGACACCCGCGCGTGGCAGTTCCTCACCGGGAGCGTCGGGAATCCGAGCGCGGTCGGTCTCGACATGACCGAACCCATCACGATTCGGACCGGCTACTGCGGTCCCGACGAGACACCGCCGAACGCCGCCCTCTCCGGCGGTAACGGCGTCGCTGGCTACCCGGTCTCGTTCGACGCCGGCCAGTCGTCCGACAACCGCCAAATCACGGAGTACCGCTGGGACTTCGACGGCGACGGAACCCCCGACCGAACGACGAACGACCCCACCGTCGCCCACGAGTACGGCGCACCGGGGACCTACAACGCCACCGTGACAGTTGTTGACGAAGGCGGCAACGCCGACCGGGCCAGAGTCCAAGTCAGCGTCGAGGCCGACGACCCGCCGGACGCGGCGCTCTCGGTCGGCGACTCGCCCACGCAGGGCTTCCCGGTCACGCTCGACGCCCGGAACTCGACCGACGACGTGGGCATCTCCGCCTACCGCTGGGACCTCGACGGCGACGGCCAAGCGGAGCGGACCACCGACTCGGCGACCATCTCCCACACCTACGAGGACGCCGGCGACTACGAAATCGCCCTGACCGTGGTGGACGGCGGCGGCCAGAACTCGACCGCGACCCGGAGCGTCTCGGTCGGCGCGGACGACCCGCCAGAACCGGCGATTCGGGTCTCGTCGCCCGGACTCCCGACCGAAGGTCGTCAAATCGTCCTCGACGCGCGGAACTCCACCGACGACACCGGCATCACGGCGTATCGCTGGTCGCTCGGCGACAACGCCACCGCGACCGGTGACCGGGTGGCCCACACCTACGCCGGCAACGGGACCTACACCGTCACGCTGACCGTGGTGGACGAGGGCGGCCAGAACGCCACCGAGACGAGACAGGTCGAGGTCCGAGCGCCGGACCGGACTCCTCCCGAGGCCGGCCTCGCCGTGGGGGCGAACCAAATCGCGGCAGGTGCGAACGTCGGTCTCGACGCCAGAAACGCGACCGACAACCGGAACATCGCGGCGTACCGCTGGGACTTCGACGGCGACGGGCAAGCGGAGCGGACCACCGATTCGCCGACAGTCGAACACGCCTACGGCGGCACCGGCACCTTCGACGCCACCGTGACGGTCGCCGACTACGCTGGCAACACCGATTCGGCCAACGCGACGATTCGGGTCTTCCCCGAGGACGACACCCCGCCCAACGCGGCGCTCTCGGTCGGGACCAACCGGACCGACGCCGACACCAAAATTTCCTTCGACGCGAGCAACGCTACCGACGGCCAGACTACCGTCGCGGCGTACCGCTGGGACTTCGACGGCGACGGGAAAGCGGAGCGGACGACTGACTCCGCGACAGTCGAACACGCCTACAACTCGGCGGGCACCTACAACGCCACCGTGGTCGTCGCGGACTTCGGGAACAACACCGACAACGCCACCGTGCGAGTCAAGGTCGAACCCAACGAGCAGGCCCACTCCGGCGGTGGCGGCGGTGGTGGCGGAGGCGGCGGCGGTGGAGGCGGAACCAGCGTCGGACCGCCGCCGGTCGATATTCAGCGCCAGCAGACCGGGGCGAACGCCGGCCTCGTGGACGTTCGCAACGCTCGGGGCGACGAGACGGTTCGGTCGTCGCTTCCCGCCCAAGCGACTGCCGAGGAGACCGGCGTCGCGTTCGACTCCATCGGCGTGGACCTCCGGCGCGACGACGCCCACTTCGCGGTCGAAGTCGGTCGGCCCGCAGGGGAGTCGGTCGAATCGGTCCCGGCCGACGTGACCCTCGGGTCGCTGTCGGTCGCCGGGAAGTACGTCGAATCCCGGCAGGTTTCGGGCGTCAGCTACGAGGTCGCAATCGACGGGGGCGTCCTCGCCGACGAGGGCCTCACGCCGGCGGACCTGACCGCCTACCAGCGCACCGGCGGTGAGTGGGACCGAGCGAATCTCTCGGTCTCCTCGGGCGGCGAGACGGTCGTGGTTCGAGTCGAGACCGATGGCCTCGCGCCGATTGCGGTCGGCGCGGAGCGGTCGGTGACGGTCGCAGACGCCGACCTCGGCGCGCAGACGGTCGCCGCCGACGAACCGGTCTCGGTGACGGCCACGCTCGAAAACGCCGGCGAGGAGACCGCCGGGTTCGGCGTCCTCCTCCGGGCGGACGGCGAGGAGGTCGCCACCAAGAACGTGACGGTGCCCGCAGACAAGACCACCAAAGTCACCCTCAACGCGACGCTCCCGACCGGCACGCACGCGCTCACCATCGGCGGTGAGTCGGCGGGCAACGTGACAGTCGTCGAGGACGCCGGGTCGCTGTCGGTCGCCGACGTGTCGCTGAACGAGTCCGCCATCGCGGCGGGCGAATCGGTCGAGATTACCGCCACGGTCGAGAATACCGGCGGTACCGCCGCCGAGCGCGAGGTCGCGCTGACCCTGTTCGGCGAGGAGGTCGGGTCGAAGACGGTGGCGGTCTCTGCGGGCGAGACGGAGCAGGTGACGTTCGTTCGAGCGATTGACGCCGCGGGGAACTACACCGCAAAAGTCGGCGACGAGTCGGCCGCGCTGGAGGTCTCTGAGTCGGGTGGCGATGGCGAGAGCGACGGCCCGACCGCACCGGCCGTGCCCGGATTCGGCGTCGGCGCGGCGGTGGCGGCGCTGTTGGCGGTGGCGTTGGTGGTTCGACTGCGGACCGACTCGACATAGGGAATCAACCACCTCGGAAACTTCTACAACCTTCTAACATAGTAGTACAATGCTTTACTATATGTTTAGAAACTTCTATGGTCTATTCTGATTCGTCGACGGAACGAGTCGGAAGAGAAGTGAATTCCTTTCGAAGCCCCCGGTCGCTCGCGGTCTCTCAGCGGGATATTTCGCGCCTCTCCGCACAACCCGGCGCGAAATAGTGCCACGCTGAGACGACCACGGCCTTCGGCCGCGAGCGACCGGCCCCTTCACCCCACCCACGGTGGTTTGGACAGTAGCGCGTTCCGGCGGTTGGTCAGTCGAGTGCGTTTTGGAGAAAACAGAACCGGGCGCATCCGGGTTGAAAGACCGATCCGGCTGGCATGCTGTCGGTGCGGCCGCCGAACCCGCGAAACGAGGAGCAAGCGAGCGAACGTCCGCGGTGAGAATCAGTCGGTGTAGTCCGGGCGCTCGTCGTACTCGATGGGGTCCCGGACGCCGAGATTCTGGAAGGCTTGGAGTCGGAAAGCGCAGGCGTCGCAGGTCCCGCAGGCCGGGGCCTCCTCGCGGTAGCAACTCCACGTGTGTTCGTAGGGCACCCCGAGGGTCTCGCCGCGGCGGGCGATGTCGGTCTTGCTCTGCTCCACGAACGGCGCGCGGAGGTCGATTTCGGTCTCGTCTTTGGTCCCGGCGTCGATGACCTGCTGGAAGGCGTAGAAGAAGGAGGGCCGACAGTCGGGATACCCCGAGAAGTCCTCGCTGTGGGCACCGATGAAGACCGCTTCGCAGTCGTTGGCCTCGGCGTAGGAAGTCGCCATCGCCAGCAGGTTGGCGTTCCGGAAGGGGACGTAGGACGAGGGGACCTCCTCCGAATCGAGGTCGGCCTCCTCGACATCCATCTCGTCGTCGGTCAGACTCGAATCGCCGATGGCCGACAGGTGGCCCGTCTCGACCCGGAGGAAGTCCTCGGCGTCGATTTCGTCGGCGAGTCGCCGGGCGCACTCGTACTCTTTGCCTTCGGTCTCCTGCCCGTAGGAGGTGTGCAGGAGGTAGAGGTCGTAGCCCTCGTCGTCTGCGACGTAGGCCGCGGTGGCGCTGTCCATCCCGCCGGAGGCGAGGACGACGGCGCGCTTCTCGGCGGACGCGGATTCGGTATCGCTCATGCCCGACCACTGGGCCGCCGGAGGCATGAGTGGTGCGGTCCCGACCGGCGGACCGCCGCTCGATTCTCGGCTGACCGACAGGATTATCAATCAGACGTTTGACTTCCCGCTATGGGTGTCGTTTCCTCACTTTCGACCGCAGTTCAGACGCTGAAACGAAACCCCGTGCTGTTCGTCGCGGGGTTCGTCGTCGCGTTCGTGAACGCCACCGTCGCGGGCGGCCAGATGCTCTCGACCGGTCCGGCCAGAATCGCGTGGAGTCTCGGCACGTTCGTCGTCCAACTCGGGTCGCTGGTCTTCGTCGTCGGTGCCTACGGGATGACCGCCGAGGCCCTCGGTGGGACCACCCGACTGAGGACGCTGGTCTCGGCGGGCAAGAAGTACTTCGCGGACGCGCTGGCCGCCACGGTGTTGGTCGTCATCGCCGTGGTCGCCACCTCTGTCGTCACCATGGTCGTCGGTCTGGTCGGGTTCTTCGCGGTCGTACTGGGCGGAAGCGGAACCGGGTTCTCGCCAAATCTGCTCGCCGTTGTGATGGGCGCGATATACCTGCTCGGCCTCCTCCCGCTGTTCTTCCTCCAGTTCTACCTCCCGGCGGTCGTGGTCTCGGACTGCTCGCCCGCCGAGTCGCTCAAGCAGAGCTATCGACTCGTGAAGGGCAACTTCGTCTCGACGCTCGGGTTCGACGCGGTGCTGGTCGCCGTCGCGGCGGTCGGAAGCCTGCCGACCATCTTGCTCGCCGTCCGGCAGATGAGTCCGCTGTCGCCCGGCAGTGCGGGGATGGGCGGTGCGGGAATGGGCGGTGCGGGAATGGGCGGCGCAGGAATGGGCGGCGCGGGAATGGGCGCTGGCGGGCCGATGATGTACCCCTTCGCCGGCCTCTCGCCCGGCACGGTCGGCATCGTCTTCGCGCTGACCGCGGTGGTCGGCACGCTGACCGGCACGTTCTTCTACGCCTACCAAGTCGCCTTCTACGAGGAGTCGCTCCTCGACGGTGCGGGCGGGGAGAACACGAACGGGACGGGCGGTGACGGGATGGACGCCGACGACGTGACGCCGGTCGGGACGGACCTGTAGGTAGCGACTCGTCTCAGGTCTCGGGCGCGTCGTTCCAGAGGTTGACGTGGAGTCGCGGCGTGTACCGAAAGCCGTACTCTTGGGCGAGTTCGGCCGTGAGGTGGCGCGTCTCCTCGATTCGGTCCTTTGTCGCGCCCTCGGGCATCAGCAGGACGGTGGAGTCCGGGATGGGGACCGCGGCGGCGTCCCGGATTCGCCCGAGGAGGTCGGTGATTTCGGTCATGTCGTCGCGCTCGCTGACGACGAACTTGAGTTGGAAGTCGAAGGTTTCCACGAGTTCGGCCAGCGCGTCGAGGTCGATGCGGCGCTCGTCGTGGCGCTCGGCCCACTCGCCCTCTCCTTTGGGGTCCTTCTCGGGCGTCGGCGTGCTGGAGGCCAGTTTGGGACTCACGCTGGCGAGGTCGATGGGGGCGTCCGGGACGATGGTCCCGTTGGTCTCGACGGTGGTGTGGTAGCCCCGCGCGTCGAGTTCGTCCAGAAGCGTGGCCGTGGCGTCGTGCATCAGGGGTTCGCCGCCGGTGACGACCACGTGGTCGGCGTCGGAGGATTCGACCTCTGCGAGTATCTTCTCGACGCTCATCGTCGCGTGGGTCGGTTCCCACGAGGTGTGATACGAATCGCAGAACCAGCACCGGAGGTTGCACCCCGAGGTCCGGACGAAGACGCTCGGGACGCCAGCGAGTCGGCCCTCGCCCTGTAGCGACTCGAACAGTTCGTTGATAGGCAGGGCGTCGTCGCCTCCCGACGCGCCGTCACCCGCGTCCTCGGCGTCGGTCGATTCGCCGGTGTCTCGGTCTACATCGCTCGAAACCGGCATCGTCAGAACGAGGCCCCGCCGCAGAGTTCAGAGGTCTCGCTGACCTGCACGGCGACCTCCGAGACGTTCTCGGGCAGTTCGTCGGCGAGTCGGCGCTCCAGAATCGCACTCATGACCTCGGCGGTCGGCGGAGCGTCCAGCACCACCAGCGCGTCGCTGTCGCCCGACTCCTCGAAGGCCTCGACGAGGGGGTCGCCGTCCTCCAGCAGGAATCGGTGGTCCCACTCGGAGATTACCGAGGTAATATCGCCCTTGTCGACGACCCATCCCTCCTCGCGGAGTTCGCCGACGACTTTGACGGTTATCTCGTAGTTGTGACCGTGTGGACGACTGCACTTGCCGTCGTGGTGGAGAATGCGGTGCCCGGCGGAGATGCGGATGGGTCGGTCCCGACCCACGTAGAGCGTTCGCTCGCCAGCGTCTTCGAGAGGAGATTCGGATACTCGCTGAGCCATACTCGGAGATTATTCGGCGCGCACTTAAGTTCACGCAAACGGCCGGGATTCGGGACACCGACACACCGTGGGCGATACTGAGCGTGGGGTTGGATTCCCGATTCGGCGCGCGCTGGCGAGAGTTTATCTCTCGCCATACCGTGCGAGGGATGAGCATCGCAGGGAGCGTAGCGACCGAGAAGCGCAATCGGTTGGGGAGGGTGTGGCCCGCGGTAGCGATGCGGTTGCGGTAGACGGCTATGAGTCGGCAGTAGCTAGCTAGCTAGCTAGCTTCCGTCCGGTTCAATTCCTCTCCGCGCTGGCGTCACAGATAGGTAAACGCTGGCGTCACAGATAGGTAAATTACTCGCAAAGACACCAAAATATGCATTATAAACACAAAAATGTTCTTAATAGAATTCTATTTCTGTCTTCCTTCATCACTCGACTCGTCCGGCCGCTCTGCCAACCTGTCGAACCGCGATTGAGCGGACTCAACCCGGCGCGCCGTCTCCGAGGAGTCGTACTCTATCGAGACCACGAACCCGTTCCTCACGGCGAGTTCCAGCACCGCGTCTTGGCGGCGGGCGTCCTCGGGCAGTCGCCACGCCGGAATCGCGCGCTCGGCGACCACCTCGTCGCCCGATTCGAGCAGGAGGACGGCGAGTTCGCCACCGCCGCGCGCCGGGTCGCGCTCCTCGAAGCGGTCCAGTACCGCGGTGTAGCGCCCGTCTGCCGGTTTCGGCTTCTCACCCATCGTATTCGACCTCCAGCACGAGGAGACCGTCGGCGTCCCGGACGAAAATGGTGTCGCCCGCGTTGTTCCACACCGGGCGTTCGGCCCCCCAGTAGTAGTCCCCGCCGCCGTCTGCTCCTCTGCCGGTCCGAAGCGTCAGCGTCTCGCCCGGTGTGAGGGTGGTTCCGGCGGGGAAGGTGTAGCGGTGGTCGGCCTCGTCGCTGACGGTCCACCCCGAGAGGTCGAGGGACTGGTTCCCGGCGTTCCGGAAGACGACGTACTCGTCGTTCAGGTTCTCGTCCTCGTCGCCCCGCGCGTTCGCGTGAACCTCGGCGACTTCGAGCGCATCGGAACTGCCGGGGGGTTCCCCGCCGTCGGTCGCTACGGTCTCTTTCCCGCCGTCCGCAGAGTCGGTTCCGGTCGGGGAAAAGTCCGACCCCGGACCTACCGCGAAACTCGCCCGGCGTTCGAGCGGACCGTCCGCGCCGGGTTCGACGCCGGGCGCGCTCCGGAGTTCGAGGGGGTCGGTCGGGGCCGCTCGCTGGGTCCGGACCACCACGCGCTCGCCGTCGGTTTCGAAGACGATGGTGCCGTGGACGCCCGTCCAGTAGGTCGGAATCCCGCGCTCGGCGAGGCGGCCGAGGAGTTCCCGGTGCGGGTGGCCGTAGGGCGAGTCGAACGCGCTTTGGATGGCGACCGCTCGGGGGGCGACTTCGGCGAGGAATCGCGGTCCCGTGCTGGTGTTGCTCCCGTGGTGGCCCGCCCCGAGGACCGTCGCGTTCAGCGCGCCCTCGCTGGTCTCGGTCAGGAAGCGTTCGGCGTCGGCCTCGGCGTCGCCCGGCAGGAGGACGCTCGCGTTGCCGTACCCGACCCGGAGGACGAGGCTGTTCTCGTTGCGCTCCCTGCCGTCGAGGGAGTCCTCGGGCGGTGAGAGAATCCGAACCGAGACCCCGGCCATCGGAATTCGGTCGCCGGCCTGCGCCCGGTAGAGGGTGACGTCGTGGCGTTCCACCGCGTCGAGGTAGTCGTCATAGGTCCGGGTGCCCGCCGAGATGCCGGGGTCGTAGATAGCCCCGATGCCATCGGCCTCGGTCTCGAAGTAGTCGATGACCTCGGCGTGGCCGCCGATGTGGTCGGCGTCGGCGTGGGAGGTCACGAGGTAGTCGATGCGCTCGATGTCCCGCTCCCGGAGGTAATCGAGGACGTACCGGCCGTCGTCGTTCCAGTTGCCCGTGTCGTACAGCAAGGTCTCGCCGGAGGGTCCGACGACGAGGATGCTCGCGCCCTGCCCGACGTTGAGGAAGTGAACCGAGAGATTCCCGCCCTCGGCGAGCGCGGCCGAATCGACGCCCGGCCCTGTCGTGGTCGCGGTCGAATCTGCCGGGCCGACCCCGAGACTGCCCAAGCACCCGGCGAATCCGGACAGGACGACCAGCAAGACGACCGCGAGCGCGAGGCGGCGGGACGGGGAAACTCGACCCGAGGACGCAACTCGTCGGGAGGACGCGACTCGACCCGAGGAGTCGGCGGGAGGACTCATCGACTCCACCTACGACGAGCCGGAACAACACTTCTTCTGATGGAAATTTTACACTCGCGGCCGGAATAATCCGCGAAGCGCCTACAGCACCCGACGCTCGACGCTCTCGGGGACGAGTTTTGCGTCGGCGAGGGGTTCGAGGGTGACCGCCACGCCGTGTTTGCGCTCGGGGCGGTACCCCGCCGTCGTGATTTCGGCGAGCGCCCGCGTTTTCCAGTCCGACGAGAGCGACCGCTTCAAGTCGGCACACTGGTCCTCGATTTCCTCGGCCAGCGACTTGTACTCGTCCACGTCGGCCGTGAGGTCCGCCAGAATCTCGGCCGTCTCGTCGCTGGGATTCGCTGTGGATTCGCTCGGATTCTCCGTGGATTCGCCCGGACTCCCCTCCGGTTGCTCCTCGTCGAGGTGCCGAATCTCCTCGCGCTCGAAGTAGTAGGTCGTGAACAGCACGCCGTTGCTCGAATAGTGGTCCGACCCCGCCAAGTCGGGAAAGTGCGCCAGCAGGTCGTAGTGGTGGGCCTCGACCGGTTTTTCCGCGGGGCGGGCGTAGGCCGAACAGGCCGCCTGTAAGTCCTCCAGCGCGCTAATCCACTCGCCGCGGTTGGCCGCGACTTTCTCGCGGAAGGCCGGACTGAAGACGTCCGCGAACCACGCTTCGTCGTGCAGGTCGGCGAGTTTGTCGAGTCCGTCGAGTTTCTCGTCGGTCCGCTCGCGGAACTCTGCCACGTCTCTGCCCAGCGCCTCCGCTCGCTCCCGGTCGTCCGGTCCCCACTCGCGGGGCGACTCGTCCGACAGCGCCCGCATCGCCTCCTCGAACGCCTCGATTTGTTCCAGTCCGCTGACACAGCGGTCGTACTCGTCGGCGGCGTCGGCCCGCTCGGACGCCGAGAGCGAGTCGTCGGCCCGGCGTCGCTCGGCGGCGTTGCGACGCTCGCGCAGGTCGGCCTTCCGCGGTTCGAGATACTGAGTCTCTAGTCGGTCGAACAGCGACGAGTCGATTTCGGCGTAATCGACCAGACAACCGAACCCCTCGCCCGCGGGGTCAGAGACCAGTCGAGCGGTCGTCAGTCGCCAGATTACGGGCGTGTTCTCGAACTGCGACAGGTGAGCGTCGAAGAACTCCTCGCGGACCCACCGCTCGACGTTAGGGTACGCCGAAGACTCGGCCGACTGCGCGCCGAGCGTCCGGTCGATGTCCGCGAGGACCGCCTCGGGCGGCGCGTCGAACAGGTCGTGGAGTTCGTCGGCAATCGCGTCGTGGAGGTCCTCGCCCGGCCGGAAGTCGGCGCTCAGGTCCACGATGCCGTCGTCGCTCTCGCGGACTGCCCGCAGGACGAGGTGGGACACGAGTCGCCGGCAGACCGCTTCCTCGTCGGTCGGCAGGTCGGACGTGTCGTAGGGAACCGGGTCGAAACCGCCGTATCGCAGGGCGGCCTCGCGCTCGATTTCGGCCAGCACGTCGTCGCCGATGGCCAACTCTCGGGCCACGATGGCGTCGATTTCGGCCTTCCGCTCCCGCATCCGGCCGACTATCTCCTCGATGGCGTTTGCTCGCTCGGCGACGAACTCTGCTACGTCCTCGTACTCGCCCAGCGTCTCGCCGTAGCGACCCGACCGCAACCGGCGGGACTCGAATCGCTCGACCAGTTCGGTCAGCTCGGCCGAGGCCTCGGTCAGTTTCCGTCTGGCCTCGTCGGGAGCGTCGAAGTACGGCAGGACTGCGACATCGGACAGATTCCACTGTCTCTCGGGCGTCTGTGCCAACATCAAACCAGTGTAAATCGTGCTGTTGAGCAGGGCGGTCAGGTACGCGGTCGATTCGTCGTCGGGGTAGAAGCACGGCCCGCCGTTGTCCGAGACGCCGCCGCTCGGAAACCGGGCGAACCGGTGGCCCGAGTCCTTGATGAGCGGCCACGTGACGGCTTCTCGGCCCTGAGCGTCCCGATTCCGGATGGTCGAACTATCGTGTCTGGAAATCTCCCGCCCGGCGTCTTCGCCCGTCCCCCACAGCACCCGGAAGTCGTCGGGGTAGTGGAACCAACTGCGCTCGCCGCCCTTGGCGTAGGGCCGCCAGCGGGACTCGTCGTCGCACTCCCACGACCGACGCACGAATCGGTCGTTGTCGCCCGTGTCGATGCCCTTCTTGGCCGACCCGATGCCGTCCCGGTCGAGACCGGCCTGCTCGGCGTCGAGGACCGTCTCGCTGGCGTAGAGTTCGCGCAGGTCCGAGGGCGTCCAGTAGGTCAGCATCCCGCCGGGGACGGTCCGGAACTCGTCGGTCGGGACCGAGTGGCGTCGCCACGCTACTTCGGGGTCGTCCCCGAGAACCCGCGCGAAGGTTTCTTCCTGCTCGTCGGCGCGCACGTCCGACAACTGCACGAACTCGCCGACCGATTGGTGGTCGTCGCCTCCTCGGGAATTTTCGGTCTCGCCCTTCGTCAGGACCGTTCCGACGGTCCGGACCGTCGCGTTGTCGAGGACGCCATCGCCGAACTCGACCAGAAAGTCGAAGTCGAACTTCCCGTCGGGTTCGACCAGTTCCCGGCGCACGTCCTCGAACGACTCCTTGTACATGAACGACCGGGGGACCAGCATCCCGATTCTGCCCTGCGGTTTGAGGAGTCGCCCGGACTGCTCCAAGAAGTTAGCGTAGTATTCGGGCTTGAACTCGTAGTGGTCCCCGACGTACTCCTTGACCCCCTTGGGCATCCGGCGGTGGCCGCCGTAGGGCGGATTCATCACCACGGCGTCGTACTCGTCGGTCAGCAGACGCACGACTCGGAGGAAACTCCGGAGATTCTGGTGGCAAAACCGGTCGCCTGCCTCGCGTTCAATCTCGTCGTGGAGTCGGTCTATCCACGCCGACAGCGAGGAGGTGTCGCCCGCCTCCTCCGAGTGGGTGGCCCGGTCGAGTGCGTCCGCCAGCGTCCCCGTCACGTCGAGGAGGCCCCCGAGGCCGTCAGTCTCCCGAAAATCTTCGAGGACGGTCTCTAGCGCCCCGGCGAACTCGTCGCTGGTCTCGGCCAGCGTCTCGATTACCCCCCGCGCTCGGGTCGTGTCCGAGCGTTCGCTGTCGGCGCAGACGACCCCGAGAGTCGGCATCTCGAAATCGTCGCCGCCCTCGGTCTCGGCCCGACTGCGGGCCTTCAGATAGAGGTTGAACGCCGACAGTCGGCACGCCTGCATGTCGATGTCGATGCCGTGGAGGTTGTGCTTCAGAATCCGCGCCGGAATCTCGGCCGGGTCCACGTCCGTCGCGTCGCGCCAGATTCGCTCCAGCACGTCGAAGGCGTACAGCAGGAAATGGCCGGTCCCGCAGGCGGGGTCCAGCACTCGAATCTTGGAGGGGTGTCGGTCGGGCACCACGTTCCCGGCGTCGTCCGATTCGGCGGCCACGAGGTAGGTGCAGAGGTCCTCGATTTCCGGCGCGGCGTCGTATCCGGGGTCGCGCTCGATTCGCTCGTCCGGAGAGAGTCCACGCTGGGCCTCGATGCAGGCGTCTCGCTCGCCACTCGCCAGCAGGTGGGGCTTGGCCACCGCGTTGTCGGTCAGCAGTCGCGCGACCCAGTGGGGCGTGTAGAACTGGTTTGCGACCGCCACGTCGTCGGCGTCGAACCGGCCGGTCCGCATCCGCTCTCGCACCTCGGGGAGTTGGCTGACGTTGTAGTACTCGTAGACCCACCCGAGTACGTCGTCTGCCCGCCACACCTCGTCGGGAACCTCGTCCAGCAGGGCACAGAGGTCCTCGAAGGCGTCGGCATCGGGTTCTATCTGACTGTCGGCAGACGACCGGTCGAACAGGAGTTCGATTTCCTCGGTCAACTCGTCGCAGGCGTCCCGATAGGCCGTCAGGACGGCCTCGTCCGCTGGCAGAGACTCGTCGCGAACCAGTGTCTCCGCCGAAGGGGTGAGACCGTCGTCGTTGAACGCCGTGACCTCCTCGTCGAGAAATCCGCGGACCTCCATGCACCGGAGCGCAGAGAGGCGATTGACCACGGTGTAGCCGACGCCAGTGACGTACTCCGACACCACAGCATCCCAGTCGCCGTCGTCTCCCGCTTCGAGGGCGATGGCCTCGGCTACTTGTCGGGCCTCGTCGTCTAACCCGGCGTCATCGTCGGGTTCGGTGTCGAGGCCCATCTGTGAGAGTCGGAGCGCGAGGTTGTCCTCGACGCGCTCACGCATCTCGGCCACGACGCTTTCGAGATGGTCGCGCTCCGGTGTGTCCAGTTGGGCCTTCCGCCGGGAGAGAGAGTCGCCCGCCATGAGTTCCGTCTGCTACGTCTGATTCCACAGGAGGACATTAATTGTTATTAAACGGGCACTGGGCGTATGGTTGGTGGGCATCGGGGTGTTCTCGGAAGTGCAGACCGCTCTTTACGAGGGTTTGAAAATTCGGTAGGAGGGGTAGCGAATTAATTACGATTCTCTATACGTTAGAACGCAACTACCGCTCGCCGATTAGTTCGCTTAGAAGAGTGCTCCGTTAGGGATTTGAACCCTAGTCCTTGCCGTGAGAGGGCAAGATGATTGGCCGGACTACACCAACGGAGCGTGCTTCGCGTCTGCACTCATTCGTAGTGGCACGGACTGTTTAACAGTTGCGCTTTCTCGGCGCTGTGTCCCGGTTACACACGGGACTCGGACCCGTAAACAGTTCACAGAAACGAAACCTCGGCTTGACAGCCCTCCGACTACCGACATTGCCAGTTACCCGTCAGAATGAACGAAGATGAACGATTATTCCTCGAGCGGCGACCCGGCGGCGTCGGGTTCGTGGCCTTCGAGGCTAATGATGTTCTCTCTGCCGACCCGGAGCTTGCTGATTTCGCCGTCCTCCTCCATCTCCGAGAGGAGCATGCTGACCTTCGACTTCGACCATCCCGTCTCGTCCACGATGTTGACCTGCTTCATCCGACCGCCGTTCTCGTCCAAGAGTTTCTTCACGCGGGCCTCGTCGGTGAGAAGCTCCTCGTCGCTGACCGACGGTTCGTTCGGGGTCGATTCGTTGTTCGCCGCCGCGGCCCCGCCGCCACTGCTCCCGTCGTCGTCGCCGGGATTGTCGGTGTCGCTGGCAAACGACCCGAAGTCGCCCTGTCGCCACGCGAAGGCGGCCGCGAGGCCCAGTAGAACGACCACGGCCCCGATGAACATCATCAGCGGCGACCAGTCGTCACCCGACGAGGGGCCGGTCGCACCGTTCGGAGTCGTCTCGGTGGCGTTGTCGCCGCCGGACGCGCCCGTGCCCGTCGTGGTGGTCGTCGTGGTCGTGGTTCCCGCCACCGGGTCGAACTTGACGCGAGGACGCTGGTCGATGAAGTCGCGTTCGCCCTGCCACGTCACCGACTCGCTGGCCGCCAGCGTGTCGCCGGAGGCCTTGGCGGATTTCATCGGGTCGGCCGATTCGAACTGGAGGCCGGGACCCGAGTGGACGACCAGCGACTGGTTGGGTCCGATGTAGAGGCCGCCTTCGAACACGTCGCCGATGATGATGGTCTCGCCCTGCGAGTAGGTGAATCCGGTCCACTGGAAGGACATCTTGACGATGCCTCGGTTGTCGTTGACCAGTCCGCCGACGTAGGCCCGCTTGCCGAAGTTCTGGGCCTTCATCGTGCGGCCGGTGGTGTTCTGGCCAGCACCTGCGAGTCGCCGGGCCTGTTGCCTGAACTCCGACCACATCGCGGTGGAGTTGTTGTTGAACTCGTCGGCGAATCGCTCGAACTGCTGGCGCTCGGTCTCGTTGTTGAGCGTGCGCTGATAGGTGAACGTCCACCCGGCGGTGCCGTTCTCGTAGACCGTGATGTGGAACTCGACGCTATCGAAGTTCTCCGCGACGCCGAGTGTCTGTGGTGCGCCGGTGACGACGTTGGGGGACGCTCCGTCGCCGACCACGTGGGGCGACCAAGCGGGCGTCTGCGGGGAGGCGGTCGCCTCGTGTGCGGGGGTACCGCCGAGTACCGCCGCTGTGGGGACCGTCCCGACGAGTAGCACGACTACGAGGCCGACAGCCAGCAGCCGTCTCATGTACCTTAATTCTCCATTGCCCGGTATAAAAGACCTTTTGACGTAGCCCTGTCACCGGACCACGGTTCCACCCGCCACGACACGCGCTGGCGATTGCCACGTCGTCACGTCCGAGCGCGGGTCCGAGTCCAGCACCACGAGGTCGGCGCGATACCCCTCCTCGACCAGTCCGACTTCGCCGTCGAGGCCCAGCAGGTCCGCAGAGTTGACCGTCGCAGATTCGAGGGCTTGCTCCTCGGAGAGACCGTGGTCCACCATCAGTTCCAGTTCCTCGGGGATGTCGCGGTGGTGGTTGAACGGCGTGCCAGCGTCGGTCCCCATGGCGATGGGAACCCCGGCGTCGAGCGCGTAGTCGAAGGCGTCGGCCCACGCTTCGATGGCCTCCTCGGCCTTCTCGACGGCGAACTCCGGGACGCCCTTCTCGGTCCCGGCCTCGACGATGCCGTAGAGCGCCTTGGCGGTCGGCACCCAGTAGGTTCCCCGGTCGGCCATCAGTTCGGCGGCTTCGCGGTCCATGAACGTCCCGTGTTCGATGCTGGAAATTCCGGCCCGGACCGCGTTCTTGATGCCCGCGGTACCGTGAGCGTGGGCCGCGGTCGGCACACGCTTGGCGTTGGCCGCGCTCACGATGGCGTCGATTTCGGCCTCGTCCAACTCGGGTGCGCCGGTCAGCGCGCCCTCCGTCAAGACGCCGCCGGTCGCCATGCACTTCACCACGTCAGCGCCGCGCTTGAGTTGCTCGCGGGCGGCCCGCTTGGCCTCGGGCACGCCGTCGGCCTCCCGGCCGAACCAGTAGCCGTGCCCGCCGGTCATCGTAATCGCCTCGCCGGCAGAGAGGACCCGCGGTCCCTCCAGCACACCCTGCTCGACGGCATCGCGGGCGTCGAGCGCCAGCGACCCCGGCGACCCGAGGTCCCGGACGGTCGTGACGCCGGCGTCGAGGGCGTCCCGGAGGTTGCTGGTCGTCCGGTAGGCCAGCGTGGCCTCGCTGTCGTCGTAGACCTCGCTCGGGTCGGCCCGGCCGTCCATCATGACGTGGACGTGGGCGTCCACCAGTCCCGGCGCGACGAACTGCCCGCCGGCGTCTATCTCCTCGTCGGGGTCGTCGGGTGCGTCCCCGACGCCGACGATTTCGGCGTCCTCGACCGCTACGTCGGCCTCGCGCGCCCCGTCGGCGTCAACGACCGTGGCTCCTCGCAGTACGAACATGTCTACCTGTTCGACGCCGACGCCCTAAATCTCAGGGTCCCGGCGATTGGCGACAGGACCTATGGACGTGCGAAATCTGTGATTCTACGTGACAACGCACGACCAGCGGGGTCGCGCTCCGGTACGCGGTCCACCGGCCCGACGCCGTGGACCGACTCGTGCTGTCGAACGCGGTTGCCTACGACGTGTGGCCCGTCGAACCCATCGTGGACATCGGCCTGCCCTCGACCGCCCACGAGCGGAGCGTCGAGGAAAACAGGAATATCGTTCTTTAGGCAAACCAGATATTTATTAAGCGATTGTATACAATGGTAGAATCGCCCTTCGGACCGACTCGGCACGCACCACGACCGGCGAAAGAGCCAACCCCTTCGGCGTCGCAGAGGGCGGCATGACCGACCACCCACTCGACGGCAAGTCAGCACTGGTCACTGGCGCGAGTTCCGGCATCGGCGAGGCCACGGCCCACGCGCTAGCCCGCGACGGCGCTCGGGTCGCGCTGTCAGCACGGCGCGAGAAGGCACTGAACGACATCGCGTCGAAAATCGAGAGCGAGTGGGACGCCGAGACGCTGGTCGTCCCGACGAACATCCGCAGTGAGGACTCGGCCGAGGAGATGGTCGAAACCACCGTCTCCGAGTTCGGGGGCCTCGACGTGCTGGTGAACAATGCCGGGACGGCCTGCGGCGAATCGGTCGAGAACATGACGACCGGCGACTACGACAAGATGATGGAGACCAACGTGGACGGCGTGTTCTACGCGACTCGGGCCGCGGTGCCCGCTCTCAAGGAGGCCGAAGGCAATCTGATTTTCGTCGGGAGTTTCGCCGGGCAGTACCCCCGGCCGTTCAACCCCATCTACGCCGCGACCAAGTGGTGGGTCCGGGGGTTCGCTCACAGCATGGCGGGCAACGTCGGCACTGACGGCGTTGGGGTCACTGTGGTCAACCCCTCGGAAGTCCGGACCGACTTCGGCGGGGCCTACGGCGAGACGTTCGCCGAGCGATTCGACGAGGGCGAGGTGACCGAACCGGAAGAAGTCGCGGACGCCATCGCGTTCTCCGCGAAGCAAGAGAACTCGACCGTCAGCGAGTTGGACCTCTACCGGCGGGACAAGTTCGCTGGCTTCTGAGTCAGACCGAAACGTAGTCCTCCTCGGTCAGCGATTCCGGGAGGTCGAGTCGATACATAGTGGTCGCGCCCGACTCGCTCGAAATTTTCAGTCCGACCTCGGTTCCTTCCCGGAGCGGTTGGGAGTACGGCGGCGTAACCGGGTCTCGGGTGTCGGCCTCGATGAGGCCAGCGTTGAAGTAGAGTTTGATTCGCTGTTCCTCGCTGTCGAGGACGAGGTGTTGGTTACCGTCGATAGCGTAGGTGTTGAACACCTTGTGGGCCTCGCTGGCGTCGGTACTACCGCCGCCACCGCGGCCACCACCGCCGCCGCCGCCGAGGCCGAAGGTGCCGGGGTTGCCAGTGTTCTCGACGCCCGGTGCGTGTTTGGCGGCCTTACCGTGGACGAGGGTCGTCGTGCGGCGCGGACCGACCCACGAAATCGTCGCGCCCGAGAGGTTCACCGTCCCCGAACCGGGCGCGAGTTTCACCGTCAACTCGACGGTATCGACGCTCTCGTTTAGCATGATGTCCTCGGTGGACTTGGGTGCGGAGTTCATTTTCTCGTCGGTGACGTGACCGTAGGCACTCACGACCATGAGTCGGTTCGAGACCTGATGGGTCGCCTCCTCGCCGGTCTGCTCGGCCGCGCTCTGCAGATACCCCGAGGTATCGAGGAGGACGCCCGCGGCGATGGCCGCCACCAGTACCATCGCAATGAATACGATGAGCGTCCCGATACCGACCTGTCCTCGCTCGCCGTCCGTCCGCTCGTCTGTGCCCATTTTGTTACCTCCAGCCATCCGATAGATACGGGCCGTGATTGTCCCGCACCTTACTTAAAATAACCGGTACTATTGGCACGCTGTAACGCGGCCTCGACTTTCTCGATGGGATGGGGTGGCTCCTCACTCAGTTGCTCCCAGTTCCCGAGTTGCGAGCGACAGGACGAACCGGGTGCGACCACTGTCTCGCCGTCGCTGTCCTCGATTTGGTCGAACAGGATGTCGGCGATTTTTCGGCTCATCGAGTAGTGTTCGGCCTCGTAGCCGAAACTCCCGGCCATGCCGCAACACCCCGAATCGAGCGCAGAGACCTCGTATCCGGCCTCTCGGAGGACGCTGACGGCGTGGGAGTCCTTCTTCGTCGCCTTCTGGTGACAGTGGCCGTGGTAAGTCAGGGTCTCGTCAGGCGCGGACAACGGCAGGTCGAACTCGAACGTGTCGAGGTACTCGCAGACGCCGTAGGTGTTGGCGGCCACGCGCTCCGCGGCAGTCGTGAGGTCGTCGCTGGTCTCGTCTCGATTTTCCAGCCCTGCTTCCGGGTCGGCGGTCCGGGGTTCGGCGTACTGCTCGCCGGACCGACTGGCCTCCGGTCCCTCCGCCCCGAGGAGGTCGAGGTAGTCCGACTGGAGCATCACCGCGTCGGAGGGTTCGACCACTACCACGTCCCAACCGTCCCGGACCTTTGGCGCGAGCGTCGAGACGTTGGAGCGGGCGATTTCTCGGGACTCGTCGAGAAAGCCTTTCGAGTGGGCAGGTCGTCCGCTGTCGTTCACGTCGGTCGGGATGCGCACTCGGACTCCCGCAGTTTCGAGGACCCGGACCGCGGCCTTCCCCGCCTCCGGGTGGTTGTGATTGGTGTAGACGTCGGGGAACAGCGCGACCTTCCGGGTGGCCTCCTCGGCGGGAACTCGGGGGCCGCCGCGGTCCTCGAACCAGTCCACCAGCGTCTCCCGGTGGAAGGTCGGCAGGTTCTGCTCGCGGGCGATGCCGAGGGTGGATTCGAGGAGTCTGCGCGCTCCCGGCACCTTGCTCGCCCAGTTCGAGAGCGGTGCGAGGGCGCTTCCGACCTTCGAGAGGGTCCCGACGTTGGCGAAAAGCTTCTCGCGGAGGCCCGCGCCGTGACGCTGGTGGTACTCGTGTTCGATTTCGGCCTTCATCTTGGCCATGTCCACCTCGGAAGGGCAGTCGCGGGCGCACCCCTTGCACCCGATGCAGAGGTCCATCACCTCGCTCATGAACTCCACGTCGAACTGCTCGTTCTCGGACAACTCGCCGCTCATCGCCTGCCGGAGCATGTTGGCCCGGCCTCGGGTCGAAGTGGCCTCCTCGTCTACAGCGCGGTAGGTCGGGCACATCACACTGCCGGTGGTCTCCTGCCCGCCGCGACACCCGCCGCACCCGTGACAGAGTTCGACCATGCCCTCGAATCCGTTTTCGTTCTCCCAGTTCAGTTCGGGCGCGAACCCGGCGGAGAACTCGTAGTCCGGGTCGAACCGCAGGTTCTCGGTCATATCGTGGTCGCCGCAGACGTTGCCGGGGTTCAGTAGCCAATCGGGATCGAAGGCGGTCTTCAAATCGCGGAAGATTCCCCAGACCTCCTCGCCGTAGAGTTTCCGGTTCCACTGGGTCCGGGCGCGGCCGTCGCCGTGTTCGCCCGAGACGGACCCGCCGTACTCGACCACGAGGTCGGTGGCTTGGTCCGCGATGGCCTCCATCTGGTTGACCCCGGCGGGCGATTTGGTGTTGACGAGGGGCCGGATGTGGAGACACCCCGGCCCGGCGTGGGCGTAGAAACTGGCGAAGGTGTCGTTGTCCTCCAACACCTGCTGGAAGTCGGCGACGTACTCGGGCAGGTTCTCGGGCGGGACCGCGGCGTCCTCGATGAACGAGATGTGCTTGGCGTCGGAGGTCCGGGACAGCAGGATTGGAAGCCCGGACTTCCGCATCTTCCAGAATCTGGCGCGTTCGGCGTCGTCGTGGGCCTCCATCCCGGCGAAGGCGATTTCGCCCTCGCGGTCCGCCCGGAGAGCCTCGACTTTCTCCTTGCCCTCTCGGTCGCTCTCGGCGTAGAACTCCACGAGGAGGACCGAATCGGTCCCCTCGGGGAGCATCCCCACCACGTCGGCGAACTCCTCGGTGTCGCGGGCGAGGTCAAGCAGTACGTCGTCCAGCACTTCGACCGCGGCCGGGTCGTGTTCAAGGACGTGTGCCACGTCCTCCATCGCGTCCAGCAGGTCGTCGTAGGCGAACAGCGCCATCGACTTGGTTTCGGGGACCGGTTCGAGGCCGACCGTCGCCTCGGTCACGATGGCGAGGGTGCCCTCGCTTCCCGCGAGGAGTCTGGCGAGGTTGACCGTTCCCTCCTCGGCCTCGTCTACCAGTCTGTCGAGGTTGTACCCCGAGACGTTGCGCTTGAGTTGGGGGTACACCGCGTCGATTTTGTCGGCCTCGTCGTCCACGATGCGAGCGACCGCGGCGTAGATTCGCGCTTCGAGGCCGCCCTCGGGGTCGGCCTCCTCGCGGAGTTCGGTCAGGTCCACCTCGCCGAAGGTGGTGACGGTCCCGTCGGCGAGGACCACCTCGCACTCCTCGACGTAGGCGTCGGTCTTGCCGTACTTCAGCGAGTGGCTCCCGGTCGAGTTGTTGCCGATAGCGCCGCCGAGCGCCGACTTGTCGCCCCACGCGGGGTCCGGCGCGAACTTCAGACCGTGGGGTGCGAGTTCCTGATTCAACTCGCCGAGAATCGCGCCGGGTTGGGCGCGGGCCGTGGGGTCGTCGTCCTCCGGTTCGATTTCCAGTACAGCGTCCATGTACCGGGTGAAATCGAGAACCACGGCCTCGTTGACCGACTGGCCGGCGAGGCTGGTGCCGCCGCCGCGGGGCAAGACCGGAATCTCGCGCTCGGCGCAGTACTCCATCACCGCCGATACGTCGTCGGTGTCGGTCGGAAAGACGACGCCGATGGGCGTGACCTCGTAGGCGCTGGCGTCGGTAGCGTAGAGTTGGCGGGAGTAGCTATCGAATCGCACGTCGCCGTCCACGAGACCGGTGAGGTCAGCGACCAGTCCGGGCCGGTCCTCGTCGTCGGACCGGTAGTCGTAGTCCGCCCGCGGGTCGCGGGCCGGGTCCGCGTCGTGGGTAGCCATACCGCGGGGTACGGACGGCGGGCCGAAAAGTGGTGCGTTCGGGGAACCGCTGGATGGTGATGCTCCCGGAGACCCGGCCTCGGGAAACGCTTTCGATGGTCCGGTCCGTAACCGGAGTGTGTCCACGACTGTCTCTACCCCCGATGCGAACGAGACGTGTACGTACTGCGAATCGCACATCTTCGACCACGACCCCATCTGCGTCCGCGACTGCGCCGACGACTGCGGGTCCCCTACGTACTTCTGTAACTACGCATGCCTCTCGGCGCACGTCGAGGAAAACGACCTAACGACCGACGACGCCTGCGAGTGGTCGCCCGACGATAGCGGATGTTGCTGACGAAGCGTCCGACAGACGGGAGACGGCGCGCGCGTCGGCAGTCGCCCGACTCGAACGATAAGACAACTATAGATACTCTTAACAATTGTATAGTGTATTGAGAGAAATAGAGCGTTAGTCGTCAGCGGGTCCGACCGACCCGGACCACGCCGACTCCTCGACTTCCTCCTCGACCGACGAGCGCACCGAGTCTGCGAACCCGCGCACCTGTCGCCAGTTCAGCACCGCGAACCCGGCGAAGATGGCACCGAACCCGACCAGCGTCGAGGACGACACCAACTCGCCCAGCACGGCCCAACTCGCCAGCGTCGCCACGACCGGTTCGAGGTACCCCACCAGATTCAGTCGCGTCGGACCGATGTCGTCGAGCAGGTAGAAGTACAGCAGGAAGGCCACCACGCCCGACAGCAGGGTCAGGTAGGCGAACGACGCCAGCGCAGTGGGAGTCAACCGAATCGCCGACAGGGATTCGCCACGGACCGCGCCCGCGACGAACAGTAGGGCCGACCCGCCGACCATCGCCCACCCCTCCAGCGCCGCTATCGAGAGTCCGGTCCGGAGCGGCCGGGTCAGGACCGCGCCGAGCGCGAAGCACGCCGCGCCGAGGAGAACCAACCCGACGCCGACGACGTTCGCCGAGAGGGCAGTCGTGGGCGTCAGACCCGCCACGATTGCTACGCCCGCGACGCCGAGGGTGAAACCGAGGCCCTTCGGGAGGGTCAGGCGCTCGTCCAGCACCACCCCAGCGAACCCGGCGGTCAGGACCGGCGAGAGACTGACCACGACCGCCGCAATCGCGCCCGAGACGTGCTGTTCGCCCAGATAGAGCAGGCCGTGGTACCCGGCGATGACGAACGCGCCGACTACGGCGACCGAGAGGTACTCCTCGCGGGCGCGAGGCCGCCAGCGGTCGGCCGTCATCACGGCGTAGCCCAGAATGACCACGCCCGCGGCGGCGTACCGGACGCCGGCGAACACCATCGGCGGGAAGTAGTGGAGGCCGATTTCGATGGCGACGAACGACCCGCCCCAGAGAGTTGCGAGAACTGCGAACAAAACAGCCGAAATTGGGATACGGTTTTGAATATCACTCGAAATCATGATTCTGTTTCAACCGTCGTACTTTCGGCCACTTAAACTTCACTACAAGCTGTCGCCAGTAGTTCGAAAGAAAGTCGAATACTGGGTCGAAAGTAGGTTTGTCCGACTGCATCTCTTTCAGAGTTCGATTTCTGTTGGCAGAATATTGACTGCTTCAGCGGGACGCTCAAGTCCCGGAACGCCGACAGACGGACGTTAAGTAGACGCGGACGCAACGTGGAGGAAAATGGACGAACGCGACGTGACCATCCTGAAGGCCATCGCGGACCTCGGGACCGGAAGCCCCGAGCAACTCAGCGAGGAGACCGACATCCCAGTCTCGACCATCCACTACCGACTCAACAACCTGCGCGAGGAGGGCGTCATCGAGAACGACCTCTACGACCTCGACTTGGAGAAGGCAGGCCTCGGCGTGACCGTCCTCGTGGAGGTGCTGGCCGACTACAGCGACTCCTACGAGGACTTCGGCGAGAAACTACTGGCGGTCGAAGGCGTCACCCAAGCCTACTTCGCCATGGGTGAGACCGACTTTATCGTGGTCGCCCGCCTCCCCGACAGCGATGCTGTCGAACGCCTCATCAGCGACTTCGAAGGCATCGACGGCGTCGAGCGCACCAACTCCACGTTCGTCATCTCGACGCTCCGAGACACCGACAACCCCTTGGAGAGTTACAGTCTGGAGACGCTGGTCGAAGAACTGGCCGACGAGTAGGAGCGAGTTCGAGAGTCAGGGCGCGAGTCGATTCTTTCGGTTCTTCATGTTCTCCTCGTAGTAGTCGAAGGTGATGGGACACCACTCTTTCGCTAAATCCAACACTTGTTCGGTCATCTCGCGTATTTCCCACTGTGCGTCCGCCGCGGCGCGCATATCTCCCACGTGCATTAACATGCGGGGGTTCATCGACATGACCATGTTGACTTTCGTGCCGATGGGGAGGACGAATCGGGCGTCCTCGGGCGGCACGCCGAGGTCGAGGAGTTCCTGATACGCTTCGACCGACTCCGTAATCGAGGACTCGAACACCTCCTTGCGCTTTTCGACGGTCTCGTCGTCAACCGACCCGCCTTTCTGGTTCCGGCCAATCCAGTCGGGGTCGTCTATCGAGGGCGGCATCACTATCATCTCGCCGTCGCCGACCTCCTCGGGGTCAATGTCGTCGAACGAGACGTACCGCATACTCTGAACGTCGAAACTGACGTGGCGATGCCGTGTTATCTGTGCCATGCACGACCGACTGATTCCCTTCACCGCGAAGACGGCTTGCGGGTGTTCGAAGGGACCGAAATGTCCGTGTTCCAGCAGGTGACTGATGAGCGTGGATTGTTTGTCTTCCATCGTGTCGCCCTCGATGGACGCCATGATTTCTTCGAACGACTGGTCGCCGACCCACCCGTTCATGTAGTCGTTGCGCGCCGCAGTACAGATTGCCTCCTCCGGGTCCTCCGTCGCTTTAAGTAGTTTGACTTCCATGGTAGGCTTCGGTTACCCGAATAGTCCCACAGAACTACCTTGCATGTTTCGCCTTTTTCCTCTGTCAATCCGAAACCGTACTCGCGCCGAGACAACGACACCCACAAACCCCCGCCACTCCTACCCTCGCGCATGATTACCAACGTCGCCCGAGGAGTACAGGCATTCACCAGCAACGCCTTTCTCGTGGAAGGCGAGCGGACTGTCCTCGTGGATACCGGGTCGAACTTCGACGTGGTGGAACGACTTCGGGACCGGGATGTGGACCTCGACGCGGTGGTTCTCACCCACACGCACCCGGACCACGTGGGTAATCTCGGCGCAGTCAAGGAGGCCTTCGGCGTCGAGGCGTGGGGCTTCGACACCGACCAACCGGGCGTGGACCACGCCATCGAGGACGGCGAGACGGTCCAACTCGGCGACGACGCCTACGTCGCGCTCCACACGCCGGGGCACAAGAACGACCACCTCTGCTTCTACTCGTCGGGAGCGCAGGTCCTGTTCGCGGGCGACCTGATTTTCCAGAACGGGAGTTTCGGCCGGACCGACTTGGAGGAGGGCGACCGGAATCAGCTAATCGAGAGCATCGACCGCGTGAAGGACCGAGTGGACGAACACCTCGCCGAGATGTACGTCGGTCACGGCCCGAGCGTCACCACCAACCCCTATCAGGACGTGGAGTTAGCGGGGCGCGCGGCCCGGATGCGGTGAGTGGTCAGCCAGCTTTATTTTCTCCGGGTCCGCAGGTGACGGCGTGACCGACCGAACGCACCTGACGACCGTCGAGGAGGTCCGCGAATCCGGTTCGTGGCTGTTCACCGCGCGTGACCAGTACGGCGAGCAGGAGGAAATCATCCTCGTGCCCTGCGAGGACGCCGACGACGCCGAGGACAGCGATTCGCCGGGCGTCGAGGCGTGGGTCAACCGATGCACCCACGAGGCCCAGAAACTCGACCGGGGGTTCGGCACGGCGATGCGCGACGGCCAGATTATCTGCCCCAAGCACGGGTCGATGTTCGACTCCTGTTCGGGATATTGCGACAACGGCGAGGCCGCCGACACCACGCTGGTCTCGGTCGATGTCGGCGTCGAGGCGGGCGCGGTCTACCTCACCGACGAGGGTTACGAGTTCGACCACGAGGGAAGTGTCGAAGACGGTAGCGACGACGCCGATGGCGATGGAGAAAGCGAGGACGACGATGACGACGTGCCGAGTTCGACCTCGCACATCGGCTTCTAATCAGTTCTCGGCGATATCTAGCAGTTCGTCGTAGGCGTCGGCGTACTCCCGAGCGACTGCCGCGGGAGTCTTCCGGTCGGCGTCGGGGAGCGCCGACAGCGAGGCCGTCGCTTTGGGGTCGGCGAGTTCGGTCACGTCGGGGGTGTGGACCTCCAGTTCGCCCTCTCGGGCGCTCCCGCCGGCGACCTCGCAGGCCTTGAGAAAACGGTCGCCGCCGTAGACTGCCATCCGGCCGGGTTCGACCACGGCCACCGCGTCGAAGGTGACGCCGCGAATCGGGACCGCCACGTCGCCGTAGGACTCCACGACGACGTGTTCGGCCTGCTCGTCGGTCCTCCGGATGCGGTCGGCGAACCCCTCGAACATCGGCAGGTGGAGTTGCTCGGTGATTTCGTTGAGTCGCCCGACTGTCTCGACGGTCGGCGCGTCCGACAGCGGAAGCTTCTCGCGGGCCGATTGGGGCACGTCGGCGTGGGCGTTCACGACGAACGACTCGCCCACCCTGTCGAGGACGAACTCGCGGTGGGACTGGCCGACGAGGCCGGCGTCCGGGCCGGGCGAAGGCCGCCAGAGTCGGTGGACCGGGTTCAGGTCCTCGGGGGCGAAATCGCCCGCGCTGGCCTCGGCCAGTCGTTTGGCGTCCTTGCCGTAGAGGCGGCCCTCCTCGACCGCCCGCAGGTAGTCGTCGTGGTCGAACCAGTGGTCGTTGCCCGCGCGGGGCTTGAATCCGACGCCATCGAGGCGGTCCAACAACCCGGTCGTGAACGTGGTCTTGCCGGCGTCCACTCGGTCGCCGCCCGCGACCAGAAGCCTCATCGGTCGTCGTCGGTCTTCAACCCGTAGTAACCGGGTTCGTCGTCGGCCTCGGGTTCGGCGATAACGAGGTCGCCGGCGTTGTTCATGACCCACGGGATGGCCCAGTCGAGCAGGATGTCCTCGGTTTCGGCCTCCAGTTCGGCGTCGGGGTCCAACCCTTGCAGGAGGCGGGCGATTTCGTAGACGGTGTACATCTGGTCGGCTTCCAGCAGTTCCTCGGCGGTGTAGAAGTCGCAGGGGTGTAACTGGTCGAAGTCCGATTTGGGTCGGGGCATGGCCGGAGGTACGGCCGAGCGCGGGGTAAATCGTTCGCCTCGGCTTCAGAACACGTTCTGCTGTCTATTAGAATTGCACATCTTGTTTAAGAATATTAATAGTAATGTAAAAGATAACTATAGTTGGTTGTAGGGGGCGAGTCCCCTCGTCGTTGCACCCTCGTCGCTCGGGCCTCCTCGGCGATTTCCAACGGCCGAACGGTCCTAATTTTTATATCATAAGCGGACGGACGTTTCTCTCCATGGGAGGACACGACGGAGAACGCCGAGGAGACGCCAAGCCGGCGCTCGTCGAGGCGTTTTCGACGTTCGGGAGCGACGCCCTCCGCGACGTGTGGCTGTTCGACCAGCGCGACCACGAGGAGCTATACCTCCGTGACGACGTGGGCGAAAAGATAGCCGACGTGGACGTACCGCGGTTCGTGGACAACGAACGCTACGGCTACGTCACCCGCGACACCTACGCGGACCTCTACTACGCCGACTACGGCTACACCGTCCGGGGATTCGACGGCTTCGAGCAGTTCCGGACGTTTCTGGCCGACGGCGACGAGAAGGTCGGCGTGTTCGGCAGTTTCGACCACCGGGAGGGTGGCTACGACTTCTCGGCGCTCGACGCGGCAGTCTCGGCCGTCGTCGCCGACTACCCAATCGAAGCGTTCGCGCCGGGTCGAACCGAGAAGTGATTCCGACTGCCGAGCGCGTTCACCAACCGCTGACCGACGCGCTGGCCGAGTGAAAAGCGACCGCGAAAAAAGCGTCAGACGACAGGTGCCACGGCGCAACCGACCGAGTTAGTTCTCGGGTTCGGGGAGTTTGCTCATCTGGTTCTGCTGGCGCTCGTCGGTGAGCGTCGCGTAGCCCTGCGTCTCGACGTAGTTCTCCTGCCCGAAGTCGCTCATTATCATCCGGAGGTAGGCGGCCTCCTTCTTCGAGGTGCCCTCGTAGGTGTAGCAGTGGAGGTCACGCGAGAGGGGGTAGTTCTTGTCGGCGAGGTTCTTGCCGGGTTCGTAGGTCGTGCCGTCGAAGTCCAGCGCGATGGAGGGCACGTCGCCGGTGACGAACGCCAGCGCCATGTACGCGATGGCGTTGTCGGACTTGCTGACCAGCGTCTTGACCTGCTGGTTCTGGCCCTTGCGAACGTCGACGCCGGGCATCTTGGCGTCGGGACCGCCGAGCATGTTCGCTCGGAAGGCGGTGTCGGTACCCGAGCCTTCGGCGCGGCCGACCGCCTGAATCTCCTTGTCCTCGCCGGTGTAGGCGTCGATTTCCGACCAGTTGGTGATGTCGCCTTGGTAGATTTTCCGGACCTGCTCGGCGGTCAGTTTCTCGACGCCCGCGTCGTAGATGTCCTTGCTGACGACGATAGGCTGGGCGTCCACCCCGACCACGTGGTCTTTGAACTTGTTCAGTTCCTCCTCGCTCGCGTCGGGAAGTTCGGCCGAGACCGACGCGCTGGCGTCGGCGATGTCTACGAGACCGTTCTTGGCCTTTTCGATGCCAGTACCGGAGTGGCTCAGACCGACAGACACGTCGAACGGCGGCGAGGCGCTCCCGGTGGACTCGAAGCCGTACAGGCCCGCCCAGTAGTCGGCGAGGCGCTTGTCGGTGTCGATGTCGTACTGGCCCGGACCCCAGTACTCCTTGTCGTCGGCCGGCGGGTTCGACGACCAGACCGAACCTGCCGTACTCGTAATCGGGTAGACGGTCGAGGAGCCACCGGCCTTCAGTTTCGAGGGACCGGATTGGCTGTCTCCCTTCGACTCCGAATCGGATTCGTCCTGCTTACCGCTTTTCTCGGTTTCGTTGCCACCAGTTCCACCTGTACATCCAGCGAGCGCGAGTGCTCCGCTTGCCCCTGCGGCGGTCAAGAACTTCCGGCGAGTCGATTTGTCTGCCATCACGTGGTCGAAGCCGCGACTGGGAAATAAAGCTACCGAATAAAATATATATTTTCTAGTTATCTATATATTGGTTTCCATTGAGGGAGTTTCTCAGGGATAGCGTCAGGATTGAGAACTGTTCTCATTCGTACTCGTAGCGATAGAGACCTGTCAGGAACAGACAGATAGGGGGAGACCTACGGCTACTCGGGACGTAGCGACCGAAAGAAAACGGTAGTTCGGAGCTTACTCGTGGTTGCCGACCGTCTTCTCGTACTGGTCCGCGACGTGGTCCCAATCGACGACCTCGAAGAAGTTCTCTACGAAGTCGCCGCGGTCCGGTCCGTAGTCGTAGTAGTACGAGTGCTCCCAGACGTCGAGCGCCAGAATGGGATGGGCACCCCAGAGCGCACCTTGGTCGTGCTTGTCCACGGCGAGGTTGCGCAGTTGCTTGGCGACGGGGTCGTAGACCAGAAGCGCCCAGCCACCCGCGGCGCTCGCGGCGGCCTCGAACTCGCCCTTCCAGCCCTCGTAGGAACCGAAGTCCTCCTCGATGCGGTCAAGGAGGTCGCCCTCAGGCTCGCCGCCGCCGTTGGGGTCCATGTTCTCCCAGAAGAGCGTGTGCAGGTAGTGACCCGAGCCGTTGTGGGTCACGTCGCCGAGCGCGCCCGCAGTGCCGCCGAAGTCACCGCTCTCGCGGTTCTCCGCCAGCGTCTCCTCGGCGCTGTCGAGACCGTTCACGTAGCCCTGATGGTGGGTGTCGTGATGCCACGTCAGCACCTGTTCGCTGATGTGGGGTTCGAGTGCGTCGTAGTCGTACGGAAGCGGTGGCAGTTCGGGGTTAGATTGCTCGGACATAATTGAACCTCCACCCTATATGTGTCACTTCTCGGTCTTAAACCTTGAGTAGTCGTTTGGTAACACGTGGCTTTCGAGAAGCGTATCGACGCTTTTCGGGACTCTCTGACGGTTTCGGCGGCCCGGTGGTGAAACTCTTTAAAGTAATAAATTTTATATTTCTGCGAGCGCGGCGCTGGCCGCGGACGCTCGCCGACGTTTTCGGCGTTCTCGCTGCCCCCGACTCAGTGCGACCCGGTGTGTTTCGGAATCGCGTCGGCCTGCTTGGCTTGCTGGTAGCGTGCTTCTACGTCGTCCCAGTTCACCACGTCCCAGAAGTTGTTCACGTACTCCCCGCGGTTGTTCTCGTACTGGAGGTAGTAGGCGTGTTCCCACACGTCACAGACCAGCAGGGGCGTCGCTCCCTGCGGGTGCTGATTCTGGTGGTTCTCGGCCGCCGCGACCATCGGCTTGTCGGCGATGTGGTCGTAGACCAGCATGCCCCATCCGGAGCCTTCGACGCCCTTCGAGGCCTCCGAGAAGTCGTCTTTGAACTGGTCGTAGCCGCCGAAGTGGTCGTCGAGCGCGTCGGCCAACTCGCCGCCGGGTTCCCCGCCGCCATCGGGGTGCATGTTCTGCCAGAAGACGGTGTGGTTGACATGCCCCGAGAGGTTGAACGCGAGACTCCGCTTGACCGACCGCACGTCGCCCCAGTCGCCCGACCCGCGCATCTCCTCTAACTTGTCGAGGGCGGCGTTCGCGCCGTCTACGTACCCTTGGTGGTGTTTGTCGTGGTGAAGCTCCATGATTCGCTGGTCGATGGCCGGTTCCAGCGCGTCGTAATCGTACGGTAGTTCCGGTAGTTCGTAAGTAGCCATTTGTCTCCCCCGTCTCTCGGGGCAACGGCCACGGGGTTAAACTTTAAGCGAGTAGTCGAATCCGCGATATGCGGGTTGTCGGACACTCGGAGAGTCGGGGGTGCGAACGCTCACAGCGCGCACTCTCGGGGGTCCCCGGAACGCGCGAGGAACCCCAGCAGGAGCGCGATACCACCGACCCGGAGGAGGTCGCCGTGGAAGGGAAGCGCCGCCATCGCCCCGGCGAACCCGAGGAGGCCGAGGAGTCCGGCCCCGCAACTCGCGCACCCCGAGGCCACCAGTCCCGGAAGCACGCCCACCAAATCGGAGGCGCTGGAGACACCCATCGTCCGAACCTGTCCGGCGGTGTTGACGACTGCGACGCCGGTGAGACCGGCGTAGACGACTATCATTCCGAGACCGGTCGCGCCGTTGGTCGCGTAGGTGTTCTGCGTCAGCAGAATCAGGGTCTCGTCGAACCAGTGAAGGCCCGCCCCGAGCATCTGCACCGACATCTGGGGGAAAGTCGAGAGGATGAGCAGGACGTAGGTCACGACACCGATTGCGCCGACGGCGAGCGCGCGCCGACTCGACTCGAACGGGTAGGCCAGCGCCCCCCGGAGTTGCCCGCCGAATCGCGCGGCCGATTC
The DNA here is from genome assembly GCF_029338375.1 of Halorussus lipolyticus. NCBI lineage: Archaea > Methanobacteriati > Methanobacteriota > Halobacteria > Halobacteriales > Haladaptataceae > Halorussus > Halorussus lipolyticus. The sequence goes on along the minus strand of NZ_CP119804.1, from coordinate 541,620 downwards.
AGTCACGGTCATGCGTCTTCGACTTTCTCGATGGCGGTCTCGAATCGGTCGTAGGGCTGTGCGCCGACGATTTTGCCCGCCTTGTCGGAGTCGGAGTTGTAGAGGACGAACGCGGGGGTGGCCGTGATGCCACTCTGTTGGGCCGCTTTCACGTCGTCCTCGACGGCCGACTCGGCCCACGAGCGGTCGGATTGCAGGCAAGACTGGACCGAATCGGCATCGACGCCCCCGACGTTTCTCGTGATGTCGAGCAGGTTGTCCGTCTTCGCCCACCCCGAGTTCGGTTTCTCTTGGGCGTCGAAGACCGCGGTGTGCCAGTCGAGGTACGCGCCGGGGTCGCTCTCTCGGACCTGTCGCCAGACGCACTTGGCCATCCGGGCGGCGGGCCGCGACGCCTCGCCGATGTTGGGCAGTTCGAGGAAAGTGAACCGAACTTTCTCGTCGGTGACGTCGTTCTCGACCAGTTTCGGGAGGGTGTTCTGCTCGAATCGCTTGCAGAACGGACACTGGAAGTCGGTCCAGTAGTAAACGTCCACGGGGGCGTCGCTCGGCCCCATCACGGGATTTCCACTCAGGTCGATGCCGAATCCGGTCTCGCCGTCGGCAGGGTGCATCGCCGAGTCGCCCATCGCGGACTCCGACCCGGCCGTCGTCGGGTTCGAGTCGGTCGGGGATTCTGACCCCGTGATGGACGAACAGCCAGCGAGTCCGGAGAGGGCGGCGGTCGTTCCCGCGAGGAGGGCGCGTCGAGTCGTCTGCTTCGTCATCGTTACTCTTGTATGAAATTGGAAGACCTAAACATTATTCGGCGGTTCCAGTTCGAACGTCCGGCCTCCCCGTCGCAAACAGCGGTCGGTTCCACCGCGGGCGTAAGTCGTTTTGAGCTACTGCCCCTCTGTCTGTCCGTGACACTCGAAGACTCCGACGCGCCCGATTTCACGCTCGAAAGCACCTCCGGCAGTGAGGTAACGCTTTCAGACACGCTCGAATCCGGTCCTACCATCATCCTCGTCAACCGAGGACACTGGTGTAGCTTCTGCGCCGAACAGTTGGCGACGTTCAGCAGAGTCTACGAGGACCTCCATTTCAACGAGGGCGTGAGCGTCCTCCCGGTCGTGACCAGCGAGACCCCGAAATTGGTCGAGATGCGCGACCGATTCGACTACGACTTCCAACTCCTCGCCGACCCCGACGGCGAAGTCGCCGACCAGTACAGCGGCACCGAGGAGACCAGCCACGGCGTCACGGGCATCGCGGGCACCTACGTCGTGGACACCGACGGGCAGGTCCGGTACGAGCAGGTCGCCGACGACCTGACCGACCGCACCTACGGCAACTGGGTCCGGTACTTCGTCCGCAACGACTTCGAGGACCCCTTCGGCGAGTAGCGCCCCTGTAGAAACAAATGCAATTCTTTTACTTTCCTAGAGGAGTCTCTAACAATCATATAGTTATTTGTCCGATGCGAGTAGCTTTTCCCGCCGTCGGCCCCTACTGAACCCATGGACGACGTTTCGACCTATCGCGTACTCGCCACTCCCGCTGTCGGACGGCTTCGACTGCTCGACCGCGACACCTACGAACCCATCGTCACCGCCGACGAGGGCCACGACGCCGCCGTCGAGGAGGTCCGGCCGGGCTACCTCGTGGACGCCGACCTCGATTGGTCCACCTCTGAGCCGACTGTCGAATCGCTCTCGGTGCGCAGACCGACGCTCTACGCCTTCGCCGACGAGGCCGAACCGGTCTTCGACGTGGCCCAAGAAACGTGGTCCGAGGCCCGCCTCGCGGGCGACTCGATGAACAGCCGCGTCACCCGCAACACCGACAACGAGGTCAACGGCGTCCTCTACGTCTTCGGCGAGGACGGCACCACCTTCGAGTCCTTCCGGGACGGCGAGCGCCCGGTCGAACCGCTGGTTGACCGGGTGAACGAGCAAGAGGGCGAGGCTCCTCGGGAGGTGTTCGTCCTCCGACCGGCGAGCAAGGAGTTCGTCATCGTCACGATAACGCTCCGGAAGAGCGGCCAGTTCGCCGATACGCTTCGGGAGACCTACGAGCGTCCTCGGCCCTCGGAACCGCTGGAATAGTCGGTCTCGTAGTCGCTATCCCGTGGTGGGTTTCTGGGTCCTGTGACAGAATCGTCAGACGACTACGACGGGTTCCTCTCCTAGTTTCAATCCCGATGTGGGTTTTCTGGGTCCTGTGACCCAGCGCGGTATCCTGCCGACCTCTACCCGTCGCCATGGTTTCAATCCCGATGTGGGTTTTCTGGGTCCTGTGACGAATGTGCCACTCGCGCTGGGCCAATCGATATGCGAGTTTCAATCCCGATGTGGGTTTTCTGGGTCCTGTGACGAGACGTTCCCCAGCATGTGGAACTCGCCGTGTTCGTTTCAATCCCGATGTGGGTTTTCTGGGTCCTGTGACAGCGTCCTCGTCACCGGCGAAGTCGGCGAACAAGAGTTTCAATCCCGATGTGGGTTTTCTGGGTCCTGTGACCTCCACCTCCGCAACACCAGCGTCGCCGTCGAGCGGTTTCAATCCCGATGTGGGTTTTCTGGGTCCTGTGACGAGGATGTTGTCGGCCAACTCGACCAGCGTCGTGTCGTTTCAATCCCGATGTGGGTTTTCTGGGTCCTGTGACGGCAGGTGCCATGATCCGGGTCCGGTTCGGGAGCAGTTTCAATCCCGATGTGGGTTTTCTGGGTCCTGTGACTCGTGGGCGGACACGCCTACCTCGCCTACACAGCGTTTCAATCCCGATGTGGGTTTTCTGGGTCCTGTGACCTCGTGCATGAACACGTCGAGATGGGGGAACAGGTTTCAATCCCGATGTGGGTTTTCTGGGTCCTGTGACAAGGCGACGCGCGTCGCCGAACAGCACGAGTTGACCGGTTTCAATCCCGATGTGGGTTTTCTGGGTCCTGTGACTATCGGAGTCGTGTAGCGGGACCTACGACTCGTTTCGTTTCAATCCCGATGTGGGTTTTCTGGGTCCTGTGACATGGTGGTGCTTCAAACACGTACAGACAGGTGAATCTGTTTCAATCCCGATGTGGGTTTTCTGGGTCCTGTGACGGACTACGCGAGTTACGAGACGAAGCCGACCACGCAGTAGTTTCAATCCCGATGTGGGTTTTCTGGGTCCTGTGACAGGGGGTGAAAATCAGCCCACAGCCAAAATAAAGCTTTCTCCTGCGCTCGCTCGACGCCCGAACTTCGTGGACCGGGGCTGTACAGAGACTTTAAAAAGGTCCACGAAGACCGAGTATCGAGACTCCTCGGAGACGCTCAGGTAGCCACTCAGTCGTCGCCTCTCGCTCGCTCGAACATCGAGATGGCCTCGTCTCTGCGTTCGCTGTGGTCCACGATTGGCGCGGGGTAGTCCGGCGCGATTCGCTCGCGCTCCTCGGGGGCGAGTTCGTGCCACCCGTGAACGTCCTCGGGGTAGGCGTCGGCGAGTTCCGGCACGTACTCTTTGATGAACTCGCAGTCCGAGTCGTATCGTTCGCCCTGCGTCATCGGGTTGAAGATGCGGAAGTAGGGCTGGGCGTCGGTGCCGGTCGAGGCCGCCCACTGCCAGCCTCCGGTGTCGTTGGCGGTGTCGTGGTCCACCAGTTTTTCGCGGAACCAGTCGTAGCCCTCGCGCCAGTCCAGCAGGAGGTCCTTCGTCAGGAAGGAGGCCACGACCATCCGGAGGCGGTTGTGCATGTAGGCTTCTTCCCGGAGTTGGCGCATCGCGGCGTCCACGATGGGGTAGCCGGTTCGGCCCTCTTTCCACGCTTGCAGGGCCTCGGGGTCGTCGCGCCAGTCGATGTCGTTCTCGTAGGACTTGTAGTTACGAGTCACCACGTCGGGTCGGGCCGAGAGGACGTGGGCGTAGAACTCCCGCCACGCGAGTTGGCTCTGGTACTCCCGGACCGACGCGGCCTCGGTGCCCTCCTCGTCGTAATCGCTCGGGTCGCCCTCGGCGCGCTCCGCGGCCTCCTCGGTGGCCTGCCAGACCTCCCGGATGCCGATGGTCCCGTACTTCAGGTGGGGCGAGAGCCGAGAGGTTCCTCCTCTGGCGGGGTAGTCGCGGTCCTCGGCGTACCGGAAGATGGCGTCCTCGCAGAAGTCCCGGAGACGACGCCGGGCCTCGTCGGTCCCTGCCGGGGGAATCTCGGCCTCGGGGTCCTCGAATTCGAGGTCCGCGAGCGTCGGAATCTCGCCGCGGTCGTCTACCGCGGCCACCGTGCCTTCGTCGGGCGCGTCGAAGGGGTCGTCTTTCTCCCGGTCGCGCCACTTCTTCCAAAAGTAGGTGAACACCGAGTAGTGTTCGCCCTTGTTGGTCCGAATCGACCCCGGTTCGTGACAGAGGGCGTCGTGGTAGGCCGCCCGCGAAACCCCGGCGTCGTCCAGCGCGAGTCGGACCTCGCTGTCGCGCTCCGCCGCGAGACCGGAGTAGTCGCGGTTCCAGTAGATGGCGTCGGCCTCCTGCTCGTCGGCGATTCGGGGTAGCTCCTCGCGGGGGTCGCCGCGAACGACTAGCAGGTCGCCGCCCAACTCGCGGTACTCCTCGCGGAGCGATTCGAGCGCGCCGAGGAGAAAGGCCACTCGCGGCGACCCGGCGTGGTCCAGAACGCCGGGGTCGAGGACGAACACGGGGAGGACCGCGCCGTTCTCAGCGGCCTCGGCGAGCGCCCGGTTGTCCGAGACCCGGAGGTCCCGGCGGTGCCAGTGGATGTTCATGCGAGAGTCGTAGGACTGGCGGACCGTCAAACGAGGGGGTCCGAAGGAGGTTCGGAAAAGTCTTAGAAATAGTTTCTAAGAGCATGTACTTATGTCTAAAATTTGTTCTGGACTTGCTTCATCACCACCGACGCCGCGACGCCGACCGCAAACGCGACCCCGACGTTCGTCGCCGCGCCCAGCACGCCGACGCCGACCGTCAGGCCGAGCGCGTCGGTATCGAGACTTGCCCGGCCCAACTCGACCGCGACCAGCACGAGGACCACCCCGAGCGCCGCCATCGGAAACGCCGCGACCACCTCCGCCGCGGCGAGCGCCGCTGTCGCGTAGAGACCGCCCAGAATCAGATTCGCGCCCGCCGTCTCCGCGCCGAAGGCGTGCTTGCCCGCCACGCCGCCGCTCCCGTGACACATCGGGAACGCACCCAGCGGGACCGCCAGTAGGTTCATCGCACCCATGCTGGTCGCCAACTCGTCGGGCGAGGCCTCGGCGTCGAACAGGTCCGAGAGGAGCAGGGAGGTCGCCACCGCGGCGTTGCCCACGGTCATCGCCAACTGCGCCCCGGTCGCCGAGAGCGCGTCCGGCGTCAGCGCGAACCCCGAGACGCGCCGAATCCCGCCGAACGCCGGGAGCGCGACAGTCGGTGCGCCGACTTCGCCGACCGCAATCAGCGTCCCGAACGCCAACACGACCAGCGCGCTCGCTCTCCGGTATCCCAGCGCGACGACCGCTCCGCCGACCGCCCCGGCCGCGAGCGCCGTCTTCGGTGCGCCCGCGCCGAGTTCGAGGCCGGTCTGTGCGAGGAGCAACGCGACGGCCAACTGCACCCCGCGAATCACCCCGGCGTCGATGCGCTCGGCCAGCGCCCCGAGTACCCCCGTCGCTCCGCAGGCCAGCAACACCGCCCCGGCCAGCGTCCCGGCAACCGCGAGTTCGCCCACCGACAGCGACCCGGCGACCACCAGCGCCGCGAGCGCCTTCATCGGTTCGACCGAAATCGGCGCGCCGTATCGCAGGCCCCAGACCACCTGAAACGTACCGAACCAGAGCAGAAGCACCGGAAGCCGAAGTTCGGTCAGCGCCGACACCGCGACCACCACCGGCAGGACCGTCACCGAGTCGCCGACTGCACCGGTCACGTCACCCGTCGAGAGCGTCGTCGCTCGCTCCGAGAGGCTCCGGACCGGGAACTCCATAGTCAAGACCGAAGGCCGTAACCTCCTTGAGTTTACTGGGAAACCCGAAACGGCCGGAAATGCGGAATTCGTAACTGGTATCGGTTACGGACCCACTCTCCGGCGTTCGATAAACCGTCTCGGGGAGTCACCCCAGTTCAACCCATCCTTATCAGGTATCGGCCTGTAGGGAGATGCGATGCGAACTGCTACCACGCGACAACGGAGGTCCCGATGACCGACCACCTCGACCGGTTCTCCGTGGCGGACCGGACCGCCATCGTCACGGGCGCGAGTTCCGGCATCGGCCGCGCCATCGCCGAGGAGTTCGCGGCAGACGGCGCAAACGTCGTGGTCTGCTCCCGAGAACAGGAGAACGTGGACCCGGTGGCCGACGAGATAGAGGCAAGCGACCGGGACGGAAGCGCCCTCGCCGTGGAGTGCGACGTGACCGACCGCGAAGCAGTCGAGGCGCTCGTGGAGGCCACCGTCTCCGAGTTCGGCAGTCTCGACGTGCTGGTCAACAACGCCGGGGCCTCGTTCATGGCCAACTTCGACGACATCAGTCCCAACGGTTGGCAGAAGATTCTGAACATCAATCTCGGCGGGACCTACAACTGCACGCAGGCCGCCGCGGAGCATCTCAAATCCGGCGAGGACGACGAGACCGGCGGAAGCGTCGTCAACGTCGCCAGCGTGGCGGGCCAGCAGGGCGCGCCCTACATGAGCCACTACGGCGCGGCCAAGGCCGGGGTCGTCAACCTCACCCGGACGCTGGCCTACGAGTGGGCCGGGGATGGCGTGCGAGTCAACTGCATCGCGCCGGGGTTCGTCGCCACGCCGGGCCTCGCCAGCCAGATGGGCCTCTCGGCCGACGAGGTGGACCGCGAGGAGGTCGAGCGCCGGGTCGGCACCAGCGACGAGATAGCCGACGTGGCCCGATTCCTCGCCAGCGACGCCTCGTCGTTCGTCGTTGGTGAGACGATTGCCGTCGCGGGAGTGCCCGACGTGCTGGAGTCGCCCGACGTTTGACGCCGACCGAAACGCAGTTTACTGGAAAGCCAGTCTGACGTGGCCGAGGAACGGAATCTTGACCTCGGCGGTCCCGCGAATCCACGAGGGCCGGACCGGGCGACTGATGCCGGTCACTTGGTCGTAGTACCGGTTGTTGTCGCCCAGCGTGACGAACCCGGCGTTCGGTGCCGGGCAGTTGGCTATCTCGGTGCAACTGTCGCCGGGGAGGTACCTCGGGTTCGCCTTGTCGTACCAGTTCTCCGAATCGTTGACCCAGAACCTCGCGCGGTGGATGACGGGCGTCCGCCCCTTCGCGCCGTCCCGCCGGAAGATGATTACGTCGCCGTAGTCGCCCGATTTCCGGAACTCCTCGGACTTCCCGACTCGGTAGGTGACGACCCCCGTCTCGGCGGTGTCGAACTCGGGCGCGAGTCGATGCTCCTCCATCACGAACACCAAATCGCCCCGCTCCATGTGGGGTTCCATGCTCGGACTCTCGACTGCGACCATCGGCGGCCAGATTCCGCTCGCACCGAACAGCACGAGGCCGACGAGGACGACGACGAGCGCGCTACTCGCCGTCTCGCGGAGGAACTCGATGGCGGTGTGGTCAGTCCGGCGAAGCCACGTGACCCATTCTCGCAACCCTTCGGGAGGTGCGTCGTCGCTCATCGACTCGGTAGTGGCCCGGCGCTCTAATCAAGCTTCTGTCGTTTTCGGCCAAACTTCGCGCCGAATAAACCGCGTTTCCGGGGTCGGGCGTTGGCAGGGAACTATGGTCCGGGCGTGCATCGGTACAGCCATGACAGACCGCACCATCCACCTGCCGGTCGCCGCGAGACCGAGCATCGCGGACATCGTTTCGCTCGCACAGCAGGCCGAAAATCGGGGCTACCGCCGGGCGTGGCTCCCGGAGACGTGGGGGCGAGACGCCCCGACCGTCCTCTCGGCCATCGCCGAGCGCACCGACGAAATCGGCATCGGACCGTCGATTCTTAACGTCTACTCTCGGTCGCCCGCCCTGATGGGCCAGACCGCCGCGACTCTGCAGGAACTCTCGGAGGGCCGCCTCCGGGTCGGTCTCGGTCCCTCGGGTCCCGCCGTCATCGAGGGCTGGCACGGCCAGAGCTTCGAGCGACCCCTGCGTCGGACCCGCGAGTACGTCGAAATCGTCCGGCAGGTGCTGTCGGGCGAGACCGTCAACTACGCTGGCGACATCTTCACCGTCGGCGGATTCCGCCTGCGGTCGGACCCGCCCGAGGAGACCGTCCCCATCGACGCGGCAGGGATGGGTCCCAAGTCGGTCGAGTTGGCCGGGCGCTTCGCCGACGGGTGGCACGCCCTGATGTTGACCCCCGACGGGGTTCGGGACCGCCTCGAGGACCTCCGGCGCGGGGCCGAGTTGGGCGACCGAAATCCCGACGACGTGCAAGTCACGCTCTCGCTGACCTGCGCCGTCTCCGAGGACGGCCAGCGCGCCAGAGACCTCGCCCGCCAGCATCTGGCCTTCTACGTCGGCGCGATGGGGACCTTCTACCGCGAGGCCCTCTCCCGGCAGGGCTACGCCGACACCGCCGAGGAGGTCGCCACGGCGTGGGGTAGCGGCGACCAAGACGCCGCGCTCGCGGCCATCGACGACGAACTCCTGAAGGACCTCGGCGCGGTCGGGACCCCCGAGGAGGCCCGCGCCGACCTCGAAAAGTTCGAGGAAATCGAGGGCGTGGACCGCGTGGCGGTCTCGTTCCCCCGCGGTGCCGAACAGGACGAACTCGAAGCCACTATCGACGCGCTGGCACCTGACGCCTGATTTTCTCGGGGTTTCAGCCGGGCGGCGGCCCCGGCCGCCGCCCGGCGTTCGCTCGGTGGACCAAACCGCCAGCGAACGCCCGGTGGACCAACTGCCAGCGAGCGCCCGGTGAACCAACTGGCGGGTGGGATGAAGGGGCCGTCCGGTCGCGGTCACGCGAACGAAGTGAGTGTGACCTTGGAAGACGCGGTTTGTCTTCCAGCGTGCAGTTTAGTCGCTCCGTGACCCCTATCTGAGGTCGGGCGTTGCGGAGAGACCGAAGATATGTCACGGAGCGGCCGCGACCGGGCGGGGGCTTCAAGAAGCGTTCACGACCGTCGTTTTGCGGTTCGCGCTACTCACTTCGCTCTAAGACTACTTAAAGTGTCTTTAAGCCATATACTAAAATATAAGACAAACAAATATATTTCTAAATCTGTAACAACCCCGGTATCCACCCAAGACCTATCCAGTCCGAGGTCGCAGACGAAACCCATGTCCGACCCATCTGAACCTCCCGAAATGCCCGAAATCCGCGTGGACCACATCGGCATCGCCGTCCACGAGGTCGCCGACGCCGAACCGCTGTTGGACCTCCTCGGGGCCGAAAAACTGGTCCACGAGGAGGACCCCACCAACTCGTTCCGGTGGGCGTACTACCTCCTCGGAGATGCGTCGAGAGTCGAACTCCTCGAACCCGTTGCCGACGACTCCTCGTTCCTCACCGACTTCCTCGCCGAGAACGGGCCGGGGATGCATCACGTCACCCTCGAAGTCGCCGACATGGACGCCGCGATTAGTGCGCTCGAAGCCGAGGACATCCGCGTGGTGGACCGGACCGACTACGACGAGTGGGCCGAGGCGTTCGTCTCGCCGCGGAATCCGACCGGGGTTCTCTGGCAGTTGATGGAGTACCACGAGTCGTTCTCTGACGGGCGGCCAGCGCCCGAACGGCTCTACATCGGCGGAGAGCGGTTGTCGGAATAGTGGTGTGATCGACCGCGATGACCGTGGTCTCATCAGTGAACCGCGACGACGCGATGACTGTGATGAACGCTTTTTGAAGCCCGCGACCGGACGGCCCCTTCATCCCACCCCTGTCGGCTGGTTCACCGCGCGCTCGCTGGCGGTCGGTCGGCCGGGCGTCTGGTGGTGGTTTGCTCTACCGAGCGCACCCACCGCGGACCGGTTGGTCTGCTTTCGCGTCTCAAGAGTATCGTCCTCGTCGGGTCGCGGAAAAACTGACCACGGCATGAGAGTTTATCCCCCTTCGGCTTGAAGACGAGGCCATGCAGAGAGTCGAAGTCACGGAGTTCGGCGACAGTAGCGTGCTAGAAGTCACAGACGCGGAGAAACCCGACCCCGGACCGGGCCAAGTCCGAATCGAGGTCGAGGCCACGGGGGTCAACTTCGCTGACATCATGCAACGCCGAGGACACTACGTCGGCGGCCCGGAACCGACCTACGTCCCCGGCATGGAGGCCGCGGGCACCATCGACGCTGTGGGCGAGGGCGTAGACCGCGAGGAGGGCCAACGCGTCGTGGCCATGACCGGCCAGAACGCCTACGCCGAGTACGTCCTCGCGGACGCCGACTCGCTGTTCGAGGTCCCCGAGTCGATGTCGTTCGCCGAGGCCGCCGGGTTCCCGGTCCAGTTCCTGACCGCCCACGCCGTCCTCCACGAGTGGGGCGAACTGGAAGCAGGCGAGCGCGTCCTCGTCCACGCCGCGGCGGGCGGGGTCGGCACCGCGGCAGTCCAACTGGCGAGCGCGGCGGACGCCGAGGTGTTCGGCACCGCCAGCACCGACGCGAAACTCGACCTCGCCGAGCGACTCGGGTGCGACCACCCCATCAACTACGAGGACGAGGACTTCCGCGAAATCATCGAGGACGAAACCGGCGGCGAGGGCGTCGATTTGGTCCTCGACGGCGTGGGCGGCGAGACGTTCGCCCGGAGCCTCGACGCCCTCTCGCACTTCGGGCGCGTGGTGGCCTACGGCGCGGCCAGCGGCGAACCCGGCCAAGTCGAGACCACGCGACTCCTGTTCGAGAACAAGTCGGTCATCGGGTTCCACCTCGGCAACGCGCTCCAGCGCGACCCCCAGCGCGTCCTCGCGTCGGTGCCCGAACTACAGGAGATGCTGGTCGCCGGCGACTTGGAAGTCGTCGTGGGCGAGACCTTCGCGCTGGAAGACGCCGCCGAGGCCCACGAGGCCATCGAGAACCGCGAGACGACCGGGAAGGTCGTGCTGGAACCCTGAAATCGGTCTGTCGCTGTCTCTGCTGGTCAGAAGACGAGGACCGTCCTGTCGCTCTCGACGCGGACTCGGTGCGGTCCGTACTCGAACGCGACGGTGCCCCCGGAGACGCGCGGCGTGCCATCGGACTGTGGCGCGAAGATGCTATCGAGCGCGTCGGGGTCCACCGCCGAGTAGAGCGGCCGTAACTCGGTCGCGCTCGTCCCCGACGCCGAACTGACTGCGGCCACGACTGCGTTGGTAATCGACTCGCCGTCATTCACGTCGTAGGTCACGACGGGATTCTCTGCGTCCTGCTCGTTAGCCAGTTGGCTCTCGTCGGCATTCATGCTTCCACCGAACCAGACATTGGCCCTTACCTCGTCCTTCCTAAAGGTCCCGTGTGGTAGCACTACCACCGTTTTATGTCCCGGTTCCGTGGCCACTCGCCGGGCGTCGGCGTCCGGCGGTTTCGGTGTTCACTCGTCGTGGACCATCGTGTTCGCCAGTAGGTTCCGGTGGCCGCGGCGGAGGCGCGCCGAAAGAGCGTTTCGGGAGATGCCGAGTTCGTCGGCCAGTTCGGTCAGACTCACGTCTCGCGGCACGTCGAAGTACCCGGCGTCGTAGGCCGCGAGGAGGGCCTCGCGCTGGTCGTCGGTCACGTCGTACTCGCCGACCTCTTGGGGATTTTCGGGCTGATACACCCGTTCGAGTTGAAAGGAGAAATCGCGCTCGACGCAGTAGTCGTGAAACCCCGAGAGGTCGTCGCGGCCCGGAAAGAGGACCTTCAAGTCCCAGAATTTCCCGTCGTCGCTGACGGCTTCGAGGATGGTCGCTTTCGCGTCGGAGATGGCGGCCATCAGAGTCTCTACGTCGGCCTGCCACGTCACGCGATAGAATCGCTCGTCGCCATCCTGCTCCTCCAGCGTGAGAATGTCCTGCACCGTGTCGTCGTCCCGAAGCGCGTCCTCGAAACGATTGAGGTGGTCGCCGGACGCCCAGAAGTAGGGGGTGACGTGTTCGGTGTCGGCGACGACCCGCTTGATTTCGATGCGCATCTCGGGGACGCTTTGCAGGGTCTCGGACAGAACGAACTCGCTCGCCGGAACCGTCAACTCGGCTAAGACACTCATATGACTCTACTCGGGAGAGGAGACCCGCCCGTAAACTGCCTGCGGTAAATCTCGGCCGGGTCCCCTCTAAAACCGAATCTGTTGGCCTCAGTCGGGGAACTCGCTCACGTCGATTGCTCCCCGCCGACCGTCTAACACGCCGAACTCCTCGCCGCGGCGGACCTCTAGCCACCGAAGCAGTCGCTCTGCCCACTCCAATTTCCGGGCCTTCATCGGGTCCACGTCGGGGTCCTCGAAGTCCCACCCGACGAAGACGAGGGTCCTCGCGCCGAGGTGGTCCGCGAGAAAGGCCGCCCTGTCGCCGTCCGTGAACCCGCCGAAGTTCCGGACGTGGCCGACCGGTCGGGCCTGCGTGGTCGGCAGGACGTTCGCCCGGTCGAACCGCGGAATCCATTTGCAGACCATATTAATATTGTCCCCGTGCGCGTGAGACGCGACCGGCGTGTCCTCCTCGGTCAGTTCGCGGGCAGTAGCGGGGTTCTTGTCCAAGTCCGTCACCATGCAATCGACGCCGACGCTTGCCTGCCGGAGTTCGTCTACTGCGGTCGAGGCCGCGAACACGGCGTCGGCGTCCCTCGCTCGGTCGAGTTGGACCGGACGGTCGGGGTGGTCCGGGTCGGTCAGCGAGGGACCAGCGCCCGCGATAGCAACGACTTCGCCCGACACGTCGAGGCGAGTCAGGTCGAACTCGGAAGCCGCGGCTATCGGGCGCGTCAGGTCGGCGAGTTCGTCGCGGGCCTCCTCGTCGGCCTCCCGGCCGAAGCCGAAATCGTCCAGAATCTGTTCGTAGACGGGTCTCCACGTTTCGTAGTTCATGTCAGAACCGTTCGAGCCGGAAGTGCGCGAGCAAGTACCCCTACCCGCGAGCGCCCTTCCGGCTTCCCATGCCCGATTTCTTCCTCTCCCGGCATAAGTTTTCTCTTACTGGTCCGAGCGAACGACCGCATCGAGCGCCGCGTCGAGGTCCTGTGTGCTTTCGGAGACTTCGCTGACGCGCGAGCGCAGGTCGGCCAGTACAGCGGGCGAACCGCCGAGGAGGACGCCCGCCGGACCGCCAGCGACGAGCGCGCCGACCTCGCTCGCAGACGAGTCGAGGACATCGCGTTCGCTGTCTCCGAGGCCGGAGAGTTCGAAGACGCGGGCCGCGGCCTCGTCGGCGCGGGCGGGGTCGGCACCGATGCGTTCGAGGTGGCGAGCGACCTCTCGGGAGTTGGTCGCGTCTAGCTCCTCGACGGCGATACCGTCTCGGCCCCGACCGTCACTGCCGCCGCAGTCCGCTCGAATCCGATTGCGGGCGAACTCTGCGCCGATTTTGGCGGCGTCGGCGGTCTCGGCCACGTCGTGGGTCCGGACGACGTGGGCACCGCGCTCGACCGCCATCGAAGTCGCCGCCAGCGAGACCGGCAGGGCCTCCTCAGTACTCCTGTCGGCGAGGTCCCGCAGGAAGTTCTTCCGGTTGATGGAGACCAGAATGGGACACCCGAGGCCCCGGAACTCCCGGAGTCGCCGGAAAGTCTCTCGGTCGTCCTCGAGGGTCTTGGCCTCCGACCACCCGCCGAACGCGGGGTCCACGATGGTCTTGTCGGTCAGGCCCTCGCGTTTGAGCGCGTCGTAGATGTCGTCTGGCTTCTCGATTGCGCCGGGGCGTTCGAGGTCCGGCGGACTCGCCATCTTGACCACCGCGGCGTCGTGATTTCGGCACACGTCGGGCATCCGGGGGTCGGCGAACCCGCAGATGTCGTTCACCATGTCGAAGCCACGCGAGAGGGCCTCGTCCGCGACTTCGGCGTATCTGGTCTCGATGGAGAAGACCGCATCGCCCGAGACGCTCTCGATGGTCTCGATAGCCGTGTCGAGGCGTTCGAGTTCCTCGTCGGCCGAGAGGACCTCGAATCGCTTGTTGGCCGATTCCAGCCCCACGTCCACGATGTCCGCGCCCTCGCCGATGAGTTCGGAATCGACGTACTCGGCGGCCTCGGCCGGGTCGTCGTAGACGCTCGGGTCGTAGGGCGACTCCTCGCTGACGTTCAACACGCCCATTATCCGCGGCGGGTAGTCGTCGCCGATGCCCATGCCCCCAGCGGTGACGTTCTGCATATCGGGTAGGCGGCACGGGAGGCTTAAAAAGAGGGCTGTTCCGGAATCTTTCGTCGCCTCCGAATCGGGGACGGAGAACGCGCTCTTTTTCACCTCCGAGCGCCAACTTCCCGAGCAAATGGGCAAAGTCAACATCGGGCTTCGCGGCTGGCGGTTCGACGAGGACGAGGTGTTCACCGACGACGACAACTTTCGGCCGGTGGACCAGATGCCGGACGACACCCGCAAGCGCCTCGTCCGACTCCAAGCACTCGTCGGGTCGCCCTGCGACGCCTGCTGGCTGGTTCACGGCGACGAGAACCTCCCAGACTGCAACGTCGCCGAGGTCGTCTACGGCGAACCCCTCTCCGAGGTGGTCCTCTGTCGGGAACACGAACCCGACTTCCTCTACTGGTTCGGCGAGGCCGGCGGAAGCCAGTTCAAGGGCGAGGAGCGCCTCCAAGACGAGTTCCACGAGTGGTTCTTGGACGGCGGCCGCGCGCCGGAAGGCTACGGCGGCATCGAACACGTCGAGACCGACCCCGACGACATCCCGGAACCGCCGGAGCCGGACCAAGAGGCCCTGAACGTCGAACTCCCCGAGGAGGAACAGGAGCGAATCAATCTCCGCGACATGGACCTCGACGACGACGACGAGGACGAGAGCGAACCCCTCGAACCCGGCGACGAGTTGGACGACGACCTCGACTTGGATCAGGACTACCCCTCATGAAACCGCCGGCCGTCGCCGTCGTGGAACCGAAGACGCCCGGTAACGTCGGGACCATCGCCCGAGCGATGAAGAACTTCGGGATGGACGACCTCAAACTCGTGAATCCGCCGGAGTTCGGCAGAGACAGCGAGGCTTACGGGTTCGCCGGGCAGGCCCGCGAGGACGTACTGCCGAACTACGACGAGGTGACCTTCGACCACCTCGTGGAGAACTACCACACCGTTGGCCTGACCGCGACGACCAACGAGGACGCCCGGAAGCACCGCCGGTTCCCCTTCGAGACGGTGGACGAGTTGGCCGACGACCTCGGCGAGGTGGAGGCCGATACCTGCCTGATTTTCGGCAGGGAGGACAACGGCCTGACCAACGACGAGATAGCCCGCGTGGACCAAATCTGTTCGATTCCCGCCAGCGACGAGTACTCGTCGCTGAATCTGGGGCAGGCCGCGACCGTCACGCTCTACGAACTCCGAGACCTGACCCTCGACGGGACTCACCTCCCCGACGTGGAGCGCGAGCGCGCCGACGAGGCCGAAATCGAGGGGTTCTACGACCACTTCGCCGAGTTTCTGGACGCCATCGACCACCCCGCCGAGAAGCGCGACAAGACGGTTCGCCTCGCCCGACGGCTCCTCGGGCGCGCCCACCCGACCGGTCGAGAGGTCCAGACGCTCCGGGGCATCCTCCGGCGCGCGATGTACCACGCCGAGGACGACCCACAGCGCGAAGGAAAGTAGAACCGCGGAGACGCCACGCCGAGTAACGAGGGCTTTCGCCCGAACGGTTTTCCGCGTCGGGAGAGATACGTTTTGGAGAACGCGCTGACAGAGGTGAGATTGTGCTACGAACGCCCAACCGGCGATTTCGGCGGGCGAGTTCCAGTGCGCACACAGATAGTCAAATCTTTTATCGAACTGGCGTCTAGCTACCTACGAGTATGTTTGCCTCCCTCCCGCTCGGTACGCAATTCACCCTCCTCGTCGCCGTCCCGAGCATCGCCGCCATGCTCGTGGGCAAGCGACTTTTCCTCCCCGACCAGCGGTTCCGGACCCTGCTGGTGGAGTTTTTGAAGACCGACTGGAAGTACCTCGGGGTCGCGTGGGTCGTCACCGAAATCGTGAACAAACTCGCGCTCAACTTCCACGTCGCCCGGACGTTCACCGGCGCGATTTACGCCGTCGAGGGCGCGACCGTCGCGGTGTTTCAGGCGTTCGTCGCCACGCCGCTGACGGTACTTGCGACCGGGGTCTACCTCGTCGGGTTCCCCTTCATCGTGCTGTTCACCTACTTCAAACTGAAGGCCCACGACGAGGAGGAGGCCCATCGCTACGCGCTGGCCTACATCATCGTGGTGGTCTGTGCGGTGCCGTTCTTCCTCCTGTTCCCGGTAAAAGTATCGTCGCTGTACCTCTCGACGGTCGAACCGTTGATGTACGAACTCACGCCAGCCATCCAGCACGGCATCTACAGCACCGACACGCTGGTCAAGGCCTTCCCGAGTCTCCACACTGGCCTGTCGGTGCTGGCGGCGCTCTACGCCCGGAAGGCAGATACTCGGTACGCTCACACCGCCGCGATTCTGGCGGTCGCCATCGTCTTTTCGACGCTCTATCTGGGCGTCCACTGGGTGACCGACGCCGCGTTCGCCATCCTGTTGGTCTACGTGGCCTATCGACTCTCCCAGCGCGTCAGCGACCCCCGGTGGTCGGCGGTTTCACAGGAGTTCCTGTCGGGGGTCCAGAAGTACGCGTGGCCCTGACGGGGGTCGGTCAGTGCCCGCCCGAGGACAGATGCAGACCGACGATACCGACCACGATGACGCCGATGAACGCGACCCGCGTTAGCGAGGCCGGTTCGTCGAACAGGAAGATGCCCAACGTCGCGGTGCCGACAGCGCCGATGCCAGTCCAGACCGCGTAGGCCGTGCCGACCGGGAGGTCCTCGACGGCGATAGCCAGCAGGCCCATGCTGACGACGAGCGCCACGACGGTCCCCGCGGTGGGAATCGGTTTTGAGAGGCCGTCGGAGTATTCCAGACCGATAGCCCACCCGATTTCGAACACGCCGGCGAGGAGCAGGACGTACCACGACATCTGTTCGGCGTAGGTGTCTCGCGGGGCTACGTCTTTTGCTTTCGTCGCGTCCCACCTTTCTCACGCCCGATAATTTCAAGAAATATTAAGTCGCGTGGGTTCCCCCACGGGTACATGGAAACTGCGGGCCCGGACGGCCGACTAGCAGAGCGGATAGACGGCGATGCTCTACTGGCGGATTTGGATGTAGAC
Source organism: Halorussus lipolyticus (assembly GCF_029338375.1). Taxonomy (NCBI): domain Archaea; kingdom Methanobacteriati; phylum Methanobacteriota; class Halobacteria; order Halobacteriales; family Haladaptataceae; genus Halorussus; species Halorussus lipolyticus. The sequence continues at coordinate 524,447 of NZ_CP119804.1, read as the reverse complement.
GACGAAGAAATCGAGTGGCGAAAGGAGTTCACTGGGTTCGGCGAGGACGACGCCGAGCGTCTGGCGGGCCAATCCGACCTCTTCGAGTCCATCGCGGACGACGCCGTGGACGAGTTCTACGACCACCTGACTGACTACGACGAGACTACCGAGGTCCTCGGTCGCTCTACTCGGACCATCGACCAACTCAAACAGACCCAAGCCGAGTATCTGGTGTCGCTGGCCGACGGCGAGTACGACCGGGAGTACTTCGCCGACCGCGCTCGCATCGGCAAGATTCACGATATGTTGGACATGCCGATGAAGCACTATCTCGGAGCCTATGCCCTCTACTTCAATTTCCTCGTGCCCGAAATCGGCGACCGGGTAATCGAGCGGACCGCCGAGCGCGTGGACGACGAGGCCGCCGAGGTCGTCCGCGAGGAGTTCGCCGAGGGTATCGAGGAGATTCTGTCGCTGTTCCGCATCGTGAACCTCGACATGCAGATGGTGTGTGACACCTACATTCAGTCCTACAGCGACGAGATGCGCGAGACCAACGCGCAACTCGTGGACCTCCAAGACGCCATCTCGGAGACGGTCGAGGACTCGCTCGAAGACCTCGCGGACTCGGCAGAAGACGTGGCCGAAAGCGCCGACGAAATCCACGACGTGACCCGCAAGCAGGCCGGCGACGTGGACGACATCGCCGAGGAGACCGAGAACATGAGCGCGACGGTCGAGGAGGTCGCCGCCAGCGCAGAGCAGGTCGAGCAGACCAGCAGAGAGGCCAAGAAACTCGCCACCGAGGGCCAAGCCGCCGCCAGCGACGCCATGACTGCGATGGAGGACATCGACGACGCGCGGGCCGACGTGACCGGCGACATGGCCGACTTGCAGGAGACCGTCGCCGAAATCGACGAAGTGGTCGATGTCATCGACGACATCGCCGAGCAGACGAACCTCCTCGCCCTGAACGCCTCCATCGAGGCCGCTCGGGCCGGCGAAGCGGGCGACGGCTTCGCGGTGGTCGCCGAGGAGGTCAAGAGCCTCGCCGAGCAGTCCAAACAGCAGGCCAGCGAAATCGAGGAGATGGTCGGCCAGATTCAGTCCAAGACCGACGATACGGTCGAAAGCTTGGACCGGACCGAGCGCAGGATTCAGTCGGGCGTCGAGAACGTCGAGTCCTCGCTCGAAACCCTCCGGGAAATCGTGGAAGCGGTCGAGGAGACCGTCCACGGCATCGGCGAGGTCGCCGAGGCCACCGACGAGCAGGCGGTCGCCGCCGAGCAGGTCTCGGCGATGGTCGAGGAGGTCTCCCGGCACGCCAGCGACATCGCCGACGAGGTGGCCGACGTGGCCCGAGCGACCGACCAGCAGGTCGAGCGAATCGAGAGCATCGAGAAGTCGGTCGAGCGCCTGCACGACGATACGGCCTGAGACAATGAACTTGCTTTTCTGACCGATTTCGGGGGCCGCGCCGACTCGCCACGGTCCGCCCCGACCCCCGCGGTCCGCGGGTGGCGCTCGGCCGACCAACCGACGGGGTGGGATGAAGGGGCCGCCCGGTCGCGCAACGCTTGGTCGTCTGAGCGACCTCTATCCGCGCCGGTGCGGTGCGGTGCGGTGAGGCGCGGATATGTCGCTCAGCGACCGCGACCGGGCGGGGGCTTCAATAAACGTTCACGACCACGATTGCACTCATTCTAATACGGCAAAAGAAACCCATAGAATAGCACGGGAAAGAAAAACAAATACTAAAGAAACAATATCCGTTCTCTAAGCCCGTTTCTGAATCTCCTCGCGCAGAAGTTCGCTCACGGTGTCACCGTCGGCCTTGCCGCCGAGAGCGCCCATCGCTTCGCCCATCAGGCCGGAGAACGCCTGCATTCCTTCCTCGGCGACCTGCTCCTCGTTGCGCTCCACGACGCCCACGACGGCCTCGCGCACTTCGTCCTCGCCCGCGCTTCCGAGGCCTTCCTCCTCGATGGCCTCGCTGGCGGTCAACTCGGGACTTTCGGCGAGCGCGGTCAGGACCTCGCCGACGTTGCCCTTCGCCGTCTCGCCGTCGGCCACCGCGTCGAGGACCTGCAGGAAGTGGTCGTCGGCCAGATTCTCGACCGGCACGCCGTCGCGCCGGAGTTCCGTCACGGTACTCTCGACGGTCTGGGCCGACAGGGTGGCGTCAGCGCCGGATTCGACCGCGCGCTCGAAGACCGGCATGCGCTCGCCGTAGGCGACCTGCTCGGCGAGGCCCGCGTCGAGACCGTACTCGTCCTGATAGCGCTCGACCTTCTCGGTGAGGAGTTCGGGGGTCTCGACCTCGCTCGGGTCGGGTTCGACCGGCGGCACGTCGGTCTCGGGGTACATCCGGGCCGCGCCCGGCAGGGGTCGGAGGTAGCGGGTCGTGCCGTCCTCGTTCGCGCCGCGGGTCTCCTCCGGCACGCCCTCCAAGGCGGTCTCTGCGCGCTCGGCGGCGGCCTCGATGGCCAAATCCGCCGTCTCGGGGTCGGCCGCGACGATGGCCACCGCGTCCTCGTCACCAGCACCGACTGCCTCGCGGAGCGCCGCCACCTCGTCGTCGGTCACGCCGTAGGCCGGGAGTTCGTCGGTGTGGAAGATACCGCCCGCGCCGTGGCGCTTGGCGTGGTCGGAGAGTTCGGTCCCGAGGCGTCGGTCCGGCTGGATTTCGGCACCCACGAGACCGTCGAAGCCGTAGAGGGGGACCGCCGTGACCTTCCCGCCGGAGTCCAGCGCACCCCGGATGACGCCCGAGTCAGTGTCGGCGAAGGTGTCGGTCACGTCCACCACGTCGCCGACCTCGGCGTCCCGGTCGCGGAGTTCGTTCCGAATCTCCAGCAGGCGGACCTGCCGGTGGACCTCGTTCGCCACGAGGTCGTCGATGTCGTCCAGACTCTGGACGCCCTTGACCTCGACACGCGCGCCCTCCTCGATGGAGATGTTCACGTCTTGGCGAATCGTCCCGAGGCCGCGCTTGACCTTGCCGGTCGAGCGCAGGAGCATCCCGATTTGCTCGGCGGCCTCGCGGGCCTGCTCGGGCGACCGAATGTCGGGCTTGGTACCGATTTCCACCAGCGGGATGCCGAGTCGGTCGAGGCTGTAGAGAACGCCGTCCTCGCGCTCCTCGACGCGCTGGGCCGACTCCTCTTCGAGCATCAGGTCCTCGACGCCGACCGGCCCCTCCGAGGTCGAAATCTCGCCGTCGGTCGCCATCAGCGTCGAACGCTGGAATCCCGAGGTGTTCGACCCGTCAACGACGAGTTTCCGCATGACGTGGGCTTGGTCCACCACGTCCATATCCAGCAGTTGCGCGATTTCGAGGACGACCTCTTGGGCCTCGGCGTCGAGGCGATGGGGCGGTTCGTCGTCCTCCTCGACCAGACAGGTGGTGTCGTAGGCCAGATACTCGAACTCCCTATCGACGCGACTCTCTTCGAGCGCGGCCTCGTCCATCTCGCCCAGTTCGCTCTTGGTCGGGTGCAGGAAGCGCGTGAACTCGCGTTCGGCCTCCTCGGGTTCTCGTAGCTCGGTCGGACAGCCACAGAACAGCTTCGACTCGGTGTCGAGTTGCTGGTGAATCTCCAACCCTGCGACGAGGCCGAGGTCCTCGTAGTCGTGGTCAGTCATTACCCGGCAATGAGTCGGCGAAGGGTAAAAAACCGTTCAGTCTCGGCGACGAGACTCGTCGTCCGAGGTCGAACTCGACTCGGCCGCTTCGCGCCACCGCTCTCGTAAACTCTCTTGCAACTTCTCGCCGACCAACTCCCGGAACTCGGTCGCCTGCTCGGCGTCCAAGTCCACCGCGACAGCAACCCTGCCGGCCGAACTCGCCGTATCGACCACCACGCTCGCCAGATTCCGGCGGCGCTGGAAGACGGTCTTCGTCTGAATCACCGTCTGAACTCGGTAGTAGGGCACCACCTTGGTCGTCCGGTCCCAGAAGCCGTTCCGGGTGAAAGCGTGATTTTCCCCCACCGCATAGCCCCGGTTGCGCCACTTCAGGTGGGCCGCGACCGGCGCGAGGACGACCAGCGCCAGCGGAATCGCCCAGAGCGGAACCGGACCGGGCGCGGAGGGACCAATCACGACCTCCAACGCACCCAGCGCCACGGCGAGGCCGCCGAGCGTGAGACCGTACCGGAAGGCGTAGCGAGTCCGGGCGCGCTTGGGCGGCCGGGAGAACTCGGGGAGGTCGAACGGTTCCACGTCCTGCGCGAGCCGAACCACCCGGTCGCGGGTCGCCAGCGGAATCGCGGCCTCGGAACCGCCCGAGGGCGTCTGGCCCGGCCCGTAGCCCGCGGTTTCGACCGCGAGGGTAGCGTAGCCGAATCGGCGCATCAGCGCGTTCTCGGTCATCGTGAGCGTCTGGACCTTCGAGAGCGGAATCGACCCGTCGTATCGCTGGAGGAGTCCGCGCTCGTACCGGAGTTCGTCGCCGACCTGCGTGAGGCGGAAATCGTAGTATCGGGCGAAGGTGACGCCGGCGCTGATGACCCAGAGCGCCACGATGAGGAAGGCGACTAGCATCACTCCGCCGATGAGTGCGACCTCTGTCAGGCCCGGCACGAAGGGGAAGGCCGCCGGGCCGAACGCCAACAGCGAAAGGTACCGGAAGTCGAACGAGAGCGCACTGAGCAGGCCCAGCTCCGCGGTCTGGAGTTCGAACAGGACCTCCTCGCGGTCGTCGCGCTCCTCGCCTTCTGCTGATTCGCCCGTCCCCGATTCGGCCGCGCCGCGCTTGAGGCGCTGGATTTCCCGCTGGAGGCGCTTGGCTTCGTCGTAGCCCACGAACCGGAGACTGGCCTCGGTCGCGCCGCCGCCAGCGGTTTCGAGGTCCAACACGGCGATGCCGAGCGCGCGCTGAATCAGGTTACGCGAGATGTCCACGTTCTGGATTCGCCGGAGCGGAATCTCGCGGTTGCGCCGCGAGACGACGCCCGACGCGATTTCGAGGCCGTCGTCGGTGAGGCGATACTCGAACCGCCGGTAGTAGGCGACCTGCCAGACCGCGACCGCGACGACGCCGACGCCGGCGAGTGCGATTAGTGCGGGACCGGCGAGCGGGAAGGGCAGGGCGTCGGTCCCCGACAGCGACTGGCCGAGGAAAAACAGCATCAGGCCGACGCTCATCCCCCGCGAGAGCGCCCGGTAGGGGACCGAGAACGGGTGGAGTCTCATACGGCGTCGGACTCGCGCTCGCTCTCGATGGCGAGGCGGCGAAGCTGTTCCTGCAAGTCGTCGGCGCGCTCGGGCGTCAGACCCGGAATCGTCACGTCAGCGCCCCGCGACCCGGCGGTGTAGACCACCACGCTGGCGAGTCCGAGCGCCCGCTCGACCGGTCCTCGCTGGGTGTCCACGTGCTGGACGCGGACGAACGGAACCACCGTATTGACTCGGGTGAGTACTCCTCGCTCCAGATAAAGGTCGTCGTCGCGGACCTCGAAGCGCCAGATTCGGTACCGGAGGACGGCGAAGACAACCCCCAGCACCAGCGCGAGACCGGCCACGGCGAGGCCGACCCAGAGGCCCGCGCCGAGCGCGAATCGGTCCACGAGCGCCGCGACGACTCCGAAGACGACCGCGGTCACGGCCGCGCCGACGCCCCAGACGAGGCGGACGCGCGGATTCAGCACTTCCATGCCTTGGGGAACTACCTCGCCGCCGATAAGTTCCCCTGATACAGTTGCTGTCGAACGTCTCGGGAAGCGTATCGAACAAGACAAAGAAAAATCAAGTGAACAGGTTGATATTTTCCCGGTCGGAATCGAGAGTGTGTCCACGCAGAACGCCATCGAGACGAACTCGCTCACGAAGCGGTTCGGGCCGGTGACCGCTATCGAGGGTATCGATCTCACGGTCCGGTCCGGGGAAGTTTTCGGACTTCTCGGTCCCAACGGTGCCGGCAAATCGACCGTAATTGACCTCGTTCTCGGGTTGACAACACCCACCGAGGGTCGGGCACTCGTCTTCGGTACGGACGTGGCGAACAATCCGCGTGCTGTTCGACGTCGAATCGGTGTTCTCCCGGACGATTACGCTATGTACGACGGTATGACCGGCCGAGAGCATCTCCGGTCTATCCTGCGATTGAAAGGGGCCGACGACGACCCGGAGGACCTTCGTGACCGAGTGGGACTCGATGACGAGGCGTTCGACCGCCCGGCGGGAGACTACTCCAAGGGCATGAGACAGCGACTGGCGTTGGCGACCGCCCTCGCGGGCGACCCCGACCTCTTGATACTCGACGAACCGTCTTCGGGGTTGGACCCCGGAGGAATCGCACTCGTCCGGGAACTCGTCGGCGAACTATCGGAGCGAGAAACGACGGTCTTTTTTTCGAGTCATCGGCTGGCCGAGGTCGAGGCCGTGTGTGACCGTATCGGAATCGTGAACGACGGACGTCTCGTCTCGGTTCAAGGTGTAGACGGTCTCACGGACCAAGCCAGCGATTCGGAGCGACTGCAACTGCTTACCGACGAGTCACCCGACGCGGACTGTCTCGAACGAGTTCGGTCAGTGAACGCCGTCGAGCGGGTTCGGGTGGACGAACAGACCCTGACTGTCGATTGTCTTGCCCCCGAAGTGAAAGCCGACGTAATCGAACTTGTCAACCGAAGCGTTTCGGTCCGGGACTTCGAACTGGAGGAGAGGAACTTAGAAGACGTGTTCGATGCGATAGTCGAGCGTGATCGGTCGGCCACGCCGCAACAGAATGCCGTCGTCACTGGCGGTGATCCCAAATGACTATTGGCAGAGTTTTCGGTCACGAACTCACGGTGATTCGGCGGACGGCCGTCGGCAAGTTTCTCGTTGCGCTGTCGCTGGTAGGGGCCCTCGGTGGCACCCTCGTCGGGTACGGCTTGTCGAACGACCCGCTGACCGGGGACTTCCTCGCGTTCTCACTCTGGCTCGTCGCCGGGACTGTCCTCCCCTTCGGGGCGTTGCTGACCAGTGCGGTCGCAATAGCGGCCGACAGAGAGTCCGGACGCCTCAGACTGCTGTTCGGTACGCCGGTGACGCGGGCAGACGTGTTCGTCGGGACACTACTCTCGCGGGTGGCCGCGACCTGCGTTTCGGTCGGCGTTGGGTTCGCACTTACGGTGGTCGTCGTCTCACTCTTTTCGGTCGAGGCAACCCGAGGGATACTGCGGCTTGCTACGTTCACGCTCCTGTTCTGTGTCGTGTACACCACGGTTGGAACGGTCATTTCGGCCATCTCTCCGACCCGATTGCGAGCAATCGGATTGGCACTCGTCTTCTACGTCTGGTCGGCCATGTGGCCTCAAATCGTCGGCATACTCGTGGGACCGAACAGGTCTCCGCCGGGACCGCCGACGAGCGCCGAGCGACTGACTCACTTCGTCGGGACGCTGAGTCCTTTCGGTGCGTACAGCCAAGTCGTCACCCCGGCCCGAGCGATATACGCCGAATCTGTGGCGGGGAGTTTACTGGCGACACCGACGATGTTGCTCATTCTGGTCACGTGGGCAGTCGTCCCGGTTCCCATCGGGTACTGGTGGCTCTCTCGAATCGACCTGTGAACTACCTACTTGCGTGTAGCTGACGGCGTTCGCTCCTCGGTCTGTGGGCTACATTGTCGTCGGAAAATCTCCGAGCTTTGCAATCACGGGAGGTCCTCGTTCTCTCGAACGACTCCACGAGGACGAAGACGTAGCGCCTGCCTTCTGCTAAAAATCGAAACGGAGTTTGGGAGTCGATGCTCTCGGACCGTCTCAACAACCGCAGTAACAGTTGTCGTGACAGTAGTAGTCGCCCGCGTTGTCCTGCCGACAGCTCTCGGTACACTCGCGGTCTTCGAGCCAACAGTTGCCTGCCGGGGAGCAGGTACTGCCACCACAGGTCGAGCCACATTCCGAAGTCGCGGACACGTCTTGGGTGTACTCCATCTCCGTCGTTTCGACAGTGCCCTTGATTTGGTCGAAGCGGACGCGCTTGCCCGGACCGGAACCGTCGGGTGCGTAGATGGCGTAGGGGTCGCCACCTTCCGGCAGGTTGATAGTGAGCTTCGTCCCGTTCGAGCGAACGACGAACGTGTGGACGACTTGCTCGCCGTACTTGAGGACGGCGCTCCCGGTGTCGTTCTTCCCGAGGGGTGCGTTCGAGAAGGCAGACGGGGAAGCGCGCGAGATTAGCCCTTGGTCGGCGAGTTCCTCAAGTAGCAGTTCGGCGTTTTTGAGCCGATTCCGGCTAGCGGTTTTCTGGGCCACCTCGAAGTCGTCGCTTTGACCGGACGCCGAGGCCGAACCGGCGACACTTCCGAGTCCGACCGCGCTAGCGAGTGCGGCGACTGCTCCGGACTGGAGAACCTTCCGACGGCCGTGGTCGGCTCCACTGTCGTCTTTTGCGATACTGTCCAACAACTGCTTCTTATCTGGCTTGTCAGCCATACGAACATATTAATCCACCCACATTAATATTTTTCTACTAATTCTAGACAGATAACTTTCATTTATGTGTAATATAATTATGGTGTTTGGAGCATGTGAGCGAGTGCGCGTCGGACTCCGAATCCGATTCACGAACCCGATATTTATATCAGGAGCCTGTGAAACGCCGCATATGGGAACGCGAGGCGACGAAATCGAACCGGACGACCGAGTTCACGTCCGGCGACTCGACGCCGTGGACACCCTTCGGTGGTCGCGCGGCGTCCTCGCCGACAGCCTCGAACTCGTGGGTCTCGCGTTCGCCGTCGGTCTCCTGTCGGTCGTCGCGCTGGTGGGCGTCTCGCCGACTGCGACCCCGCCGACCGAACCGCCCCGAATCGACGGGTGGGTGTGGCCGGTCTACCTCGTCTTCTTCGTCGGCATCGCGCTGGTCTGGGGTGCGGTCTACGCCACCGCCGACGCCGCCGTCGAGGAGCGCGACCCTTCGCTCGCCGACCGACTCAGACACGCTGTGACTCGGCTTCCGGCGCTCTTTGCGACCGGCGTGCTGACGTGGGTCGTCTCGGCGCTGGGCTTCATCCTGTTCGTCCTACCGGGCGTCTACCTCTTTCACCGACTCGTGCTGGCGTACCCGGCCTGCGTCATCGACGGGACGGGACCGGTCGGAAGCCTCCGGGCCGGATGGCGGGCCAGCAAGGGCAACGCGGCGACAGTGTTCGGAGTCAGCGTCGGCTACTTCGGCCTCGCCGTCGGGTCGAATGTCGCGGCGAGCGCGCTCGGCCAGTACACCGTCCTCGGCAGGTTGGTTTCGGCCGGACTGACCGCTGGCGTGCTTCCCCTGTTCGGTCTCGCGTTCGGCCACCTCTACCTCGAACGCAGTCGAAACTGGTAGTTCGTCGCTCGGTTTGGACCGGTCGCTCGATTCGTCGGACGGTTCAGCGACTCACTCAGTCGCAGGAGCATTTAGAAGAAAAGGCCTTTTTACTTTAGACGTGTCTAAACCATAGTAATCATGCTATCCGAAACCACGGTGGGTTCGTCCGGTCTCCTCCACGGACCGACCGCGGAGGTGGCCGACAGATGACCGGTTGGCTCGAAATCGCGGTCGTGGCCTTCACGACCCAACTGCTCGTTCTCCCCGGCGAGAAGGTCCAGTTCATCATCGCCGGCCTCTCGACGCGCTACAACCCGTGGGTCGTCGTCTCTGCCGCGGGGAGCGCGTTCGCCGGATGGACCGCGCTCGAAATCTGGTTCGGGAACCAACTCAAGGGCGCACTCCCGCCGGTCTATCTGGACGCTTTCACCGCCGTTCTGTTCCTCGCCTTCGCGGTTCTCCTCGTGCGGTCCGCGCCGGAGCGAGGCGAGATACCCGCCGAGACAGACGGCGGCACCGAGATAGACGGCGGCGTGACGAGCGCGGGCGACATCGACATGACGGTGTTCGGCAGAGAGGTCCCCGACGCCTTCGGCGGCTTTCTCCCCATCTTCGCCATGATGGCGGCCGGCGAATTCGGCGACAAGACTCAACTCGTCACCATCGGGTTGGCGGTCCAGTACGGCGCGACCCCGGCCATCTGGGTGGGTGAGATGCTGGCCATCATCCCGGTCAGCATCGCCAACGCCTTCTTCTTCCACAAGTTCTCCCACAAGTTCGACGCACGGAAGGCCCACTACGCCGGCGCGGCGCTGTTCCTGTTCTTCGGTCTCGACACCGTGCTGTCCATCGTCACGGGCTTCTCGGTCTGGGAGACCATCGTCGGGACGCTGGCCGGCGCGATTTCGGCCGCGATTCCGGTTGCGGTGCTGATTTAGCGGTCGAACGAATCGGCGATTCGCTGGCGCACGTTCTCGGCGGTCCCGGCGTTCTCTTTGGTTTCGTCCAACTCGAAGTCGGCGAGCGCGTCGGTCACCACGTTGGCCTCGCCGCGCGAGAGTTCGATTCGCTCGGCGTCGTCGGGGTCGTTGTCCCCGAAGATGGCGTCGTTGTCGAGCCATCCGGTGTCGTCCTCGGCCGCCATCTCGCCCTTCTCGACCCCGCGATGCTCGTCGAAGTCGAACTCCGCAGAGAGGCGGTCTTGGATGTTCTGGATGCGCATCCCCCGGTCGCTAGAGGCAGTCATCTCCTCGTCGGAGAGCGCGGCGATGACCACGCGGGCCTCGTTGCGCGTCATCTTGAAGTTCGCCGTCTCCCCGTCTCCGTGTCGGTCGTCGGACATGGATTAGGGCACGGTAGCCTCCCTGAAACGGTTGACGGGCGTTTTCGGAAAGTGGATTTGTAAGTCTGCATCTGTCCTGCTGTCGGTCGAAGCGAGCGAGGGACGAACGTCGGGAGTACCGAGAAGAAGGTTCGAAGCAGACCGTCCCTCAATTATCGGGGCAACCCTCACAACTCTGCCGAACTCCCGTCATTCGTCACAAAAAGAAAAACGAAGAACTAGTCCGTTCGCTCCTAGTCGTCGCTACCCAGAATCCCGCGATGGGTCATTTTCTCGGGGTCGATGACCTCCTCGGCTTCCTCCTCGCTGAGGTAGCCCTTCTCCACGACGACTTCCTTGACCGTCTTGCCCTCCTTCAGGGCGGTCTTGGCGGCGTCGCTGGCCTTGTCGTAGCCGATGTGGGGGTTCAGCGCGGTGGCCAGCGCCATGCTCTGTTCGACCTGCTGTTCGCAGTGTTCTTCGTTGGCTTCCAGTTTGCGGACAAACTTCTCGCCGAAGACTTCGGAGGCGTTGGCGAGCATCTCGGCGGACTGGAGGAAGTTGTGCGCGAGGACTGGCTTGTAGAGGTTGAGGTCGATTTGCCCCTCGGCGGCACCGGCGCTCACGGCGGCGTCGTTGCCCACGACCTGCTTGTGGACCTGATTGACTGCCTCGGCGACGACGGGGTTGATTTTGCCGGGCATGATGGAGCTACCGGGCTGGTTTTCGGGCTGTTCGAGTTCGCCCAGACCGTTGCGCGGCCCGGAGGCCAACAGGCGCAGGTCGTTGGCGATTTTGTTGAGCGAACCGGCGATGGTTCTCAGCGCGCCGTGGGCCTCCGACATGGCGTCGTGGGCGGCCTGCGCTTCGAAGTGGTTGTCGGCCTCGCGGAACTCGACGCCGGTCTCCTCGGAGATGTACTCGGCCGCCTTCTCCGGGAACTCCGGGTGGGTGTTCAGGCCGGTGCCGACCGCGGTGCCGCCGAGCGCCAACTCCGAGAGGTGGTCCCGAACTTGGTCGAGGCGGGCGAGGCCCTTCTCGACCTGCGTGCGGTAGCCGCCGAACTCCTGTCCGAGGCGGACCGGCGTGGCGTCCTGCAAGTGCGTGCGGCCGGTCTTGACCACGCCGTCGAACTCGTCTTCTTTGGCTTCGAGGGCCTCGCGGAGGCTGTCGAGCGCGGGCAGGAGGTCCTTCTCGACGGCTTCGAGGGACGCGACGTGCATCGCGGTCGGAATCACGTCGTTCGAGGATTGACCGAAGTTCACGTGGTCGTTGGGGTGAATCTCGCGCGTGCCGATTTCGCCGCCGTAGATTTCGGTCGCGCGGTTGGCGATGACCTCGTTGGCGTTCATGTTCGAGGAGGTCCCGCTTCCGGTCTGGAACACGTCCACGGGGAACTGGTCGTCGTGCTGGCCTTCGATAACCTCGTCTGCGGCCTCGACGATGGCGTCGGCCTTGTCGTCGGGAATCATTTCGAGGTCCCGGTTCGCTCGGGCCGCCGACTTCTTGACGACGCCGAGCGCGCGGACGAACCGCCGCCCGAACGTGATGCCCGAGATGGGGAAGTTCTGGAGCGCGCGCTGGGTCTGTGCGCCCCAGTAGGCGTCGGCCGGTACCTGCATCTCTCCGAGGCTGTCCTCCTCGATACGGTAGTCCTCGTCGCTCATACGTTCGAAGGTCCTTCCCCCGCAGATAAATATCGTGCGCACTTGGCCTCGCCGCCGCGCCGGGTCCCGCGGACACGGGGTGACGCGGACAGTTCCGTCACGCCGAGGAGCGTCGCTCCGAACAGTTCTAGTTAGCTAGAATAAATTTAACTTCTAACAGAAATATCATTAGATGCATGTCAGGTAATGACAACCAGTTCGACCGTCGAAGCGTTCTCAAGACTGTCGGGTCGGCCGCCGTCGCCGGTATCGGCCTCGGCGCGTCCTCGAACTCGGTCGCCGCCGTCGAGACCAAGCGACGCCTCACTCGGGCCTACAGTGACGAACAACGACTTCGCGCGGCCTTCGAGCAACACGCCGAGAAGGTCCGTCGGACGCTCGTGGCCGAGGGCTTCGTGGCCGAGGAGTTCGCCTTCAGCGACCTGACCATCGACATCGACCCGACCGAGAGCGGCCTCGACCCGACGGCCGAGGACGGTCGGGCGGGCGTCACCGGTGTCACCGAAGACGGGACGGCGACCGCCTTCGCGTCGGTCTCGACCAGTAGCGAGACCCACGAACTCACCCTGTTCGTCCAACCTGAGCGCGACGAGGCCTACGCGCTGGTCGAACCGGCCGACGGCGGCGACCGGACGCTCGTTACCGACAGCGAGGTCAGACCGCAGGGGTGTATCAAAGACGAGTGTACGACCGACTGCTGTGGCGGCGACAAGGAGTCGTACCTCAAGCAATACGAGTGTGACGAGAACTGCGAGAACTGCAACACCCTTATCGGGACCTCTTGCTCGTGCGAGACCTGCGAGTGCGCGACGAGCGGTCACATCTGTTGAACAACTATACAACTGCCCCAAACAACTAAATATTGTTTTAAATTGTCTTTTGATTGCTCTAGGTGTCGAGTCCGCGTCGGACTCGGGGAACGACCGGTCCCAGAGCGGTCGGTTTCGGGCGTAGAATAGTTGATTATTTGCCTAGAAATCCTGCTCCGTAGTGTTGAGAAGGTAATAAATTCCCCGATGTCGGAACTGTTTTCCCGGCCGAGTTCCCCAAATCGGGGGCGTGAGTCGGAGTGTACCCACACCTCTATCGGTGTGTTACCGAGTAACACTTTACTCGGTTCTGCATTAATTTCAACAACGTTTAAGTGGGTGGTGGTAGATGAAATCTCGTAGGCTACAGTATGACAGATGCCAACGAAGGTTCCGACGTTTCTCGGCGCGACTATCTCAAAGTAGCCGGTGCGGGCACCCTCGGTGTCACCGCTCTGGCAGGTTGTATGGGCGGCGGCGGTGACGACGAGGACACCACGACCGACTCGGGTTCGGACGAGACCACCGAGTCGATGGATGGCGAGGACACCACAACGGAGTCCTCGACCGACTACGAGACGCTGGAGGTCCAGCACTGGTGGACCGGCGGCGACGGCGCGAAGGCCGTTTCGGCGCTGTTCGAGGGCTTCAAGCAGGAGTACCCCGACATCGAAGTCAACCAGAACCCCGTGTCCGGCGGTGCGGGCCAGAACCTCCAGACCGTCATCAAGAAGCGCGTCCTGAACGACAACCCGCCGAGTTCGTGGCAGGCGTGGCCCGGCGCGAACCTTCAGCCCTACGTCGAGGCCAACAAGCTGGAGGACATCGGCGAGTCCGTGTGGGGCGAGAACGGCATGAAGGATGCCTACCTCCAAGGACCGAAGGACGCCGCCAAGCCCGGCGGGAAGTTCGTCGCGGTCCCGCTCAACATCCACCGACTCAACAACCTCTTCTACAACACGAAGGTCGTCGAGGACGCGGGCGTAGACCCCTCGTCCATCTCCAAGCCCAGTGACCTCGTGTCCGCGATGGAGACCGTCGAGTCCGAGACCGACGCGGTGGGCATGGCCCACCAAACCAAGTCGGCGTGGTCCACCTCTCAGCTCTGGGCGCAGGTCCTCCTCGGCGAGTACGGCGTCGAGACCTACGAGGCCTTCACCGAGGGCAAGGTCGAGGCGAACAAGGACGCCATCAAAGACTCGCTCCAGATAGTCAAAGACTTCCAGAGTCACTTCAACAGCGACGCCGGGTCCATCTCGTGGACCGAGGCCAACAAGAAGGTCATCAACGGCAAGGCCGCCTTCTTCCACCAAGGCGACTGGGCCGCGGGCATGTACCGCGGACAGGACGGCTTCGAGTACGAGTCCGACTGGAACCACGTGCCGTTCCCCGGAACGGAAGGCGTCTACGCGCTCAACATGGACTCGTTCCCCATGCCGACCAACAACCCGTCGCCCGAGGCCGCCAAGAAGTTCCTCCAGTACGTCGGCAGTGTGGACGCCCAAGAGCGGTTCAACCCCAAGAAGGGGTCCATCCCGCCCCGGACCGACGTGCCCAAGGACGAGTTCGGTCCCTTCCTGAGCCAGCAGATGGACGACTTCGCCAACTCCGAGACGCAGGTCAAGTCCATCGAGCACGGTCTCGCCATCCCGCCGGAGGTCAAGAGCAACTTCGGCGACGCGATGACCACGTTCACTTCCGGGTGGAACGTCGATAAGACCTACAAGCAGATGAAGCGAGCGTTCAACTGAAGGCAATTCCCACGTTCCTTTTTCACATGCAACGACTCAGAGACGTACTCCGACGCCTCTCTCCGGGACGGGAAGCCGACAGCGGGGACCGGGAGCTTCGCGCCGACGGGGGTGGAGCGACCGCCACTGCGGAACGCACCGACTCCGACACGAGAACTGGCCGGTCGCTCCTGTCGAGCGACTTCGTTCAGTCGATGCCGTTCTGGCTCCCGCCCTTCCTGCTGATGGGATTCTTCGTCTACGGAGCCATCGGGTGGAACCTCGTCATCTCGCTGACGGACTTCGAGGGCCTGCTCTTGCCGGAGTACAAGGTTTCGGAGTTCGACCTCGAGATGTACCGCGAAGCGTTCTCGGACCCCTCGTTCTGGACCGCGGCCCAGAACACGCTGGTCCTACTGGTCGCGTTCACCGCGGTCTGTCTGCTCTTCGGCCTCCTGTTGGCCATTCTGGTGGACCAAGAAATCCGGTTCGAGAACACCCTCAGAACCATCTACCTCCTGCCGATGAGCCTCTCGTTCGTCGTGACCGCGAAGTTCTGGGCGTGGATGTACAATCCCGAAATCGGGATGGTCAACGTCACGCTCCGCCAGTTGGGACTCGATTTCCTCACGCTTCAGTGGATTTCGAATCCCGACACGAAGTTGGCCGCGGTCATCTTCGCGCTCATCTGGCAGTTCTCGGGCTACGCGATGGTGGTGTACCTCGCGGGGCTTCGAGCGATTCCGACCTCTCACTACGAGGCCGCGAAGGTGGACGGCGCGAGTACCGTGAAGATGTACTGGCGGGTCATCCTGCCCCAACTTCGCGCCTCGACCATGAGCGCCGCGGTGGTGCTGATGGTGTTCGCGCTGAAGGCCTTCGACTTCCTCTACGTGATGTTCGGCAACAACCCCGGCCCGGCCGCCGACATCCTCGCCACGCTGATGTTCCGCGAGGCGTTCGGGTCGAACAACTGGGCCTACGGTTCGGCCATCGCCATCGTGCTGTTCGGCATGGCGCTCGCGGTGGTCGCGCCGTACCTCTACAGCGAATACCGACGAGGTGAACTATGAGCAGTCCGCCAGCAAGTCCGAATCCGGACGACCACACCCGCCGCGAACGAATCGAGCAGACGCTCCGAGACGCCGACCGCACGAGGGTCGCGCTCTACGCGATTCTCCTCGGTCTGGTCGGGTTCTACCTCGCGCCGCTGGAAGCGGGCCTGATGACGGCGTTCAAGACGACCGACGCGTTCAACCGGACCGTGCCGTTCTTCCCGCCGGTTTCGGGCGGGTTCACCTTCGAGCCGTGGGAAATCGCGTTCGACGCGATGAGCAACGCGCTGATAAACAGCCTCCTGCTGGCTGTTCCGGCGACCATCCTGTCGGCGACCCTCGGGTCCATCGCGGCCTACGGACTGACGACTATCGACTGGAAGTACCAGATGCCGCTGGTGGCGCTGTTCGTGGCAGGCATCTTCATCCCGTATCAGGCGGTGTTGGTGCCCCTGTCCCGACTCTACGCTATCGTGGACACGCAGGAACTGCTGAGTTTCCTGTGGGGCCTGCCGCTGATGCACGAGCATTACGCTAGCATCATCAACCTCATCGTCACCCACACGGCGTACGGAATTCCGATTACCTTCCTGCTGTTCCGGTCGTACTACCAGTCGCTGTCGGGCGAGATGATAGAGGCCGCGCGCCTCGACGGTGCAAGCGTGACCAGCATCTACCGGAATATCGTCCTGCCGCTGTCGAAACCGATGTTCGCGGTGACGCTCATCTACCAGTTCACGCAGGTCTGGAACGACCTGCTGTTCGCGCTGGTCATCCTTCCCTCGGGAGGAGGCGCGGCCGCCCCCGTCACCATCGCGCTCAACAGCCTGACGGGCGGTATCGTGGAATCGTTCAACACCCAGATGGCGGGCGCGTTCGTCGCGGCCCTGCCCACCCTGCTGGTGTACGTCCTATTCGGCGAACAGTTCGCAAAAGGAGTCGCAGGCGAAACATGACCAAGATTTACACTACTCTACGACGGAGGACAGAGCAATGGCCGAACTGACCCTAGACGGGGTAACCAAGTGGTTCGAGGACGATGGCGGGCGAATCGTCGCGGTGGACGATGCCAACATCGAAATCGAAGACGGCGAGTTCCTCGTGCTGGTCGGCCCCTCGGGGTGTGGCAAGTCCACGACCCTGCGGATGATTGCGGGCCTCGAAACCGTCTCGGCCGGCGACATCCGACTCGGCGGCCACGCCATCACCGACGAACCGCCGACGGCGCGGGACATCGCCATGGTGTTCCAGTCCTACGCGCTCTACCCCCACATGACGGTGCGGGAGAACATGAGCTTCGGACTGGAGGAGTCCACCGACATGCCCGACGACGAGATTCGCTCGCGGGTCGAGGACACCGCCGGGATGATGGGCATCGAGGACCTGCTCGACCGCAAACCCGGCGAACTCTCGGGCGGTCAGCAACAGCGCGTGGCCCTCGGCCGCGCCATCGTCCGGGACCCCGAAGTCTTCCTGATGGACGAACCCCTCTCGAATCTGGACGCCAAACTCCGCTCGCAGATGCGGACCGAACTCCAGCGATTGCAGGAGGACTTGGGCGTCACCACGGTCTACGTCACCCACGACCAGACCGAGGCCATGACGATGGGCGACCGCATCGCCATCCTGAACGACGGCGAACTTCAGCAGGTCGGCACGCCCTTGGAGTGTTACCACGAACCACGGAACGTCTTCGTCGCGGGCTTCATCGGCGAACCCTCGATGAACTTCTTCGACGCGGACCTGCAAAACGGCAGTCTGGTGGCCGACGAGTTCGAGTACCCCCTCTCCGACGAGACGCTGGCCGACGTGGAAGGTCACGACCGACTCGTCCTCGGGATTCGCCCGGAGGACATCGAAGTCGTCGGCGAGGGCGAGGGCCGCCACGACTTCCGGACCGCGGTGGACGTGGTGGAACCGATGGGCGACGAGAACAACGTCTATCTCACCTTCGCCGACGCCGACCGCGCTGGCGCGTCCAACGAGGAGACCGACACCTTCGTCGCCACCGTCTCGGGCCTCCGGAGTGTCGAGAGCGGACAGGAGGTCGTCGCCCGCATCCCCGAGGAGGCGATTCACGTCTTCGACCGCGAGACGGGCGAGGCGCTCCACAACCGGAACCTCGACCGGACTGAAGTTCCGCAACCGAACGTCTGAGACTCTGGGGTCCGGTTACTCTCGGTTTTTCGTCCCGGATTCTAGTAGCACGTCAGCGGCGGTCTGGTTCGGCGGGCCGAGATTCTGCTCGCGGCCGAGTCGCGCTATCTGCTGTTGGGCGTCCCGGACCGAGATTGTGCCCGATTCGAGCGCCGGGAGGAGGTCGGCGTACAGTTCGAGTTCGGCATCGAGCGCCCGAGCGAGTTCGGTTCGGGCCTCGCCGTAGGCGCTCTCCTCGTCCAGATAGACGTAGAGTTTGGTGCTGTACTCCGCGAGGCGCTGTTTCGTGTGGTCGCTGACCGCGGGGTGGTCGAGCAGGTCCTCGGTCGGGATGTCGTCGGGGTCCCTGTCGTCGTCGTCGCTCGCGTCCCGAATCTCGTCGCGCGCGAGGTCCTTGGCCGACTCGTACTTGGAGGCGAGTTCGGTCCGGGTCTCCCTGCTCTCCTCGGTCCAGTCCTCGAGGAGTTCGAGGGCCTCGCCGAGCGTCTCGACTCGCTCGCCGACCACGCGGCCGAGTTCCGTGGGGTTGTCGGTGGCGACCGACTGGACCCGTTCGACGAAGGTGGGCACGGTCACTCTGCCTGCTCGGCGTACTCGTCGGGCGTGTAGGTCGAGACTTCCAGCGCGTGGATGTCCTCGGTCATGTGGTCGCCGAGCGCGTCGTAGACCATCTGGTGTTGGTCCACCAGCGATTCGCCCTCGAAAGCGGGCGAGACGACGGTGGCTGAGAGGTGGTCCTCGTCGTCCACGCCGCGGGGGTGGCTGACAGTCGCGTCGGCGTCTTCGAGGTTCTCCTCGATGAGTGCTTCCACGTCTTCGGCGTTCATGGCTCGGGATACGAGACGGGCGGTGAAATGCGTGTGGATAACTGAGCGGAGATGAACCCGTGTGGGTCGGTGCTTCGCGGCCCACGCACCGGCCTTCTTTCGAGGAGCAGTACGTTGTCGTTTCGAAATTTCGTTGTGGGGACATCGCAAATAAATTTAATATATCTAAGGTATTCTCTCCGAGTTGGGGTGGGAATCATGGGTAGTGATACCGAAAGACAAGAAAAACTCGAACAGTTCCGGCGCGAAGTCGAGGGGTTGGAGAACGTCCAAGGGGTCGCCTACGACCCGAAAGAGAAGCGATTCGTCGCGCTCGTCAGCAAGAAGAAACCCGAGAGCGAGCTCCCGGAGGACCAACTCGTGGCCAATCGCACGTCGATGTCCGAGGACGAACACGGCGTGGTCGAAATCGGCGAACTGAAGGCGCACACGCTTCGAATGGCGATTTCGTCCGACAGCGGCGAAGTGATGGACCCCGAATCGTCCGCGGAGTTCCGGCCGGTCATGGCGGGCGCGGAGGAACAGCCAGATAGCCTCCCGATAGTCGGGACCGGAAGCTACGTGGCCCGCGTGACCGACCTGTCGAAGGGCGAGTGGACCGAAGGCGTTTCCGAGGGCGACGTGGTTCGCGTCTCGAACTGGCACGTCTACGTCGCCGACGGCTTCGAGGCCAACCGTCCGATTCACCAACCGTTCCGAGGCGGCGAGGTCGGAGAACTCGTGGGCTACGCGCCGCTCGAAGACGGGTCGAAGGCCGACGCGGCCGCTCGCACGGTCACGAAACACGACGGTTGGGGGACCATCGGTCTCGACGTTGCCCGGAACGGCGACGAGTACGGACGCTCAGTCGTCAGGGACATCACCGACGAACACGGCGGCGCGACGGTGACGAAGACTGGCCGGACGACCGACACCACGACGGCGGAAATCGACCTCATCGACGTGTCCGTCAACGTCAACTACGGCGACGACGAGAACCCGAACCTGATTCGAGTCGAGGACTGCGTTCTCACGACGGCGCTCGGGAGAAACGGCGACTCGGGGTCCGCGGTCTACCTCGAGGAGAACGGGGCGCTCTGTGGCCTCTACTTCGCCGGTAGCGAGGAGGCGGGAACGGGCGTGTTCGCTCAAATCAACAACGTCGAAGCGGAACTCGGAATCGAAGCGATTACCGACTGGGAGGAGGAGACGAAGCCGATAGAGTACGGGCGGTCCGGCGACGGTCCGTCCGACGAGGTCCAGCAGTTCAAAGACGACCTGAAGGCGTTCATCGAGAACTGGTAGCCGCCGGTCCCGTTTTTTGGGCGGTCAGGCCCGCGTTATCGAGTCGAGTCGCCCGACCGTCTCGGTGTTTGGCTCCTCGTCGCCGTCCAGACCGCCCTCGACGCGCTCGACCACCGGGTTCCGGTAGTCGGTGTAGACGTTGATGGCGTCGTCGTCCCGTTCGACCGTGAACTCCTGCACGTCGTCGTCCGGCCGCCAGACGCGGGTCACGTCGCCCTCGGCGGTGCTTCCGGCACCGCGGCCTCCTCGGGGCGACCATTTGAGTCGAACGCTGGTTCCCTCCTCAAGGTCGTTCGGCTGGAGTTCGTCGCTCGCCATACTCGAAACTGGGCCGTCACGTCCCTCAAGACTTCGGCCGAATCGGTTCGGGAGCGACTTGCCGAACTGATTCGCCGAGACGGTCGAGCGGGCCTTCGAGACAACTATACAATCGTTTAAGGAATAATTTTGTTTCTCAGTCGCCATTCGCGGCCACAGGGGCTTCGTCGTCTGAATCGGGGCCGAGGACAACCGGCGTTTCGGCGCGCTACCGGAGCGACGCGCCCGACCGCAGGCGCTCGATGGTCGCGGTGAGGAGCGGCGACTGACCCATCAGCGCGCCGACCGACCCGAAGACGAGCGGCGCGAAGACGACGACGAGCCACCACCTGCCGCCGGCGTAGTCGCCGGGTAGTAGGACGCTCGCGGATGCACTCACGGGGCCGACTGCGCCTGCGAACACCGCCGTCGAGAGCAACGTGGCGAACAGGTATCCGAGGACCATGTGCGCGCCGACGCTCGCCGGGACCGGCGACGACCGACTCCTCGCGGTCAGTACCGCCCCGACCAACAGGCACGCGACCATCGGGACCAGTCCCAGCAATCCGGGAATCGCGCTGAACCACATCGCTCCGTCAGCGACGAAGTTTCCGGAGTCCCGCACGGCGACGACATCCACGGGAACGCCGTGGGCGTTCAGCGTGAACCACCCGACGGCCTGCCAGAGCGGACTCCCGGCCGAGTGGTACACGTCGAGGACGGTGACGGCCTCGTCCGACGAGCGACGGAGATACCGGTCGAGTCGGGGGACCGTCACCAGTCCGACGAGGAGATACGAGACGAGGTAGGCGAGCGCGCCACCAGCGATGCGATGGAGGGCAGTTCGCATACTACAACCGCATCTCCGGCGCTCGTATGAGTTTTTTGACGCCCGAACGGAACAGTTAGGTCCAGTTGTCGAGTCCGGTCTGGACCACCGACTCCTCGATGCGCTCGAAGCCTCGACTCACCTCGTCTTCGTGGACGCCCCACTCGCCGACGACGTACTCCCGCGCAGAGTCGAGGTCCGGGTCCATCTCGGCGTCGAACGCGTAGTCGTCGGTGACGGTCGGGTTCAAGAACAGTTCCCGAATCACGTCCACGTCCTTGTCGATGCTCGCGCCGCGGTCCTCCAGCACGCCCCAGATGTCGCCGTGTTCTGTGACGCCCTTCAGGGCGGTCTTGGGGCCGATTCCCGACACGCCCTCGTTGAAGTCCGTGCCGCAGAGGATGCCGATGTCCACCAACTGCTCCCACGTCACGTCGTGCTTTTCGAGGGTGGCCTCGAAGTCCATCAGTTCGGGGTTTCCTTTGCTCGTGAGTTGGCGCAGTGTGAGGGGTGCCCCGAGGAGAAGCGAGTCGTAGTCCTCGGTCCCGCAGTAATCGACCGCGCCGGTCCGGTTCATGTGGGCGGCCTGTGCCTCGCCCTCCGCGGGGGCCTCGATGTAGGGCACGTCGAGTCGGTCGAACAACTCGCGGGTGGTCCGCTGAATCGTGTCGGTCAGGCGTTGGGTGTGAGCCTCCAGTCGCGCGATTTCCACGGCGTCGCCTTCCTCTCGGGCCTCCTCCAGTTTCTCCTCGCGCTTGGCGCGCTCCTCTCTGCGCTGTTCGATTTCGGCCTCCTTGTGGTCGGTGACCGCGCCGTCGAAGACGAATACGGGCGTCAGGTCGTTCTCGAAGAACTTGGGCAGGCCCTGCACGACGCCGATGAGGTTGGCGACTTCGGTGCCGTCCTCGGTGGTGTAGGCCTCGTCCGTGGTCCACTTGACCGTGGTCGTGAGGTACTTGTAGAGCCAGTTGTGGGCGTCCACGGCCACGGTGTCGCCTTCGAGTTCGTCGAAGGGGACCTCCTCGAGGGCCGCGAGTTGCCGCATATCGGTGTTTCCCATTA
The DNA here is from genome assembly GCF_029338375.1 of Halorussus lipolyticus. Classification (NCBI taxonomy): domain Archaea; kingdom Methanobacteriati; phylum Methanobacteriota; class Halobacteria; order Halobacteriales; family Haladaptataceae; genus Halorussus; species Halorussus lipolyticus. The sequence continues at coordinate 502,127 of NZ_CP119804.1, read as the reverse complement.
CTCGGGGGTAGGGGTCGAGTGGGTTTGAAAGCTACTACTACCGTATCTCGACGTGACCGCGAACCGCAGAATTGGCGTGGTTCTCCTCGTGCATTCGTCCAATATTCGTCCAATAGCTCTCTCGCGTGTGGGCGCGCTCACGAGAGCGCGCCGCCACGCGCATATCACTTATTTATACCCTCGAAACGCACCAGTTTGGTCCGCCTCGGCGACTCACTCGCCGCGTTTCGGCAGGTCCTCGACCGCAGGCCCCTCCAAGACTTCTCCGTCTATCGAGAACCGAGAGCCATGACAGGGGCAGTCCCACGACTGCTCGCCGTCGTTCCAGTGGACGATGCAGTCCAGATGGGGGCAGACCGCCGACGAGACGTGCAGGTCGCCCTCGTCGTCGCGGGCCGCGGCGAGGGGCTTGCCGCCTCTGCGCACGACTTGTCCCTCGCCGGGGGCGATGTCGGCGTCCTTCCCGCCGAGCAGGGCCTCGGCCCAGTCCTTCGTGAACTCCTTGCCGACGTTGAGATTCTCGGTGACGAGATTTTTGCCGCCAGCCTCCGGGTCGATGCGGGTCGGGTCGAAGGCGTCGGCCCACCGGGGGTCCTCTCCTCGGGCGAATTCGGCGAGCATCCGGCCCGCGGCGGTCCCGTTGGTCATGCCCCATCCGCCGAATCCCGTGGCGACGTAGACGCCCTCGGTGGTCGGACCGAGTTCGCCGACGTAGGGCATCCGGTCCACCGAGACGTAATCCTGCGTGGACCACCGGTACTCGACCGACTCCACGTCGAAGTGGTCGCGGGCCTGTCGTTCGAGTTTCCGGTACCTGTCGGCGGTCGAACCGCCCTGCCCGGTCTTGTGGTTCTGGCCGCCGACCAGCATCATCGGCCCCTCGGCGCTCGGGTGCGGGCGGGCCGAGAAGTAGGGCGATTTATCCCGGTAGAACATGCCACGAGGAGGCTCGTCGGCGAGTTCGACCGCCAGCACGTAGGACCGCTTTGGGTACTGGCGCGCGAAGTAAAAACCGGGGTCCTCGATGGGGAAGTGGGTCGTCAGCAGGACCGATTCCGCGGTGACGACGCTGTGTTCGGTCTCGACACGACAGTGGTCGCCGCCGTCCCGGTCGTCTACCGCGGTGACTTTGGTCTGCTCGAAGATTTCGGCCTCGCCGTCGGCCTCGAGAATTTGGTCGGCGAGCGCGAGGAGGTACTTGCGAGGGTGGAACTGGGCCTGCTCCTCGAACTCGACCGCGCCGGGCGTCTCGCCGGGGAAGGGCGGGTCCGGTTCGAACTCGGCGGGGAGGTCCAAGCCTTCGGCGACGGTGGCCTCTCTGCTGACCGCGCCGCGTTGGTCCTCGTCCCCAGCGTAGGTGTAGGCCGGCAGGCGCTCGAAGTTACAGTCGATGTCGTGGCGTTCCACCCTGTCGGCGATTTCTTCGATGGCCGCCGAGTTGGCCTTGCCGTACTGGCGGGCGGCGTCCCGGCCGTGCTTGTCGAGGAGGTCGGCGTAAATCAACCCGTGCTGTGCGGTGACTTTCGCGGTCGTCTTGCCAGTCACGCCCTCGACGATGCGGTCGGATTCGAGGACCGCGACAGATTGCCCGGCCTCGGCGGCGTGGAGCGCGGCCGTCACGCCAGCGATTCCGCCGCCGACCACCGCGGTATCGACCATTCGGTCACCGTCGAGCGGTGGATAGTCGGTCCGCTCGGTCGTGTCCAGCCATAGCGATGCGTCCCGTCCCGGTAGCGAATCTCGGTCACTCATGCCCCAGAAACCCCAACGGCGTGAGATTTCGGCCCCGCTGTGCTTAACGTCGGTGGCCACCGGGGTCGGTTTCTCGGAGCCAGAGCCATATCAGTAGTTGAAAAATACAGCTATTCGGAAGCACTTCCCAAGGCCACTGTCTGAACAACGAAAACCGCACAATTAGGTTTCAGTCATCGGATTTTCCTATCTCAAATAAATATCGGATTATGGCCCAACTGTGGTTTTAGTCGTACCTTCGAAGTCCTATTCAACCACAGAATCACCTAACTAGACGGTTCCCAGCAACGCATTTGAGTCTTTCAAGAGATGATTAGTTATTTCACTTGTAAGGCTGTAAGTCCGCTCAAGGATGTCGTTCCCATCAACAGAGGTCCGACTTATTGCGACGTTCAAGCAGGGCCTCAAGCAGGCCGTCAGCGATATTGATGGTTACAGTTGGGACGACGTTGATTCTATTACTGAGCAGAAGCTCCTCTTGATGGCTATTCGAGACCACGACTTGGAAAGCGAGGTGACGATACAGTGGTATGCTGATGGAGACATGCTTCCCGAGCTTGACCACGGAATCGAGAACGGTGAAAAACTCGCAATCCGTGATGAAGGGGGGCCTTACCCGACTGTGAAACAGGTCGCTGAGTATTACATCGCAACGGAGGGGGACTCGGAATCTCTCCCAACGGGAACGTCAATTACCGAGGTCATCGACGCCGAAACGTTCAGTTGGCTCCGAGAATACTACGAACAGCGTGACGGTCCATTCCAGGACCTGTATTTAGCCAATATAGATATTCACCTCCACCTCTACCAATGCGCAAGAGCATGCGACCCGGAGGCGGAAGTTGACGAATTTCCTGAGAATCTCATCCAGTCCCTTTCCGAGCGGGCGGGCGATATGAAACGTGAGCTACTTCGCTTCCAGATCTTCGCGGGTTTAGAGCCGTACGTTACCGAGTTTACCCAAGTCGCAGAAACCGTACTAAATGAATGCGCTTACCAAGGGGTGAGAGCAATGGGGCAGGAGGAGCGTTCTGAGTACCAGAAACTCCTACAGCATTTAGATACCTTTTATTACCATGGTCTCTGGAAACAAATCACTCGTCTAATCGCAGTCCATACTGTTAGCGGTCCCGAAGACTATTTCGAACGAGCGGCTAACTGGGGCCGCGTCGAAAAAACAGAGCAAAAATTCATCGAAGTCTTCAGGGAATTTAAAGAAACTGCATCTGAATACGATATTGACGTAAATATCAAGGAAAAGAAACTTCCAGAGGTGTGGATAAACCGAGAATCGATAACTAAAGAAGAATTCCTGAGTTGGGAATTGGACCAATCATTGCCGAAGGATGCTGTATCATCGGTACCTGAGGACGACCCTATTTACGACCTCGTAGGGTAAGTTGGATGGCCGAAATTGCAGAACTACGGGAACCATATCCGGGTGACTTTATTCAACCATCTGAAAACGGGGATATAGGAGTCCCAAGCACGGATATTTTTGTCGGAAAGCGTGTCCTAGAAGGATTTTTCCATACGGATGCTGAAGAGCTGGACCCAGAAACAAAAACTAAACAGAGATACGCTCATTTTCTGTTAGAGCGGGTGGTCGGTAACGAGCTACCCTTCTCGACAATTCATACGACAAGAGAAACTTTGAATATAGCTATCACGAGCTTAGGTCACGGGAACGGTGACCGGGGCGGAGCCGACGACTGCTTAGAAAAAGTTCGTGAGAGCGACGTATTTGAAATTCACCATTGTTCTTCTGCGGAATATGAATCGGTCGTGAGCGATTTTTTGGAATATCGCCCCCGTGAAATCAGTATTCAAGAAGCGGTTCTCGCAAACATAGCAAAATCCGTTGACATAACACATGTTGCTACTTGGGACTCAGATTTTACCCGATATACTGATGAGTTGACGCTTTATCCCCGGAATTATTGGGGGTCGTAGAGTAAAGGTCACCTCGAATATTTGCTGTAGCAGTTCGGCTGGATAGAGAGGTCTTCACTCCACGAATCCGAACACCCTTTTCCCGGTCACCCTCGAATACTTGGTACACGAGAACATACCTCAAACTGGAGATTCGGAGCATGGTCAAAGGCACAGTCGTGTTCTTCCACGACCAGAAGGGATACGGCTTCATCAAACCCGAGGACGCCGACGACGACGAAGACGTGTTCTTCCACATGGAGGACGTGGAAGGGCCGGACCTCGAAGAAGACCAAGCAGTCGAGTTCGAAATCGAGGAGTCCGACAAGGGGCCGCGGGCCACCAACGTCACGCGACTCTAAGAGGCCGCACTACGGCGTATCCGACTGCTACTCGGGGACCGGAACCACGTCCGGCGGGTCCGCACCGGCCTTCGCCGACAGGAACTCGCGTTCGGCCTGCGAGAGGCCTTCGCGCTCCCGGTAGGCGGCCAGTCCTTCGCGGTAGCGGTCGGGCGAGCGGTCGCCGGGTCGGGCGAGTACCAACTCCGCGATGCCGGTCTCCTCGGCGGTGTAGCCGAATCCGGCCTTGTAGAGGGCGTGGTAGGCGAAGGGGTTGTTGACCGCGATTTTGACCCGCTCGTACCCTCGCTCGCGGAGTCTGGCAGTGGCGAACCGCGTGAGGCGCGCGCCGAGGCCCGCCCCGCGGCGGTCGTCGCGGACGGTGACGTACCGTAGCCACGCCGTCGCCGAGTCGGTCCGGTCCTCGTTGAACGCGACGGCGGCGACGATTCGGGAGTCTCGTATCCAGTCGCGCTCCTCGGGGGTGTCCGCGCCGTGGCGGTCGGTCCCGTCTGCCCCGAGAGCGCCATCTTCGTCACTGACGCCTCTTTCGTGGTCGCGCACCACGGCCTTGCCGGTGTTCGACATCACGAACTTCCCGGCGTAACTGAACTCGCGGTAGTCAAGACGGAGTTTCGGGTCCTCGTCGGGCCACCCCAGCACCGCGTACTCCATGGCGGGACTTGGACGCGCTGTCGTAACTGTGCTTCGCTCGTCAATAGCAGTGGAAGGAACAACTATGACTTTCTTAAAGCAATCTACACAATTTCCTGCTCGGAAGACGAACCGCCGACGAGGACGAAACCAGCGACGAAACGAAAGACCGCAGAAAATCGAGAACTGCCGGGAAACCGCTCAGTCCGCAGGCTCGAAGCTCTTGGACGACGACTCGACAGTCTCCGTCGGGGACTGGGTATCATCGACGGGACTGTTGACGAAGAGTGCGTGTCCGATGAGCGCCACGGGAATGCTCGCGGCCAGCGGCACGGCAGACGTCACTGAGAAGCCAACGAGGCTCAGCACGCCGGTTACGCCAATCAACGAAAGCGGAATCAGCCCAAGGATGAGGTCGTAGTACCCAGTCATAATCCATTACAAAATATGCGGTATGGGTATATAACTCTTTCCCGTAGTTGAGGGAAGCATTTTCAGTTGGTGAATCGTAGGCACTGAATCACATCTCTATAACTTATGAGTTGGTTACGAATCTGTTTTTCACCGCAGAGGCGCGAAAAACAACCGTATGGAGGTGTCTCAGACCGCCGAAAAAATTTCTGGCAGTAATCTCACGCTCGCGCCCGGCAACGTCACATCGAGACGCGAGCGGCGACCGAACCTTTCGCGGTGAGACGCCCCGGACGAAAGGGCCGAAACTGACGAGTCTCGCCAGTGATGCGCTCCGAACTTCCGAAAAATCCGCTCTCGTTCGGTCGCTGGCCTCGTTACTCCTCGGGTTCGCGAAGTACCAGCGCGGCGATGCCCGACACCACCGCCAGCACGCCGCCGAGGGCGAACGCGGTGGGCCAACTGGTCTGGGTCACCAGCCATCCCGCGACCCCACCGCCGAAGATGCCGCCCCACATCTTGCCCGAGTACAGCAGGGCGTAGTTCGCCGACGAGTGCTTCTGACCGTAGTAGTCGCCCACGACGCTCGGGAACAGGGTGTACTGGGGACTCCAGAAGAACGTTGCAATCACCACCGCAGAGAGGAATCCGAGCGAGGTCTGGGTCACGCCGAACCAGACCACCGCGAACAGGCCCAGTCCGCAGAGCGTGAACGAAATCGCCATCGCTCGCTCGCGGTCCACCCTGTCGGAGAGGTCCCCGACCACGAGTCGGCCGACCCCGCCGGCGATTGGCAGGAGGGTCGCTCCGGCAGTCGCCGTCACCGCGTTCAACTCGACGTTCTGTGCGAACGAGACCACCTTCGCGGTCAGCATCAACCCGGCCCCGCTGACGAAGATGAACATGGCGTACATCAGCCAGAACTGCCACGTCCGAATCATCTCGCGCCACGTGTACTGCTTGCCCCTCGCGTGGGCCGGTTCGGTCGCGTCGGCGTCGCTGTCGGAGTTCTCGCCCCCGTCGGTCGCACCGGCCCACCCGGTCGGCGGGTCACGAAGCACGACCGCACCGACCAAGATTCCGGCACCGATGAGAATCCCCATGTTGCGAAGCACGTCGGGGTAGCCCCCGACGGTGGCGTTCGCCCGGACGTAGGGCACGAACAGCGCGCTTCCCCCGGCAAACGCCATCGTGCCGACCCCCGTCGTCAGACCACGCCGGTCGGGGAACCACTTCAGCGCGGTGTTGACCGCCACGGTGTAGACGATGCCGACTCCGATGGCCCCCAGCGAGTAAAGGAGGTAGAGTTGCCAGAGCTGGTCAGCGAAGGCCAACCCGACGTAGCCACCACCCGCCAGCACGCCGGCCAGCAGGGTCAGTTTCCGAGGACCGTGGCGGTCACGATACCACCCGACCGGGAACTGGGACCCGGCCTGAAAGATGACGAACAGGGTGAACACGAACCCGAGACCGGTCGGGTCGAGTTCGAGCGACCGAGCGATTGGCGACTCGATGGACGACCAGACGTACTGGTAGGGACTGATGAGACCCATCATCACCGCCGCGGCGGCGACCTGCCACCACCGCGAGAACCCCAGCACGTCCCGCGCCCGGTCCGCATAGTCGATGTCGGACTGCGACGACGCTGTCATTACCCGAAACTGTCTGTGGCCCCCAATCAGCGTTGCGCTTTCGGCAGTTTGTCGTGAAGACTGGTTATTGACAGATGAAGCTACGGACAAAGCGACTGAGGTTTCGAAAGCCCTCGCGCGGCTCGCGGTCACGTGAGGGGTGGCGGCGCTCCGCGCTGTGACTGGCGAGCGGTGGAACCGCGAGCGAAGCGAACGTGATTTCGGAAGACGCGGGTTGTCTTCCGGCGGTCGCCCTTTCAGTCCGCCAAGGAGGATGCTTGTTCCGCCAAGCGACACAAGTGGTTGGTCGCGCTTATCTGAACTCTCCCCGGTGTATCGGCCCTAAACTTATATACGGAAAGGGACAAGTTCCGGCTATGAACCTCCGACGGAGCTACCTCGTCGGCATCGTCCTCGTGGCGCTCTCGGCGGTCCTGAGCGCGCTGGCGTACCCCGAGATGCCCGCCGAGATGGCGACCAGATGGGGCGCGTCGGGCGAGGTCAACGGTCAGACGCCGAAACTCGTCGCGCTCTCGCTCCTTCCGGGCCTGTCGGCGCTCCTGCTCGGCGCGTTCGCGGTCCTCCCGCGAATCGACCCCCTCGGCGAGAACGTCGCCCAGTTCCGCGAGCAGTACGACACCTTCGTCGTCCTGATGCTCGCGTTCTTGGCGTACCTCAACCTCGTCGTCGTCGCGGCCAACGCGGGCTACGAGTTCGAAATCGCGCAGGCGCTCGCTCCCGCCATCGGCACGCTGTACTACTACGTCGGCGTTCTCTCGGCCCACGCCGAGCGCAACTGGTTCGTCGGCATCCGGACGCCGTGGACGATTTCGAGCGACGAGGTGTGGGAGCGCACCCACGAGCGAGTCGCCCCGCTGTTCAAACTCGCCGGGGTCGTGGCCGTGTTTGCCGCGCTGGTCCCGGCCTACGCCGAGTTGCTCCTCGCCGCCCCTGTCGCTGGTGTCGCGCTGTACGCCACGGTCTACTCGTTCTTCGAGTACCGCCGCGTCGGAGCGTAAAATCCGATTTCACTGCCGACCTACCGCAGAGACGCCACGAGACCGCGCCACGCCGAGAAGAAGACCAGACCGATGCCGGTCACGACGAGCGCGAACGACAGGGGCGAGTCGCCGTGGAACAGCGAGGTCGCACGGAGTGCCAGCCCGATAATCGCCGCCAAAACCCACGTACTCGCTACCCGAACAATCGCGGTCTTGACCGTCTGGGTCGCGTCGGGGGCGTAGGCTCCGACCGCGAGTGCCGCGATTACCCACCCGAGGAGAAACGGCGCAATCGTGTCGGCGACGACCAGCGGCGACTCGACCGGGTTCACGTCGTGGCGGAGTTCGCCCAACACGAGAAAGCTGACCAGTACAAACAGGTCGCCGACCGCGAGGACCGCGGTACTCGGCGAGCGCGACACCCGCGACCCGAGGAGTCCTTCGGCGTTGCTCATGCCCGCGAGTTAGGGCCGGTCCGTTATCATTCCCGCGGTGCGAACTCGGCGAGAAACCAGTCGATGACTGCGCCCTCGGCGCGCTGGAGGATGTCACTGGCGGTGGCCTTCGAGACGTCGAGCGACTCGGCCACCTCGGTGAGGGTCGCGGTCCGGGGAGTCTCGTAGTAGCCCTGTTTGGCCGCGGCCCGGAGGACCTCCAGTTGGCGGTCGGTCAGCAGGTCGTCGGCCGGGCCGGACTTGACCCCGCGGACGTACTCGACCTCGAACTCGACGCCGAACTCGGCCAGCGCATCGCCGAAGGCCGCGAGTCGGTCGTCGGTGGTCGTCGTCTCCCACGTCGTCCGGCCGTCGCGTATCTCGAAGGGAGTGCGAAGCGGGACGCCTGCCTCCCAGACCGGGGCGAGCGGCAGGGGGTCTTCGGTCTCGATTTGGAGGAGTGCCTCGTCGTCGCGCTTCCAGAGGAGCGCGAGGTCGGTCACGTCCTCTCGCTGTTCGATGGCCGAGATGACCGCTACTGGGTCGCCCGAGACCACCTCGACCAGCGCGACGCCGGTCCCGTTCCCGCCGAGCGTGGCGACCACTCGGAAAGTAGCGTCGGGGTACTCGGTCGACAGCGAGTGAATCCACGTCTCTTTGGGAAGCGTTATCGCGAGTCTAGCCTGTGGCATGTCGTGTTCTCGTTCCGAGAGATGGCCCACAACCGATTAAAAACGTAGTCTAACATGTTCGAAGGCGGCTCGCAGGTTCGGACGAACTGCTACCCTTGGTCCGCGTGAAGCCAGAGTCGTGACGACTAACACGACCGAGACGACTGAAACTGCGCAGACTCCCGAGATGGGGGTACGAACGAACCCGTTCCTCCTGATGGCGGGCCTCTACCTGACGGTGGGCGCGCTGGCGGTGGGCGGAAAGCTCGCGGCCGAGACCGGGACGCTAGACGCCCTGACGCGACTCCGGTGGCTGACCATCCACTTCGTCACCATCGGCGCGATGACCCAAGCCCTGTTTGGCTCGCTCCCGAATCTGGCGGCGTCGGTCGGGAAGAGTAAGACGCCGCCCGCTCGGAGTCGCTGGCTCCAATGGCTGACGCTGAACGCGAGCTATCCGGTCGTCCTACTCGGCATGGCGACCGGCGCGCTGACGACGGCCGCGGTCGGCGCGACCGGCGTACTGATTGCCCTCGCGCTCCTCGTGGCGTCGGTCTACCGGACCGACGGAAGTAACTCCGCGAGAGACGCCGCGGACGAGGGACTGCTCCGGTACTACGCGCTCGCGCCGTGGTTCCTCGGTGTCGGCATCCTCGCGGCGTTCGGGATGCTCCTGAATCTCCACGGTCCCGGCGGCTACTTCGGGAGTCTCGAGGCCCACGTCCACGCGAACGTCTGGGGCTTCCTCGCGCTGGTCGCCGGCGGGACGTTGCTGGCCGTGGTTCCGGCGCTGGCCGACGCGGAGTTGCGCTACCCGCGACTCGTGCCCGTGACGTTCTGGGGCGTGACTTTCGGCGCAAGCGGTCTAATCGCCGGGCCGTGGCTGGCGGTCAACTCGCTGACGATGGCCGGACTCGCCGTCTACGTCGTCGGGACGCTCGCCCTGCTGGCGAACCTCGTCGGGACGTGGCGGGCAGACGGTTGTCAGAAAGACGCGCGATTCGCCCACGTCGTCGGCGCGTACGTCTGGCTGGTCTTCCCCGTTCCGTGGGCACCGCTGGTGTTGCTGGTCCCCGAGACGGTTCCGGCGGCCGGCATCGAGGCCGCGGCTATCGAGGGACTGGTCTTCGGGTGGATGCTCCAGTTGGCGATGGGTCTCCTGCCAAGCGTCGTGGTGGCCCTGCGCGAGACGCCCGGTGACCTCCGAGCGTCCATCGGCGAGGCCGCCCATCGACCGTCGTGGCTCGGCGTCGTCGCCGTCAACGCCGGAATGCTGGCGCTCTGGGCGACCGCCTTCCCGGCGTTCGGCGCGGTCGAGGAACTGCTGACGCTCGGCGGGTACGCGCTCGTCGGTCTCGCGTGGCTCTGGTTCCTGCCCGGCCTCTGGCGGGCGTTGCTCGGCGAGGAGGAGAGTGGTCGCGGGACGGACCGCGGTCAAGACGCGGACAGAGTCGCCGACGGGACCGAGAGCCTCTCGGACTGATTCAGAGAACTCATTCGCTTCCGGGCGCGCGCCCGACGACGGTGTACTCGAAGCCCCGCGACCGGAACTTGGCGTCGAGGCCCGCGTCGGCGACCAGTCGGCCGAGGTCCTCGGGCGCGAAGAACGTCGAGTCGAAGCCGTAGAGGTGTTCGAACGCCTCGGTGAATCGGCCGACCGGCGCGGTCGGGTCGATTTCCCGAATCACGACGACCCCACCCGGCCGGAGGACGCGGGCCGACTCGGCGAGGGCCGACTCGGGACTACCGATGTGGTGGAGCGCATCTACGATTGTCACCGCATCGACGCTCTCGTCGGCGAACGGGAGACTCGCGGCGTCTGCGCGGACGGCCTCAAACCCTTTCCGGCGGGCTTGGCGAGTCATCCCCTCTGCGGCGTCGGCGACGATGCGCTCGCTGGCGTCGAGGGCCGCCGCGCCGCGGCCGGTGCCTCCGGCCACGTCGAGGACGCGCTCTACGTCCCGGTCGGCGAACGCGACGGCCTCGCGGAACTCGTCGGCGTCGGCCTCGGGCGTGAACCAGTCGTAGAACCGGGAGAAGCGGTCGAACGCCGCCACGTCGCCCAGCGCGTGGTTCACGGTTGGTCCTCGCGCAGTTCGTCGTCGGCGCGGTGTCCTCGGCGGGCCAGCACCCAGACGAGGATGGCGATACCTTCCACGCGGGCCATCGTGTACACCCACGGTCTGAGAGCGACCTCCTCGTCGCCCTTCACAGCGCGGCGCATCCAGAAATCGACCACCGGGCGCGGAAAGAGCAGTTCGAGGACGCCGAGCGCGAGGAGTACCAGTCGGAAGACCATAGCCGAACTACACGAAGAAATTACAAGAGTGTATCGCCGGAGCGGTCTGGACGGTGGACCCGTCGAGCGAGAAACGTCTATCTATTTTCTTCAGCTAAACCTAGATACGTTAAATATATATTTAGAATGTTTAGACTCCGAGAGACACGTCTCGCGCTGTCGGAACTACCTTCCGCACGCCCGCGGTCGAACCGGTGCCTCAACGACTTTGAGGCTGGACTGTGTTGTCCCGGTCATGACCGAAGCAGTATTTTTGACCAGCGAGGAGGTCGCCGGACTCGCGTCGCCCGCCGAATACGTCGAAGCGGTCCGCGAGGGCTACCGCCAGCGCGGCGAGGGCGCACCGGCCCGGCCGCGCTCGAAGTTGACCAACGCCGACCCGCCCGGAATGTTGACCGACTACTCGGCAATCCTGCCCGAGACCGGCGCGATGGGCGGGTACATGTACGCCGCCGGATTCGCCGACGAGGACGCGTGGTTCATGACCCCGCTGTTCGACAGCGAGTCGGGCGAACCGCTCGCCCTGCTGGACGGCGCGAGCATGAACCCCTTCAAAACCGGCGCGACCGGCGCTGTCGGAACCGACGCGCTGGCCCGCGACGACGCCAAGACCGTGGCGCTCATCGGAGCGGGGTCGCAGGCCCGCGGCCAACTCCGAGCCATCGACGCCGTTCGGGACCTCGAAAGCGTCTGGGTCTACTCGCCGACCAAGGACTCGCGCGAGGAGTTCGCCGGCGAGATGAACGAGCAAATCGACCCCTCGGTGGCCGCCGTCGCGTCCAGCGCCGCCGCCGTCGAGGAGGCCGACATCGTGATTACCGCCACCACCGCGAGCGAACCGGTCTTCGACGGCGACCTGCTGGCGGAGGGCACCCACGTCACCGCGATGGGCCAGTACCACCCCAACAAGCGCGAACTCGACGCCAGAACTATCGAGCGCGCCAAGTACGTCCCGGACCTCCGCGAGCGAGTCGAGCAGGACGCCGGGTCCTACATCGCGGCGCTCGACGAGGGCGCGATTTCGGACGACCACGTTCACGCCGAACTCGGCGAGGTCGTCGCGGGCGAAGCGCCGGGCAGAGAATCGGACGACGAGATTACGGTCTTCGACAGCGGCGGGACCGGCATCGAGACGGTCGCGTCAGCGTACATGCTCTACGAGAAAGCGAAAGACGAAGGCCTCGGGTCGGAAATCTCGTTCGCACCGGCGAGCGAGGCGCTCACGGGTCGATAATTCGAAGAAGGAAAACGGCGAAGGCGAGTCATGCCTGTTCAGGCCGCCAGCATCATCGCCGCGATGAACGACGAGTTGGTTCCGGCCTTGGCTTCCTTTTTCTTGCGCTCTACGTCGGTCATGTTTCGTGGGTGCTCCCATCGCATATCTCTACAAAATATTTACTCACACTTGAGTATGTTGTCTTGGTTATGTCTCTGTGACGTCCTCGCAAATCATTTGTGATGGCATATCACGGTGGATTGAGAGAACCCAGACGGAGAACAGTGGGAAAACAGAAAACCCGCTACAGTCCCAACGCCTGCACCAGCGTCATGCCGCTGGCAAGTGCCCCAATCAGATAGCCGCCAATCGCGCCGCCGTTCAGCAGAGGCAGTCCGGCGTGCGCCCGGCCCTTCATGACCATCCACAGAAGCACGAGGAGACCGGCAATCGTCCCAATCATCGAGGTCAGCGCGGGCAGATTGAGCGCGAGGCCCGAGACCAGCGATTCGGCGGGCGCGAAGAAGGCGGCGCTGGCGACCATCACCGAGGGCATCACCGCGTCTCCGAGGCCGATGAAGAACACGTCGCGCTCGCCCATCTCCGGGCGTTCGGCCTCGGCGTCGGTTTCGGGGGCCTCCGCGCCGGTCTCCGGGGAGTCGTCCGAGGCTTTCTCCGGGGCCTTGCCGCCGTCTGCCGCGCTCGCATCTTGCTGGTCTGCCGGTTCGTCGGCGTCCTCGGCCATCCCGTCGTCGTCGAGGAAGGAGTAGGACGCCGAGAGGGGAATCACGAGGATGACGGGAATCTTCAGGTCCATCACGCCCGAGGCCAGCGTCAGCATGTGTTCGGTGCCGTAGACGCTGATGGCGTCGTAGATGGCCAGCACCGACAGCAGGAGGATGGCTGGAAGCAGGCCGAAACTGATGCCGAACAGACCGGCCGCCCCGGCACCCATCAGGACGCCAGCGGCGTCGATGACGTACCACTCGGGGTGGACCGCCAGCGCCAGCGAAACCAGTCCCGCGGCGGCCAGCGCGGCGACGTTGACCGGTGCGCCCCCAATCGAGACGACCAGCCACGCCGGAACCAAGACCGAGAAGACGTACCACGAGAGCAGACCACTCGTCAGGATGAGGACACCGCGGAGCAACCACTCAACGTTGAGTTTGATGATGGCGAGCATCGCGCCGGTCATGACCAGCACCGCCCCGACGTAGACCAGACTGTTGGTCGGGTCCGAGGGGTTCTCGACCTGCTGGTAGCCCGCCTGCTGGAAGGGTTCGACCAGCGCCAGCGCGCCGAGTTGAACGAGCAGAAACATCAGGACCGTCAACCCGACGGCCGCGAACGCACGGGTTCGATTCTCCATATCCGGACCGACACACCCCTCGGCCTTTGGGGTTGTGGTCTCCCCTCGGAGTCGAGAATCGACGGCAAACGGCAGGTTTTTGTCGGTGGCATACCCGTGTGACGGTATGTCAACGCACGGGACGCGAGGAGTGTCGGCGGACTCGAGCCATCTGCCCGACGCGGTTCCGTTCTGCCTGCCCGCGCTCTCTCGCCTGAGTTGGGAACTCGGGTCGCGGGTCGTCGCGGACGCCGAACTCCTCGACGAATGGGAACACGCCGCGTCAGGCCGGACGCTCGGCGTCTACGACGTGACCGACCACACCGTCGTCCTCGGCGTCCGAACGCCGGTCGGACGCGAGCGATTCTTCGGCGCGACCAAAGAGGACTTCGCGGAGAAGCGCCCGCTCCTTTCGGACGCCGACGACTGGCTTCAGCGCGAGTGATTTCTGCTCGCTACCGGGCGTAGAGTTTCTGCCCGAGAAGCGTCGCCAGCGCGACTCCCTCGTCGGGCGTGACCGCGACGTAGGGCCGAGAGACGGGACCGAACACGTCCACGACCCGGCCCACCCTATCGAGTTGCTCGTCCACGGCCTCCGTTCCCACGTCGGGGTGTTCTTCGTCGCCACACCGCACGACTGCGAGGCCTTGGGCGGTCCGGACGACCTCGCCGAGTCTCTGCATCGGACTCATTCTCGGAGGGCCGTGACGTAGGCGGCGACCGCCTGAATCAAGTCGTTCTTCGTCGAGTCGTCGGCGTTCTGGACCAACACGCGACCGTTCTCCGCCCAGTTCTCGCGGGAGTAGGCTTTGTCGCGCTCGATTATCGCGTCGTAGCCCACCTGCTGAACCGCTTGGGCGATTTCGTCCACCGTCGGCTCCTCGACGGCCATCTCCTCGGCGACCCGGCGTCCCTCGCTACGGGTCTTCTCCGCGTCGAAGTACGCGGGCCACAGCACTTTCTCGACCATACGTCAACGTCTTCCCCCGGCCCCTAAACACCTTAGGAAACGGGTTGGAAAAACGGGGAGTCGCCGATTCGGAAGCGATTCAGTCGCGGCGAGCGAGCAGGGCCGCACCTGCCAGTGCTGTGAGTGCCGCCGGGACGCCGAATCCGGGCGTGCCGCCCGAGGACTCACTGCCGGTCGTCGTCTCGCTCTCGTCTTGCATCGCGCCCTCGGTGGTCGTCTCGGGCGCTTCGGTGGTGGTTTCGACCTGCGTCGTCATCTCGGCCGCTTCGGTCGTGGTCGCGTTTGCCTCGGTCGTGGTCGCGTTCGCCTCGGCGTAGGCCTCGGGGTGGAAGGCCTCTGCCATCTTCGTGATGGCGTAGACGACGCGCGGACCGGGTTGGCTGACGTTCTCGTTGCTGACCGTGATGACGTTGCCCTGCTTCACGGCGTCGGTGCCGTTGTAGGCCTCAGTCTTTGGGTACGCGCCGAACGCGCCGAGTTGGACTATCCACTCGGGGTTCTGCTTCACGATGACCTCCTCGCTTATCTTGCCGTAGCCCGAGATGTTGGCCTCGGTGGCGACGTTGCTCCCGCCGGCGACTTCGACCATGTTGCTGATGAACGTGCCTTCTCCGGCGGTCCAGCCAGCGCCCTGCGAGATGAAGACGACGGGGCGCTCGGAGTTTTCGACGGCCTCGCTGACCGTGCCGATTCGGTCCTGCATCCACGAGACCGTCTCGGTCGCGCCCTCACAGTTGCCGGTGAGTTCGCCCGTGAGTTCGGTCTTGGCGTAGATGTCCTCGACGGAAGTCGCGTAGCCGAACTTGTAGACAGTCAGTCCGGCATCCCGGAGCTTCTGGACCGTCTCGTTCGGGATGACGTTGGGCGCGAGAACCAAGTCGGCCTCTGTCGAGACTACTTTCTCGACGTTGACGAACTGCTGGCCGCCCGCCGAGACGTTGGTCAGCGAGTCGGTGCCTTCGAGGTAGGAGGCGTACTGAGAGACGCCGACGACCTGCGACTGGCCGCCGATTTCCCACATCGTCTGGGCCGCGCTCGGCGCGAGCGTGACGACTCGCTCGGGTTTCTGTTCGACCGTAATCTCGGTTCCCGTCGCGTCGGTGCTATCGACCGGGAACGAACAACTCGCCTGTGTCGCTCCAGATGCGTCCGCCGCGGACGCGCCGGAGACGGCTCCGACCGGCGCGACACCGGCGAACAGCAACAGCAGGACCGCGAAAACGCTCGTAACCTTCTGGCTCATGCGTCCCCACCTCGGACCGTTTGCAATAAGTATTTACCTAAAGCAATCTGGCTTTCATACGATGGCTGATTCGGCGCGTATCGTGGGCTGGTCGGTCGGGCTAATCGCCGCGCTGGCGGCCGTGGTCGTCGCCAGCGCCGCAATCGGCCCGGTATCGCTGGACTACCTCGTGGTCGGGAAAGTTCTGCTGAACGCGCTGGCGGTCCCCGCGGGGGTCGGCATCGCCGAGCAGACGCTCCGACTCGCGGGGCAGGCGGTGACGGTTCCGGGACCGACCGTCGAGTTCGCACCGATATTCCACTTCGCGGTGCCGGAGACGGCCCGGACAATCGTCGTGACGCTCCGCCTGCCCCGCATCGCGCTCGGGGCCGTGGTCGGGTTCGCGCTCTCGACGGCGGGGGTCGTGATGCAGGGGTTCTTCCGGAATCCGATGGCCGACCCCTCCATCATCGGGGTCTCGTCGGGCGCGGCGGTGGGCGCGGTGGCGACCATCGCAATCCCGTTCGCGGTGCCCTTCGCGCTCCCGACGGCGGCGTTCGTCGGCGCGGTGCTGGCCGCGTTCGGCGTCTACCTGCTCGCCACCGAGGAGGGCCGCACACCTGTCGCCACCCTGCTCCTCGCTGGGGTCGCGGTCCAGACCTTCCTCGGCGCGGTGGTCTCGTTCTTGCTCCTCCAGAGCGGCGAGAGTTTGCGGCGGGCGGTCTACTGGCTGATGGGCCACCTGCATCTGGCGTCGTGGGAGGACGTGACGTTCGTCCTCCCGGTGGCGCTCGTCGGGTTCTTCGCCCTGCTGGCCTACGCTCGGGACTTGAACGTCCTGCTGTTGGGCGAGGAGGACGCCCACGCGCTCGGCGTCGAGGTAGAGCGCACCAAGCGCCTCCTGCTGGGCGTGGCCAGCGTGATGACCGGCGCGGCGGTGGCCGTCTCGGGCGTCATCGGCTTCGTGGGTCTGGTGGTGCCCCACGTCATGCGCCTGCTGGTCGGGCCTGACCACCGGATTCTTCTGCCGACCTCTGCTCTCGCTGGCGCAACCTTCCTCGTCGCCACCGACACGGTGGCCCGCTCCGGCGCGGCGGAGTTGCCGGTCGGCATCGTGACCGCGTTCCTCGGCGCGCCGTTTTTCCTCTACCTGCTCCGAACTCGGGAGGTGCATGCTCTGTGAACCGACGTTTCGGACGACCACGCCGGAATCACCGAGAACACCGGAAACGCTCGACTGACCATTTCGCTTCCGGCGCGTGCTGGCGCGGCGTCTCGTCGCCGCGCCGAACCGCGCGAGGGATGAGGACCACAGGGAGGAGCGAAGCGACGACCGAGGACCGCAATCGGTTGGGGAGGACGTGGCCTCTGCGCTCGGCCGATGGTCCACCGGTTCCGACCGGGCGACAAAACCGCCGTGGGAGGGATGAAGGGGCCGCCCGGTCGCGGGCCGCAGGCCCGTGGTCGTCTGAGCAGGCAACTATTTCTGCGCGGGCGGTGCGGAGAGCGCAGAAATATCCTGCTCAACGACCGCGACCGGGCGGGGGCTTCAGAAGCGTTCACCCCACCAGTTCTGTCTTCGGCACTCATTCTGACGGTTCGGAGCGACCGGGCGGGGGCTTCAGAAGACGACACCACACCAGTTCTGACTACTCCATCACCCACTTGTCCGATTCCGCCAACACGAAATCCACCAGCAGAGGTGTCGAGACGCCATGATACAGATACGAGACCTAGAAGTCGAACTCGGTGGGACCGAAATCCTCGACGGCGTAACCACCGACATCGAGGACGGCCAGTTCGTCGGCCTCGTCGGTCCCAACGGCGCAGGCAAGACTACATTGCTTAGAGCAATCCACGGCGTGCTTAAACCCGACTCTGGAAGTGTCTCTGTCGATGGCGACTCTGTGACCAGTCTGTCTTCGAAGGAGGCCAGCCGTCGCATCGCGGTCGTGCCCCAAGATACCAGCCTCTCGTTCGACTTCCCGGTCGAGGAGGTCGTCGCCATGGGTCGCCACCCCTACCAGTCGCGGCTCTCCGGCCCGACCGCGGCCGGCTCTCACGACGAACTCGTCACCTCTGCGATGGAGCGCACCGAGGTCGCCGACCTCGCGGACCGCTCCATCACCGCGGTCTCCGGCGGTGAGCGCCAGCGCGTCCTGCTGGCTCGGGCCTTGGCTCAAGACACCCCCGCGCTTCTGTTGGACGAACCCACCGCGAGCCTCGACATCAACCACCAAGTCCGGACGCTCGAACTCGTCCGCGAGTTGGCCGACGAGGACGGCAAGACCGTCGTCGCGGCCATCCACGACCTGAATCTGGCGGCCCACTACTGCGACGAACTCCGCCTGCTGGCGGGGGGCGAGATTCGCGCCAGCGGCGACCCCGAGGAGGTCCTCGCCGAGGACCACCTCGAAGCCGCGTTCGACACCCGCGCTGTGGTCTCTCGCCACCCCGTCACGGGTTCGACCTACGTCACGGCCCTGCCCGAGCGTCCCGACGACTCGGCGGGCCGGGTCCACGTCGTCGGCGGGGGTGGAAGTGTCTCGAGACTGCTCTATCTCCTCTCGGCCGCGGGCTACGACGTGTCGGTCGGCGTCCTCAACGAGGGCGACTCGGACTTGGAGACCGCCCGGTCGCTCGGTCTCGACACCGTTACCGAAGAACCGTTCGCGCCTGTCGGCGAGTCAGCGCGCCGCGAGGCCGAGCGAAAAATCCGCGAGGCCGACGCGACGATTCTGGGGGACGTGGAAGTCGGCGCGGGCAACCTCGCTAACCTCCGGTCTGCGCGCGAGGCCGACTCGGTGGTCGTGGTCGAGGAGCGCCCCTTCGAGGAACGCAACTACGCGGGAAGCGACGCCGGGGCGCTCTACCGGGAACTCGGCGAGCGCGGGCAGGTGGTGGGACCCGACGACCTCCTCTCGGCGGTCGAACGCGCGGTCCGTCGGAGTCCGGCGACCCCGCCCTGACCTCGAAGGCTCCTCGGTCGCCTACGCCGCGATTCGCTGGCGCTGTTGGAGCAACTCGAACAGCATCAGCGCCGCGAACGTGCTTGCGGCGAGAAGCACCATCCCCGCGATACCCACGCCGACCGTCGGTGCGGCCAGACTCGCAGTCCCGAGGACCACGCCCGACCCCAGCGCGATGAGCATCCGACCGGGCTGAGAGAGGTTCGCGCACCGCTGGGCGAGCGTCGGGTCCAGACCCACGATGCGGGTCCAGACCACGTATAGCGACACCACGAACAGAAACGACAGCAGTCCGACGCCCAACAGGAGGGCGAACTTCGCCGGGTTCATTTCCTGTTTTCAATAGGACAGTAGTTCGTATATAACTCTACCGATGACACGTCGAGTCTGTTACAGGACGGTGGGGTGAGCCACGCCGGCCCGCGGGTCGAACCGGTCCGCCAATTTATGTGACTCGCGCCCTCAGCATCCGATATGCAACTCTCGGACCGGTCAGTCGTGGTCGTCGGCAGTGGCTTCGGCGGACTCTCGACCGCCTGCTACCTCGCCGACGCCGGCGCAGACGTGACTGTCGTAGAGAAGAACGAACAGTTGGGCGGCCGGGCCAGCGTACTCGAACGCGACGGGTTCCGGTTCGACATGGGTCCCTCGTGGTATCTGATGCCCGACGTGTTCGAGCGGTTCTTCGGCCACTTCGGCAGGAGTCCCGCCGAGTACTACGAACTCGAACACCTCCACCCCCACTACAAGATTTTCTTCAAAGACGGCGACAGGGTGACCGTCACGGCCGACCGCGAGGAGACCAAGGCCACTTTCGAGGAGTACGAACCCGGCGCGGGCGAGGCCCTCGACGCCTACCTCGCGGAGGCCGAGGACACCTACCAAATCGGGATGGAACACTTCGTCTACACCGACCGGCCGCGGTTCCGCGACTACGTGGACTTGGACGTGTTCCGCCACGCTCGCGGTCTGACCTTCCTCGGGTCGATGCAAGACCACGTGGAGGACTACTTTAATCACCCCAAACTCCAGCAAATCATGCAGTACACGCTGGTCTTCCTCGGCGGGTCCCCCAAGAACACTCCGGCGCTCTACAATCTGATGAGCCACGTCGATTTCAACCTCGGGGTCCACTACCCCAGAGCCAAGGACGGGGCGGCGACCGACGGCGGGGCGACCGATGGCAGGGTGGCCGGTGGGACTGCCCCCGGAGACGAGGCCGACCGGACTGCGACCGACGAAGGGACCGACCAGACCGCGCCCGGCGGGATGGGCGTCGTCGTGGACGCCATCGCCGAGATGGGCCGAGAGATGGGCGTCGAGTACCGGACCGACAGCGAGGTCGAGTCGATTCTGGGGTCGGCGGGGAACTTCCGAGTGGAGACCACAGATGGATTCCTGCAGGCCGACCTCGTGGTCAGCGACGCCGACTACGCCCACACCGAGCAGGAACTCCTCCCGCCCCAGAGCAGACAGTACGACGCCGACTACTGGGACTCGCGGACCTACGCCCCCTCGGCCTTCCTGCTGTACCTCGGTGTCGAGGGCGACGTGGACGGCCTCGAACACCACACGCTCGTCCTACCCGACGACTGGAACACCCACTTCGACAAGATTTTCGAGGACCCCGCGTGGCCCGACAACCCGGCCTACTACCTCTGCGTTCCCAGCGAGACCGACGACTCGGTGGCACCCGAGGGCCACAGCAACCTGTTCGCGCTGGTCCCCATCGCGCCCGGTCTGGACGACAGTCCCGAAACCCGCCAACGCTACCGCGATTTCGTGCTGGACGACATCGCCGAGAACACCGGCGTCGAACTCCGGGACCGAATCGTCGTGGAAGAATCGTTCTGCGTCTCGGACTTCACCGAGCGCTACAACTCGATTCAGGGCACCGCGCTCGGGTTGGCCCACACCCTGCGCCAGACCGGGCCGCTCCGGCCGGGCCACCGCTCGTCGGAGGTGCCGGGTCTCTACTTCACGGGGTCGTTCACCACGCCCGGCATCGGCGTCCCGATGTGTCTCATCAGCGGCCAGCACACCGCAGACGCCCTGCTGGAGGACTACGGCCAGTAGCGCCATGCCCGAACTCCGCTCGGCGACCACGTTCGGCTACCTGCTGACGCTCTCGCGGCCCCGGTTCTGGCTCTACCTCGCCGGACCGGTCCTCGTGGGCGTCGCCTACGGCGCGTCCACCGCCGGCGACCTGTTCGCCCCGACCGCAGTCGCGCTGTTCGCGTACTTCCTCGTCCCGGCGAACGTCTACCTCTACGGCGTCAACGACGTGTTCGACGCGGACATCGACGAGATAAATCCCAAGAAGACGGGCGAGTCGGCCAAGGAGACCCGCTTTCAGGGCGGACCCGCAGTCACCGCCATCGTCGCGGTCTGCGGCCTCGCAGGCGTCGCCTTCCTCGGGGTTCTCCCGGCGTCCGCCGCGCTCTGGGTCGTTGCCTTCCTCGTCCTCGGGTACGCCTACAGCGCGCCTCCCTTCCGACTCAAGACTGCGCCACCCCTCGACTCGATTTCGAACGGCCTCTACGTTCTGCCGGGCGCGGCGGCCTACGTCGCGCTGGCGGGTCGCCAACCCCCGGCGCTCGCCGTCGTCGGCGGGTGGCTCTGGGCGATGGCGATGCACACCTTCTCGGCGGTGCCCGACATCGACCCCGACCGGCGGGCCGGGATTCGGACCACCGCGACCGTGCTGGGCGAGCGCAGGACGCTGGCCTACTGCGGAGTCTGCTGGTTGTTCTCCGCGGGAGCCTTCGCCCTGCTGGATGTTCGGGCCGGGGCACTCCTCCTGCTCTATCCCCTCCTCGCTGTCGGGGTCGCCGAGACCGACGTGTCGGTTTCGCGGGCCTACTGGTGGTTCCCGGCCATCAACACGCTGGTCGGGATGGTGCTGACCTTGGGCGGCCTCTGGGGGGTCGTGCGTGGGTAATCTCGACCTCAATCGCCGCGAACTGGAAGCGCAACTCTCGGACCTCGTGCGGGAGAACCGATTCACCATCGCGGTCGTCTTCCCGCTGGTCGGGGCCGTGTTGTTCGTCCTGAGCCACGAGGAGATTCTCCTCCCGCCGTGGCTGGCGATGAACCCCCTGCTGGTGCTGTTCGGGACCGCCGTCATGCGACTGCCTCTCGTCGCGGGTCTCGCACCCCTCGTTGACCGCCGGGCGGGAATCGCCCTCCTCGCGGTCACGGCCTACAGTTACGCCATCGAGTACGTCGGCGTCCACTACGGCGTGCCCTACGGCGAGTTCAGCTATCAAATCGAGTTGGGGCCGATGGTCGGCGGGGTGCCGGTGGGCCTGCCCGTCTTCTTCCTGCCGCTGGTGGTCAACAGCTATCTCCTCGTTCTGCTGTTGCTCCCGCGGGCGGGCCGAGTTCTGCGGACGCTCACAGCACTCGGCCTCGTGCTGGTCGTGGACTTGGTGCTGGACCCCGCGGCGGTCGGACTGGGATTCTGGGCCTACGACGGCGGCGGCGTCTACTACGGCGTTCCCCTATCGAACTACGCGGGATGGGTCCTGAGCGGCCTGATTGCGGTCTCGTTCGTGGAGTGGGGATTCGACCGCGAGGAGCTTGGTGCGAGGCTCCGGAACTGCGAGTTCGCGCTGGACGACTTCGTGAGCTTCGTGGTCCTCTGGGGTGCGATGAACGTCTACTTCCAGCACTGGGTGGCGGTGGCGCTGGCGGTGGGACTGTCGATTGGGTTGGTTCGGACCGACCGGTTCGACTTCGTTGGCGTCGGTCGGGAGCAACCAGAACGAGGCTAAGGTGCGATATTCGATGGGGGACGCTCAATCGGCCTGTGGCGTCCCCTCCGGACGATGGGTGGCACGACCTCCGTCGGCCTCGGGCACGGCGCTCACGGCCCGGAACACCGTCACCGGGTCGCGGGACTTCTGCCAGTACCACCGGGTCTTCGCCCAGAGCCAGACAGCGCGGAAGGCCCCGACCTCCGGCTCTGACGAGAACACGTCGTAGTCGAGCGCCCGGATGATTCGGTGGTGTTCGGCGTAGAGGACCGCGGCGTACAGCACCGCGAACTGGCAGTCCTCGGGCAGATACTCGATGCCCGCGACACCCTTGCGGTACTTGTGCTCGGCCCGTCGGAGTTCGTCGGCCATCGCTGACCGGAAGCCGTCTGTCGGGTTGCAACGCCGAATGTCGGCTTCCGTGACGCCGTGGCGCTCGCGAGTTGTTCCGGGGAGGTAGATGCGGTCGTGGTCCTCTATGTCCTCTCGAACGTCGCGCAGGAAGTTCGTCAACTGGAAGGCCTCGCCCAACGCGACGGCGTGGGGCTTGGCCCGCTCGGGGTCCTCGATACCCATCACCGACTGCATCATCACCCCGACCGCGGAGGCCGACCCGCGCATGTAGGTTTCGAGTTCGTCGTAGGTCTCCCAACGACTTTTCTCGATGTCCGAGAGCATCGCGTCGATGAAGATTTCTATCTCGTCGTCGGGAATGCCACGCTCCTCGCTGACCTCCTGAAACGCCGTGAGCACCTCGTCGTCCGCCTCCACTTCGCCGAGGGCTTCCGCCCGGAGTCGTTCGAGTCGCTCGCGTTGCTCGTCGGGCGGTAAGTCGGTCGCGCCGTCTACAACCTCGTCGGCGACGCGGAAGAACGCGTAGAGGACGTAGGTCGGATGGCGTATCCGTTGCGGAAGTAGCCGCGTAGCGAAGTGGAAGGTTCTGCCGGTTCGCTGCTGAATCGTCTTACTTCGTCGGAGTTGTCGGTCGGTGACCATCGTGAATCCTATGTTGTGCAGAGTCCGGTCGAACAGCAGCGGCCCCAGCACTCACTTTAGGGATTCTTCAGTGTTAACTGTTGGCGTCGATGAAATCCCAGCCGTCAGACAGACCCGTCGGTAAGTCGGCCTTATTTCACGTATGCCGGGTTACCGACTGCAAGGACGCGGCGGTCCGGAGACTGCCACCACGCCTTTCTACGTCGCTGTCCTCGATTCGGACGGATGAGTTCTTCCGACACCGTTACCGAAACGTTAGACGAGGGTGGAAACGGAATCGCGGGGCGGGTCACGTCGCTGTCGGAATCGGTCGCTCCGGCGCTCGCCCGGCAGGCCGAGTCGGGCACCCTCGCCGCCGCGTCGGGGGTCGTCTCGCTGGTCCGGGCCGGTCGGACCTTCCTGAAAGGCAACCGGAAGAAGGGCGCTTTGCAGGCGCTTGCTGGCCTGTTCTGGGTCGCCGTCGCGCTCGCCCAGCGCCGGTCCGGGTCCGCCGAGGAGTCGAGGTCCGGAAGCGACTTCGACTCGACCGAGCGCGGAACTGATTTCGGCGACGTGGTGGACTCGTCGGCCGACATCGGCGAGGTCGAGACGGACGACACCGCCACCGACCACGCCACGGGCGAGGCGGTCGTAGACACCACCGACGCCGACGAGACCACGCAAGCCGAACCCGACGGCGGCACCGAGACGGACGAGAAGTGACTCCGGACTCAGCAGAAGCCGAGTAGAGAAACCATATTCTTTCTTTAGGCAAGTAGAATATTTCCTAAAAGATTCTAACGAATTCTCAAACCAGAAACCCCCCGACCGGGGGCTTCAAAGGACACCACTCTGACTCTGGCAGTTGGATTCGTCTCTCCGCTATCCGTCACGGAGACCAATCGGCCCCGCGAGTTTTACCCATCAGCGTCCAAACCGACACCATGACCGACGAACTGCTCGTCTACGGCGCATACGGGTACACCGGCGCGCTCGTCGCGGAGGAGGCCGTCGAAAACGGACTCTCGCCCGTCCTCGCGGGTCGGACCGCCCAGAAAGTCGAGCGCCAAGCGACCGACCTCGGTCTCGACCACCGGGTGTTCAGCCTCCAGCACCCGCAAGTCGTGGAGAAGCAGGTCGGCGACTTCTCGGCGGTGCTGAACTGCGCGGGACCGTTCTCCGCGACGGCCCGACCGATGTACTCGGCGTGCCTGCGGACCGGGACCGATTATTTGGACATCACCGGGGAAATCGACGTGCTGGAGGCCATCGCCGAGCGCGACCGAGACGCCGAGGAGGCCGACGTGACGCTCCTCCCGGCGGTCGGATTCGACGTGGTGCCGACCGACTGTCTGGCCGGCTACCTCCAGACCGAGATGGACTCGGCGACGAGGCTCACGCTGGCCATCGACGGCCTCGGGACGTTCTCGCCGGGCACCGCCAAATCCATCGTGGAGGGCCTCTCGCAGTCCGGCGCGGTCCGGCAGGACGGCGAACTTCGGACCGTCCCGCCGGCGTGGAAGACCCGCAGACTCGACTTCGGGCAAGGTCCCAAACCCGCGGTCACGATTCCGTGGGGCGACATCTCGACCGCGTACTTCACCACCGGGATTCCGAACGTCGAGACTTACGCCACCGTGCCGGGGTACGTCCCCGAGGTCATGCGCAAGACGCGGGCACTGATGCCGGTCCTCGGGTCGCGGCCAGTCCAGCGCGCGATGAAAGGTGCCATCGACGTCCTCGTCTCGGGACCGACCGCCGAGGAGCGCGCCCAGAGCGCGGCCCGCATCTGGGGCGAAGTCGAGGACGACGCCGGCAACCGGTTCTCTGCCCGGATGCGAACCCCCGATACCTACGACCTGACCGCCCGAACCGCGGTGGAGTCGGCGCGTCGGGTGGTCGAGGGCGAAGTTAATTCTGGGTTCCAGACGCCCTCCTCGGCGTTCGGTCCGGAGTTCGCGCTGGAGTTCGACGGCGTAGAGCGCGAGGACGTGCGGGAAGTCTCGGAAGTCGGCGCGAGCGTGCCGGAGGAGTAAGAGCGAATTTCCCTACCAGTCGTTTCGGAGAGCGTTGTGTCTATCGTCAGACGTACTCGGCTCCGTTTGTCAGTCTCCCTCTCGCAGATTAATTATTATAATCTAACAACTAAGAAAATACTATGTGGTATTGAACTATAATTGTTAGATGGATGTCCGAAAAAGATAACACGACTCGGCGTAGCGTTCTCAAATCCGCCGGTGCCGCACTCGGTACCAGTGTCGCGGCACTTGCGGCTACTAATCCCGCCGCTGCGACACACAACGAGTTCAACCAAGGTGACATCGTTTCCACGGACGGCGCTGGCGTCCCCGGTTGGGAAACGTGTGAACTCAATAACTACGAGAAGTTCATCGACGGAACTAGTGGTGAAATCATCGGCGGCCCGTGCTACAACTACGGCAATTACTGGGAAGTCGAACTGGGCATCAACGGTGACGTGTACTGGTTCTCCGAGGACCTCCTCACGAACGAGCGCGACGGATAATCCGTCACCCCATCCTGTTTTATCGCTCCCGCTCACGACGACGGAGTTCGAGACGAGCAGAGAGCTGAAAGGTAGTTCGCGGAAAAGTAAGCCGGTGGAGGGATTGTGAACTACGCCGAGACGTTCCTGCTCGGCCTACGGCCTGCGCGGGCCTGCGACTCGTCTCGTTCAAATCCCACCACAAAAGGCTCTTCAGCCTCACTACGTTCGGCAGAAAGAGCCGGTGGAGGGATTGTGAACCACCTGAAAACGCTTCCTCGCCTCCGGCGAGACTGCCTTTTCCGTAGTTCAAATCCTCCACAGGTCGATTTCCGCTCACAGAAATGCGAGCGCACGAGGCGCTCGCCGTGTAGTTCGCGGAAAAGTAAGCCGGTGGAGGGATTTGAACCCTCGGCCTATTCCTTACGAAGGAATCGCTCTAGCCAGTCTGAGCTACACCGGCAGACTACTTCGCCTGCACTCTTTACTACTTCCCACAGCCAAAATAAGACTTCCGGAATCGCCCGCCGTTAGCGAGATAGTCGCACGTCGAGACAGACGTTCACCTCGTGGGGCGCGTAGGAGCGGACGACGTGGCGCGTCTCGACTTCGACCTCGTACTCGGGTTCCGCGACGGCGCGGATGGCCTCCTCGCCCGGACCGAAGGGGTCGTCCTCGTGCTGGATGTCGTAGTAGTGAATCACGCAGTCGTCGCCCGCGAGTTCGACCGCAGTGTCGAGGAACTCGTCGGCGCTGTGGGGCAGGTTCATCACCACGCGGTCGGCCCAGTCCGAATATTCCGGGGCAACCTCCCTCACGTCCCCCTGAATCGCCGTCACTCCGTCCGCCACGTCGTTTCTGCGGGCGTTCTCCCGGAGGTACTCGATGGCCTTCTCGTTCAAATCCACGCCGACGACCTCCGCGCCGCGCTTGGCGAAGGGGACGACGAAGGGGCCGACCCCGGCGAACATGTCGAAGGCGCGCTCGGCCTCCTCGACCTGTTCGGCGACCCGGTGGCGCTCGGTGGCGAGCCGAGGAGAAAAGTAGACCTCGGCCACGTCGAGCAGAAACTCACAGCCGTATTCGCGGTGGACGGTCTCGGTTCCGGAAGACCCGTCTTCCGACCCTCGGCTCGCTTCGCTCGCCTCAGTTCCGTCTCCCGCAAGCACCTCCCAGTCGCGGACCCGCAGTTCGCCCTTGACTTTCGAGGCCCGGTTGACTACCGTCTTCACGGGGATGTCCGAGGACATCACGGCGTCGGCGATTTCGCGGGCTTGCTCGGGGTCGTCCTCGTCGAGAATCACGATGTCGCCGAGGCGCTCGTAGGTCGGTTCGTAACCCAGCAGGTCGGTGGGCGTGTCCGGCGTGTCGCGCTCGCCGACCGCGCGCGAGACCACCGGTAGGTCCTCGGGCACTCGGTCACGGTCGGTGACCGGGAGGTAGAGATTCCCGTCTGCGACCTCGATTTCGAACTCGGCGGCGAGGAGGTCGGCCTCGGCTAACCGCTGGCGAGTCTCCTCGCCTCGCTCGCGCTCGACGCGCACGCACGGAACTTCCATACACCTGCTTCTGGCGGTGTGGCGGTAAGCGTGACGCTTCGCGGTCGGGTTCGACGGCCGGCGATGCCAACAGCCGAGAACGTTCGACAATCGCCTCGGACAACTCGACAATTGGAAACAAATTGTAGAAGAACGTCTCCGACTCTCTCGCTGTCGGCGCAATCCCGACTCGAAACGCTATAACCCGCTGGCGGTCCTATCCCACGTATGCTCACATTCGTCGGCCTCGGTCTCTACGACGAGCGGTCGATTACCGTCGAGGGCCGGGAGGTCCTGCGAGACGCGGACAGCGCGTTCGCCGAGTTCTACACCAGCAAACTCCTCGGCGCGAGCGTCGAGGACTTGGAAGCCTACCACGACACCGACATCGAGGTCCGAAATCGGGCGGGCGTCGAACAGGACCCCGAGGACATCCTCCGGGCCGCAGAGTCGGGAGAGGCGGTCTTTCTCACCGCGGGCGACACGATGATTTCGACCACCCACGTTGACCTCCGCCTCCGGGCCGAACAGCGCGGCATCGACACTCGCGTCGTCCACGCGCCGACCGCCGAATCGGCCGCCAGCGGCCTGACTGGCCTCCAGAACTACCGCTTCGGCAAGGCCACCACGCTCCCGTTCGACTACGCCCACGGTGCCGATGGGGTCCCCGCCAGCGTCACCGACGCCATCGACGAGAACCGCGAGCGCGGCCTGCACACGCTGGTCTACCTCGACATCAAACTCCGCAACGACGACTACATGACCGCCGACCACGCCGCCGACCTGCTGGCCGAGGAGTACGGCGACCTGCTAGGCGTCGTGGTCGCCCGCGCCGGGAGTCCCGACCCGGTGGTGGCCGCCGACCGCATCTCGGCGCTCGCCGACCGCGAGTTCGGCGACCCGCTCCACCTGCTGGTGATACCCGGCGACCTGCACCACATCGAGGCCGACGCGCTCGGCGAACTGGCGGGCGCGCCCGACGGCCTCCTCGAAGTCGAATAATCCCGAAAACAGAACTTCGCCGCTACTTCACTCGCCTTTTCCGTCCGTCGCAATCGGCCGCTCGGTGCCGACGGCCTCGTGGAGGTCGTACTCGTCGCCGGTTGCGATGTAGAGGACGTCCTCGCCGACCGTCAGGAGTTCGGGGACCTCGCGGGCCACCGCCCACGCGATGCCGACCAGCGCGACCACCGAGAGGCTCTGGGCCATCACGCGGTCGGAGATGAAGTACGACACCATGTGGGGGTCCTGATAGCCGAGCAGACTCATCGTCGGGTCCACGAAGACCTGCAACCACTGGTGGCTGAACGCCAGCGTGATGAACACCACGCGGACGAGGTTCAGCGCCCAGATAATCGGGATGGCGATGGCGAGGCCCCGGAGCTTTCGACCCACGGGCGCGCGGACCGCGGCGATGAGACCGCCGAAGATGGCCATGCTCCCGAGACCGGTACACGCCAGCAGGACGTTGACGTTGAACCGACCGTCAGCGGTGTGGAAGAAGTACGTCCCGCGAATCCCGCCGTCGCGCTGGACGACCTCGAACTCGTAGCCGAGCGTCCGCATGACGAACTCGCCCTGCCACGTCACCGTCTCGATGAGCCACTCCTTGCCGGCGGGAATCATCGTGAACGGCAGGTAGATGAGACCCATGACGGCGACAGCACGCGAGAGGAGAAAGAGGGTCTCTCTGCCCTGCAGAAGCAGGTACGCGGCGTACAGGCAGGCCGGAAGCGCGGCGAGACTGAGCGCGCCCTCGACGAAGCTCTTTTGCTCGAAGGCGAAGTGCGGGAACAGCGCGAGCCAGAACACGCCGAAGACGACCCACGCGAACGCCGCCACGTAGCGAGCGCGTCCTCGGCCGTGGTCGCCATCGTACCAGTCGAGACTGGCGGCCCCAGCGAACAGTCCGACGACGAGCCACGCGAGTGTGTCTGTCAACGGCGTAGTCACGGTTAGAAGGGTCAAAGCGCGCCCCGGATAAAGAGTTGACGGCTCGTGTCGCCTCGGTTAACGTCCGCTTAGACGACTCGAAACGTACCGTTTCTCACGCGCGACGAAGCCGTCGCTACGGGAGTTAGCACGCAAAAAATGGAACCGCGAAAGACCGGAGAAATCCGGTAGTCAGTTAGCTAGCTTAGTTGCTACGGCGGAGCGCCAGTAGCGCGGCGGCGACGAGGGCGACGAGAGCGACACTCACGCCGAAGCCGGGGATGCCACCGTCACTGCTCGTGGTAGTGGTGGTCTCCTCGGTCGTCGTTTCTTCGGTCGTCTCCTCGGTCGTCGTGGTCTCCTCGGTCGTCGTAGTCGTCGTGGTCTCCTCGGTCGTCGTAGTCGTCGTGTTGTTGGAGGAGGTGGTCGTGGTGGTCGGCTGGTCGCCTTCAGCGTCTGCACTCACGGTACCGGAGATGGTGTCGTAGTCGATGTTCGCACCGGTGTTACGGAGCGAGACAGTGAACTCGGTGCCGTTGTTGGCGTCGCTGAAGTCGAACGGAGCGGAGAAGCTACCGTCCGGGCCGACTTCGACGTTGGCCGACTTCAGGAAGGAACCGCCAGCCTTGGCCTGCACGGTGAACTCCGTGCCGGGCGCGAGGTTGGTGGTACCCGTGACGTTGGTCTCGCCGACAGGCACGACGACGCTGTTGCCGTCGTTAATCTCGGCGGTCGGGTCCTCGACGGTGAACGTCGTGGAGACCGTCTCGTTCTCGCTGACGAGCGAGTGGAAGTCAGGCGTCACGGTGAAGCTGGCGTTCCATTCGCCGGTTGCGAGACCCGTGCGGCTGTCGCTGGCGTCAGCGTCAACTGCGTCGGTGTCGATGGCCACGTAGAACGTGTTGTTGTCGGGGTCTTGGAACAGGCTCACGGCGGCGTTGTTACCCGAGAAGGTGTTCGGGTTGGAGTTCGGGCCGGGGTTGGCCTGCGTGACGGTGAAGTCGAGACCGTCGGAGCTGGCCGCCGAGCTGAGCTGGCTCTTGTTGAGGTCGCCGTAGAGGCCGGAGGCCTGAACCTGAACGATGGCGTAGTCACCGTCAGCGACGTTGTCGCGGTCGGTGACGATGCCGGGCAGGTCGCTGACCGTCGTGTCGCCAGTGACTGCGGAGTCGGGGGCGATCCACGACTGGGCGGCGTCGGTCGAACGCTGGCTGATCGACATCGTGGCAACGTTGACGGCTCGCCAGTTACCGTTCGCGTTGTCGTCCTCGATGGCGATGCTCAGCTCGTAGTTACCCGAGGCGAGCGGGGTTTCGAGGTTCTCACCGGCACGGTAGACGACACCGTCGCTGTCGTTGTCGTTAGCCGTGTTCGTGACGAAGCTGTCCGAGTCGTCCTCGAGGGTGATGAACTCGGAGTGGCCGGGGGTCAGTGCGGTGTTGAGCTGGATGGTCGCGTTGGAGCCGTCGTCGTCACCGTCCTCGACGTGAACGTCGGCGACGAAGTTCACGTCGGAGGAACCGATGGTGACGTTAGCGGTGTCGGTGTTCTCCATCTCGACCGGGATGTCAACCACGTCACCGCGCTCGTCGCTGATGACGCTGTCGGGGAAGAAGGCAGTGACCGAGCCGGGCTCGGTGAATTCGAGGTTGATGTCCTCGGACGCGGTGGTGTCCGTAACGTCAACGCTCAGCGTGTAGTTGCCCGTACCGGCCGTGTCGGCGAGCGAACCAACCGCGACGTCGATCGAGGTCTGGTTGTCGCG
Source organism: Halorussus lipolyticus (assembly GCF_029338375.1). Classification (NCBI taxonomy): domain Archaea; kingdom Methanobacteriati; phylum Methanobacteriota; class Halobacteria; order Halobacteriales; family Haladaptataceae; genus Halorussus; species Halorussus lipolyticus. The sequence goes on along the minus strand of NZ_CP119804.1, from coordinate 470,805 downwards.
GTTGACCACGATGTTCGTCTGGTTGTTGAAGCCGTCGGCGGTGGACGTGACGTTAACCGTGAAGTTGCCCGCACGGTTGGTCTTGTCCAGGTTGACGGTGATGTTGTTGGCGTCAGTCGTCGTGGAGACGTTCGTCTTCTTCAGCGAGAACGTCTGGGGCACGACTTGGAACTGAGTGCCGTTGTTACCGCTCTGGTCGGGACCCTGAAGGATGTACTTGCCTTCGAGGTCGGCCGACGAGAACGAGATTTCACCGCTACCGTCCGCGGTGTACTGGTCAACGTAGGTGCCGACACCGTTGTCGTAGGTGTACAGCTGAACCGTGTCGCTACTCCAGTCGCCGTTCTGTGCAACGACCGTCTCGCCTTGGAAGACGATGGAGTCGTCATCGAGATTAGCTACTGCGGCGGCACTTCCCGCGGATGCAGTCACGCCGGCGACGACCGACATGACCAGCAGGGCCGACAGGAAGACACTGCGTAGCTTGTCTGTTGTGTTTGTCATGGTTGGGTTGGTTATTCGGTCGGCGACAGCACCTTTCCTGCGACCCTCGGGGGAACCCGAAATCGCTCCGGGTGTGGGCCACCTGTACTCGCTACTGCCACCATGGGTAGGGGTACAGGCCAAAGGTTAAGCCGTGGTTATAAGTGCTTTGTGGTATTCTCGTCGGGAGGTCAACCCTTCTCACGCCCGAAACGGGGGGTTACAGCCTGTTACGCGCAGAGAGATTACTCTGCTCAGCCGAAATTATCTTATAAAGAAACAGACCGTTTCTCCCGTTCGCTCCGGAGAGAACGAGTGTATTCCGTATTTTTACTCGCAGACGGGTTAGTCGGTCAAGTTACGAGAATAGCTGGCTCACTCGTCGCGCTCGATGACCTCGATTTCGTGGCCGTCTTGGTCCTTGGTGAACGCGTAGCGGTTGTCGCAGGACTCGGGATTGCGGTAGTCCTCGGCGTCGCGCTCCATCAGCGTCGTCCAGTCGTCCTGCAAGTCGTCGGCGCGGACCGCGAGATGGCCCCACGCGTCGCCCATCGTGTAGCTCCGGCCGTCGTAGTTGTAGGTGAGTTCCACGGCCATCGCCTCGTCGGCCGCCTCCTCGGGCTTCATGAAGTAGTTGGCGAAGGTGTCGGACTCCCAGCGACCGGTGTGTTCGTACTCAAGCTTTCGGGTGTACCAACCGAGGGCCTCGTCGGCGTCCTCGACGCGAATCATGGTGTGGTCGAGGCTCCAGCGCGCGCCGTAATCGCGCTCGACGATTTCGACCTCGTGGCCATCGGGGTCCTTGACGAAGGCGTAGGAACCGCCACAGGAGTCGGGGTCGCGGTAGTCCTCGACGCCCTCGTCCATCAGTTGTTCGTAGGCGTCGTACACGTCATCCACGCGCACGGCGATGTGACCCCACGCATCGCCCATCTCGTAGGTCCGGTCGTCGTGATTATACGTGATTTCGAGGACAGCGCCCTCGTCGTGTAGGTCCTCGGGACCGAGGTAGACGTTGGTGAACGTGTCGGCCTCCCAGCGACCCTTCTCCTCGTAGTCGAGGTGAGTCTGGTACCAGTCGAGGGTTTCGTCTAAGTCCTCTACGCGCATCATCACGTGGTCGAGCGTGGCGTTCATGCGTTCGAAACTGGTCGTTCTGGGCCGAAAAGGCTACCGCTCGCGGAAACCGGAGCGCGTCTCGCACCACCGCGACCCGTATCCGGTTCGGGTCGCGCGTGGGCACGCGCAGAAGACAATCTAATATGTTCGGCCAGCAACCAGAAACAAACCCCTACATGTCTTAAAGAAATGTTATTATCTCTCTCGAAACACAAAATACGTCCCGAAGGCTCACTTCCAGACCGCGCGCCGGATGTCGGACCAGTAGAACCACCACGCCGCGGTCCAGACGAGGACGACCCCGACCGGAACCACGACGAGCCCCCGCCGGGTCATCCCGAGCGCGAACTGGAGGCCGCTGACGCCCGCGAAGACCAGCAGGCCACCCGTGACCCGGCCGTCCTCGCGCCCGACGAGGCCCAGAAGCGCGCTTCCGAGCGCCAACAGATAGAGGAGAACCGAGACGGGCCACGCGAGGAGTCGCCGGGGGAGTCCCCGAGTGTAGACGAACAGGTAGTCCGGAAGCGTCGTGAGGTGGAGCGGGTCGAGGTTCACCAGTCCCCACGCGAACACCAAATCCCCAGTAGTGAACACCGACCACGGGAGGAAAAACATCGCCGCTAGCGCGAGCAGTCGCCCTCTCACTTCCGGACGATGAGTCGGAGGACGTCCTCGTCGGCGAGTTCGTGGTCCTTACCGACCTGTTGCTCGTCGTGCTTGGCGCTCGGCCCGGAGACGCGGGCGAACCGGAACCGGTCTTCGAGTTCGCCGCCGAGTTTCCGGGCGGCGTCGCCGACGGTCGAACCCTTTTCGAGGACAAGCGGTTCGTCCTTGTCCACGCCGCGACCGGGCTTGTCCATGTAAATTCGCATCAGGCCCAGTTCCTTCCAGATGGTCTCTTTGAGCGAGTCGAGGCCCTTCTCCTCCACGGCGGAGATGAAGACGGCCTCGTCGGGATTGATGTCGAACTCTCGAAGCTCCTCGTGAACCGTGTCGATGTAATCGGGTTCGATGAGGTCCACCTTGTTGACCGAGACGATGGAGGGAATGTACTCGCGGTTGTCCATCACGCCGTCAACGAGGCGGTCGATGTCAACCTGCTCGCGGACGGTCACGTCGGCGTTGACGTAGCCGTGTTCTCTGAGGACTTCCTTCACCACGTCCTTCGGGAGGTCTAAGTCCACGCTCGACGTGACCCGAATCCCGCCCTTGCCCTTCTTGGCAATTTTGACGCTCGGGGGCGACTGGTCGAGGCGAATCTTGTTGGCGTAGAGTTCCTTCTTGAGGCGCTCGTACTGGTCGATTTCGAAGACCGAGAGGACGAACACCACTAAGTCGGCCGCTCGGACCACAGACAGGACCTCCTGTCCGCCACCCCGGCCTTGGGCCGCGCCCTCGATGAGACCCGGCACGTCCAGCAGTTGGATGTTCGCGCCGTTGTACTGAAGCATGCCGGGGTTCACGTCGAGCGTCGTGAACTCGTAGCTCCCCGTCTCGCTCTCGGCGGCGGTCAGCGAGTTCAACAGCGTGGACTTCCCGACGCTGGGGAATCCGACGAACGCCACCGTCGCGTCGCCGTGCTTCTCGACGTGGTAGCCCTCGCCACCGCCGGCGGAGGACTGGTTTTCGAGTTTCTCCTTTTTCTCCGCGAGTTTGGCCTTGAGCCGTCCGATGTGTGCCTCCGTGGACTTGTTGTACGGAGTCTCGGCTATCTCCTCGCGGAGGTCCTCGATTTCTTCCTCCAGTCCCATTACCAGTCAATCGGTCGCACGGGCCGAAAAACCCTTTCTTTCTTCGGGACTGTGTGCCGAGTCGCGCTGGGATTTCGACACGTTGATACCATCGGTAGAGAACAACTCCCATACGACGATGCCCGAACCGGTCGCTCTCCGCGAGACTACGCAACTCGTCCTCCCGGCGGACCTGCTGGAGGAGTTCCGGCCAGCGTTGGACGAGCGATTCACCCTCACCTTCTCCGAGGTCGGCGACGAGGCGGGCGGCGAGTTCGTCCGCGTCATCGGGAGTCCGGTCGAAATTCGGGACGCCAGCGAGTTTCTGAGCGGTCGCGGCGTGCGCTTCCAGTGAACGACTGACTTAGCAAGCCTTAAAACCGCCGCGCGGGTTCGTTTAGGTATGGCTGAGACGATAGAAGTACTCGTCGCTGGCGGGCAGGCGGACCCCGGTCCGCCGCTCGGTCCGGAACTCGGACCGACCCCGGTTAACGTACAGGAGGTCGTCAACGAAATCAACGACCAGACCGAAGCATTCGACGGCACCGAGGTCCCCGTGACCATCACGGTCGAGGACGACGGTAGCTTCGAAATCGAAGTGGGCGTCCCGCCGACGGCGGCGCTCATCAAGGACGAGGCCGGTTTCGAGACCGGAAGCGGCGAACCCCAAGAGGATTTCGTCGCGGACCTCTCCATCGAACAGGTCAAGACCATCGCCGAGCAGAAGTCCCCGGACCTGCTCGCCTACGACACCAAGAACGCCGCGAAGGAAATCGTCGGCACCTGCGCCTCGCTGGGCGTCACCATCGAGGGCGACGACGCCCGAGAGTTCAAGGAGAAGGTGGACGCTGGCGAGTACGACGACACGCTCCTCGAAGCGTAATCTTTCTTGCCGCTTGTTTCGACCGAGAGACCCCGCTCGCTACTCGTGCGTTTCGCGTCCAGCATCCCGTGCGTCTCGCCAGTGACAGGTTCTGCGTCGAAGAAAGCGAATCGTCACGTCCGGACTCGTCAACAGGTCGGCGCTACACGTTCGACATTTGCAGAGTGACGCCGGTGGAGAATCCGGGTTCGCGCTCCCGAGTGCAACGCAGGAGCGGGTCGAGGTTCCTCGCGGACTCGGCGAGTTCGACCGTGCCCGCCTCGCGGTCGTACTCGACCACATCCGCCGCCTGCAGTTTGGGCAGGTGCGAGTGAACCAGCGACATCTCGACGTCTGCTGAGTCGGGTGCCCGTTCGCCCTCGCCGGACTGCCACGCCGAGATGCGCCGGGCGAGCGTCTTCACGCCGGTCTGGCCCTTCTGCCGGAGGACGTAGAGGACGCCGCGGCGTCGGGCGTTTCTGAGTAGATTGAAAGCCTCGCTTACGTCCTCGATTGTCTCGTTTCCGAATTGGTCCGTCATACGTGAACCACGTAGCGCCGGGGGTACATTAACCGGTACTTCGGTCCCGCCGATTTCGACCGTCCGTTCCGACTGTTCCGACTGTTCAATGCAGACTTACTGGTTTAAAATATCCCCGAACGGTCTCGTTGCGACGAGTTCGGTGGTCCGCCGGGACCGACCGCAACCCGTACCTCTTTAACCTATCAGGAACCGAACGTCGGGTAATGCTCGCGGGAGTCAACGTCGCGCTGGGTGTGACCGGTAGCATCGCGGCGGTGAAGGTAGTCGAGTTGGCCCACGAACTCCGCCGCCGCGGCGCGTCGGTCCGGGCGGTCACGACCGACAGCGCGCAGGGAATCGTTCACCCTTGGGCGGTCGAGTTCGCAACGAACAACCCCGTCGTAACCGAGATTACGGGCGACGTCGAACACGTCGAACTCTGCGGTCGGGACGGGTGGGCCGACGTGTTCCTGATTGCGCCAGCGACCGCCAACACGGTCGGCAAAATCGCGTCCGCAATCGACGATTCGCCCGTCACCACCTGCGCGACCACCGCCCTCGGCGCGGGCGTCCCGACGGTCATCGCTCCCGCCATGCACGAACCGATGTACGACCACCCCGGCGTGCTGGAGGCCATCGACAGAGTAGAGTCGTGGGGCGTCGAGTTCGTCGCGCCCCGAATCGAGGAGGGCAAGGCCAAAATCGCCACCGAGGACGCCATCGCCACCGAGGTCGCCCGCGCCGTCTCGCCCGACCGCTTCGAGGGCGCGAACGTGGTCGTGACCAGCGGCGCGACCAGCGAACCCATCGACCCGGTGCGCGTCCTGACGAATCGCTCGTCGGGCAAGACCGGTCGGGCGGTCGCTCGGGCCTGCTACGTCCTCGGCGCGGACGTGACGCTGGTCCACGACGGCGAGGACGTTCCCTACGCCGAAGTCGCGCAGGTCGAAACCGCCGAGGAGATGACCGAAGAAGTCGTAGACCGGGCCTCGGCGGGTGCCGCAGACGCGCTGGTCTCGGCCGCGGCCATCTCGGACTACACCGTCGAGACTGCAGACGAGAAGATTCGGTCCGGGAAGGACCTCAGCCTCGACCTGACGCCGACGCCGAAACTCATCGACTCGGTTCGAGCGGTCAGCGACCTGCCCATCGTCGGGTTCAAGGCCGAGACATCGGGCGACGACGCGGCGATGATTTCGGCGGCCCGCGACACCCGCCAGCGCGCGGACCTCTCGTTCGTCGTCGCCAACGACGCCAGCGTCATGGGCGACGACCAGACCCGGACGCTGTTCGTCCGCGAGAACAGCACGCGGGAGTACGAGGGGACGAAATCGGAGTTGGGGCGGAAGGTGGCCGAGGAGTTGGCCGAGGAACTGTAACCGTCGCTTGATTCGGTGCGGAGTCGCTTCACCGACGTAGCGTACCCAGACGGGCAATCAAAATACGGCTTTAGAAAACGAAAACAATTGCGTGGTCGGCGAGCGTGTTCGTCAGTCCGACTCCTCGCGCGGTCGGAGCGCCAGCAACGCCAGCGCCAGCAATGCCACGACCACGGTTGCGGGGGTGAATCCGGGCGAACTCCCGGTTGCGGCCGATGCGTTCTTCGCGGGGTCGAACTGGACGTTCGAGACGCCCGCGGTCGAACCTTCCGAGACGGCTGACCCGTTGCCGGAGGCGAGCGCGCCCGTGTCCGGGTCCTCGAACGGCGCATCACTGTCCGACGAGTTCGACGACGGCCCGCTGGCCTCGCCCCAGTAGTTACCGGTCGCGTTCACCACGGCGTTGTCCTCGTGGTTGTAGACGCCGTACTCGACGTTCCCGCCGAGGTTGTTGTTGTGAATCTGGACTCGGTTCGCCGGGGCACCTGCCTCGAGGAGGACGCCGGCGTAGTTGTTCGTCTCGATTCGGTTGGAACGGATGGCGGGACCGTGGGAACCGTTCGCCACCTCGACGCCGACCCAGTTGTCTTGGAAGCCGTTGTCGAAGACGTTGACGTTCCGGTAGTCACCGCGGAGTTCGAGACCGGTCGATGTGTTGTCCGCCCGCTTGAGGTGAGCGGATACGTCGTTGTTCGAGAGCAGACTCGCGGGGGAGTCTTCGAGGAGGATGCCGCCCAGTCGGTTCGCAACGATGGTGTTGTTGCCGATTCCGGTCTGTGGCGACCCCTCGACGCGAATCCCGTGGAGGGCGTTCCCGCGGACGCTGTTGCTGGTGACGGTCACGCTCGAACTGTTCTCCGGGAACTTCCGCGTGTCGGTGACGTTGATACCGTTGCCGCTGTTGTTTTGGACGGTGTTGCCGACGACTTTGACGTGCTTCGAGTCGGAGACGGCGATACCGCTCGGTTGTCCGAACGGAGCGCCCACGTCGCCGGTCGTGTCGAGGACCGTGTTGTCGGCGACGGCAGTGTGGTCGGACCCGTTAGTGACGTTGATACCGTTGAGTCGGTTGCCGACGGCGGTGTTGTTCTCTATCGTCGTGTACTCCGAGGCCTGCGAGACGAACGCCCCGAAGAGGAAGTTGTGGTTGAGCGTGTTGTTGACGATGCGGACTCGCCGGCTACTGCTGTTCTCGAACGGATAGGCTCCGACGTGGATGCCGCGCCCGTCGTTGTCCGAGAGGTTGTTTCGAGCGACGGTCGTGTTCCGGGCGGTCCAGAAGACGACGCCCTCCGCGAACTGCGTGGCGGTCACGTCGGTGACGGACGAGTCGTTCACCTTGTAGAAGACGACGCCTCGGAGGCCGTCGCGCAGATGGCTGTCGGTGACGGTCACGTCGGACGCCCGGCGAACCCATACCGACCGGGTCCAGCCCTCAGCGCGGACGTTTTTGATAGTGACGTTCTCGATGCCGGGCGTCCCCTTCTGCGGGGCGACGGCGCTCGAAGCGTAGAACGCGCTGAGGTTGCCCTCGCCGGTTCCCGTCAGCGTGTGGCCGTTGCCGTCGATAACCACGTCGCTGGCGTCGATTTCGATGCACCCGTCGGCGGTACTGTTGGTCAGATTGCTGGTCAGCGTGTAGACCCCGGACTGGGTGATGGGGGCTTTCGGACAACTCGAAATAGTCTTGGTCTGCGTGGCCGATGTGTTGGCGCTACTGCCGGGTGCGACCGCTCCGGCGACCGGCGTGACGACCGCCGACGAGACCACGAGGAGGGCCACCGCGGTGGCCAGTATCTCTGCGAATCGGTGCGTGCTAAATCCGTGTGAGCGTTCTCCGGAACTCATCTCTCGCTTTTCGGTCATATCCAGACGTTTATAATTCTTCCACTTCGGGCATGAAAAATACCGTTTCACGGTCGGACTCGCCTTCGTTGGCGAAGTCCGAACCGATTGTACTCCTCGAAGACGATTCGGCCGACGGTCGGCTGTGTTGGCTACGACTGTCGGTTTCGCACTGCGAGGAGGGCGAACGTCAGCACCGCCACGACCGCAGTGACGGGGGTGAATCCGGGCGTCGAGGCCTCGCCGCCAGTCGCTTCGGCGTCCTCGCCGGAGGCTTTCGTCTCGGTGCCGGTGGTGGCGTCGAGCGCCTCGGTGGTCGTGTTGGCCGACCCCATCGCAGTCGTCGCGGTTCCGTTCGTCTCAGTTCCGGTCGTCGCGGTCGCAGTCGGGGCCGCGCCGGTCGTGGTTGCGGTCGGACTCGCCGTCGTGGTTGCGGTCGGACTCGTCGTCGTGGTGGCGGTCGAACTCGTCGTCGTGGTCGTCAGCGAACCGACACGGAGCGGGTCGAACCGGACGTTCGAGACGCCGGGGGTCGAACCCTCAGAGACCATCGCTCCGCCGCCGTCTGCCAGCGCGCCGGAGGACGGGTCGGCGAAGGGCGCGTCCGCATCAGTCGAGTCCGAGGACGGACCGGTCTTCGCGCCCCACCGGTTGTGGGTCGCGTTCACGACCGCCGAGGCGTTGCGGTTGTCCACGCCGTACTCGCTCACGTTCCGGAGGTCGGTGCGGTGGATTTCCGTCTGCTCAGCGGGCGAATTCGCGTCCAGCACCACCGCCGACTGACTGACATTCACGAAGTCGGTGAACGAGACGTTAGCGACCGAGGATTCGAGGAGCAGGCCGTGGCCGCCCACGTCCCGTATCGTGTTGTCCGAGAACAGTGTGACGTTCGAGTCCACGAGGCGGACCCCGTGGCTGTCGGAGCCGCGAATCACGTTCTCGGTGAAGTGGCCGCTGGACGACCCCGAGTCGAGTTCGACGCCGACCTCGCTGTCGGCGATGGTGTTGTTCCAGAGGTAGGCCGACGAGAAGGTGTTGACGAAGACGCCCGTGATGGCGGCGTCCTCGATGGTACTCGTCGTCACGACCAAGTGGGTGTGGTCGTTGACTCGGACTCCTCGCTGGAGGTTGGTGTCGTTGGCGTCGGTGATGCGCGAGGTGAACACCGTCAATTCGGAGTCGGAGGCCTGTAGACCGTCGTCGTCGGCGGTGACGAGCGTGTTCACGAGTTCGACCGTCGAGTTACGCGCCGTCACGCCGTCGAGGTCGATGTCGGTAATCTGGGAGTCGTAGATGTGCGACGAGGCGTTTCGGTAGGCGACGCCGGTCTGCCAGTGGTCGATGGTGACGTTCCTGATAGTGACGTTCCGGCCGGTGACGTAGACGCCGACCGGCGGGGTAGCGATGGTGTCGTTCCCCACGCCGACGCCTTGGAGGGTGTGGCCCATCCCGTCAAGCACCACGTCGTCGGCGGTGACGTTGAGGCAGTACTGCTGAGTACTGTCGGTCACGTCGGCGGTCAGGTTGTAGACGCCCGACTGGTCGATGGGGGCTTGCTGACATCCCGAGATAGCGGTCCCGGACACCGACGCGCCCGTCCTCGCAGGGGAGTCAGTCATCGTTTCCGTACTTGCTTCGTCTGCGGTCACAGCACCTGCGACCGGTGCGACACCCGCGGTCAGCACGAGGAGTGCCACTGCGACCGGGACGACGCCGACCCCGGCGATACGTTCGCGTACTCGTCGTCTGTTTCCGAACTTCATCTGAATCTACGGTATCTGACTCTGTGAAGCCATCTATACCTATCGAATAGATTAAATTAAAGTAAGTAAACTAGAACAAATTATGGCGACGTTGGTTTCGAACGCCGGCCGCCCGCTGGCGATTCGAGCGCCGCCGGTCGGTAGAGACACCGCTACGATTGGGAAAGAAACAATCTCGTTTGCGAAAGAACTGTCCGGGTTGCCTCGGGGGAATCAGTCGGACTCCTCGCCCGGCCACTTGGCCTCCTTCCCGAATAAGGGCACGCCCATCTTCTGGGCCGACCGGGAGATGAGGTGCGCGCCGGTCGGCGCGGTCAGGAACAGGAAGACGATGCCGACCAGCGAGGTCAGGCCTGCACCCTGCGGACCGTAGTAGACGAACCCCGCGAGGAGCAGAGACGAGGCCCCGAGCGTGGTCGCCTTGCTGGTAGCGTGCATCCGGTTGTACACGTCGGGAAGCCTGAGCAGGCCGACCGTACCGACCAGTAGGAAGAAACTCCCGACGACGACGAGCGCCGCAACGACGAGTTGGTGGATTTCGTTCATGGTTATTCGATGATGTCTCCCTCGATGACGTACTGGCTGACCGCGATAGTGCTGATGAACCCGATGATGGCCAACACGAGGCTGACCGTCACGAACAGGCCCTGCCCGGAGTCGAGCGCGAACAGGACCGCGATGGCCACGACGTTGGTCCCGATGGTGTCGAGCGCGACCACCCGGTCGGGCACCGTCGGTCCCTTGATAACCCGATAGCCCGCCAGCAGGGTGAGCGCGGCGGCCAGAATCAGGCCGGCGTCAACGACCGGCCCGAGGAGCGCGAGGTCACTCGCCATCGGTCTCACCTCCGTCGTCGTCGTCCTCTACCGCCGGACCGCCATCCGTGCGGCCCTCCGCCTGCGGCGCGCCGGGGACTTGGGGCACGGGGTCGCCGGGCTTTCGCTCCTCGTCGAAGATAACCAGCGCGTAGTCCTCCCACGTCCGGATGGGTTCAACTACGTCCTCGCGGTTCCGGCCGGTGATACCGTGTACGTACAGCGTGTTCGTCTCGTCGTCGTAGTCCATAGTGAGGGTACCGGGTGTCAGCGTAATCGAGTTGGCAATCGTCGTGATGGCGGCGTCGGTCTCGACCCGAAGCGGGACGACCACCACGTCGGGGTTGATGGGCATCCCCGGCGCGAGGACCCGGTAGGCCACGTCGAGGTTCGCCGTCAGCAGTTCCTTGAGGAACACGCCGACGTAGACCGCGACGTAGGGGGCCGCCCTGACGTTTCGCGCCAGCGCGGTCCGCTCGGTGTAGAACCGCCGGAAGGCGAACGCGACCGGGAGGCCCAAGCCGAGACCGATGATGAACTCGCCGAGGATGGCCATCGGGTCGAGTGCGACCCCGCGGACGAATAGCCAGAGGACCGCCAGCAGGACGCCGATGACAGGCCACTTGCGGGGGTTCATGCGTGACCACCTCCGCTACTCTCGCCAGCACCAAGCACGGCGTCGATGTATCCCTGCCTGTCGAGTGCGGCCTCGGCCCCGGCGTTCGCGGCCTGCATCACCACGTCGAACCCGACGCCGAGGAGCGCGATGGCCAGCGCCAGCGCGACCACGACTGCGACCAGTGAGAACTTGGCGTCCGCGTTCCGGACCAGCAAGGGCGGTTCGCCCCAGAAGCCGCGGTTCCACGCTCGGGAGAAGTACGCGATGGTCAAAATCGCGCCGACCAGCGCGACCCCGAGCGCGGCGTTCGACCCGTCGATGCCCGCGGCGCTCGCTCGGCCCGCCGCGTCGAAGACCAGCATCTTGCCGAAGAAGCCCGATAGCGGCGGGATGCCGATGAGCGCCAAGGCCCCGACGAAGAACCCGCCCGAGAGCCACGGCGCGCTCTCGGTCAGGCCGCCGAGGTCGGGGAACTCCTCGGACCCCACGGCGTCGTAGACCGCGCCGCTGGCGAGGAACAGCAGGCCCTTGGCGAAGCCGTGATTGAGCGCGTAGACCAGCCCAGCGGCCACCCCGAGGACGCGAATCTCCTCGGTCGGCGCAGTCGCCGCGATGGCCAGCGGCAGGACGATGAACCCGACCTGACCGATGGACGAGTACGCCAGCAGGCCGTCGATGTCGTCGCGGGCGACTGCGCCCAGACCGCCGACGATGATGCTCGCAGACGCCATCACGAACAGGATGGGTCCGTAGAACGCCAGCAGGGCGCTCCCGCCATCCGGGACCGACATGCCCGGAAGCGACAGCCCCGAGATGGCGGCCGCGCCGAACACCGTGAAGTAGACCCGGATGATGGCGTAGATGCCGACCTTCTTGACGACGCCAGCCAGCATCGCCGAGACCGGTGCGGGCGCGGCGCGGTAGGCCGAGGGCACCCAGAACTGGAAGGGCGCGAGACCGGCCTTCAGCGCGAAGACCGCGAACAGCAGGGCCGACAGACCCAGTACCGGCGCGATGGCGAAGTCGCCGTAGGCCGCGGGATTTGCGACCCGGCGAGCGAGGTCGGCCATGTTGAGCGTCCCGGTGGTCGAGTAGAGACCGCCGATGGCGAGCAACATCACGGCGCTCCCTACGAGGTTCAGCACGACGTATTGGAGCGCCGCCCGCGTGTGTTCCTTCCCGCTGTAGAAGACGACGAGGACGTAACTCGACATCAGCATGACCTCGAACCAGACGAACAGATTGAAGATGTCGCCCGTGAGGAACGACCCCGTGACGCCGACCATCATGAAGTGGAACAGCGGATGGTACGAGACCTGCTGGCCGAAACTGTCCACGTAACTCGCCGAGAAGACGAGCGCGGCGAACGCGATGACAGCTGAGAACGCCAGCATGAACGCCGACAGCGAGTCGGCGACTATCGTGATGCCGAACGGTGCCTGCCAGTTCGCTAGCTGGTAGCTGAAGATGTTGCTCGCGCCGAGGGGGTCCACCTTCGAGACCAGCCACGCGACTGCGCCGAGGTAGCCGAACCCGCCCAGCAGACTCAGGATGACCTGCACTCGGCCGAACCGCCGGGTCAGCAGGGTTGCGATTGCGGTGACGAGCGCCACGAGGAGCGGTGCGACGACGAATTGCTGGCTCATGCCTTCTCACCCAGTTCGAGGAGGTCGATGGTTCCGTGTTCTTCGTACACTCGGTAGGTCAGGACGAGAGCGAACGCTGTCGTCCCGAAACCGATGACGATGGCGGTCAGGACCAGTGCCTGCACCAGCGGGTCGGTGACAGCGTGGCCGCCGCCGTGGCCGCCGTGAGACAGAATCGGGACGCCGCCCGACAGGCCGCCCATCGTCACCAGATAGACGTTGGCCGACTGGCTGATGATGGTGACGCCCCAGACCACGCGAACGATGTCCCGTCGCAGGACGAGGAAGGTCCCGAGGGCGAACAGCAGACCCAGCACGCCGGCGAGGACGAACTGCGTCATTCTGTTCCCACCACCCCGAGAATCGTCAGGAGCGCCCCGACCACGACGAAGTAGACGCCGAGGTCGAAGGCGAGGGCGCTCGCCACGTGCAGTTTGCCGTAAATCGGCAGGGGCTTGATGTACCAGTGGGACTGATAGAGGAAGTTGTAGTCGAACAGAATCGGGACGAGTCCGGCGACCACAGCGACCGCCAGACCCACTCCGAACGCGACCTGATAGTTCTCCACGATACCGTGGCGAATCGACTCCAGCAGAGGGTCGCGGTTCCGGTGGAGCAGTTCCTCCTCTAGGTAGTCCAGTCCGTAGATGACGTAAATCAGGGCGAACGCCGTCACGGTCAGCACGCCGCCGATGAACCCGCCGCCGGGCAAGTTGTGACCCTGCAAGAGCAGGGCGATTGCGGTTACGAGGATAATCGGTACGACTGTCCGGGTGACTGTTCGTGCGATGACTGTACTCATTGGGTCTCACCTCGTTCGCGCATGGCGACCAGCGTCAACACCGAGAGGGCGGCCATCGCCACGACCGCGATTTCGCCCATCGTGTCGAACGCTCGGAAGTCCACGAGGATGACGTTGACGACGTTGCCACCGCCACCCTGCGGGACGGCCTCCTCGAGGAAGAACTGGGCGATGCCGTCCTCCGGCGTGGCCGCGGTCGAGACCAGTACGGTCACGAACACGGTCGCGCCGACGACTGCCGAAAGCACGCCGTCTCGGACCATCTTCCCGCGGTCGGTGTTGCCGTAGAACGCCGGCAACTTGTCCAACACCAGCAGGAAGATGACCAGCAGAAGGGTCTCGACTACCAACTGGGTCAGCGCGAGGTCCGGCGCGTCTGCGAGGACGTAGAACACCGCGACCATGAAGCCCAGAATCGAGAGCGTCAGGACGCCCGAGATGTGGGAGGGCGCGATGGACACCGCGACTGCGCCGACGATGGCGACCCCCAGCACGAGCGCGATGGGAATCGTCACCGCGAAGTTCGTGAACTCCGGGAGCGCGACGTTCGTGGCGGCGTAGCCAGCGAGCGCGAGGCCAGCGACCGACGCCAGCGCCCACGTCGCGTAGGTCCGAAGCAGACCGTTCTGGACGACTCGACTGGTCCGGTCGCTGAGACCGTTCAGGCCGAACACCGCCGAGTTGTAATACCAGTTAGCTCGCAGGACGTTCACGTCGGTCACGCGGTTGACTCCTCGGTGGAGCGTCCCGTAGAAGGGGTAGGCGACAGCGCCGAGAACCAGCGTCACCGCGCTCATCGCCACGGCGGGCGTGAGGTGGTCGGGGAAGTAGTAGCTGAACCCGCCGTGGAGGTCGGCGTCCGGCGCGACCGTACTCGCCCAGACCTCGGTGACGAAGTTGTCGAAGGGGCCGAAGTGGATGCCGAACGTGCCCAGCACGCCGCCGATGCTGACGAGGCCCGCGATGACGCCGAGCAAGAGCGGCGGCGCGAGCATCGCCTTCGGCGGGGAGTGGACTTTGTGAAGCCCGGTCGGTTTCTCGCCGAAGAACAGCATCAGGAACCGAATCGAGTAGAGGAAGGTGAAGACGCTTCCGAGGACGGCGACTGCGGGGTAGATGTACGCCAACCCGCCGCCAGCGTGGACCGCGGCCTCCCACGCAGACTCGAACAGGAGTTCCTTGGAGTAGAAGCCGTTGAACGGCGGGACGCCCGCCATCCCGAGCGCCGCGACGGCGGTGATTCCCGCGGTGATGGGGAGGTCGTCTTTGAGACCGCCCAGATTCTCTATCTTCCGGGTGCCGGCCTCGTGAGCGATGATACCGGCCACGAGGAACAGCGCGGCCTTGAACGTCGCGTGGTTGATGATGTGGAAGGCTCCCGTCTCGCCGCCGAGTTCCGAGACGAAGCCGAACCCGGCCACGATGAGACCGAGGTGGCTTGCGGTCGAGTACGCCAGCAGTTCCTTGATGTCGGTCGCGCCGACTGCCAGAATCGCGGCGACGGTCATCGTGGTCAGACCGAGGACGGCGAACAGCAGTTGCCACTCGTCGCTGACCAGCACCGGGCGGAACCGCCCCAGCAAGTAGACGCCGGCCTTGACCATCGTCGCCGAGTGGAGGAACGCCGAGACGGGCGTCGGGGCCTCCATCGCGTTCGGAAGCCAGATGTGGAGGGGCACCTGCGCGGACTTCGCGGCCGCGCCGACCCCGATGAGGCCGAGGACCGGCAGGAACAGCCCCGCAGAGCGAAGCTCCTCCTGTACGAGTTCGGGGTTCTCCAGCATGTAGACGATGCTGAACTCACCGGTGACTGCGTGGAGCAGGAGGAAGCCGACCAGCATGAACAGGCCGCCCGCGACGGTGATGAGCATCGACTTGCGGGCGGCGTACTGGGAACTCTCTTGGCGCTGGTAGTGGCCGATGAGCATGAACGACGAGAGGCTGGTCAGTTCCCAGAAGACGAACAGCGCGATGAGGTCGCCGGCGAACGCCACGCCGAGCATCGACCCCATGAACGCCAACAGCGAGGCGTAGTACTTGGGCTGAGACGGTTCGCCGTGCATGTAGCCGCCGGAGTACGTGAGGATGAGGACCCCGACGCCGCTGGCGAGGAAGCCAACGAGCAGTGAGAGGCCATCGACGTAGAAACTCAGTGATACCCCGAGCGAGCGAATCCACGGGAACGACACCGTGCCGTGCGTGCCGTACTGGCTGGCCACGAGACCGAAACAGGCCAGCGCGATTGCGGCCGCGTAGTAGGCGGTCCGCTCGCCTACCAATCGGTAGACGAGCGGAACCAACCCTGCGGCTACGAACGGCAGGAACACGACGGCGAGGACTGCCGACGCCACCGGGTCCGTTGTCGGTTGCACGTGCGAGACTCACCTCGGACCGGACTTAACAGTTCTCAAATTCAGGGACGTTCCGAGCAGTGAGGCGGCGTCGGCCGGGGCGTCGTCAGCGCCGCTTCGGGTGGGTAAACGTATGTCTGTGAGTGTTTAAGGCTGATATAGATTTGTTTCGGAAATGTGAATATTTCCTCACGCGCGGAAAGATAATACTTAGACCGAGACGTGAACCATCTGGCACTCGCAGTCTCCTCGGTCCCGTCGTCGGGCAGTTCGCTTGCTATCGGACCTCGCGCTAGATTGATTCCGTCACCTTTTATTGGCGCGTCGAGTACCCCCAACATGGATAAGCTCAAGCAGTCCCTGCTCGACGCGCCGATTATCGAGAAAGACGGCTACCACTACTTCGTCCACCCCATCAGTGACGGTATCCCCGTTCTGGAGCCGGGCCTCCTCCGCGAAATCGTCATCCAGATTATCCGGAAAGCCGAACTCGAGGACGTAGACAAAATCGTCACCCCCGCGGCGATGGGCATCCACATCTCGACCGCTGTCTCGCTGATGACCGACATCCCGCTGGTCGTCATCCGCAAGCGCGAGTACGGACTGGAGGGCGAAGTCGCGCTCTCCCAGCAGACTGGCTACTCCGAGAACGAAATGTACGTCAACAACGTCAACGAGGGCGACCGGGTGCTTCTGCTGGACGACGTCCTCAGCACCGGCGGCACGATGAAGGCCATCACCGAGGCCCTCGAACACATCGGCGCGGACGTGGCCGACGTGGTCGCAGTCATCAAGAAGGAAGGCCCGAACGAACTCGACGACACCGACTACGACGTGAAGACGCTCATCAACGTGGACGTGGTGGACGGCGAGGTCGTCATCACGGACGAAGACGGCGACGGGTAGACTTCATCGGCTGTTCTTTTCATCGACGTTTTGCAAGCGAGCGGTCCCGACTGCTCGCGCAGGAAAAGGTCGGACGGCGAGGAAACTATGAGAATTATAGAGTGAATATAATCCTTCGGATCGCTACAGATGAAAGAATACATGAAATAGCATCAAGATTTTTGAAAGGGGAAATAATGGTAGAGTTCAATGATATTGCGGCATATTTATTGCTTTTGTCGGTAGTAATCGGTGCTTTTCACGAAGAACTCAAACTGCTATTGACTCCAAAAAGGGTATCGAATTTTATCCCAAAACGACTTATCCGCAATGATTTGATACAAATTTCGAAGATAATATTGATCTCATATAGGCTTACTGGGTTCTTTTTCACTCTCTTTTTCGGCGTTAGTCTTCTTTTTGCAAAACCGAATACTGGGGCCTCGTGGCTCAATTCTGCTACCGCACTATTCGTTGCAACTTGGACTACATTTACGGTTTCTATAGCTATAAATTCCAGCTATAAACGACTACAAGCATGGGGGGCAGAGATTCAAACAAGAGTTCTGTATGGAGAGGAACCAATACCTGCCTCACCATGGTATGTTGGAACAGTAGCATTCATTATTGCCTTCCTATTAACAATCGGAATATATGGACATATAGCAGATATTCTTTCTTTACCGAGTCTATATGACCTATCAATTGAAAATCAGATTGCGGTTCTATTGTTCGGATTGGTCATTTCATTTTTCTACGGAGTGTATAAGTTCGGAGAACACATGTTGAACAGTTAGGCCATTTAAACCCTAATTATACTAATTTTGAGACTACACGTGATACTCTGTCAAAGTTATAATTTAGTTCTGACGGCGACCGGAGCGCGGCGATGCCGCCCCAGAGGACCCCGGTCAACAGCGACCCCGAGGCCGAGAACACCATCCCCATGCTGTAGAAACTCGCGCCGTACACGACGCCGATTGCCGCGGAGGGGAGACTGGTCCCCAGTGGAACGTTGGCGGTCCGGTCCTTCAGCGTCGGCACGAGGAACAGTATCGAGAAGACGCTTCCGACGAGGAACACGAGGTCTTGCCACATCATCGGTCCTCCTCTGCGAAGAGTGAGTTTGCAGTCATCACTTCTTTGTAGGCGCGACACGGTGGTAACGCTGGCCCGTATCAGTATTCGACGCCGCCGCAACAGGGGGTTCGATAACTAGCGTTGCGAATTGCTGTTGCGGGTCGCGGGGCGGTTGCGGTATTGCTGTTGCAGTGGCGGTTGCTGTCGCGGTGCGGTTGCTGTCGCGGTGCAGTTGCTGTCGAACTAGCGATTCTACCGCGAGCGAAGCGAGCGGACCAAGGAACCGTCGAAGACCGTGCCTCCGGCACGGTCTGAGGCGGTGACGCCGTGTTTTTGATCAACCTTTTGCAAGGTCGGCGCGTTCATGCGCCGACCGCTGGAAAAGGTTGACGGGCGTGACGGGATTCGAACCAGAGCAAGACAGTCCGGGCGTGTGGCCTTCGGCCATTCCGGGCTGTGACTTGCAGGGTTCGAATCCCTTCGCCGTTTCCCGCCTCGCTTCGCTCGGCGGAAAACGGGCGTGGCGGGATTCGAACCCGCGGTCAGAAGGTTAGGAACCTCCTGCCCTAATCCACTAGGCCACACGCCCCGCGAAAAAAGCGATTTAGCTGTTGTTCGTCTCGGTTTCCGTGTCGGTGGACTCCGTGTTGATGGACTCCGTACCGTCGTCCTGCATCTCGCGGAGTTCTTCTTCGACTTCCTGACGCCCTTTCTTGAACTCGCCCATGGCCTCGCCGGTCGAACGGGCGAGCTTCGGAATCTTGTTCGCGCCGAACAGCAGGACGGCGATGAGGAGGATGACCATCATCTCCATCCCGCCGGGCACGGGTCCGAACAGTGGAATCATCTCTACCATCTCTATCTGAGGTTAGCTGATTCTGGATTATAGGCTTTTTGCTCCCCGACACCTTCGGGGAAGCGCCTTTGCTGGGGCGAGAGACGGGACTCCTCGGTGCGTCCGGGAGGAGTTTCGCGGACGAGATTTCGGCCGCATTCGGAACTGTCTTTTCCCCGAGTCGTCTACCTCGGAACGCATATGGTCGAAGTCGGAGACGCCGCACCAGATTTCACGGCACCGCTCGCAAACGGCGACGTAGAGGAGTTCGCCCTCTCGGAGAATCTCGACGAGGCCCCAATCGTCCTCGCGTTCTTCCCCGGCGCGTTCACCGGGGTCTGCACCACCGAGATGGCCACCTTCGAGGACAACCTCGATGACTTCGAGGACGCGACGGTCTACGGCGTCAGCGTTGACGCTCCGTTCTCGCTCAACGAGTTCCGCGACCAAGAGGGCCTGAGTTTCGGTCTCGTCAGCGACTCGAACAAGGAACTCATCGACGCCTACGACGTCGAGATGGACTTCGCCGACATGGGCTACTACGGCGTCGCCAAGCGGTCGGTCTTCGTCGTGGACGACGACGGCGAGATTACCTACAAATGGGTCAGCGACGACCCCGGCGTCGAACCCGACTACGACGAGGTTGCCGAGGCGGCGGCCGAAACGGACGAGTAAGCGAGTGGGCCTGTTTTCGAAGATATTTTCGTCGGGATGCCCGGCCGAGGGCTTTTTCCGCTCGGGCACGACGTATCCGGTATGAGCGACATCGACGAGACCGAGCAGTCCGACGACGAGGGTCGGGAGTACGACCCCGAGGCCGACCATGCGTTCCCCGACGAGCGTCTCAACGAGGTGCTGGAGTACGTCGAGAACGACCCCGAGATTCAGACTTATCTCGACGCCCAGAACGTCAACCCGGTGGTCCGGAAGGGGTACAACGACCACGGGAGCAAGCACATCTCTATCGTCCGAAATCGGGCGCTGGCGCTCTACGACCTGCTCAAGCGGGGTAACATCGAGTTCAACGGCGCATCCCAACAGGGGTTGGACGAGGCCGACGAAGGAGTCATCATCGCGCTGGCGGCGACCATCCACGACATCGGCCACGTCGTCCACCGCGACGAACACGCCTACTGGTCGATTCCGCTCGCCGCGGACTTGCTGGACCGCATTCTCCCGGAGTTCGACTTCTACGGCACCGAGGAGGTCGTCCGAGTCAAAGGCGAGGTCCTCCACGCCATCCTCTGTCATCACACCGAGGAGGACCCCCTCACGACCGAGGCGGGCGTGGTTCGGGTGGCCGACGCCCTCGACATGGAAAAAGGTCGCTCGCGGATGCCCTACGAGAAGGGCGGCCGGGGCATCGACACCGTGTCGAGTCAGGCCATCAAGCGCGTCTCGTTGATGCAGGGCGACACCGTGCCGGTTCTTGTGGAAATCGAGATGCTGAACGCCGCGGGCGTCTATCAGGTCGATAATCTACTGAAGGCCAAACTCCGGGACTCCGGACTGGAGGACGACATCCGAATCGTCGCGGTCAACATCCGCGACGGCGACAACAATCTGGTCGAGCGCGTGGAACTGTAACGATGGTCGAGCGCGTGAAACCGTAACGACCGCCGACCCTACCGAATCGAGTCGTAGACGTCCCGGAGTTTCTCCACCGCGTGTTCGACGCTGACCGAATCCCGGCGTGCCAGACACGTCTCGCGTAACTCCTCGCGCTCGGCCAGCGTCCGGCGAATCGCGTCTCGGAAGTCGTCGATGTTCCCGCTCTCGTAGTGATAACCGGTTTCGCCGTGGTCGATGGTGTTGGCCAGCGCGCCGGCGTCAGCGCCGACGACGGGGGTCCCGCAGGCGTTGGCCTCCAGCGCGACGAGTCCCTGCGTTTCGACCGGACTCGGGAAGGCGAAGGCGTCGAGGGCCGAGTAGAACGCCGGCATCTCCTCGCGGTCGAGAAAGCCCAAGAATCGGGCGTCAGCGCCGATGCTCTCGGCTTGGGCCTCCAAGTCCTCGCGGGCCGGGCCGTCGCCGCCGAAGACGACGGTCACGTCCATGTCGGCGGCCGCGGAGACGAGTTCCGAGAGGCGCTTCTCGTAGCCGTGGCGACCGGTGTAGCCGAGTAGGGGGCGCTCGCCGCGGAGGTTGTGACGGTCCAGAAAGTCGCCGGTCTCGACGGGTTGGAACCGCTCGGTGTCGATGCCGTTGGGGACGACTTCGACGTTCGTGTCCACGCCAACTTCGTCCTTCAGGTGGTCGCGGGTCGCCGACGAGGGCGCGAGAACCGCGTCGGCCCGGCCGAAGAACCAGCGTTCGTAGGCCTCGGAAATCCGGCCGACCAGCGACGCGATGGAGTCGGTGGGCGAGACGTACTCGGCGTACTCGCTGGTCGGGGTGTGATACGAGGCCACCAGCGGGACGTTCTGGTCGCGGGCGAGGCGCAGGCCGCCGAGGCCGATACTGAAGGGGGTGTGAGCGTGGACGACCTCGGCGTCCCGGACCTGCTTTGGCACCGTGGGCGTGCCCAGTCGGAACCCGTCGTAGAACGGGAAGGGGAGGCTTCCGACCGGATGCTCTCCGTCGCTGGGCCGGTGGCCGTCGGCGTTGGGGTAAACCACGTCCATCCGACCGCCCGCACGTTCCCAGCGCTCGCGCCACGACGCGATGGTGTAGCTCACGCCGTTGACGGTCGGCAGGTAGGTGTCGGTGAACGCGGCGACCTGTTCCATTGTTGGCCCCTTTGGGAACCGATACTTAAGGACTTGTGAAGTCCGCTCGTCGGCGCTGGTCGAGTCGAACTCGTCGGTGGGTGTGGCGTGTGATGTGGTAACGAGAATTGAGGAGTATGCCGGACAACGGTGACGACTGCTCCGTCGGGCGAAATCCTCGCGTCGGCCGGTCGGTGGTTCGGTTCGGACCCGCCCGCCGTCGAACTGACGGTGGGTAGAACACAATTACCGTTCCTAAAATAACTATAAGATGCTTAGAGTAGTGGTATTATTTTCTAAACCTATCTATACGAGGTCGTGGTACACCGCCACGAGGTCGTCACCCACCGCGTCCAACTCGAACTCCTCGCTCTTTTCGGCGGCGTTCGCGCCGACCTCCTCGCGCAGGTCCGGGTCGCGGAAGCGGTCGAGTTTCCCAGCGAAGTCCGAGACGTCGCCGCCGGCCTTGAGACAGTGGGTACCGTCGTCCAACCACTCGTAGGTCGGGATGTCCCGAATCACGAGCGGTTTGCCGCAGGACATGGCCTCCAGCAGGGCAATGCCCTCGTTCTCGTTTTTGCTCGGCCAGAAGAACACGTCTCCCGCGGCGAACGCGCCTTCGATGTCCTCGACGTAGCCCGTGAACTGGCAGTTGTCGGGCGCGCTCTCGACCAGTCGCTTGGTGTCCTTGCTCTTGAGGAACCGGTCGAGTTCGCCGCCGGCAGGGTTGAGATAGCCGAACCAGACGAAATCGAGGTCCGGCATCGCGCGAGCGGTCTCCACGAACGACTGCAGGCCCTTGCGCTTGATGACGTGGCCGACGTTGAAGATTACAGGGGGTTCGAGGTCGTAGCGGTCCAGATACGTCTGGCGCAGGTCGTCGTCGTCGTATCCCTCGACCTTCTCGGGGTCGAACCCGTTACTGACGACGGTCTTGGGCGCGTCGGCGTACTCCTCGATGACCCGCCGGTTGTACTCGGAGGGACAAATCAGGTGGTCGGCCAGCGAGTAGGCGTATTCGAGGTAGGGACGCATCGGCTTGGCGAGGACGTTCGAGAACGCGAAACTCTCCCGGAAGTCCTCGGCGGTCTGGTGGGTGTGGACGAGGACGGGCACGTCGGCGCGCTGGGCCTTTTTCGCCCAGTAAATCGACTTCGGTCCCATGTTGTTGAGGTGGAGGAGGTCGGCCTCAAGCGTCGGTTTCGGCGTGTACTCGATGCCCCGCCGAGCCATGATTTTGCGCTGATTGTCTACCGACTGGGCGTGGCCGCCGGTGATGTACTCCTCCCACTCGAAGTAGTGGCTCACTTTCATGGTTGAAATCGTCCGAAAACGTGCAATCGTCTGAAAACTGCGAATCCGGCGTCGTCGCGCGTACTCACTATCCGAGCGAAAACGCGCCCGTGACAAAACCCTACCGGAACCCGGTGGAATTCGTCCCGGAACTCGATGGAACCCGTTGGACGATAGTCGATTTCGCGCGCCGAAAACCAAAAACTATTTTACCCACTTAGAGAATTACCCCCATGGGGCAACACAGGCACTTTCTATCCTTGTCCTGTCTCGCCCCGGAAACCCCCACCCCCCATTCCCATACTACATGACGATAGCTGAGGAGCGCATCGAGCGTCTGGCCTCGCTCGCCCGCGACGCCGCCGCGGAGTGTCACGACCAGCGCGCTCGTAACTACGTCCGACTCGCCCGCAGACTCGCCGAGCGCAATCGCGTCGCCCTGCCCCGCCAGTTCAAGCGGTTCACCTGCGACGCCTGCGACAGGTACCTCCGCCCCGGCAAGAACGCCCGCGTCAGAACGCGGGACGGCCACGTCGTCGTCACCTGCGACTGCGGCGAACAGTCCCGATACCCCTACAAGTGACCCCGCAATTTACTGACCGAATATCGCTACGCATCGAATAGCGACCACTGTTCATCGAGCAGACACCTCTATCGATTTGTTACCGGTTCCGGAAGTGACTCCGTGACACACCTCTATCGAAGTGTATCGGCGTGTTGCCGGTGGGGAAGGGATGCTCCCCGACCAGACGCATCTATCGAAGTGTGTCGTGGATGGTGAAACAAACCCAGAGACACCTCTATCGAAGTGTTTCGGCGTTGGGTGCGTCTGTTCGTTCGTCGCCTCGTCGTCGCTTCGTCTCTCGACTGCGTTCTTCTCCACGCTTTGTCTCCTGATTGCGTTTCTCTCCTGTTTGTTGCCGTAGTTTCTCCTCTCTCTGACGAGGAGTCTCCATCACGTGGAACACATCGAACACTTCGATAACGGTGGGTGGGTGTTCTCTCTAGCTAGACTGTCCTCTCTAGCTAGAAGTACGACTCTAGCGACGAGTCGTCCGTCGTAGAGTTGTATCGGGGCCACCGAAGCAGATTCGCGCAATCACGCGAGGAGACTCACGGAATCGACAATCGCACTTCGACGCCGCAACCCCAGTCGCAAAACCGGACTGCGGCCAAACCCCACCCTCCGTTCCCCTCGAAACACTTCGATAGAGGTGTCTCTCTGTCAGACGAGATTCGACGTGCGCCAGTCGAACGAACTGACGGTCTCACCGCAACCGTCCGACGACCCCTGAACACTTCGCCAGTGCCTCTGGAATACACCGCACTCACAGCACCGAGGCCATCGAATCCAGCATCGAGGTGGTGCGTGCAGGGAGAACACACATCGATAACGGCAACGTTTAATGGGAGGGACGAGACGCCCGAAGCATGGATTCCGACGCCTCAGTAGGCCCTCCCGACGAGGACGACACGTCTCTCTGCGACGAGGACGACACGTCTCTCTGCGACGAGGACGACACGTCTCTCTGCGACGAGGACGTCGATTCGCGCGCTTCGAACTCCCAGACCGAGGTGGTGGACGCCGATGGGCGGGGTGAGACGCTCGAACCGGGGGAAACGCTCGAACCGGAGGACGCGGTGACGCCGGAGAACGAATCGAAGTCAATCGAGGAGATGCTGTTGGACTTCGACCAACAGCAGTCGCTCATCCGAAATCGGTCGCTCCTCAACCCGAACGAAGTCGTCGAGGAGGAACGCATCGTCGGCAGGGACGAGCAGTTGACGCAGGTCACGAAGATGCTCCGGGTCGCAATCGGCGACAATCGACCGCCGAACCTCTTTCTCTACGGACCCTCCGGGACGGGGAAGTCGCTCATCATCAACGCCGTCTGTGGCAACATCGGCAGACTCTGTGACAACCGCGGGATTCGGTTCGGCGTCATCGAGATGAACTGTCAGGACATCGGGACGCTCGGGTCGGCCGTCTACGAACTCGCCATGAAAGTCGCCGACGAGGCCGACGTGCCCCTCGAAGTGCCCCAGCACGGCGTCTCGACCAAGGAGAAGTGGCGGGAACTCTACCGACTGGTCAACGAGAACTACGATACCGTCGTCTTCGTCTTGGACGAACTCGACATGCTCGTGGGCCGACGTGACAAGGACCAACCCGCCTTCTCCCGACTCCTCTACCAACTCTCGCGGGCCGGGTCGAGCAACGACATCACCGCGCAGGTCTCCATCGCCGCGATTACCAACGACACCAAGATGCTCGAATCGGTCGGCAGTCGGGCGCTGAGTTCGTTCACCCCGGAGGACGTTCACTTCGACGACTACGACGCCAACCAACTGCGCGCGATTCTCCGCCATCGGGAAGACGCCTTCCACGACGACGTGCTGGAAGACGAGGTGATTCCCCTCGCCGCCGCGTTCGCCGCCCAGAACCACGGTGACGCCCGGAAAGCCATCGACCTGATGCGGGTCGCGGGTGACCTCGCCGAGCGAGAGGGTGCCGACCGCGTTGGCGAACAGCACGTCCGGAAGGCCCAAGATAAGGTCGAGCGAAACCGGGTCCTCGAAGTGACGCGAGGCATCAGCACCCAGAAGAAGCTCTGTCTGTACGCCACCGCCGCGGTAGCCGACGAGAGCGGCGACAGTTCCGCCCGGAGTACGACCGGGTATCAGGTCTACCGATTCCTCACGGACGCCCTCGACGCCGACCAGTACCATCAGGAGACCTACGTCAACAAGATGAAAGAGCTGACGACCTACTCCATTGTGGAGTCCGAGCGCAAGAGCCACGGTCCCTCGTCGGGCATGTTCATCGAGTTCACCTTCAACGAGCAACCCGACACCATCATGGAGACGCTCGGCGAGGACTCCCGATTGGGCGACCTGTCGAGAGACGAGGTGACGGCAGTGGTCCGGGCGCAACTCTCGAACGGGAGCTAACGCCGACCGGACTGGTGCAAGCCTTTTAAGGCGATTCGCTCCCCAAACGGGAGTATGACAGACGAAGAACTCCGCAAGCAGGCCCACGACCTCGACGTGACCGTCTGGGTCGGGAAGTCCGGCATCGACGCCGTTACCGACGAACTCGCCGACCAACTCGCCGACCGAGAACTCGTGAAGGTCAAGCTCCTCCGGTCAGCGCGCGGCGGTACCACGACCGACGAACTCGCCGACGAGTTGGCCGACCGGGTGAACGCCGACCTCATCGAGACTCGAGGTAACACCGCGGTTCTGCACTGATGGTCGAACCGCTCCCGATTTTAGAGCGATTGCTCGGTAACTCCGGGTACGCGCTGGCAGTCACGCAGGCGCTGTACTTCGTCGTCTCGTTCGTCGTCATCTACGTCGTGGGCCGACTGACGCTGATTCCGCTCGTTAGTCGATTCCTCGACCGGCGAGACGTGGAACGCCACGCCAAGACGCCCCTGCTCAAACTCACCCGATTCGGCGTCGTGTTCGTGGCTATCTCGGTCGCGTTCGGATTCGCCGACTACGGCAACTTCCTGACCTCGCTGGCGACCATCGCCGCCGCGGCCACCCTCGCCATCGGTCTGGCGACCCAAGACGTCATCAAAAACTTCGTCTCGGGCGTCTTCATCTACACCGACAAGCCGTTCAAAATCGGCGACTGGGTGGAGTGGGACGGCGGCAGTTACTCGGGCGTCGTGGAGGACATCGGTCTGCGGGTCACCCGCGTCCGAACCTTCGACAACGAACTCCTGACGGTTCCCAACTCCCAACTCACCGACGGCGTTATCAAGAACCCGGTGGCCTACGACGAACTCCGCCTGAAGTTTCTGTTCGGCATCGGCTACGACGACGACATCGAGCGCGCCACCCAAATCATCGTCGAGGAGGCCGAGGCCCACCCGGACATTCTCGACGACCCCGCGCCCTCGGTGCGACTGACCGAGTTGGGTGACTCGTCGGTTGGTCTCCAGTCCAGAATCTGGATTGCGAACCCGAGTCGGAGCGACTACGTGAAAATCAAGGGTGACTACGTGACCAACGTGAAGAACCGCTTCGACGCCGAGGACATCGACATCCCCTACCCCAACCGGACCATCGGCGGCGGTCTGGAACTCACCGATGTCGAGGGGATGGTCGAAGCGACTGGCGACGATTGAGCGGTCTGCGAGCCGTTTTATCCGAATGCCCGTATTACCGGTGCAGGAAATACAGAAATCTATAGATACCCATAAGAATCAATTTTATTTCTTTTACCATGACATGGCAACCCAGAAACTCGTAGCCGAACGAAAGACGGCGAGCCATCGGCTTACCGGTGTAGCGGCAGTAAAATGCGTTATGAGTGGTGGACAACCGGATTTGCCCGGCGTTCCGTACCGGGGAATCCCGGTCGCGTCCTCCACCCCGCGACCCCACGAGCGACAGGTGTCCAGTGGTCCGCTGCTCGCTTCCGCGCCTGACGGATTACCACCGGTAAATCCCGACAGCGACACTCCTGCGAGTGCCCGCCGAGAACCGCTGTCCCCGTAGGACGAGGCTTCGAAGTTGGCTTCCGGGGCCCGGCACGGTCTGACCGGACGCCTCCGGAATTCGGCCCCCGCTAAAGACCATAGTGCGGGTGACGAGGAGGGCCTAACTCCCCGACCTAGTCCATCTCCAAGTAAGGGAGCGCGGACTTAAGGGCCTTTCGCTAACTGCCCGAGAGCGGGGAGCGGAGGACCCACCGTCGCCGAAATTAGGCGACCGCAAGGAGTGCCCAGACGTTCGCGGCCACGACGACGAGGCCCACGAGGAGGTAGACGGCGCTCCCGGCCCGGAAGGTCTGGCGGGAGTCGCCGGTCAGGCCGGACAACCCGACGAGCATGACCGCGGCCATCGCCTTCACGAGGACGAGGCCGCCGAGACCGGCCTCCCGGATGACGACCCCTGCGACGGGGTTGGCCTCCTCCAACCCCATCGCCATGCCGACGCCCGTGGTAACGACGTCGCCGAGCATGACCGCGACGACGGCACCGAACAGGACCGGCGAGACGTAGCCAGTCCACGACCGGCCCTCGTCCCGGAGGACGTACTCGCGGTCCTCCTCGAGCAGGAACTCGTCGTCCCGGAGCATCCACTTCTCGCGGGCGTCCTCGGACTCCACGACGTCGGCCAGCGCCTCGCTCGGGGAGTCCTCGCGTCCCTGTGCGTCACTGTCGAACACGACTCAGTGGTGGGACGCTTCGGGCCTTTGTTATGCAACTGCTAAAAGCCGAGTAGGCGGTGGTTACGGCGAACCTATCGGGAATAATTACAGTACTTCGCGCGCGAACCACCCGGCGCTCCCGGCGAGCGCCAGCGCGGCGAGGAGCAGAATCCACCGATGGTAGTCGAACGCCGCGACCTCGGTGAGACTGCCGACCA
Organism: Halorussus lipolyticus; assembly: GCF_029338375.1. Taxonomy (NCBI): domain Archaea; kingdom Methanobacteriati; phylum Methanobacteriota; class Halobacteria; order Halobacteriales; family Haladaptataceae; genus Halorussus; species Halorussus lipolyticus. The sequence goes on along the minus strand of NZ_CP119804.1, from coordinate 442,682 downwards.
GACTGCCCACCGCGATGGCCCACCAGAGGACCAACAGCGCGACGAACCCGCCGAGGACGACGGCCGCGCCTGCCGCGGTCGGCGCGTCGGTCCGACCGTTGCGTCCTCCGGCGAAGACGATGACTGCGACTGCGGCGAACAGGCCGACGACGAGGTGGACCGGGAGCGCGGTCGGCGCGCTGTAGTAGACGCCGACCTCGGTAGCCCTGATGAGGAAGTACGGTGCGACGACGACGGCCAGAACCGCGAGCGCGGAGACGATGCCGACCGTCGGCGCTGGCGTCTCGGGCAACTGTTCCTGCGACATACGCGAAGGTTTTTGTGGTGGGTGGAAAAGGCCAGCGGTCGAGTCGGAAAAGTCACGTATCGGGCGACAGAACGATTGGGTATGGGATTCGGAAGCACGGCCAAGAAAGTCCAGAAGTTGGCCGACACCGCCGAGAAGTTGTACAGCAAACTCAATGACCTCCGCGAACAGGTCGCCGAGATGCGCGAGAAACTGGACTCGACCAGCGAGCGCGTCGAGCGACTGGAACGAGAGAACGCACAACAGCGCGCGCTCCTCGAAGCCATCGCCGAGGAGCAGGGCATCGACACCGCAGACATCGAGGCTGACGCCGCCATCGCGGACGGGTCCGGCGAGGACGCGGACGAGTCCGAGACGTAGCCCCTGCGGACGCGGCGCGTTCTGCCCCGAGATTTCCCGGCGGGCGAACGCCACACAAAAAAGGTTAACCGCCCTCCCAACTTTTGCCTACCCAATGACGGACCATCGGAAGCCGCTGGATTCCGTACTCGAAACCGTCGGGGAGACGCCCCTCGTCCGCGTGCAGGCCTCGCCCGACGAGGTGCCGGTGTACGCCAAGGTCGAGTCGTTCAACCCCGGCGCGAGCGTCAAGGACCGCATCGGCAAGTACATGATAGAGCAGATGCTCGACAGCGGCGAGTTAGCGCCCGGCGGGACGGTCATCGAACCCACCGCGGGCAACACCGGCATCGGGTTCGCCGTCGCCGCGGGGCAACTCGGCATCGACGCCGTATTCGTCGTGCCCGAGCGATTCAGCGTCGAGAAACAGCAACTCATGGACGCCCTTGGCGCGGAGGTCATCAACACCCCGACCGAGGAGGGCATGGGCGGCGCAATCGACCGCGCCCACCAACTCGCCGACGAGATGGACGACGCCGTGGTCCCCCAGCAGTTCGCCAACCCCCTCAACGTCGAGGCCCACTACGAGACCACCGGCCCGGAAATCTTCGAGGCGCTCGACGGCGAGGTCGGCGCGGTGGTCGCGGGATGCGGCACCGCGGGCACCCTGATGGGTATCGCGGAGTACGCGCTAGAGCAGAACCCCGACATCCACGTCACTGCGGTCGAACCCGAGGGGTCGCTCTACTCCGAGACCAAGGGCGAGGACGTAGAGGAGGGCGAGTACAAAATCGAGGGCATCGGCACCCACGACCTCTCGACCAGCGAACTGTTCGACCCGGACCTCGTGGACGAGGTGCTTCAGGTCCCCGACCGGCGCGCTCACGAGGAACTCAAGCGCCTCGCCCGCGAGGAGAGCCAACTCGTGGCCTCCAGCGCGGGCGCGGCCAGCGCGGCGGCGCGCAACGTCGCCGAGCGCATCCGCGACGGCGAAATCGACGCGCCCTACGACTCGGTGGTGACGGTGTTCGCCGACTCCAGCGAGCGATACCTCTCGAAGGGCATCTACGGGTCGTTCGAGGAGTGGGAAGGGTAGATTTAGGTTAGATATGTATTTCCATTTCTTTTAGCAGTATTTAGATTTGTTCAGAACAGTATTTTAATATCCTGTTCGGCGCGCGCTGGCGCGACACAGTGTCGCGCCAGCGCGCGCCGAAGAAGAAAGAGTCACCGAGTCCGACTGCTCCGTAATCAAACACTACTCCGGAAACCGACACTCCCGCCTCACATCCACGGCGGTTCGTGCAGGTCCCACATCGACTCGATGGTGTGGTCGGGCGTCACCTCGACGGACTCCTCGCTCCGCGCCAGCCAGACCGCCGAAATCCCGGCGGCCTTCGCGCCCGCCACGTCCGACCGGAGCGAGTTCCCGACGTGGACCGCCTCGTCGGCCCCGATGCCCATCGCTGACAGGGTGCGATGGAAGTGGTCGGGGTCGGGCTTGACCGGGCCGCCCGGTTCGGTGAAGGTCGTCGCGTCGAAGTAGTCCGCGATGTCCAGCGCGGCCAATTTCTGGGATTGGGTCTCCCGGTCGCCGTTGGTGACGAGCGCGAGGTCGTGGCCCGCACCTAACTCTGCGAGTGCCGACTCCGCGCCGGGCAGGAACTCGACTTCGGTCGGGTCGGGGTCCTCGTAGGCCCGTGCCACCGCCAGCGCGTCGGCCGGGTCCCGGCCTTGCTCGTCGGCAATGCCGGTGAAGCACTCCTCGCGGAGTTCGACCGTCGAGTCGGCCGACACCTTCGCCAGCCAGCGCCGGAAGTCCGAGACTCCGAAGAAGGGTTCGACGCTTGCGTCTGCGAAGGCGTCGGCGAGTCTGTCGGCGGTCGAACGGGGATGTTCGCAGATGGTCTCGTCCAAGTCGAGAAAGACGGTAGAGGGGGCGGCGTCCGCGTCTGTCATTGACGAGACTACGCGCTCGACGGGAAAAAGCACTCCGCAGAAATTGGCGTCGGAGTCCGCCCGACTCCGGGTCCCGAATTCGGCGTTTGGCGTCAGTTACTGCTGTTTCCGGTCTGGTTGCCGCCGGTCTGATTCCCGCCATTGGTGCCGTTTCCGCCGCCACCGCCGTTGCCGTCGAGGAGGCCGTCGTTCAGCGTGGCCTCGTCAACCCGGTCGAAGTCCACGGTCATCAGGTTGCCCTCAGGGTCGGTGATGTCGAACTCGTCGGTCATCACGTACACTGCGCCCCGTTCGAGTTCCGCGGCCTGCGCCGGGTAGAAGAAGAACTCGTCGTTGGCGTTGAGGTACTCGCCGAACCGGGTGTTGTAGTCGCTGAAGATGTCGGTCCCCTGCACGTTCTGGTTGGGTTGCCACTTCACGACGCCGGAGACGACCCGGAACAGCGCGTTCGGTGCGAACACGTGGCGTTCGACCAGTGCCTTACCGCCGCCCTCGTCGAGGACGTCGAAGTCGGTGTCGAACACTTCGTCCTCGCCGACCGGTTCGAACGAGACCGAGACGATGCCTTGGTCGTTGGTGTCGTCGGCGAACAGCGAGAAGTTCTTTTCGAGTTCGTAGACCTGTCCCTGCTGTACCTCGGCGTCGTGGGCCGGGAACAGCATTACCTGCTCGTTGGTGTTCAGGAACCGGATGGCCCGCGTGTTGTAGTTGCTCCAGATGTCGCCCTGATTGACGCCGCTCACGTCCGGTTGCTGTTCGATGACGGGCGAGACGACCCGGAACTGCGCGCCGGGCCGGAACTCGTCGTTGAACATCAGCGCCTTCCCGCCTTCGGCGGCGTCACCGTCTTGGGCCGTGACGGTTCCGGTTCCCCCGACGCCGAGGGCCAAGCCCCCGGACGCGACTGCGCTCTTTTTCATGAACGACCGACGCGACTCACCGCTCAGCGAGTGCTGGTTTTCCTCAGTCATGATAATCCGCCCCCACCACGGGTGGCTATCGAAAACAAGGGTCTCGCGTCTGAAAAGGCCCGTGGCCACCGGTTTCGGTATCGGCCACATAACCTAAATCCGAGGACTCACCGCCGGCCTGTCAGGTGACGAGCTTCTGATGTTCGACCTTGATGCACTTGTCCTGCACCACGCGGAGTCCGGCGTCCTCGGCGCGCTCCGCCGACTCGTCGTCGGCGATACCGAGTTGGGTCCAGACTACCGACACGTCGTCTCGGCCGAGGGCCTCGTCGACGATGCCCGCCACCTCGTCGCTCGGCCGGAACACGTTCACGATTTCGACGTCCTCCTCGACCTCGGACAGCGAATCGTAGGCTCTCCGACCCAAAATCTCGTCGGCGGTCGGGTTGACCGGAATCACCTCGTAGCCGTGGTCCAGCAGGTATTTGGGAATCTCGTGAGCGTCCTTGCCGGGCGTGGTCGAACACCCGACGACCGCCACGCGGGTCATCCCGAGAATTTCGCGCAGTTCGGCGTCGCTCTCTACGGGCATGGTGCCACAGACGGGAGCGCCCTGCAAAAGGGTTGAGGTAGGGGCGACTCGAAGACCGGACCGCTCAGAACTCCGGAATCGCCTGCCAGTCGGTGCCCTCGCTGACGCCCTTCAGGCGCAGTTCGGCACCGTCGTCGGCCTCTCGAATCTCGATTTGGCCGTCGAACAACTGCCGGAGGGTACTCATCGTCTGCTCGTCGTGGGCCGTCGAGTCGATGACGAAGATGCCCAGCGCGTCGGCACTCTGGACCCGGCCCGTGAACACGTGGAGGAACCGGAACACCGTTTGGAGGTTCGAGTACATCAACAGCGTCGAGAGCGAGTGCAGGAGGATGCGATTGCGCTGGACTCCTCGTTCCTTGTAGAAGGCTTCGAGGAACTCCGAGAGTTGAATCCCGATGCCGGTCATGTCCTTGGGCGAGGAGGCGTAGGCGATGTCGTCACTCTGGGTGGGGTTCATACCCTGTTGTTTGGACACACAGTCCACGATACCGAGTGGCCCACCCTCATCGCGGCCGAGCATCTCACGAAGGTCCTCGCGCACGTCTTCGCCGCCGTCTTTCGTCGTGACGACGATGTTGCCGTCACCGCGACGGCCACCGTGCGCGAGAATCTTCAGAGCGAGAGTTCGTTTGCCCGTCATCGGCGGCCCGGCCACCAGGAGATTCGTCCCCGGTTCGACCTCGGCCCCCGGACAGACCTCACCCAATCCGTACATGGCGATTCCTCGCGTGAAATTGCGACGGGAACGGACACCCGACAGTCCCGTCCCCGGCGTCGTCTGACAGTAAAATCTCCTGTTTCGCTTATATTCTTTTTGATTACTCTCCGGGAATTCTACGTTCGTGAATTGGTCACACCACCCTCGGAGGAAACCCGAGGCCGCGCCCGAGACCCCGCCGGTGGTCACGCCTGCAGGCGGTCGATTCGGTCGAGCGACTGCTGGCGGATGTACTCGACCGCGATACGGGTCAGGTGGTCGTCCTCGTCGGCGTAGTCGTCGGCCCGGTCGAGGTACGTCTCCACGATGCGCCGGATGCGCTCGACGCCGGTCGCCCGGTCGTCCGCGAGGTTCAACTCGGCGGTGACGGGCGTGAGTTGCTCGCCCCGGTCCTCGGGGTAGTCGTCGGTGTCGTCCAGTCCGATTTGCGCGCCGACCACCATCAGCACGATGGCGCGCTTGAACCCCTCGCCCAACTCCACGCCGAGGTCGGCCTCGTACATGTTGAGCATGTCCTCGTAGAGGATGCCGACCCGCGCGTACTGGGTGGCGAAGTACGGCAGGTCCGACTCGTCGCCGAACAACTCGCCGTCCTCGATGGGCGCGAACTTGTAGCGCTCGCGCACTTCGTCTGCGGCCGCCTCCCACTCGTCAGTTCCCTCTCCCGACCGCCGGAGTCTGTCGAGGAGGTCCCGGAAGGCCTCGTCCTCGTCTTGGTGGCGCTCGGAGAGTTCGACCGCGTGCTGGTAGGATTCCCGGACCTCCTCGGGGGTGTCGTCGCTGTCGAACCACGCTTCGACGCCCTCCTGAAGGCTCTCTTGGGCCACCTCGGCGACGCGCTCTCTCGGCCGGAGGTTGGTGTCGAAGTCCTCGTACTCGTCGTCGTTGATGGCGTCGCGCATGTCGCCGTCCAACAGCGCCCGGACGACGTTGTAGGTCGTCTGCTGACCGCGGGCGATGAACTCGCGGTCCACGTCGCTTCCGACCCGCGAGACTGGGACGTTGCCCGCCATTACGTGAATCCGGGCGAGGGTCAGCATTGCCGGGAGGACGAGGCGCGTGTCGTAGTCGAACCGGGCCTGCTCGTCGGCCGCGCCCGGCACGGGGTCGAGTTCGCCGGACTCCCGCGCGCGCTGGAGGTCACGCTCGACCCGCAGAAACAGGCGCTCGGTCATCGACTCGATTTCCGATTCGACCTCACTGCGGAGCAACACCATCGTGGCCACTCGCGGGTCCTTCGTCTCGGCGAGGTGGCCGAACAGTGCCCGCGCAGTCGCCGGAATTCGAGACCGAACGCTACCCATGTCTGGTCGGAGAGTCGCCCGCTGGGGTATATCAGGGTTTGGAAGTCTCTCTGGCGACCGGAAACTCCTATCCCCAGAAGCGAGCTATTTATCTCCCTGCCGGCGGGTTGTGAGCCTGTATGACGAGTCTCGACGGCACTGCGAGGCTGTTCGGTCGCGTCGCCCGCGGAATCGGACTCGCGGGGCGGACCGTCCTCCCGGTGGACACCAACCCGGTCCCGGCCGACTGGACCCACGTCACCAAGGTAGACCCCGAGGAGGCCAAGAAACTCCCCCTGCTCTACCCCCTCTACCTCCGGCACACCAGCGCGGTGTCGGTCGGCGGGTCGGCCGACGTGACCGCCGAGAACACCGAGGAGACCTTCGACTTGCTCGCGCCCGCCTCGGTGCCGGTGTTCCACGAACCAAGTGGCCCGCGCCACGTCACGCCCCGGACCCGCGCCGAGGCCGACCTGCTGGCCATCCCCGAGGTCCTGAACGGCGATTCGGAGTCGCTTGTCGGCCAACTCGGGGCCGGCACCGAGTACATCCGCGACGAGTTAGTCCCCGACCTGCTGGCCGACGAACTCCCGTGGCTCCCCGGCCGAGTCGCCGACGCGCTGGCCGACTTTGCGACCTCGTGGCTCCTCTCCGAGGCCGTCTTCGAGGCCTACATCATCCAGAACCCCGACAGCGCGGCGGCCCGCGAGGCCAACGTGGACGAGTCGGACCTGCTGTCGCCCCGCGAGGCCAAACAGCGCGCCATGGCGGCCGAGCGCCACCTCGAAAGCGAACTCGTCTACCTCGAATACTCGGGCACCTACGGCGGCGACGAGGCAACCGACACCCTCGCGGCAATCGCCGACTCGCTGTCGTGGTCGCGGCTCTGGTACGGCGGCGGCATCGACTCCCGCGAGCGCGCCGAGGACATCCTCGACGCCGGCGCGGACGCCATCGTCGTGGGCGACGCCTTCCACCGCGTGGCCGACGAGGAGGCCGACCTCTGTGAACGCGCCGCAGACGCGCTCGACGCCGGGGTCCTCGATTCGACCGCGGACGAGTCGGCGGTCCGCGAGTGGGTCCGCGACGAGATTTCGGTCGCCGACTCGAACGCTGTGGCCTACCTCGCCACGATTCCCGCCGTCTCGAACCCCGTCCTCCTCGCCGAGGCGTACCTGACCGCCACGGTCCGGACGTGGCTCCTGCTTCACGCCCGGTCTGCTGACGACGCCGACCTGCGACTCGGGCGCGAGGCGGGCGAGGACCTCCGGACCGCGCTCGGGTCGGACCTGCTGGCCTCGGTGGACGAGGACGACTTGGCGCTGATTCGACGCTCGCTCCGGGCAGTCCTCGGGGACGGGGCAACTGTTTCGACGGGGGCCTCCTCGTCGGGGCTGGCGACGACCCACTTCGCGCTGTCGCTGTCGTCTCGGTAAACGTACACGGCCAAAAGAATGAAAAATGGTTTAAGTCAGTTCTCCAAAACGGTGGTACACCGCTGGCCGATACGCATGAGTCTCACTACCAAAATCGCCCGCGTGGTCTGCGCCACTAGTTCCGACGCGGACTCGGACGCCGACTCTGAGGACGCCTACGAGTGCAAAGACTGCGGGGCGACGTTCTCGCTCGACAGACAGACCTGTCCCGACTGCGACTGCTGTCGCATCGACCGCATCGACTGGGACGGCATCGTCTCCGAGTGAGTTTCGGTACGCCATCACACGGCCGGTCGAAACCACGGTGTTTAAAAACACCGAGCCAGTAGAATGAAGCGAGGGCGCTTAGCTCAGTCTGGACAGAGTACTTGGCTTCGGACCAAGCTGCCACGGGTTCAAATCCTGTAGCGCCCACTCGTTTTCCACTTCGTTCACGACCAACGTAGCGGTGCGTCGGGTCCCGCTTGCGGGCCACCGGACCGACACGTCACGACTACTCTACTCCTCGGTTCGTCGGTCCGGGAATCGTATCGGACTACTTCGGTGACGCGGGACTCTCCTCGTCGGCATCTACTTCGTCGGTCTCTGCTTCGCCGGTCTCTACTTCTCCAGCCTCTGCCTCGTCTACGGTCGTCTCGCCTTCGCCTTCCGCTCGCCACTGGTCGTCGGTTCCGGCGTCGAGTAAGTCGCCGGGGTCGTCGGCGTTCACTGGCAAGGAAAGTTGCTCGTCCAGTCGCTCGGGAGTGGAGTCGTCGGCGAACCGGCCGCCGGCGTCGGCGTCGGTCTCGAAGCGGGCCAGCGCCTCCGAGAGGAGGTCGGCCTGCGCGGTCAGGTCGCTGGCCGAGCGCGAGACTTCGGTCAGAGCGGTGGTCTGTTCCTCGGCGGCGGCCGCGACGTTCTCGGCCTCGGCGGTGGTCTCGTCGCTGATGCGGGCCACCTCGTCGAACATGGTGACGACCTCCTCGGTCGAATCGGCCTGCTCCTCGGTGGCCTCGCTGATGTTCTGGACGCCGGTGTTGGTCTCCTGTGCGTAGTCGGCGATTTCCTCCAGTGCGTCCACCGCCTCGGCGATGGAGTCGGTATGGCGCGAAATCTGGTCGCTGGCGGACTGAACCTCGTCGCCGGTGCGCTCGGTCTGTTCTTTGATGCGTTCGAGGCGTTGCTCGATGTCCTCGGAGGCCACCTTGGCCTCCTCGGCGAGTTCCTTGATTTTGTTCGCCACCGCCGAGAAGCCCTCGGGGTTGCCCCCGTCGGTGCTGGACCGCGACACCTCGATGCTGGCGTTGAGCGCGAGCATGTTGGTCTGGGTGGCGATTTCGCCGATGAACTCGATGAGTTCGTCCACCTCGGCCACTTCGTCCTCCAGTCGCTCGATTTCCGCGACCGCCTCGTCGGACGTGGCCTCGATTTTGTCCAACCCCTCGATGGCTTCTTGGGCGGCCTTCCGGCCTTCTCTGCCCGTCTCGGCGGTCTCCTCCGCGAGGTCCGCGACCTCGTTCGAGGAGGCCGCGATTTCTTCGGTCGTCGCAGACAGACCGCTCATCTCGTCGGCGACCGCTTGGAGACGTTGGTTCTGGACCTCGGCACCGTCCGAAATCTCTTGGACCGATTCGGTGACTTGCTCGCTGGCGGAGTAGACCTCCTCGGACGAGGCCGTCACGACCTCGCTGGCGGCGTACACCTCGTCGGCGAACGTCTTGAGGTCGGCCGTGGTCTCCTCGATGTCGGCCATCATCGCGTTGAACGAGTCGGCGATGGCGGTCATCGCCTCGCTGTCGCTGTCGGGGTCCATCCGGCGGGTCAGGTCGCCCTCGGCGCACTCGTCCATCACCGCGCTGTAGTCGTCGGCCTTCCGTTCGAGGTGACTGTTCAGACGCTCGGTGGTCCGAATCTGGTCGCGGAGTTCGTCGCGCATGTCGGCGAAAGCGTCGTAGAGTCTGCCGAACTCGTCTTCTCGGTGAGTTCGGAGGTCAACGTCGAGTTCGCCGCGACCCATCCGCTCGCTCCGCTCGCGGAGGTCCGCGAGGGGCCGGACGGTCCGGCGACCGAGGACGACCCCGACCCCGAGGAGCGCCAGCAGACTCGCGCCCACGAGATAGCCGATGTTTCGGCCGACCGCGCTTCCCAGCGCGTAGGCCTCGGACTTCCGGATGGTGGTGACGGCCACCCAGTCGGTGCCCTCGATGGGGGCGAACCCGACCACGAAGTCGCCGCGCTCGCGGAGCGTGACCTGCCGGTCGGGGACGCGACTCCCGACCAGTCCCGCCGACGAGACGTTTGTCGCGTCGGACTCTAGCACCGTCTCGCCCTCGGTGGTGACAATCCACGTCGTCTGGTTGGTCGCTGGCTGATGGAGGTTCGCCACCCGGTCGTCGATGCCGCCCGCGACGACGAGGTAGACGCTCTCGCTCCCGGCCACGGGGCTGGCGACGGCCATGTACTTGTCGTCCTCGGTGTACCACGGCGAGTCCTCGTCGGTGTAGGTCGTGGTCTTCGAGACGTAGGCCCGCGAGGTCCACACGTCGTCGTCGCCCTCGAAAGAGTCGGCCACGCCGGGGTCGGCCCACGGCATCTCCACCCGGTCGAGCGACCAGCCTTCGACGGTCTGCTTGGTACTGGCGACTACTTCGTCGTCCTCGGCGTCCACTAGATACAGCGCCGTCACGCCGTTCGAGGAGCGATTCCGCGCTGTTTTGAGTCGCTCGCGCATCGCCGACCGGTCGCCCTCAGCGAGTGACTCGCGGGCCGAGACGGTCCGGGTCTGCGTCCTGATGCCGTCTATCCAGCGGCTCAGCGAGTCGGCTTGCAGTTCGACGGTGGACGCGACTTGGGCCTCGGAGTCGTCGCGGGCCATCTCGCGGGCGTCTACGTAGGTGACGGCCCCGACAGCGGCGACCACGACGACGACCAGCGCGATAGAGATAGTGAACCTGACAGCATACCGACGCCGGACGACCCCCGGCGTCACCGCTCGGAGGACGCGACGGGGGAGCGAACGACCACCGGGGCCGTTCGACGCTCCGTCGCTTTTCTCCTCGCTAGTGCTTTCATCTTTCATTCGTGTCTTCGTGCTTTCGATAGTTTCCACATAAATCTACTTGCCGTTTCGAATTATCTAAAATTTCAGCCACAAGGTAATTGGCCCCACACGAGCGGGATTCGGCGAAGCGGAGGGAGACGGGAGCTTTGCTTCGAGGGAAATAAGAATAATTCCTAAATATGTATATACAATTCTTAAAGGTATATATTTATTTCTTAAACCGCACCGAACTCGCTTCGAGACGGCGACAGCGCGAGGACCTACTGTCGGAGCGCGCTCGACTGACCAACCGCCGGGGTGGGTGAAGGGGCCACCCGGTCACGGGCTTCAGCGGACATCACCACACCGATTCTGCGGTTCCGTCTCCACCTGCTGTACCTCGCAATTGTCGCACGTCTACTCCACGTTCTACATTGGCACCCTGACACGACCACGCCGGAAGACCGCCATTTACCACGCTCCGAAACCAAACTCCAGTATGGTCGAAGACGACGAACTCCTGATGACGCCCGGCCCGACTGCCGTCCCGCCCGAGGTCCGCGAGGCCATGGCCCAAGCGCCGCTCAACCCCGACGTGCAAGCCGAGTTCTCGCCGTTCTACCGGGACGTGCTGGACAAGCTTTCTGCGGTCCACGGCACCGACGACGATGCTCTCGTCTTGAGCGGCGAGGGGATGCTCGGCCTCGAAGCCAGCGTGGCCTCGCTGGTCGAGGAGGACGACGAAGTTCTCTGCCTCGCCAACGGTCTGTTCGGCGCAGGCTTCGCCGACTTCGTGGAGATGCACGGCGGCGAGGCCGTGGTCCACGAGGCACCCCGCGATTCGGGATTCGACCCCGAGACCGTCAAATCCGCCGTGGAGGACCACGACTTCGCAGTGGCCACGATGGTCCACTGCGAGACGCCGACCGGTCTCCTCAACGACCTCGGCGAAATTCTGAGCGTCTTGCAGGACGCGGGCGTCGTCACAATCGTCGATGCGGTCTCGTCGCTCGGCGGCGCGCCGGTCCCGACCGAGGACATCGACGTGTGTCTGGGCGCGTCCCAGAAGTGTCTGAGTTCCCCGCCGGGGTTGACCACCCTCTCGGTCAGCGACCGGGCGTGGCAGAAAGTCGAGCAGACCGACCAAGACACCTTCTACACCAGTCTCGAACCGTGGCGCGACGTGGAGATTCCCGACGACCAACCGCCCCACCTGCCCTACACCCACGCCGTCTCGAACCTCTACGCGCTGGACGCCTCGCTCGACCGACTGCTGGACGAGGGCCTCGAAAACGCCTTCGACCGCCACGCCGAGGTCGCCGAGTTCTGCCGAGAGCGCGGCCGTGACCTCGGACTCGAACCCGTCCCCGCGGACGACGCACTCTGCTCGCCCACCGTGACCGCCTTCCGGGTCGATAGCCGGGCCAGCGACCTCCAAGCCCGCCTCGAATCGGACCACGGCGTCGTCGTGGCGACCGGTCTGGGCGAGATGGCCGACGACGTGCTTCGGGTCGGGCACATGGGCTACAACGCCGACCGCCAGCGCGTCGCCGAGACGATGGACGCGCTCGCAGAAGTTTTCGAATAGACCGAATCAGAAACCGATTTCGACCGCCGACCCGGTGGTTACGTCGGTGATAGAGACGACGTGGCCGTGGCGCTTACTGTGGGCCTCGGCCGAGTCTTGGGCGGTCTCACCGCGGGAAATCCGTTCCCGGAACGAACACCCCGCGTCCTCGCAGACGACTCGGAACGGGCCGAACATCCTACTCGTCGGCGAGATGAAGCCACCGGGGGTCGAAGGCCGGATGTCCGTCGAAGGAAACCCCGTCCTCGTCGCGGTCCACGAGGCCAACCCCGGCCAACTTGGGCAGATGGCTGTGCCGGAGACTGGCCCGAACCGACGCGATTTCGTCGTCGGTCGGGGTCGGTGTGGACTCACCCGCGCCGCGTCGGACCTCCCGCACGGCGACTCGCTCGGCGAGTTCGCCCGGTTCGAGCGCGTCCTTCTCGCGCAGGACCGAGAGGAGGGTTCGGCGGCGCTCGACGGCCAGCGCCGACAGCACGCCGTCTAACTCGCCGGAATCGGCGTCCGCGCTCGCCCCGTCGAGAATCGGGGCCGCCGCGCCGAGGAGACCGGTCGCAACCGTCCCGCGGGCCTCGTTCCAGCGGAGCAGGTCGGTCTCGGCCAGTTTCGGCAGGTGGACGTGGCGCAGTTGCGTGTGAACTCGCTGGTGTTCGTTATCGGTCACGTCGAGGAGGGGCTTGCCGGACTCCTCGGCGACGAGGAGGCTGGCGAGGTCGGACTCGGACAGGTCGCCGTCGCGCGCTCGGACCAGCGAGAGTATCCGGCGACGGTGGTGGTCCGCCAGCGCGCGAAACACGTCGTCCAGCGAGCGACCGAACGCCGAATCCGGGTCGTCCGAGTTTCGATTCATAGTCGGGGAGCGGGACATTTCTCGTCTGTTGATTTCTTACGAACCGAATTAATGGCGTTGCCTAAGTCATGAGGTTACGCAAACTGATGTTTTCGGGACTGCTCGAACAGCGCGCCTAACACCTTGCTCTCGGCGAGTCGGACGTGCTGGTGGAACGTCGCGTCGGCGACGTCCAGCGAGTCGGCGACCATTTGGGCGCTACTCTCTCGGGGCCACTCGAAGAACCCAGCGAAGTAGGCGGCCTCCAGCGCGGTCCGCTGGCGGTCGGTCAACTGCTCGGACAGCACCCGGTCGAGTCCGCGAACCGACTCGCCCGACACCGAGACCTGTCGGCGCGTCACGGCCTCGATGGTCGGATACGAGTCCTCGACGCGCTCGACCACCTGCCGAACGTCCACGGTCGGGGGAAAGTGGAGGGTCATGCGGTAATCGCCGTCTTCGATAGCGGCCTCCTTGATGTGGCCGCCGTGGGACGCGACGGTCGAGATGACCGGCGGTTCCGAGAGTCGCAACTCGAAGCGCGTGGTCCCGAACTCCTCGGTTATCACCGATAGCTCCTCCCAGTGGGGGAGTTTCTCGGTGAGCGTCCGCAGTGTCGCCATCGCGTCGTCGCTGGCGGTACCGTATTCGATGAACTCGCCGTCGCCCACCGGCACGGTCCGGGCGAACGAAATCGTCCCTTCCGATGGCGGAACCCCGAGCGTCTCGAACACGTCCCGAATCCGGAACTCCAGTTCGACCAGTTCGTCGCTCATCAGCGCCCGCTTTCGCTCGACGCCGGCGATGGCGTGGCCGACGATTTCGCCGAGTTGGCGCACCACCTGTCGCTCCTCGCCCTCGAAGGCGTTCAGTCGGTCGGCGTAGATGCACAAGATGCCGTAGAGGCTGTTCTCGTGGACGACCGGGACGGCCGACGACGACCGGAAGCCGTACTCTCTGGCCTGCTCGCGCCACGGTTCGAACTCGTCTGCCGTCATCACGTCGTGGACGACCTGCACCTCCATGGTCCGGGCGGCCCTGCCTGCCGGACCGCGAGCGGTCTCGTCGTCGGGATTCACCGAGATGTCGATGGCCTCGACGTAGCCATCGACGCCCGACTCCGCGGTGAGCGTCACGTCCTCGTTCCGGGGGTCCACTTCCCCGAACCACGCGAACTCGTAGGAGTCCGACTCGGCGAGGCGGTCACAGACGACCGACGCTATCTCGTCGCGGGTGGACTGCTGGACGACGGCCTCGTTGATGTCCCGGACGACCGCGTTCAGGTTGTTGAGCGCGGTGAGTCGCTCGCGGTGGCGGTGCAGGGACTCCTCCCGACCCACCCGGTCGTACGCGGCCTCGGCGTTGGCCGCCAGCAGTTCGACCAGTTGGCCGGTCCGGTGGTCGAATTCGCCGACTGCTCTGGACCCGACGACGAGGAGACCGTGGTCGCCCATCGGCGCGAACGACCCGGCCCGCATCTCGGTCTCGTCGGGGTCCACGTGCAGGTTCGGAGCCTCGCGGATGTCGTCGTAGTGGGCCGGGTCGCCGTCCCCGAAGACGGTCCCCGTGATACTGGTCTCGTCGGCCGGCGTCTCGGGGAACTCCTCGCGCATGAACCCGGCTTCGACCGACTGCTCGGCGGGGACGAGTCGGTCGTCGTCGGGGTCGTAGCGGTAGACCACCACGCCCGACAGGTCCAGTACCTCGGTGGCCGCATCGACCACGACCTCGCCGACCTCGGCTTTGGTCTCCGCTGTGAGGAGGTCCCGCGACGAGTCGTGGAGCGATTTGAGGGTCTCCTCGAACTGTTTGCGGTCGGACACGTCCCGGACCACGCCGGTCCGGGCGTGCCTGTCGTCGGGACCGTAGGGACCGAATCGGCTCTCGACCGGAATCGTCCCGCCGTCGGCGGTCTTCAGGTCGAACTCTATCGAGGCCCCCTCGCGCTCGCCGGCGGCGACTTCGGAACTTAGCTTCTCAGCGGTCTCGTTGATCTTGTCGCTGTGGACGACTGCGCCGGGTTCGCCCAGCAGTTCGTCGCGGTCGTAGCCCGTCATTTCGAGGAGCTGGCGGTTGACCATCGCAAACCGCTCGTTGTCGTCCAGAGCGTAGACGCCGTCCCAGAGCCTCTCGACCACGGCCTCGTAGCGTTCGAGTTCGCGGGACCGCTCTCTGCGCTCGGTCACGTCCCGGAAGTAGACCGACAGGCCGGTGTCGGAGGGGTAGAGGTGGACCTCGAACCAGCGGTCCAGCAGGTCGTAGAACTCCTCGAAGGTGGCCGATTCCTGCGTCGAGAGGGCCTCCTCGAAGGCCTCCTCGGCGACCGGTCCCGGTTCGAGTTCATCCCAGATTCGGCGGCCCAGCAGTTCGGTGGCCGAGATTTCCAGCAGGGACGCCGCCCGGTCGTTGACGTAGGTGAACCGGAGGTCGTCGTCGAGCGCGACGAAAGCGTCGTCGATGCGCTCGAACACGTCGTCGAGTTCGTGGCGCAGGTCCTCGCGCTGGCGTTCGAGTCGCCGGGTCTGGGCTTTGAGGCGGGTCACGTCGTTGGCCGTGGCGACGACCTGCTCGGTCTCCCCGTCGCCGTCTTCGATGGGGTCCGCGGTGACCGACAGCCACCGATTCTTGCCGTCTGGGAGTTCGATGCGGACCTCGCGCTCGGTGACGGTCTCGCCGGTTTCGAGGACCTCGCGGACCGGTTTCTCCTCGAAGCGGATGGCCTCGCCGTCGGCGTTCGCCATCTCGCGTTCCCCGGCGGTGTACCGCTTCATCTCGGCCGGTGGCACGTCGAGGATACCGGCCATGCGCTCGTTCGACCGGACGACGCTCCCGTCGGTGGCGAACACCGCGATGCCCGCCTGACTCGCCTCCAAGATTCGGTCGGTGAGTTCTTTCTCGCGGGCCAACGCGTCCTCGGCCCGGAGTCGCTCAACCAACTCGCCCAGTTCCGTACCGACCGACGAGACGAGTTCGACCATCCGCTCGTCCGCGGGCCGGGAGTCCGTCATCGTGAGGACCAGCACCGCGACCACGCCGTCGTCGGTGGTGATAGGGACCCCGAGCGCGGACTCGATACCGGCGCTCTCGGCTTGGTGGACTCGGGGCGCGGTCGCGGTCGAGTGGTCGGACACGTCGCGCATCCACTCCGGTTCACCGGTCTCGCAGACCCGGCCCGGAAGCCCCTCGCCGCACTCGAAAGTGAACGACTCGGAGGCCACTGCGAACGCTTCGAGGTCCGGGGCGACGTAGTCGGCCGACGCGCGTTCTAGCACCCGATCGCCGTTCGGGACCCACGCCTCGCCGAACTCCCAATCCGTGGCCTCGCAGACCTCCCGGAGCGTGGCCCGAAGGCCCTCCTCGAAGGAACCGGCCTCGGCGATGGAGCGGGTCGTAGAGTAGAGGAGTCGGCGCTCGGCCTCGGCGTAGCGGTCGTCGGTCATGTCGCGGGTGACTTTGGCGTATCCGACCAGCGCGCCGTCGTCGTCCCGAATCGCCGAGATGGTGACGTTGGCCCAAAATCTGGTGCCGTCGGCCCGGACGCGCCACCCCTCGTCTTCGATGGTGCCCGCCTCGGCGGCGTCAGCGAGATTGCCTTCGGGGACGCCAGCCTCGCGGTCCTCGGCGGTGTAGAACGTCGAGAAGTGTTCGCCCAGAATCTCATCGCGGTCGTACCCCTTGATTCGCGCCGCACCCTCGTTCCAACTCACCACGCGGCCCTCGGGGTCGAGTCGGAAGATGGCGTACTCCTCGACGGCCTCCACGAGCGACCGGAACTTTCGCCTGCTCTCGCGGAGTTCGTCCGCGGCGGTCTCCGCCGGGCGGGTTTCCGCCGCCGCTTCGGCGTCGTCGCTCGCCACCGCGCTCGGTCGGTCGGCCGCGAGTCGCTCGCCCGGCGGTCGCCACCAGACCCGTCCTCGCGCGCCGACTTTCTTGGTTTCTATCAACCCCCGCTCGGCCAATCGTTCGAGGCGGTTGTACGCCGTCCGGCGCGAGCAGTCGAGGCCGTCGGCGACTTCGGTGGCCGTGTAGGGCGCGGTCGGCGAATCGGAACACTCGAAGACGGCGACTGTGTCGGCGAGCGAGTCCGGGAGGCCGGGGGAATCCATAGCAGTACCACCCACTGTATCGTAATAAGTACTTCCGTCAACGGAAAGAGTCGGGCGCGCCGAGCGTTCCGGTCCGTCTGCTGAATACAGGCGCTCGACCCGCGATAGTCCCCGATGAAAATCAAAAAAGCACGTTTAGAAAATGACTTGATTTCCTAAACACATCAAAAGAATTGCTAACAGACGAATCTGGATTTTTTATCGTTCCCCTCGCCCGACGCGCTCAGGCCTCCTCGATGGTGTCGATGACGCGCTGAGAGAGGTCCACATCCGAAACCTCCCCGCGCGCGTGGCCGACCAACCACTCCCGGTCGGCCCGCCACGACCCGCGGGGGTCGTCCTCGATGCTGGCCACTTCGGCGCGCACGTCGGTCGGGTCCCACCCGTCGTCGTGGAGCGCCAGCAGGCGATTGAGGACCCGGCCGACCTCGCGGTGGGGGACGCCCTCGCCGGGCGAGGCCGTCTCGTAGTCGATGTAGAGGGTGTCCTCGTCGGTGGTGAGGTCGGTGACGTAGACGCCGTGGCTCATCAACCGCTGTTCGAGTCGCTCGCGCATCTCGTCGTCGTCGTCCATGCCGGACCGTAGGATGCGCGGCGGGTAAAGACCCCGCTACCAGAAGCCGTGGGAGTCCCGCGGTGCCACGCAGGCGCAGGTCACTGTCGGGTCGAGTACGTCGTCCATCGGTAGCTCCTCGCCGCATTCTCTGCAGACGACGGTCGTCGCTTCGGTTCGTCGGTAGCGTCGGAGCGCGTGCGCCCCGATTACTGCTCCCGCTGTGAGGCCGACCGCCCCCGCCAGCGCCTTGTCGATTATCGCAGTCTCGCGTGCCATGCGCTCCCGAGGTTCGGCCAGAAACTTAAAGCCATTGACGCGGGGAAAGCAACAGAATTCGTTCCTGTCCGATATATTGCAAGCTTTTTGTTACCGAAGATGGTAGCCGACCGCATGGACGACCCGGTAGATGACCGCGAGAACCTGCTGGTGAAACTGACCTCGCTCGGCGTCCTCGGCCTCGGTCTCGCCGGGCTATTTCTGGGCTTCGAGTGGTTCTGGGCCGTGTTCGCCGTCGGGTTCGCCGTCGTCGTGCCACTCGTGAAACTCGTGAGTAAGTCGCTCGGAGTCGGCGACGCCGAGCGCGACCACCGACCGAATCGAACCGCACGCGACCGCACCGCCGGCACCGAGTCCAAGCGGGACGCCCTCGACGAACTCCGGAGTCGATACGCTCGAGGGGACCTCAGCGACGCCGAATTCGAGCGAAAAGTCGAGACCCTGCTGGAGACCGAGACGCCCGAGAGCGCCAGAAAACACGTCGAACGCGAGACCGAGACCGAGACCGACCGGTAGCCCGCGGGTCGGACGGTATGCGGCACATATAATAGGCCAGTCGATTCAGATACGCACACATGGTAGGGTTCCTGAACTTCGTCATCGGTTTCGTCGTCAGCCTCCTCATCGGAGCGTTCGGAATCTACGTCGGCGCGCGAGTCATCGCCGACCGAGACGACTACGAGTACGCGATTCTGACCGCGCTGGTCGGCGCGTTCGTCTGGTGGCTGGTCGCCGGGTTATTCAGCCTCATCCCGCTGGTTGGCGGCCTCATCGGGTCGATACTCGGCCTGCTGGCGTGGGTCTACGTCATCAACGCGCGCTACCCCGGCGGTTGGGGCAAGGCCATCGGCATCGCGCTGGTCGCGTACATCACGGTCTGGGTCGTGCTGTTCGCGCTCAACGTGGTCGGGTTCCTCTCAGCGGGCGCGCTCGGCATCCCCGGCGTCTAATCGGTCTTCGACTTCTTTCCGTATCCTAGCTCCTCGGTAACGAGGTCCGCGGCGTTCCGAATCGCGCCCACCGACGAGAGGTATCCAGCCCCGACGGTGGTCTTGAGCGCCTTCGCGGGGCGGCCGGTCAGCACCTTCGGGCCGATTTGAGCCACCGCGCCGTCGCCGACAGAGACCAGCCATCCCGGCGAGTCGAACGCGAAGGGTTCGAGTCTCGGCTCGAAGAGGTCGTCGCCCTCGCGGTCGTACTCCGCGAGGCTGGCGATGTTCCGGGCCACGACGCGGGCCTCCCTGACCGCGGCCTGCGCGCTCGCCGGGACCGGTTCGCCGTCAGCGTCCACCACGCGAGCAGAATCGCCCACGACGAAGGTGCCGTCGCCGAGGAGCAACGTGTTCTTGACCGCGGGGCGCTCGCCACCGAGTGCCGACGGACCGCGGATGCCCCCGGTCCAGACGAACTGGTCGTAAGCTATCTCGTTGCCGGTTTCGAGTTCGATGGCCGACGCCGAGGCCGACGACACCGCGGTCCCGGTCCGGACCTCGACATCGCGGGCTTCGAGTTGGTCGCGGACGGCTTCTTGGAAGTTCTCCGGGAAAGCGGGGGCCACGCTGTCCAGTTGTTCGAGGAGCGTGATGGTGACTCGTTCCTCGGCGTCCTCCTCGCGGGCGAAGGCCGCGAGTTCTCCGGCGACTTGGACGCCCGAGAGGCCCGCGCCGCCGACCACGACGTTGGCTGGCGAGTCCCCTGCGTCGGCCGAATCGAGCGCGTCGAGGAACTCGGCCCGGATTCGCTCGGCGTGGTCGAGGGTCTTGAGGGGCGTGGCGTGGTCCTCGACGCCCGGCAGGTCGTAGAATGCGGTCTCGGCCCCGAGACAGACCCCGGCGTAGTCGTAGTCGATGGTCTCGCCCGAGGACAGCGTGACGACGTTCTCGTCGGGGTCCACGTCGGCGACTTCGGCCTGCCGGACCGTCGCCCGGTCCAGCACGTCTTCGAGGTCCACCTCGATTTCGTCGGCCAGCGAGGGTCTGCGGACGACGCGGTGGAGTTCGTGCTGGACGAGGTGGCTCCCGGTGCGTTCGACCACCAGAATCTCCACGTCGTCGGGGACGGTGCCTTCCAGTTTTCGCGCGAGGGTCAGTCCGGCGTAACCCGCGCCGAGGACAGCGATTCGCATCAACCGGGCGTTCGGAGCGAGAGGGCTTAGAAGTGAGGGCTGAGGTTACATGGGCCAAATTTAATCGGCGAGCAATGCTAGAACACCCAGACCAACTGCAACCCCGATACCAATTCCCGCACCTTGAGCAGTCGCCCGGCGGGTAGCCGGGTCGTTATGAATTTCCTCAGCAAGTGCATTCCCTACTTGCCTTCCTGCTGTTTTTCCAAACTCTTCACCGAATGCTCGAGCAAGTTCATTTAGTGGTTCGGATTCGGAAGCGGGCGTTTGCGATTGACTTTCAGTCTGTTCGACAGGCACAACGGTATTATTTTTGTTCATAATTATAGCTCCTCGCTATGTGATTCTGTTGAAACATCGATACTGGGCTCTTGCTTATCTTTTTCCGATAAAGATTGCTCTTCTGAGGTAGTAACCTCTCTTGGATTGGTTTTTTTCTCCGATGTCGTCCGCTCAGCAGTAGTTTTCTCTGTCTGAGCAAACAAGCCCTGTGCAATCTCTGCCGCAGGACTTTGCTCTCCGTCACGCTCCTGCTCTGTTTTCATCACTACCTCGGCTAGTAGCTTATCCGCTTCGTTCAGGGGTTCCCCACTTTTTGCCTTCTCAAGAAGATGCTCAATTATCTCTTGATTCTTTGCGAGTATGTTTGGTTGACAGAGGCTCTCAGCTAACTCCAGAACCTCATCAGTCATGTCTGTTTCATCAAGTGCTTCGAGAACACCGATTATCGTCGCTCGAGTCTGTTCGACTCGCTCATGTTGTTCTCTTTCGACTTGATCACAGTGCTTCATGTGAGTGCTGATAGCACCACCTTTGGCGTACTTCTCATTACATCCGGGGCATTTCGCCATATCTATGACAAGGAGCGGAGGGAACTTATAATCTTAAGCAGACCAGCTTAAATACCACCTGCTAGCAGGTGGTCTATGACGCTTAGAACAGGGCTTCGCTCTCGTCCAGAATCCGGGCGGGACCGCCGACTTCCCAGACCATCGTCTCGACGCCGCAGTCGGAGACGACTTCTCGGACTCTCTCGACGTACTCCTCGGTCGTGTTGACGTAGACGCTCGCGCCGGTGTCGGTCGAGAAGTAGACCGGCACGTCTTCCTCCTCGCGGAGTTGCCGGACGGCGTTGAAGATGGCGATGGTCTCTGGCTTCCAGTAGACCCACCCGGAGGGGCCGGTCATCGTGGTCGCCGCCAGCGAGAGCGAGTCGTGTTCCGCCGTCTCGAAGACGCGCTGGAAATCGCCCTCGCGGAGCGCGTCGCGCATCTCGGCGAGTTGGTCGTGGATGTGCGAGAGTCGCGCCTCGAACATGTGGCTGTCGGCGGCCTCGCGGTGGGCGTGTTCGGTCTCCTTGTACGCCGGGACCAGTCCCGCGACGATTCGCACGTCGTCTTCGAGCGGCGATTCGAGGCGTTCCGAGCGACAGTCCTCGTCGTTGAGACCGGTGTGGAGGTCGGAGAACCCGCCGGTGACGGCGCGGGCCGCCGAGGATGAACCGCGGCGCGCGATGGTCGAGATTTCGGGCCGAGAGAGGTCGAGGTCCGCGGCCTCGGCCAGCGCCATCGCGGCGGCGGCGAACCCGGACGACGAGGACCCAAGCCCCACGTTCGAGGGGAAGGAGTTCTCGCTCTCCAGTCGGACTGGGTACTGAGCGTGGTCGGCGTCGGCCCGCGCTCGGACCTCGGCGACGACGCTGGCTACTCGGTCGGCCTCGTGGGCCTGTAACTCCTCGCCGCCGACGACGAAGGTGTCGGCGTCGAGGTCGGGGTCGAACTCGACGGTGGTCTTGGTGTGACTCGGCGCGGTGCAGAGGCTGATGCTGTCGTGGTAGGGGAGACGCAGGTCTTCGTCGCGCATCCCGTGGTACTTGACCAAGCCCTGAATCGGGTGGGCCTTCGCGGTCGCCTTCATGCTTTGACGCGGGTGGTTGGACAGGTTAAAACTCTCGGTACTCCGATAGTGGCCTCGCGCGAGACGTACCGGGGAATACGCCCGATTGTTTTAGGAAGGATATTATTTGGTAGAGATATGTAATTGTTTGCTTCCGACGGTTCGAGACTTAGCTTCGTCCCGGCGCGTCCGCCACGCCAGCGTTCTGGACCCCCGAGGTCTCGTCGGAGGACGCTTCGGCGGACTCCTCCGGTCCGCTCTCCGCCAAGTCCCCGGTCACGTAGAGCGCGGCGAGCGCCGCGAAGAACGGGAGCGGGAGAATCCAGTAGTCGATGAGCGCGCGCACGAGGAAGGGAACTGCCGCGAGCGCCCCGGCCGCGACGAGTTCGACGCGGAACTCGCTTCGCTCGCAGGTCATCGTTCGGACCGCGCCGAGCGCGGCCCCGGCGACCACGGGCGCAATCGGGGCACCGTGGAGGCCGAGGCGGGCGACCCACTGGCCGGGTTGGGCGACCAGCCACGACCGAGCGAGGTAGCTCCTCGGTTCCGTGCCGCCGCCGATGCCGGTTCGGTCGCCCCACGCGGGTTGGGTCTCCACGCCGGTCGGGAGGCCGTAGGTCCAGTCGAGACCCGCCAGCACCGATTCCGTCCCCCAGACGCCGAGGACCACGCCCCACGCCAGCGCGGTCACGCCGACCCCGCCCGCGCAGAACGTCGCCACCTTCCGGGCGTCGAATTTCGCCCGAGAGACGACCGGCGCGGCGACCAGCGGGAGGAGGAAGACGACGTACTGGGTGAACAACCCGGCCACCGCGAACAGGACTCCTCGGACCACCGGACGGGACGCGAGGAGGCTTCCCAACAGAAACAGCACCGCGAAGCTACGGACGTTGACGTAGTAGCCCGAGACGGGGTAGAGCGCCAACAGGAAGACACCGCCCGCGACGACACCGGCCTGCCAGTTCGAGCGCGCGACGTACCGGTAGAGGAGAACGGCGGCCCCGAAGTTGGCGAGACCGACGAGGAGCAGAAACACCGGGAGGTAGTGTCCGAGCGACTCGACGCCCACGTCGGTCAGCAGGAACCCCGGCGGTTTGTTGGTCGCCGCGCCGTCGAAGTACAGCGGCGTCCCGGAGTTGACGGCCTCGGCCAACGGTCGGTAGGAGTTTCTGGCGTCCTTGTCCACCGCGGCGTCGCCGAACGCCACGTGGCCGTACCTCGCGGCGGCGTTCGCCAGCGAGAGGACGAGATAGACGAGACCGACACGTAAATCACGATATTTCATCCTCGAACTCTACAATTTTCAACTCCAAGTTACGTAGATAAGAGTATTGGTTTCTCCCGTGGTAGTTCCCGGCGTCGCCGACCCGTCTCCGGACCCGGCGCAAGCCGAATAGCTCAAACCCCTCCCGGCCAAGCCATCTGGCATGGGAGAGCCACTCGACACCCGCGAGGCCCAAGCCGAGGAGGTCATCGACCGACTCTACGACGAGTATCCCGACTCGACTATCTCGCTCAACTTCTCGAACCGACTCGAACTCCTGATTGCGGTGATGCTGTCGGCGCAGTGTACCGACGAGCGCGTGAACAAGGAGACCGAACACCTGTTCGAGAAGTACGAGACCGTCGAGGACTACGCCGAGGCCGACGAGGACGAGCTTTCGGACGACATCGGCTCCATCACCTACCACAACAGCAAGGCCGACTACATCAAGACCTCTGCCCAACTCATCAGGGACGAGTACGGCGGCGAGGTCCCCGACACGATGGACGAACTCACTGAACTCAAGGGCGTCGGGCGCAAGACCGCCAACGTGGTCCTCCAGCACGGCCACGACGTGGTGGAGGGCATCGTGGTGGACACCCACGTCCAGCGCATCTCGCGCAGACTCGGCCTCACGGAGGAGGAGCGCCCCGAGGCCATCGAGGAGGACCTGATGGGCATCGTGCCCGAGGACGAGTGGCAGAAGTACACCCACCTGTTCATCAGCCACGGGCGAGCGACCTGCACCGCCCGGAACCCCGACTGCTCGGACTGCGTGCTGGAGGATTTGTGTCCCTCCTCGAAGGTGGACCACGACGTGGACTTGGCGAGTGGCGAGGCGTGGAAGTAGTCGAGAACCAGTTAGATACTGGGGAACCGGACCCTGATGTTCGATTACCGAACAAGAGTTTTGTAACCGGTTTCTTTTTGTATCCTTTCGCTCGCGTTGATTACCGAATTCATCGAAAGCTATTTTAGCAGGAGTATGCACTCCCACCGTATGGCATCGTCACGTGTGTTTTGGATATCTTTCCTCGTTTTGGGAGTCTCTCTCTTACTCAATGTCGCCGTCAAACTCCTCGGAGGAAACCGCTCGCTGTCGATTATCGTTATGTGCGTCTCCGGACTCGGAATCGCACTCGTCGGACTCTATGGAGTGGTGCGACCGGACGCGGCCGGTGGCCCGCCCGCGGGGAGTCCGTTGACGTATGGGGCCGTTATCTCGGCGCTCGTCTTTACCGTCGGCCTCGGTCTCGAGTTGCTCTGAGTAAGAACTCTTCCAACTGCTGTTCGGGACATTTGCATGGATGTGTACGTCGAGCTGTCTGGGCCGAGGTCAGATTCTCTGCTTACTCGGAGGATAAAAGACCTTAGATATTTACATACAATATGTGGTAATATGGGTCCTATAGAGAAAATTTTTGCTAGTATGGGAGATAAAAGTATATGCGTGGTTGATTTCTCCGGTAAGACGCTATGTCCGAGAAAAATGG
This sequence comes from Halorussus lipolyticus, assembly GCF_029338375.1. Lineage (NCBI taxonomy): Archaea > Methanobacteriati > Methanobacteriota > Halobacteria > Halobacteriales > Haladaptataceae > Halorussus > Halorussus lipolyticus. The sequence goes on along the minus strand of NZ_CP119804.1, from coordinate 417,982 downwards.
CATCAGTAGGCGGAGTATGCTGAAATCTGTCGGCGCGGCTGGGTTTGCATCTGTAACGTTCAGTTCTCAGGAAGTGACGGCGGCGTTAGAGGCAAACGAAACGATTCAGATTTCGGGAAAAGAGCGAAAGAGGACTCTCAAGGAAGCATTTCAGTCGAGTGACTTCAGGAAAATACGGAAAGAATTCAAATCGAACCGATATCAGGGCAAAAAATGGAAAGCGAATAAGAAAGAAGCGGTCTGTACGAAGGTGAACCGGAAGAACGGGAAAAACTATAAATTCGTACTGCTCCCCTTCGAAACTGGCGGCGGAGAGAAGCTACAAGCGAATCTACTCTGGTTCGACAGGGAGATAGAAGGTACTGAACTTCCGCAAGTCCTCGGTCATGTCGCGTCCCGCGAAGATAAGAAGAGCGCCGAGACGTTGATGAATTCCAAGAGTTCGACGACTAGTACCAGTTGGAGAGTTGAGGCGTATCGCGTCGAATCAGGAGTAGTGACGACGAAAGAAGGCTCGTTTGACGGTGGTGGCACCGTTAGTGTGAACGATAATCTTTCCGGTGGTGGAGGGGGTTGTTCCCAGTGCTGTCTCGTGGAAACAGTCACCTGCAATAGCTGGGACTGGTCGTGTATGCTCCAAATTGCGGGAAGCGTCGTTGGAAGCGTGACGGCGTGTGCCGCCTGTGCGGCCGACCCAACGAAGCTGAGTTGTGGTCTCTGCCTCCTCGCGCTATCTGCTGGCGCTTCAACGACTGCGGATTGTGCGACTGACGGTAACGTCCTGATGGACGATTGCCAGAAAGACACTATCTGGGTTACCGCAGACGATTTCGAGAAAAAGTATCTGACCTATCCGTACGACTGTAAGTACGACCAGTAGATAGACGCCCTGTTCATTCTCTTTCTCCGCTTTGCTCGATTGGCGTAGACGTTCGCCGAACGACTCGTTCTCGATAGCCGCTCAGTACAGCACGTAGTCCAAGAAGAACCGAATCATTCCGACCAGCCACGCCAACAGCCAGAAGAAGACGTAGCCCGCGACCCCGATGCGGAGCCGGCCCCGCCACGCGCCCATGTTCTCGTGGAGTTCCCCGATGTCCACGTCGCGGTCCGCGGTGTCGTACAAATCGTGCTGGTGCTTGACCTGAAAGATGCGGACGATGCCCGTCAGCGCGACGACGAGCATCGCGTAGGCCTGCAAGCCCAGAAAGGCGTGGAGCGCCGCGAATCCGCCCAACTGGTCGAAGAAGCGCGGGGCCATCCACCCCACGACGGGAATCGTCGTCAGCAGGAGGCCCACCGTGATGTACTTGAGGTGGTGTATCAGCACGTCCCACGTCACCACCTCTTGGTCCAGAATGTACCACGCCCCGTAGAGGTAGAAGGGGAGACTGGCGGTGACCACGAGGGCCATCCCGGCGGCAACGAGGGTCTCGCTCGCCATGCGCGGCGGTTAGGAGCGCGGGCGGTTAAGACGTGCGGAAACGCCCTTCGCCCGCGTGCGAAGTATCATAACTATCCAAATGACACGTTTGCCCTCGTAAATTCCCCGCCGAGAGGGCCAAATTTAATCCCGCGCGAAATACGAGTACCGATAAGACCCCCGATGACAGGAGCGACCGTCCTTTACGTGGACCCCGACGAATCGAGGAGAGCGGCGGCGCTGGAACAACTGCGGGCCGAGAGCGACGCCGGCGAGGTCCGGCCCGCGGCGTCGGTCGAGGACGCCACCGAGTGGGTCCGGGAGAACCCGACCGACTGCGTGGTGACGGAGTACGACCTCGGCGACTGGACCGGGTTCGACCTCGCCGAGCGCGTCCGCGAGGTCCGGCCGAGCGTCGGGTGTGTCCTCTACACCGCGGCCGACCGGTCGGCGTTCGCCACCGAGGAGTTCGGAAACGCCGTGGCCGAGTACGTGGACCGCGACACCCCGAACGCCGCCCGGCGGTTGTGGGACGTGGTGGAGTTCACCGCCACGCTCCGCGCCCAGACCGCCTACCCCGTCCCGCAGAACGAACAGGAGCGACTCGACGCGCTCGACGACTACGACCTCGACCCCGAGGCGCTGGAGGCCGAAGTCGAGCGAATCACCGACCTCACAGCCCAGCACCTCGACACGCCGCTGGCGTCGGTCAACATCATCAAGGAACACAGCCAAGAGTTTCTGGCGTGCCACGGCGCGGACTGGACGCCGACCCACCGCGAGGAGTCCATCTGCACCTACGCCATCGTGGACGACGAGGACGTGACCGTCATCGAGGACGTACACGAAGACCCCCGGTTCGAACACAACGACGAGTTACGGGACCTCGGGATTCGCTCCTACGCGGGGGCCGACCTGACCATCTCGGAGGGGTTGACCATCGGGACGCTCTGCGCCTACGACGAGGAGCGACGGACCTTCTCGGACGACGACCGGGCGTTCCTCCGGACGCTCGCGGACGTGACCACCGACCTCCTCGAACTCCACAACGAGGTCACGGAACTCCGGGACGAACTCGCCGACTCGGAACGCGACGCGCCCGAGGCCCGACTCGGAGGTGGTCGTGAGTGAGCCAACGCCAGACCGCGCGCTACGAGTTCGACGACGACCTGCCCATCGAGGGGGTCGAACCGGGGACGAACCTCCTCGTGTCGGGGGCGACGATGGCAGGGACGCGGGACCTCGCGCTCCGCCTCGTCACCGCCGGCAACGAACGCGACGAGGGGATGGTGCTGGTCACGACCAACAAGGGCGGCGAGAAGGTGCTGTCCGAGTGCGACCGGCTCTGCGGCGGCGTCGAACGCGACCGGTTCGGCATCGTGGACTGCGTGAGCAAACAGCACGGTAGGGAACGGTTCTCCGAGCGCATCGAAACCGTGTCGAGTCCGGGTGACCTGACCGGCATCGGCATCGAGTTCTCGGGCCTGTATCAGACCATCCACCGGGCGAGCGCCGAGCGCGTCCGGGCCGGTCTCTACTCGCTCTCGACGCTGTTGATGTACTCGGAGTTCCAGACCGTCTCGCGGTTCGTCCACACCGTCAGCGGGCGCATCGCGGCCACGGACGGTCTCGGCGTGTTCCTCATCGACCCCTCGACGCAGGACGAGCGCGTGGTCAGCACCATGACCCAACTCTGCGACGGCCGCATCGACGTTCGAGAGCGCGACGGCGACCGAGAGCTTCGAGTTCGGGGCCTCAGCGGCCACTCGCGGGAGTGGACCGAGTTCTGAGCAATCTCTATATTTCTTTCGCAATTGTTTAGGATTGTCTTGCGGTCAGCTCTCGTCAGTTGGCGCGACAGCGAATCTCGGCCCAACGTCGCGGCGCTTATGCCGCTTCAGGTGTGAGTTTCGGACAATGACCGACGCCTCGGACGACCCGGCGGGCGAGCAATCTGCGGACGCCCCGGAGTCGCGGGACGCGAGCGCGCCCGAACACCGCGATGCGGACATCGGCGAGCGACGCGACGACGAGGGTCCCCGACTCAGCCCCGAGGAGATAGAACAGAAGTACGACTTCGAGGACTTCGGCCCGCAGGACATGGCCGAGATGAGCTACGAGGAGTGGGAGACCGCCTTCGACCACGACTCGTGGATTACGGGCGACGAACTCCTCGACAGAGTGGAGGCCGACCTCAAGAGCCGAGTCGCCGACCGGGACGTGTTCGCCGTGGTCGAGCGCATCCAACAGGAAGGTGAGACCCAACTACTGGCGTACTCCGACGAGGGCTACGCCGTGGTCTATCCAGACGGGACCGTCGAGGGGAGCGGGACCGTTCTCCGGGACGTGAAACCCTCGGTCGCGCTGGCGTCGATGGAGAGCTACGAGGTCCCCGAACCTCCGGAGGGCGACGTGCTTCCCGACCCCGCCGAGGTTCCCGAAGGCTCGGGCCAACTCGGCAACCAGTTGATGCAGGTTATCGCGGGGGTCCACGTCCTCGCGGGGGTCGCGCTGTTCGCCGCGTGGATAGCGATGGGCCTGCCCATCGTCGCGGCGGTGGCCTCGATGGGGTTCTTCGTCTTCGGCGTGTTCGTCTTCCTGCTGGTGGCGAACGCCCGACTCTCCGACCGGTTCCGGGCCGAGGAGTACCGCAACCGCCTCCGAGCGGTCGGACTGGAGGACGACGACCGCCCCGATTTCCTCCCCGGAGAGGACGGCGAGCAGGCCGATTCGGTCCCGGACGACACCACAGCAGAGACCGAAGTCTCCTCGGCGTCTGAAGGTGGCAACTAGTGGCGTCCGGGCGTCTACTGGCGGAAACCACGGTCCGGCGGCATCGGTGGGTTTAAGCAAGTCCTGTCCTGAGATTCATGTGTATGAAGAGGCGGGACTTTCTGATGGCAGCCAGCGGTGTTGCTGGCGGAACTGCCGCGGGGGCGACGGCCGCCGGGGCACAGGAGACGACTACCACGTCGTCCGGCAACACCACGACTGCCTCTGGAAACGAGACCACGACCGCCGCCAACGAAACCGCGACTGGAGGTCAGTCCGGCGGTGGCGGTCCGACCAAAGAGGTGATAGTCGGTCCCGGCGGGAGCCTTGTGTTCGAACCCGCCGAGATCACAATTGCTCCCGGCACGACGGTCAAGTTCGTCTGGGAGTCAGACAACCACAACGTCGTCCCCGATGGCCAACCCGACGGTGCGAACTGGGAAGGGACCGAGGGCGGCGCGAGCAAGACCTACGACACGGGTTACGAGTACAGTTACACCTTCGAGACGACGGGTACCTACGAGTACTTCTGCCAGCCCCACAAGACCGCCGGAATGGTCGGTTCCATTACGGTCCAAGAGGGCGGTCCGAAGACCGGCGGCGGTGGCGGCGAAGCCGACCCGAAACACATGGGCGTGCCGTTCCAAGCGCACTTCGTCGGACTGGCAACCCTCCTGATGATCGTCGTCTCGATCATCTACACGTTCTTTACCGTGAAGTACGGCGAATCACCGCACGCGAGCGGGAGTAACAGATAACCATGTCATCCACAGGCTCAACCTACGGCGACATTCACCGCTACGAACCGGCCCGCGAGAGTACGGCCGCGGCCATCGCCATCGTTCTGTTGACGGTGGTCGAGGTCGTCTTCGTCGGTCTGTTCACCTACGGGCTAGTGAGCGGTTGGGGGTACAGCGGGGTCGGGAACATGTACCTCGGGTTCATCCTCGCGGTCATCTTCATCGACCTCGCGTTCGTCCTCCTGTTGTACCGCAAGGAGTTCCTCCCGGACGTGATGATCGTCAAGAAGCGTCGTCGCAAGTGGGAGGACCTCTACATCCGCGAAGAACAGCAACACGGCGCCGACTCCCTCGGTAACGCGTGGGAACAGTTCAAGCACGCAGTCTACCCGTACTACAAACGATAAACAATGCCAGAAGAAGAAGACAAATATCCGGAAAGCACAGGTCGTCGCCGCTTCGTGAAGGGCGTCGTCGGTAGTGCCTCCCTCGCCGGGGTCGGCACCGCCGCCGCGGCAGGTATCAACTCTGCCACCGCCCCGACCGGCGCGGGCGGTGGTATTACGAAGTTCATGGCGATGGAGAACACCGCGGGACCGGCCCCGCGCGGGATGCCCCAGATTCCCATCGAAATCGACTCGGAGGGATACCTCAAGGGCGTCTGGCCCGAGGTCAAGACGGTCGAACAGCAGGGACGCGAAGTCAAGGTCGCCCGGATGGACCTCGGCGGCAAGACCTACTCCAACGAGTGGTTCCAGTACTGCGGCGTCCAGACCAGTCCCGGTCTCAAGCCTGACGCGGATCAAGATAACTACTTCCGCTACACGGGCAACTCGAAGTTCACGTGGCAGAACGAAAGTGTCGAGGGCGGCCAGAAAATCCACGTCGACGACTTCGACGACTACCAGACGTGGGGCAACGGCATCGGTAAGAGCGGCCTCGGTAAGCCCGCACAGGGGACGTGGCGCTCGCAAGACGTGCCCGCGTCGTCCACGATTCCGATTCAAGTCATCCGGAGTACCCGCGTCGAGGAGATGGCCAAGAGCAACCAGTGGCTCAAGGCCAGTACCGAGGAAGGATTTATCGCAAACCTGAACAAATGCACGCACTTTTGTTGTGTGCCGACGTTCAAGGGCCTGAAAGGGTCGAAGGTGGCCAGCGCAGAGAACATGATCTACTGCCAGTGTCACCAGTCGGTCTACGACCCCTTCAACATCGTCGAGAAATCGTTCGTCGCGCTCCCGCGACCGGAGGAATAATCAATGAGTCTCGAACGCAAAGACGACTACGACCACGGCGAGTGGATGCGGGAGAAGAACCTCACGCCGGTAGAGACAACTTTCCTGACGGTCCTCATCTGGCTGGACAAGCGGTTCCGCATCGTCGATTACCTCGAGATCATGGAGACCCTCTACTACAGGGTCAACATGCAGATGCCCAAGAGCCACACCGAGCAGTACAACTTGGACAACAAGTTCTGGTACTGGTACCCGCTGTACGCGCTCGGTAGCTTCTCGACCATCGCCTACGTCATTGCGGCGCTGAGTGGGGCCTTACTCGGGTTCTACTACGCGCCAGCGACGACAGGCGACCCGACGACGGCGTACAACCAGTTGGCGTTCATCATGACGGAGCTGAACTTCGGGTTCATGCTCCGGTCCATCCATCGCTGGTCGGCACAGGTGATGGTCGCCGCGGTGTTCCTCCACATGCTCCGAGTGTACTTCACCGGGGCGTACAAGGAACCGCGCGAACTGAACTGGATCATCGGTATCATCCTCATCAGTCTCACGATGGTGTTCGGATACACGGGCTACCTGCTCCCGTGGGACCAGCTGGCCTTCTGGGCCGGACAGATCGGCGTCGAGATGGCGCGGTCGATTCCGCTCGTCGGTGAGTGGATCGCCCAGCTCATCTTCGGCGGATTCAGCCTCGGGCAGGCGACGCTCCAGCGCATGTACATCATGCACGTCTTCCTGCTCCCGTTCGTCGTGACGACGCTCATCGCGGTCCACATCGGCATCGTGTGGATTCAGGGCATCGCAGAACCGCACTAAATCATGAGCGAAGAAGAAGAACCCAAGACAGACGGAAGCGGCACAGGCATCGTCCCGCCGGACGACGAGACCCCGACGTGGAGCGAGCGCAAACAGCGCACGCAGGGTCTCTCCCGGCTGACCTACGAGTACTTCGAGCGCGCCCGGCGAGAGGACCAAGACCTCCGTCAGGAGTCCAGTTACGTCGAGCGTGACGTGCTGGCCTTCCCGGTGTGGCCTCACGAGATGATTCGAAACCTCTCGCTGACGAGCTTCTTCGTCGGGATGACCATCTTCCTGGCGGCGACGCTCCCACCGCACCTTGGTGCGCCAGCCAATCCGAACTCGACCCCGGCGGTCATCCTGCCCGACTGGTATCTCTACTGGTCGTTCGGACTGCTGAAGCTCGGCCCGCTCAACCCCGAGCTGGCGATTCTCGGCGGCGAGAAACTGCTGTCCGACCGCTCCTACGGCGTGGTCGCTAACCTCGTCGTGGTCGGTATCATCGCCATCGTCCCCTTCCTGAACAAGGGGAGCGCGCGCCGTCCCGTCGAACAGCCCTTCTGGGCCGCGGTCGGGTTCGCGGGATTCGTCTTCGCGTGGACCATCAGTATCTACTCGGCGAAGAACCTCACGCCAATCGACCCACACCTACTGTTCGACCTGACGTTCCTCCTGCCAATCATCGCGGGAACGCTGGCTTACGCCGTTCTCAAGTCGATGCAGGAGGGGTACATGTTCGACCTCAATCGGCGGTACTACCGGCTCCGACCGCCGAAGTAACGCCGTAGCGATTTTTCTCACATGGATTCGAGTACCGACAACACCGACGCCGACGAGGAGACTCGCGCACGCGAAGTCGAAGTACCACTCCGTCTCTACAAGGTCGTGACCGTCTTCTCGACCATGTTCGCGGTCGCGTTCGTCGTGGGCGGGTTCATCGTCCTCGACACCGCGACCCAGCGGGCGCGACTCGACTTCGGAGAGATGAACCTGCCGATGGCCCTCCTCGGCGTGGCGATGATAGCCGCGGGCGCGGTGGTCTACGCCTTCGCAACCCGGTTCCGCGCCGAAGGAATGGGAAAACCTAAAGACGGCTCCGACGAACCATCAAACAATGGCTGACGAATTCATCAAGGGACTGGCCATCGCCACCGGCGGCGGTCTCATCTGGATGGTGCTGTCGGGTTGGTACACCACGCCCGGCTTCGAGGACGCCCAGCTCTGGGGCCCGATTCCGGAGGGATTGGACGCATACGGACAGGCGGCCATCATGCTCCGCGAGGTGCTGGCGTGGTTCATGATCCTCGGCATCCTCGCCTTCTGGGTCGTCATCCCCGCGCTCGAACAGCTCCGCGAAGCATCGTCGTAACGCCCTCTCTCGTCTTCTCCGTTTCGCCGCGCGAATAGCCGTCGCTCCCTGAATCGACGTTACCAGTTTCTCTCCGGGTCGGTCCTCGCTGTCGAGTCCGTCGGCTATTTTGGCGCTGGACTGTCCCCGAAGTTCAAGTACGAGGCCGGGCCGAACTCGGGCCGGACGCATCGTGCGGTTCGAGGAGGGGACCGCCAGTCCGACTACCCCGAGAGGGCTGAGCCATGCTGTGGAACCCGTAGCGGTTAGCCTGCGCTACCGGCGAGGCCGAGGAGCGACTCGAACGACGAGTCGGCCAGCGCCCGCACCGACGGAATCCGACGCCGAAGACCGCTGGCCTTCCTGCGTCAAGTCCGAACTGAAGCCACGGGGCCAGCAGTCCGCGGGCGAGACCCGCGGCTCGGGCGACTGTAAGAGTGAGGACCGACGAAGAAAGCGCGGACCGCGATTAGACGATGGCGTTCCAGACCGGTTCGACGACGAAGAACAGGCTGAGGTAGCCCGCGTAGAGGAACACCACGAACGAGGCGGTCAGCGCGCCCTTGGGGCTGGAGAGTTTCTCGTCCTTCCGGAGTTCGACCTCCTTGGCCTCGAACTCGAAGAAGTCCGTGAGGAAGAGACCGAGGACGAGCGTCGAGAGTACCATGCCAGCGTGGTGGTGGAGGCTCAGCAGGTAGAACGACCCCAGCACGAGGACGACGTTCGAAGCCTCGTGGAGCCAGTTACGGCTGAGTTCCTCGTCGTGGTCGTCGCTCCGAGCCTGTTTGCGGTAGTCCCGGTAGGCCCACCAGCGCGTGCCCATGTTGACCAGCACCAAGGCGAACACCACGTACTCGATGACGTCCGCGAAGAGCGTGTCAATCGGTCCGAGTAGTGACAGCGGTTCCATACTCGATAATCGGTAAGGCGACGTATTATATCCTTTCCATTGGGTCTCTCGTCGCCGGGCCAGAGAGCGGAACTTTCAGTCCCGGTCGGCTATCGCTCGAAGAACGGTCGGCTCTCGGCGACCCGGACGAGCGTGAGCGGGTCGCCCGCGGTGACCTCGACCGGCGTGTGAGGTCGGACGGTGCGCTCGGCCCGGTCGTCCAGCAGGAGCGAGACCTCGCCCTCGTCGCGCTCGACGGTCAGCGTCACCGGGTCGTCGGTCGAGAGGACCCAGTGGTCCACGTCCACCGCGAAGGGTGCGACTGGCACGACGGCCACAACGCCCGTGGCGGGTTCGAGGAGCGGGCCGCCCGCGCTCCGGCCGTAGCCGTGGCTCCCGGTCGGCGTCGAGACGACCACGCCGTCGGCCCGAAAGCGCGAGACGCGTTCACCGCGCGACTGGACGGCGTACTCCGAGATGCGGGCGGGTTCGGTCGTCACGAGGGTCACGTCGGCCAGCGCGGGACCGACGCGCTCGTCGCCAACCGACACGTCGAGGAGCGTCCGTGCGGTCGTGTCGAACTCGCCCGCCAGCAGGCGCTCGACTCCCCGGACCGCGCTCTCCTCGGGGACGCCGCCGAACCCGTCGCCGACGGCGACCGGCAGAACCGGCGCGCGGACCTCCTCGCGGACGACCGCCAGCAGGGCCGACTCGCCGACCGCGACGACGGTTTCGGGGTTCTCGGCGAGGAGGTCGCTGGCGGGTCGGTGGGCGACGGTCTCGCCTGCGTCCTCCGCAGTCTCGCGTATCCGGTCGGCGACCGAGTTGTCGCCGACGATACCGAGCGTCACGCGCCTCCGACCTCCTCTTCGTTCGCGCTACGCATTTGGTGTCTCTTGGGCGGTCATCCGTGAAAAGGGTACGGAGTCGGGTGGCGGGTGACGAGGTACTCGGCGCGGGACGCGCCGTCTGCCTCGGTGCGGTCGGGGCAGTGCCGCAGAATCAGGGTGATGGGTCTTTTGAAGCCCCGCCCGCTCACAGATACTCGTTTACCGACAGAAACTAAAAGTGATATTTAGGAATTGTATAGGGGTGCAATACAATTGAGTAGGTTTCCCTACTCGTCGTAGGGCCAGTCGCCGATAATCTTCATCCCCTCAGCTTGGTCCTCGGCTTCCAGCGCCTCGGCGATTTCCTCGGGGTCCTTGCGCTCGGCCTCGAACTCGTCGCCCGCGAGTCGGACCGTGAGTTCGGTCAGCACGATGGCCTGCTCGCGGAGGTCCCGAACTTCGAGTTTGTCGAGCGTGTCGGCGTAGGTGTGGCCCCACCCTCTGCCCTCGTCGCTGGTCTCGCTCATGACGTGATAGCCCGGTACGCCCCACTTGACGTAGGGCCAGTGGTCGCTGTGCGGTCCCTGCTCGGGGATGGTCTTCACCGGGTGGCCGAGGTCGTCGGCGACCGCCTCGGCGGCGTCGTCAAGCGCGTCGAAGCCGTGGGTGGTGAACGTGAGCGTCCGCCCGCGGACCACGCCGTCGTTGTTGACGATGCCCGCGATGGAGTCGAAGTCCCGGTTCTCGGCGTCGTATCCCGACCCGACGAGGCCGACCTCCTCGGCACCGTAGGCGAGGAAGTGGACCTTGGTGTCGAGTTCGTCCTCGCGTTCGGCGAGCGCGTTGGCCATCTCCACGACCATCGCGGTGCCAGCGCCGTTGTCCATCGCGCCCTCTGCGATGTCGTGGGCGTCGATGTGGCTGGTGACGAGGACCTCCTCGTCGGTGTCCGGGCCGAGTTCGGCGTGGACGTTCTGGCTGGTCGCGTCGTGGGCCTCGGCGTCCACCGCGACTTCGACTTGCTCGCCCTCCCAGCGCCGCGAGAGCCGGGAGCCGACTTCCTTGCTCACGCCGACCGCGGGGATGTCGCCGATGGGGTCCTCGCCGGTACCGACGCTCCCGGTCGGGGGCAGACACCCCTCGACGTGATTCCGGAAGACGAATCCGGCCGCACCGGCCTCGACGGCGTAGTAGTACTTCTCGCGGCGGTGGATGAACCGGTCGTAGTAGTCGGGGATGTTCGAGGCCGCCATCACCACTTTCCCCTCGATGTCGGCGTTCTCGAAGTCCTCGGGGAGGCCGTGGCCGAGGTCCACCAACTCGCCGACAGCGGTCCCGTCGGGGCTTCGCGGGAGCGCGATGGACTCTTGAGTGGTGTCGCCCGCCCGAATCTCGCTGTCGCCGCGGGTCCAGCCCTGAATGTCGAACTCGTCGAGTCTGGCGTCGCGCGCCCCCGCCGCTTCCAGCGCGTCGCGGGTCAGTTCCGCGGCCTCGCGCTCGCCCTCGCTCCCGGCCATCCGATTGCCGACGTTTACGAGGTCCTCCAAGTGGTTCCATCCCGCGTCGCTGGTGAACGTCTCACCGATCCACTGTGTCATGTAGTCACATGAACGCGGCCAACGCCTAAGTTTTTCGAATCGAAAACTCCGACGATTTTTCATTTCACACCCCGTGAGCGGGGCATCTCGTAGACGATTCGAAGCGGCCTTTTTAAATCAGATGGCTTATTTTTGCTATTTCGACTCCCCAGCAATGCTTTATATCGTTGGATACCCATATTCTGGTAGACAGTCGGTGATCGACGACATGGCAATACAGGCACCCAACCTGACGCGCGTGGTGGACCCCGACGGGACCGTGAACGAACATACCGACCCGGAACTCTCGGAGTCGGAAGTAACAGACCTCTATCGACTACAGGTACTCGCGCGGACGTTCGACGAGAAGGCGGTCAAACTCCACCGGCAGGGCCGCATCGGCACCTATGCGCCCCTCCAAGGACAGGAGGCCGCGCAGGTCGGCGCGACCTACGCGCTCTCGGACTCGGACTACTGCTTCCCGACCTACCGCGACCACGCGATGTATCTCACCCGAGGACTCGATTTGGAGGAGGTCCTCGTCTACCTCCTCGGCGAGGGTAACTACGTTGACCGCGAGGACCCCGAGGGTCTCCGGACCTTCCCGCCGACGATTCCCATCGCCACCCAACTCCCCCACGCCGTCGGGACGGGCATGGCGGCCGACTACAAGGGCGACGATTCCGCCACGCTGGTCAGTTTCGGCGACGGTGCCACCAGCGAGGGCGACTTCCACGAGGGGATGAACTTCGCGGGCGTCTTCGACGCGCCAACCGTCTTCTTCTGCCAGAACAACCAGTGGGCCATCTCGGTCCCGCGAGAGCGCCAGACCGCCTCGGCCACCATCGCCCAGAAGGCCCAAGCCTACGGCTTCGAGGGCATCCGGGTGGACGGTAACGACGTGTTGGCGGTCTACAGCGCAGTCAAGGACGCCCTCGACGCCGCGAAGGACGGCGAGGGGCCGCGACTCATCGAGGCCGTGACCTACCGACAGGGTGCCCACACGACCACCGACGACCCCTCGAAGTACCGCGACGACGAGGAGGTAGCGGAGTGGCGCAAGAAGGACCCGCTGGAGCGCACCCGCGAGTATCTGGAGGACACCCATGACTGGTCCGACGACGACGAGGACGAACTCCGCGAGTGGGCCGAACAGCGCGTGGCCGAGGCGGTCGTCAACGCCGAGGAGCGCACCGGACTCGACGTGGACGACATCTTCGAACACGTCTACGCCCAGACGCCCGACCACCTCCGCCGACAGCGTCAACAGGTCGTGGACGACCCCGAAGTCGAGCGTTGACGCGGTCCGCGACCGAACTCTCCGAAATTCGACAGTCGTAATCCGAGCATACGCCACCAAACTCGGTTCGTTCCGCGGAAGCGTTCAGGTGGCTTTTTACTATTCGACCCGCAACCCTCTCGTATGACAGTAGCGGACGATTCAGCAGAAGAGCACGGCCATCACCTCCCGGCCGTCGAGGACTGGCCTCGCGGCTTCGGCGAGGCGAGTTGGTGGCCCTTCATCACCGCACTCGGCGGTGCGGGCATCTACATCGGGGCCGCCCTGTTCCTCCTCGGGCAGGGACAGCAACCCATCGTCAACCCGATGTACGGGCCGCTCGCGTTCGTCGGGTCCGTCGCGCTGTTCCTCGCCGGACTGTACGGCTGGGTCTACCACGCCTTCGTCAAGGCGTTCTGGTCCAGCGACGGTCACGGCGCGGGCGCGCTCAGATGGGGCATGGTACTATTCCTCGGCTCTGAAATAGCGACGTTCAGCGCCGGGTTCGTGTATTACTTCTTCATCCGCGTGGGCACGTGGTCCACCGAAGGACTGCCACACCTCGTCGGGTCGCTGGTACTGGTCAACACCGCCCTGCTGGTGCTGTCCAGCATCACGCTCCACTGGGGCCACATCGAACTCCGGAAGGGCAACCGCCAGAACTTCCTCATCGGCCTCGCCGCGACGCTCCTGCTCGGAGTCATCTTCATCGGCGGGCAGGTGTACGAGTACTACGCGTTCATCCAACACGAAGGGTTCACCATCGGTTCGGGCATCTTCGCCAGCGCGTTCTACGGCCTGACCGGTCTCCACGGTCTCCACGTCTCGATGGGCGCGGTCCTCATCGGCATCGTGTTCATCCGCGCGCTCTACGGGCAGTACACCGCCGACCGCCACGTCTCGGTCACGACGGTTTCGATGTACTGGCACTTCGTGGACGCGGTCTGGATTTTCCTCGTCGTCGTGCTGTACGCCGGCGCGGAAGTCGCAGTCTGAGAACGCGAGTCCGCAGTTCCCTTTTCGTCGTTCGTCTCTCCCCCGAGAGCCACGGCTACTCCGTGAGGCTCTCACCGCCCACACTCGATGCGCTCGGTCGGTCGAAGCGACCGGGCGATGGTCTCCCGGTTCGCTATCCGGGTTACTCTCGGTCTGCGACTGTCGGTCCTCGGGCGTCTCGGCTATCTCGGCTACCACGGCTACCACGGCCACCACGCCGCTCGGAGATGCTCACCGCGAGTCGTCCCTAGACGACCGGAGTCCGAATCGCCCCGAGTGACGACTCGCCAGTCGGGGCACCCACCGGAGGTCGGGCGAAACTCCTGCGCCATGCGAGGAGACGATTCGACCGGGAACAGACCGGTCCGAGACCGACCCAGAGCCGACGGCAAGCGACGAGGACCCGAGCGGAACGAGCCTCCCACGTCGCGCTCGTCGTCAGCGAGTCGAACGTGCGCGTCATCGCCCGGCGACCACCCGGCCACGGCGTGGACATGGCCGGGGAGGGACGACGCGGGCCGCGATTGCACGTCGCCACGTCGTGGGGTCGGCAGTGAGGTCCGGTCACGTCTCCCGCGGTGCGCCGTCGGTACGCGCGTCTACCGAGAGCGTAGCGAGAGATGACGGTCGAAAAGAGCGCCGAAAGGAGAGCGAGACAGCACGTCAGCACCGTGGAGCCGAGATGCGGAAGGAAAGATGGAGAAACAGCGAACCGGTTAGCTCGAACTGTTGCCCTGCTGTTCGTCGAGCCAGTCTTGATACTCGTCTTGGCTCACGACTTCGACTTCGCCGAGCATCTTCGAGTGGCCGACGCCACAGTACTCAGCGCAGTAAAGCTGATAGGTGCCGGTTTCGGTGAGCTTCGTCTTGATGGTGTTGTGTTGGCCGGGGATGGCGTCCTGCTTCAGGCCGAGTTCGGGGACGTGGAAGGCGTGAAGCCAGTCCGTAGACGTGATATTCAAATACACGTTCTGGCCCTTCGGGAGGACGAGCGTACCGGTCGCCGAGACGTTCTCACCCTCGTAGTTGTAGTTCCAGAGGTACTTCTGGCCGACGACTTCGACTTCAACCGCGTCCTCGCCGGGGTCGATGTCGCTCTGGGCCTGCGAGACGTAACTGTTGGCCATCACGCCGTAGGAGGCGTACCCGACGACCAGCAGGACCAGCGCGGTGGCGATGGTCCACGAGATTTCGAGGCGACGGTTCTCCTTGGTCGGCTTCGGGTCGTCGTTCTTACGGTACTTCCAGACGGTGTAGATGAGGATACCCTCGACCAACACCGTGATGGGAATCGCCATGTAGAGAAGCTGAGTGTTCAGCGACCGAATCAGCTCCTCCGTGGTGGACTCGTAGGCGAGCGCCGGGTCGGCGAACAGGGCGAGTGCCGCGACCCCCAGTACCGTTGCGAAGGCTGTCCGCTTGGAACTCATACTGGTCGGGAATTAGGACGAGACTCATAAATACCTACTGACTTTCCCCGTCGCCCCCCGCTCGATTCGGCCCTCGTCCGCCTCTCGATTCGGTTCTTCTAAATACGACGAGTCACGAGTCTCTTACAATAGGAGATTCGCGCGTGACCGAACACAATTCTTCCCCGTCCGGGCGATTCGCCTCCCTACTCGCTGTGACGGCGATGGGCGTCTACCTGCTGGTGGTCGTGGGTGCGACCACCGCGCTGACCGACGCCGCGGCGGCGTGTCCGACGTGGCCGGCCTGCAACGGCAACTGGCTCGTCCCGCTCGACCAGCCCAAACTGGCCGTCGCGTGGGGCCACCGCGTCGTCGCGCTCGGCGTCGCACTCGCGCTGACGGCGACGACGATTCTCGGCTGGCGAATCGACACCTCGCGCAAGGTCCGGTCTGCGCTCACCACCGCGGCGGTCCTCTACCCAGTGCAGGTCGGACTGGGCGCGTTCGCCGCGACTACCGCCACGCCGGCCCTGCTGTCGGCGGTCCACCTCGTCGTTGGCATGGCCATCTTCGGCGGCATCGTCGTCGCGCTGGCGTGGACTCTCGAACCCGAGGAGTACGACGAACCGACCGGCGTCGAGGACCCCGAGGAGGTCCCCGACGCCGAGGAGCCTGTGGCCTCCCAGCCCAGACCAGACGGTCTCATCGCTCGCGCGAAGCGAACCGGCTTCGCCTACTTCCGACTGATGAAGCCCCGTCTGATGTGGCTTCTCTGTCTGGTGGCCTCGGCGGGGATGGCGATGGCGGCCGGTCCCTCGCTCCGAGTCGGGACCGTCCTCGCCACGCTGACCGGCGGCGTCCTCTCTATCGGCGCGTCGGGCACGTTCAACCACGTCCTAGAACGCGACGTGGACCGGAAGATGAACCGCACCGCCGACAGGCCCGCGGCGACCGACCAGATTCCGGTCCGGAACGCCATCGCCTTCGGGTTCGCGCTCGCTGGCCTCTCGCTTGTCGCCTTCCTCTCGGTGAACCTGCTCGCCGCGGTGCTGGGGATGTTCGCCATCATCTTCTACAGCGTCGTCTACACCCTCCTGCTCAAGCCCAACACGGTCCAGAACACGGTCATCGGCGGGTTCGCCGGGGCGCTCCCGGCGCTCATCGGCGGGGCCGCGGTCACGGGCGACATCGGTCTGCCCGCGCTCGTGTTGGCCGGCGTCATCTTCCTCTGGACGCCCGCCCACTTCTACAACCTCGCGCTGGCGTACAAGGACGACTACGCCCGCGGCGGGTTCCCGATGATGCCCGTGGTCCGAGGAGAGGCCGTCACTCGCAAGCACATCCTGCTCTACCTCGGGGCGACCCTGCTGTCGGCGGGTCTCCTCTCGACGGTCACGACGCTCGGATGGCTCTACGCCGGGACCAGCGTGGCCTTCGGCGGCATCTTCCTCTGGGCGGTCGTCCGACTCCACCGCGAGCGCACCGAGGAGGCCGCTTTCCGGTCGTTCCACGCCTCGAACGCCTATCTGGGCGCGCTCCTGATTGCGGTCGTCGCCGACGCGCTGGTCTTCTGAACGACTATCATGACCCGAACACTCGGCTTCGACGCGGACCGCCTTCGACCGAATCGGGACACCCTGCTGTGGGCGGGGCTGATTCTCAACACCGAACTCATCCTGACCGCGGTGTACCTGCTGGTCTCGGACGCGACAGTCACCGAGTGGCGCTACTTCGTCTTCCCGTTCGTGTGGATAAACGTCTCCATCTGGGCGTTCGCTCGGACCAAGCCCTCTGGCGGGTCGAAGCGCACGCGCTACCTCGGGGCGGCCATCGCCGTCGGCTACTTCTTCCTGCTGGCCTACGCGGGCGGCCTGCTCAAACCGGGACTCGTCGTCCACAGTCACGCGGGCGGTGCGGCGGCCGGACACACTCACGCCACTGGCTGGCGGGTCAGTTGGCTCCCGCCGGGGTGGGGACCGGCGGTCAGCTACATCGGGTCGTTCGTCCAACTCACCCTGATGCCGTACAAGGTCGTGGGCTACCTCGCGCTGGCGTATCTGGTCTACGACACCGTGCTGGACACCGCGGGGTCGGCGGTGTCGGGCCTCCTCGGACTGGTCTCGTGCGTGAGTTGCACGTGGCCGGTCGTCGCCACGCTCGCGGCCGGCCTCGCAGGAAGCGGCACCGCGGTCGCGGCCGCCGCGAGCGAGTGGTCCTACACCCTCGGGACGATTGCCTTCGTCGTGACGGTGGTGCTTCTGCGATGGCGGCCGACGATTCGGTGACGCTCGGGGGAAGCGGGGAGCGCGCGAGCGTCTCGCAGTAAGCAACATTTACAATTCTTTAAACTTCAAAAATATTGTCTGGGCGTCCGTTAGTGATGGGCCAACGACAGGAGTTATTTGATATGATAATTGGAGATAAATATAATCTGGCTCGCACTAGACGTTCGTCTGACAGCTATGTCGACTCCCGGCGAGGACACCCGGCGTCTCGCGTCGATGCTCGCGGACCGGGCGGACCACGAGTCGGTCACTACCGCCCGGTTAGCGGGCACCGACGACGCGGTTGCGGACCTCGAATCCGCCGTCGTGACCCACCTCGTACCCGGCGAGCGACCGATGTTCTGCTTCGAGTGCCACGATTCGGGCGTCGGCCTCGGTGAACCCGAGGCCACGGTCGAACCCGAGCGAGGCGGTATCTACTGCGTCACGGACCGCCGCGTGTACGTCCAGTTGGGTCTCCCCGACGACGACGAGTCGCTGAGCGTTCGCCACTGCGAGGTTTCCGGCGTCCGCTACCGCGAGGGGCGGCGACATCACCGCCTTGACCTCGCGGCCTCCGACACGATGTACTTCCTCTGGGTTTCGGCGAACGCCGACCCCGCCGCCGTCGCCCGCGCCGCCGAGTACGTCACGTCTCAGTCCGACGCCGAGTCGCCCGAGACAGATACCGAGGACGAGCGGTCGTCGGGAGAGTCGAGTCTCAGCGACCGACTCGAACGACTCGGAGACGCCAAATCGCGGGGCCTCATCGACGACGACGAGTTCCAGCGCCGGAAGGACCGACTCTTAGACGAGTGAGGTCACTCGATGCGGTACTCCGCGAAGTCGTCGCCGTACCCGAAGTAGCCGAGCAACCAGTTCCACTTCTCGGGCACGCTGTGACCCTTCGGCGCGTCGGTCATCTTCTCGGCGACGAACGAAGGATTCCACTCGACCTCCTCGGTCTCTCGGAGTCGGACCGCCGCGTCGGCCACGCGCTCGGCGTCTCGCTCGGACCCGAACTCCGCCGTGACTTTCGTCTCGACGTTCGCCCTGAAGTGGTCGGCGTCGCTCATACCCGACGTATCCGGTCGGTTACACAAGAACCTGCCGGCGGCGGAATCGAACGCCTTAGGGGCCGACCACTGCAACAGTCGGGCATGGCAGACGTACTCGTCGCCGAGGACGTGCGCAAATCCTACGGCGACGCGACTGCGCTCTCGGGCGTCTCGCTGTCGGTGGGCGAGGGCGAGGTGTTCGCGCTCATCGGGCCGAACGGCGCGGGCAAGACCACGCTGGTCCGGGCGCTGACCGGCACGACCGAACCCGACGCGGGGTCGGTGTCGGTGTTCGGGACCGACCCGGACGAGACCGACCGACAGCGCCTCGGCCTGCTCCCCCAGTCGTTCGACCCGCCGGAGCGACTGACCCCGCGGGAACTGGTCGAGTACTACGCCGGACTCTACGACGAGGCCCGCGACCCCGAGGAGGTCCTCTCTGAGGTCGGTCTCGACAGCGACGACCCGACGTGGTACGAGAACCTCTCTGGCGGCCAGAAGCGCCGGACCTGCGTCGGGACCTCGCTGGTCAACGACCCGGACGTGCTGTTTCTGGACGAACCCACGACCGGCATCGACCCCGGCGGCCGCCGGGCGCTCTGGTCGCTCATCGAGGAGTTAGCGAATCGCGGCACCACCGTCTTCCTGACGACCCACTACATGGAGGAAGCCGAACGCCTCGCCGACCGGGTGGGTCTGCTGGCCGACGGCGAACTCGCGGCGGTCGGAACGCCCGCCGACCTCGTGGCCGAGTACGGCGGTCGGACCCGAGTCGTGGTCGAGACCGATTCGGACGGCGAGGACGTTGCGTCGGCCGAAGCGACCGACGCGCTCGCGGAGACAGACTTCGAGGTCGAGACCGGCGACGGCCGGGTCACGATTGGGGGCGTCGAACCCGAGGACATCGGCGAGGTGGTCCGGGCGCTCAACGACGCCGGGGTCGCCTACGAGGCCCTGACGTGGAAGCAACCCGACCTCGAAGACGCCTTCCTTCGGTTGACCGGGCAGTCGGTCGCCGGCGAGGGCGTGGCGGTGGGTCGAAAAAGCGGCTTGGAGACCGAAACCGGAACCGAGGGCGACACCGCAGTCGCGGGAGGAGAACGATGAGCACCACTGGTCGGGTCCGGGCGGAGGCCAGTTCGGCGTGGCGGTCGTTCACCCGACGGCGGACCGCGGTCTTCTTCACGTTCTTCTTCCCGGTCATCCTCATCCTCATCTTCGCGGTGCTGGTCCAGACGAATCCGGGTGGGGGCGGCCTGTTCGCCCAACCGCCGGGCTACTACCTGCCGGGGTATCTGGCGGTGGTCGTGCTGTTCACGCCCCTCTCGCGGGTCGGCTCTGAGGTGGCGCGCCACCGGGAGGGCAACCGCTTCGAGAAGTTGGCGACCACGCCGCTGTCCCGGCCCGAGTGGTTGCTGGCCCACACGCTGGTCAACGTCGCCATCATCGGCATCGCGGGCCTGCTCATCTTGGGCCTGATGGCGCTGGTGACGGGCACCGCGAGCCTCGCACTTGCTCCCAGAAATCTGGCGCTGGTGGCCGTCTTCCTCGGATTCGCGGTCGCGCTGTTCTGCGGACTCGGCGCGGTGCTGGGCGGACTCGCCGACTCCCAAGACGGCGTGATTGCCGCGAGCAACACTATCGCGCTTCCCCTACTCTTTCTCTCGGACACGTTCATCACGCCCGGTCTCCTCCCGGCGTGGTTCCGGCCCGCGATGGGTCTCTCGCCGCTGACGTACTTCGCTCGCGGCGTTCGGGGCCTGACCTACCAACCGCCCGAGACCGGTCCGACGCTCCTCTACCGACAACCGCTGGCGGGGTGGGAGTTCAACCTCGGCGTGCTGGTCGCGCTGACGCTCGTCTTCTTCGCCGCCGGGGCCTACGCGATTCCCCGGACGGACTGAAGCGGGCCTCGCCTCTCGGTGTCTCGGACAGCAACACACTTGGGTTGACAGTCCAAACCCCAGATATGGCCACTTCAACCGCAAAGCGGCGGGTCAAGGACAACCCGCGTGCTGTGACGACGGTCCTCTCGGTGCTGGGATACGTCCTCGTCCTCGGAACGTTCGCGGGCATCCTCCCCATCTACCCCGAACTCGAACGCGCGACCGTGGACCTCCTGAGCCACGGCATCGCTGTCGTCAACACCGCGGCGCTGACCGCAATCGTTCTCGGATGGCGGTGGATTCGCCGGGGCGAAGTCGAGAAACACCGGACTGCGATGCTGACCGCGTTCTCGCTCATCCTCGTCTTTCTCGTCCTCTACCTGACGAAACTCGGCGGGGGCGGCGAGAAGCACATCGCCGCGAGCGGACTGGTCTACTACGCCTACCTCGTGATGCTGGCGATTCACGTCGTCCTCTCGGCGGTGTCGGTCCCGGTCGTGGTCCACGCCGTCGTACTCGGGTTGACCCACACCCCGAGCGAACTCCGGGACACCGCCCACGCGAAGGTCGGGCGCATCGCCGCTGTGGCGTGGGGTCTGAGCCTCGCGCTCGGCATCGTGACCTACGTCCTTCTCAACCACGTCTACGGCGTCGAGGAGTACGTCCCGGTCTTCCTCCCCATCCTCCCGTGACAGCGGAATCGGACATCTCGACCGCCGTCGAGGACGCCCTCGGCGTCTCGACCATTTCGGTCGCCGAACTCGACGGCGGCGAGGTCGGCCGGGTCCACCGCGTCTCGCTCGCCGACGGGCGGACCGTCGCGGCCAAGACCGGCGACACGCCGCTCGAAGTCGAGGCGTTCATGCTCTCGGTCCTCGGCGACCACGGGCTTGCGGTCCCCGAGGTGTTCCACGCCGGCGACGACCTGCTGGTGCTGGAGTACGTCGAGGGTGACGGCGAGTTCGGCCCGGACGCCCAGCGCGACGTGGCCCGCCGTCTGGCCGCGCTCCACGAGGAGACGCCCCGAAAAGCCCTCGGGCGCTTCGGATTCCCCAGAGACACCCTCTCAGGACCGTACCGTCAGCCGAATCCGTGGACCGACTCGTGGGTCGCGTTCTACCGGGACCACCGCCTCCGCCGGATGGCCGAGGCCGCCCGCGACGAGGGCCTCCTCTCGGCTTCCCTCTCGGACCGCCTCGACGCGCTCGCTGACGACCTCGGGTCGTGGCTCCCGGATTCGCCCCGGCCGTCGCTGATTCATGGCGACGTGTGGGCCGAAAACGTGGTCGCGCGCGACGGCGAAGTTCGGGCCTTTCTCGACCCGGCGTGCTACGTCGGCCACGCGGAAATCGAACTCGCCTACGCCGACTTCGCGGGGTTGGGCGAGGCGTTCTTCGAGACCTACGACCGCGAGCGGGGCCTCGACTCGGGATTCTTCGAGGGTCGGCGCGCAGTCTACCAGTTGTACCCGCTCCTCGAACACCTGCGGTACTTCGAGGACGACCGGTACGCTCGGAAAATCGAGACGCGACTGACCGACCTCGGTTACTGACGGTCCTCGACGCCACCCCTGCGAGCGGCGTCTCTCGGGCCGAGCAACCGTTTCCGACGACCGACTTCGCGTCTTGGCGTCTCCTCTGGGACTCCGGGCGAAGTCGGACATCTACACATTCGGTAAAGAATTGCTTTTAGGTCTAAAACAAATCGCTGTATTTCCCTCGTCGCCCGTCGCGGGGGATAAGCACAGCCCTAAAATACGCGCTCGACAACTGTGGTTTCAAGAACCCAAATGAAATTTCAGGCGGGTTTCCGTAACTGTCAAAGCCGAACGCGAAGAAAGGACGGGTATGAGCGCAGATTCCGAACAGCAGTCGATTCGCTGTCTCGTCGCAAAGGTCGGACTCGACGGACACGACCGAGGAGCGCACGTCATCGCCCGCGCCTTCCGTGACGCCGGGTTCGAGGTCATCTACTCTGGCCTCCACAACGCGCCGGACGAAATCGTGCAGGCCGCGGTCCAAGAGGACGTGAACGTGCTGGGCATCTCCATCCTCTCGGGCGCGCACAACACCCTCGTCCCCAAAATCATCGACGGTCTCAAGGAGTACGACGCCTTCGAGGACACCCTCGTCCTCGTCGGCGGGGTCGTGCCCGACGACGACAAGGCGGAACTCAAGGAGATGGGCGTGGCCGAAGTGTTCGGTCCCGGCACGCCGATGGAGGAGACCATCGAGTTCGTCCGCGAGAACGCTCCCGAGCGATGAGCGCCGAACCCGACCACGCCGAACTGGTCGATGAACTGCTCGCGGGCAAACACCGCGCGCTGGCCCGGACCATCACCAAAATCGAGAACCGCGCGCCGGGCTATCGGAATCTCGTCTCCCAACTCCACCAGCACACCGGCAACGCCGAGGTCATCGGTATCACCGGAAGCCCCGGCGCTGGCAAGTCTACGCTGGTGGACAAGATGGCCAACTACTACCGCGAGCGGGGCGAGACGGTGGGCGTCATCGCGGTGGACCCCTCGTCGCCGTTCACGGGGGGCGCGGTGCTGGGCGACCGCATCCGGATGGCCAGCAACGTCGGCGACATGGAGGTCTTCTTCCGGTCGATGAGCGCGCGCGGCACCCTCGGCGGTCTCTCGACGGCGACCACCGACGCCGTGAAGGCTCTCGACGCATTCGGCAAGGATAAGATTATCATCGAGACGGTCGGTGCCGGGCAGAACGAAATCGACATCGTGAAATCCGCCGACACGGTGGCGGTGCTGGTCCCGCCGGGGAGCGGCGACGACGTGCAGATGCTCAAAGCCGGCATCCTCGAAATCGGCGACGTGTTCGTGGTCAACAAGGCCGACCTGAAGGGCGCGGACCGCACTGTTCAGGAACTCCGGGAGATGGTCCACATGCAGGAGGACAACACCGCGAACCTCGCCACCGGCCACCACGGCGCGGGCGCAATCCCGGACGACGAAAACGACGACAGCGACGCTGACGCCGAGGTCGACGAACCGGAAAGCTGGGAGCCAGCCATCGTGGAGACCATCGCCAAGGACGGCGAAGGGGTCGAGGAGTTAATCGAAACCCTCACAGCCCACCACGACTACCTCGAAACCTCGGGTCTCCTCGAAGACAAAGAACGGATGCGCTACGCCGAGGAGATTCGGAACCTCCTCCGGGACGACGTTGGCAACCTGCTGGAAGCCGAAATCGAGCGCAGAGGCGGCATGGACGAACTGGTCGCTGGCGTCGTGGCCCGCGAAACCGACCCCTACACGGTCGCTGACGACATCATCGACCCCATCGAGGACTGCATGGACCAACTGGGCGACCGAGACGAGTAGTCACCAAACCGCTTCGCTTTCCCTTTCTTCGGCGCCGCTCTCGCCGACCGAACGCCCGCGAAAAAGAGCGCGAAATCCCCGACTACCGAAGCCAGCGCACGAGTCGCACGAGCAGAGAGACGGCCGTGCCGATGCCGGGCACCTTCGAGGAGAGCGCGGCCGCCCCGACGAGCAACATCCCGCTTTTCTTCCGCCCGCGGACGAACGCCATGGCGGCGTCCACGAGCGTCGAGACGATGCTGAGTTTGTTCATCGACCGCGAATTAAAGTTTGCCATCGCTACGTGGACAGAGTGTCCGAAGCGGGAAATAGAACGTGGCCACTTGTGAGACTACCGAGCGAAGAACCGAAAACTGCCCACAAAACGAAACCCGAAAAGCCGTCTAAATCTCGCTCTCGAAGTCGTCGAGCGAGTAGGTCGGCTCGGCACCGCGGCGGTCGAGCGTCTCGTTGGCCAACAGCCAGTAGACGACCGACAGCGCCTTGCGACCCTTGTTGTTCGTCGGGACCACGAGGTCCACGTTGCTGGTGTTGTTGTTGGAGTCGCACATGGCGATGACCGGGATACCGACCGTGATGGCCTCCTTGACGGCTTGGGCGTCACCGATGGGGTCGGTCACGACCAGCACGTCAGGCTCGATGTAACCCTCGTACTTGGGGTTGGTGAGGGTACCGGGGATGAATCGACCGGTCCGCGCTCGCGCTCCGACCGCTTCCGCGAACTTCTCTGCGGGGAAGCGACCGTACTGGCGCGAGGAGGTGACCAGAATCTGCTCGGGACTGTAGTTGGCGAGGAAGTCCGCCGCAGTCCGGATGCGCTGGTCGGTCTTCGAGACGTCGAGGACGTACAGCCCGTCGGTCCGGACGCGGTGGATGAACCGCTCCATGTCTTGGGTCTTCTGCTGGGTCCCGATGTGGGCACCAGCGCCGAGGTAGTCCTCGACCGGGATGAGGAGGTCGGCCTCCTCTTGGTTCTCCATGACGTCCTCGTCGAGGTTCGGTCCCTCGTCTTCGACGTCTTCGGTTGCTTGTTCGTCGTCAGCCTCGCTTGCCACGTCCGCGTCGGGGTCTTCCGACGGCTCCGCGCCGCCAGCACCCTCGGGTTCCGCGTCGATCTCGGATTCCGCGGCGTCGAGGCCTTCCTCGTCTACCTGTTCGGGGTCGTTTTCACTCATAGTCGTGATGCGTTTTGCTCGATGCGAATGAGTTCGTTCAGTTTAGCAGTTCGCTCGCCGCCGACCGCGCCCGTCTTGATGTACGGCGCGGCGGTCGCCACGGCGAGGTGTGCGATGGTCGTGTCCTCGGTCTCCCCGCTCCGGTGGGAGATGACCGGCTGGTAGCCGTTCTCGACCGCGAGTTCCACGGCGTCCACGGCGTCGCTGAGGGTGCCGATTTGGTTGGGCTTGACCAGAATGCTGTTACCAGCGCCCTGCTCGATGCCCGTCTCCAGTCGCTCGACGTTGGTGACGAACAGGTCGTCACCGCAGATGAGCGTCCGGTCGCCGACCTTCTCGGTCAGTTCGGCGAAGCCCTCGTAGTCGTCCTCGTCCAGCGGGTCCTCCACGTACGCGAGGTCGTACTCGTCTGCGAGGTCCGCGATGTACTCGATTTGCTCGTCTGGCGAGCGCGTCGTGTCGCGGTAGACGTACTCGTCGTCGTCCTCGTCGTACATCTCGGCACCGGCCACGTCGAGGCCGAACTTGATTTCGAAGCCGAACTCGTCGGCGACGGTTTCGGTGGCCTCGTCGACGATTTCGAAGGCCTCGTCGTCGTCGATGGAAGGTGCCCACGCGCCCTCGTCGCCTTTCCCGGCCGAGATGTCGCGCTCGTTCAGCAGGTCGTGGACCTCCTGATGGACCGCGGCGTTGGCGAACACCGCGTCTTGGACGTTCGGCGCACCGACCGGCGCGGAGAGGAACTCCTGAATCGCCGTCGCGTCCGCGGCGTGTTCGCCACCGCCGACGACGTTACCGAGCGGCGTCGGGAACTCCTCGCCGCGGAAGGCACCGCCGAGGTGCTGGTAGAGCGGCGCACCGGTCACGTCCGCCGCGGCCTTCGACGCGGCCATGCTAATTGCGACTGCGCTGTTCGCGCCGATTTCCGAGAAGTCGTCGGTGCCGTCTGCGGCGCGAAGCGTCCGGTCAACGTCGCGTTGGTCACCGACGTAGACTTTGCCTTCGAGTCGGGGAACCGCGTGTTCGCGGGCCGAAGCGATGGCCTCGCTCGGGTCAAGCTCGATGGCCTCGTACTCGCCGGTCGAGGCCCCGCTGGGGGCCGCCGCCCGGCCGAAGCCACCGCTCTCGGTCAGCACGTCGGCCTCGACTGTCCGATTGCCTCGGGAGTCGAGGACCTGACGAAGCCGAACGTCGGTGACGAGCGTCATTTCTCACCTCGACGGACCGTGAACGGCAGAACGCCCGCGTCGTACTCGTCGGCCGCGATGAGAATCGGCTCGGTCTGGTCGGTGTCAGTCAGCACGGGCGCTCCGTACGACACTTGCAGGGCGCGTGCCCCGATGATGCGAGCCTTCTCGTAGCGGGAGTAGCGTTGCTGAGCCATTACTGGTAGGGAGCGACGATATCGACGAGGTCCTTGTGCGAGACGAGCATCCGGCGACAGCACTGTCGCTCGACGCCGAGTTCGTCGAGGACCTTCTCTGGGTCCTCGTCGCCCTCTTTCGTCGCCGACCGTGCTTTGAACTCTTCCCAGTACTCCCCGACGACCATACCGCACGTGAAACAGCGGACTGGTACCATCATGGGTTATCGTGCCTCCATCGTGGACCGCGGGTTTCCTGTCATGGCGTTAGCGGTAGGATTTCTGGTAGCGGGCACGAGCGCCGGGACCGCCCCACTTCTTGGGCTCGGAGCGCCGCGAGTCGTTGACCAACAGCGACCGGTCGAACTCGATGAACGCGTCTCGGAGTTCGGCGTCGTTGGTGTACTGGACCAGACCGCGCGCGATGGCGGTCCGAACGGCGTCTGCCTGTCCGCTGATGCCGCCACCCTGCACGTCGATTTCGACGTCTACCTCGTCGCGGGCGGCCTCGTCTGCGATGCGGAAAGGTTCCAGCATCTTCAGGCGAGCCGTCTCCGGTTCGACCAGCTCGACGGGCTGGGAGTTGATTCGCACTCGACCCTCGCCTTCCGTGACGGTGGCGCGGGCGATGGCCGTCTTCTTCTTTCCACTCGTGTTGGTCACCATGTGACGTTAGCACCCAGATTCTTACTGATTTCGCCCAGTTGGACGAAGCGAATGTTCGACAGTCGGTCCAGCGACGTTCCCTCGAGGACTTCGCCGTCCTCGTCGTAGGGATTGCCGACGTAGACTCGAACGTTCTCGAACGCCTCGCGGCCCTTGTCTTCCTTGTAGGGAACCATCCCGCGGATGGTCCGCTTGAAGATCATGTCGGGGCGCTTGGGGTAGTACGGACCGCTGTCCGAACCCAGTTCGGCGCGCTTCTCGTAGGTGGACATCACGTCTTCTTCGCTTCCGGTGATGACCGCGTCCTCGGCGTTGACCACCGCGACGCGCTCGCCGTCGAGTGCGCGCTGTGCTACCTGACTCGCCACGCGACCGAGGATGCAGTCGCGGGCATCGACAACGACGTCTGCGTCGAATTCTGCGAGACTCATCGAATCACCCGGACGTTCGAGCCCTCGGGGTTCTGTTCGATTGCCTGTTCGAGTTCGAGAACCTCACCGTCGGCTTGCTCGATTTTCGTCTCCGCGGTGGACGAAAAGTCCACGGCGGCGACGGTAACTTCTTTTTGCAGGACTCCGCTCCCGAGAACCTTGCCGGGCACGATGACGGTTTCGTCCTCCTCGGCGTATCGCTCGATGCGACCGAGGTTGACTTCCGCGTGCGTGCTCCGGGGCTTCTCGAGGCGGTCCGCGACAGTACTCCACACGTCGGCGTCCGAATCGCGGGACACCGACTTCAGGTCAGCGATGAGACTAGTGAGCCTCGGATTCGTCTTGCTCATAATACTTCCTCCTGATGGGAATAAGAACTGAAGTGCAGGGAGCAGGATTTGAACCTGCGGACTCCTACGAGACAGCGCCCTGAACGCTGCGCCGTTGGCCTGACTTGGCTATCCCTGCACGTCTGAGAACACACGTGCAACCCGTCGCGGGCAACAGTGTGTTGTGGATGGCCCTTCAAACCACTTTCGGTCTGACTTCCGAACTGCCCGGAAGTCCGCCCACCAATCGCCGCGGAGTCCTGCGACTTTCGGAGGGAGGAGAACGCCGATGTGTGGTTCGAAGCGCCCGGCATTGTTACAGTTGTACAGCCTGTTCGAGTTCGTCCGCGCGGTCGCTAATCGAAGCGGCCGCGGCGGTGACGATTTCGTCTACGGTCAGCGACCCGTCGGTCTCGACGTCGAACACGAACGCGTTCGATACGTCGTGGACCTCGACTTCCTTGCCGGGATACCGGTTGGTCAGGTCGTGGTCGAACTCCTCGGTCGGGACGAGTTCGCCATCGTCTTCGATGACGCCGCGGAGGATGTTGGTCTCCTCCTCGCTGTACTCGTCCGCGTCGCCGAGGACTTCCACGCGCTGAAGGTGCCGGTAGCCGACGGCCACGCCGCCCTGATGTTTGGCGTGGTCTTTCCCCGTCGAGAGGACGGCGTCGGCTTCGAGTTCGAGCCGCTGGTCGTCCTTCAAGTCGATGATGGGAACGTTGTCGTCGGCCGGTTGGACCATCCCGTCGGAACTCACGAGGTCGCCCGAGTACGCGGTACTCGGTCCCGACACGTCGAGGCTGAGGGTGACAGTGTCGCCCTCCTCGAACTCGTCGAGCGGCGTGCTGAGCGGGACCAGACCGAGCCGTAGCCCGATCTGCTCGTCGAACATCACCGACGAGTTCTCGACCATCCGAACCGTGTCGATGGAGAGGGTCGGAACGTCCGCGATGATTGCTCGGCGAATCCCGTTAGCGAACGCCGGGGTGACGCCGCGAACGAGGAACTTCGCGTCGCGGTCGCCGCGTTCGATAAACTCGACCTCGTAGTCTTCGGTCATGTGTTAGAATCCACTCTTGCCCTTGGGGGCGCGGGTACCGTCGTGCGGGATGGGGGTCACGTCCTCGATGCGACCGATTTCGAGGCCGGCGCGAGCGAGCGCGCGAATCGTCGCCTGCGCACCCGGACCGGGGTTCTGCTGAAGGTTGCCACCGGGACCGCGCACGTTGACGTGAACGCCCTCGATGCCTGCCGCCTTGACCTCCTCGGCGACCGTCTCGGCCATCTGCATCGCGGCGTAGGGCGAGGACTCGTCGCGGTTCTGCTTGACGACCGTCCCGCCGCTGGACTTGGCGATGGTCTCCGCACCGGTCAGGTCAGTGACCGTGATGATGGTGTTGTTGAACGATGCGTGAACGTGGGCTACGCCCCATTTCTCGTCGTCGTTTGCGCTCATTCGTTACCCTCCGCTCGTTCGGGGTGCAGTTCGTCCGCAAGCGGGCTGTTCTCGTCGAATTCGACGGTTGCCTCCTCGGCCGTCTCGACCTTGTAGGAGGGGGCCTGCACGCGCTGACCGTCAACCTCGACGTGTCCGTGGACCACGAACTGTCGGGCTTGGTTGGGCGTGTTGCCCAGACCCTTGCGGTAAGCGACCGTCTGGAGACGGCGCTCCAGCACGTCGGTCACGTCCAGCAGAAGCACGTCGTCCAGTTCGTCGCCATCGTCGAGGATGCCGACGCGCTGGAGACGACTGACGAACTCCTCTCCTTCGACGGCCTCAGTGTCACCCTGTGCACGCTGTGCGAGGATGTTCCGGGCCTCGCGGCGGTAGCCACGAAGTTCGGACTGGGCCTTCCAGAGTTCCTGCTTGTTCTGGAGTCCGTATCGGTCGAGGAGACTGCGCTCCTCGGAGATACGTTCGCCCTGATACGGATGGTTCGGCGTCTCGTAGGCTTTGGTGTTCTCTCCGAGCGCCATTATTCTTCACCACCCTCCTCTGCTTCGGCGGCCTGTTCTTCCTTGATCTCCTCGACGTTGACGCCGATGGTGCCCTCGGTACGCCCCGTCGAACGGGTGCGCTGACCGCGGACCTTCTGGCCACGCTTGTGGCGGACGCCCTTGTACGAGTCGATCATCTTCATCCGGTTGATGTCCTGACGACGGGTCATGTTCAGGTCGTTGCCCGTCTCGTGGGTGGTCTCCCCGGAGAAGAAGTCGTTGCGGTGGTTAGCGAGCCATTCTGGGACCTCGTCGGCGAAGTTCTCGACGGCCTCGACGACGGTATCGATTTCGTCGTCTTCGAGTCGGCCGAACGTCGCCGTGCGGTCTACGCCGGTCTTGTCGGCGATGATGCGCGCCGCTCGGCGACCGATCCCGTTCAGTTCGGTCAGGGACCGTTCGACGGACTTCGTCCCATCGAGGTCGGTCTGACCGATGCGGACGAAGTATCGGAGGTCCTCGTCTTCCTCCTGTGGTTCTTCTGTACTCATGGTTTGAATACTGGAAAGCGTCGAGGGAGGGATTTGAACCCTCGAGGCTTGACGCCACAGAGTTAGCAACCCTGCGCCGTGGGCCAAACTAGGCTACCTCGACACGCTTGCATTCACTGTCGCCCTCTCGGACTCGGGACGCCTCGCCCCTACAGGTGTGCATTTCAGCGTATGCACGATTCCTATATAAACGCAACGAATCAGATTCGATAGAATTCGGTACGCCTTCCCACGGTATCGTGACGCCCGACCGCGGTTTCGGTCCCTGCGGACGACTCCACGCACCGGTGGGACTACTTGGGTCCCCAGTGCCACGCCTCCTCGCTGTCGCCGATTTCGACGCTCTCGACTTCGCCGAGTTGTTCCCACCCCGACCCCTCGTCGCTCGCGTCGGTGTGGCGAACTGCCACGTCTCTCCACTCGTCGCCGTACTCCGCGGAGAGTTCGTACCGCTCGGTCGCACCGTCTTCGGGCCTGATTTCGAGGCGGAGCGAGTCCTCGGGCACGTAGTCGATGGGACTCGCCGGTCCCTCGAAGGAGGCCCCGTCCGAGAGCGTGACGCTCACCCGGTCGTTCAACTCCATCTCGCCGAGGCGCTCGACCAGTTCGGTGTCGCCCATGGAACGGCCTTCATCGGAGGCGGGGTTAAGCGTGCGGGCCGGTTTCGTGACCACTTATTTTGTGTCCGGCGCGGCCGCGAGCGGTCGCACCCGCGCGAGTCGGACGGAAACTGCCGTCGAGGGACAACTATATATCATTCAAACACCCCTGTATGAGTTCTAAACAATTGAGAACATTTCTTTGCCGTCGTTCGAAGGTCGGCATCAATCGTCTCGAAACCGGCGACACAGCGAACCGAACTCGCCGACACAGCGAACGGACGACTCGCGCGCGACCGAAGAATCAGACTTCGACGTTGTTGACGTACTCGTCGTTGATTTCCCACTCGCCGTCGTCGCCCCGCACCATGTACTCGCCGTAGTAGGGCACCCGATTCTCCACCGTCTCGCGGAAGGTCTCCCGAATCTCGTCGCGGGTCATCTCGCCCATCGACCGGAGGTCGTCGTTGCGGTTCAGACACCCCTTCAGGTATCCTTCGTGCGTGACGCGCACGCGATGGCAGTTCGCGCAGAACTGCGGGTTCTCCACAGGGTCCACGATTTCGACCATCCCGCTCTCGTCGTCAGCGGCGGTGCCCCCGACCCAGTAGCGATTCCGGTTGTGCATGTCGCGGGTCTCCACCTCGTCTGCGATGTCGGCCAGCCAATCGTGGACGCGCTGGATGTCGATGTTCCACTCGGGCTTGCCGGTCAACTCGGGCATGTACTGGATGAGTTGGAGTTGCAGGCCGTCGTTCTCGGCGACGTGTTCGACCATCTCCTCGACGTAGCCCGCGGTATGCTCGAACACGACCATGTTCAACTTCACGGGGTCGAGTCCGGCGTCTACGGCGGCGTGAACGCCTTCGATAACCTTGTCGTAGGCCCCGCTCTGAGTTACCTCGGCGAAGGCCTCGGGGTCGAGTGCGTCTTGGGAGACGTTGACTCGTTCGAGTCCGGCGTCCACGAGGTCATCTGCCCGGCCCGGCAGGAAGGTGCCGTTGGTCGTCAGCGACACCTCCATCTCGTCGGGGGTCCGCCGGATTATCTCCTCCAAATCTTGACGGAGCATCGGCTCTCCCCCGGTGAACTTGACTTTCCCCACGCCGAACTCGCGGGCGACCTCCAGAAATCGGACGACTTCGTCGGCGGTCATCTCGTCGTCTTGGGGGTCCATCGGCCCGCGCGTGTCACCCAACCCCTCGTTGTGGCAGTAAACGCAGTCGAAGTTACACCTGTCTGTGAGCGAGACTCGCACGCCCGAGACCTCGCGCCCGAAGTCGTCCTCCAGCATTACTTCTGGATTTTTCGCGCGGGAGTCCTTAAAATCGCTGTCGAACACCGGTCCCGCGTAACGAGATTTGGTTACGGGCTACGCCTCGTCGTCCTCCACGACCGACGCCGTGGCGTGACTCCCACCGACCTCCTCGATTTCGATGTTCACGCGCTCGCCGAGTTCTCCGTCAGGGACGAAGACGACGAACGACCCGATGCGAGCGATACCGTCGCCTTCGCTCCCGAGGTCCTCGATTTCGACGGAATACCGCTCGCCGACTTCGACCGGTGCGGTGTCGCGGTCTGCCATGACTCCGGACACGACCTGCCACCGGTTAAGTAATTGGTACGTGACCGGTCCGGACTTCCCCGCCGCGCGACTCTAGAGTTGACAAGGCTTATCGACTCGTCGGCCCCTACCTCGGGTATGGACGAATCAGCAGTACGCGAACTCCTCCGGGAGGTAGACGACCCGGACCTCGGCGACGACATCGTCTCGTTGAACCTCGTCAACGACATCTCGGTCGAGGGCGATACCGCCAGTATCTCGCTGGCGCTCGGCGCGCCCTACTCGCCCCACGAGTCCCAAATCGCCGACCGCGTTCGGGAGGTCCTCTCGGAACACGGGATGGAGGCCGAACTCTCGGCCCGCATCGACGACGACATCTCGGCCGACGAGCAGGTTCTCCCGAACGTCAAGAACATCATCGCGGTGGCCTCCGGGAAGGGCGGCGTCGGGAAGTCCACCGTCGCGGTCAACCTCGCGGCCGGTCTCTCCCAGATGGGGGCGCGCGTCGGCCTGTTCGACGCCGACGTGTACGGCCCGAACGTCCCCCGAATGGTGGACGCCGACGAGGTGCCGAAAGCCACCGAGGACGAGACCATGATTCCGCCCGAGCAGTTCGGCGTGAAACTCATGAGCATGGCTTTCCTCGTCGGCGAGGACGACCCGGTTATCTGGCGCGGTCCGATGGTCCACAAGGTCCTGACTCAACTCTGGGAGGACGTCGAGTGGGGCCACCTCGACTACATGGTCGTTGACCTCCCACCGGGGACCGGTGACGCGCAACTGACCCTCCTCCAGAGCGTCCCGGTCACGGGGTCGGTCATCGTCACCACGCCCCAAGAGGTCGCCATCGACGACGCCCGCAAGGGCCTCCGGATGTTCGGCAAGCACGACACGCCGGTTCTGGGCATCGCCGAAAACATGTCCACGTTCAAGTGCCCCGACTGCGGCGGCGAACACGACATCTTCGGCAGAGGCGGCGGCGCGAAGTTCGCCGAGGAGAACGACATGCCCTTCCTCGGGTCGGTCCCCATCGACCCCTCGGTCCGGACCGGGGGCGACGAGGGCGCACCCATCGTGTTGGACGAGGACAGCGACACCGGCGACGCCTTCCGCGTCATGACCGAGAACGTCGCCAACAACGTCGGAGTTATTAAACGACGCCAGCAACGCTGAACTATGTCCCACGACCAAGGCTCCTACGGCTCAGACATGGAGCGCGCGAAGACTCTCCGAGAGGTAGCAGAAGACATCCGCGGCGAATCCTCCGAGAGCAAACTCGTCGCGGCGATTCTCTACCGCATCAGCGACCTCTACGACCCCGACGAGGAGACCTCTCCTCGGGACATCTACGTCAACATGCGCGAAATCATCCGGACGAAGGAAACGTAGTCCTCCCTCCTATCGCACCTTTCGCAGGGCTATCCACCCGACGAGCAGTGCGAGGCCGAAGTAGATTACTGGCACGCCCCCAATCTCGACTCCGCCGCTAGCTCTCTCGCCGAGCGTCTGCCCGTAACTGCTGTTCTGGTACCGGTAGTTGTCGTCCATCCACGTCGGCCGCCCCGTTTCGTACGAGGTGTTCCACACTCGGGTTTCTCCACCGGCTTTCCCAGCGAACTCCACTTGGTCTAGTGCGCCCTCCTCGGTCGTCATATTACCCGCGTAG
Organism: Halorussus lipolyticus; assembly: GCF_029338375.1. NCBI lineage: Archaea > Methanobacteriati > Methanobacteriota > Halobacteria > Halobacteriales > Haladaptataceae > Halorussus > Halorussus lipolyticus. The sequence goes on along the minus strand of NZ_CP119804.1, from coordinate 383,844 downwards.
AATCGCGCCTCGCCTGCTATCTCTGCTCCGGGGTCGTCTAAGAGTTCGACGGTGATGGTCCGCGAATCGCCGGGCCGAACCGACGCCGGGTAGAGACTCCCGTCGGTCCCGACCGTGTGGACCATCAGTTTGGTGCTGTAGAGCTGTTCCGAGGGATTGACCAGCGTCACGTTGGCGACCGCCGACGGCTTGCCGTCGATCGTTCCCTCGGTAACCGTCACGTCCTCGATGTAGGGCGTCGGGATATTTTCGGCCTCGGCGGAGTCGATTTTCCGCGTGAAGTTGAATTGCGTGTGCCCGCCGAAGGTCGAGAACGTGACCGTGTGTTCGTCCTGATTGACGTTTATTGCCGGCGTGATGTTGATTTCCTTCGTTCGATGTTCCCCTTCGGAGAGATTGAAATCATCTTCATAAATTTGTTGCCCATCAACTGTAATTACATATCCTGATAACTTTATTTTATTTTCGGTCGGATTCCTGTAACCCACCACAACCGTAGAGTCGTTGGGAGAGAATGATATTTGATACTTAATGCCACCCGAGGATTCTATCACTGCCGACTTTTTGTCCACGCTCGAAACCTCAGCACCGACGATAGCGCTCTGCACGGAGGCCAGTAGACAGAGTAGTGCCAACATGCAGACGATTATAGATGACTTTTGTAGTGTCATGAATTTAGTCACCCCCGTTTTCTTCCGGGCAAGAGGCCTTTCTTTCACACCACTTCGAATCCTCTTCTCCAGTGGTTATATTCTTATATATATCTTCAGCATTTTTAGCTCCGGTGTCGGTCTGCTCGGTAGTCCGATGTTCGATTTTCTTAGTGACGTTCCCTGTTTTCGGGTTGTAGAACTCTTTGGTGAACTGTCCTGTAATCTTCACTTGCGTCTTAGCGACATGACTTTTGTTAGCGTACACGTCAGTCCAGTACTTCGACGTTCCGTCGTCTCGAACGAGGACCCACGCCGGAACCGATTCCTCGGTAATTCGCCAATCGCTCCGGCCACTTGCCTTTTTTCTGGCAACGACGTAGTCCATGGTTGAGGTTCGCGCTTTCCAGTCGTACTGGGCTTTTTGCACCTTCTTGTCACGTGCGGCCTTGTAGTCGGTGACCCACTCGGTTGATTTCGATTTGTATTCGACCTCGAACTGAGTTTCGTACACGGCATCTTCGATCTTAATTCGTCTAGTTCTTCCAGTAAACTCGTGGTCGTAGCCACGACTGGATGTCGCCCAGTAGGTGTCCGACTTCGTAACCGTGTACGTCTCCGTGACTTCTACGTCCCGACAACCGAATCGAAGACTACACCGCTCGACTATTTTGGTCCTCGTCTTCTCGACTTTGTACTCGTACCGGTACTTTTTCTCCGTCTCGTACTCGGCATCTTGGACTTTGACCTCCCGTGTCTCTCCGGACTGTTCACCGTTCCAGAGACTCAAGTCGTTCCACTTCCGCGGGGAACTCGTCGTCGAAGCGTCGAACCACGAAGACGACCGCTGGATTCGCGTTTCTTGTTCTCGCACTACTCCGTCTGCGTACCACTTCCGCATCGAATCGAGGAACTGACCCCTGAATCGTTTATTCGAGAAGCGCTTTGTCACCTTCCCGTATTTTGCTTCTTGCGTCTTGACACGTTCTTCGAGGATGTATTTTGTATCTTCTTCAATTTTATTGATGTGATACTCCTCGTCGAGGTATTGGTCACGCTTCTCTTCCGAGCGGACCGTGACCTCCCGGATTTTCGGTTTTTTCACCAGATATGTGAGATTCTCGATGCTCACGTCCGACCAGTATTCTCTATTTTCGAGCAGTACTTCGACCTCGGGAAGTGTCGTCTTGGTCTCCTTTCGGGTGTTGTTGACGTTATAAGCGGTTACTGTCGAATCGTGTGCCGAAATTTCGGTGGCAGGCACTTCGACGATGCCGACGTACTTGTACGCATCTTCAGTCGGTTCTGAATGCGAACTGTCCGGTGCGCTAACCGATTCCCATCGGGACACGGTTGCGTCCGGATTCGCCACTGCTAAACCGAGTGAGAAGTCGTTGTAGTACGTCTGTTTCGAGAAGTGATACGGTTCCGTTTCCACGCTAATCCGTACTGTATCGTCAGCGTAGTATGGGCCGGTACTTGTGACGTTTGTTCCAGCTATATCCGGAACGAAGTAGTCAAGGAAATTGAAATTACGCTTCGTTCGGAGGTCGTACTGATCTTCTACGATGGTAGCCGCTCGGTCGTAGGCGTAGAACTTCGCTGTCGTGTTATCTGGCTTCGTCGGCTCTGCACCGTATTTCCAGATATATTTGAGATCAGTGCCATCAGGGTCAAATGAACCGCTCGCGTTCACAGAGATTCCATGCTCTCTCGTAATTTCGTCTTTAGTCCCGTCGTTAAGTACGTCTAACCGAAGTTCTGGTTTGCTTTTCGTAACTTGGAATGATGAGGAACGCTTGTTTTTCCATATTACATCTAAGCCGTGTGGGGAAGCACTTGAATCGATATTTATGTCGTATTCTTTCGGCCTCTTACCAGACCAGTAAGTATGTGTGATAATATCTCCATTTTTGTGTTCCTGCCACTGTCCATGATTATTTGTATATAGCTTCCTCACAAAGCGATCTTCTGAGCTAAAATCAATCTCTAAATTCTCTATATCTACACCATTAAGATCAATTTCCAGAACGTGATGCGCAACATACCGCTTTGGGTCAATTCGCTCGTGATACGAGTCAACCGGTCCATTGACGAACTCCGAGCGAACGATTTCCGGTTCTTTCACCGGTGTAATCTCCCGAGACACGCTCGTCGTTTGGCCGCGTTCGTCCGTGGCGATGACTGTCACCGAGTGACTCTCACCGGGCGTGAAGTCGTCCGAGGAGAAATGGACCATCTGCTCGTAGTCCGTGTCGAGGCGGACACTCGAGCCAGCCGTGGCGACAGTTTCTCCGTCGACTTCGACGCGGAGCGTGTCGAGATTCTCGTACTCGTCGATGCCGTTGGCCGTTCCCGAAATCACGCCGTATCGGTCGAGCGAGGACAACGAGGCGTTCGGTCGAGGGTCGGCCACGACTGTCATCGTCCCGTCTGAAAACGTGGCCACGTTCTCAGAACCGTCCGTGTAGGTGACGAGAGCGTAGAGTTCGTGGTTGCCGGGTTCCCAGTCTCTGCTCAGTGCTTGACCGCTACCGATGCGTCCCGCGGCGTTCCGCCATTCGACCGATGCGACCGACTGCGCCGAGGAGTCGAGTTGAACCGAGTAGGTGCCTCGGAGTGGCCGAGACCCGGTGACGAGCGTATCACCGGAGACAGTCGGCGAGTTGCCATCTGCGATACTTCCTTCCTCCGGTGGCTCTGAGGGTGAGTCTTGCTGGCGGCGGACGCTGGTCGTGAGAGAACTCGTGTCGGTTTGCCCGTCTACGTCGTGGACCGTCGCGGTAAGCGACCGGTTGCCGACGGTCGGGAAATGCTTCGACACGGTGTCGCCGGACTGGGCCGGCGAGAGCGAGTGGTTTGCGAGTTCGACGCCGTCGATAGTCCAGACGATGTAGTCGAGTGTCGCGGACCCTGCGCTGAGGTCCGCGGAGTACGTTTCCGTCGCGCCTGTCGTCGATTGCTGTGGCCCCGAGACTGAGACTGTGGGCTTCGTGCCCGGCGAGACTTCGACGTAGAGGGTGTCGGCACTGCTTGCGCCCTCCTCGTCGGTGACAGTCAGCGTGACGCGGTAGCGCCCCGTCTCGGCCGGGGTGAATCGGGTTCGGTTACAGTCGGTGCAGTCCGGGGTAATGGTCTGGTTGCTCGGCGTTCGAATCGACCAGTCGTAGGCTTCGATACGCCCGTCGGGGTCGCGCGAACCGGTGCCGTCGAGGAGCACCGTCGCGCCTTTTCGCACGTCTTGGTCGAGGCCGGCGTCGGCGAGTGGGGCCTCGTTCGCGGGGCTAGCGTCGGCTGTAGGAGCGGCGACGTGCGCACCGAGCGTTCCGGCGACGGGGGTCGTCACGACGAGAAGGACGGCGAGACCGACCAGCGTCTGCTTCCACATGTGGCCGGTTAGCTCCCTTTTACTTAAAAAGTTATGTATTTAAAGAGTAAACTAATATATTCTGATAACAGGCTAATTAGTCCAAATTTCTAACCAAATGGCGACTTCTCCTTGGAAGGTTAGAAACTTACCATTACCGCAAAACCCTCATGAACATTCCTTGCTAATCTATAGCAAAGGCTTTACTGATTCCCCGATTTATCTACAATCACTGGGCCTAACGGCCGTGAGCTACAAATATGACTGATGACGAACTCATCTGGCGAATCGCGGGCGGTTCCGGTGACGGAATCGACTCGACGAGCCAGAACTTCGCCAAGGCGCTGATGCGCTCGGGCCTGAACGTCTTCACGCACCGACACTACCCGTCGCGCATTCGCGGCGGCCACACCTACGTAGAGATTCGGGCGAAAGACGAGCCTGTAAAGTCCCGAGGAGACAACTACAACTTCCTCCTCGCGCTGGGTGACAGTTTCGCCCGGAACCCCCAAGAGGAGGCCTACTACGGCAACGAAGAAATCAAGCCGCTGTCGGAGAATCTGGACGAACTGCGCGAAGGCGGCGTCATCGTCTACGATTCCGGCCTGCTCGACGCCAGCGAAATCGAGGACTTCGACCAGCGCGTCGAGGAGAACGACTGGCACGTCTACGACCTCGACCTCCGAGGTCTGGCCAAGGAACACGGCCGCGAGGTCATGCGCAACACGGCGGGTGTGGGCGCAACCGCGGCCCTGCTCGACATGGACCTCCAGTACATCGAGGACCTGATGGAAGACGCCATGAGCGGCGACGTGCTGGAGGCCAACCTCCAGATTCTCGAGGAGGCCTACGAGTCGGTCAACGACGACTACGAACACACCCACGACATCCGCGCTCCGACCGGGAGTACCGACGACGAGCAGGTACTCGTCTCCGGGTCCCACGGCATCGCCTACGGTGCGCTGGACGAGGGCTGTCGATTCATCTCGGGCTACCCGATGACCCCGTGGACCGACGTGTACACCATCATGACCCAACACCTGCCCGAGATGGGTGGCATCTCCGAGCAGGTCGAGGACGAAATCGCCGCGGCGTCGCTCGCCATCGGTGCGAGCCACGCCGGTGCGAAGGCGATGTCCGGGTCGTCCGGTGGTGGCTTCGCGCTGATGTCCGAACCGCTCGGACTGGCCGAGATTACCGAGACGCCCATCGTCCTCGTGGAAGCGATGCGCGCCGGGCCTTCGACCGGGATGCCGACCAAGCCCGAGCAGGGTGACCTCGAACACGTCCTGTACACCTCGCAGGGCGACTCGAACCGCGTGGTGTTCGCGCCGGGCGACCCCGCGGAGTGTTACGAGCAGACTCGCAAGGCCTTCGAAATCGCCTACGAGTACCAGATTCCGGCAATCGTCCTCTACGACCAGAAGCTCTCGGGCGGCCACCAGACCGTCCCCGAGGACCACTTCGACGAGGAGCCGAATCCCGACATCGGAAGTGTCGTGACCGAGGCCGAACTCGAAGAAGCGGTCCAAGAAGCCGGACGCTTCAAGCGGTACATGTACGACGACGAGGACAGCGGCTTCGGCGGCGTCAGTCGCCGGTCCATCCCCGGCCAGAAGGGCGGGAACTTCCTCGCGTCGGGTAACGAACACAACGAGGTCGGTCACATCAGCGAGGACCCGAACAACCGCGTGGTGCAGATGAACCGCCGGATGTCCAAGCTCGACGCCATCCGCGACGAGTTGGCCGAGAACGCCGACCATCAGCCGGTCTACGGGCCGGAGGACGCCGAGTACGGCATCCTCAGCTTCGGTTCGACCAAGGGCGTCATCGAGGAGGCCGTGGACCGCCTCAACGACGACGGCCACTCGGTCAAGGCGATGAACGTCAGCGACATCATGCCCTTCCCGAAGGACGACGTGACGGCCTTCTTGGAGAGCGTGGACGAGTCGCTGGTCGTGGAGATGAACGCCTCGGCCCAGTTCCGTCGTCACGTTCAGGGTCAGCTCGGTCGCTTCGGCGAGAAGCTGTACAGCCTGCTCAAGTACGACGGCAACCCCTTCGAACCCGAGGAGGTCGTCTCCGGGTTCGAGAGCCGACTCGGCGGCGAGGCCGACTTGAGCCAGTACAACGTCCGCATCGAATCCGCAACGGGTGATTAAACATGAGTGCATTCAACGCAATCGGCGAGGAGCGCGACATCGACAGAGACGAGTTCACTCCGGAAATCGAGCCGCAGGCGACGTGGTGTCCGGGCTGTGGCGACTTCGGCGTCCTGAAGGCGCTGAAGCAGGCCATGCCCGAGGTCGGCCGTAACCCCGAGGAGACCCTGCTGGTTACGGGTATCGGCTGTTCCGGCAAGCTGTCGAGTTACTTCCGGAGCTACGGGTTCCACTCCATCCACGGCCGGTCGCTCCCGGTCGCTCGCGCGGCCAAGATGGCCAACCCGGACCTCGAAGTCATCGCGGCGGGCGGTGACGGCGACGGCTACGGCATCGGCGGGAACCACTTCATGCACACCGCCCGCGAGAACCACGACATGACCTACATCGTCTTCGACAACGAAATCTTCGGGCTGACCAAGGGCCAGACCTCCCCGACCAGTCCGAAGGGTCACAAGTCGAAGACTCAGCCTCACGGGAGCGCCAAACAGCCGATTCGACCCCTGTCGCTCGCGCTGACCTCCGGGGCGTCCTACGTCGCCCGGACCGCGGCGGTCAACCCGAATCAGGCCAAGGAAATCCTGACCGAGGCGATGGAACACGACGGGTTCGCCCACGTGGACTTCCTGACCCAGTGCCCGACGTGGAACAAGGACGCAAAGCAGTACGTCCCGTACATCGACGTGCAGGACAGCGACGACTACGACTTCGACATCACCGACCGCGGCGAGGCGTCGGAGATGATGCAGGAGGCCGAGGACGCCCTCTACGAGGGCAAAGTCCTCACCGGTCGGTTCTACCACGACGAGGACCGACCCTCCTACCAGCAGGAAAAGCGGAACGCGGGCGACATGCCCGAGGAGCCACTCGCAGAGCGGTACTTCGACGACGACTACGAGTGGGAGCGTAGCTACGACCTGCTCGACCGCCACAAGTAACGTCGAAGCCGATTTCTTCGCTTTTCTCGATTCCGGAGCGACAGCGCCGGGCGCTACTCGTCGGCGAACTCGGGGGCGGCTCTGTTTTCGTCCTCGCCGCCCTCCTCTCCGCCTTCTTCTCCCTCCTCGTCTCCTTCCTCGCCGCCCTCCTCGCCGTCACCCTCTCCGCCGGGCATGCCACACCCGGCGAGACCGACAGCGATTCCGGCGAGCGAGACCTGTACGAACCGTCTCCGCGAGCGTCGTGCCATGTCGCCGGATACCGGCCGGTCGTCCGAAAAAGGGCCAGTTCCTCCCGGTCGTTCGGCGAGCGTAACGTCCCGTTGTCCGCCCGCAGGTCGGATTAGGGCCGACCGAACCGCCGGAATGGGGCCATCCGAACTACCGCCAACGGGGTTTTTCTCAGGCCACGAACTGTTTTCCCGTTCGCAAGGTATTTTTTCTCGTATCCGAAATAGACTGGTAATGAGTACCCAATCCACCGAAGACCGGATTCTATCGGTCCTAGAGGACGACGCCCAAGCGTCGTACGCCGAAATCGCCGACCGGGCGAACGTCTCGAAGCCCACGGTTCGGAAATACATCGAAAAGCTGGAAGACGAGGGGGTCATCGTGGGGTATTCGGCCGAAATCGACCCCAAGAAGCTGTCTAGCAAGTCCATCGCGCTCGTCGGGATGGACGTCGCCAGCGAGAAGTACGTCGAGGCCACCCGCGATTTGAAGGCGCTGGACGAAGTGGAGACTCTCTATTCGTCGTCGGGCGACCACATGCTGATGGCGGAGGTCCGGGCGGCGGACGGCGACGCCGTGGGCGACGTTATCAGCGAGAAGATGCTGGAAATCGACGGCGTGACGGCGGCCCATCCGTCGTTCCTCCAAGAACGGCTGAAGTAGGCGCGTTTGGTGGCGTCTGACCGGGGACCGATACGGGTTCGTGAGCAGTTTTCGGTTGCGTCTGTGGGGAGATAGCCACGGTCTCGTCACTCGCGCAGGAAATTATATATGCGTCTTTGAAGATTATACGTCTGCGTTTGAAAAACGAGGAGTTGTCTCAAACCCGCCGAGGCCGGGTTAGTCCGCGGTCGGACTCTCGACGCGCTCCAAGGCCCGCTGGACTCGCTCGGAGGCCTCGGCCAGTCGCTCGGCGCTGTTGGCGTAGGAGACCCGCAGACACTCCTCGGCGTTGGTCCCGAAGTCCGGGCCGGGCGTCATCGCCACGCCCGCTTCTTCGAGGAAGAAGTCCGCGGCGTCAAAAGCGTCCCCCGGCAGGTCGCTCACGTCCACCAGCAGGTAGTACGCGCCGCCCGGCGTGTAGTCCATGCTCAGGCCCCAGTCCTCGACTTCGCTCACGAGGTAGTCCCGGCGCTCGCGGTAGGTCTCGCGCACGTCGTCCAGAAAGTCGTCGCCCACCTCGTCTAACGCCGCGACCCCACCGGACTGGACGAAGTTGGGCGCGCAGATGAGCGTGTTCTGGGCGATGCGATTGACGTGGCCGACGTACTCGTCGGGTGCGACCATCCACCCGAGTCGCCACCCCGTCATCGAGAATCGCTTCGAGAAGCCGTCTATCACGAAGGCGTCGTCGGTGTACTCTAAGGCGGTGTGGTCGTCGCCATCGTAGGTCAGGCCGTGGTACACCTCGTCGGAGACCACCGTGGCGTCGGCCTCCTCGGCGAGTTCGACCAGTTCTTCGAGCGTCGAGTCCGAGAACACCGCGCCGGTGGGGTTCGCCGGGGAGTTGAGCAGGAGGGCCTCCGTCTCCGAGTCCACCGTGGGCGCGAAGGAATCGGCCCGCGGCCGAAATCCGTCGTCGGCCGCCAGCGAGACGGTCGAAACCCTCCCGCCGACCTGTCTGACGAAGTTGGGGTAGCAGGCGTAGTAGGGGTCGGTCAGCACCACCTCGTCGCCGGGGTCCACCAGCGCCGAGAACGCCAGCAGGAGCGCGGGCGACGACCCGGAGGTCACGACGATGCGCTCGGGGTCCACGTCCACGCCGTACCGGCGGTCGTAGTAGTCCGCGATTGCGCGCCGGAGTTGTGGTTTGCCCTTCGAGGAGGTGTACCCTGTCTCGCCCGCGCGGAGCGCCGCGACTGCCGACTCGGTGACTGCCTCGGGCGTCTCGAAATCCGGTTCGCCCACTTCGAGGTGTACAACGTCGTCCATGCGGTTGGCCCGTTCGAGAACGTCCATCGCGGCGAACGGGGTCGTTCTGGTCGCGCGCTCCGAAACCATATGCAGTGGAGAAGTGCGCTCGGTATATAAAGTCTCGATGTGACAGTCAGTATTTGCCGGTCCCCGGTGGTGAGCGCTCGCCGATGCCCCGGAAGTTTTGTCGGTGCTGACACAACTACCGACCATGCCCACCTACCAGCGAGCGGCCCGCATCGGCGCGCCCCTGTCGGCGGTCTGGGACTTCCACTCCCGAATCGGCGGACTGGAGGCGCTGACTCCCGACTGGATGAACCTCCGGGTCGAGGAGGTCCGCGGACCGGACGGCGACCTGCGCGGCGACGACGCCCTCCTCGAAGCCGGCACCCGAGTCCGACTGTCGATGCAACCCCTCGGTCTCGGGCCGCGCCAGCGGTGGACCACCCGCATCACCCGCAGGGACGAAGGCGACAGTACAGCGGTCTTCGCCGACGTGATGGAGGGCGGTCCCTTCCCGGAGTGGCACCACACCCACTCCTTCTACGCCATCAGCGACGAGGCGACGCTGGTCCGGGACCGCGTGGAGTACGAACTGCCCGTGGTTCGGGGCCTCCTCGGGCCGCTGGGGTGGATTGGCTTCGAACCGATGTTTCGGGACCGCCACCGCCGGACGAAGCGAATACTGGAGGCGTGAGCGAGGGTCGTCCTCAGAGACCCAGCATCAGCGGACCGAGCAGAACGCCCATCAGGTGAACCCGCCGGGCACCGAACTGGGCAGGGACCAGTCCCACCAGCGCCGCGACGGCGAAGACAATCACGCCGACTCCGCCGGCGAACAGGAAACTCAGTCCGGCGAGCAGACAGAGGACCGCCATCGACAACCGGAACTGGTCGAGCGACCCGACTGCCCGGAGGTAGCGGTCGCCGACCGAGAGGACCAGCAGGAAGCCAGCGATGCCGGCGATTCCGGCGCTGGCGAGGAGCAAGGGCAAGTTCACCGGGGCACCGACCTCCTGAAGCGCGACCATCACGCCGGTCCGGGGCGTGCCGAGCGCCGAGAGTGCGAACAGGGCGAAAATCGTGTTCGCGGTGTTGACCCCGCTGGTCGCAACCACGAACCCGCGGGCCTCGGTCGAACCGGGGACGAGCGCCAGCGCGATGACCGCGGCGACGGCCGACGAGACGCCCGGCAGGTAGCCCACGACCGCACCGGCGACGCTACCTGCAAGCGCCGTAACCGCCACGATTCGGCGGGAGGTTGCGATTACGGGGTCGTCCTGCTCGGGGACGCCCGACCCCGAGAGGGCCTCGACGAGGACGGGCGCGCCGAACAGTCCGGCGAACAGGGGCGTGAGCATCCCGCCCGCCGCGAGCGGTGCGGTCGGCGAGAGGTCAAGGGTCGCGTGGCCGAGGGTTGCGCTTCCGGCGAAAGCCGCCGCGCCGCCGCCGACGGCGCGGGCCGAACCCTCGGTCAGCAGGAGGAAGGCGACCACGCCGCCGAGGACGATAGGGAGATGATTTCGGACGACGGGGTAGGCCACGGTCATGCCGCGGGTAATCGGAACCGCCAGCGGGACCGCGAACGCGACGGCCAGTCCGCTCCCGAGCGCGGAGAGGCGGACCGCCTCGCGGCCTCGCCCGGCGACAACGAGGCGGTGGCCCGGCAGAGCGGTCGCCGCCATCGCGGCGTCGGGCACCCCGAGTGCGAGAGCGGGCACGGCGTCGAGGAAGGAGTGGACCACCCCGGCGGACAGCATCGCCGCGCCGACGAGTCGCGCCGGGCCGGGGACCGCGGGCGCAACCGACGCCAGCAGGAGCGCGAGGTTGTTCACGTGGAGACCGGGCGTGAGGCCGCTGAGCGTTCCCAAGGCGATGCCGCCGAGGACGAACGCCAGCGCCGTGGCTGAGGTCCCCAAGCCCATCCCGAGTCGGACGCCGACTGCTTCCATCGAGGCACTTTGGTCCCGCTTTCGGACTTAAACGTTCGTACCGACCGCTCCCGACTACCGTTCTATCCAGACTACTGTTGCATCCAAGACTCGGCGCGCGCTGGCGCGGCGTTCATGCCGCGCCAATCCGCGCGAGGTCTCGCTGAGTAGAGCGAAGCGAGGCTCGGCAGAGCTTGTCTCTGCCGGTGGACGACCGAGCGACTGAAAGGAGCGAAGGAGGAGGTTGGGGAGGCGTGAGGCCCGCGCTCCGTGGAACTTTCCACCGGCAAACGCTCGCCGACACGAACCAACACGGGTGGATGAAGGGGCCGCCCGGTCGCGTTTACTGTAGTCGCTGTGGGGGCTCTATTCGCGGCGGGCGGTGCTGAGAGCCGCGAATATCCGCCACAGCGACCGCGACCGGGCGGGGGCTTCAGAAGCGTTCCCAACCCCAATTTTGGTCCCGAGCCGTACTGTTCGCGCGTACAGTTACACTGGGACGAGAGCAATATACAACTAACTCTAACGAACAACAATATTTGTAAAACAAATATATTTCAATATTTGTCCGGTGATAAGCGCACAGCTACCCGATAGCGCGCGAAAGAAAGAATCCAGTTCTGGGGTGGGACGGATTTAACCGAAGAGTTCGCCGAGACCCTCGCCGTCGGCCTCGTCGTCGCCGTCGTCCTCTTCTTCGGCCGCTTCCTCTTCCTCGTCGGCGGACTCGTCCTCGTCGGCGGACTCCTCGTCGGCACCGCCCTCTGCGGCGGCACCGCCGGCGGCGGCTCCGCCAGCGGGCACGGCCGCGGCCTGCTCGACGGCCTCGTCGATGTCGACGTCTTCCAGCGCGGCGACGAGCGCCTTGACGCGGGACTCCTCGACATCGACGCCGGCGGCGTCGAGTACGTTGGTGAGGTTGTCTTCGTTGATTTCTTCGCCCGATTCGTTCAGGATGAGTGCAGCGTAAACGTATTCCATGGTTAGTAGTTTGGGGGTGGTTGGTTATCCGAACATCGCGCCGAGAGCGTCTCCGCCGTCGTCGCCGTCGTCGTCTTCCTCGTCGTCGGCGTCGTCGGCCTCGCTCTCGTCGGCTTCGGATTCGGTTTCTTCGTCGGTCGATTCGTCCTCGGAGGAGCCGCCCGCGGCGGGAGCCTCTACGTCACGAAGCTCCTCGGGGAGGGCGTCCTCGTCGTCGATCTGTCCAGCAAGCGCACGAACCTGTCCGTCCGCCTTGCTCACGAGGTCCGGCACGACGTCCGGACTCTCGACTTCGGCCTGCAGACCGAGGCTCTTGGCCTCGCCCTCGGCCTTCTGGATGAGGGTCGGCGTGGTCTGGGCGGTCGGGTAGACCGCGTTGACCGAGAGGTTGCGGGCGCGGGCCGCCGCAGACTCGATGTCCGCGCGGTACTCCTCGACGTCGATTTCCAACTCCTCGGACTCGAACAGGACGCCGTCGGAGTAGACGCCGCGCAGGTCCAGTCCCACTTCCTTCGGCTCGATGCCGAGTTCCGCGAGGACGTTGGCCGCTTCCTCGGACACTTCCTCGCCCTCCTCGGCGATAACGCTGTCCTCGGTGACGTGGATGGACCCTTCCATGATGCGGGCCGCCGCACCGATGGACTGGAGTTCGCCCACGAACGGACCGGGGTCGACGCCCGTGTCACCCTCGGGGATGACGATGTCGTTGGGCGCGACTTCGCCCGCGCCGATGGGCGCGGGACTCTTGGAGGCTTCGAGCTGTTTGTACAGCCCGAAGGGGTTGTCGTTCGTGCCGATGAGTCCGACTTCGCCGGAGACGTACTGGGTAAGGTCCTCGACGCCCTCGTTCACTTGTTCGAGGGCGCGGACCAGTAGCGTGTTCCGGCTGATGCGGAGTTCGGCGCTCCCGTGAAGGTTGCGCCGCATCGTCTGAAGCTGGCGCGACGGGATGCCCGTCACGTTGACGATGCCGACACTGCTGTAGCTCTCGATGAGGTCGGCGATGTCGTCGACCTCCTCCTGTTTCCATTGGGGGATGGTCTCGGTCTTACGCTCGGCCGACATCTTAGGCCACCTCCACGGCCGGTCCCATCGTCGTCTTCACGAAGACGTTGTCGATGTTCAGCGGGCCTTTTTCGAGATTCGAGTGGAGTCGGCGGAGAATCACGTCGATGTTGTCGGCGATTTCCTCCGCGTCCATGTCCTCTGCCCCGACGCGGGTGTGGAAAGTGCGTCGGTCGCCACTCCGTAGCTGGACCGTATTCTTCATCCGCTGGACGGTCTCGACGACGTCGTCGTCGGGCTGGAGCGGTTCGGGCATCTTACCGCGCGGGCCGAGGATGGTACCGAGGTACCGACCGATGTCTTGCATCAGCGCCGCTTCGGCGATGAAGAAGTCGGTCTCGTCCGCGAGGTCTTTGGCCTCGTCGTCGTCGTCGCCGAGGTCTTCGAGGTCGTCGCTGTCGAAAACCTCGTCGGCAACGTCTTCGGCGCGAAGGGCGGTTTCGCCCTCCGCGAACACGACAATCTTCGTCTCCTGTCCGGTACCGGACGGGAGGACGATACTTTCGTCTACGCGGTTCGACGGTTCGTTCAAATCTAGGTCGCGCAGGTTGACTGCGAGGTCCACCGTTTCGCGGAAGTTCCGCTCAGGTGCATCCTCGAGTGCGCGAGAGACTGCTTGCTCTATCTCCTGATCTGCCATTGTTCACCTCCGTAGTACGCAGGACGCTCCTACGGGTCAGTGAAACAGGTTACTGTCTGCCGACACCGTCGGGGTCGCCAAAACGGCGGTCCGCGATGGTATGGCACCAGACAGTACAGGCCTGTCTCGTTCCAGAAAGAAGGTCATCCGGAACTTAAACCCGTCGAAGCAACGCGACTCCTCGGACCGTCGCTGGCGGGCGTGACAGCCGCTCCCACGGGAATCTGCGGCCGTGGCGGTTCGCCGGGCGACGCCACCGCGAGGAGGACACCACACCGAGGGAGGCTGTCACAGCGAACTATACTATAGTACTTTGCGCGCGTGGGATACGCGAGGCCGCGGTGGTCTCGCCCGGAGCGAAAGGGCGTATCGAAAGTATTCAGTACCCACCGCCGCTAGCCTCGCGCATGAGCATGGAAGGAAGCGAGTCGGTCACGCGGCGCGGATTCCTTCGGACCGCCACGGGCGCGGCCGCGACTGCGGGCGCGGCGGGAACCGCGGCGGCCGAGAGCGAACAAGAAGGCGGCGGTGGCGGTGCCAAAGAGGTCATCGTCGGTCCCGGTGGGAGTCTGGTGTTCGAACCCGCCGACCTCGAAATCACGCCGGGCACGACGGTCAACTTCGTCTGGGAGTCAGACAACCACAACATCGTCCCCGATGGCCAACCCGACGGCGCGGACTGGCAGGGGACCGAGGGCGGCGCGAGCAAGACCTACGACACGGGCCACGAGTACAGTTACACCTTCGAGACGGAGGGCACCTTCGAGTACTTCTGCCAGCCCCACAAGACGGCCGGGATGGTCGGGTCCATTACGGTCACGCCGGACGCGGGCGGTGGCGGCGGTGGCGGCCCCGCGATTCCGTCCAGTGCCAAGACGCTCGGCATCGCCACGACGGCCGCGCTGGTGTTCACGCTCGGTCTGGCCTACTTCTTCATGAAGTACGGCGGCGACTACGGACAGGCAGAGTAACGCTCAGCGTCGGTTTTTCGCGTTTCCCGCTTGGCTTCGGAGAGCCTTCGGACCGTCAGACTACACCGTGTCGGGCGACTCGTGGAGCGTCAAATCTACGTCTCGGGGCTGGCCTTCGAGGTCCTCCACGATTCGGGCCACCACGCGCTCGCCCTCGTTCAGCACTAGCGGTTTGATTTTGCCGATAACCCAGTCGAGCGAGACCAGTCGGGGCAGGTCGAGCATGTCGGAACTCACCGAGTCGGCGTCGAACTCGATGACGAGGCGAATCCGAGAGGCCGTCTCGCGGTCGGGCGGGGCCTCGTCGGGGACGTGTTCGACGCGCCACTCGCCGTGGGCGTGTAGGTCCTTGGTGATTCGCCACCCGATGCGCTCGTGGGGTTCGAAGTCGGTCACTTCCGACCGGACGACGTAGTTGAGTTTCCACCAGCGCAGGTGGATGTCGTACTCCGTTCCGGGACCGCCCTCGCCGTGACGCTCGACCTGTTTGAGATGCTCGGAGTAGTTGGCGTACCCCGGAAAATCGACGAGGAAGTCGTAGGCCTCCTCGGGCGGCACGTAGACGACGGTGCTGAGTTCGACGCTATCCACGCCCGCGGTTTCGGACGAACACGGCGTAAAACTTCCGGCGGACGGACTCAAAGGCTGTAGTCGTGGTCGCCGGTCTCGGTTTCGAGGAAGGCGGTCAGGAGGTCGATGGTCGCCGACACGTCGTCTCGGTGGACTGTCTCGGTGACGGTGTGGAGGTACCGGGTCGGAATCGAAATCGCGCCCACCGGTTTCGCGCCGTGGGTGTTCTGGAACCCCGAGGTGTCGGTCGCACCCGAGGGCAGGACCTCCATCTGGTGTTCGACGCCGCGGTCCTCGGCGACCGAGCGCATCCGGCGGTGGACCTTCGGGGTCGTGACCACGCTGGAGTCTTTGAGCTTTATCGCCGCGCCCTCGCCGAGTTCGGTCACGTAGTCGCCCTCGTCTTTGACCGACGGGAGGTCGTTGGCGACAGTCACGTCGAGCGCGACTGCGAGGTCCGGGTCCAAATCCACGCCGAGCGCGGGCGCGCCCCGGACGCCGAGTTCTTCCTGCACCGTGGCGCAGAAGTGGATGGTCACGTCGGGGTCCGAGATGCGCTTCGCGGATTCGAGCATGGCGAACAGACACACCCGGTCGTCTAACGCCTTGCCGGTAATCTGGTCGCCCATCTCGACGGTGGTCTGGTCCATGCTCACGAGGTCACCGACCGCGACGCGCTCCTCGACTGCTTCGGCGGGCAGTCCGAGGTCGATGTACACGTCCTCGACCGCGAACTCGTCGTCGTCGTCCTTGACGTGGGTCGGGACCGAACCGATGACGCCCGTGAGGTCCTCGTCGTCGGCGTGGACGGTCACGCGCTGGGCGCGAAGCACGTCCGGGTCCCACCCGCCGAGGGTGTCGATTTGGAGGAAGCCCTCGTCGGTGACGTTGCGAATCATGAAGCCGATTTCGTCCATGTGTGCGGCGACGACGACTTCGTAGTCGCTGGTTCCTTCGACTGTCCCCACGACGTTGCCCATCGCGTCGGTGTGAACCGAGTCGGCGACCCCCGTGAACTCCTCGCGGACGAGTTCGCGCACTCGGTCCTCGTATCCCGGCACCCCGCTGGTCTCGGTCAACTCGGCCAACAAGTCGAAATCGAAATCCATGCGAAAATCTGGCGCACCGACCGGCTTAAATTCGGCTATCCGTCGCTCGTCCGGCCGAGGTTTCGGCCCGTTCAAAGACTGAATTACAATTGGGAAACAAATGCTAAGTTGGTCGTATCGTCGCATCAACCGCCGCGTGTCCTCGGGACAGGCGGTGCGAGACGACCCCGGCAGGTGATTCCCGGCGTCGTACACGCCGCTTGCGTCCTCGATTGGGCGCGTGTACTCGCCCGACAGCGGACGCCTGTCGAGGAGACGGCCGACCTTGCGCGAGGACGCTCGTCTCGCCCGATTCGACAGCGAGCGTATAACAAAGGCCGAATCGCCGGAACCAACGGGTAAACCGACGTGTCCGGACGTTGTGCCGCCACGTCGATACCAACCCTCGAACAATGTATAACGGCAACACAGTCGGCGTCGTCGTACCGGCGTACAACGAACAGGGGTTCGTCGGCGAGGTCATCGACACCGTGCCGGACTTCGTGGACCGGGTTTACGTGGTGGACGACTGTTCGACCGACGACACGTGGCAGGAGATACGGGACCACGCCGAGCGAGTCAACAGCACCGGCCCCAAAACCGGCGACAGCGAGGACTCCGGACGGTCCCGTCGAATCGAGACCGAACCGAAACTGGCCGACGGTGGACTGGCGTCCGCAGAGCGCGTCGTGCCGATTCGCCACGCGACGAATCAGGGCGTCGGCGGGGCCATCAAGACCGGCTATCGCCACGCCCGCGAGGACGACGTGGACGTGACCGCGGTCATGGCCGGCGACGGCCAGATGGACCCCGGCCTGCTGGCGCGACTCATCGACCCCATCGTGGAGCACGGGGCCGACTACGCCAAGGGCAACCGCCTGCTCTCCCCGGCGTTCCGCGAAGATATGCCCAGATTCAGACTGGTCGGCAACTGGATGCTATCTTTCCTCACCAAAATTTCCAGCGGCTATTGGAACACCGGTGACCCCCAGAACGGCTATACCGCGATTTCGGGCCGCGCGCTCGACCGCATCGACATCGACAGCCTCTACGACGATTACGGCTTCGCCAACGAACTCCTCGTGCGCCTCAACTGCCACGGGATGCAAGTCGCCGACGTGGCCACCCCGGCGGTGTACGGCGACGAGGAGAGTACCATCGAATACCACACCTTCATCCCGAAGGTGTCGTGGCTTCTGCTCTCGAACTTCGCCTATCGACTCCGGACCCAGTTGGCCGAGTTCGAGGCGTGGCCGACCGTTGCGGGGTATGTCCTCGGCGCGGTCGGACTGGTCGCGTCGCTCCTCGTGGGGGTAGTCGCCGGTTTGGGTGCGTTCGGGGCGGTGCTGGTCGGGAGCGTGGTTCTGCTCGGAGTGGCGATGTCGCTCGACCGAGCGAACAACGAGGGACTGGAGATGCAGGTCACGGAGGGGGTCGAGGGCGCGTAGGATTTCGACTCGGCATATTCGGGGATTTCGGTGTTCGATTGGCATCTTTTCCTCAGGCTTGGAGGGGTAGCGGTGTCGAAAAGCTTCACTCACTTGCTATCGACTCGCCAGTAACCGAAGACCTGAACGTTTCTTGAAGCCCCCACCCGGTCGCGGTCGCTCCGCCGGATATTCGCAGGCCTCTCAGCACCGCCCGGCCTGCGAATAGGGCCGCCGGAGACGACCAAGCCTGCGGCGCGACCGGGCGGCCCCTTCATCCACCCCACGGTGGTTGGTCAGTCGGGTTTTCGCTGTCGGTTTTTCGGCCGAGCGTTCGCTGGCCGAGGAGAACCCGCCGAAACCACCACCGAAAGAGTCACCGAGAAATCGATATTCAGCGCCTCAGACCGTCGCACTGCCGGCCATTCGCTCGTGGGTTCGCTTGGTCGGGAGCGACTTGAGCATCGCCGGGTCGGTCGCCACCTCGACCACGAGGTCAGTCAGGTTCACTTTGTCGGCCATGAACTCCCTGCGCTTTCGCGCCCACTCGTCGGCGACGCCCTCCTCGGCCAGCAGGCCCCGAGCGGTCTCCACGACCGGTTCGAACTCCCGAATGTTGTAGATGAGGCCCGCGCGTTCGAGTTCCTCGAAGTTGCCCATGTCGCCATCGCCCACGAAGGAGTTCGACCGAATCGCGGGCGTCCCGAGCAGGGCCGCCTCGGTCACCATCGTCTGGGTGTCGGCGACCAGCAGGGACGCCTCCGAGAGCGCGTCGTGCAGGAGCGCCGGGTGCAGGTCGAAGGGCCGGGCCGGGAGGTCCGCAAAGTCCATCTCCCCGCCCTCGTCGGAGACGAAGACGGTGGCCTCGCCGGAGAGGTCCTCGATTAGCTCCCGTCGCTTCTCTGGGGTGAACCCGCCCTGTCCCACGTCGTGGTGGGACCCGAAGGCATTGAGGCGGACGATGGCGTACTCCTCGTTTGCGCCGACACCCAACTGCTCCCGGATGTCGGTCTGCGGGACGTACTCGTCAGGGTGGAGATAGGCGCACTCTTTGAACCCCTCGAAGACGTGGTGTTTCTCCCCGAGGTCCTTGTCGAAGGTGTGGGGCGTCAGGTAGGCGTCGGCGAAGGGCCGCGAGATGGCGTGGTCGAGGTGGGTGTTCTCCGAGTCGGTGATGAGGACGACTGGGGTGTCCGTCACCGCTCCGGCGTGGGCGGCGTAGGCACCCACCCCGAAAATCTTGTCCGGGTCGTACTCGCGGGTCTTCCGGACGATAGTGTAGTAGTGGCTCGGGAGTTGGCGGGCCAGCGAGTACTTGCTGGTCGCCAGTTCACCGTAGACGACGTGTGGCAGGTCGTAGTACTCCAGCAGGTCGATGGTGCATCCGTAGTCCCGAGCAAGCAGGAGCGCGTCGTGGCCTCGGGCCTGCAGTTCCGCGACTGCGTTCCGATAGAGGTGGACGTGGGCCGGGGTGTTCGTGAAGAACAGGTAGTTCATGTCTCTGCCACATATCGCTTTGCGCCGAGTATTGTTCTACGCCGCGTTCGCCGGGTTCAGGCCCCGACACCAGATTCGACGCCGACGAGTACGCGACCGCTGACCTCGCGCCCGCCAGATAAGTCCCGGTTGAACGCCGAGTAGACAACTCCTGTCGGCGACCCCGGCGCTACCGAAGAAAGTTTTATACAAGCTCGTTGACTCGTTTCGGGTGCGTCGCAAGACGCGACCGTTACGCAACCTGTAACGGTTCCTTCCGGGCTAGCAACCCGAGACCACTGCTTTGGGCGGTTCTTCCTACCGAACGATACCGAAGAGGAGACTGTTTTGTAAAAAATCGGATTAGGAACTGTCCTCGACGCGGACCGTCGCGGGACCGTCGAGTCGGAAGCCGGTGATTTCGCCCGAGAACCGGTAGCCGTCCGTGCCGCCGATGACCCGGCCCGAAATCTGTCCGTCCGCGATTTCGTCGTTCGCGTTGACCGACCCGAGCGCGGCGCTCTTGCGGGCCTTCCCGCTGAACTCCACGGTGTACTCGCTGGACTGACGGGGCGTGTCGGTCCCGTCGATGACCAACCGGTTCGGCAGAACGAGGTCGTCCACGTCGACCTGATTGCCGCCGTAGGTGAGCGCCCACTTGCTCTCGTCGAGGGTCATCGAGAGGAAGTCGCCGTTCACGAGGTAGGAGTCGCCGTAGCCGTTGCCCGAGACGCCCGAAACCGTCACCGTGCCGTCGCCGTTGTTCGATACGCTGTCGTTGGCCTCGGACCCCACGTCGCCCGAGGTCCGCTTCTGGACGCTCCCTTCGACCGTGAACTCGTAGGAGGCGTTGGAGGTGTTCGCACCTGCGACGAGTTCCAAGACGGTGCCCTCGGCGTCGGGTTCGGTGGTTTCGGACCCGGAGCTACCGCCGCTGGACGCGCTGGAGGAGCCACTGGCGGCCTCCTCGGCCGTCATGGGGACCCCGGCCGGAACGCGGTCCGCGTTGGCGTTCGACCCCCAGCGAGTGTTGGTCGAGGAGATAGTCGGGTCGCCCGCGCGACTGTCCTGTTCGACCGCGGGGCCTTCGATGTCGGAGTCTCTCACTTCGACCGGACCCCACCACGCCCAGACGCCGCGGGAGTTCTTCGCGCCGGGGCTGGAACACCCGACGCCGCAGGCCCGAGTGGACCCCGTGCGCACGACACAGTTCTCGACGTGGCAGGTCCGACCGTCGCGGGACCCGACCCGGATGTTCGAGATGTTGTTGCTGTTGAAGAAACTGTCGTAGACGTTGACGACGCCGCCGTGCGCTCCGGCGTAGTCGTAGCCGGGGTCGGTCCCGTACAGGCCGTTGTCGATGAAGTGCTGGATGTTGACGTTCCGGAAGTTGAGCGTGCCGTAGTGGTCCGGACCGATGACCCAGATGCCGCCCTTGCCGGTGCCCTCCGTCTGTCCGTCGCCCATGTAGAGGTTTTCGACTGTGGCGGTGCCACCCTTCGAGACTGCGGGCGTGAACAGGTAGTGGCCGCCGGGGTGGTTACCTTTGAAGGCGACGTTCCGGACCGTCCAGCCATCGCCGTTGGCGTAGATTTTGGCCGACGCGCCGTCGGCGGTCATGTCGATGAGGAGGTTTTCGAGCGTCTCGCCGCTCCCGACGTTGAACGTCCGGGTCTCGCCTGCGGGAACCGTGACTGTCCGGTAGTCCGCCGCGTTCGCCGTCTGACTCGCCATCGAACCGAGGCCGAGTGCCGCGGCGGCCCCTGCTCCGGCGACTCCCAAGAAGGACCGCCGGTCTACCGCTCGTCGTTCGTCGCGTTCGCGTGCCGTCTTGTCGCGTGCCATTGCATCTTCAAGGCGAAGTTACTATATTACAAGCTTTGCGGTTTCACTTCAATGAGTAATTTCCGATTTATACGTTGTCCAATTCGCACGCCCGCTGTCGGTTGTAGACGGGTTCCGGGCCGACGAGACCGATTCCCAGTCACTCGACCAAACTTCTCGGCGACTCCCGAAACTACCGATACCGACTGCGTACTCTCACGTTCAATCGCCGGTTAACGCGGTGTTTCCGCTGGTAAGGAAGTCATACCACGAGCAAATTGGGTCACACGGACTTCGGTGGACGGTCCTCGGCGAGCGTGAGACCACAGTCGGCAAAGAAACCCACAACTAGTTCTGGGTTGTTCCGGAACGCTTTTGCCCGCTACGACACACATCACCTCACATGGCAGACGAAGAAACCGAGGCCGAACTCCGCGAGCAGTTCACCGAAGCGTTCGAAGGCGCAGACTACCCCGTGAGCAACCCGATGGACCTCGTTCCCGCGCTCCCCGACGGACCGGGCACGCGCTTCGAGGCCGGCGACGTGAGTTTCACGGCGATGGAACTCTCGACCAAACTCTCGGGCGTTCAGGAATTCCCCTACGACGACGTGGAAACCCTCGTGGATGACCTCCTCGAAGGGCTGAAAGAGAAGGATATGCTCTAACTACTCGTCTTCTTCTTCCTCGTCGGGAAGCGCGACCAATAGCACTTCCCAGACGTCGTACTGTTCGTTGAACTGACTGTCGATAACCCGGTCGTTCTCGCCGATGGGAATCGGCTGTTGTGGATGAGACACTTCGAGCCACGTCACCGTCGGCTCGGTAATATCCATCTCGGCGATGTCGTCGGGCCGCTGGCCGGCCTCGGTCGGTGCCCCCACGTCGCTTCCTCGTTCGGGATTTCGCTCCCCCGGACCTGTCGGTGTACCTTGACGTTCCACGGTAATCTCCCCACACCCCGTACCACACGATTGTACAAAACCTTGCTGGCGTCGTCACTCCGGAAGCGACAAGTCCCGACCGTCCCAAGTCCAGACAATGAGACGCCCGAGCGTCAGAACCCTCCTGTTTTCGGTCGCGGGCATGCTGGGTGGCTTCGCCGGGACCGCGCTCGCTCACGGCGGCGGTCTGCGCGCGGCGGCGGGGTCGCTCTCGGTACCGACGTGGCTGTTCCTGCTGACCGGCGGGGGCGTGGTCGGCGCGTCGTTCCTGCTGGCGAGTTTCGTCACCGACCGGGCGTTCATCCGCGCGGTCCACCGCTGGCGGCGAGTCGCGGGTGCGCCCCTCGACAGCGTGGCCACGCTGACCCGCGTCCTCTCGGTGGTCGCGCTGGCGGGCGTCGTCGCTATCGGTCTCCTCGGTCCCCGAGAGATGTTCCGCAACGCCGCGATTCTGACGGTGTGGGTCGGCTGGTGGGCCGGATACGTCGCCACGGTCTACCTGCTCGGAAATAGCTGGCCCGCGCTGAACCCGTGGCGGGCGCTCTCGGAGTGGCTTCCCTCCCTCGACAGGGAGTATCCCGAGACGTGGGGCGCGTGGCCGAGCGTGGCCGGTCTCCTCGTGGTGGTGTGGCTCGAAGTGGTGAGTCCGCTGGCCGACGACCCGCGACTGCTGGCGTGGGTCGTGGTCGGCTACTCGGTCGCTACGCTGGCCGGCGCGCTCGTCTTCGGGCCGGACTCGTGGTTCGGCGAGGCCGACCCCGTGGCGCGACTGTTCCGGTACTACGGCAAGGTCGCACCCATCCAGCGCGGCGAAGACGGCCTCGAACTTCGCCCGCCGGGCGCGGCGCTGACCGACGCGGGCCTCGCCGACGGCCGGGACGAAGTGGCCTTCGTGGTGGCGGTTCTGTGGGTCACGACCTACGACGGGTTCGTCGGGACGCCGGTCTGGGTGGAGACAGCGACGTTGCTGGTCGAGGTTGGCATTCCGCCGGTGCTCCTCTATCCGGTGGCGATGCTCGCGGGGTACGGCCTCTTTCTGGGGGCCTACTGGCTGGCGTCGAGTTATTCGCGCAAGACGGCCGAGACGTACCTCACGCCGGACGCCATCGCCGAGCGGTTCGCGCCCTCGCTTCTGCCCATCGCGGCGGGCTACCATCTCGCGCACTTCCTCGGGTTGTTCGTCTCGCTGTCGCCCGCGCTGGTGTCGGCACTGTCGAACCCCCTGAATCCGCCCATCAACCCCTCTGTCGTCGTCCTGCCGGACTGGTTCGGGATGCTCGCCGTCGCGTTCGTCCTGCTCGGGCACCTGCTGGCGGTCTGGGTCGCCCACACCTCGGCATACGAGGTCTTTCCCGGACGCTTGCAGGCGGTCCGGAGCCAGTACCCCTTCGTGGTCGTGATGGTGCTGTACACCATGACGAGTCTCTGGATAGTCTCCGCGCCGAGTGCGTCCCCGCCGTTCGTCTGACTACTCGACCATGACCGACGCAACAACCTATGACACCGACGTTCCTTCGGGTGAATCGCCCGCCGAGTGCCCCTACTGCGGTCGCCCGCTGGAGTCCGAGAAGCTACTGGTCCTCCACGAGGGCATCGACCACTGGGAACGCCTCGACGACGCCCGCAGAGAGGAGTTCCGCGCGACCTACACCGACGAGAGCGACGACCTTCGGACCTTCAGGCTGAAGCTCCTCGGCCTGCTGGTGGTGGTCTACTTCGCCTTCCTGTTCGCCTACTCCGTCGTCATGGAGGACCCGCTGGCCGCCGCGTTCGTCGGATTCGGGGCGATTCCGGAGGCGAGGGCGTGGCCGGATTCGCTCCGGTGATGCCGCTGGCGGACGGTCCACCGGCCTCGCTCTGCGAGACTCCCACCCGGATGCGCCGCGTCTGCACGAGCGAAGCGAGTCAGACGCGGCGGGGAGGTTCGGGGCGCGGTGCGGTCGCGGTGCTGTGCGGAGCGTTCGCAGTGCAGTTCTCCCGAAATCCGCGATAGCTGGCGCTCCTGCTAACTCTGCGTCTGTGCCCGACGCTGGTGTCCGAGGCCAGCGCGACACGGAACGCGCGGTCAGCGATTCTCGCCGAGGAGACAGCGATGCCACTCACGACGTTGGCTCAGCCGTTTCCGGTTAGTCGGACTGGCGGTCCCGGTCCCGGTCCCGGTAGACCGCGCGAAACGTCCGGGCAGGGTTCGTCGCGTCCTCGTATTTGAACCCTCGCGCGGTTCGCAGGTCGATAGCGCGTGGTGTGGCTTCGTCACTCCGAGGCGCGGACCACCGCGATTCGGACGTGGATTTTCTCACGAACCGCTCCGCCGAAGATATTCGGACGAGCAGTTATCCACCGGCGATTTCGTAGCGGTGCCCTTTAGTCGGACCCACCCCGAGGAAAGAGCATGGACGAACAACCCGGACTGAGTGACGAATACCGCAAGGCGAGTCCGTGGCCGCTGTTCGTCGCGTTCGGACTCGCCATCTTCGAGGTCGGCATCGTGTGGCCACTCTTTCCCGTCGCCGTCGGCGGACTCCTGCTGTTCGCCGGGAGCGTCGTGGGCATCCTCCGCGAGTCGGAGTACATCGCCGACCCGTGGAAGGGACTGGTCACGGCCTCGGTCCTCTGTCTCGCTATCGGGGCGCTCATCACCACCACGACGACGGGTTCGGTCCACCTCCGGGGGCTGGCTATCCTCGTCGGTGGCGTGGTTCTCCTCCTCAGCGGGGTCTTCGGGTCGTTCTGGCAACCAGACGCGGTTTGAAGCGCGTTTCGGTTGGCTTGGGACACAATTTTGTTTTGCTAAGAATCAGTTAGTTGTCCCTGAACCGTTCCGTGCTGTCCTCGTCCGTGGTCGAACCGAATCGGCAACCTATTTGGGACCCCCGTGGGTACCGTCGAACATGGCAACCCCCATCTTCGAACGGGAGACGTGGCTCGACATTTCGGTCAACATCATCCCGCTTTTCATCATCGGGTTCTTCGTCGCGCTGTTCGCCGTCGCGTCGCCGTGGGCCATCGAGGGACTCGTTTCGACGGTCGGATTCGCCCTGCTCGTCGTCCCGCTCGTCCTGCTGGCGATTCTGACCTACATCGCGGCCGACCTCCTCGAGTCCGCCGAGGCCGAGGAGTAACGACGCTCGACCACGATTCGCCCGACGAACGTACTCGCGCATCGCACTCCGAGAAATAATACCGAGTTGACAAGCCGGCGTAATCTTTGCTACTCCGTCCCACGAAATCCGACGCGGTGACGGGGGCGTATCCTAACCTTTCTTTACCTTGTAGTCCTGACCACCGCGTATGGTAGAAGCCGGGCAAATCGCACTCACCGTCGTCATGGGGGTCCTCCTCGTGGGGGTCGCCGCTTTCCTCACTCGACTCGAGGACTGGCGCTCCTACACCCCCCTCGCTGGCGGCGGGTACGTCGGCGAACAGACTGGGCACGCTCACTCCGAGAAGCCCGCCGGAATCGTGCGCTGGTTGACCACCGTGGACCACAAGGACATCGGCCTCCTCTACGGGTTCTACGGTCTCTTTGCGTTCGCGTGGGGCGGCATCGCCGTCCTCATCATGCGGACCGAACTCGCGGTTCCCGAGCAGTTCATCATCGGGGCGAACTTCTACAACGCCCTGCTGACGACACACGGCATCACGATGCTGTTCCTGTTCGGGACGCCCATCATCGCGGCGTTCGGGAACTACTTCATCCCGCTCCTCATCGGCGCGGACGACATGGCCTTCCCGCGCATCAACGCCATCGCGTTCTGGCTCCTGCCGCCCGCGGCGGTCCTCATCTGGGCGGGCTTCCCACTGGCCACACTGACCAGCGGTGACATTCAGCCTGCACAGACCTCGTGGACGATGTACACGCCCCTCTCGGTGGAGCAGACCAACCCCGGCGTGGACCTGATGCTGTTGGGTCTACACCTCTCGGGCGTCTCCGCGACGATGGGTGCCATCAACTTCATCGCCACCATCTTCACCGAGCGCGGCGAGGACGTTGGCTGGGAGAAACTCGACATCTTCTCGTGGACGATGATTACCCAGTCGGGTCTCATCCTGTTCTCGTTCCCCCTGCTGGGGAGCGCGCTCGTGATGCTCCTGATGGACCGGAACTTCGCCACGACGTTCTTCGCGGCGGAAGGTGGCGGTCCGATTCTCTGGCAACACCTGTTCTGGTTCTTCGGACACCCCGAAGTGTACATCCTCGTGCTACCCCCGATGGGACTCGTCAGCCTTATCCTGCCCCGCTTCGCGGGCCGGAAGCTGTTCGGGTTCAAGTTCGTCGTCTACTCGACGCTGGCAATCGGTGTCCTGAGCTTCGGCGTGTGGGCACACCACATGTTCAGTACGGGCATCGACCCCCGCATCCGGGCTAGCTTCATGGCAGTATCCTTGGCAATTGCAGTGCCCAGCGCGGTCAAGGTGTTCAACTGGATTACGACGATGTGGAACGGCCGACTTCGACTCGTCGCACCGATGCTGTTCTGCATCGGCTTCGTCCAGAACTTCATCCTTGGGGGCGTCACGGGCGTCTTCCTCGCGTCCATCCCCGTGGACCTCGTGCTTCACGACACCTACTACGTCGTCGGGCACTTCCACTTCATCGTGATGGGTGCCATCGCCATGGCCGGATTCGCAGGCATCTACTACTGGTTCCCGATGTTCACCGGTCGGATGTACCAGCGGACGCTGGCCAAGTGGCACTTCTGGCTCACGATGATCGGTAGCAACGTGACCTTCCTCGCCATGCTCCTGCTGGGCTACGGCGGGATGCCCCGGCGCTACGCCACCTACCTCCCGCAGTTCACCGACCTCCACCTCGTTGCGACGGTCGGTGCGTTCGTCATGGGCTTCGGCCAACTCATCTTCGTCTACAACCTCGTCGTCTCGTGGCTCGAAGGCCCCCGCGTCGAGAGCGGCGACCCGTGGGACCTCGAAGACGACGGCATGAAGACCAAGGAGTGGGAGTGGTTCGAGCGTAAGCGCGAGACCGCTATCGCCACCGACGGCGGAGAGGAGGTCCGCGCCGACGGCGGCGAGACCATCGAAGAAGAGTAATCTCGAACGTCGCTTTTCCGTTCTTTCGCGCCGAGTAGCCGACGCGCCGTTTTCTCGACGTCGAACTGCGTTTCCGGTCGTACCCGTAACGAAACCACTCGCGGGACCGTCCCAGTCGAAGGCCCGGATTAGGTCAGCGCGAGGATGATACCCATCGCAAACATGAGAATTGCGATTCCCCCGAGGAGATACGCCAGCATGTCTTTCTCGCTCATACCGGAGGTTGGGGTCGAACGGATGAAAAGGCTAATCCTTCCGCCGCCCTCACTGTCGGTCGTGAGCGAGACGTTCGGCGGTCGGTCGTTCGTCGTTGGATTCTACGGCCTCATCGTGGCCCTCACCGGGGTCGTTGGGGCCATGCTCGGCGTCGCCGGGCCGAGAGACCTGACTTCCGTGAAACTCCTCGGGCTAATCGAACTCGCGCCGACGCCACTGGGTCTGGCGGTCTACGGCGTCGTGACGGTGGGTCTGGCTCTCGGCGTGCCGCTGGCGCTGGTCGTCCTCGTCTCGGAGATGGCCGACGCCGAGCATCCCGACGAGAACTCCTGAGCCACGCTTTTGTATCCTTCTCGGCGAGCGAACTTCGGCCGAACACCTAAGTCTGCGTTCGTCGTGGCTGGTACCATGTACCACGTCGTCATCGCAGTTGACGAGGAGTCCGACCGCGCCCAGCGCCAAGCCCGAGCGGTCGCCGACCTCCCGCGGTCGGCCGACGAAGTTCGCGCGACGCTCCTCCACGTCTTCACCGAGAACCCCGACGGCGCGTCCGCGACGCAGGTCGGGTCGGTCCGGCGGGCCGAGGAGGTACTGGAAAACGCGGGCGTCGAGACCGAAATCTCCGAGCGGAGCGGCGAACCCGCCGTGGCGGTTTTGGAGTTCGCCCAGAACGAGGACGCCGACTGCATCTGCGTCGGCGGGCGGAACCGCTCGCCGGCGGGGAAGGCCATCTTCGGGAGCGTCTCCCAGTCGGTGATTTTGCAGGCGGAGAGACCCGTACTCGTGACTGGTTCGATGGAGGAACAGTAACGCGGGAACCGGCGCAGTTTTCTCCACTGGGATTCTCGACGGCCGCTTTGCATCTCGACCGACTCGACACTAACCGGAGTCGTGAACTCCTTTTGAAGCCCCCACCCGCTCGCGGTCGCTCGTCGGCATATCCGACGGACGTAGTTGCGACGGATAGCGGCCGACGAGCGACTGAATTGAACGCGACCGGGTGGCCCCTTCATCCACCCAAACGGCGGTCTGTTCGGCCGAGTGCGTTCCGGCAGTTGCTTCGCCGAGCGCGTCCCGGTGGTCTGTGGCACCGAGCGCCCGCGGATGCGCCCGTCGGGCGCATCCGCTCGAAAGACATCTCTGAAGGTGTTTTGAAATTGTATGGATTGCTTTAGAGAACTTATTTGATTGCTTGCCCGGTCAGTCGAGGAGCCTTCACTCCTCGTAGAACGCGCGCACCTCCTCGGCCGCTGTCTCGGCGTCCGACTCGCAGAGAGTCTGGCGGTCGTCGCCGTCCGCGAGGACGAACCCCGGCGCGGACTCGACTCGGTGACGCTGGCAGAACTCGACTGCGGCCTCGCCGTCCACGCCCGCCAGCGCCACGTCGTCGGGCACCGCACCGAGGAGCGTATCGAGGTCGTCCTTGGTCGCGTCACAGGGGTCGCAGAATCGCTTCCAGACCGAAATCAGCGCGCGCTCCTCGCTGGCGAGGAGCGATTGGGGGTCGTCGGTCACGTCCGCGAGGTCGGCCGGGACCGGCGAGTCGGGTACGACTTCCCAAATCATCCCGGCCATCGCGGCCAACTCCTCGGTTGCGGCCTCCCTATCGAGGTGCGAATCCACCGCGAGGTAGACCACGAACTCGTCTCTGGTCACGCCGCGGTCGGTCACGAGGTCGGCCGCCGACGCTCGGTCCGGCAGGCCGAACGTCGCAGAGACGGCCTCGTGAAACTCGTCGTCGGAGACGCCGACGTACGAATCGTGATAGACGGCGTGGGTGTCGTCGAACTCGTCGGTGGTCCGGACGCCCCGCTCGCCCACCGCGAGGACGCCCTCCTCGACCAGCGCGTCGAACAGGGCTTCGGTCTCGTCGGTCGGGACTGCATCGGTCTCGCCGGTCGCGGTCGTCTCGGTTGACTGGTCGCTCGATGCCTCAGACGCCGAGGTATCGGTCTCTCGTTTCGTCATCTGCTCGTAACTCGTCTGCGGTTCCTTCGAAGACGATGCTCCCTTGGTCCACCACGTAACACCGGTCGGCGATGTCCATGGCCGCGATGGCGTTCTGCTCGACCAGCAGAATCGTGGTCCCCGACTCCCTGATGCGCCGGATGGCGTCTTCCACGTCGGCGATAATCTGGGGTGCCAACCCCTCGTAGGGTTCGTCCAGCAGAAGCAGGTCGGTGTTCTGCTTGAGCGCCCGAGCGATGGCCAGCATCTGCTGTTCGCCCCCCGAGAGCGTCCCGGCCTGCTGGGACTTGCGCTCGCGGAGTCGCGGGAACTCGTCGTACACCTCGTCGGTCGTCATCCCGACGTGTTCGACCTCTACCTGCCCCAGCGACCGCCCGACCGTGTTCGACTTGTTCTCCGACACCTCCGCGAGGTGGAGGTTCTCGGCCACCGTGAGGTTCGGGAAGATGCGCCGTTCCTCCGGCACCAGCGAGAGGCCTCGCGCCGAGATGTCCTCGGGGTCCATCGCGGTGATGTCCTCGCCCTTGAACGAGATGCGCCCGTCCCGGACCTCCGGCGGTCGCGCCCCCGAAATCGACCGGAGCGTGGTGGTCTTGCCCGCGCCGTTCCGCCCGAGGAGCGAACAGACCTCGCCCTCCTCGACGTTCAGCGACACGTCCCGCAGGATGTGGCTCTCGCCGTAAAAAGCGTCCACCGCATCGAGTGTTAGCAAACTCACGCATCGACACCTCCGAGATACGCCTCTTGGACCTCGGGGTCGCCCTGAACTTCCTCTGGCGGTCCCTCGGCGATGACCGACCCGCGGTTCAGCACCACGATGCGGTCCGAGACGTTGAAGACGACCTCCATGTCGTGTTCGACCAGCAGGATGGTCAGGCCGAGTTCCTCTTTGACTTCCTCGATGAGTTCCACCGTGTCGGCGGTCTCCTCGGGCGACATCCCCGCGGTCGGTTCGTCCATCAGCAGTAGACTCGGTTCGCTCGCCAGCGCGATGCCCAACTCCAACCGGCGCTTGTCGCCGTAGGGCAGGTCCTCGGCGGTCACGTCGCGCTGGCCGAGCAGTCCCACCGCGTCCAGCGTCCGGCGGGCCAACCTGTCCACCTCGCCGTAGTTGTCCCGATGGCGCAGGAAGTTGAACCGGAACGAGCCGTGTTCGGCCGCCAGCGCCGCGATTTGGGCGTTCTCCTCGACCGTCAACTCCGGGAAGATGGAGGCGGTCTGGAAGGACCTGCTCACCCCTTT
Source organism: Halorussus lipolyticus (assembly GCF_029338375.1). NCBI lineage: Archaea > Methanobacteriati > Methanobacteriota > Halobacteria > Halobacteriales > Haladaptataceae > Halorussus > Halorussus lipolyticus. The sequence continues at coordinate 353,188 of NZ_CP119804.1, read as the reverse complement.
CTGGACCACCTCGTGGGGTTCGGCGTGGAGAATCGAGTCGCCCTCGAACTCGATGTCACCCTCCGTGGCGTCGAGCATCCTCGTGACGAGGTTGATGAGCGTGGACTTGCCCGCCCCGTTCGGCCCGATGACCGAGATGGACTCGCCCTCCTCGATTTCGAGGTTCACGTCGTCCACCGCCACGAGGCCGCCGAATGATTTGGTCAGGTTGTGGGTTTCGAGCAGAGCCATCACCGACCACCGCCCAGTTTTCGCAAGGCACCGCCCAAGTCCTCCAGCAGGCCCCAGATGCCCCGCGGGAACAGGACCACGACTGCGACGAACACCAGTCCCAGAATCAGGTGCCAGTAGGCCCCGAACCCGTCCATCAGGACGACTGGCTCTTGGACCAGCGTCAGGTACTCGTTCGGTCCGGTGAACGGCAGGGTCAACTGCTGAACCCCGCTGACGATGTTCTCGACGTAGAGGTAGATGCCCGCACCGAGGATGGGACCGAACAGCGACCCGACCCCGCCCAGCACGGCCATGATAACGACCTCGCCACTCGTCGTCCAGTAGAACGACGACAGCGGGACGTAGGCGCTGTAGATGGTGTAGAGACTCCCGGCGATGCCCGCGAACGCTCCGGAGATGATGAACGCCATCAGTTTGTAGCGCCAGACGTTCAGGCCCACGAACTCGGCGCGCTGGTCGTTCTCCCGAATCGCCCGGAACACCATCCCGTAGGGCGAGTGGAGGATGCGGTTGGCGACAGCCACGCAGAGGACCGCGACCCCGCCGACCAGCACGTACTTCCACGTCCCGATTAGCCAACTGATGCCGGGCACCGGATACCGGAGGTGGAAGACCCCGAACAGTTTGCCGAGTTCGACGCCGGTGAAACCGTTCTCCCCGCCGGTAATCCACGCCATCGGCGACAGCGCCATGTAGTAGGCCATCTGACCGAACGCCAGCGTCAGGATGGCGAAGTAGATGCCCCCGCGCCGGAGCGAGATGAACCCCAGTATCCACGCCGACAGCGCCGCGAACGCGGTGCCCGCGAGGATGATGAGTATCGGACTCGACGACACCTGCGCGCTGAACACCCCGGCGGCGTAGGCCGCGCCGCCCCAGAACGCGGCGTGACCGAACGACAGCAGGCCGGTGTACCCCAGCAGGAGGTTGAACCCCATGGCGAAGATGCCCCAGATGAGGATGAGGGTGGCCAAGTCCTGATACCCGCGCAGAACGCCGCTGATGACCGGGGCGCGGGCGAACAGCCACGGGAAGACCGCGACTGCGAGCGTGGTCACGCCGACCACGAACCACTCGCTTTGGCGAATTCGCTCCCACGAAGGGAGTTCGCGCCGAGTTCGCTCGACTGCAGTGCCGGTGTCCTCCGGGGCGTCCGGAGTCTCGGCGGGTTCGTCGCTCACGGCGTCACCTCCTCGGCCCCCAGTAGGCCCTGCGGTCTGGCCAGCAAGACCACGGCGGCCAGCACGTAGATGCCGACCTGCGACCACTGGGGTGCGATGGCGACCATAATCGCCAGCGTCTCGCCGATGAGGATGCCCCCGAGGACTGCCCCCGAGATGGACCCGACTCCTCCGATGACCACGACGAGGAAGGACGGGACCAGCACCTCGGTTCCGATGTTGGGGTTGACCGCGTAGAGCGGGCCGCCGACGACGCCCGCGACGCCTGCCAGCGCCGCCCCGACGCCGAACACCATCAGATAGGGCCGCGAGAGTTTGATGCCCAGCAGTTCGACCATCTCGGCGTCTCTGGTTCCGGCGCGGACGACCAGTCCGAAGTCGGTGTACTCGATGAGACCGTAGACCAGCACCACCACGGCGGCCGTAATCCCGATGATGTAGAGACGCCACTCGGGGAAGGTGCCCACGATGGGAAGGCCCACTTGTCCGCTGGCCCAACCGGGCCGGGCGAAGTTGTAGCTCTGGCCGCCGAACAGGATTTTGAAGACCTCTTGGACCACGATGGCCAACCCGAACGTCAGCAGAATCTGGTCGGTGTCGGGCCTGTCGTAGAACGGTCTGGCGACGAACCGCTCCATCGCTAATCCGACCACGAACACCAGCACCGGGACGATGAGGAGCGCGGGCAGAAAGCCCCATCCGAGGCCGAGCGTGGTGTAGCCCCAGTCGGCGAGTTTCCCGTCGGTCAGCGTGATTTCGAGGGTGATGAGCAGTCCGGCGTAGGTCCCTATCAGATAGAGCGCGCCGTGGGCGAAGTTGACGAACTTCAGCGTCCCGAGGATGATTGACAATCCGATTGCCACCAACACGTAGATTGCGCCCTGTTGGAGACCGTTCAGCAGTACCGTCACCGTCTCGGCGAGGAGACTCACGGTCTTCCCTCCGAGGACGGCGCAGTCGAGTTTCGATTCCCCACCATGTCTGTGTGGTATCCTCTCGCAAGCATAAAGGTTAGTTCCTTCATTTGAACCTGAACAGCACCCCAAAGAGGGGGTTCTCGACTACTCGTAGGGGCCGAGTTCGCACTCCCCTGCCGGACCCTCGTCGCAGGCGTAGCCCAGCGTGTCCCTCGACGTGAGATTCACGATTTCGAAGAACTGGCCCTGCTGTTGTTCGCCCTCGGGCAGTCCCTTGACGACGGGGACCGCGCGCTGGGCCTGATGGTCGCAGGCCCGCATCGTCTCTTGGCCCATCCCGATGTTGTCGTACTCGTGGTCCTCCAACTGTCTGATGACCTCCGGCGGGTAGAAGGTGCCAGCGCGCTCGACTGCCGCGGCGTACTGGAGCGTCTGGGCGTAGGCCAGTTGGGCCGGTCCCGACGGGATGCGCTCGTACTTCTCTTGGAAGGCGGAGGTGAACTGGTTCGACGGTTCGTTGTCGATTTGGGAGTCCCACGCGACGGTACCGAACACGCCTTCGATACTGCCGCCCGCGGCCTGTGCCATCGGTCGGTTGTACAGCGGGACGATGATTTCCATGTCCTCGTCCAGTCCCATCTCCTTGGCCTGACTCAGCGAGTTCGCGCCGTCGAGACCGTAGTGGTTCAGGAACAGCACGTCGGTCTCTCCTCGCGGCACCTGCGAGAGGTACGACGAGAAGTCCTTGGTGCCCAGCGGCGTGGCGACGCTGTTCATTTCGTTCCATCCGGCCTCGCCGAAGAACTGGCTCATCGAGGACTGAACCGTCTGGCCCCACGTGTAGTCGGCGTACAACTGGTAGAAGTTGTTGCTCCCGCCGTACTCGTCGGTGACGGGCGGGACGAGTGCTTGGGCACTCATGTAGGCGTTGAACATCTCCCGGAAGGAGTAGCGAACGCAGGACTTGCCCGTGGTGTCGTTCGAGTGGGTCAGACAGCACATGTAGTTGACCTTCTCGCGCTGACACAGTTCCTGAATCGCAATTGCGACCGCGCTGGAGGAGCCACCCGACAGCATGATGGCCCCGTCGCGCTGAATCATCCGGCGAGCGGTCTGTCGGGCGGTGTCGGCGTCGGTCGCGGTGTCCCCCGACACGAACTCGACCTGATTGCCCAGTACGCCGTTGCCCGTCAGGTCCGACCAGTTGTCTACCCAGCCCCCGCCGTTGTTGAGGTGTTCGACCGCGAGTCGATACGCCCGTAACTCGTCTTGGCCCTCCGACGAGTACGGTCCGGACTGTGGAACCGTGAACCCGAAGGTCGGATTGCCCTGAATCGGGAAGTTCCCGATGGGTGGATTCTCCTGTGCGCTCGCACTTCCCGCGACCCCCAGTCCCGCCAAGCCGGTGGCTCCTGCCATCTTCACCACGTCTCGGCGCGACACGTCCGCTTTTTCTCTCCGTGCCATGCTATCAAGCCACGCGAACATCATTAATAATTATACGGGAATATTCCGGCTTCCGAGTCGTAAAATATCGGGGAAATCGAAGGATAGCGAAAATTTGACGCCGAATCCTCGCAGTATTTGCCGGAGGTCGAAGCCTGTCCCGGCTTCAACATTTTCCGTCGGGAGTCGGCCCGCGGGCGGCGGTAATCGACGGACGACCGACGGTAATCGAGATTACAGCGCGTCGGCGAGCGCGGACAGCGACTCGACGGTCAGGTCCGCGTCGCCGCCGACCTCCTCGGCGGGTTCGCGCGACCGGTTGACCCACGCCGTCGCCATCCCGGCGCTACTCGCTCCGGCCACGTCCCACGGGTTCGAGGAGACCAGCCGACAGCCTCCCAATTCGCGGTCGAAGCGGTCGGCCGCGTTGCGGTAGACCGCCGGGTCGGGCTTGAACGTCCGGACCTCGTGGGCGCTCACGACCGCATCGAGGTGGTCGGCGAGGCCAGCGTTCTCCGCCATCGTCTCCAGCATCTCGGGGTTGCCGTTCGAGAGGACCGCCACGGTGTACTCCTCGCCGAGGCGGTCGAGTGCGTCCGCGGCGTCGGGGTAGGGGTCCAACTCGTCGTAGGCGGCGACGATTCGCTCGCGGGCGTCCTCGGCGGGATTCAGGTCGTAGAAGTTCAGCGTGTAGTCGAGGGCCTGCTCCGTGACCTCCGAGAAGGGCGCGTAGTCGTCCATCAGCGCGACCTGCTGGGCGTACCGGAGTTGGGTCCGCCGCCAGAGGGCGTCCACGTCGGCGACGAAGCCGTCGGCCACGTCTAAGTGTTCGCCGAGCGCCGCGGTGACGGTGCTGGTGTCGCAGAGCGTGCCGTACATGTCGAAACAGAGGACATCGTCGATTGATTCGCTGTTGGTCATAGTCCCACTACATTACCCCGACCTCGGCCTTCATCCTTCGCCTCGCAGAATCGGTCCCTTCTATCGTTTGTTAAGTAAACGATGGTTTCAGCCCCTCGACTAAGTATCTTTTGTCTCTTTGAACACCCTCTTTCTTTTAGATATTCAAAATCAATTGAACGACACAATTATTGTATTTCAGTGGCAAGTATTCTTATGCACGAAAATTTATCTATTGAGGAGGGTTTCGATGTTCGCAGGGAAGCAAAGGAACTAGGATGTAATACGGATGCCGACATTGCATTTGTCCCGTTAGGTCTTGCCGGAGCAGAGTCTAAGGAGGAATTATCATATCACGACACTACAGAAACGGTAGAAAAACTAGCTGAGCAAGAAGATCTAGAACTAGATACCTTCATTGATTCTGGCGATACTGACACAACGAAATTAAAGAGTACGGAGCTTTTCCTTGGAGGTTTATTTGTGACGGTTGAATTCTTAAGACATAATTTTAGTGATGTGGCAACATTAATTAATATAGTACACGAGCACTATTCAAGAGTCGCAATTGACGGTGAGGCTCAAATGTCTGTGATGGTGGAGGAAGATGGAGAGGTAACCCGGATAGAATATGATGGGCCAATAGAGGGGATAGACTCTGTACTGGACCAATTAGAAGAAATGAAAAACGATGATTAATACAGTTCCCATACCAATGCAACCCCAAACTTCTGACTTACTACAAGCGATGGATGACTTATCTACGAATGTTTTAGATGTGAATAACTTATCTCGAAGCGTTGAGAAACGTAATACCGTAACCTCACAGATTGAGGAGATGCTTTCTGTCGCTAAAAGGTATAAACAGGAAGTAAAGAACTCAGACGCTCCATGTAAATGCGCAAATAGAATTCTCTCCATAGAGCTTACTTTAGAATGCTGGAAACACGAATTAACAATGTGGAATGATTTAAGAGAAGAACAGTGGGAATCGGCTTGGGAAAACATGGTACGCGCCCAGCTAAATGCGCAGAGAGCAGTTCAAGCAGACAAATTAGGGGAGAAATTTGGAATGAAAAACTACCACAAGCGTCTAAATTCGGTAGAAACACTACTTTTTCCTGACCAACTGTTTACCAGTCCCGGTATGAAAACGGGGACAGCTATATGCTCTATATGCGATAGTGAATACTCTGAGTGTTCGCATATCAAAAATAGGGCATACAATGGAGAAATATGTTTCACAGAAATAACAGATATCACAGAGGTAGACCATATAGCCATTGTCGAAGACCCAGCAAATAAACTTCAGAGAATCACTCCATTAGAATAATATTCCCCATATTTTAATAATTATGTTTAACACTAAGCTAGTTTTTAACTCCGATTCCATTGGGCTTCCTTCCGGTGGCTCCTACGACCAGACGGTACTGAGGAAATCCCAAACACAAAACAGTTATCCCTGCCCGACCATCCGGTCTTCGTCCTCCCACTCGCGCTCGCGGAGTTCGTACTTCTGAATCTTGCCGGTCGCCGTCGAGGGCAGGTCTTCCACGAACTCGACGCGCTTGACCGCCTTGTAGGAGGCCATGTGTTCCTCGGTGAACTCCCGAATCTCCTGTTCGGTCACGCCGGGGTCCTCGGGGTCCCCGGAGGCCGGGACGACGAACGCCTTGGGCGTCTCGCCCCATCGCTCGCTCGGCGCGGGGATGACCGCCACGTCCGACACCGCGTCGTGTTCGAACAGGGTGTCCTCGATTTCGATGCTGGAGATGTTCTCGCCGCCCGAGATGATGATGTCCTTCTTGCGGTCCTGAATCGAGACCATGCCGTGTTCGTCCACCACCGCGAGGTCCCCGGTGTGGTACCACCCCTCTCTGCGCTCCGAGAAGGCCGCCTCGGTGGCCTCCGGTTTCTCCCAGTAGCCCTCCATGACCTGATTGCCCCGGACCACGATTTCGCCGAGTGAGGCGTTGTCGCGGGGCACCTCGTCGCCGTCCTCGTCCACCACCGCAACCTCGGTCCCGAGGTAGGGGATGCCCTGTCGTTTTTTGAGAGCGAATCGCTCCTCGCCTTCGGGAAGGAGCCTTCGGGCGTCGGAGGTGGTGATGAGCGGGCCGGTCTCGGTCGCGCCGTAGACGTGCTTGAGATACCACCCGAACTCGTCTTCGACCGTCCGGATGGTGGCCTCGGGCGGGGCCGACCCCGCGGTGGCGATGCGGACCTCGTTGTCGCCCTCGGTCTCGGGGTCGGTCTCCTCGTAGTAGTCGATGAGGAGGTTCAACACGGTCGGGGCACCGCAGAGGTACGACACGTCCTCCTCGACCACCACGTCGAAGATTTCGGCGGCGTTGACGCCGCGAGCGCAGACGTGCTTGGCTCCCATCCCGGTGATGGCGTAGATGTGACCCCACCCGTTGACGTGGAACATCGGGAGCGTCCAGAGGTACACGTCGTCGTCCCGAATCTCTTGGTGAACGGTAATCAGGTAGGCGTGGAGGGTCTCGGTCCGGTGGGTCCGCATCACGCCCTTCGGGTCGCCCGTGGTCCCGGAGGTGTAGTTGATGGTGATAACTTCGCCCTCGTCCATCGGGGGTCGCTCGTAGTCGTCGGCGTCTGCGCTCCGAATCACCTCGTCGAAGTCCTCCCAGTCGCCCTCGGTCGCGTCCGTGTCGTTCGAGATGAACACCTCGGTCGAGACTGAATCCCGGACCGCCTCGATTTTCTCGGCGTACTCGTAGTCGGCGATAACGGCGTCCACTCCGGCGTCGTTCAGGATGTACTCGTAGTCGTCGGGCGTCAACCGGTAGTTCAGCGGCGTGTGGACCGCCCCCAACTGCATGATGCCGTAGGCCGCTATCAGTTGGTAGTGGGTGTTGGGGTCCAGCACGGCCACTCGGTCGCCCTTCTCGATACCCCGGTCGGCCAGCGCAGACGAGAGTCGGTCGGCGCGCTCGCCGAACTCGTCGTAGGTGTACCGCTCGCCGGTGGTCGCCACGATGGCCTCTTGGTCGCCGTAGTGGTCTCGCGCCCGGTCCAGAAAGTCGGTCACGAGCAGGGGTTTGTGCATACTGGAATTGTCTGTGACTTTCATGATATACGTTCTGGTGGGTGCAAAGCTTAGCGGGGAAAAATTTAGGACAGGGCGAGTAATTGCTATCGAATCGGAAAATCGGCTATCTCCTCGCCCACCAACTATTCCCGCGGAAACGTCGTAGCCTTCCGCGTGAGCATCAAGCAATCCATGCGGGACATCGACCGGGCGGTCAAGGACGCTCTCGGCTCTCACGAGCAGTACGAATCCAAGAAAGAGGGCCGGTCCCAGCGCCGCGCCTACCAGAAGTCCATCGAGGAGGTCCGCGAAGTCGCGGGCAAGACCGAGGCCCAGCGACTGGCGACGTGGATAGAGACGACGATTCGGGACGACAAGAAACTCCCGTCGAGTCGAAAGGTGCGGAAGAAGGGCGCGGAAATCTGCCGCGACGTGGGCGAACCGGTCTCCACGAACGACTGGCTTGGGTCGTGAGACGGGGTTTTGGCTCGGTGAGTTTGCAGTCGCTGGAAGGGTAGACCAGAGCGTCGAGAACGGATTTTCGAGAGTGATTTAGAAAGCCCCCGGTCGCTCGCTGTCGCTCCGCGGGATATTCGCGGCTCTCCACACTGCCCGCCGCGAATAGTGGCCCGCGGAGACGACCAAGCGTTGCGCGAGCGACCGGCCCCTTTCAGTCCACCCAGACTGTGGATAGTGCCACCGGGCGCACTCTGGTGGAATGTTTCACTGGGCGCGTCCCGGTGGGAGGTTCACCGAGCGTTCGCCCGTGGTCTGTCGCACCGAGCGCGCCCCGGCAGTCGCCGCCCTCAGTCTCCGCCGACCTTCTGCTGAATGTCCTCGACCACGTCGGGATTCCGGAGGGTCGAGGTGTCGCCTAACTCCGCGCCGTTGGCGATGTCTTCGAGGAGTCTGCGCATGATTTTGCCCGAGCGCGTCTTGGGGAGTTCGGGCGTGAACACGACCGCCTCGGGGCGAGCGATGGGGCCGATGGCGTCCTCGACGCCCTCCTCGATTCGCTCGCGCAGTTGCGCGTCGCCCTCGTAGCCGTCCTCGGTGATGACGTAGGCGTAGACCGCCTCGCCCTTCACGTCGTGGTGGCCGCCCACGACCGCGGCCTCGGCGACCCCTTCGACGCCGACGATTGCCGATTCTATCTCCATCGTGCCGAGGCGGTGGCCCGAGACGTTCAGCACGTCGTCAACTCGGCCCAGCACCGTGATGTAGCCGTCCTCGTCTATCTTCGCGCCGTCCTCCGGGAAGTACACCCAGTCCTCGGGGTCGTCGGAATCGGTGTCCGAGTACTCCGCCCAGTACTCTTGGACGTACCGCTCGTCGTTGTTGTAGAGGGTCCGGAGCATCCCCGGCCACGGTTTCTGGACCGTGAGGTAGCCCGCCTGTCCGGCATCGACCTCCTCGCCGTTGGCGTCCACGACCTGCGCGTCAACCCCCGGCAAGGGCGGCCCGGCGGAACCGGGTTTCATCGTCTTGACGCCCGGCAGAGTCGTGACCATCATACCGCCGGTCTCGGTCTGCCACCACGTGTCCACGATAGGGCAAGACTCGTCACCGATGTTGGTGTAGTACCACTTCCACGCTCGGGGGTTGATGGGTTCGCCGACAGTCCCCAGCAAGCGCAGACTCGACAGGTCGTGCTGGTTCGGGTAGTCGTCGCCCCACTTCATGAACGCCCGAATCGCAGTCGGCGCGGTGTAGAGTTGGGTGGCCTCGTACTCCTCGATGATTTCCCAGAGGCGGTCGCGTTCCGGGTGGTCGGGCGTTCCCTCGTACATCATGGTCGTCGTGCCGAGGGCGAGGGGACCGTAAACGATGTAGGAGTGGCCGGTAATCCACCCGATGTCGGCCGAGCAGAAGTAGGTGTCCTCGGGCTTGATGTCCAGCACCGCTTGGGAGGTCCACGCCGTCCACGCGAGATAGCCCCCGGTCGTATGTTTCACGCCTTTCGGTTGTCCCGTGGTCCCCGAGGTGTACATCAAAAACAGCATGTCCTCGGCGTCACGCGAGACCGGTTCGACCTCCGCGCCGGATTGGTCGTCCACGAGGCCCTGATAGTCGTGTTCGTTCGATTCGAGGTCGTGGCCGTGCCCGTGTTCGCCGAGGCGGTCTACGACCACCACGTCCGACACCTCGTGGCTCACGTCGTTCAGCCCCTCGCGGGTCTTCTCGTAGTGGTCGAGGGGGTCGCCGCGCCGGAAGTACCCGTTCGCAGTCACGAGGTACTCGGAGTCGGCAGACTCCATCCGGGTGGCGAGTGCTTCCGCGGAGAAGCCAGCGAACACGACCGAGTGCGGAGCGCCGATGCGAGCGCAGGCCAACATGGCGATTGGCAACTCCGGAATCATCGGCATGTACATCGTCACCACGTCGTCCTCGCCGACGCCCATCTCGCGGAGCGCCTCTGCGAACTCGTTGACCTCGCGGTGGAGTTCCGCGTAGGTGTAAGTCCGGTTGTCCTCGTCGGTGGGTTCGCCGACCCACTCGATTGCGGCCTCGTCGCCTCGGTCTTCGAGGTGGCGGTCCAGACAGTTGGCGGAAGCGTTCAACTCGCCGCCGGTGAACCACTCGTAAAAGGGCGGGTTCGAGTCGTCCAGCACCGTGTCGTACTCTTTCTCCCAGTCCAAGAGTTCTGCCGCCCGCTCCCAGCAGTCGGGCCAGTCCTCCTCGAACTCGTCGTAGATGGAGTCGTCGGAGACGTTCGCCTGCGACACGAACTCCTCGGGTGGCTCGAACTCGTCTTGCTCCTCGAGCCGTGCTTCGAGTTCGGCGGTATCTTCGGGCATACGTTCGTTATACTACTCACTCAGGAGAGCAATAAAGGTTGGCGCGAGTTAACACGCCTGTACCCGGAGCAAGCGCCGCGTTCCCGACCGCAGGCTGTAGTATTCGGTGAGTAGGTTCTACCTACACTGAGTCCTCTCGGGGGAACTCGTCAGTTGAGCGCGTCCACTTCGTCGGTCAGGTCCTCGGGACCGTCAACCGGGCCGTTGACGAACAAGCCGTGGGCGATGACGAGCGCGGCGGCCACCCCCGCGACGGTCACGGCGGTCGGAAGCGCCAGCGGCGTGAGGACGCCGACACCAGCGCCGAGGCCCATCGTGGCGAAGATGGAGACCAGCACGAGGTCGTAGTACTGTACGGTGTAGCCCATGAGAATAGCTCACGTGTCGCCGCCGGAAGTAAGTTCGGAGACGCTACCCGCGAAAGACGCCAACTCGGAGAGTCGGCGCGGTCCGTCCGCTCAGTACGAGTTCACGAGGTCGATGAAGTAGCTCCAGTCCCAGTTGTCGCCGGGGTCGGTATGGGTGCTACCCGGAACTTGGTCGTGGCCGATGATGCCACCGGTCGTGTTGTCTCCCGCGTCGGTGGGGACCCACGTAGCGCGTTGCTTCGGGATGTCGTACTGCTCGCAGAGGTAGGCAACGAGGTCGGCCGACTTGCGGTACTGGGCGTCCTCGTAGGTGCCGCTGACGTAGCCGCCGTGTTCGATGCCGATGGAGGCCTCGTTGTAGCTCCAGTCGCCGGCGTGCCAGCCGATGTTGAGTTCCGAGAGGCTCTGATAGAGGTAGCCGTCCTCAGCGACGGTGAAGTGGGCGCTCACGTCCGCGTCGGGGTCTTGGAACCAGTTGACTGCGCTACTGGCCGACCCTTGAACCGTGTGGACGATAATCCAGTTGATGTCGCTCGCACCGCGGTTGGCGCTCGTGTAGTTGCTGGAGTCGGCGGGTACCCAATCGACCGCGGGCATGTCCGCCGCGGCGGAACCCGACAGGGCCGCGGTCCCGGCGATTCCTGTTGTACTTACTGCACCGAGCTTCTTGAGGAAGTTTCGTCTCGAACTCATCTGCAATAAATTCAGACGTACTAATCACTAATATAACTTTTCTAGTTTATATTACACTCTGGAAAATATGGGCGGGAGCGGAGACCAACGCCGAGCGACTCGCGCTCGACCGACTTACGCCAAACTCACCGTCTCCTGATAGCTCCCGTACTCGGCCTCGAAGACCTTCATAATCTCGCCCATCGTGGCGTAGGCCTTCACCGCGTCGATGATGGCGGGCATCACGTTCTCGTCGTTGTCGATGGCATCCTGCAGGTCGTCCAAGGCGGCCTCGACTTCGGCGTCGTCGCGCTCCTCCTTGACCTCCGAGAGGCGGTCGAGTTGTCGGTCTTGGACTTCTTCGTCCACTTCGAGGATGTCCGGCTTGGTGTCCTCGTCCATCTCGTACTTGTTGACGCCGACGACGGTCTCTTTGCCCTCCTCGACGCGCTCTTGGTACTCGTAGGAGGCGTCCTGAATCTCGCGGTGGAAGTAGCCCTGCTCGATGCCTTCCAGCACGCCGTCACGGACCGACCCGTCGCCCATCTCCTTGATTTCCTCGATGTAGGCCATCGCCTTCTCCTCGGTCTCGTCGGTGAGGCTCTCGACCGCGAACGACCCACCGAGAGGGTCCACGATGTCGGCCGCGCCGGACTCCTCGGCGATGATTTGCTGGGTCCGCAGGGCAACTCGGACGGCCTCCTCGGAGGGGAGCGCGAGGGCCTCGTCGAAGCTGTTGGTGTGGAGACTCTGGGTCCCGCCCAGCACGCCCGCGAGGGCCTGAATCGTCACCCGAACGATGTTGTTCATCGGCTGTTGGGCGGTCAGGCTCTGGCCCGCGGTCTGGGTGTGGAATTTGAGTTGCTTGCTCGCGTCCTTCTCGGCACCGTACCACTCGTCCATCACGTTGGCGTAGATTCGACGGGCCGCGCGGAACTTGGCGACCTCCTCGAAGATGGAGTTGTGGGAGTTGAAGAAAAAGGAGAGTTGCGGGCCGAAGTCGTCCACGTCCATCCCGCGGTCGAGACAGTCCTCGACGTAGGCGAAGCCGTCTGCGAGGGTGAACGCGAGTTCTTGGACCGCCGTGGAACCGGCCTCTCGAATGTGGTAACCCGAGATGGAGACCGGCTTGATTTTGGGCGTCTCCTCGACCGCAAACTCGATGGTGTCGGTCACGATGTCCAGCGAGGGTTCGGGCGGGATGACCCACTCCTTCTGGGCGATGAACTCCTTGAGCATGTCGTTCTGGAGCGTGCCCCGAATCTCCTCGCGCGGGACGCCCTGCTGGTCGGCCAGCGCGATGTACATCGCGTAGATGACCGGCGCGGAGGGGTTGATGGTAAAGGAAGTGGAGACCTCGCCGAGGTCGATGCCGTCGAACAGGATTTCCATGTCCTTGAGGGTGTCAACCGCCACGCCCTCCTTGCCGACCTCGCCGTCCGAGAGGGGGTCGTCCGAATCCTTCCCCATCAGCGAGGGCATGTCGAACGCCGTCGAGAGACCGGTCTGGCCGTTCTCGATGAGGTAGTGGAACCGCTCGTTGGTCTCCTCGGCGGTGCCGAACCCGGCGAACTGGCGCATGGTCCACGTCCGACCGCGGTACATGGTCGGGTACGGGCCTCGGGTGTACGGCTCCTCGCCGGGGAAACCGACCTCCTCGTCGTAATCGAGGTCGGCCACGTCGCCGGGGGTGTAGAGGCGGTCCACTTCGAGGTTCGAGACCGTGGCGAACCGGTCTTTGCGCTCGCCGTAAGCGTCGAGGACCGAGCCGAGTGTGTCTTCTTCCCACTCCTCCTTCGCGTCGCGTATCTCCGCGAGGTCGTCCTCGTCGTACATACTCGTAATAATTGCCGGACTGTCCATTAAGATTCCGCAACCCGCTTCGGTAGGTAGAGTACGCGGCTTCCACTTGGTCGAACTCCACGACAAGCACCGTAGCTATCGTGTCTTCTTAGAAAGCCCCCGCCCGGTCGCGGTCGCTGAGCGACATATCCCCCGCTCGCTGACGCTCGCTCCGGATAGTGGTCGCTCAGCCGACCATGCAAGCGCGACCGGGCGGCCCCTTTCAGTCCACCGGCGGACAAACCGCGTCCGCCGAGCCTGCGCTCACTTCGTTCACGCAGACACCCAGACAATCGATTGGTCAGTCGGCTATCGCGCGTCGAATAGAGAACGTAGCGCGTCTGTTATTGGAGTCGTTTCGTCGTCTCGACGAGGGGATGGCGGGCGTAGTCCACGACCTTCACGTCGTCCAGCGTCTCCAAGCCCTCCTTCTGGGCGGTCTTCTGCATGCCGAGTTCCACGTCGTCGTCCACGAGGATGACGTAGGCGTCCATGTCCTCGACGTCGATTTTGTCCGCGGCCATCACGCGGTGGTGGCCGTCGGCCAGAAGCAAGTCGCTCTCGTCGCTTCGAGGAGCGCAGTCGATGACCACTAGCGGTTCGGCCAGTCCGCGTTCCAGTTCGTAGATTCGACCCTCCAGTTCGTCGGCGTAGACCTTGCCCTGCGTGGGCGTGAGGTCCGCGAGCGACACTTCTCTGCGGGTCTGCTCGACCTTCGTGTCGTGGATGGATTCGAGGGTCCGCATGAGCTTGCCGACCTTCTCGGGAGTCGCACGCTCGATTTGGGAGCGAATGACATCCGTGTTCGAGATGATGCCAACGAGGTTGCCCGCGTCGTCCACGACCGGTAGCTTCTGGATGCCCGACCGGAGGATGACGCGCGCGGCGTCGTTCACGTCCATGTCGGGGTGAGCCACGATGAGGTCTTGGCTCATCACCTTGAAAATCGGCTCCTCGTCGTCGGCCAGAAGCAGGTCGCGGGCGTTGACGAACCCCTCGACGCGCCGTCCGTCGCAGACGGGATAGCCGTTGTGTTCGTCGCTCTCGGCGATGCGTCGGGCCACCTCCCTGACGGTCGCGTCGGGCGATACCGTCGCCACATCGCGGGTCATGTAGTCTTTGACCTTGGCCTTGCCGTCGGCAGTCCCGCCGTCCGCTGCCGCCACGTCCATGCACGAATGGATGCGGTCGCCCGTGAAAAGGCTTCCCGCTTCATCTTCCTGATACGAGGAGTTCGAGGCTGGTGAGTTCGAACGAGAGACTCGGGGACGGGATTGATTTCGGGACGCGGTAGATAGCGGCCCGGCGGAAGATGAAACCGAGGAGGAATCGCCGGTAGTTTCTGGGTGACTCAGAGCTATCTACTCCCGAAGCCGAGGCGTCACCGCACCCGCACCGCTACCGCACCTCGTCCTCCCCAACCGATTGCGTTGTCTGCGAACGACGTTCGCAGATCAGCGAGACGCGAGCGTCTCGCAAGCCTCGGCCTGACGGCCTGCGCTACTCATCCCTCGCACGCGGCGCGACGCGGGAGCGTCGCGCTCACACGCGCCGACCGCGGAGACGATTGTAATTGTTTCCTAGAGAAATAAAAACAATCGTTAGAAACTGCTTTTGATGTGTGGAAACGGGTGAGCCTCAGTCCTCGCTTTCCAGCACCGTCGCGTCGAAACTCGCCTCGCCGCCGTGGGAGTACTCGCCGTCGCTCCGAGGCGTAGACTGGACCGTCTCGAAAAAGCGGTCGGTAATCACGTCGCTGACGACGCTGGCGAGCGAGGCCTCCTCTTCCTCCTCGACTTCGCCCAACAGGCCGAGGGGAATCTGCGCGCCCGCCATGTCGGCGTGGCCGCCCGCGCTCCCGATTTGGCCGAACGCGGCCCGCATCGTCTCGCCGAGGTCGATGTCGGTCCCCCGCGCTCTGGCCGAGACGTAGACGGTGCCGTTCATGAATCCGTAGACCAGCGTCGTCGTGATTTCCTGCATGTTCAGCAGGTGGTCGGCGGCCTGCGCCAGCGCATCGCGGTCCGACAGCGCCCCGACGCAGGTCGCCAGTACGGTCCCCTCGATGCGCCGGTTGCCGATGGCCCGCGCAATCGTCTCGAAGGTGTCGGCGCTGACCGAGGGACTCTCAACGCGGTCCAGAATCCCGGTGTCGGCGCGGGGCAAGAGATACGAGGCGGCCTCGAAGTCGGCGGTCGAGACCTCCCGCGAGAAGTCCTTGGTGTCCACCCGGATGCCGTAGAGGAGGCCAGTCGCCACCGATTCCGAGAGGTCGAACCCGAGTCGCTGGATGTGTTCGGCCAGCAGGGTCGAGGTCGCGCCCACGTCGCTCCGGAGGTCCACGAATCCGGCCTCGACGGGTTCCTTCGGCGGGTGGTGGTCGATTACGATGTCCACCTCGGTGTCCTCGGGCAGTTGGTCGTTGACCCCCGGTCGGGAGTGGTCCACCAGCGCGATGCCCGCGAACTCGTCGCGGTCCAACTCGTCGGCGGACTCGAAGTTCCGCAAATCGAGGTCCAGCAGGTTGACGAACGCCCGGTTCTCCTGATGGGAGATGTCGCCGAAGTAGCAGGGTTCGGCCTCGACGCCGACCTCCTCGGCGATTCGGCACAGCGCCACCGCGCTGGCGATGGCGTCGGGGTCGGGGTTGTCGTGCATGAAGACGGCGAGTTTGCCGTCCACCCGCCGGAGCGCCCGCCGGAGGTTCGAGGTCCGAATCGCGTTCTCGCCGAGCGAGACCGCAAGCACCTGCTCGACTATCGCCGCGGTCGGGTCGATAACGTTGTCCGCCAACTCGACTATCCGACCACGCTGGCTCTCGTCACACCCCTTGCCGAGGTACGCGACGACGTAGGCCTCGGGGAACAACTCGACAGCGAGTTCGGCTGACCGGCGGTTGGTCTCGGGATTCCGGTCGGCCACGACGACAACCTCGGTGTCCTCGACGCCCGCCGAAACCGTCTCGCGGTCGGTCGGGTCGCCGACAGTCGCGGAGACGCCCTCCTCGCGGAGCGCGTCGATGCGACTCTCGGCGTCGTCGATGACCAGCAGGCTTCCCTGCCCGTCGGCAATCGCTTCCACGAGGGTCTGGCCGACGGTTCCACACCCGAGTATCAGCCGGGAAACCATCGTACCCCGCGGTTCCTGTTGCGCGGCCTAAAGTCTACCGTCTACGAGTTGTGGTCGGTTTCGGTCGAAGCGTTGGGATTTTAGGTCGCTTCGGCGGACTGCTCTCGATGGCTATCCGGTGTCGCCAGTCTCGCCCGTGAGAATCGAGCGGAAGCTACCTTCCGGAAGCAGGTCCGAAAAATGAACTCGCGGAAATCGAACCGCGGAAATCGAACCGAAGTCGATTAGCGAGCGACTCAGGCCACGAGCGCCGCGGCGGCGTCTGTGGCGAACTGCCAGACCGAACCGAAGCCGGGCAGAAGCAGGACCGTCACGACGGCGGCCGCGACGAGCGCGGTGTAGAGACCGACCGGCTTCGACTCGATGTCGAAGTCGCCCGAGGCGTCCTCTATCCACATCGCCTTGACGACCCGCGAGTAGTAGTACAGCGACAGCGCGCTGTTGATGGCACCGACCGCGGCAAGCCACCAGAACCCTGCGCGGACCGCGCCCGCGAACAGGAAGTACTTGCTCATGAAGCCGCCGAACGGCGGGAGGCCAGCGAGGCTGAACAGGAAGACGGTCATCGCCACGCAGGCGAACGGTGCCCGCGTCGCCAGACCGTTGTAGTCCTCGAAGGTCCGGCCGACCGACCAGTACTCCGCGAGGGCGATGAACAGGAACGCACCCGTGTTCATGAACCCGTAGACCAGCAGGTGGGCCATCCCGCCCGCCAGCACGAACTGGTCGCTACCGCCCGAGAGAGCGGCCAGCGCGATGAGGACGTAGCCCGCGTGTCCAATCGAGGAGTACGCGAGCATCCGCTTGACCTCGCTCTGGGTCGCGGCCGCGAAGTTACCGAGCGTCATGGTGACGACCGCGAGAATCTGGGCCGCGAGAACCCAGTCCACGCCGGCCGCCGCGCCGGTAACGAGGTCCTCGATGGGGAAGGCGACCGTCAGCACGCGGAAGGCCACGGCGAACCCGGCGGCCTTCGACGCCGACGAGAGGAAGGCCGCGACCGGTGCGGGCGCGCCTTCGTAGGCCTCGGGTGCCCAGAAGTGGAAGGGCACGGAGGCAGTCTTGTAGGCGAACCCGCCCAGAATCATCATGACGCCGATGCCCAGCACGCCCGTCAGGTCCGTCTCGGCGACGCCCGCGGCGACCTCCGGCAGGAGGAGCGACCCGGTGACACCGTAGACGAGGCTGATGCCGTAGACGAAGATGGCCGACGAGAGCGCGCCGATGAGGAAGTACTTCAGACCGGCCTCGACGCTCCCGCGGTTCTTCTTCAGGATGGCGACCAGCGCGAACGACGGCAGACTGGAGAGTTCGAGGCTGACGAACACGACCGCGAGACTGTTCGCGGCCGCCATCAGCGTCATCCCCGTCGCCGCCAGCATGACCAGCGCGTAGTACTCCGCCTGATAGGAGTGGTCGCGCATGTAGTCGTAACTTGCGACCACGACCAGCGTGGTGACGCTGGCGAACACCAACGCGAAGAACAGCGTCATCGTGTCCACGACGATGGTGTTCTGATAGAGCGAAATCGGCTCCTCGCCCGTGCCAGCCACGAGGTACCACGCCGAGAGACCGACCGCCGCCAGCGACCCGAAGGCCGCCGTGCCAGCCAGCAGACCGCGGTTAGTCGTGTCCGGGTCGATGCTGTCGAAGACCAACAGCAACAGCGCAGTCACCGCGAACACGAGGGTCGGACCGAGTGCGGTCCACGTCGGAAGTTCGACTGCCATCTATGCACCACCTCCGGTCGCCGGAACCAGCGGATCGACTGCGTTCTGAATCATGTCGTAGAAGATGCCCGGATCGACACCCAGCAGGATGACCAGCAGGATGAGGACCACGAGCGGGGCGACGTCGTGGAAGGCCGCGGGACCGACCTCGTAGTCGGTCTCGACCTCGAACTCGCCGAACAGGGTCCTCTGCATGGCGAACAGCAGGTAGCCCGCGACCACGACGATGCCGAACATCGCGGCGGCCGTGAACCAGACCGAGCCGGCGAACGCCCCGAACGAGCCGAGGAAGATGAACAGCTCCGCGGCGAAGCCGGCCATCAGCGGCAGGCCCATGTAACCGAACGCGCCCGCGACGAACACCGCCACGGTGATGGGCATCTTGCTAGCCAGCCCGGACATGTCCGAGACCATCCGGGTGTGGGTCGTGTTGTAGATGACGCCGACCGACATGAACATCAGGCCCGAGATGAGACCGTGCGCGACCATCTGGAAGGTCGCGCCGCCCATGCCGTAGAGCGTGTAGGCCACCAGTCCGAGGATGACGTACCCCATCGAGGAGACCGACGAGTACGCCACGATGCGCTTGAGGTCGGACTGGGCCAGCGCCAGCATCGCGCCGTAGATGACGCTGACTACCGCGAACACCGCGATGATGGGCGCGTTGTTCTGGGCGACCTCCGGGAGCATCGTGAAGTTGAACCGGAGCAGGGCGTAGGTACCCATCTTCAGGAGAACCCCGGCCAGCATGATGGAGACCGGCGTCGGGGCCTCGACGTGAGCGTCCGGAAGCCACGTGTGGAACGGAACCACCGGAACCTTCACCGCGAACCCGGCGAACATGGCGACGAACGCCGCCACCTTCAGGGTGCCCGCGCTGACCGGACCCAGACTACCGAGTTCGCCCGCGCGAAGCGCTTGGGCGATGGCCGGCATGTCGAGGCTCGTCACCGAGTCGCCGAGACCGAAGACGAGCGCGATGAACCCGATGAACATCACGAGGCTGGCGATGTTCGTATAGACGAACATCTTGATGGCCGCGTACTTGCGACGCGGACCGCCCCAGACGCCGATGAGGACGTACATCGGGACCAGCACCATCTCCCAGAAGACGAACCACAGGAAGAAGTCGAGCGCCGAGAAGACGCCCAACAGGCTCGCCTCCAAGAACAGCATCAGGCCGTAGAACTGGCTCTGACGCTCGTCGATGGGAGTCCACGACGCCAGCAGGGCCAGCGACGTGAGGACCGTGGTCAGCGCGACCAGCGGCATGCTGATGCCGTCGAGGCCGACGTGCCAACTCAGGCTGTACGGTCCGGCGACGACCCAGTTGAAGTTCGTCTCGAAGGCCAGTTCGCTCCCTGCGAGCAGGGCGTTGCCGCTGGCCTCGTACGTGCTGTACATCCAGAGGCTCCCGACCATCGGGAGCAGGCTGAGCGCGAACGCGAGCTTCCCGGCCACTTTGTTCGGGGCGAGGAAGACCGCGGCCGCGGACGCCAACGTCACCGCGATGAGTGCTTCAATCCACATTCAGAACCAACCTCCCATGAGACCGATGACGAGCAGTAGGACGACGAAGCTCGCCGTCAGCAGGAAGGCGTAGTTCGACACCACGCCGGTCTGAACGCGCTTGATGCGGTCGCCACCGAACAGGCTCACGCTGGAGACGCCGTTGACCACGCCGTCGATGACGCCTTGGTCGAACTTGTCCGCGGCGCGAGCCAGCGGCAGGGTGAACCCTTCCGCGAGCCAGACCTGATACTCGTCCTGATAGTAGTTGTTGAACAGCACCGTCTTCGCACCACCGAGTTTGTCGGTGTGCTCCTCGGGGTCCGGGACGGCGTAGAGCTTCCATGCGAGGCCCGCACCGGCAAGTGCGAGGGCCAGCGAGAGGCCCGCACCCAGCAGGACCGTCGTGACCTCCGAACCGATGGTGCCCGCCGAGTAGTGGGCGAAGTCGTGGAGGAGTTTGCTGTAGTGGTGGGCCGACAGGGCTTCGGGACCGCTGTCGAGCCACTGGTGCAGGAAGTCGATGCCCTTCACGCCGAGGACCTTCTGCACCGGGAGCATGTTGACGACGCCTGTGACCGCCGCGAGGACGCCGAGGACCGCGAGCGGTCCCTTGACGTTCCAGCGAACGTCGTGGGGGTTGCGCGCGGTGTCGGACCGAGGCTCACCGTGGAAGGTCAGCGCGACCATCCGGAAGGTGTAGAACCCGGTGAAGAACACCGCCAGCAGGCCCATCACGTAGGCCGCGAGCAGAAGCGGCGTGTTCAGGCCGTGGACGAGCGCCTCGTAGAGAATCTCGTCCTTCGACCAGAAGCCCGCGAACGGGACGATGCCCGCCAGCGCGAGCGACCCGGAGAGGAAGGTGTAGTAGGTCACGGGCATCCGGTCTTTGAGACCGCCCATGTCCCACATGTCCTCGTTGTGGTGCATTGCGATGATGACCGACCCTGCACCGAGGAACAACAGCGCCTTGAAGAAGGCGTGGGTCATCAGGTGGAAAGTCGATGCGACGTAGCCGCCAGCGCCCAGTCCGAGCATCATGTAGCCGTACTGGGAGATGGTCGAGTACGCCAGCACCTGCTTGATTTCGCGCTTGACGACGCCCATCGTGGCGGCGAACAGCGCCGTGAAGCCGCCGACGAACGCGATGAACGCGAGTACCTGCGGAAGCAGGGCGTAGAATCCGTAGATTCGCGCGACGAGGTAGACGCCCGCCGCGACCATCGTCGCCGCGTGAATCAGTGCGGAAACGGGGGTCGGACCCTCCATGGCGTCGGGAAGCCACGTGTGCAGGGGGAACTGCGCGGACTTGCCGACGACGCCGCCGAGGATGAGGAGTCCGAGGACCGCGAACCACGCCTGCGGGTCGAGACCGAGGTAGGTCGTCACCTCGGCCGCGCCCTCACCGGCGAGGACTTGCTCGGCGATGTGGGGGAACGATTCGAGGCTCTCGCTACCGATGAACATCGACGTGCCGAAGGTGGCGAAGACGCCGACGAGGCCGACGAGGAAGAAGTAGTCACCGAAGCGGGTGACGAGGAACGCCTTCTTCGCGGCGCTCGGCGGCGCGTCGTCCGTGAACCAGAAGCCGATGAGGAGCCACGAACACAGGCCCACCAGCTCGAAGAACATGAACGCCATCAGCAGGTTGTCCGCGAAGACGAACGACATCATGCTCGCGGTGAACAGGCCGAGACCGGCGTAGTACCGCGGCAGACCGTCTTCGTCCTCGTCGTTCATGTACCCGAGGCTGAAGATGTGGACCAAGAAGGCCACCAGCGAGACGATGACGAGCATCATCGCCGACAGCGGGTCCACGAGGACGCCCAGATGCAGGTCGAAGGTCGCTTCGCCAGCGCCTGCAACCCACGTGACGTACTCGTGGTAGGTCTCGCCGCCCGACACCGTGAGCATCACCCACAGCGACAGCACAAGCGAGCCACCCGTGGCGAGGATGCCGGGAATCGCGCCGCCCTTGGGGAGCAGTCGCGGGGCGAACGCACCGACGAACAACGCGATTAGGAACGATACGAACGGGAGGGCCGCGATGGCCGGAGTCAGTTCGAAGGGGAGTGCTGCCATCGTTTTACCACCTCATCGTAGTCGCTTCGGTTACGTCCACGTCCTTGAAGTTGCGATACAGGACGAGGATGATGCCGATACCGACCGCGACCTCTGCGGCCGCCAGTGCCAGCGTGAACAGGCTGAACGTCTGTCCCGTCAGGTTGCCGTGGAACCGCGAGAACGCGACGAGGTTGATGTTCGCCGCGTTCAGCATTAGCTCGACGCTCATCAGGAACAGCAGTGCGTTCCGGCGGGTCAGGATGCCGAACACGCCGATGCAGAAGACTGCGGCCGACAGCAGGAGATAGTACTCTATCGGTACCATCTACTGGTCACCTCCCTGCTCTCTGCCGCCGTCGGCGACAACCTCGCTCGGTTGGGATTCGTCGGAGTGGGCCCGCAGAGCCGACGTAATCGTGCCGCCCTCGTCGCGGCGGGCCAGCATGACCGCGCCGACGAGTGCGGCGACCAGCACGAGGTCGATGATTTCGAAGGGAATCAGGAACCCTTCGCTCGCAATGGCGTTGTCCGCCGCGATGTTGAACATCGCGTAGCCGATGCTAGCAGTGACGCCCGCGTCACCCGCGAATCCGGACGCGGCCTCGCCGAACTCGGCACCGAGGAAAACCCACGCCATCACCGCGAACAGTCCGAGCGCGGCCACGCCGGGCCACTTCTTGTTGTCGTCTGTATTCATATTCTCGATACCTCCTCTTCGGTCGTAGCCTGGCGCGTCAGCATCACGGCGAACGTGATGAGGATGAGAACCCCGCCAACGTAGACGAGGACCTGCATCGCCGCGAGGAACTCCGCCTGTAACATCACGTAATGAACCGCGACGGAGAGTAGCGCGACACCCAGCAGTAACGCTGACTGCCACACGTCCTGCACCAGGACGACGCCCAGACTGCTCGCTATCGTTACGAGAGCGAACAGCCCGAACGTGAGTAGTTCGTATGCCATCTCAGTCACCTTGAAATTCTGGTAATCGTCCTTTTAACGTTTCGAGACGGACTTAC
Source organism: Halorussus lipolyticus (assembly GCF_029338375.1). Lineage (NCBI taxonomy): Archaea > Methanobacteriati > Methanobacteriota > Halobacteria > Halobacteriales > Haladaptataceae > Halorussus > Halorussus lipolyticus. The sequence continues at coordinate 330,327 of NZ_CP119804.1, read as the reverse complement.
TGGTAGTCCACCTCGCCTTCGCCCTCGCCGATCCACGCGCCTCGGTCGGGTTCCCGCGATTCGAGCGGGTCCATGTCCTTGTACCACGGCACGTTCTTCAACTGCTCTTTGTTGTAGACGAGGTCGCCTTTGGTGTCGCCCGTGAACTCGAAGTTCTCCGTCAGCAGGATGGCGTCCACCGGGCAGACCTCCTCACAGAGCCGACAGTAGATGCACTGTCCGATGTGGAGGTTGTACTGCTCGCCGTTGCGCTGGTCGTCCTGAACGATTTGAATCGTGTCGTTCGGACAGACGTTCTCGCACTGGCGACACCAGATGCAACGCTCTTGGCTGAACTTGTGGACCCCACGGAACCGGGGGCTTACTTCGGGAGCCACGTCAGGGTACTCGACCGTGAACGTGGTCCCGTCCAGTGCGTGCTTCATCGTCGTTGCCATCGATTTCAGTACACCAATCATTAGAGCATCACCCCAACGATGACGGCCGTCAGGACGAGGTTAGCGAAGCTCAACACGAGCATGCCCTTCCAGCCGATCTCGATGAGTTGGTCGATACGGACGCGGGGAACTGCCGACCGCGCCCACTGCGTGAACAGGAAGACCGCCCAAATCTTGACGACGAACCAGACGAAGTTGAGCGACTCGGGAATGAAGGGACCGGTCGGGCCGCCGAGGAACAGCGTGGCGACGATGGCCCCACCGAGGAAGATGTGGATGAACTCGCCGAGGTAGAACAGCACGAAGTACACCGACGAGTACTCGGTCTGGTATCCGGCGACGATTTCGGTCGGGGCTTCGGGGATGTCGAAGGGGTTCCGACCGACTTCCGCGAGGTTCGCCACCATGAACAGGATGAACGCGAAGGGGTTCACGAACGCGAACCACGACGGAATCGTGATGCCCGCGATGGTGAACAGCGGTTCCTGCTGGGCCGCCACGATTTGGCTCATCTGGAGCGTGTCGGTGAACAGCACGACCGACGCCGCCGTGATGACGAGCGGAATCTCGTAGGCGATGTTCTGGGCAATCGCACGCAGACCGCCCATCAGCGAGTACTTGTTACTCGACGCGTAGCCCGCCATCGCCAGTCCCAGCGTGGCGATGGAGGCCACCGCGAACACGTAGGCCATCCCGGTCTCGGGGTCGGCCAGTTGCAGATTGACGCCGAAGATGTGCCCCATCGGGATGACTCCGAAGCCCAACAGCGCCGACGACGCGACCACGAGAGGAGCGAGGTCGAACGCCGGTCGGTCGACGTTATCGGGAATGATGAGTTCCTTCGAGAGGAGTCGAAGCGCGTCCGCCGCGATGATGAGGAGGCCGGCGGGACCGACCCGGTTGACTGCGATTCGGTCGGTGAACGCGGCGGTAATCTTCCGCTTGGCCCACGGGCCAGCGACGGCGGTCATCGTCAGCATGATGTTGCCGACGATGAACGCGGCGATGAAGGCCGCGACGGCCTCCTGCCAGATGGCCATGTTCGAGCCGAACAGCCACTTCCCGATTGTCTCGGGGAGCAGAGGCTCTGCCTGTCCTTGGAGGGGGACGAACATTATCGACCCACCTCCTCGAACGTCGCTCGGTCAGCGCGTACTACCTGCGTCATGATGAATCAGCCCCGTTTGACCGCGGGACGGCCGAGACGGAGGAGTTCTCCGGGCCGGATTCGCGGGAGTTAGTCTGTGGTCCTGTGCGACTGGAAACCGTGTCTCGGGCAACGCCGTTCATTGTTCCACGCTCCGTTGGGAACGGTCGGGGTTGCGGACCCACCGAACGGCACCGTTGCGCCACGCCCATCCGAGACCCACTACGAGAACGCCGATGAAGATCAGCATCGGGAGGAGTGCTCCCGTCAGGCCGACGCCCTCCATCGAGACCGCTCGACGGTAAATAACCGTCCAAGGGAAGATGAGAACGGTCTCGATGTCGAAGACGACGAACAGCAACGCGACCATGTAGTACTGGATGTTGAAACGGATTCGCGTGCCGCCCGTCGGCACTTCACCGCTCTCGTAGGTGGTGGTTTTTCCTTGTTCGGGCACGGAGGGCCGGATTAGGCTGGACACCGCCATCATCCCGAGCGGTATCAACAGCCCCACCAGCGCCAGCGCGCCAATAGCTATCCATGGATTCATGCGGATATTCTCCTACCACGCGGAGATTATGAGCGCACCCCTATAAGCGTTGATTCTTGCGATTCCAACGAATCTGGCCGCCTCAAGCGCGTTTCGCAGGCTTGACGGTTTCTGTCGGGAAACGGAATGTTTCGAGTCGAATCCGACGACTCGCAGGGTTCACAGACGCTACCGAGCGATTGTCAACCCACAGAACTGACGTTAAGCAGATACAACCGGACGAACCCACCGCGAAACGGTCGGAGATGTCGGTTCACGACCGGTTCGGTCGGCCCTCCCGGCCGGTTTCATCGGCGCTACCGGGCGTGGAATTTCGACTGTCGAGCGTTGATTTTACCTCCGACCGGTCCGTGACCGGGGCTGGCCGCGGATGCGCTGTCTCGAAATCCCCGATTGCGTCTGTTCGGCGACTGGAGCCGGAAACAACTCGAAATTGCTAAGGAAAATAAGGAGCGTTCTCTCGCAATTATTTCCAATTTCGAGCGGGGACGACGGAGGCCCGGCACTGGTCGTCGCCAGTCTGCGTCAGTCGCCGTCTGTCACTCGCGCTCGCTTCGGAAACCGGGCGTCCCCTGTTCGTGGAGTCGCCGGGACACGTCGGCCACGCCCGCTTGCAGGTCGTCGTGGTACTCGACCAACTCCTCGCGCAGGTCGTCGTGCTGGCGGGCGAGAATCTGGACTGCCGATAGCGCGGCGTTGAACGACTTGCCCGCGTCCACCGCGACGAGGGGCGCGCCCTGTGGCATCCCGACCACGGAGGGGAGGGACTTCTCTTGGACCGGCACGCCGACGACCGGCAGGGGGTAGGCCAGCGAGGCCGTCATGTTCGGCAGGTCGGCGGACTTCCCGCCAGCGCCCGCGATGATTACGTCGAGGCCGCGGTCCTCGGCAGTTTCCGCGTAGGCGTACATCAACTCGGGCGTCCGGTGGGCCGACACCACGTAGGTCTCGAAGGTGAATCGGGCCTCGGGCGGGTCGTCGTAATCGGTGATTTCCTCGAAACCTAGTTCGGTCAGGGCGTCGTAGGCTCCGGGTCGCCCTTCTTCGGACCCCGCCATCACGTCGAGGTCCGAGTCGCTTCCCATGATGATGCCGATTTCGGGAGTGTCCTCGGGATTTCTGTCGCGCTCTGCCTCCGCTCGGATGTCGTCGATGAGTTGCTGAAGTTCGCTCATTCGAAAGTCACCTCGTCGCGCAAGTCGCGGGCGTCTCGAAGCAGTTCTTCGGTGTCGCTTTCGGCCTCGCCGATTACGGTCAGGTGGCCCATCTTCCGCAGGGGATAGACTTCGTGCTTGCCGTACCAGTGGTAACTCGCGTCGGGATGGGACAGAATCTCCTCGTCGCCCGAGAGGTCGGCGGGTTGGCGCTCCTCGATGTCGCCGAGAATGTTCGCCATCGCAATCGGACTCCGGAGGTCGGTCGCGCCGAGCGGTCGCCCAGTCACGCCGCGAACGTGTTGCTCGAACTGGGAGGTCAGCGCGCCCTCGATGGTGTAGTGGCCCGAGTTGTGGGGTCGCGGGGCGATTTCGTTGACCGAAATCTCCCCGTCGGGAGCCTTGAACATCTCGATACCGTAGACGCCGCGCCCCGACAGCAGGTCCAACACGTCTTCTGCCACCTCGCGGGCGCGCTCGGCGACGGCCTCGTCGGTCCGGGCCGGAACCACCGTCTCGCGCAGAATCTCCTCGCGGTGGACGTTCTCGCCGAGGGGGAAGGTCGCAGTCTCACCCGCTCCCTTCGCGCCAATCACGGACACCTCGCGCTCGAAGTCCACGAACTCCTCGACCATCGCGTTCGCGCCCTCGCCGTCGGTGGTCTCCTCGATTTCGGCCAGCGCCGCCCCGACATCCGCCTCGTCCTCGATGGGGACGTTCCCCCGGCCGTCGTAGCCGCCTTCGCGGGCCTTGAGCATGACCGGATAGCCGAACTCGTCCAGCGCCGCCTCCAAGTCCTCGCGGTCGTCAACCTGCCGGAAGTCGGGCACCGGAATCCCGGCCTCGCGCAGGGCCTCCTTCTGGACCAACTTGTCCTGAATCGTCCGGAGCGTCTCGGGGTCGGGGTGGACCGGCACGTCGAACTCCCAGCCGACCGCCTCCAGCAGGTCGGGGTCGGCCAACTCGATTTCATACGTTAGGTAGTCCGCGCGCGAGGCCAACTCCCGAACGCCCTCCTCGTCGTCGAACTCGCCGACGATTTGGTCGCGGGCGACCGGCGAGGCCGGGCACTCGGGCGTCGGGTCGAGGACCACGACTTCGACGCCGAGGGGTGCGGCCGCCTCCGCCAACATCCGGCCGAGCTGTCCGCCGCCGACGACGCCAAGCGTCTCTGTGTCGCTCATCTACCCGTGAGTTGTGGATAGGTCTGCATAAGATTTGCCAACTCGGACTGGCGATATGCAAGAATGTGGTTACTCGCCCGCCTGTGGTCGGCGGTAGTCCTCGTCGATGAAGAAGACCGTCTCGCTTCCCCACAGGGTCATCTCCTCCTCGTAGGCGCGATAGCCGTCGAGGCGGTCGGCCACCGCGCTCCGGTCGCCAGCACGGGCGATGACGACCGGCGGCGGGTTCGACCCGACCTCGTTCAACTTCACGGTGCTATCGACTTCAGCGCCGTACTTCTCGGTGTACCACGGGAGCGGCAGGCGGTCGTACCAGCCACCGCCCGCAGACCACCGGTCGTTCTCCGTCTCGTCCTCGACGTAGAAGTCGGTCCCGTAGTACAGCACGTCGGTCCCCTCGTTCTGCTTCGAGGCGTAGCGAACTCGTTCGAGCGTGTCCCCGAGGCCGGACGCGGGTTGGCCGTACTGGACCAGTTTGTTCCGCTCGCTCTCGCCGTCGAGGTACTGGTCTGCGGGGTGCTGGTAGGTCGTGGTGACTCCGGTCGCCGCGACCTGTCCGGCGACCAGCAACACCAGCAAGGCCGCCAACGTCGCGCTCACCGCGTCACCATCCGTGATGGCCTCCGCGCCCCATCGGACGAGAATCGCCAACCCGACGCCCGCCGGAATCACCAGCGGCACGACGGCGTGGATGACCTCCCACGGGAAGGCGTTCTCCACGATGACGGGATAGCCCAGCACGCTGACGAAGCCCCAGTAGAAGGTGAACGAAACCACGTCTCGGGGTCGCTCGCCGACGTACCGGTCGGTGACGAACCCCACGACCGACAGCGCCAGCAGTGCGGCCGACCCGGCCCACAGCACCGCGCCGAGCGACTTGAACGTCGAGAGGTACGACTTTTGGTTCCCCTCACCCCACTTGCTGACGAACGACTCCCACGACCCGACAGTGGCCTCCTCGATTACCGCCGGGAACATCCCCGGATTCGAGAAGGCCTTCCAGAGACCGGGGTCGGAGGTGGGTCCTGCCCGCGGCGCGTAGAAGAAAATCACGACCGCGAAGAAGAACAGAATCCCCAGCACGAGGTGGAGACCCCACCGGCCGACCCAGAGCGCGCGCCACGCCTCGCGGGCCTCCTCGCGCAGGAAGGCCTTCCGGTCGTCGGCCCCCGCCACCAACTGAAGTCGGTGGTCGAACAGCAGGACGGCCGCGCCGACCCACGTCACGACGTAGACCAGCACGTTCTCCTTGGTGGTGAACGCCAGCGCGAGCATCAGCGTCCCGAGGTAGAGATACCGCGGTTTCTTCGTGTCGAACAGCCGAGTGTAGAACGCCAGCGCGTACACCATGAACGCCGCCAGCAGAACGTCGTTGCGCATGAACCGCGAGTAGTAGAGGACGACGGGGTTAGCCGCGAAGAAGAGACCGACGGCTATCATCTCGACCCGGCGCAGTCGCTCGCGGAACAGCCACGCGGTCAGCGGCAGTAAGCCCGAAACTACTGCGACTGGGAGGCGAGCGAGGAAGTCGCTCGCGCCGAACCACTGGAACAGGTACTTGTTGACGTGGTAGAGGAAGGGGCCGTGGATGACGGCGTGGTACTCCCAGATGCCGTTTTCGGCGTAGCGCAGAATCCAGTAACCGACCCGTGCCTCGTCCCAGTGAAACGTCCGCGACCCGAGCGCGAACAGTCGGAGCGACAGCGACAACAGCGTCACCGCGAGGACCGCCACGGCAGTCCTCGTGCCGACCGACCGACCGAACGCGCTCGCCGACTCGGGGGTCCACCGCCGAGTCGTCGCGGACTGCTCGTCAGCAGTCATCGTTTCCGGAATCCATCCCGAGGGATACAAGTTTTCCGGAGAACGGTAGTTCTTTTACGCGCCCAAACCTCGGTCCCGACATGGTTTCGCTCGGTCTCGTCGTCTCGCGGTTCAACCGCGAGGTCACCGAACAGATGGAAGAACACGCCCACGAGGCCGCCGCCGACCGCGGTGCCGAGGTGGTCGAGACCCTCCACGTCCCCGGCGCATACGACTCGCCGCTGGCGGCCGACCGACTGGCCCGCCGCGACGAAATCGACGCCGTGGCAGTGGTCGGAACCGTCGTGACCGGTGATACCGACCACGACCAAGTTATCACCGACGCGGCCGCCCAAGGCCTGACCGACGTGAGCCTCGACCGAGACAAACCCGTCACATTTGGGGTCTCCGGACCGGGGATGTCCGGGGCGGAAGCCCGCGAGCGTGTCACCAAGGGCGAAGAAGCAGTAGACGCCGCAATCGAACTCGCGGAGGAACTCTAACATGCACTTCTCAGACAGGATTCAGCGCGTCGAACCGAGCGCAACTCTCGCAATCAGCAACCTCGCCGGCGAACTGGAAGCCGAGGGCGCTGACGTGGTAGACCTGAGCGTCGGCGAACCCGACTTCCCGACGCCCGAGAACATCGTGGACGCCGGACAGGACGCGATGGACGCCGGACACACCGGCTACACGTCCTCGAACGGAATTGCAGAACTCAAAGAAGCCATCGCCGAGAAACTGCAAGCCGACGGCCTCGACCACGAGGCCGAGAACGTCATCGTCACGCCCGGTGCGAAGCAGGCGCTCTACGAGGCCATCCAGACCCTCGTCGACGACGGCGACGAAGTGGTCCTGCTCGACCCGGCGTGGGTCTCCTACGAGGCGATGGTCAAGTTGGCCGGTGGGGACCTCAACCGCGTTGACCTCGCGCCCCACGACTTCCAACTCGAACCCGCGCTGGACGAACTTGGCGAGGAGATTTCCGACGAGACGGAACTCCTCGTGGTCAACTCGCCGAACAACCCCACCGGCGCGGTCTACTCCGATAGCGCGCTAGCGGGCGTTGCCGACCTCGCGGTCGAACACGACGTGACCGTCATCAGCGACGAGATTTACCAGCAAATCACCTACGGCGAGGAGCCGACCAGTCTCGGCACCTTCGAGGGGATGGCCGACCGGACCGTCACGGTCAACGGTTTCTCGAAGGCCTACTCGATGACCGGGTGGCGACTCGGCTACTTCGCCGCGCCCGAGGCGGTCATTTCCCAAGCCGGAAAGCTTCATTCCCACTCGGTCTCTTGTGCGACCAACTTCGTCCAGCACGCGGGCATCGAGGCCCTGCGGAACACCGACGAGTCGGTCTCCGAGATGGTCGAGGCCTTCGCCGAGCGCAGAGAGTTCCTGCTGGACAGACTCGGCGACGAGGACGTAGCGGCCCCCGAACCGGACGGCGCGTTCTACCTGATGATACCCGTCGCTGACGACGACCAGACGTGGTGCGAGGACGCCCTCGAACAGGCCCACGTCGCCACCGTTCCGGGGAGCGCGTTCGGTGCGCCGGGCTACGCCCGCATCTCCTACGCCAACAGCAAGGAGCGTATCGGCGAAGCGGTCGATAGACTCGTGGACGCCGACCTGCTGTAGGCCGGCGTCACGTCACTCCGCGAACGTCGTTCTCGCTTTGTGAGAACTACCAGTTAGATTAAGGGATTTGTCGTCCTATCTACTGGTACGATTCACTATGTACGACACGCTCCTCGTCCCCACTGATGGTAGCGAACACGCCGAGCGCGCCGCCGAACACGCGCTGAACGTGGCCCGCGTATTCGATGCGACAGTCCACCTCGTCAACGTCGTGGACGTGCAGGACGCTGGCGGCCTTTTCAGTGCCGGCGGCGTAGACGAAGCGTTCATCGAACAACTCGAAGACGACGCTCGGGAGACGATTTCGGCAGTCGAGGCACTCGCCGACCCCGGCGACGACGTTCAGACGGCGGTCGTGCGGGGCAAACCCGCCGAGGGTATCCTCGACTACGCCGACGAGAACGACGCGGACCTCGTGTTCATGGGCACTCACGGCCGGACCGGCCTGAACCGATACGTCACCGGGAGCGTCACCGAGCGGGTCGTCCGACTCGCGGACATGCCGGTGTTCACGGTCCGGGCGACCGACCAGAGCGTCGTCGGCGACGGCTACGACGACATCATGATTCCGACCGACGGGAGCGAGTGTGCCGCCACCGCGGTCGCCCACGCCGTCACGCTCGCCGAGAAGTACGACGCCACCATCCACGCGGTCAACGTGATGGACGTGCGAGCGATGACGAGTACCGACGACGTGACGCCCCAGACCACGCTCCTCGACACGTTCGAGGAGCAGGGCGAGACGGCCACCGAGGCCGTCGCCGAACAGGCCCGCGAGGCCGGTCTCGACGCGACTACCGCCGTCCGGAAGGGTATCCCGGCAGTCAGCCTCCTCGACTACGCCGACGAGAACGACATCGACCTCGTTACCATGGGGACCCACGGCCGGAGCGGTTTCGAGCGGTACTTCCTCGGTAGCACCACCGCGAAAATCGTTCGGACCGCGGAGATGCCGGTGCTGTCGGTGCGGTCGCCTGACGCCGACGAGTAGCCCCGTCGGTCACGCTCGTCCGAGGAGCGTCACCCAGTCGTCCTCGCTCACGTCCTCGACTTCGAAGCCCGCGTCGGCGGCCAGTTCTCGCAACTCGTCGCCCCGGTAGAGGGTGAACCGTCGGCGGTCCTCGTCGTACCCGTCGCCCTCCGTCTCGCCGTCGCCCGCCTTGACCGAGAGGAAGACGACGCCGCCCGCTCGGAGGACGCGCCGGAACTCCCGAAGCGTCTCGGCCGCGTCCGCTCTCGGAACGTGGAGAAACGACGCGCAGACCCAGAGACCGTCGAATGAGTCCCGAGGAAAGCCGAGGCTCCGCATGTCCATCCGCGCCACCTCGGCGTCGGGGGCCTCGCTTCGTGCAGACCGGAGGAAGGCGGGCGTGAGGTCCACGCCGACGACTTCGTGACCCCGGTCGGCGAAGGTGGCCGACTCCCAGCCGGGTCCACAGCCAATATCCGCGACTCGGGCGCTCTCGGGGTTGGTTCGGTCGCGCTCGGCGAGAGCGGCGTCGAGATGGTCCAGAAACTGCTCGACTAGCTCCTCGACCACCGAGCGGTCGCCGTGGCGTGCCCGATACTCGTCGGCGACCGACTGGTAGGTGGCGATGGTGTCGGCGTCGGTCATCTATCGGCGGTTCGGCGTTGTGACTCTTGAATCTGGCTCAGCCCTCTCGGGGTAGTCGGACTGGCGGTCCTCGGCCCCGGCACCGGGCGACCACCGGCAGACGGTCCTGCTCGGCCTGTGGCCTGCGCGGGTTGCGACTGCCGAGGTCACACTCGCCCCGCTCGCGTGACCGCGCGAAACGTCCGGGGCGAGTTGGTTCCGTGATGGTAGTTAATTGTTCGCCTCCGAAATCGAGTTCGGGACGCTAGCGAACCTGCGGAGACTCTTAGATAACTATACGTTTGTTTAATAAATATCTTCCATTCTTTTGGGGTTACCGACACCCCGTATCTGCAACGCAGTTTCGGGGCCTACTCCTCCAGACTCAGCCCCGGATGCCATCGCTCAACGCCCGCTTCGGCCTTCTTCTCGTCCATCTTGGCCAGTAGCTTCACCGCGAGGCTGGCGGTTTCGGCGGCGCGGTTCTCGCCCTCGGTCATGAACTCGCCGGTCTCGCGGTTGGCGAACACCGAGCAGACCGCCCCCGACCGAAGCCCGTAGATGTTGGCGAGAGTCATGATTGCGCTGGCCTCCATCTCGATGTTCTTGACGTTGGCGTCCTTCAGGCCCTCCACGAGTTCGTCGCTTCCGGCGGCCTCGAAGCCGTCGTAGCCCGGTCGGCCCTGCCCGGCGTAGAAACTGTCGGCGCTCATAGTGATTCCGGTGTGGTACTCGTAGTCAAGGCGCTCGGCGGCCGCGACCAGTGCAGAGACGACCTCGTAGTCGGCAACCGCGGGGTAGTCTTCCCGGACGTACTCGTCGCTGGTCCCCTCTTGGCGGACCCCGCCGGTCGTGATAACTAAGTCGCCGACCTCCATGCCCTCCTGAATCGCGCCGCAGGACCCGACTCGGATGAACGTCTCCACGCCGACGCGGGCGAGTTCTTCGACCGCGATTGCCGCCGAGGGGCTACCGATGCCGGTCGAGGTCACGCTGATGGGCGTTCCCTCGTAGTCGCCCGTGACGGTCCGGTACTCGCGGTGATGGGCCACCTCGTCGGCGTCGTCCCAGAACTGGGTAATCTTCTCGACGCGCTCGGGGTTGCCCGGCAGGAGAACGGCGTCGGCCACGTCGTCCTCGCCGACCTCGATGTGGTACTGCACGTCGTCGTTGGGGTCTTCGCTGTCACCGGTCATGCCGATTGCTGACTCGGCGGATGCGTATAAAGCCGAGGATGTTGGAAGCGAGGACGCTGGCGGGCGGCGTCTCCGGATAGCGTCGTGTCGCTACTCCAGCATCTCCTCGGTGATGGTGTTGGGCAGGAGTTCGCCGAGTGTGTACTCGGCCGTGTCGTCACCCTCGTCGCAGATGACTGGCATGTCGTCGTCGCAGAACTCCGAGAGGGTCTGTCTGCACATCCCGCAGGGAGTCACACCGTCGCGCCGACCGGAACTCACCGCCAGCGCGTCGAACTCGCGGTGGCCCTCCTTGATGGCCTCGGCGATGGCGACCTCCTCGGCGTGGAGGCTGTTGCTGTAGTTGGCGTTCTCGATGTTACACCCGACGTAGACGCTTCCGTCGGCGGTCAACAGCGCCGCGCCGACCGGGTAGTCGGAGTAGGGTACGTGGGCGTCGGTCTGGGCCTCGCGGGCGACTTCGACGAGTTCGTCCATGGAACCGGACGTTGGGAGGCCCGAGACATATATCTCCCGTCTGAGACCGTAGCGAGGGTTCAAGTGCGAGGACGGGACGAACCCTGTTCGGACGCCTCGTGCGGTCGCTCGGAGTCGGGGCCGAGGACCGCCAGTCCGACTACCCCGAGAGGGCTGAGCCAGATTCAAGAGCTACAGCTCTCTGTCCGCGTGCTGGTCTCGGGCACAATCGGAAAGGCAACGGGACAGCGAACAGTCACAACCTCGCGCAGAACGGAGGACGTCGGGAAGTTACTCCTCGCCGGACTCGTAGTGGTCGCCCGCCGCCGAGGGAATCCGGGTGCGGCCGACGAACGCCAGCACCACGACCACCGTCACGTAGGGGATGATGCCGATGAGTTCGCTCGGGATGTTGTAGCCCAACTGCTGGAGACGAATCTGTAGCGCGTCCAGACTGGCGAACAGGAAGGACGCGCCGAACGCGCCCAGCGGGTTGTAGTTCCCGAACAGGTAGGCCGTGATGCCGATCCATCCCCGGCCGTTGACCATCGTCGCGCCGCCGCCGATGAACTGGCCGACCCGGCCCAAGGCAAGTCCGGCACCGCCGAGGCCCGAGAAGAATCCGGACAGCAGAACGCCTGCGTACCGAACCTTCCGAACGTCAACACCCACGGTGTCGAGCGCCTTCGGGTTCTCGCCGCTGGCCTCTATCCACCGGCCGAACGAGGTCCGATTCAGCGCGTACCACGCCGCCGGGACCGAGACCAGCATCATCACGACCGGCGGGTTGGCCTCGACCACGAGGAGGTCGAAGTTGTTCAGCGTCGCCACCGGTGGACTGTTGACCTGCCCCCAGATGACCTTGCTGGCGAACGGTGCGAGACCGAGGGCGATGAGCCACACCGCCAGTCCCGCGATAATCTGGTCGGCCTTGAACTCGATGCAGATGACCGCGAACAGCAGAGCGAACAACACGCTCGCCAGCACCGCGACGGCGAAGCCAATCCAAAGCTGGAACTGCGTGGGCGTCCCGCCGCTGATGACGCCAGCCACCGCGATGGAGGTGAACGCCGAGATGATGAGCAGGCCTTCGAGACCGATGTTGATGACGCCGCTCTTTTCGGCGAAGATGCCGCCGAGCGCGGCGAACGCGATGGGGACCGTGAGCCGCAGGACCGACCGGATGTAGTTGGCGTCGATGATGTTGACGATTTCGGCGACCGGGCTGGCGGGGAAGAACAGTTCTACCGCTGATAGCGCCGCGACGACGAGGACGCCGACTCCGGCGAGCCAGCGGCGCTTGCGCGAGGGCTCGGCGTAGCTCATCTGTCGTCACCTCCGTGGTCGTCTGCGTCACTTCCATCTGTCGTCTCAGCCCCGCCGTCGGTGGCGACCGAGGGCCGGTCGTCGCCGAACCGGAAGCGTGCGCCGACCATCCGGAAGAACTCCGGCATGGCGATGAACAGGATGATGAGGCCGCGCAGGACCCCGACCAACTGCTTGGGCACCGAAAGCTGGAACTCGATGGCGAGACTGCCGGTCTTGAGCGCGCCGAACAGCAGGGCCGCCGGGACCACGCCGAGCGGGTTGTTGCCCGCCAGAATCGAGACCGTGATGCCGTCGAAGCCCAGCGACGGGATGCCGGTCCGCCAGCGCGAGGCGACCATCAGCACGTAGACCGCGCCGCCGAGGCCGCCGAGCGCGCCCGAAAGCGCCATGCTGGAGACCATCATCTTCTCGGAATCCACCCCGCCGTACTCGGCGGCCTCCGGTTGGACGCCGCTGGTCCGCAGGTCGTAGCCGAACGAGGTTCCGTTGAGCATCCAGTAGATTCCCCCGCCGAGCGCGAGTGCGCCGACCAGTGCCAGCATCGAGAAGACGGTCGTGTCGAAGAACACGGGCTGAAGTTGGGCGAATCCGGGAATCGCCCGAGTCTGGACGGTCTGGCTCTCGGGGTCTTTGAACACCTCCGAGACCAGCGTGAACGCGATGCCGGACGCGACGAAGTTGAGCATGATGGTCGTGATGACCTCGTTGGCGTCGGCGTAGGCCTTCAGCGCGCCCGGAATCGCGCCCCAGAGGCCGCCGACCAGCGCGCCGACCAGCAGGCCCACCGCGATGAGAATCAGTCCGCCGACGACGCCCGCCGGGACGACCGGAGCGACCCAGAGGACCGCCAGCGCGGTGCCGAGCGCGCCCAACACGAGTTGGCCCTGCGTGCCGATGTTGAACATCCCGGCCCGGAAAGCCACTGCGACCGACAGGCCCGTGAACAGCAACAGCGTCGTCTCCTTGAGCGTGATGGCGACGTTGTAGGGCGGCCAGACTGCGCCCTTGAACAGGACGTAGTACACCGAAATCGGGTCGTAGCAGAACGACCCGACTCCCGAGGCCGAGAAGAACGGCGACTGGCAGGTCGCTACCCATCCCGAGACGAGGATGATGAGCGCGCCGACGACGACCGACAGCACCAGCGCCGCGAGGCTGATGAGAATGCGCTCGACGGCCGAGGCGTCCACGAGTCGTTCGAGCGCCCGGTCGGCCCGGCCCTGCCACGAGTCGTCGGGATTGGGGTCGGCCTCGTCGTCGGGTCCGCGGTCGCTCATCGTTCACCCCCCGGAGCGTCGGCGATGCTCGGGGCGTCGTCGGGAATTTCGCCGGCCATCAGCAGGCCGAGTTCCTCCTCGGTGACGCGCTCGGGGTCCACCACGTCCACGATTTCGCCCTCGTGCATGACGCCGAGGCGGTCGGAAAGCTGTTGCACCTCGTCGAGTTTCGACGAGACCAGCAGAACCGTCTTGCCCGCCCGGCGCAGGTCGAGGATGCGCTCGTGGATGAACTCGATGCTCCCCACGTCCACCCCGCGGGTCGGGTGGGAGGCCACCACGACTTCGGGGTCGCGGGCGAACTCCCGGCCGACGATGAACTTCTGCTGGTTCCCGCCGGAGAACGACTCGGCCTCGGCGTCGGCGTTCGGCGGGCGCACGTCGTACTCCTCGATGATGGCCTCGGCGTGGTCGCGGGTGTGGCCCCAGTCGATGCGACCGCCCTCGGCGAACTCGGGGGTGTGTTGGCTTCCGAGCAGGCCGTTCTCCACGAGGTCGAAGTCCATCACGAGGCCGCGCTCTTGGCGGTCCTCGGGAACGTAGGCCAGTCCGGTGTCGATTCGCTCGCGCCGCGAGAGGTCGGTCACGTCCTGCCCTTGGAAGGCGACCCGCCCATCGTCGGGAGCGGTGAGGCCGGTGATGGCCTCCACGAGTTCCGATTGGCCGTTGCCGTCCACCCCGGCGATGCCGAACACCTCGCCCTCGCGGGCCGAGATGTTCACGCCGCTGACCTGCTCGACGCCCCGGTTGTCGGTCACGCGCAGGTCGGAGACTTCCAGCCCCACGTCGCCGACTTCCACGGGGTCCTTGTCGGCTTCCAGCAGGACTTCCCGGCCCACCATCAGCTCGGCGAGCTCCTCCCTGCTGGTACTGTCTGCGTCCACGGTGCCGACGTTCTTGCCGTCCCGGAGGACCGTGATGTCGTCGGCTGACTCCATCGCCTCGCCCAACTTGTGGGTGATGAAGATAATCGTCTTGTCCTCCTCGGCGAGTTCCTCGAACACCTCGAATAGGTCCTCGACCTCTTGGGGGGTCAGGACGGCGGTCGGTTCGTCCAGAATCAGCACGTCGGCCCCGCCGTAGAGTGCTTTGAGGATTTCGACCCGTTGCTGGACCCCCACGCTCACGTCCTCGACGCGGGCGGTGGGGTCCACATCGAAGCCGTAGCGTTCGCTCAACTCCCGAACGTCGCGCTCGGCCTGTTCGCGGTCCATCGCCAGCCCGAACCACTTGCGGGGTTCGTGGCCGAGGACGATGTTCTCGGCCGTGGTGAGTGTATCGACCAGCATGAAGTGCTGGTGAATCATACCGATGCCGGCGTCGATGGCGTCTCGCGGCGTGTCGAACTCCCGAGGCTCCCCGTGGAGGTGGACCGTTCCGCCCTCCGGCTGGTAGAGACCGTACAGCACGTTCATCAGCGTGGTCTTGCCAGCACCGTTCTCGCCGAGGAGGGCGTGGACGCTCCCCTCCTCGACTTCGAGGTCGACCTCGTCGTTGGCGACGACGCCGGGGAATCGCTTGGTAATTCCCTCGAGGTGGACGGCTGTACTCATCTTTTGTCGGTGTTCATGACGTGCCCGCTTAAGCGACCCGGATTCGGGAAGTACGTTTCAGCCGGAAGACGTGTCGTCGGCGTCATAGCCCGACGTTTTCGGCGTCTCACCGCGCGGTTCTGAAATTATACGCCGTTGCTTTATAATTATTTATCTGTCTAAAAGAAATATTTAGTCACTTCTGGGGCGCTATTGCGTCGTCGTGGACGCTTGCCCGACTTGGCTCGGTTCGGTCGGGACTTCGATGTCGCCGCCCACGATTTGCTGTTCGGACTGTTCGAGCGCGGATTTGACTTCCGCCGGAATCTCGCCTGCCAGTCCCTGCCCGTAGACCGCTTCGACCCCGTTCTGTTCGAGGCCGAGGCGGTTGGCCGTCCCGCCCTCGAAGTTGTCGTTGGTCACCCGCCGGATGGACCGAAAGACGGCCTCGTCCACGTGTTTGACCATGCTGGCCAGAATCACGTCGCCGTACTCCGGCAGGCTTTGGCTCTGGTCGGCGTCCACGCCGATGGCGTACCGACCGCTGTTCTGGGCCGCCCGGAACACGCCGTTGCCGGTGCCGCCCGCGGCGTGGTAGATGATGTCCGCGCCGTTGTTGTACATCGAGTTGGCGATAGACTGGCCCTGCGCGGGGTCGCTGAACGACCCGGCGTAGGCCGAGAGGACGTTTACGTCGGCGTTGGCGTGCTGGACGCCCGCCCGGTATCCGGCCTCGAACTTCTTGATGAGGGGAACCTCTTGGCCACCGACGAACCCCACCGTCGTCGCGTCGTTGGTCTGGCCCGCCCCGGCACTGAACTCCATCGTCGTCAGCAGGCCAGCGAGGTGGCCGACTTGGAACGACCCCTGCTGTTCCTTGAAGACGTAACTGGCGACGTTCGGTTGCTCGACCACCGTGTCCACGACCATGAATCGCTGGTCGGAGAACCGCTGGGCGTTGCGCTGGAGTCCGTCGGCCTGCACGAACCCGATGCAACAGATGAGGTCGTAGTCCGGGTTCTGGGACCGGGCGAACCGGCGCTGGAGCGAGGCCACGTCGCTGGGACTGCTCGGTTCGGCGTTCTGGAAAGACACGTCGAACTCCTCGGCGGCGCGCTGGACTCCGGCGTGGGCCATGTCGTTGAACGAGTTGTCACCCAGTCCGCCGGTGGCGTACACCATCCCGACGTTAATCGTCCCGTCCTGCAGGAATCCGGTCGTTCCGACTGCGGCCGCCCCGCCCAATGCTCCCAAAAACTGTCGTCGATTGGTTCTCCCCCACATACCCCGTGAGATTGAGTACCGAACGTGATGAATCCGACGCTTTCTTGCCGGAGAACCCGCGCGAAAACGAGAGTGAGGGTCGAAAGCCGCAGTTTAGACGTTCTCGGGCTTGGTCGGCACTTCGATGTCGCCCGCGACGATTTTCTCTCGGGACGAGTCGAGACTCGACTTGACCGAGTCGGGAATCTCGGACCCGAGGTCCGTGCCGTAGACCGCCGCAACGCCGTCCTTCTCCAGACCGAGCGTGTGGACGGACCCGCCGTCGAAGTTGCCGTTGGTCGTGCGCTCGACCGACCGGTAGACCGCCTCGTCTACGTATTTGACCATGCTGGCCAGAATCACGTCGCTGTACTTGGGCAGACTCTTGGACTGGTCGGAGTCCACGCCGATGGCGAACCGACCCTGACTCTGGGCCGCTTTGAACACACCGTTTCCGGTGCCGCCTGCGGCGTGATAGATGATGTCCGCGCCCTTGTTGTACATCGAGTTGGCGATGGACTGACCCTTGCCGGGGTCGCTCCACGCACCGGCGTAGGCCGAGGAGACCGACACGTCGGAGTTAGCGTGCTTGACGCCCGCTTTGAATCCGGCCTCGAACTTCTTGATGAGGGGGACCTCCTTGCCGCCGACGAAGCCGACTTTCAGGTCGCCGTTGGTCTCGCCGGCACCCGCGCTGAAACTCTCTTTGGAGGTCAGCAGGCCCGCGAGGTGGCCGACTTGGAACGACCCCTGATGCTCCTTGAAGGTGTAACTCGACACGTTGGGCTGTTCGACCACCGTGTCCACGACCATGAAATTCTGGTCGGCGAACCGCTTGGCGTTCTCCTTGAGCGCGCTGGTCTGGACGAACCCGATGCAACTGATGAGGTCGTAATCGGGGTTGTTCGACCGGGCGAACTTGCGCTGGAGGGTGGCCACGTCGCTCGGACTGCTCGGTTCGGCGTTCTTGAACGCGATGTCGAACTCCGACTTGGCCGACTTGATGCCCTTGTGGGCCATGTCGTTGAACGAGTTGTCACCGAGACCACCGGTGGCGTAGACCATCCCCACGTTGGTCGTATCCGACGAGGTGGTGGTCGCGTCCGTGGTGTCGTCGCCGGACTCCGTGGAGTCACCGCCTGATTCGGTGGTCGTCTCGGCTCCACCACTGCCGCCACCGAGACAGCCAGCGAGTCCGGTACCGACGAGACCTGCGCCGCCGATTTTGAGCATCCGCCGTCTGCCATCGTCTATTTTTGCCATCTTACTCTATTGAGTCAGGCAAGACCTGATAAAACCGTCGCTTCAAAACTAAAAACCATGCAAAATACGGGTGGAAATGGATTACAGGTGAAATTTGTGAAGTGGTGGCGCGGGGAAGCAGACCGCGGGACCGGGAGACCCGGAGATTTCAGGCGTGGTCCGCGACTTCGGCCTCCACGACCGCAGAAGCGTCGGCGACCAGCGCGTCCACGTCGTCGCTCTCGGCGTAGATGCGGACGTAGGGTTCGGTCCCGCTCGGTCGGACCAACACCCACGACGAGTCGGGGAAAGTCGCCCGGACGCCGTACTCGGTGGCGACCTCGGCGTCGGGGAACTGTTCGGGAATCGCCGATTCCAGTCGCTCCATCACTGGGACCTTGGCGTCGTCGGGACACGAGACGCTGACCTTTCGGTAGGGGCGCTCGGTGACTGGTTCCCGGAGCGGCGCGAGGCCACCAGCGTCGGCGACGAGTCGAGCGATGACCGCCGCGCTGGTCACGCCGTCTATCCACCCGCCGAACTGGGTGTGGACGTGCTTCCACGGTTCGGCCGCGAAGACGACCTCAGTATTTTCGGTCCCCTCCTCGCGCGCTGTGGCGATGCCCTCGTGGAGCGCACCGAGGCGGACGCGCTCTACTCGACCGCCCGCCGACTCGACCTGCTCGTCGATTCGCCCGGAGGCGTTTGGCGTTGTCACTACTACGGGGTCGTCGGCCTCGCTCTGTCGGGTGTAGTGTGCTGAAAGGACAGCGACCACGGTGTCCTCGTGGACGACCCCACCGTCGCCGTCCACGATGACGATTCGGTCGGCGTCGCCGTCGTGACCGATGCCGAGGTCGGCCTCAGGGTCGTTTTCGAGGAAGTTCCGGAGGTCCGAGAGGGTCTCGGGAGTCGGCTTGCTCTCCCGGCCGGGGAAGTGGCCGTCCACGTTGGCGTTGAGCGTGACGACTTCGGCCCCGAGCGCCCGGAGGACTTGGGGCGTGGCGACGGCGGCCATCCCGTTCCCGCAATCGACCACGACCCGGAGGCCGTCGAGGGGCGCTCCCTGCTGGCGGGCGTAGTCGATGACCGCCTCGCGGTAGGCGTCGAGGACGCCGACCTGCTCGCTTTTGCCCCACTCGTCCCACGCGACCGGCGACTCGTCGGCCTCGACTCGCCGGTCGATTGCCTGCTCGGCCTCCCGGTCGTACTCCTCGCCGTCGGCGAACAGTTTGATGCCGTTGTCGGTCGGCGGGTTGTGACTCGCGGTCAGCATCGCGCCGCGTCGGCCCTGCGAGGCGAACGCGAGAGCAGGCGTCGGGAGTTGGCCCGCCCGGCGCACGTCGGCCCCGGCGCTCTCCAATCCGGCTTCCATCGCGGCCGCCAGTGCGGGGCCGGTCTCCCGACCGTCGCGTGCCACGACGAACTCCTGCCTATCGCGTCCGGCGGCGCGACCCACCGCCAGCGCGAGTTCCGGCGTTACCGTCTCAACCGCGCTTCCGCGGATACCCGCGGTCCCAAAGAGGTCCATACCTGACCTGACGCCCGCGGACACTTAGCTTTCCGCGATTCGACGCTGGCGTCTCGACTCGCCGTCCGTTTCCATGAAAGATAAATCACCGGGGGTGCTACTCGCCGACGTGAACATGGACTACACCGACCCGGAAGGGCTATTCGACATCATCCTCTGGGGTATCGTGCTGATGGCCGCTATCGTTCTCGCGTACCTGCTACTGTTCGGGAGCTTCTGAGTTCGGCCGCGGCTGAATAGTTTCGGTACACCTCGGCAGGTCGAGCAGTCCGGAGTTGTCGGGGTGGAGGAGTTGTCGCCGACGAGCGGCGCGGGGGTCAGAGCTCGACGCCACTCGGGATGAGACTGTGCTGGCGGAGTAGGTTGCCCTCGTTGTTGTAGACGAGGAAAGTACTCTTGTCGTACTCAACAAGGTCGTCGCCGTTGATGCTGATTTCGACGTGGTACCGGCCATCCATGTCGCCGGACTCCTTGCCGTACTCGCGGGCCGCAGTGATGAACTTGAGTACGTCGTCGGCGTCTTGGTTCAGTTCCAGCACGAAGTCACCCGTGATGCGGTTGGTGACGCTGACGACGCCCGCGGTATCGTCGTCGTCCACGGGACCTTGGAGTCTGAACGCCACGTCGGTCTCCTCGGCGTCGAGCAAGTCGTCGTCTGTCCCCGTGAGGCGCTCGCGGAGCGTCGAGGAGGGGCCTTCGAAGTCGATGATTACCGTCGGCTTCTTGGCCTCGTCGTCGTCCTCGACCCAATCGACGTTTCGAACCTCCAGCGTGAAGTAGTCGCGCCTCATTCCGTACGCCCCACTACGTCCCGGCGCGTCATGAACGTAACGCCGCTCCCACGACGCCGCGGCATCGAAGAAAGTCGAACTTACTCGGCCGGGAAGCGGTCGCTCCGGCGATAAATCCGAACGTGAACAGTCCGCTGGTCGAAACGTCCTCACCAAGAGTGACAGGACCTCGGCAGGGGTTCAGTCAATGTCCGGCGCGCGCTGGCGTCTTGCCGAGCGTAGCGAGGCAAGGCTCGTGGGAGCTTGTCTCCCACGGCGCGGCGTTCATGCCGCGCCGAATCGCGCGAGGGATGAGCATCGCAGGTCGGAGCAACGCGGAGACCGAGAAGCGCAGTCGGTTGGGGAGGGTGTGGCCTGTAGTTCCTGTCCGGTGGCGGTGCGGGAACGCCTCGGAGTCGGGAGTAGCTAGCTTCCCGACAACGCCAACAGGACTACTCGCAGAAATCTGTACCAGCGTGCAACAGACGATACCCCGAAATTCAATTTCTCACTCCCTGCGCGCGAGGAGCAACGCCCCGCCGAACAGGTACAGCAGAACCACGCCGACCGGAATCGGCAGGCCGGGGAACCCGCGCGTCCAGAGGAGCCACGTCGCCACGGTCAGCACGCCCCCGGCCAGCGAGAGGAGGACGCCCATCACACCCACCGGGTCGAAGGTCGCGCCAACGCGGTCCTCGAAGCCGTAGAGCGCGAGGCTCAGCAGGAACGCTCCGCCGACGACCACTGCGCCGACCGCCCACGCTTGGTAGGCGACCGCAATCGACTGGCCCTCCTGATACGAGAGGGCACCGAGCGGGGTCATGAGCGTCGTGGCCTTCGAGATGGAGATGCCGAAGACGTACCGGACTTGGAAGAACGGAAAACGAACGAACAGGACGCTACCGACGCCCGAGAGCGTCGAGTAGGTGACGTTCCACGGGAGGAGAACCGAGAACCACGCGAGGACGACGGCTAACTCCTCGGCGTACTCCGAGCGAACCCAGACCATGCGCGAGTGAGCGAAAGCCGGGGAGTAAAAGCTATCGGGACGGGTTAGGGACTACTCCGCATTTGTTTAAAATACATATTTAATTGCTTGGGCAGTGTCTAGGTTGCTCCTCGGTGCTGGGGACGGCTCTAGCATCGTCAAAACGCCTACGGCAGGAATAGAAACACGCCGTAGGCGATGGTCAGCAGGACCGTCGCGTGCTTCGCGCCGTTCTTGATGCTCCCCTCGCCCATCTGGCCCGCCAGCAGACCTGAGAACAGCGCCTGCACCAGCGAGGCGTGGAAAAACAGCAAGGTGTACCCTTCGACGTTGACGCTCGAAATGCCCGAAATCGGGCCGCCACCGCCGACCGGACTCCCGGAGGGCGCGCTCGCGCCGGTCGGCAGGTTCGGGATGAGGATGCTGTTGAGCGCGCCGACGATGACGAGGAAGACGAAAAACGAGAGGTAGATGATGAGGAGATAGGTCAGCATCTCCTGTCGGCGCTGTCGCTTGAGTCGCCGGGTGTCTTGGGCGTCGTCGGCCGCGATGCGAAGGACCCGCGCGATGTCGCCGCTGGCGGCCATCGCGTTGGCGATGAGGGTCACCGTCCGGGTGATGGTCGGCGTGTCGAGGCGGTCCTCGAACCGGTAGAGCGCCGTCTCGGCGTCCACGCCCCACTCGATGTCGGCCCAGAGTTTCTGGACCTCGGCGTCGAGCGCCCCGAGGTCGCTCTCGGTCACTCTGCCCAGACTCTCGACAACCGACATGCCGGCCTCGTTGACGCTGGCGAGGCGGTCCAGAAAGTCGGGCACCCCGGCCTCGATGGCGGCGATGCGCCGCCGATGGAGTTCCTGCACCACCGCGAAGGTGCCGACCACGAACAACACAGCCTGCACCACGAAGTCGTCCACGACCCGGAGCGAGAGCGTCCCGCCGAGGAGATGCGGCCACGCCCGAATCAGAATCGAAAGCAGACCCAGCGGAACCGTCGCGTACAGCACCACGACGGGGTTCTCCCGGAGCGTTCGCGTCGGGTCGACCATCGCCTCCCGAAGCCATCGGACGTTCTCGAAGGCGTCCAAGCGTTCGAAGTTGACTGCGCCCGCGTTTCCGGACTCCGAGGAGCCACGGGACTCCTCGGCGGCGGCGGAGAGCGACCCGCCGTCGGAGCGAACCGAGGACCCGCCGATTGCCCGGTCGCCGGAGTCCGGGCGCTGGATGCCGGTCCGGTCGGACGCCGGGTCGTCGGTCCGGCGGACGCCCGCCAGCGCCACCGCCGAAAGGTCAACGTTCCGGTCCTCTCGGACCGCCCGGAGCGATTCGGTGATGCTGTCGAGGTAGACGACGAACCCGACGTTCGCCAAGGGGATGGCGAAGTAGGTCATCGCCCGGAGGAGCGGCAGGGTGTTGCCCAGCGCCATCAGGCCCATGATGACCAGAATGGTGATGAACAGCAGGGGCGCGACCACGAACACCGAGACGTACCCCTCCGCGAGCGTGGCCAGCAGTTCGAGGAAGGCCTCCTGTTGGGCCTCGGCGTCCTCCTGATAGCGCTCGTACTGGTTTTCGAGGTACGCCGAGATGCTCTGGCCGCTCTGGAGGACGCTGGCGAGGTTGTCGGCGAACTCGCCGAACTTCTCGCTGGGCGTGCGGTCGGCGAGTCGCTCGATGGCCGACAGCATGTCGAGGCCCGCGTAGTCCATCGCCTTGACGACGACCGCAATCTCGCTGGCGGCCTCGCCGTAGACCTTCTGATTCCGGGCCAGCGTCCGCATGATTTCGGGGAAGGCCATCCCGCTCCGCGAGAGGGCGTAGACGAATGCCACGGTCCGGGCGATGCTCTCGTCTATCTTGCGCTCTCGGGCGTTGGCCCGGTAGGTCAGGTTCTCCCACCGGAGCCAGTAGGTCAGGCCGCCCGAGGCCACCCCGAGGGTCGCACTGCTGGTCAACAGGAGCGCGAACAACTGGCCGGCCGAGAGGTCCGGAAACACCAGCAGGCCCGCCAAGAAGTGGATTTGGGAGGGCAAAGTCGCCCGCATCGTCTCGGGGGAAATACGGAGAATCGCCAGCACGCCCGCCACGAGGTAGACCCCGACGACGCTCCCGACCACCGCGGACAGACCGGTGTAGAGCAGGGTCTTCGATGCGAACATCCGGTAGGTCTCCTCGGCGTGGAGCGCCTGCAAGAGTTCCCGGCGTCGGCGCTGTCGCCTGCCGTGGTCCGCTATCCACCCGCCGAACGCGGTCAGCGCGACCCGAGTGACGAACAGGTTGACTCGGGGCGAGATGGGGACGGCCGCGACCGGCGCGAGGAGGGCGGCCACCAGCACGAGCGGCAGGTACGCGAACATCAGTCGAACCCGGTCGAAACCTCGCCGTCGAGGTCCAAGGTGTCCAGCACGCGGTCCGGATGTGAGTAGTACTCGTTTATCATCGCGGTGAACCGCCGATAGTCCGAGACGCCCTGCTCGCGGAGATACTGGAGGACCCGCTTGCGGTCCCGGAGTTCCTCCAAGAGTTCGGCCCGCGACCACCCGCGCTCGTCCTGAATCTCGTCCAGCACGCTACTGTCGTTGCGCCGGAAGGTGTCCTCGTTGGCGTTCCACGAGAAGGTGGTCGAGTAGTCCAAGTCGCCGGTTCGCTGGTCGATGCCCTCGATTTCGGCCAGCACCCGATTCCGGCGGACCCGCTCGTCGCCGACGTAGGTCAGCGTCTGGACCGAGAGGATGTCGAGGCTCTGAATCATCGCCCGCGGGACGTTGATGGGTTCGTTTTCGAGGCGGTTGATGACGGTCTGCACCGAGTCGGCGTGCATCGTCGAATAGGTCGTGTGACCCGTGTTCATCGCCTGAAACAGCGTCATGGCCTCCTCGCCCCGGACCTCGCCGACCACGATGTACTCCGGGCGGTGGCGCAGGGCCGACCGAAGCAGGTCGTACATCGTGATGTTCGCGCCTTCTCCTCTGCGCTCCCGCGTCACCGACGAGAGCCAGTTGTCGTGATAGAGCGCCAACTCGCGGGTGTCCTCGATGGTCAGCACCTTCGAGCGCGGCGGGATGAACATCGAAATCGCGTTCATCGAGGTGGTCTTGCCCGAGGCGGTCCCTCCGGCGAAGATGAGTGACTTGTTCGACTCGATGGCAAGCCAGAGGTACGCCATCTGGTCCAGATTGAACGTGCCGTAGTTCACGAGGTCGATGGGCGTGAACGGTTCGTCGGCGTACTTCCGGATGGTGAACGCAGAGCCTCGGGGCGTGACCTCCTCGCCGAGTGCCAACTCTGCACGCGAGCCATCGGGCAGGGTGGTCTCGACCACGGGGTCGCCGATGCTGACGTGCCTGCCCGACTGCTGGGCGAGGCGGACCACGAGGTTGTCCAACTCCTTCTTGGCGTAGACCACGTTGGTCTCGATGTCGGTGTACTCGTCGTGGTAGACGAACAGCGGGAGGTCGTAACCGTCACACGAGATGTCCTCGATGTGGGGGTCGTGCATCAGGGGGTCCAGTTTGCCGAACCCGCGGAAGGAGCGAAAGAGGTAGTAAAAGAGGCGGTAGAAACTGGCCTCGTCCACCTCGACGCCGTACATCGAGAGGAGTTCGCGTAACTCGTCTTTCAGCACAGTCTCGGGGTCTTTGCTACCGGGGCCGTCGGCGTCTTCGTCCTCGTCGCTCCCGTCGCTTCCCGCCTCGCGGGCCTCGCGGCGGTGGATGAGCGAGTCCCGCATGTCCGAAAAGAGGCGTTCGAGGAGTTCGACTTCGAGGTCGTCCAACTCGGGTTCCACGACGACGTACTGGTACTCGTTCTCCACGTCGTCGTAGTTGATGGAGACGAACGCGAAGGGGGCGTTGACCCAGTAGCGGTCCACCTCGTCGTAGCCGTCGAGACCGGAGAACGACACCAGCGCGCCGTGTTCGGCCGGGTCGTACTCGTCGGCGTCGATGGCCGACCCGCGGAGGACCTCGGCGGTCCGGCGGAGTCGCCGCTCGAACTCCTGAATGCGAACCCGCACGTCGTCGGTCCACTCGGAGAGGGGAGACTGGGACATGGTGAGTCAGGTGCGGGTAGCCGGCGGTCCACCGGCCGCCCGTGACAGTTCACGCGCCACATCACAGCGGGGGTACTTAAATCACCGGTCAGCGGTGCGGGTCGTGTTCGGAGACGCCGTGACGAGACCGACGAGAGGACGGCCTCGCGCAGTTCGCGGTCTCCGACACAACGCGCACGTAGTCACAATTTATAATGCGGTGTAACTTTCATCGGAGTCGTTTTCACGCCCCGTCACCCACCCAAACGCATGGATGGGGCGAACCGAGGCCATCGAGACGACGCCAACGCGACCGAGCGCGCCGACGTACAGGCGACCTACGACTACATCGCCGACCACTTCGCCCAGACCAGAGAGTACGCGTGGCCCGAGGTCGAGGAGTTCGTTTCGAAGCACGCCGAGAGCGCCCCGACGGCGCTCGACCTCGGGTGTGGCAACGGTCGCCACGCCGAACTGCTGGCCGACCACGCCGACCGCGTGGTTGGCGTGGACGTGAGTCGCGGACTCCTCGACACCGCCCGCCAGCGCGCCGCCGACCGGGGTTTCGACGCGGACCTCGTGCAGGCCGACGCCGCGAGGGTTCCGCTCCGGGACGCGACCATCGACCTCGCGGTCTACGTCGCTACCCTCCACCACCTCCCGACTCGGGAGGCCCGCGTCGAAAGCCTGAACGAACTCGGCCGCGTCCTCGGGCCGGATGGCCGGGGCCTCGTCAGCGCGTGGAGTACCGCCCACGACAACTTCGACCGAGAGCGGGGTTTCGACACCACCGTAGACTGGACGCTCCCCGGCGGCGAGACTGTCGAGCGGTTCTACCACATCTACTCGCCCGACGAGTTCGAGGCCGACGTGGCCGCGAGTCTCCTCGAACTGGTCGAGTTCGAGATTTCGAGCGGGAACTGCTACGCGGTGGTTCGCGGGACGAAACAGTAAGGCCCTTATTGCCGGACGGCAAAGGAGGAAATGTAGCTACGCGCCGGTGGTGAGCAAATCCGGAGGATTTGCAAGCCTCGGCGCATAAGCGAACGAAGTGAGCGCAATGCGCCGGTGGTCTAGTGGTATGACTATGGCCTTCCAAGCCATCGACCCGGGTTCAAGTCCCGGCCGGCGCATTTCTGGCGAACGAAGTGAGACGAAATGCACAGAGACTTGAGCCCTGCCAGTCGCATGCTCGCGTAACCGAGCGGAGCGAGGTGAGCAAGAACGTCTGGCTCCGGTTCAAGTCCCGGCCGGCGCATTTCTGCGACGAACTAATCGGCGAGCGACTGCTGATTACGGTGTCCGAATGTCCTGCATCCCGCCACAACCCTTACTCCCTTCTCTCCCGTGGCTCCGACGCCAGCATGCCCGACAATCCCGAGAAACAGACGAGGTGGACCAACAACAACTCGACCTCGCCCGGCAGGTGGGCGACGGGACCTGCACCATCGACGTTCGAGTCGAACCGCCGACATTCAAGCGCCACGACGAGGAGAACGGCGACCGATACGGCGAGTCGGTCGAAGTCAGGTTCGAGGACGTGGACGTGGCAACTGGGCAAGACTAGCCGTCGTGTTCGAAATCTGACGTAAGCCGTACCCTTTTTCCGCTCTAGTCGTCTATTTATAGACGAACTCGTTTCCACATCAGAAACTCGGCCCGGTGCGGTTTCGCCACCGGTCCCGGCAACGACCGTCACACAAGCGATAAACGTGATTCAGGCTACCCAACGATGACTGACGCGGTTCGTGTACTCTACGTCGCCGACAGTGACGCGACGGGCGAGCGACTCGAATCGCTGTTCGAGGACGACCGACCCGCGGTCGAACTCTCCTCGGTCGCCAGTCTCGGGCAGGCGCTCGCCACCCTCGGCGAGGAGGAAATCGATTACATCGTTCTCGACGCGACCGTCGCCGAGGGCGCAAACGGCGACCTTGAATCGATGCTCCGGCGCGAGCAATCGGGCGTCCGCGTCGATGTCGTTCCGGGCGTCGCCACGGAGACCGAAGTCGACGCCACTGTCGAGGTCACGGGCGACCAGTTGCGCCGGGCCGAAACCGAGCAGGTTCGGGCACTGGCCCGGCGAATCGAGAACGCCGTCACCTCCGAGAGCGCCGAGGACGGGGGCGTCGGGGGCGAACACTTCCGGGCGCTCGCCGAGGAGCTTTCTGACGTGGTCCTCGTTATCGACACCGACAGCACCATCCGATTCGCCAACGCCGCCGTGGACGATATTTTCGGCTACGCTCCCGAGGAACTCGTGGGCGAGTCGCTGACCGAACTCATGCCCGAGCGGTTCGCCGAGCGTTATATAGAAGGTCTCCAGCGGTACCTCGACGAGGGTGAGCGCCGCCTCGATTGGGACTACCTCGAACTCTCCGGCGAGCGCCGAGACGGGACCGAAATCCCGCTCGGCATCTCGTTCAGCGAGTTCACCTCGGGCGACAGCGTGCTGTTCACCGGCATCGTCCGGGACATCTCGGGTCGGAAGCGCCAAGAGTCGGAACTCCGCAACCGGATTCGCCAGCAGGAGGCCCTCTCGAAGTTCTCCCGGCACGCGCTCGAAGACCTGTCGGTCCCCGACCTGATGGACGAGGCGACCGAACTCGTGGCTGACGCCCTCGACAACGAGTACGCCGGCGTGCTGGAGTACCGCCCCGACGAGGACGACCTGCTGGCCCGGACCGGCCTCGGGTGGGGCGACGACGTGTGGAACACCGCGACTATCGGCACCGACCGCGACTCGCAGGGAGGGTACACCCTCCTGACCGAGAAACCGGTCGTGGTCGAGGACTTCGAGACCGAAGACCGGTTCGCCGACGACCAACTCCTCGCGTCGGTCGACGTGTCCAGCGGTATCAGCGTCGTCATCGGGTCGCCCGACGAACCGTGGGGCGTGCTGGGTGCCCACGACACTAAGCCCAAGTCCTACAGCGACCACGACGTGCAGTTCGTCCAGAACATCGCCCGCATCCTCACGACCGCCATCCAGCGGAGTGAGCGCGAGCGCCGACTCGAACGCTACGAGGCCATGCTCAACGCGGTGGACGACGGGGTGTACGCCCTCGACGCCGACTCGCGGTTCGTCGCGGTCAACGACGCCTACGTCGAACTCACGGGCTACGACCGCGAGGAACTGCTCGGCGAACACGTCTCGAAGGTCCTGCGCAAACACATCTCCGAGAAGTTGGAGTGGGTTCGGGAGGCCCTCGAAAACGGCGAGGAGGCCGTGACGATGGAGACGGAGATACCGACTGCCGACGGCAGACACGTCCCCGTCGAGGCCAGAATCACGCTCCTCCCGCTGGGCAGTGAGGCCGGGCGAGTCGGCGTGGTCCGGGACGTTTCCGACCGCAAGCGCCGCGAGGAGAAACTCACCTCGCTCAACGAGTTGTTCGAGTCGCTGACCGAGGCCGAGACCCCGACCGAAATCTGCGAGTTGGCGGTGGACGCCGCCGACGAGACGCTGGGCTTCCCGAACGCGGCCGTGGCGCTCTACGACGACGAGAAGGGCGCGCTGGTTTCGACGGTCCGGCGATGGTCGGGCGGGGCCATCGACGACGCGCTCCTCGGAAGCGGGACCGACGACGTGGCGTGGCGGACGTTCGTGGAGGGCGAGTCCAAGACGTTCGACAACCTCGCGGCCGAACTCGGCAAGAGCATCGCGAAGGGGAGCGCGCTGGCGATTCCGCTCGGCAAGTACGGCGTCTTCCTCGCGGCGGCCCCCGAGACGCATCACTTCGACCCGACCGACGCCTCGCTGGCAGACATGCTGTGTTCGAACGTTCGGTCGGCGTTAGACCGGGCCGAACGCGAGGAGACCCTGCGAGACCAGCGCAACGACTTGCAGGAGAAAAACCGGGAGTTGGAGCGGGTCAACCGAATCAACCACGTGATTCGGGAGATTACGAAGGCGCTGACCCAAGCCTCCTCGCAGGACGACGTGATGCAGGCGGTCTGTGACCGACTGACCCAGACCGGTCCCTACCGGTTCGCGTGGTTCGGCAAGCACGACCGGGCGAGCGGCGAGGTCCAACCGCAGGCGTGGGCCGGTGTCGAGGAGGGGTACCTCGAAGACACCATCATGACTGCCGAGGAGGGCGACGCCCACGGCGAGGGACCGGCCGGACGGGCGGTCCGAACGCAGGAGTTGCAGGTCCAGAACGACCTGCTGGGCGACCCGCCGTTCGACCCGTGGCGCGAGCAGGCGCTCAAACGGGGCTATCGGTCGTGTGTCTCGGTGCCGGTGGTCTACGGCGGGGCGCTCCGCGGCGTGTTGATTCTGTACGCCAGCGAGACCGATGTCTTCAACGAGATGGAGCAGGCGGTGCTGACCGAACTCGGCGAGACCATCGGCTACGCGCTCAACTCGCTCGAACAGCGCCAAGCCCTCGTGAGCGAGCGCTCCATCGAACTCGACTTCCGGGTCCGCGGGGTCGACAGTCCCCTGCTGGCGTTCGTGACCCAGACCGACGCCGAATTCGAGTTCGAGAACGCAGTCGAGCGAGAGGACGGCCGCCTCCACGCTTTCTTCACCATTCGGGACCTGCCGCCCGACCGGACCATCGGGTACGTCGAGGACGTGTCGTGGATAGAGAGCGTGCGCCTCATCACCGAGCGCGACGGCGAGTACCTCTACGAGTGTACGCTGGCCCACGACTCCTTCCTCGGGTCGCTGGTTGACCGCGGCGCGATACCCCAGTCGATAACCGCGACCAAGGACGAGACCAGATTCGTGATTCGCCTCCCCCAGAGCGCCGACGTGCGGGCGTTCGTGGACCGCTTCGAGGAGTACTACGACGACGTGGAACTAGTCGCTCGCCGGGAGCGCGACGAACCCGTGATGACCCGCCAAGAGTTCGAGTCGGAACTCACCGAACGTCTCACCGACCGTCAGCGCGAAGTCCTCCGGACGGCCTACCTCAGCGGGTTCTTCGAGTGGCCCCGCGAGAGTACCGCCGAGGACATCGCCGAGGTCCTCGACGTGTCCCAACCGACCGTGAGCCGTCACCTCCGGGCGGCCGAACGCGCCCTGTTCGGCCTGCTATTCGAGGACGACTGATTTCGTCGCGCTCCCGATTTTTCGGGCCGGATTTAGATATATAAATTTCCGGTCGGGGCGTCGGCTATACATCTATCGTGAATCCCTATCCCTCTATCCACCTATAGAATGAAATAGAGAATGAGCACGACAATGCAGGGGAAGACCCACGAAGGGAAGTCTACGAGCCAGCGCGTTATCGAGGCAGTCGCCGACGAGACCGGCAAGGACCCGACCGAAGTCGGACCGCTCTATCACGTCATCGACCCGGACGCGCTCGACCGACTGTTCTCCGCGACCCGCGGTAGCGGCCGGAATCAGGGCTACGTGGAGTTCTCCTTCGCGGGATGCGACGTGGTTGTCAGCGGCGAGGGCGAAGTCGAAGTGACCCAGCAAGACCTCGCTGTTGGCGTCGCCGACGACGCCGAGGCCCGCCGCGCCGGGACCGACCTCTCGTAAGACAAGGAGAGTGAGGCGCTTCTAGAGCCATGCACCGACACCAAACCCAACGGCATGAACCACTGGGGAACTCGAACGACGACAGCGAAGGTGACGGCGACAGCGTGAGCCAGCAGTGTACCCACTGCGACGAGAGCATCGACCGCGAGGAGTGGCATCCGGTCGCTACTCTCCGGGACGACGAGGGCACGGCCGAAATCTACGACTTCTGTAGCGACGACTGCCGGTCGGCGTGGCGAGAAGAGAGCGCGTCGGACGACTGAGCGGGGTACGGATTCAGTTTGCTGTTTCGTTTTCGGTGTTTATCTGGTCCATTAGGATTGTATTTGTTTGCCTAAGCAATAGAAAAATTGCTCCGGGGCGTCGGCGAGGTGCTTCGATTCAGAGCTTCGACTGGTGGACCCGGTAGACGACCACACCCTCGTCGCTGAAGACTCGCTCGACGCCCGGATACTGGCCGAACCGGAGGTCGTCGGCCCCGTAGCGGTCCCGAGCGCGAGGACCGACGTAGACGTATTCCACGTCGTAGCGGTCGAGGAGCGTCGCGCGCCGGTCCCACGACCCAGTAAAGATGGTGTCTACCTCGCTGGCGCGGGCCTTCGCGGCGTCGTGGCCGCGGTAGATGCCTTCGTGGTAGACCCACCCGATGACCGCCGGGAGGCCCGTCAGCGACGACGAGGGACTGGTCCACGAGTAGACTTTCCGCCCCGGCGCGGCGGCGATGTGGGGTTGGCCCTCCCTGTCGTCCAGCCACGCGATGGCCTCGGCCTCCGACGAGTGGTGGTCCTCGACGAACGCCTTGCCGTCGAGCGTCGGGTCGTCGATGCGGTTGTATTCGGAGGTGAAGTGGCCGCCGAGGGCCATCCCGCCGTAGAGTGCCGTCGAGACGACCAGCAGGGCCGCCACGCCGCTCATCGCGCCCGCCCGGTCCACGCCGACCGCCGGGAGTCGCCAGTCGGCGGGACCGACCCGAGAGACCAGCACGCCGAGCGCGGCCCCCGCAGAAGTCGCCCAGAGAATCCACACCTGCATGTAGACCTTGAAGACGGTGTTGAACCGCCCGCCAGCGGCGCTGTCTTGGACGTAGACGAACTCGACCAGCGTGACGAGTCCGGCCCCGGCGACTAGCAGGACCGTCTCGTAGCCCACGTTCGACGCCGAATCGTCGCGGCGGAACCGCGCGCCCTCGGTCCGCAACAGCGCCCATCCGACCGCCAGCAGGGGGACGACCAGCACCAGCACGGGGTAGCTTGCCACCCACGCCAGCACGACTAGCGCACCCGTCAACAGGACTGCCCGGCCGAGGTCAACGTCGAACTCCTCGCGCGCTCTCGGCCAGAGGTACGCCCCGAACACCGCGAGGAAGGTGCCGTGAACCAACAGCAGGCCGACCGCGCTCGCCGGTTCGGGGAAGAAGGCGATGCTCCGGTTGCTCGCCGACTGGAGGAGGATGCCGAAGACGAACGGCGCGACCCACGCTATCGCCAGCGCGCCGACCACGCCGGTCACGGCGAACGCGCCCGCGATGCGTCGGGCCTCGGAACCGAGGAGGTCCTCGACCGACGAAGTGGTCTGCTCGGGAGTGGCGGATTCGCCGCCGTCGGCGACCGGTTCGCCGGTCTCGCCGACGCCGGGGAACAGCGACAGGGGTTGGGCGGGCGCAAACAGGACCGCAAGCCAGACCACGCCGAGACCGGTCGGGAAACTCCAGACGTTGACCAGTCCCAGCAGGCCGACTACGAGGGGAAGACCCCCGAACGCGAGCGCCCGACGACGCCCGAGCGCGCCCGTCCTCGTCCGGTAGTAGGAGTAGCCGAGCGCGGCGACCAACAGCATGAACGGCGTGCTGACCATGTGGGCGTGGAGGTCACCGTTGAGGAACGAGAACAGCGGGAACTCGTTGATGGTGTTGGGAATCACTCGGCTGGGTGCCCAGTAACCGAACTCGTCCAGCCCCGACGAAACGAGGTCGCCGGAGGTCGAGTCCGAAATCGGCTTCGCCACCCAGTTGGCCACGCCTTGGGCCGTCTCGTCGGGCAGGAGCCAGACGAGGCCCGTAATCGCCGTCACGAGGTTGGCCGCGAAACCGACGAAGAAGGCTCCGAGCGCGCCGCCGACGCGGCGCGAGGCTCCGCGGGCGTCGGCCATCGCACCAGCGAGTCCGTAGGCCCCGGTCACGAGTGCGGCGTAAAACCCCGACAGCGCGAGGTTGTACGCGAACTCGGCTTCGGTGCCCGTAAGCTGTGCGAGCAGTGCCGACGCGAGGTGCCCGCCGTAGTAGTACAGAAGGTGTTCGCCCGCCCACCACATGTCCTGTGGCGGCAGGACCTCGGCCCGCAGGAGCGACTGCAGAATCCCGAAGTCGAGGAACTTCTCGCCCCCGCCGGGGTGGACCGAGGGGTCTACGGCCCGGACGGCGACCAACAGGCCGAACGCGACGGCGAATACTACTACTGTCTCCGCGTACGCGCGCGGACGAATTCTCAAACCACTCTCGTCGCTCGCAGTTACCACGTCCGGGCGGAGCGACCGGTCGCTCCACGCGACCAGTCCCGACAGCACCGCGAGGACGCCGACGGCGAGGAAGGCGGTCCAGCGACCGAACCCGAGGTGGCCGACCCAGTAGCCGACGAGGGTCACGACCACCAACGCGACCGGAAGGGCGAACGAGGCTCCTCGGTCCGGAAACCGGGGGAACAGTCGGGCCGCCAGCGGCAACGCGACGAACGCGAGCGCCTGAAACGCCACGAACCACAGCAGGACGAGCGCGTACTCCATTCGATTTGTAGCGTGCGACCGAGCGATAAACCTCTTGGGGTTCACACCGGGTGTAGGCGGTTTTCGGCCGGTAGGGGGCGTCCTCCGGCGGGACGGTCCGGTCTGGGCCTCCGTTATTCCGACAATACCGAGAGAAACTCCCATACGGCGACGGAATCACAACCCTTATTCGTTCGACGGCATTACGTGATGGTAGCGGGATGGGATAGCCAGGAGATTCCGGCGGGCTCATAACCCGCAGACCGGTGGTTCAAATCCACCTCCCGCTACTTCTTCCGTCTTCAACGTTCGGAAGTGGTGACTCTGGCGAGAGATTTTCGGAAACACGGTCCAGAAACCCCAGAATACGTTAGATATTTTTCACTCTGTGGCTGGTCAACACGGATTAATTTACAATATTACGTGAACGGCCGAAGCGACCGAAATCGAACGCTCCGTCTCCCCACGGCTCTATAAATCGGATGAAAATTTACAATTAATTTTGTCCGGGAGTGGAGTCAGTGGCGTCTGCGGGCCAGTGCGCGCCGCGGTATCGGTCGCCGACGACTTCCGGACCGTCGCGTCCATCGGTGGGACCGGTGGCGCACAATCGAGCGACGAGCGCGAATCTCCGTCCCGCTGTCGGCGGGCGATTTCCGACCGACCGGGCCGGCGGCTATCCCTAACAGGCCGAAAGCACACTTTTATACGTCGCGTCTCCCCACCGATAGGTGAGACACGATGGCGTTAGACACTCGCGCAGTCCTTGCGATTATCGCCGGGTTGCTGATGACGGTTGCGCTCGTCGCCGCCCGCACCGAGGAGCGACTCCTCGGGACGTGGATAATGATGCTCGCGTTCGCCGTCGCCTCGCTGTGGTCGGTGATGAGCATCTTCTGGGCCCAGTCGAACCCTAGCGCACTCACGCCGGACCTCTGGATAACGATGGCCTCGATGGCCGGGGCCGCGACAGTCTACTTCGGCTACATGGGCCTTCACGGTGAGGGCCTCGGCGAGTAATACCACGCCGTAACTCCTCCTTACTCCGCTAATCGCAGTACAGAGCCAACCTGTATGAGTGTTCGCTGAACGTACCTATTGAAACGTTACCCTGTACCATTCCGTAACCAGTAGATTTAAATGGATGATTGCATACCACAATGGTATGCCACACCGGCGCAACCGATCGGATGGTACGAACAATAGCCGACGAAAGTTCCTGAAAGCGAGTGGTGCTGGTGCCGTTGCCCTCTCTCTTGCTGGCTGTAGCGGTGGCGGCGATCAGGACTCGACTGAGGAGACGACGACGACGACCGAAGGGTCGGGGACGGTCGCTGGTGACGCCAGCGACATCCCCAAGGGTGGGACGTTGCGGTACGGGATGTCCTCGAAACCCGACTCCGCGAACGTCCTCGTGTCCAGTTCTGTCTACGGCGGCGTCCCGCTGTACCGCGTCTACGAGTTCGGTGTCGCGCTTGACCCCATCTCGAACGAGGTCAAGCCGTGGGTCTTCACTGACTGGACCATCGAGTCCGACTCCGACAAGCCGAGCATCTACTTCAACATGCGGGACGGTCTGAAGTGGAACGACGGCGAGGACTTCACCAAGGAGGACGTGCTGTTCACGTTCCAGTACTGCATGGACCAAGTGCCGGGTCAGTTCGCCAGTATTATCGAACCGATGGAGGAGATCAAGGAGTCCTCCAAGAGCGACTGGGACTTCGAGCTGAAACTCAACAAGCCCATCGGTTACTGGGAGAACGACACCCTCGGCGGTCTTCCGCTCCTGCCCAAGCACAAGTGGGAAGGGAAGAACTACAAGCAGTACGACCCGATGGCGGAGAACCCCGAGAACGGTCCGGTCGGTCTCGGTCCGGGACGACTCACGAAGTTCAACCCGGACACCTCGATGCAACTCAAGCTCGACAACGAACACTACTACGACACCCTCAGCCAACTCGACTGGCGGAAGGAACACGACCAGATCATCGCCGGCGGTCCCTTCCTCGACAAGGTTAACTTCAAAATCTACGGTAGCCAGACCGCGATGACGCAGGCCTTCCTGCAGGGTGAAATCGACACCCACTACGGTAGCATGAAGTCCGCGAAGCAGTCGGAGGTCAAGAAGACCGAGGGGATGGGCCTCATCAACGGTGTCGACAGTGGGTTCTCGTACCTCGGCTTCAACGGTCGCCGGAAGCCCCTCGACGACGTTGCGTTCAAGCAGGCGATGGGCTTCATGTTCGACGAGTACTTCTGGATTCAGCGGCTCCTCGAGAACAACGCCATCAAGGGCGACTTCGCCCAGACGCCGGGGTATCCCGCCCCGCGTCCGGACTACCAGTTCGCCGAGGAGGGCGAGATGTCTACCCACCCGGCCACCAACGCCTTCGACTTCCGGTCGGAGGAGGCCGCAATCCCGAACGTGGAGGCCGTCCGCAAGTTCCTCACCGACGGGCAGGTCATCGACGGCTCCGAGGGCACCTACGCCGGCAAGGAGTACCCCGGCAGTCTCTCCGGTGTCAAAGCGAGCCAGTCCGAATCCAAACACGAGTACACCTTCGGCGAGGTCAAGTCCTCGGCGCTTAAGGACAGCGACAACGCCGACAAGGAAATCCGCGTGGACGGCAAGACCATCCCCGAAGTGATGGACGGCGACGCGATTAACATCTTCATCGACCCGCCGAAGAACACGCCCAAGGAGGCCAAGGCCATCAAGCGGTGGGCCAAGAACCTCAAGAGCCTCGGCATCCCGGTCAAGACCCAGACGGTGTCGTTCAACACGATGGTCTCGAAGGTCTACCAGCAGGAGGACTTCGACATCTACCCGATGGGCTGGGGCGGCACCGGTCCGTTCGGTTCCTCGGCCTACGCCTTCTTCCACTCGGACAACGCCGACGACCTCTCGAAGAAGGACCACGACGCCGAGAAGAAGAACGTCTCGACGACGTTGTACAACGGCGTGGGCTACGGTCTGGCCGGCGGCAGTGCCGACGAACTCCTCTCGAAGGCCCGAACCGAACTCGACCCCAAGAAGCGTAAC
Organism: Halorussus lipolyticus; assembly: GCF_029338375.1. Lineage (NCBI taxonomy): Archaea > Methanobacteriati > Methanobacteriota > Halobacteria > Halobacteriales > Haladaptataceae > Halorussus > Halorussus lipolyticus. The sequence goes on along the minus strand of NZ_CP119804.1, from coordinate 293,900 downwards.
GAGTTCAGCGCGAAGGCCCTAGAGCGCATCTACCTCGACATGCCGTACTTCGTCATGGACTACGACAAGATGCGCTGGCCGGTCAACACCGAGAAGTTCGACGGCTTCATCGAGGGCCTCGTGGACCCGCCGTACGCGAGTTTCGGCACCGCCCTCAACAACATCCACCTGAAGGAATAGCGACCTAACTCCTTCCCTCTCGCACGTCGTTTTCGTACGTCGAAACGCGAGTACTTCCGAGTAGTCGAATCGAATGGGGCGGTCCGTGACGTGGTAAATCATCACATTCATAACGAACCTCCCCCATGAACAGCACGTATTTGCCAGAGTCGCAATGGCAGTAACTAATCACACCGTAACCGAAGCAAAACTATGACACGAATTAGCGCACGATACTTAGGCAAGCGGTTGGTGGTGTCTTACCTGACCCTGCTTGTCATCATGTCGCTACTGTTCGTCCTCATCCGGAGCATGCCGGGGTCGTTCATCGGCTCGATGATTACTCCGGAACTCGGTCAGGAGGACATCAGAAGGCTGAGAGAGACATGGGGCCTCAACGAACCGATTTGGAGACAGTACATCGACTTCATGGTCAACTACCAGACCGGGCAGTTCGGCCGGTCGCCGACGTACAAAGAACCCGTGTGGGACATCATCGTCCGCCGGTTCCCGCGGACCGTCGTGCTGTTCGGCGGGGCGTTCATCGTCCAGTTCATCGTCGGACCGCTCGTGGGCATGTACCTCGGCTGGTGGCGCGGAACCCGGAGGGACAAGAGCATCTTCACGTCTAGTCTGGCCGTGTATTCGATGCCCGCCTTCTGGATTTCGTGGTTGTTCATCTGGCTGTTCAACTACGAACTCGGGTGGCTACCGAGTACCTACATGTTCACCAAGTTCGCCGAGTTCGAGTGGACCACCGTGAACATCATCATCGACGTGCTCAGTCACATCGCCCTGCCGCTGTTCAGCATCGCCTTCGTCTCGTGGGTCGGCGCGATGCTGGTCATGCGCCCGGCGATGAACAACGTCACCAGCGAGGACTACGTGTTCCTCGCGCAGGCGAAGGGACTGAGCGAGCGGACCGTGATGATAAAGCACGCCGCGCGAAACGCGCTCATCCCAGTGGCGACGCAGGCCATCGTCGGACTGGCCTTCCTGCTCGACGGCAGTGTCATCATCGAGAACGTCTTCAGTTGGCCGGGACTGGGACAGGTCATCGTCTCGTCGGTGCTGAGTCGAGACTACCCCGTCTCGCAAGCGGCGTTCTTCATGCTCGCCGTCCTCATCATCGTCATGCGACTCGTAACCGACATCGCGTACACGTATCTCGACCCGCGGATCAAGTTCGGGGGTGACTAGTAATGTCTACGGAAACTGAAAGCGGTTCACAATTCGACTCGTTCAAAGAACGCTGGCGGCCACGCATCGAGCGGTTCCGACGCGGCTGGGACCGATTCACCGAGGAGAAGATGGGCGTCCTCGGCATCGTCATCATGGTGATGTTCATCCTCTGGGCGCTGTTCCCCGACTTCTTCGCGCCCCACTCGATGGAGTGGCGCGCGTACCTCGGAACCGAACCGGGGCGGCTGACTGCCGAGCAGGCAGACACGCTACCCCATCCGCCGGCGTTCGGCGACCCGTTCTGGGCACCGTTCGGGACGAACTACCTCGGACAGGGCATCCTGTCGCTCATCGTCCACGCCGCCGACGACGCGCTCTACATCGGCTTCGCGGCCGGTCTGCTGTCGAGCCTCGTCGGCGTCCCGCTCGGACTCATCAGTGGGTTCTACGGCGACACGTGGATAGACGAGACCATCCAGCGCGTCGTCGACGTGATGTACGGGCTTCCCTTCCTGCCCTTCCTCATCGTCCTCGTGGCGATTCGGGGCATCACGACCACGAACATCATCCTCGGCATCGCCGTGACCTCGTGGCTGAACAACTGCATCCTCATCCGAGGAGAAACCCTGTCGCTGAAGGAACGCTCCTACGTCGAGTCCGCGAAGGTCGCGGGCGCGAGCGACACTCGAATCGTGTTCCGCCACATCATGCCCAACGTCCTGCCGCTGGCGTTCGTCTTCCTCGCGCAGGACGCCGCGTCCGCCATCATCGCCCAAGCGTCGCTGGCGTACCTCGGGCTCGCGGACTTCACCGCCAACTCGTGGGGCCTGATGCTCCAGAACATCAAGTCGAACGGGTACGTCTTCGAGGCGTGGTGGTGGCTCATCCCGCCGGGCGTCTGTATCATGCTGTTGGCGGCCGCGTTCTACTTCGTCGGCTTCTCGATGGAGGACGTGACCAACCCGCAGGAGGACAACTAACATGTCACTACTCGAAGTCAACGACCTCTCGGTGCGCTACGACGCAGGCGATTCGCAGGTCCACGCGGTAGACGGCGTGAGTTTCAGCGTCGAACACGGCGAGACGTTCGGACTGGTCGGCGAATCCGGCTGTGGCAAGACCACGCTCGGCAAGTCGCTCATCCACTTGCTGGACGCGAACGGCTACGTCGAGCAAGGAGAAGTCTGGTTCAACGGCACCCTTCCCCGATGGGAGGGCGAGAACGGCGAACCCCGACGCGAAATCATCGAGGGCGACCAGTATCCCGTCCGCGAAGACGGGATGACCGACCTCACGGAACTCGACGACGAGGACATCCGGGACATCCGCTGGCGGAACATCGCGCTGATTCCCCAGAGCGCGATGAACGCGCTGAACCCGGTCTACAAGGTCGGCGACCAAATCATCGAGGCCATTCTGCGCCACGAACCCGACACGACGAGGAAGGAGGCCGACGAGCGAGCGCGCGACCTCCTCGAACGTGTGGGTATCGAACCCGAGCGGGCCGACGACTACGCCCACGAGTACTCGGGCGGGATGAAACAGCGCGCGGTCATCGCCATGGCGATGGCGTGCAATCCCGATATGCTCATCGCCGACGAACCGACCACCGCGCTCGACGTGATTATTCAGGACCGCATCCTCGAAGAAATCGAGGAGCTACAGGACGAGTTCGACGTCTCCATCCTCGTCGTCAGTCACGACATCAGCGTCATGGCCGAGATTTGCGACAAACTCGGCGTGATGTACGGCGGCAAGATGATGGAGAGCGGTCCGAAGGAGGCGGTGCTTCAGGACGCCGCAAACCCCTACACGCTCGGGTTGAAGAACTCCTTCCCGACGGTCAAGCAGGAACAGGAGCAGTTGGTCTCGATTCCGGGGTCGCCGCCGACCCTGCTAGACCCGAACGATGGCTGTCGATTCGCCGACCGGTGTCCGTTCGTGGTGGACGAGTGTCATACCGAGCATCCGCCGATGTACGACGTGCCGGCGGCAGAGTCCGGCACGCGGACCGAGGCCACCGACCGCCACGAGCATCGCTCGGCGTGTTACCGTGTGAACGAACTCGAAATGATGCGCGAACAAGCAGGTAAGGAGGAAACATGGACCGAAACGCAGACCCACTAGTCGAAGTCGAGAACCTCTCGAAGTGGTTCGACATGTCGCAGGGGGTCATGGACCGCCTGATGGGTCGGGAACCGACCCCGGTGAAAGCCGTCAACGACGTGTCGTTCACCATCAACGAGGGAGACATCATGGGCATCGCAGGCGAGTCCGGGTGTGGCAAGACCACCCTCGGCAAACTGCTGGTGCAACTCCACGAACCGACGAAGGGGTCCATCCACTTCGACGGGAAGGACATCACCGACATGTCCAACAGCGAGGAGCAGGAGTTCCGCAAGCGGGTCCAGATGATTTTCCAAGACCCCTTCGAGAGCCTGAACCCGCGGATGACGGTGTTCCAGTCCGTCGTGGAACCGCTCCGCATCAACGACATGTACGGCGGGTACAACGAGCGCCGCGAGCGCGTCATCGAGGTGCTGAACGAGGTCGGTCTGTCGCCGGCCGAGGCCTACCTCAACGAGTTCCCCAAGGAACTGTCTGGCGGGGAACTCCAGCGTGTCGCAATCGCTCGCGCCCTCGTCGTCAATCCCGACTTCATCGTCTGCGACGAACCCGTCTCGATGCTCGACGTGTCCATCCGGGCGGGCGTCCTGAACCTGATGAAGGACCTGCAGGACGAGTACGGCCTGACCTACGTGTTCATCAGCCACGACCTCTCGCTCATCCGGTACATGTGCGACCGGACCGCCATCATGTACCTCGGCGACATCATCGAGCAGGGGCCGACCGACGACGTGGTGATGGACCCCAAACACCCCTACACGGAAGCGCTGTTCGACGCGGTGCCCGAAGTCGCGCCCGACGCAGAGCGCCACCGCGCGAACGTCACCGGCGAGGTGCCCAACCCGCGGAACCCGCCGTCCGGGTGTCGGTTCCACCCCCGGTGTTCGGAGATTATTCCGCCCTCGGACTGGACCGGGAGCCAACCGGCCTTCCGCCGGGCCTTCCAGTTCAAGCGCAAGATTCTGACCGAACAGCTCGGTCCCGAGGACGTACAAACCAGCGCGGAGACCGCCGGCGACCGGGCGACCGAGGAGCTACTCGAACACGGTCTGACCCTCGAAATCCCGGAGGAGCATCGCCCCGACGTGGCGACCGGCGCGGACGTGGACCTGCGCCAACTCGAACTCCCGAGTGACGCCGAGCAGACCCTGCGCGAGGCCGCAGAGCGAGTCGTCAACGAGGACATGGACGGCGCGCGCGAGGTCTTGGACGGCGAGTTCCCGACCGTCTGCGAGCAGGACCACCCCGAACTCCGCACGGCGGGCGACCAGATTACCGCCTGCCACCTCTACGAGGGCGAGGAGCGAAAGACCCGGAAGGCCAGCGCCGACGACTGACGCCTCGGTGCGCTTCGATTTTTCTTCGGCTCGTCGTGTGATGAGTTCCCGTATCAGTACATTCTTTTGCGGTGGTGACAACTGGTGGAGTACATGACCGACCGCACGCGATTCGTCCCCCGGAAGCCGATTACGATGGGGTCGTTTCTCGTCGTCGCGCTGGTCGCGGCGGCGCTGTTCGTGCCCACGTTCTCTGCACACGTCGCCGTGATGAACGCGGTGACTATCGACGCGACGCCGACCGACTACGCCCTCTCGGACGACGGCGACCACGTTGTCGTCGAGATTCGCGTCCACAATCCCACTCGGAGCGCGTTCACGCCGCGCTCGACCGACCTCTACGGCGACGTGGACGGCGAGCAAGTCACCGGGTTCGGCGACGACATCGAGGAGGTGACGATTCCCGCGGGCGAGACCAAGACCGTCACCGGCCGCGTCTCCATCAAGGACGAAAAGCGCGAGGCGGCCGCAGACGCCATCGAAGCGGGCACCCTCCGGGTGAGCGGTATCATCCGGGGGAGTATCACGGACAAACAGGTCGAAATCGAGGTGACGGAGGCCGACGATGGCTGAGCACACGCTCTCGACCAATCGGTTCGGCAGTCGGACGACTCGTTACCGACTCCGCCTGCTGGCGCTGGCGACGCTGACCGGCGGTGTCGCCGGGATGGGGACGTTCATGTACATCAAAGAACAGCTCCTGCCGTGGGGCGTCGAACCGACGTGGGCGCTGGTGTTGGTCGGTCTCGCCGGCGCGTACACCCACTTTCTCGCCGAGGACCTCGCCGAGAGCATCAGTCTCTCGCTGGTCGCGGTCGTAGTCGGATTCGCGGTCCACGTCGGGGCGTGGATAGCGCCGCTGTGGATTCTCTCGTACCCGCCGGGTGCGCGTGACCTCGTTCTGCGGGGGATGGTGGGCCGAGCGGTCACCAGCGGGATTCTGGCGTACCTGATGACGTTCTACGGGTCGTACTTCGGCGCGGTGCTGGTCGGGGGCTTTCTCGAACCGTAGCCCGGTCGTCGCCGACCGCGTTCGCTCGTCCGCTTCCAACCGCGTCGTTTATGGGCCGGCCTACGCTACGTCAACCCGTGCCGAAGGACACCCCGAACCCCGACAAGCCGGTGCGCGAGCGGGGCACGTTCGCCAACCACAACGAGGACCCCACGCTCGCCAGTTACCTCTCGTCGCTGTTCTTGGTGCTTTCCGTCCCCGCCTTCCTCGTGGCGGCCTACGGCGGCCACTGGGTCGGCCTCTACGGCTACGGCGGCATCCTCCCGGCGTTCGCGGGCCTCCTCGTCGGGTCGATTGCGGTCGCGTTCGGCCTGATGCACGTGCTGACCGGGCGGTAGCGACCCTGCCGACCCGTCGAATGGAATCGTATAGTTGCTTCTAAGCACTCGATATATTGCTCAGAGAAACGTATTTGTTTCTCTGCGGTCAGTACGTGTTCGTCCGGAGCGACATGTAGAACACGACGACCATCGCAGACACGAGAAGAACGAACTGTGTCCGAGTCGGCGAGTCCGACGCACCCGTGATGAAAAACAGCAGGCTACTCAGACCCAACCCGGACGCCAGCGCGAACAGCAGTATCGTCCGGTTGCCCTCGTCGGTCAACCAGACGTACATCGCCTCCTTCAGGTCGTCCATAACGCCGTCAGTACCAGATGTCCTTGAAATCGCACTCGACGGGTTGGCTCGTGACGTTCTGGGCGAGCGCCATCGTGGTGAGCGCCACGTCCGCGTCGGCGGTGAACTCGTCGTCCTCGTCGCGCCACTCGCAGATGCCGACGCCGACTTCGAGTTCCCAGTCCCGAATCGTCATCAGCCATTCGTCGGGAAGGTCCGCTACGTCGTCTTCGAGTTGGACGTGAAAGAGGTACTTGTAGGTCGTCTCGTAGCGGTCGCTGATGTCTTCGCCCGCCATGTACTCGGGGAAAGGCGGGGTGCCGAACAGTTGGGTCAGTCGGTAGAGTGCGGTACCCACGTCGCCCTCGACCGGTTCGCCCGGTTCGTCGCTCATCGGAGCGCGCACGTCGAGGTCCTCGCGCTGGTTCACGACGTCCTCGACCAACACCTCGCCGTCGTCCCGTCTGCGCCGAATCTCGTCCTGCGAAACCGGTTCGAGGACGAGGTTCTGCAACTTCTCCAAATCCGGCGTGTCGGGGTGGGAACGTACGTCGATAGGCATGATTAGTAGGCGAAGTAGTTGAAGCCCTTCCAGCCGAGATAGCCGACGACGAGCGAAACGACGCCGACGCCCATGACGCTAATCGACTCGGTGGTGCTGATAGCGCCCTGCTCGATGGGATGGAGGCCGAAAAACAGGGTGAGGCCGACGGTGATGAGGATGTAACCGACGACGATGCCGAGTAGCATGACTGCCAACGACGTGAAACCCGCAGGACCACGAAGCGGTTTGGGTACTTGTTCGCGTATCGCCATGGTTTGTGGTATTATTCGCCAAGGTTAAAAGTTCCGCACTTTCAGTCGCGGATTACTCGCCCCGGTCGTCGCCCGCGTCGCGCCGGTCCCCATCGACGTGTTCGAGTCCGTCGCCACCGAGCGGCGACATCTCCGGGTCGAACTCGCCGGTCTGGTCGGGGTCGGGTGAGTCGTCCTCTCGGTCGGACCGAGTTGGCTGGTCGGAGGGCGTCGAGACGTACTCCTCGGCGGGCGTCTTGAACCGGTAGCCCAGCGCGATGAAGATACTCCCGAGTATCACCCGCAGGACGACGTAGGGCGAGGTCAGCCTGTAGGTGCCCTGCACGACCCCGCCGTGGAGGGCCTCGCCCACGAGGAGCGCGCCGACCACGAGCAGGACCGTACTCAGCATCGCCAAGAACCGTACTGAAATCACGCACGGGGGTTGCGAGTCCCGGAAGTTACACCTTCCGGTTCGGGTCCGATTCCCGAGGTATCGCGTCCCGAGGGACGTGCGCTCGGTGTGTGTCCTCGGTAGAAACGTCTCGATACTCCGAGGCCGGCCCGCGACCGAGTGTCACCTACCATACCGACCCCTGAAAGCGCCGGTTCGTCTCCTCGGTGCCGGGGGCGACTGGACCCGGCGTATCAACGTTTCATCCTCTCGGCCAAAATTTTCATTATGGCTCCATTGACCATGTAAGATAAACTATGACGACGTATCTATTCTCTGTTACAAGGTTTTTTGCGTCATTAGGCGAGGGGAATAGTCAATGAGCGACGAACGGGACGCGGAGGACGTGGCCTCCGACGAAGAACCACGCGGGGGCGACGCCAGTCCGGACGACGACGTGCCGGACGAACCGACCGGGAGCGACGACGCGCGCGCCGACGATTCCGAGGCCGACGACGCCGAGGCCGACGACAAACCGACCGAGGACAACCCGGAGGAGTCCGCGGAAAAACTGGCGGAGACCGGGGACCAGTCGGGAGAGACCGCGGACCAACTAGAAGACGACGAATCGGACGACACAACCGAGAGCGAGGACGAATCCGAGACGGAGGCCGAAGACGAATCCGAGGCCGAGGTCGAGGACACCCCCGAAACGGAGACCGACGAGACCGACGAAACTGAACAGGCCACTGACGAGTCCGAGACCGAGGACGACGCCGACGCTGAGAGCGACGCCGACACCGAGGACGCCGAAGACGAACTCAACACTGAAGACACCGACGCGGGACCGGACTCCCTCGACATCTCCGACGACGAGTTAGCCAGCGCGGGCGTCAGCGTCGGCGAGTACGACTGGGACGAGTTCAAAGAGGAGTTCTTTTACGAGAACGGTAGCCCGCCGACCAACTGGCGGGGCAAAGCCCTCCCCTTCGAACCGGACGAGTATCTGGGCCACGACCCCGCCGAAACCGGCGAGTTGGTCGAGGAGGGTGCCGAAACCGCCGAGGGCCTGAGCGCCTACTTCGAGGACTTCCTCGACCCCAAGGAGACGCCCGTGGCCCTCGGCGAGTATCTCTGGGAACACTTTCGCTACGAGTACTACTACGACGAGGACGACGACGAAAAAGTCCTGCCCCGCGACGAGTCGGGCGAAGTCGTCCCCTTCGACCGGAGCGAATGGCTCGGCCACGACGATTTCCCGGCCAGCGTCTTCGAGGCCGGTACCGCCGTCACGGACCTCAGCGCCAGTTTCGAGGAGTGGCTGAACCCCGAGACCACGCCTGTCGTCAAGGGCGAGTACTACTGGGAACACTTCAAGTACGAGTACTACTACACCGACACCGACGTTACCGCCCCGGAGCGACCCCGCGACGACGAGGGCGACATCGACCGCTTCGACAAGGAGGACTGGCTTGGCTTCCCCGAGGACGACATCGAGGAACTGCTGGCCGAGGGCGCACACGACGCCAGAAAGCTCCTCCAAATCGAGGACGAGCGAACGCTCGACGTGCCCGAGGATTTGGACGAGGACGCCTTCTTCTCGACCGTCGAGGGCCACACCACGGTCGTCAATCGCTACGACCTCGAAAAGGAGGTCGCGCTCCCCAAGAAACAGCACTTCCGGGAGGTGGACCGCTACTGGGTCAACAAGCCCTTCTCGTTCGTTGTCATCTTCCACTCCGAGAAGGAAAACGAGACCAAGTACTACCTCGTGGAACCCTACTGCACCCCCATCGAGGAGGACCTCAAAGAGTTCCTGACCAAGAAGCTCCGGTCGTCCATCAAGTACTCCAGCGACGAGGTGGTCGTGGAGGCCGACGAGGCGGAACGCGAGGAGGTCATCGAGCGCGAGACCCTCGAACTGCTGGCACGCTACGACCTCTACGCCGAGAACGACGGCGAGCGCGCGGACCAACTCAAGGAACTCCTCGAACGCTACGACGAGACCAAGGACGCGGTGTCGGCCTACGTCGAGCGACTCCGCGAGGAGACCACCGAGGCGGTCGAACCCATCCGCGAGGCCCTCGAAAACCGGCGAGACGACGAGGACGACGCGACCGGTGCAGAAACCCCCGAAGAAGACGAGGCGGAACGCGACGACGAGCCAGAAACCGAGGCCGACGAGTCAGAAATCGACGCCGAACCCTCGCCGGAAGCCGACCCCGAATCCGAGGAGGTCGCCGCGGACGGTGGAGCAGTCGAGGACGAAGATGCCGAGTCGCCCGCGGCCGGACCTGAAAGTCCGGAGGCACCCGAGACGCCCGAGGAACCAGACGCGACCGGTGACGAATCCGCCGACCTGCCAGCGACGACCGATGCCGAGGGCGAGGAGAACGCCGACCTCCCGGCAAAAACTGACGAGGACGACCCCGAACCCCGAATCCGACTGGACGAGTACCTCGACCTCGATTTCGACGCCGAGGGAAGTCTGCGCGAGCAGGTTCGGTCTGCGTTCGAGGCCAAAATCGAAGAACTGGAACCCGACGAGTCGGGGGGCCTCGACGGCATCATGGTTCGGCCAGAGCCGGTCCTCATCGAGGAGGACAACGACGACCTCTCGGAGTATCAGGCCGAGAAACTGCTGTACTACCTCAAGCGGGACTTCACCGGTTACGAGCGCATCGACGGTATCAAACACGACATCAACGTCGAGGACATCTCCTGCGACGGCTACAACTCGCCGGTGTTCGTCTACCACACCGACTACGAGCAGGTCATCAGCAACGTCTACCACGGCGAGGACGAACTCGACGACTTCGTGGTCAAGATGGCCCAGCGGTCGGGCAAGGGCATCAGCAAGCGCCAACCGCAGGTGGACGCCACCCTGCCCGACGGCTCTCGCGCCCAACTCACCCTCGGCCGGGAAGTCTCGGACCACGGGACCAACTACACCATCCGGCAGTTCAAGGACGTGCCGTTCACGCCAATCGACCTCGTGAACTGGAACACCTTCTCGCTGGAAGAGATGGCCTTCATGTGGCTCGCCATCGAGAACCACAAGTCGCTCATCTTCGCCGGGGGGACCGCCTCGGGCAAGACCACCTCACTCAACGCCGTCTCGCTGTTCATCCCCAGCAACTCCAAAATCGTCTCCATCGAGGACACCCGCGAGGTCGAACTGCCTCAGCGAAACTGGATTGCCTCGGTCACTCGACCCTCTTTCTCCGACGACGACAAGGGCGACGTGGACGAGTTCGACCTGCTGGAGGCCGCGCTCCGCCAGCGCCCCGACTACATCGTGATGGGCGAGATTCGGGGCGAGGAGGGCCGGACCCTGTTCCAAGTCATGTCAACCGGCCACACGACCTACACCACCTTCCACGCAGACACGGTGGGCGAGGTCCTCAAGCGATTCACGACCGAACCCATCAACGTCTCCAAGACCCTGTTCACCGCGCTCGATTTGGTCTCCATCCAGACCCAGACCCGAGTGCAGGGGAGCAAGGTGCGCCGGAACAAGTCGCTCACCGAAATCAACGAGTACAACGCCGAGAACGACGAAATCAACGTCCAAGACATCTTCCAGTGGCGCGCCGAGGACGACGAGTTCATGCGCTTGTCCGGTTCCAACACGATGGACGAAATCATGTTCGACCGCGGGTGGTCTCGGGACCAACTCGAACGCGAAATCCTCAAGCGCCGGGTCATCCTCGCGTACCTCATCAAGAACGGCCTCAACAAGTACGCGCAGGTCGCCGCCACGGTCCAAGCGTTCATCAACGACCCCGACACCATCCTGACGCTGGTGGCCAACGAGAAACTGGAGGAGAGCCTCCAAGACCTCCGGGAGATGGAGAGCGTCCAAATCAACGTGGACCCCAAGAAAGAGGAGATGGTGCCCCGGCCCGACCCCGGCGAGGAGACCTACGAACTCGCCAAGGGCATCCTCGCGGAGGCCGAGGACCGCCTGCTGGACGACTACCGCGGGGCGGACGCCGACGTGGAGGGACTGGCAGTCGCGCTGGCCGAATCTGCCGAACCCACCGACGCGCCTGACGAAATCGAGGCCGAACCCGGCGAGGGCGACCAACCGGATGCCCCCTTCGGCGGCGACATGCTCGACCCCGAGGAGGTCGCCGACGAGGGAGTCGGCGGCGAAGATGTCGGCGCGGAAGGCACCGACGACGAGCGCGGTCGGTTCCGAGACACCGAGTCGGTCGGCCCGGAGGACAGCGTTCGGAACCCCAACGACGCCGGGGAACTGGGTAGCTTCCCCGAGGTCTACGACGAGACCGGCGACAGCGACGGCGAGGACGCCGAACCGAGAACTCCCGAAAGCGACGGCGAGGACGGTTCGTTCGGCGACTTCGAGGCCGCCTTCGATGCCGAGGGCGACGAACGCGACCGGAGAGACGACACCTCCGAGGAGGACGCCACATGAGTCACGGGAGCGCCGACAACCCCGAGCGGTCGGCCGACTCGCTGGCCGACGCTTTCTACCCCCTGTTCGACTACCTGTTCGACGAGGACGGCGACTTCGTGGACGACGTGGAGACCAAACTCGCCGAGGCCCGGATGACCGACACCGTGGAGTTGTACCTCTCGCGGGGACTGGCAATCGGCGTGCTGGCCGGCGTGGTCCTCTGGTTGCTGGGCCTGTTCGTGGGCTACGCGCTGTTCATGACCGGCATCGTGGAGGTGGGCGTCCTCATCGGCGTGCCGGTGCCAAACGAGACGGTGCTTCGCCTCATCGAGATGCTGAAGGTCCCGGCGCTGGTCGTGGTCAGCGGGTTCGTCTTCGGCGCAATCGGGTTCGCCATCGGGTTCGGCGTCGTCGTCGGTATCCCCTACATGCGGGCCAGCGAGCGAGAGCGAGAAATCAACATGCTCCTGCCCGACGCCATCTCGTTCATGTACGCCCTCTCCATCGGGGGCCTGAACCAGTTGGAGATTCTAGAGGCCATGGCGAAGGCCGACGACACCTACGGCGAGGTGGCCCGCGAGTTCCAGTCCATCGTCCAAGAGACCGAGTACTTCGACACCGACTACCGGACCGCGATTCGCAAGCGGTCGCTGGAGACGCCCAGCGACGAGTTGGGCCAGTTTCTGACCGACATGCTCTCCATCGTCAACTCCGGCGGGGACATGAGCGACTTCTTGGACGACAAGAAGGACAAGCACATGCGGACCGCCAAGCAGGAACAGGAGATGACCTTGGAGACGCTGGAGTTGTTCGGCGAGATGTACATGACTCTCTCGCTGTTTCCGCTCCTGCTCATCATCATCCTCGTCATCATGTCGATGCTCGGGCAGGCCAAGGAGTCGATGCTCTACGCGACCGTCTACGGCCTGATTCCCTTGACCGGCGTGGGCTTTCTGGTGCTGGTCTCGACGGTCAAGCAGGACGACCCCGGCGACGGCTACCTCAACCCCTCCGACGGCGGAGACCGCCTCGAAGCCACGACCGGCGCGGGTCTGCTCCACCTCGGTCTCATCGAGAAGTACGTCGGCGAGTTCTCGGTGTTCGACCGCATCAAGAGCCGAGAGGGAACTTACGAGACCATCGCCCTGCTGAAGCAACCCCACATCTTCTTCCGGGAACACCCGCTTTTCATCCTCGGGTTGACGGTCCCGGCGTCGCTGGTGCTGGTCGGCAACGCGGTCTGGTCCGGCGCGGCACCCCGGACCTTCGACCAGATGGTCTCCCGGCCCATCTGGGGGACGTTCATCTACGTCTACGTCCCGGTGTACGTCAACTTCCTGCCGCTGTCGATTTTCCACCTCTGGAACGTCCGGTCCCGGAAGGCGGTGGTGGACAAGCTTTCGGACAACCTCCGGAAGCTATCCTCTGCCAACGACACCGGCCTGACCCTGCTCGAATCCATCCGAACCGTGGCCGACACCTCGTCGGGCAAACTGGCCGACGAGTTCGACGTGATTCACGCCAAGGTCGAGTACGGGATGAGCCTGAAGGCGGCGCTCATCGAGTTCAACAACCGGTATCACATCCCGCGACTGGCCCGGACCGTCAAACTGGTTTCCAAAGCACAGGAGGCCTCCAGTCAGATTACGGCGGTCCTCACGACCGCCGCGCAGGCCAGCGAGAATCAGGACGACATCGCCCGCGAGCGCCGGTCCCGGTCCCGGATGCAGGTCGTCATCATCATCATGACCTACCTGACCCTGCTGGCGGTGATGGCCATCCTGAAGGTCAAGTTCCTCGACGTGATGGCCGGACTGTCGAGTCAGGCCTCGTCGTCGGGCGGGGCCGGGGCGGCCCAGTTCGGAGGCGGCATCGACACCAACCTGCTGGCGATGCTGTTCTTCCACGCCGTGACCTTGCAGGCTCTCCTCTCGGGCTTCATCGCGGGCTACATCCGCGACGCCTCGCTTCTGTCGGGCGTGAAGTTCGCCGTCGTCCTGCCGACCGTCGCACTCGCCGTGTTCATCTTCATCTAACCATGCGCGCACAAACCACTCTGGACTTCGCCATCGGGATGAGCGTCTTCCTGCTGACCGTCGCGTTCGTCGTCAGCTTCCTGCCGGGGATGTTCCAACCGTTCGACGCCGGCGACGGCGACGAAATCGTCGCTGGCGACCGCGTGGCCAACCAACTCAGCCGACGGCTCCTCGCCGGGGGTGTCGAGCCGTTCGTCCTCGGCGACTCGTGTACCACGTCGTTCTTCGCGCTCGCCGGGCCGCCCGCCGAGTCGTCGCCACCGGACTGCCGGTTCGACGGGACGACGCTTCAGGAACGGCTTGGACTGGCCGACGACGCGAACGTCAACGTCCGACTCGTGGGCGAGGACGCCGACGGCGATGGCGACCCCGACCTACTCTGTGACGACGGCACGGGCATCATCGACGAGGAGACCGACCAGTCGTGCGCCACCACGTTCGCGGCCGGTGGGACGCCGCCCGACGAAACCGGGTCGGTCGTGGTCGCTCGGCGAGTGGTGTCGATTCAGAACCGCGAGGCGACGCTTCTCGTGAGGATGTGGTGACGATGCGGGCACAGGCACACACGTTGGAAGGCGTCGTGGCCGGACTGCTCCTCATCAGCGCGCTCGTCTTCGCCTATCAGGTGACGGCGGTCACGCCGCTGTCGGGGAGTACGTCGAGCCAGCACATCGAGAACCAACAGCGAGCGACGGCGGAGGGCGCGCTCCAGACGACCGCCGAGTCCGGGGCGCTCCGCCGGGCGGTCCTGTTCTGGGACGCCAGCAAGAAGCGGTTCCACGGCGCGGACAACGGCCAGCACTACACCAACACGAACGACCCGCCCAACCGATTCCTCGACGCGCTGACCCGGACGTTCGACGAGCGCGGCATCGCGCTCAACGTCCACGTCGTCTACGTCGATTCGAGCGGAACCCGCCGGAAACAGCCGATGGTCTACCGCGGCGAACCCAGCGACAACGCGGCGACGGCCACGACCATGCTCACGCTGTACGACGACGACGTTCGTTACGCCGACCCCGACGGCGACGACGTGGCCGAACCGACCGGCGACGAACTCGGCGACGGGGCAACGGGCTTCTACGTCCCCGACTCGGGGTCGGGCAGTAGCGTCTACAACGTCGTCACGGTGGAGGTGACGGTATGGCGACAATAGACGGACTCGCCGAGCGCGTCCGACGCTGGACAAACGAAAACCATTCTAAAGCGATGAATAAAAATGCTCAAACGAAGCGTGGCCGGGCGAGAGACGCCCGCACCGATGCCGACCGCAATCAGCGCGCCACCGCCGACCGAGGCCAACTCGTGCTGGTCGGGGCGCTCGCGCTCGCCGTCTCGCTGGTCGTGCTGGCGGTGGTTCTCAACTCCGCCATCTACACCCAGAATCTGGCGAGTCGAAGCAGTGAGGCCGGTACCGGCGCGGCGGTGGACGTTCGAGAGAGCGTCCGCGACGGCGTGGGCGGCGTGGCCGACAGCGTGAATCGGAACCGCGCCGGCGCGGACTACGCTGTGCTGTCCGGGACCCACCTCCCGACTGCGCTGGCCGACTGGCGACCGATGGCGGTCCGCCAGCAGGTGGTCTCGGGCCGGACGGTCAGCGTCGCCACCGCCGGAACCACGGAGGGGACCAGAATCGCCGACGAGTCCGCCGGGGAGTTCCGACCGCAGTCCGCTGGTGCCACCCCGCTGGGCTACGCCGAACCCCACTGGATGGTTGCGGCCGACGCCGAGGTCCGAAACTTCCGACTCTCGGGGGTCTCATCAGCCGACTTGGTGAGCGCGACGGCCTCCTTCGACCCGAAAGCGAAGGGCACCTTCTTCGTGGAGGTCCGCGAGGCCGACGGGTCCCAGAAATGGCAGGTCGGCGTCTACGATGCCGGCGGGAGCGTCGGCGTGATGGTCTGGGACGAGGAGACCGAGACCTCAATCGGGTCGTGTCAAGCCACCGGTGGTTCCGCCGTCGTGGACCTCACTGACGCCACCATCGGCGGCCAGCACTGCGAGGCCCTGTCGTTCTTCGCGGAGGCCGACGGTCCGCTCAACGTCTACTACGTCAACGGCGACGACGTAATCGGGACCTACGAACTCACCGTGGACCGGGCAGGCCACGCGACCGGCGACACGCTCAAGAACCGCGTCGATAGCGCGAACTACGGCCGCCACTGCGCGGGACCGACCTACGCCGATAGTCCCGGAAGCGGACCCTACGCCGCGGCGGCGGTCTACTCGACCGCTGTGGACTTCCGGTTCGTCAGCGAGTCGGTGACCTACGAGACCGACCTCCGGTCCGCCCCCGGCGAACCCGGACCCGCCCCGGAGCATCCCCGAATCACCGACTTCAGCGTGACCGACGACAGTGGAACCGACGCCTCCTTCGACGTGTCGTGGGCGGTCACGGACCCGAACGCCGACCTCGACAGCGTGACCGTCGAGTTGAAGCAGAGCGGAACCACGGTTGCCGGACCGACCACGGTCGGCGTCGGCGGCGCGACCGACTCGGGGACTGTGACGGTCTCGGACTCGAACGGCGGTAGTGAGACCTACACGGTCGTCGTCACCGTGACCGACGACGCGGGCCACGCACGAACCGACGCCGAGACCCACGCCGCGGACGGCACGACCGGAACGGGGTGTCCGCAATGAGTCGTGACCGAACCGCGCCGAAATCCGGTCACGGCGGCCTCGCCGACCGATTTCGCCGGGACGACCGCGGGGTCTCGACCACGCTCGGTTACGTCCTGAACCTCACGGTGGCGACCCTCGTCGTCACCGGACTGCTGGTCGCGGGCGGCGACATCGTGGCCGACCAGCGCGAACAGACCGTCCGGTCGGAACTCCAAGTCATCGGCCAGCAACTCGCCGCCGACTTGGTGGCGGCCGACGAACTCGCTGTGACCGCAGACGGCGGCGCGGGCGACACCCTCCGAATCGAGCGCCAGTTACCCCGAGAGGTCGCGGGCCGGACCTACAGCATCGACCTGCGAAACCCCGGTTCCGACCAGCCATACCTCCGACTGTCGGCGACCGACACCGACCTGACCGTCAGGGTCGAACTCACGCTGGAGACTCCGCTGGCCGAGTCGTCGGTCAGGGGCCAACAGATTCTGATTCGATACGCCGACCCCGACGGTGATTCGACCTCCGAGTTGGTGGTGGAAGATGCCTGACCGGAAACGCACCGCCGAGCGCGGCGTCAGCGACGTTATCGGCTTCGTGCTGATATTCGCGCTCATCACCTCGACGGCGGCCATCGTCTACACCGTTGGCTTCTCCGGACTGCAGGACGCCCGCCAAGAGGAGCGCGTCTCGAACGCCGAGCGCGTCTTCGACATCTTGGCCGACAACGTGGGCGACCTCCAACACCGAGGCGCACCCAGTCGCGCCACCGAAATCAAACTCTCCGAGGCCTCGCTGGGCTACGACGACGAGACCACGCTGACGGTCGAAGTCACCAACGCGCCCGCGACGCCCCGGTACAGCACCAATCTCGACCCCATCACCTACTCGCCGACCGACTCGGCGGTGCAGTTGGTCTATGAGAACGGGGCGGTCTTCCGGGAACAGCGGTCGGGCGGCGTCGTCCTCGAACGACCGGGGTCGGTGTTCCGGACGGACGGCGCGACCAAGACCGCGGTGATTCCGTTCGTCCAGACGCGCCGGACCGGGAGTAGCGGAGTCGGTGGCTCCTCGACGGTCCGGATTCGCACCGAAAATCTCGGGTCGGAGGTCCTCGGCGCGCTCGCAACCCCCTCCGACGCCACGGCCGACCCCGACGGCGACGGCACCGACGAGGCCGACCCGGACCCCGACAACGACGGGAGCGACGAGTATCGAATCACCTACACCATCCGGACCTCGCCGACGCGCGCGCCGGTCTGGGAGGAAAGTCTGGAAGAACGCATCCCCGACTCGTGGAAGGCCGACGCCTGTTCGGTCTCCGGTGGCACCGTCACGTGTTCCCTCGGCGTCGAGCGACTCTACGTCACCGCGACTCGGGTGGACGTGTCGTTCAGTTAGTCACGCTCACGCCGTCTCGACTTCGATTTCGTTGTCGGTGACGTGGAGGTAGGTGATGTATCGTCCGCCACCGCCGTACTCGATTCGGCCGTAGGACGCACCCTCGTTGACGGTGTTACTGCTCTTGTCGTCGATTGTCAGGGCGAACCCGCCGATTTCGGAGGTGTAGTGGTTGACCACTCGGTCCAGCGTCTCTCGGTCACCGTCGTCCGGTTCGTAGTTCTTCGATTCCCAACTCGCGGGCGGGTTGTGGCCATCCAAGGTCACGGGGTCCCGTGGGGTGCCCTTGGGTTTGAAATTCATGACCTGACTGTTGCTGAGGTCGGTGTATGTCAGTCGAGGGTCGTCGGATTCGGCGTCGTGGACGCTCCCGTCGCCGTCGTCGTCGTCCACCAAGTCTATCACCATCCGAACCTCGTCGTCGCCGTCGCCGTTGTAGTCGCCGCACTCGGCCTCGAAGGCGTCGCCGTCGTACCACCCCTGCTCGTGTGCGCCGTCGTCCGACGAGTAGTAGACGGTCGCCGAGGCGACGGCGTTACACCCGCTTCCGCCGTTCTGGCGGACGTGAATCTCGAACTGGGTGGTCCCCTTGTCCACGTACATCGACCACTTGAGGTTCGCAAAGTTGGCGCTGTCGGTGTCGTCGGGCCGAACCGTAATCTCGAAGTCGGTCATGCTGTGGCCCGCGATGCCCCGCACGTCCACCGACCCGTCCTCGCCCGGCATCTCGAAGTAACCGGTGTTGCCCGTACTGATTAGCTCGACGGTGACCTCCCGGTCGGCGTCGTCCACGTCCACCTTGGCGTTGGTCCGCTCGCGGAAGTAGTCGGCCCACCCCTCGTAGTAGGCGCTCTCGACCACGATTTGGACCTTTCCGTTTTCCGAGGGGTTGGTGTACGTCGGCTCCGAGGAGTCGTCGTCGTAGTGTTGGGAGGCGTCGGGGAAGACGTGTTTCATCGCGGCTCCTCGGGTGACTCGGACTTTCGCCCCGCCAGCAGACCCGCCGGACCCGGTGACCCGGACGAGGGGCAGGGTCAGGGTCGAACCCCGGTAGTGGAACTCGGGGGGCGAGACCATCGAGACGCCACCCTTCCCGTCCCGTCGCCAGACGCCGCCGCCCTGATAGACGAGTTCGGTGTCGTCGTTCTCGTAGACCAGCGACCCGAGAGAGTTCTGATACAGAATCTCGTCACTGCCGGTACCGTCGTAATCGACGTGCTTGATGGTAATTCTCCCGTCTCCGGGTTTCGGGCGGAGGGTTCCGGTGGTGCCCCCGAAATCGACGGTCTGCACGTCGGAGTCGCCGAGCGCGACCTTCGCGGCCCGAGAGTCGAACACCGTCATGGCGAGTTCGGCCTGCTGGATTTCGGTCGAGGACCGAGTGTCTTCGAACGCCGCGTCGCCGAACCCGAGGATGAGGCCCGTCCCGGCGATGGTGATGGCCAACAGCAAGACGACCCCGAGGGTCTCGGACTGGCCTCTCGCCGACGACTCAGAAGCGCGCCACATTTTCCGCTTGCTTTCGAGGCCGATAGCATAAATCTGATGGGCGGATACCTGCCGAATCTGTAAGCCGAACCCCGGACTGCACCGACGACTTCGAAGGCTCTCGGCCGGGGCCTCGGACCGACTCGACCCGCGCCACAAGCCCTACACTGATGGCTCCCGTCCCTCCCGTATGCCACAACTCTCGACCGTCGTGATGCTCGTCGGGGCGGGACTGTTCGTACTCCCGATACCCGGCACGTTCATCCTCGGCGGACTGGTGATGTTCCTCGGCATCGGACTCTACCTATTCCGCGGGAGCTAACCATCTCCGAACCCCGATAGGTTCGCGTCTCGATGCTTCTACCGGCCGTTTCGCTATCGGAAAACCTATGTACACCGCTCCCTGATAAGGTATAGCAACCAGTATGAGTATGTCGAGAAAAAACATCGACCCCGTCGAAATCGAATCTACGTCTGCGGACGGCGATTCGACCTCTACCTACGTCTTCGATATTAGCCATCACATGCTCGATGGCGAAGTCTGCACGGGCCTCGCGCTCGCACTCTCGGAAGTCCTCGAACGCGACCCCGCACAGATGACGCCACTGAGTTCGGTCGTGGACTGCGACGCGCTCCAACTACTGTTCCACACTCGACGCTACGGCGACCTGCGAGACGAGGTGTCGGTCTCTTTCCCCTACGACATCTACGAGGTCACGATTCACTCGGGCGGTCGGGTCGTCGTGCAGGGGTAGCCTGATTTTCCTCCGAGAGAGCGTCCGTGGGGTCGGCGATACAACTACGTCCCTTCGACTACTGTGGTAGCATATGGCAACCGCGTCGCACAGGTTCGACTGGCGACTCGCCGCGCTCGTCGTCGTCCTCGTCGGGGCCGGGGCGCTCCAAGTGGTCGCCGCAATCGGCGGCAACGGCGAGGACGCGCAACTCGTGGTTATCGGCACCTCCAGTATCGTCATGCTGTTGGCCATCGGCGTCGTGATGTTACTTGTCCGCTCGCGGACGAATCCGTGAGGAGGCCTCGATGCGTGACCTCCTCGGGCCGTCGTCTCGGAACGTCCTCGCGTTGGTCATAGTTGGGGCACTGGTCGGCGGAGCGTATCTCCTCGTGTCCAACCCGCTGGTTCGGTACGGCGTCTGGCTATTGGTGTTCGCAATCTGGATGGCGTGGTTCGTCGCCGTCGCGCGCGAGTGGATTTCGCGGGCCGACTTCTGAACCCGCGAGCGAGGCGACGAGTTCGGGGCGAGAGTCTCTGCCACGCACGATGAAACCTTTTAAAAGGCCACGACTCGTATGTAGGTTGTGAGTGAAGATTCTGGGCGACGGAACCTCCGCATGCCCGACGATTCAGAGCAGTTTGCCATCGTAACCGAGATGCTCGGTAAGAACCGCGTGCGCCTCCGCTGTAACGACGGCGTAGAGCGCATGGGCCGAATTCCGGGCCGAATGCGCAAGCGAATCTGGATTCGACGCGACGACATCGTGCTGTGCGAACCGTGGGACTGGCAGGACGAGAAGGCCGACATCGAATGGCGCTACGACGGGTCCGCGCAGGACCAACTGCGACGCGAAGGCCACATCAACGTCTAACGCGATTATTTTGCGATTCCGCTCTCGCTGTTTCAGTCAGTGGATAGGCGCACCTCTGCTTTCCAAGGACGAGTGAAGCGAGTAGGCAGGTAAAAGGTCGCGGTGGACTCGTCGGGACCGAGCAAACGCGATTTGTTTGCGAGGGTCGACGAGTCCACGACTTTTCGACTGAACGAAGTGAAGGAGGAAAGGAAGTGGACTCGTCGGGATTTGAACCCGAGGCCTTCCCCGTGCCAGGGGGATGATCTACCGCTGATCTACGAGCCCTCGAACGCATTTCTTCGTTGGCCGGGGTGATTGATAAACCTCTCGGATTCCGATTACCACCGGGAACAGGTGACGCACCACGCGACAGCTCGACGGTCGTGGGTGGTTTGTGGTCGGGCTTCGTTGTACTTCGTAGTTGTAGAGGTTTCTTTAACACCTCTATCTATTTCTTTTGAATAGATTATTATTTCTTAGCGGTTGCTGGTGGTGTTCGGAAGG
Organism: Halorussus lipolyticus; assembly: GCF_029338375.1. Classification (NCBI taxonomy): domain Archaea; kingdom Methanobacteriati; phylum Methanobacteriota; class Halobacteria; order Halobacteriales; family Haladaptataceae; genus Halorussus; species Halorussus lipolyticus. The sequence continues at coordinate 272,217 of NZ_CP119804.1, read as the reverse complement.
GAAGTCGTAGAACGACGAGCAAGACCGGCGAGAAGCTAGCTTCAGGCTTGAGCAAAGCCGTCTACCGCACCGCAACCGCGGGCCACGTCCTCCCCAACCGATTGCGTTGCTCGTCGCTTCGCTCCTGCGCTACTCATCCACCGGCAGACAAACCGCGTCTGCCGAGCAGTCGGTCGTCGTCCGAGAGCGACGCTCTCGTGATCACGAAAATCTTCGATTTTCGAACGACTACGCTCTCGACGACCTCGCGCGGTTCGGCGCGGCGAACAAGCCGCCGGCGGACAAACCGCGTCCGCCGAGCCGTCGGTCGCTTCGCTCCCGACGACGCCGCGCCAGCACGCGCCGAATCGATTGTGAGAGTCTCGAACCCGGTATAATATAGTAAAGCTTTACCCTCCGACGCGCATCCGATGGACTACGGGAACAGCACAGCCGCAAATCTGACTCGTCGGGTGATTGCCCGACTCGGGATTGCGGACGTGCGCCGCGTCACCCAGACGCAACAGCACGCGACGTCCCTCTGGTTGCGACGAGCGGCCTGTGCAGTTCCAATCAGCTAACAATGGCACGAATGCACACCCGCCGCCGTGGCTCGTCCGACTCGGACAAGCCGGTGGCAGACGAACCCCCGGAGTGGAGCGACGTAGACGAGGACGCCATCGAGGAGCGCGTCGTCGAACTGGCAGAGCAGGGCCACAGCCCGAGCCAAATCGGCCTCAAACTGCGCGACGAGGGCGTGAAGGGCACGCCGATTCCGGACGTCAAGCTGGCGACCGGCAAGAAGGTCACCGAGATTCTCGAGGACAACGACGCCGAGGACGACATCCCCGAGGACCTCTACAACCTGCTCGAGCGCGCCGTCCGACTGCGAGAGCACATGGACGAGAACCCGCAGGACGCTCAGAACAAGCGCGCGCTCCAGAACACTCAGTCGAAGGTCCGTCGCCTCATCGACTACTACCGCGGTGACGAACTCGACGCCGACTTCACCTACTCCTACGAGACCGCCAAGGAACTCACCGAATAGATGTCTACCTCGGGTCGAACGAACGGCGGGGACGAGCATCCCACGGCGAGCGACGTCGCTGTGAGTCTGCGCGAGGCCGACTTCGTTCGGGTCCTCGCGCGGGCCGACGGCGACTGTCTGGCCGCCGCTGGCCTGCTGGCACGCGCACTCACCGAGTGCGGTGTGCCCTATCAGGTCCGGGTCGGTCGGTTCGGCGAGACGCTGGCCGACGACCCCGCCGCCGACGACACGACTGTCGGCGTGGGTCTCGACCCCTCTGCGGACGCTCACCTGCCCGCCGACGAGACGCCCGCGAGTGTCACCGCCTTCGACGCGGCGCGGGACCTCGGCGCGTCCCCCGACCCGACGCTCGCACTCGCAGGTGTCGCCGCCGGGGGATACCCGGTCGGTGGCGGCGAGAGTGCCCACCTCCTCGAATCGGCCCGCGACGAGGGCGTCGAGCGCCGACCCGGCGTCGGAATTCCGACCGCGGACCTCGCGGACGGTCTCGCCCACTCGACGCTGGCGCACGCCGGCTACTCGGGTGATACCGGGGCCGTGCAGGCCGCGCTGGCCGAACTCGGCTTGCCCGCCGAACTCGACGACGAGGCCCACCGCAGGGTCGCCTCCGAGTTCGCGCTGGCGGTCACCGGAGCAGACGCCGCGACCGACCGTTCTGCCGAGGCAGTCGAGCGTGCGCTCCGGCCTCACACTACGCCCGATGCACCCTTCGCCACAGTCGAAGGCTACGCCGACGTGCTGGAAGCGGTCGCCCGCGAGCGACCCGGCACCGGCGTCGCAGTCGCGCTCGGTCACGACGCTCGCGCCGATGCACTCGATGCGTGGCGCGACCACGCCGAGCGAGTCCACGCCGTCCTCCGGAACGGGACCACGGGCCGGTACGACGGCTTGTTCGCGCTCCGGACCGACGACGCGCCCGCGGAGACGGTCGCCCGCCTCCTGCGGGACTTCCGGTCGCCCGAACCGGTCGCGCTCGTCGTGAGCGAGGAGTCGGCCGGAGCGGCCGCAGTCGAAGCGTCCGGCGTCGGCACGGCGATGGAGACGGCCGCGAGAGCAGTCGGCGGGACAGGCGGTGGGACGGCGACCCGCGGTTACGCCGAGTTCGACCCCGAGACGGACACCAAAGAGTTCCTGTCTGCCTTCCGGGAGGCCAGAGCATGAGTCGGTCGGCGACGATTCGGACCGAGACCGACGACGCCGAGACGCTTGCGTCCTCGGTCCGGCCGGACAACACGCCCCAAATCGACACGCGAGTCGAGGACGGCGCAGTTGTCACCGCTATCGAGCGCGAGACGACCGGCGGCCTCCGGACCACGGTGGACGACTACGTTGTGAACCTCACGGTGGCACAGGAAGTCGTACAGACAGCCAAACGACACGCAGATGCGAACGCAGACACCGATACACACTAACTATGAGTGAACGCTCAGTATCCAAGCAGAAACAGGAAAAGCGGTGGTACACCATCCACGCTCCCCAGCAGTTCGACCGACAGGAGCTTGGCGGCACCCCCGCAGACGAACCGGAAAAAGTGCTCGGCAGAAACGTCGAGACCACGCTCGGCGAGCTGAAAGGCGACGCCAGCGAGAACAACACCAAGCTCACGTTCAAAATCAACGACGTGGGTAGCGACTCGGCCTACACCGAGTTCATCAAGCACGAACTCACCCGCGACTACCTGCGGAGTCTCGTGCGACGCGGGGCCTCCAAAATCGAGGCCTACATCACGGTCCTGACGACCGACGACTACCGCGTCCAGATTCAGCCCGTCGCGTTCACGACCAAGAGCGCCGACGCCAGCCAAGAGCAGGCCATCCGCCGGACGATGATCGACATCGTGGAGGAGGCCGCCGAGGACCGCACCTTCGAGGACCTCATCGACAGCGTGGTCGAGGGTCGCCTCTCGTCGGCCATCTACGGCGAGGCCAAGACCATCTACCCGCTCCGCAGAGTCGAGATTCAGAAGGCGACGATGGAAGCCCGTCCCGAAGAGGTCGCCGCCGAGGAGGAGACCTCCGTGGACGTGGACGACGAAGAAGTCGAAGTCTGAGCGCGGACTTCGGAGTTCGACTCGACTTTCCGTTTTCTTGCAGATGCGAAGTCGGCAAGCGGTCGTGCCGTCTCGCCGAGAGATAACTACTCACGTCTGAGGAAAACAAGAATCAGTTCTAAAGAAACAGCAACAGTTCCATAGACAGTACAGTGCATACTGCTCGACGCGAGCTATCGACTACGTTCGTGCCGGAGGCGATTGGACGACGGTTGACCCGAGACAGACCGTCATTCCGTCACGACGATTTTCCCGACCATCCCCGATGGCTCGTGCGGGATGCAGAAGTAGTGATATTCGCCCGGAATATCGAATGTCACCTCGTAGGTCTCGCCCGACTCGATCCGCCCCTCGAAGTTGCCCATCCAGCCATCGCGGGCGGCCTCCTCCGATTCGAACCCGCCGGAGGCGAAGTACTCGGCGTCGTCGGGAATCTGGTCCTCGTAGGCCGTGACGGTGTGTCTGCGGTTGCCCGTGTTGGCCCAGACGACCGTTTCGCCCGCGGAAATCTCGAACTCGGCCGGTCGGAAGAACGCCGACCCCATGCCGATGTCGTACTCGCCCTGCTCGACGTTCGCGCTCCCTGTCTGGAGGGCACTGCACCCCGAGAGACCGACTGCTGTGACGGTCGCGCTCCCGGCGAGGAAAGTTCGGCGGTCCATGTCCGACCCTCGGGACGCGAGCGATTTAGGTCATGCGGAAGGTCGCGCGGGAACCGTCTCCAAGCACACCCGGAAACGAAAAAACGTATCAACGGCCGTCGCCCACCCCGCATGTATGCAACCCCGGTTCGTCGGTCGGTTGGGTGTCGCCGACGCGGTGACGGTCACGAACGCCGCGCTCGGCTTTCTCGCCGTCGTCGTCGCCACCATCGAACCGGAGCTATCGGCGCGGTTGATTCTGCTGGCGGCAGTCGCCGACGGCCTCGACGGGGTTATCGCCAAGAAACTCGGTAGCACCCCGGCGGGCGAGTATCTGGACTCGCTGGCCGACGTGGCCTCGTTCGGGGTCGCTCCCGCAGTGTTGGTGTTCGTCGTCGCTCGCGGGCACTGGGGGCTGACCGACCCCTCCGCGAGGACCATCGCGGCGTTCTGCGTGCCCGCGATTTTCGTGGCGATGGCGGTCGTTCGCTTGGGCCTCTACACCGCCTACGACGTGGGAAACGGCCACACCGAGGGCGTGCCGAGTACGCTCTCAGCGACGATACTCGCGGCGACGGTGGTCGCGGGCGTCGGTAACGCCGCAGTCCTGCTGGTGACTACCGGCGCGTTCGCCTATCTGATGGTGACGCGCGTGACGTACCCCGACCTCTATCCGCGGGACGCGCTGGCGATGGGCGGCGTGCAGGCGCTGGCCATCCTCGCACCGACCGCGTTCGGGCGTGCTTTCCCCAAACTCCTGCTTGGGGCCGCGCTGGCCTATCTCCTGCTCGGCCCGCGATTCTACTGGCGGGACGCCGACTGTGACCTCGACGCCCACGAGGTCGAGGCCCCGCGGACGTGACGGTTCCCGAGAATATGGCGGCCCCGAGAACATGGTGGCCCCCGACGAGGTGACTCCCCCGAGGAGGCCGAGTCCCGCGAGGTGGAAGGGAAACGCTCTTGAAGTGTACGCCCGGAGTTTTCACCATATGAGTCCGGTAAGCCTTGCGGGGTGGGACGAATGAGCGACGAGGAGGAAGCGGGCGACGAGACCGACGCCGAGGAACCGGCCGAGGAAGCCGAGACCGAGGAACTCGAAACAGTCCTCTCCGAGGAGGAACTCGACGAGGAACTCGATTCTGCGGAGGCCGACCTCGAAGCGGCCGAGACCGAGGCCGACTTGGACGAGGTTGAGGCCCAGCTAGACGACATCGAGGACCACATCGAGAACGCCGACCTCCCCGAACCCGATGAGGACGACGAGGACGCAGAGGACCCGCGAGAGCGACTCGAAGACCGCCTCGCGGATCTCCGGAGCGAACTCGAAGCCGAGCGCGGCCCCTACGCCGAGGATGTCGTGGAGGAAATCGAGGGTGCCAAGTCCACCGTCGAGAGCGCCGAGTGGACCGACGACGGCCGCGAGGAACTCGCCGAGACCGTCGAGGCCTTCGTCGCGGACGTCGAGGAGACCCTCGGGACCGACGTGTCGGCAACGATTTCGACCGACACCGACGACCTCGCAGGGACCCTCGATGCGGCCGTTTCGGCAGTCGAGGCCGCGGGTCTGGACCCCGACGACGACGCCGAGACCATCGCGGAACTGCTGGAGGCGACCGACAACTTGGAGGCGGGCGTCGAGGACGCCGAGGAGTGGGACGACCTCGAAACCCGCGAGCAGTTGCAGGCCCAAGGCTTCTACGAACACGTCGATAACACCAAAGACTACCCGCCGGAGTGGCACGCCGTCAAGACGTGGGAACAGCGCGGCCGGGTTGACATGGTGGTCCTCGCGCTGGAGAACTTCCAGTCGAACTTCATGGAGGAACACTGCATGGAGTCGCTCGAACGCATGGGCCACCCCGACTCGCTCGACAAGATGAAGGAGAAGGCCCAGCGCCGCGACGAGGCCGCCATTCGAACCATCGGCAACATCGGCGACGAGGAGGGTCTGGACGCGGTGCTGGACTACGTGGATTCCGACCCCGGTCTCGCCAAGCCCGCGCTGAAGTCGGTCGGCAAAATCGGTAGCGACGAGGCCACCCAAGACGTGGCCGACCGACTCGACGCCGACGACTCGTCGGTCCGGAGTCTGGCCGCCCGGTCGCTCGGTCTCATCGGCGACACGCGGGCCATCGACCCGCTGGCCGACACGCTCGAAAACGACGAGACCGACGAGGTGCGGGCCAGCGCGGCGTGGGCGCTCAACCAAATCGGCACCGAGCGCGCGCTGGAAGCGGTTCGGTCCTACGCCGACGACAACGTCTACCTCGTGCAGGCCGAGGCCGAGAAGGCCGTCGAGAATCAGGCGGAACCGACCGCGTAGGCCTCCTGCGGGCCGTCGAGGCCCTCACCGGCCCGTCGCGTGGTAACGCCGCATTACTACTTGTTAGATTCCGGATAACAAAGCCAGTCGTGTCCGTTCACCCGAGTAGTCGCATGTCACCCGCATCGACGCTCGGGCGGTGTCCGAACTGCGGCGAAGCCATCACCCGCGACTGCGTTCTCATCGAGTACGAGTCGAAGGGCAGGCCCGCGGCGTTCGCCGAGTGTCCCGACTGTCGGGACGTGGTTCACCCCTCAGGCGAGTAGCGCCGCCAGAAATTCGAGTGCGAACGCGACGATGAGGAGAAAGGCCCCGATGCGGCCAATCCACGTGTGTTCGGTCACTTCCATCGGCGAGATGTCCACGCTGTAGTCGTTGTACTCCTCGCTGTACTCGACGTAACTCGGGAGTTGGAAGAACTCGAAGAAGACCAACGCCGCGCCGAGCGCGCCGAGTGCGTATCCCGCTAGTTCGAGTGCCAGCGCCAAGTCCACCATATCCACACGGCCGAACGTAGCCAGCAAAAAGCCACCGGTCCCCGAGGGTTTAAGTCCGAAAGCGCGGCCAACCCTGCGCGTGTCGCCCCCTATTTCGTCCTCCTCGGTAGTACTGGTCGCGGTCGTCCTGCTCGCGGTCGTCGCGCCGGCGACTGCACCGCCAGCGACCGCGACTGACGGGAACACGCCCACGGACACCCCGAACGCGGACGCGACTCCCGAAATCGTCGCGGTCTACCCGAACCCCGTGGCCGACGGCGATTCTGGCGAGTTCGTGGTCGTGCGCTTCCCGGAGAGTCCGACCAACGCCTCCCACTGGTCGCTCGCCGACGGCGAATCGACAGTCTCGATTCCGAACGCGACCGTCTCGGGCCGGGTCGCGTTCTCGCCCGACCCCGAGGACGCCCGGAACCTGACCGACGTGACGGTCCTCGGCCTCGCGGGCGACCTCTCGCTGGCCAACGGCGGCGAACTCCTCCGACTCGTTCGGGGGAACGCGACGGCCTCGACCGCAACCTACGAGGACGCCCCGGAAGGCGAACGCTGGCACCGCGTCGAGACCCGGACCGCGAGCGCCGACGCTCGCTGGCGGTGGACGCCCCTCGGCGCGACCGACTTCGGGGTCCGCCACGCCGGCCCGACCGAGGCCCGCGCCTTCGTCCTGCCCGACGCGCCCGCGGTCCCGCTCGAAACCATCCGGGAGGCCGACCGGCGCGTCCTGCTGGCGGGCTACACCTTCTCCTCGCCCAGAGTCGCCGACGCGCTCGCCGCCGCCGTCCGGCGCGGCGTCTCCGTTCGCGTGCTGGTGGACGGCGCACCCGTGGGTGGGCTTTCGCGGCGCTCGGCCAAACTTCTGGACTCGCTGGTGGCCCGAGGAGTCGAGGTCCGGGTCGTCGGCGGCCCCCGAGCGCGCTACGACTTCCACCACGCGAAGTACGCCGTCGCGGACGACCGGGCGCTCGTGATGACCGAGAACTGGAAGCCCTCAGGCACCGGCGGTAACGCCAGCCGTGGGTGGGGCGCGGTGGTCCGGAGCGAGGAGACCGCCGACCAGCTCGCGGGAGTCTTCCGCGCGGACGCCGGATGGCGCGGCGCGACGCCGTGGTCGGCGTTCAGTCGCGGCCAAAGCTTCACCCCCGCCGACGGCGCACCCGCGAACGGTTCGTACCCCGCCAAAATCCCAGCGGAAAACGTAGACGTTGCTCAAAGTAGTGTAATTATTGCTCCAGACAACGCAGAGAATGCTCTGGTTCGCCTACTCGACTCCGCCGACGAGTCGGTGCGCGTCCAACAGGTTTCCATCGGCGGGAAGCGCCACTCGCTTCTGCGGGCAACCCTCGGAGCCGCGCGTCGAGAAGTCTCGGTCGAAATCCTGCTGTCCAGCGCGTGGTACGTCGAGGAGGACAACCGAAAACTAGTCGAGTGGCTAAACGACCGCGCCGAGGCCGAGAACCTCCCCCTCGACGCCCGGATGGCCGACCCCCGCGGGCGCTACGAGAAGATTCACGCCAAGGGCGTGGTCGTGGACGGCGAGGCCGCAGTCGTCGGCAGTCTGAACTGGAACAACCATTCGGCGCGGAAGAACCGGGAAGTCGCCGTGATTTTGCGCGGCGAGGAGGTCGGCGGATTCTACGCCGGGGCCTTCGATAGCGACTGGAAAGCCAGCGCGGGCGGGCCGGGCGGCGGAGCGAGTCGGCTACCGGTCGGACTACTCGGCGCTGTCGCTGTCGGGGCTATCGTGGCGCTCGCCGTCGCAAAACGAGAGGTGATTTTCGAGAAACGTCGCTGAATCAGTCGTCCTGCTCGTGGCCGACCGTCGTACTCTGCAGTTCCTCGTCGATTTCGGCGTCGGCCATCTTCTCGACCAGCGCGTCCAGCACTTCCTCGCGCATGCCGGGGACGAACTTGATGGACCCGACCACGAGGTGGCCGCCGCCGGAGACGCCGCCGCCGACGATTTCCTCGTTGAGTTCCGTCACCATCTCGGGGATGTCGAGACGCACGCCGTCAGACCGCAGGACCGCGAAGTCCGGGCCGTAGCCGATGGTGATGACCGGTTCGCCGGTCTGCTGGACCTTCCGGTCGTGGATTTCGCCCGTCGTCTTGCCCGGCGCGGGGTAAGTGAATCGGTGGGCGTGGTTCTCCACGTCGATGCGGTAGAGGTTGGCCTCGCTGTCGAGTCGCTCGTGTTCGACGTGGGGCATCGCGGCGTCGAGTTGGTCCTCGACCTCGGACTCGGCGGTGTCGGCGAGGAACGAGACCAGTTCGCGGTGGCGCTGTTCGTCGTCACTGCCGACGTTCAACACGTCGTTGATGAGGTTGCGCCCGGCGTCGTACTTCAGCCAGTGGGCCTCGTAGTCCAGCGCCTCGCCGATGTCGCGGAGGGTGGACTCCTCGTAGCCTTCCTCCTCGGCGAGGTCCACGTAGTCGGCCATCACGTCGGCCTTCGACCGGTCGCAGAGACCGGCGACGGCGGGGACGTGCTGGAGTTCCTCGGTAATCGGCGGCCAAATCATCCGGGCCAACTCGACGCACATCATCCCGGTCGTGATGCGGTAGTCCTCGTCGTAGAGGTACGGGTTTACGTGGTTGTCCACGTAGGGTTCGACCGCCTCGGGGTCGGGGTGGTGGTGGTCAACGACCACGATGGGGATGTCGTAGTGGGCCAGATTCTCGTAGGCGGGCACGTCCTCGGCGGTACTCCCGTTGTCGAGCATCAGCAGGAGCGGGAGTTTCTGGCCGTGGCGGGCTTGGTCTTCGAGCGCGAAGTTGAGGTCCCGCGTCACGTCCTCCATCTCGTAGAAGGGAGCCTTCGAGGGCAGGCGCTTGAACAGGTGGCGCTTGGCCTCGGGGTCTTGGTGGGTGTCCTCGATGAACTGCTCCAAGGCGTACTGGACCGGAATCGAGGCGCACATCCCGTCGCCGTCGGCGTGGTGGCGGACCCGAATCGGCCGGCTTTCGAGGACGGTCCGGCGAAGTTGCGCGGCGACCTGCTTCAGGTCGGGGAACATCTGGGTCAGCGCGGGCCACTCCACGAGCGGTTCGGGGTCGTGGGGTTCGGCGCGCTCCTCGAAGGCCGCTTCGAGGCGCTCGCGCACGTCGTCGGCGTCGCCGTCGGCCAGCACGTCGAGCGAATCGACCTCGACCTGTAGGGCGTTGTCGCGCTCCTCGACCGTGCCGGTCACGCGAATCACGTCGTCGATTTCGACCTCGGGGTAGGCCCGGACGCCGGCCTCCTCGAAGGCGGCGCAGGGGATGACTCCCGTCTCGTCGCTGACGTGGAAGATGGTCGGGCCGCCGGTCTGCTTGATTTGGACGACCTCGCCTTCGAGGTGGACGGTCTCGCCGATTTCGTCGCCGAGTTCGCCAGCGTCGGCGATGTCGTAGTCGTGACCGACCTCGACGGTCTCGTACTCGTCGAGTTCCACGGGGTCGAAGCTCAGGTCGCCATTCTCCCGAATCTCGGTCAACTCGACCACGAGGTCGTCGCCGACCTCGTAGCTTCCCTCGTAGTTCGACTCGTGAGCGAGTCCGGAGACCGATTCGGAGAGGTCCACGAACACGCCGTAGTCCACCACGCCGTTGACGGTGGCGTGGTAGTAGTTACCCTCTGCTACGTCTTCGAGGGTGCAGTCCGGGTCGAGGTCGTAGACGACAGTCTCCTCGCCCGAGTCAGCAGTAGATGTCATTCTTGCCCGTGGTTTCGGTTCGGCCGAGTTTAAGAGTTTGCAACTGGATTCGTGTGTCGTTCGGAGAGCCGTCTCGGTCATCGGCGCGCAAACTTTGCTAGTAAAAAAGCGTCTCAGCACACCCCTCACCGGGTGTGGGGTCGGGTCGAACTGCTATCAGACGGACCGTCCGAGCCGTCTACCGCCGGCGTTCGGTCGGCAGACGTCTACTGACGACCTTCGCAGTAGGTCGTCCACTTGCAATCGTAGAATCCGCTCCGGTCTCTCGCCTGCCGAGTTACGGTCGTCGCGTTCAGCGACTGTCGGCCCTGCGTACCGTTCGCGTCCAGCGTCGCCGAGAACTCGCCTGCCGGACCCTTATCGACGCCGCCGGTCTCCGGACCGAACGTGGCGTCCTTGACGTAGACCTCTCCGGAGATGCCGAACTCTGCACCGCCGTACCCGACGGTTACGCCGACGCTCTTCTGGCGACCGTTGAGGTCGCTCGTAGAGGAGGGCGAAACGTCCGTGACCTCTTCGTCGGTACTGCGGATGTTCAGCTTGTTCCGCATGAACTTGAGGTGGGTCTCGTCGTGCCAGTAGTCGCTGTTGGTCTCGGTCTGCGACCAGTGCCAGTAGAAGTAGTGGTAGCGACCTTGGTCGTCCTTCTCGTTCGACTTGTAGACCGAGAGGAAGTGGTCGGTCGTCAGCAGGAGTCGTTCCGGCGTTCCACCGCGGACCTTGTAGTCCTGATTCCAGCTTTTCAAGTAGTTGAGGTTCTGGGTGTTGCTCGGTCCGCTACCGGAGGTAGTCATTACGTCGTCGCCGAACGCGCCGCTCTGGGTATCGACAGGCCCGGCGACGATACCCTTGGCGCTCTCCTCGCCGTACTTCTGGGCGAGACGTTGGATTTCGTCTTCGACTTCGCTCCGGCTGAGCGCGTTCTCATCCGACAGTCGGGTCGTTTTCGACTTCGCCCCGACCTTCTTCTCGCTCGCCTTCTCTGACGACGCGGCTTGTGCAGACCCAGCGACACCGAGAATTGTCGCCGAACCGGCTATCGTTTTTATCACGTTTCTTCGACTTGATGTGGTATCTTTTCTATCCACAAATAATATAAAAATTCCAACTGCATTAAGTTCTTTGTAAGTTAGTAATAATAAAATATTTTATACTTTGGTGGCGAATATATGCGGCACTCTGTCGTCGTTTCGGCTATCGTCGGCGTAACAGCGACAAAACGAGGACCACGAGAGAGTTGCGGTATCGCACGCCCCGATAGCGACTGCTACGAAGTGGTCGCCCCGCTACTACCGGTCGTCTGCGAGGAGCATCTCGAGTAGAATCGTGCCGAATCGATGACCGACCCGTCTCCGTCCAAGACGGTGATGTCGAACGTCGTCGCGTCGTCCACTGCGAAGGTTATCTTTTGTCTCCCTTCCGTCACGCTCGAAACTGCGTGAACCGTCTCACCGTCCGAGCTAATTTCGATGCGTTCGACGTTCTCGCTTTTCACCTCGATGTGGAGTTCTACCTCCTCGAACTGGAGGATGTTGACGAACTCGAACGTCCCGTTCGCTGGGCGCTGTTCCACACCGCTCCGGCATCCATTACCTTGGCCGCCCGTCTCCATCGTGCCTTCGTTCGACCCGGAGCGCGTCAGAGCGACGTATCCGCCACCTGCCAGACAGCATGATACTCCCGCAAGGACCGACCTTCTTTTCACCATATTAACATTATTACTTATCCGGGGTGCAAAAACATTGTGGCTCGCTGAAACGAGTGGGTCGGGCGTCGCGCACCGGACTCCACGCGCAACGCAACCTTTAGAACGCGCCCGCCCGGAGTTTTGGCCATGCGGCTCTTTCGGTCGAGCGAAATCCTCGGTATCGCCGAGGAGGCCCTTCAGTTCGCCCTCGCGGCCTCCGAGGACGCTCACCCTCACGAGTACATGGGCTTTCTCCGGGGCGAGGACGCCAAGGCGCTCGGACTCGAACGCGACGGGACCGTCATCACCGACGTACTCGTCATCCCCGGCACCGAGTCCAACAGCGTGAGCGCCACGGTCAAGACCAGTCAAGTCCCCAATGACTTCAACTCGGTCGGGTCGGTCCACTCCCACCCGAACGGCGTCCTCAAGCCCAGCGACGCCGACCTCGCCACCTTCGGCAAGGGAAAGGTCCACATCATCATCGGCTACCCCTACGGCGACGACGACTGGAAGGCCTTCGACCGAGAGGGGAAGCCTCGGGAGTTGGACGTCCTCGACGTGTCGCTCCCGGAGGGCGAATCGTTCTTCGACTTCACGCAGGCCGACATCGACGCCGAACTTGACTACGACTTCGACGACGAGGAATTCACATGACGCACGTTATCGCACAGGGAACCTTCGACATCCTTCACCCCGGCCACGTCCACTATCTCCGGGACGCCAAGGCGTTCGGCGACCGACTCACGGTCATCGTCGCCCGCCGGGAGAACGTCACGCACAAGGAACCGCCGATTCTGCCCAACCGCCAGCGCCGGGACATGGTGTCCGCACTCGACCCGGTTGACGACGCCCGCGTCGGCCACCCCGACGACATCTTCGCGCCAATCGAGGAGATGGAACCGGACGTCATCGCGTTGGGCCACGACCAGCACCACGACGAGACCGCAATCGAGGAGGAACTCGCCCGGCGCGGCGTCGAGTGTACGGTCCGGCGTGCGGGACCGCGGGACCCCGAGTACGAGGGCGAACTCCTCTCTACTGGGCGGATTATCGACCGGATTCTGGAAGAACGCGGATAGAAACGGACTGTCTTCTTAGAGCGTTACAGCGAGTCCCACGCCTTCAGCGCCTTGGGGAGCGAACTCATGTCCGCAATCCAGCGCGCGGCGATGGCCTTCTTGAGGAACTGGGCGGGGTAGGAGTTGAACGTCCGGACCGGGAAGGTCATCCCGCCGGCCTTCACGTTGTGGGCGACTGCCGTCTCGCCGATGGAGACGACCGTCCCCTTGTCCTCGTGGGTCCACGTCTCCAGCGGTTGGTCGTTGATAGCGCGGGCGATGTTCTCGGCGACGACATCAGCGGCCTGCCACGCGGCCTGTGCAGTCGGCGGGGCGGGGTTGTCGCCTTGGTCGATGACGGCCGAGTCGCCGACAGCGAAGACGTTCTCGTCGCTGGTCTGGAAGTCCGACTCGCAGGTGACGCGGTTGTGTTCGTTGTCGAGGTTGCAGTCGTCCAGCGCGTCCTGCCCGGTGATACCGCCGGTCCAGACGAACACGTCGTAGTCGAGGGGTTCGCCCTCGTCGAAGTGGATGGTGTCCTCGTCGGCCTCCGTGATGGGGTCGTTGGTCATAATCTCGATGTCGGCCTCCTCGAGGTGGCGTCGGACCGCACCCTGCAGTTCGGAGTCCTGACCGGGCATGATTTCTTCGAGGGCCTCCACGAGGTAGATGTCTATGGGGGCGCGGCGCTCGTCGCGGAACTCGGCGACTTCGCCCGCGCTCTGGATGCCCGACAGACCGGCACCGCCGATGACGACCTTCGCGGGGTCGTTGCGCGAGGCCTGCGAGGCGGCCTCCTTGACCTGTTCGTGAATCTCGCGGGCGTCGTCCAGACCCTTGAGCGTCAGCGCGTTCTCCTCCATGCCGGGGATGCCGTAGTAGGCGGTCTGGCTACCGAGCGCGACCAGCAGGTAGTCGTAGTCCACCGTGTCGCCGTCGTCGAGTTCGACCGACTCGTCGTCGGTGTCCACGCCCTCGACTCGGGCCTGAATGAATTCGGTGCTGGGACTGGCGATTTCGCCGACCGGAATCGTAATGTCGTTCTCGACGCTCGGGTCGCTGATGACCCGGTGAGACTCGTGGAGAACGAGGTGGTAGTTGTTTTCCGAAATCCACGTGATTTCGGCGTCCGCATGTTCAAGTTCCTCTTCGAGCGTCTGGACCGCGCCTGCACCGGCGTAACCCGCGCCGAGTACGACGACCTTCTCAGTCATATCGGAAACTCCGGAGGCAGGGGATACAAAGGCTTTGAAACCCTGAAGGAGATGAGTGTGAGTATCTAGCACGAAAGCGGGCGAAAAACCGAGAATCGCCGGTGGAGATATTGAGAAGCTGAAAAGAGGGCTAGTGGTCTGGCTCCTCGGCGGGGGCTTCCATCGACTCGATTTTCAGGATGAGGATGTTGTTGGTATCGTCTTTCCCATCGACGGTCCCCTCGACGACGAGTTTCGACATCGGGGTGGGACCCACGCGAACCGAATCGCCCTCGTGGAACTCCCGGACCGACCCGCGGACGTGAATCTCGGCGCGACAGAGTTCGGGGTGGTGAACGCTTGCGAGGTCGATTTCTTCGACGTTGGCGTCCTCGACAACTTCGCCTTCGTGGTGGAGGAGGACCTCGGCCTCTTGGTCCATATCTTGAACGCCGAGGGCGTCGAAGGCGTTGGCGGTCGGCTTGTACCCCCCTTTCGGACCGGGCACGCCTTCGACCAGTTGGAGGGCCTTCAGGCTCTGCATCTGATTGCGGATAGTACCGGGATTGCGGTCTACTTCGTCGGCGATGTCCTCGCCTTTGACCGCGTCCTCGGTTTCGCGGTGGAGGTCTACGAGTGCGCGGAGAATCTTCTTCTGGCTGGCGGTCAGCTCGATAGTGGACATTGCCGAATCCTTGGCAATTGATTGCCTTAAATGGCACGAACCGGGAGAAGGCGTGCGGTCGGAGCACACTCTTACCCCCGGCTACAGTTAACCCCCTCGCATTCAGACGGCCTGCGCCGGAGTCGCCCGGAGTCCGGTCCAGACCTACCGAGAGAACGACACCGATTTCACGGTGGCCGAGGTGAATCGAACTATGAACGGCAAGCGCGTGCTGGTAACCGGCGGTGCAGGCTTCATCGGGTCGAATCTGGCGAACCGACTCGCCGAGGACAACGACGTAATCGCGGTGGACGACCTCTATCTCGGCACGCCCGAGAATCTGGCCGACTCGGTGGAGTTCCACGACGTGAGCGTCGTCGAGGACGACCTGCCGACCGAGGAGGTAGACGTGCTGTTCCACCTCGCCGCGCTCTCGTCGTATCCCATGCACGAGGAGGACCCTGCCAAGGGCGCACGAGTCAACGTCGAGGGGTTCGTCAACACCGTCGAGCAAGTCCGAGAGGACGGGTGTGACACCGTGGTCTACGCCTCGACCTCCTCTATCTACGGCGACCGGACCGAACCCTCGCCCGAGGAGATGGACGTGAAAGCCCGAACCGGCTACGAGGCGTCGAAACTCGCCCGCGAACGCTACGCCGAGTACTTCGCGTACCACTACGACATGAACATGGCAGGCATGCGCTTTTTCAGCGTCTACGAGGGCTTCGGCGGCGCGGAGGAACACAAAGACGAGTACGCCAACCTCATCGCCCAGTTCGCCGACGAACTCGCCAACGGGGAATCCCCGGTCATCTACGGCGACGGCACTCAGACGCGGGACTTCACCCACGTCTCGGACATCGCTCGCGGTCTGGAACTCGCCGCCGACCACGAACTCACCGGCATCTACAACCTCGGCACCGGCGAGTCCTACAGCCTCAACACGCTGGTAGAGCGCCTCAACGACGAACTTGGCACCGACATCGAACCCGAGTACGTCGAGAACCCCATCCCCGAGAAGGTCTACGTCCACGACACGATGGCCGACTCCTCGAAGATGAAGGACGCGACCGGGTGGGAACCCGAAATCAGCTTCGACGAGGGCCTGAAGCGGGTCTGCTCGTACTACGAATAAGCAAGCACTCGACTTCTCGACCTACCGCCGATTTCGACATCTCGACCGACCACTCGCGTCACTCGGTGAACCACTCCCCTTCCTTGGCGGACTGAAAGGGCGAGCGGGGTTCGCGTTTACGTGGTCGTCTCAGCGACCCCTATCCGAAGGTGAGCCGTCAGGCGAACCGAGGATATGTCGCTGAGAGACCGCGAACCGCGCGAGGGCTTTCGAGACCACGACCTCTACGGTCCGTCTCCGACCGACTATCACGACTCTCACACGCAAGTGTAGCGCCGACCGAAAAGCACGTCTTCTTTATCCGGGGGTTTCGAAATTCCAAGCATGACCGAACAGGTGCGAATCATCGGCGTCCCGATGGACCTCGGCGCGGACCGACGCGGCGTGGACATGGGGTCGTCCACCATCCGCTACGCCGGACTGGCCGACGAACTCGACGCCCTCGGCTTCGACGTGACCGACGCGGGCGACCTGCACGTCCCGCGGGCCGAGGAGCGCGACCCAGAGGCCGAGCAACCCACCGAGGGCCACGCCAAGTTCCTGCGAGAGACCGCGGAGGTCTGCACGAACCTCGCCGACGAGGTGGCCGACGCCCTCGATTCGGGGGAGTTCCCGCTGGTGCTGGGCGGCGACCACTCCATCGCCATCGGGACCGTCACGGGGTCGGCGCGCGACGCCGACATCGGCGTGGTCTGGTTCGACGCTCACGGCGACTTCAATACGCCCGCGACCTCGCCCTCGGGCAACGTCCACGGGATGCCCTTGGCGGCGCTCCTCGGCATCGGCGACTTCGCCGATACCGAGTGGGCCAACGCGCCGAATCTCAGCGAGGAGAACGTCGCCATCGTCGGCCTCCGGAGTCTGGACGACGACGAGCGCAAGGCCATCCGAAACAGCGACGTGACCGCCTACACCATGTCGGACATCGACGAGCGCGGCGTCACTCCGGTCGTGGAGGACGCCCTCGACGTGGCCACCGACGGCACCGACGGTATCCACGTCAGCCTCGACATGGACTGGCTCGACCCGAAGGAGGCACCCGGCGTCGGGACGCCGGTCCGGGGCGGCGTCAACTATCGGGAGGCCCACACTGCCCTCGAAAAAGTGGCCGAGCGCGACGAGGCCGACGACGTTCTGCGGACCCTCGAAGTCGTGGAGGTCAACGCGATTCTGGACGAACACAACGAGACGGCGGAACTCGCTACCGAACTGGCCGCCAGTGGACTCGGGAAGCGTATCCTGTAGAACGACCTTTTTATTGCGAGCGAGGCCGCCGACAGCCGGCCTCGCTCGCGGTGAAACGGCGCAGAGCGCCGTATGCTGATTTTCGGCGGTTGGTCAGTTGGGTAGTCGCAGGTGACGACTGGCCGCTCGTTCGTCCGTGTGCTTGGGCGGAGTGTCGCCTCGTTCCGGGGGTACGAGCGCGGTTCAGGGCCAAGACCGGCATCGAGTGTGTGCAAACACATACATTCACTAAAGAAACATAAATAATTGTTAAAGAAATAAATAATTGTCTTTAGGCGGAGTACGAGACCAACGCCGGAAGCACCAACCGACGCGGAACCCCACGGAAAACCGACACTCCCAAGTCCGCCCGGCGCGCCCTGAGAGAGGGATGACCGACTACGACGCGATTCTGTTCGACAACGACGGCGTGCTGGTCGAACCCCCCTCGGACGAGACCCTGCGCCGGGCGGCCGAGGACGCCTTCCGCGCGGTGGGCGTCGAGGACCCCGAGGAGGCCCACGTCGCCGACGTTCTCCGAGGAGTAACCCCCGAAAGCCTACAGGCGGTCTGCGACCCCTACGACCTCGACCCCCACGAGTTCTGGTCGGCGCGGGACCGCCACGCCTCGGCGGCCCAGCGCGAGGAGTTCCGGGACGGCGACCGAGCGCGCTACGACGACGTGTCTGCCGTCACCGACTTGCCCCACGACTTCGGCATCGTGAGTTCCAACCAGCACGCGACCATCGAGTTCCTGCTGGACTTTTGCGAGTTCGCGGACCACTTCGACACCTACTACGGCCGCCAGATGGGCGTCGAGAGTCTGGACAAGAAGAAACCCGACCCGCACTTCCTCGAACTGGCGCTGGCGGACCTCGGGGCGGAGTCGGCGCTGTTCGTCGGCGACAGCGAGAGCGACGTGGAGGCGGCCCACCGCGCTGACCTCGATTCGGTCTTCATCCGGCGCGACCACTGCGAGGACGTGTCGCTCTCGGTCGAACCGACCTACGAGGTCCGAGACCTTCACGGAATCGCAGAAATCGTGCGGTAGCTACTCGCCGCTCTCGGCGTTCGCTACGTCTTCTGCGCTCTCTACGTCTTCAACGCTGTCCACCGCCTCTGCGCTCCCGTCTGGCGTCTCGGCGGGTAGCACGTCCACGCTGGCCACGCTGTCGCCGTCTTCGACTTCCATCACTTTCACGCCCATCGTGTTCCGGCCGACCTGCGAGATGTCCTCGGCCCGGATGCGCATGATTTGGCCGCCCTCGCTCATGATGACGAGGTGGTCGGCGGGACCGACCGACTTGACCGACGTGACGTCGCCGTTCCGGTCGCCGGTCTTGATGTCCACCAGACCCTTGCCGTTACGCGACTGCTTGCGGTACTCCGTGAGAGCGGTCCGCTTGCCGTATCCGCACTCGGTCACGGTCAGCAGGTCGCGGTCGGTCTCCGCGCCGACCGCAACCATCCCGGCCACTTGGTCGTCACCTTCGAGTCGGATACCCCGGACGCCCCGAGCGTTGCGGCCCATCTCGCGGGCCTCGTCCTCGTCGAACCGAATCGACATGCCCTCGCGGGTGGCGACCAGCAGGTCCGCCGACCCGTCGGTGACTTTCACGTCCACGAGTTCGTCACCGTCCTCCAACTTCGCGGCGATGATACCGGTCGAGAGGATGTTGTCGAACTCCGACGCAGAGGTCCGCTTGACGTACCCGTCTCGCGTGACCATACTCAGCGACTCGTCGTCCTCGAAGTCGTCGGTGTTGACCACCGCGGTAATCTCCTCGCCGTCGTCCAACTCCAGCAGGTTGATTGCCGACTTGCCCCGCGCCGTCCGGGACATCTCGGGAATCTCGTAGGTCTTCAGGCGGTAGACCTGCCCTTGGTTGGTGAAACAGAGGAGATAGTCGTGAGTGTTCGCGCGGAACACCTTCGACACCCTGTCGCCCTCCTTGATGTCGCCGCCGATGATGCCCTTGCCGCCGCGGTTCTGGGCGTCGAACTGGGCCACCGGCATGCGTTTCACGTAGTCCTGCTCGGTGACGACGACCACCACGTCCTCCTCGGGAATCAGGTCCTCGCGCGTCACCTCGTCGGTGTTCTCGATGAACGAGGTCCGGCGCTCGTCGGCGTACTCGTCCTTGATTTCGAGGAGTTCCTCCTCGATGACCGCCAGCAGTTCCGACTCGGAGTCCAGAATCTCGTTCAGACGCTCGATTCGGGCTTGGACCTCCTCGTACTCGTCTTCGATTTCCGCGGACTCCATCGAGGTCAGACTCCCCAACTGCATCCGGACGATGTGGTCCACTTGGTCGCCCGAGAAGTCGTAGGCTTCCCGCAAGTCGGCCTTGGCGTCGTCGCGGTCCTCGGCGTCTCGGATGATGTCCACCACGTCGTCGGCGTGTTCGAGCGCCGTCAACCGGCCTTCGAGGATGTGGGCGCGGTCCTGCTTCTCTCGGAGTTCGTACTCGCTCCGGCGCCGGACGACCTCTTTCCGGTGGTCGAGGTAGTGGGCCAGCGTCTCCTTCAGCGAGAGGACCCGCGGTTGGCCGTCAACCAGCGCGAGGTTGATGACGCCGAAAGTCTTCTCCAAGAAACTCTCCAGAAGCTGATTTTTGACGACCTCGGCCATCGCGTTCTGCTTCAGTTCCACGACGATGCGAATGCCGTCGCGGTCGGACTCGTCGCGCAGGTCCCGAATCCCCTCGATAGAGCCGTCGTTGACCGCGTTCGCAATCTTCTCGACCATCCGGGCCTTGTTGGTCTGGAAGGGCAGTTCCGTGATGATGATGCGGTCCGAACCCTTCTCGCGCTCCTCGATTTCGTACTCGGCGCGAACCCGGATTCGGCCGCGTCCGGTCTTGTAGGCCGCGTGAACCGCGTTCTTTCCGACGATGTTCGCGCCGGTCGGGAAGTCCGGTCCCTTCACGTGTTCCATCAGGTCCTCGACCGTCGCGTCGGGATTCTCGATGAGTTCGACCGTCGCGTCGATGACCTCACCGAGGTTGTGGGGCGGGATGTTCGTGGACATTCCGACCGCGATGCCCGACGACCCGTTCACCAGCAGGTTGGGGAACGCCGACGGAAGCACGTCGGGTTCGGTCAGTCGGTCGTCGTAGTTGGCCGAGAAGTCCACGGTGTCCATCTCGATGTCGGCCAGCAGTTCCTCGGCGATGGGGGCCATCCGGGCCTCTGTGTACCGCATCGCGGCGGCGGGGTCGCCGTCCACGGACCCGAAGTTCCCCTGTCCGTCCACGAGGGGATAGCGCATCGAGAAGTCCTGTGCCATCCGGACCAGCGAGTCGTAGATGGCGCTGTCGCCGTGGGGGTGGAAGTTACCCATCGTCTCGCCAACGATGGACGACGACTTGCGGTGGCCCGAGCCGCTGGTGACGCCCTCCTCGTGCATCGCGTAGAGGATGCGTCGGTGGACCGGTTTCAACCCGTCCCGAACGTCCGGGAGGGCGCGACCCGCGATGACGGACATCGCGTAATCGATGTAACTCTGCTCCATCTCGTCTTCGATGCGGGCGGTTTCGACGCGCGCCGCATCTACGTCAGTCGGTTCTGGTACGTCTGAACTCATATGTTGTGTCGGTGGTGTTTCTCGACTGCCGACGGTTAGATGTCTACCCACTCGGCTTCCGTCGCGTGTTCCTTGATGAACTCCTTGCGGGGTTCGACCGCATCACCCATCAGGACCGAGAACATCTTGTCCGCGGCCGCGGCGTCCTCGACGGTGATTCGCTTGAGAATCCGGTTCTCGGGGTCCATCGTGGTCTCCCATAGCTGGTCGGGGTTCATCTCGCCAAGCCCCTTGAATCGCTGGACCTGCGTGGGGGTACCGTCGCACTTCTCCTCGATGATTCGCTCGCGTTCCTCCTCGGTCATGGCGTCGTAGGTGTTACCGCGATACCTGACCCGGTAGAGGGGCGGTTGGGCGGCGTAGACGTATCCGGCCTCGATGAGGGGCTTCATGTGCCGGTAGAGGAGCGTCAACAGAAGCGTCCGGATGTGCGCGCCGTCCACGTCGGCGTCGGTCATGACGATAATCTTCTGGTAGCGCGCTTCTTCGATGTCGAACTCCTCGCCGATGCCGGTGCCGATGGCGGTGATGAGCGACCGAATCTCGTCGTTCTCCAAGATGCGGTCGAGGCGGTGTTTCTCGACGTTCAGAATCTTCCCCTTGATGGGAAGGATGGCCTGATTCTCGCGGTTTCTGCCCTGTTTGGCTGAACCGCCAGCTGAGTCGCCCTCCACCACGAATAGCTCCGAATCGCTTGGGTCTCGGGACTGACAGTCCGCCAACTTGCCGGGGAGCGCGGTCGATTCCAGCGCGTTCTTTCGCCGGGTTAGCTCCTCGGCCTTCTGGGCGGCCTTCCGGGCCTTGGCGGCCTCGACGGCCTTCGAGACGATGGCCTCGGCGGTGGTCGGGTTCTCCTCGAAGTAGGTCGCCAGTCCGTCGTGGACCGCCGACTCCACGATGCCCCGGACCTCGCTGTTGCCGAGTTTGGTCTTGGTCTGGCCCTCGAACTGCGGGTCGGGGTGTTTGACCGAGATGACTGCAGTGAGGCCCTCGCGAACGTCCTCGCCCTTCAGGTTCTCGTCCAAGTCACCCAAGAGGTTGTTCTCGTTGGCGTAGTCGTTTACGAACCGCGTCAGGGCGGTCTTGAACCCGGTGAGGTGGGTCCCACCCTCGCGGGTGTTGATGTTGTTGGCGAAGGCGTGGATGGACCCTTGCAGTTCGTCGGTAGCCTGCATCGCCACCTCGACTTGGATGTTCTGGTCCTCGTCCTCGAAGTAGATGACCTCTTGGTGGAGGGGGGTTTTGGTCTCGTTCAGATACTCGACGAACTCCCGGATTCCGCCCTCGTACTCGAAGGTGTCGGACTTCCCGTCATCTCCTCGCAAGTCGGCCAGCGAGATGCCGACCCCGGAGTTGAGGAAGGCCAGTTCGCGCAGGCGACTCTCCAGCGTCGAGTAAGTGAACTCGGTGGTCTCGAAGATGTCGCTGTCGGGCCAGAACCGGATTTCGGTGCCGGTCTCCTCGTCGTCCTCGAGGTCCCGAACGCGCTCCAGTTCGGTGGTCGGTTCGCCGCCCTCGAACTCCTGATGCCAGAGCGCGCCGTCGCGCTTGACCTCGACTTCGAGGAGTTCCGAGAGGGCGTTGACGACACTCACGCCGACGCCGTGGAGGCCGCCGGAGACCTGATAGGACTTGTTGTCGAACTTGCCGCCCGCGTGGAGGACGGTCAGAATGACTTCGACCGCGGGCTTGTCGTACTCGTCGTGAGTGTCCACGGGGATACCCCGCCCGTCGTCGGCGATGGAGACCGACCCGTCGTCGTGGATGCTCACATCAATCGAGTCACAGTAACCGGCGAGTGCCTCGTCGATAGAATTGTCAACGACTTCGAACACGAGGTGGTGTAACCCTCGTGCGTCGGTAGAACCGATATACATCGCCGGGCGTTTTCGGACGGCCTGTAAGCCTTCGAGAACCTGAATTTGCCCGGCCCCGTATTCACTTTCCTGACTCATAAAACCTGATTCAGGATAGCGGTTCCGCATTGATAAATCCCTCGCACACGCGCGCGCGAAACCGGTGTCACGATTCCGAGAAAATGCCCGGAATCCTGACCTTTCGTCGCGGGTCGTCGCTAATCGCCGGTCACGTCCGCTTGGTCGAGTTCGCCCATCTCCTCGATGGAGATGCCGCCGGTGAGTTGCCGGTAGGGGTAGGGCATGTCGATGCCTTCGGCGTCGAATCGCTCCTTGACGCCCTTGACGTGTTCGGAGAGGACCGACTTGAACTTGCCCCGTTCGGGGTTGGCTATCCAGATTCTGGATTCGAGGCCGACGTAGGAGTCGGCGAGTTCCGTGGTCCGGACCGAGGGTTCGGGGTCGTCCAGCACGTCCGGGAGCGAGCGAGCGTCTTCGAGGATGATGTCGGCGGCCTCGTCGATGTCGTCGTCGTACCCGATACCGAAGACGAACTGGAGGCGGAGTTTGTCGTTGGCCATCGGGTTCGTGACCGCGTTGTTGGCGAGTTCGGAGTTGGGAACCGTGACCACCTCGTTGTTGAACGTTTCGAGTTTCGAGACCCGGAGGTCGATTTCCCGGACCACGCCCGACTGGCCGTTCCATTCTATCCAGTCGCCGACCTCGAAGGGCTTGTCCTTGAGAATGAATATCCCCGCGACGAAGTTTGAGATGAGGTCTTGGGCGGCGAACCCGAGTGCTAACGCGAGGGCACCGCCGAGCGTGGCGAAGGCCGCGAGAAAGCTTCCGAACCCGGCGACCGTGAACGCGACTGCGATGGCGACGAACAAGGCGAGCGCTCTGGCGGTGTTGGCCGCGAGTTGGACGACGGTTCGGTCGAACCCGCGGGCCGACAGCGACCCGCGGACGAGTTTCACCAGCACGTATCGCACCAGAAGGTAGACCACCACGAAGGCGACCACGAACGAGACGACCGCCCAGAGGAGGTCCCCGAACTGCGCGACGAACTCCTCGATGGTGGTCGGCCAGTCGAACTGTTGGAGCGGTAGCATGCTCCTGCCATATCGGCGACATTCGACAAATGAGTTCGGGTCGAAACAAGCGATTACTAGTCGGCGGATACCCGCGAGGAGTGATACCGACGAGTAAGCACCACCAAACCGTCCGGGGAGCGTCAGGCTTGCGTCGAGGAGTCCATCGTCCGCACCCTCCGAACCGATTGGGTCCTCGGTCGCGCCAGCAGGGTGACCGCGACCGAACGTCCCCGAACGATTATGACACTGATAGTCGTGTTCCCCGACGGGATAACGATGGGGGAGACACGACGGCAGTTCCTTCGAGCGACGGGAGCCACAGCACTCGCAAGTCAACTCGGCATCACTGCGACCGCCCAATCCGACGGGGTACGCCTCCTGCTGAATTGGAAGCCTAACGGACTTCACGTGCCCTACTACGCCGCCAAAGCGCGGGGCTACTACGACCAGCAGGGCGTGACCCTCGCCGAGATTCAGTCCGGGCAGGGGTCGGACTTCGCGGCCAAGCAGGTCGGCCTCGGCAACACCGAGTTCGCCATCACCGGCGCGAGCCAGATACTCAACATCAACACCCGCGGACTGAATCCCCAATCGGTCGGCGTCGTGATGCAGAAAAGCCCGGTGGTGGTGTTCACGACCCGAGACGCCTTCGGCAGTGAGATGGAGCGCATCGACCAACTCGCGGGCAAGACGGTCGGCACCGGTCCCGGCATGGTCCGGATTCTCACCAAACTCCTGCTGGAGGAGCAAGGCGTACTCTCAGAGGTCGAACTCGTGGATACGGGCTTCGACACGGTGCAACAGCTCTTAGGGGGCAAAATCGACGCCGCCGGAGGAGTGTTCGCCGACGCGGTGGTGGCGCGCCAGTCCGCGGAGACAGTCTACTCGATTCCGGTGGCCGAGACCATCCCCTCCTACGGCCACGTCGTCGGCACGAATCCGGAGTTCGCCGAGGCCAACCCCAATGTCGTCCGGGGGTTCCTGAACGCCACCGCCCGCGGAGCGGCGTGGGCCACCGACAACCCCGACGAGGCCACCGACATGCTGGTCGCGGCCAACCCCGCGCTCGAAGAAACTGCCGAGACCCAGCGCGCGAAGTGGGTCGAGATGGCCAGCGACTACGTTCTCTCCGAATCGGTCCGCCAGCACGGGTGGGGATGGAGCGACGCCCAACCGTGGGAGACGATGTATCGGGCGCTTCTGGACGCCGACCTCCTCGGCGGTGAGACCGACCCCGCGTCGGTCTGGACCAACGACCACCTCGATACGGACTACCAGTTCGTCGGCGAGTACGCCGAACAGGTCACGCCGTCCGAATCGACCGCCACGACCACCGGAACCGACGCGGAGACGACGACCGAGGACAGGAGCAACTGATGGCCAAACCGGGGTCGCCGGCGTCCGGCGCGGGCCGGTCGGATGCGAGCGGACCGAACACCACTCCGGCGCGAGCGTCCGGTTCGCGGTCCCTCACCGAGTCCGCATCCGCGTTCGTCGGGCGGGCTGTCCCGCCGGTTGGTGTGGCAGTAGTCCTCGTCGTCGGGTGGTGGGCGACTGCCCGGACCGCCGAAGTCCCGAGCGTGGTCTTCCCGAGTCCGGGCGACGTGGCCGGGGCGCTCGCCGAGAATTGGCCCGAACTGGTCGAGGCCGCCGGCGTCACGGCGCTGACCGCCGGGAGTGGACTGGTGGCGGGGGCGCTGGTCGGTGGCGTCCTCGCTGTGGCGATGTCGGCGTCCGAGACGACCCGCGCGGTGGTCCGACCCTACGTGGTCGCCCTCCGGGTGGTCCCCGTCGTCGCAGTCGCGCCGCTCCTCTTTCGGTGGTTCGGCGACGGGGTGCCGGCGCGGGCCTTGCTCGCCGGCACGCTGGCCGTCTTCCCGGTGACGATAGCGACGTATCAGGGGTTGTCCGCGACTCCCGAGGAGTTCGTGGCGCTGGCGCGGTCGGTCGGGGCCTCGGAACTCAGCCAGTACCTCTGGGTTCGCCTCCCGTCTGCCGCACCGCAGGCGTTCGCCGGTCTGCAAATCGCGGCCGCCGTGAGCGTCGTCGGCGCGGTGGTCGCCGAGTTCCTGACGCTGAAGGCGGGTATCGGCTATCGGGTGTTTCGGGCCTCGACGCGACTGCAGACCGCCCGGATGGTCGCCGCGCTCGGCGTGCTGGCGGTGTTGGGGGTCGGGTTCTATCTGGTGCCCGCGCTGGTCGAGCGTCGGGCCGACTGGGGGTAGGCCGCTACGAGTCCGACTCGACTTCCTTCCGCCCCGTCAGCGTCTCGGGATTGAGGCGGAACTGCCGGAACTCGACTTCTTCGGGCGGCCGGTCGAACACGTCCACCTCCGGGATGTCCACCGCCCACATCCCCTGCACCGCGGCCGAATCGTAGTCCATGTCGGACACGTCTTCGAGTCCGCCGGTAGCGACGACGCTCCGCCATCGCCCATCGGTTCGGGCGTGGGTGACGAACGTGACCGGGTTGTCGAGGAGGCCCGCCTTCCTGCTCCCGTCCGGGAAGGCGAGACGGAAGTAGAGGTGCCCGTCGCCGTCGTAGCCGTAGGAGACGGGCAGGGAGAAGGGTGGCTCCTCGATTTCGGTCGAGAACGAGAGGGTCCCCGTGCCGCCGTCTCCGAGAAAATCGTCCAGTTCCTGTTCGCTCAGTTGCACCCACCGAAGCCCTTCCATGCGTGGCGCTACGACGCCGGGAGAGAAAACGGCTTGGGGGCGCGGCGTTGCGCGCTGGCGACGGGAGGGTCCTGCCCGAAAGCAATATCCACATTCTTAAAAGACAGATTGTTAGATGTCTAAGCGTCTTTAAGATGTTCTTCGGACAACGATACAATTCCTTAGTCGAGTCGCCACGAAACCCGATTTTCGACTGCGACCACCGCGCCGTAGACCGCCATCCCCTCGGCGAACAGCACCGCGACAGCGGCCAGCACCATGTCGGTCTGGACGTTCTCCGCGCCGATGAGGACCAGATACCCAAGTCCGGCGTCGGTCAGAATCCACTCGGCGACTACCGCGCCGACCACCGCGAGGGCCGCCGACTGCTTGAGACCGGCGAACACCGAGGGGAGCGCGGCCGGAATCCGGACGAACAGGACGGTCCGGACTGGACCGGCCTCGACCGACCGGAGCAAATCGAGGTACTCGTCGGGGGTCTCGGCCAACCCCGAGGCGGAACTCACGAACGTCGGGAAGAACGCGACCAGCGCGACGAACACTGAGGCGGTCCTCGCCCCGGTTCCGAGATAGACCAGCAGGAGCGGCGCGACGGCGATTTTCGGGAGGACCCGCGCGGTCACCAGATACGGCGAGAGCGCCCGCCGGAGGAGCGTCGAGTGGGCCACAATCGCGGCCACGCCGAACCCGCCGACGACGCCCATCGCCCCGCCGACCAGAATCCGCCGGAGCGTAATCGCCCCGTTCCGGAGGTAGAGGCCCGGCCGGTCGGCGAGTCGCTCGGCGACGGCCACCGGCGTCGGAAGCAGGTAGGCCGGAATCCCCGCCAGCGCGACGACCGCCCACCACGCCAGCAGGCCCACCGCGAGCGCCCCAATCGGAAGCGAGAGACCGGCGGCCGGGATGCGGTCGGCGTAACTCATCGCCCTCGGAACGACGCCGCCATCAGCGTTCGTACCCCTCGTGGAGCGCAGTTCTGACCTGCGCGACCTGCTCCTGAAAGGCGGTGGTCCCGTACACCGATTCGTCGCGGGGCCGGGGCAGTTCCACGTCGAAGACGGCCTCGATTTCGCCGGGATTGGCGCTCATCACGACGCACCTGTCGGCGAGGAAGACCGCTTCGGGCACGCTGTGGGTCACGAACAGCACGGTCTTGCGCTGGTCGCGCCACACCCGCCGGACCTCGACGCCCATCTCCTCGCGGGTCAACTCGTCGAGTTCGCCGAACGGTTCGTCCATCAGCAGGACCGACGCCCCGAGGTGGAGCGCCCGAGCGATGGCGACCCGCTGGGCCATCCCGCCCGAGAGTTCGGCGGGCCGGGCCTCCTCGAACCCCTCTAACCCGACCGTCGCCAGCAACTCGCGGGCCTGCTGGCGGTCCGCTGATTTCCCGGCCATCTTCCGGAGGAAGACCACGTTTTCGAGCGCCGACTTCCACGGGAGGAGGGCGTGGCGCTGGAAGACGAAGCCGAACTCGCCGTCCTCTCTCGCACGGTCCGGCGGGTCGCCCTCGACTCTGACCGTCCCCTCGGTGGGGTCCTGTAACCCGCCGACCGTCCGGAGCATCGTGGTCTTCCCGCACCCGGAGGGACCGATGACCGTCACGAACTCGCCTTCGGCCACGTCGAGGTCCACGTCGGCCAAGGCCCGAACCGCCTCGAAATCGACCCCTACGCCGTCGAGTCGGATGGCCGTCCCGCGGCGCTCGGGGCGCTCGGGACGCTCTCGACTCGACTCGTCGGTCGCCCGCGCACCGGTTTCGTCCCCCACCATCGAGTTGTGACTACTGACGGCCCCGAACCATAGGTGGTTTACGCCTGTCTCGGCCCGCCACCGCCGAGGAGACCACGGTCGAACCGAGGAGTCGAGACGCGAAAACGAACCGCGGAGCTGACCGAATCTCGTCATGAACGTCGTGCAATATGACAATCGAGACGAGATACCTTAATAATTGATTATGTAGAACTATCTGGTTGGGTGACTGGCATGACTACTCCCGAGATACGTGGAGCGGTCCGAGACCGCTCCGGAAACCCGATACCGAACGCCGAAGTTCATCTGCGGCCCCCTGCAGACGACTCCACCGAAGCACGCGCCGAACGAATCGAACGAACCGAAACGACCGCCGACGGCCGATTCTCGCTCGGACTTCCGGGCGAGGCGGCCTCGCCGGAGACTCGCGCGACGGTCGAAGTGGTCCTCGCAGGTGAGGTCGTCTCCGAGGAGACCGCCCGCGTCGGCGACGACGTGACGCTCGAAATCGAGGCTCCTCGGAGCGCGGCGAACCGACCGACGCCTACCGCGATTCCCGACGGCGGGATGCCCTCGTTCAGCATGGAGACGATGATGAAACCGATGTCGAGGACGATGCCCCATCACGGGATGGCGGCCGAGCGCGGGATGCTCAACGTTCCCCGTACGCCGAGTCATCCGGGCCACGGCCGGTTCGGTCGGCTATTTCCGTACCTGAGTCCCGCCGACCACCCGCCGGAGTTTCTGGCCCACGTCGGACGCGACGGCGGACCGATGGAGGAGTCCGACGACCCGGACGAGCAGTCCGACGACATCTCGGTGTCCTCGGGCATCGTCTTCCTCGGGCAGTTCATCGACCACGACATCACGCTGGACCCGCTTTCGAGCCTCTCGCGCCAGAACGACCCCGACGCGCTCCGGAACTTCCGGACGCCCAGACTCGACCTCGACTCGGTGTACGGGTCGGGTCCCGAGGGGAGTCCCTTCCTCTACCAGCGCGCGCCGATGCCGGGGACCCCGAGTTCGGAGATGGACGACCCCGAGAAGTTCCTCCTCGGCGAGAACGACGCCGGGGACTTCGAGGACCTCCCGCGGAACTCCCAAGGCGTGGCGCTCATCGGCGACCCGCGAAACGACGAGAACCTCGTCATCTCGCAGTTACAGCACGCCTTCCACCGGTTTCACAACGCGGTCGTGGACGAAATTCGGGACGCCCCCGACGAGGAGGTCTTCGAGGAGGCCCAGCAGTTGGTTCGCTGGCACTACCACTGGATAGTGCTGAACGAGTTCCTGCCCGCGGTCTGCGACACGGACGTTCTCAGCGACGTGCTGGCCGAGCGCCGATACTTCCTCACCGAGCGCGACGACGAACCCTACATCCCGGTGGAGTTCGCCGGGGCGGTCTATCGATTCGGCCACGGGATGATTCGCCGCGAGTACGACGTGAACGACAGTTCCGGCAGTCTCCCGCTATTCGGGCAGGATATGGCTAACAGTCTGGGCGCGGGGTTCCAGCCGGTTTCGTCGGATAACGTCGTGGACTGGCGGTACTTCTTCGACATCAATAGCTCGGGGAAAGTCGAGCAGAGCCGACCCATCGAGCCGAAACTGATGGCCGAACTGCTGAACCTGCCGTTCTTCCAGATGGCCGAGGGTCCGGACTTCGCGGCGTCGCTGGCATCCCGGAACCTCGTCCGAGGACGCCGACTCGACCTGCCCTCGGGGCAAGCCGTCGCCCGTGCGCTCGGCGAGGACCCCCTGTCGAACCAGCAAATCGGGTTCGACAAACTCATCCACGATTACAACGGCCAAGCCGGGTCGGGCCAGCAAGTGTCCGAGGAGACCGAGGCCCCGCTGTGGTACTACACGCTCGGAGAGGCCGACGAACTGGCCGACGGCGAACACCTCGGCCCGGTCGGCAGTCGCATCGTCGCCGAGGTGCTGGTCGGCCTCGTCGAGACCGACCCGAGTTCCTATCACGTCGTCCAACCGGAGTGGGACCCGACGCTTCCGACCTCCGACGCGGGGTCTGGCGTCTACACGATGGCCGACATGCTGGACTTCACGTTCGACTACACCGGCACGGTCTGAAATCTTTCGAGAAGTCCCGAACCGATGAAAAGACGGGAAACTCGACCGGGAAAAGTCGATTGGCGAAGTGGGTTTAGGCGAGGCGTCCCAAGTACGGACGCATGCCTTCTGCACTATTCGTCGTCAGCGAGGAGGGGTACTGGGGAGAAGAATGCGTCGAGCCACTACAGACGCTCGACGGGGAGGGATTCGACATCACGGTCGCTACGCCGAGCGGGTCGCCGCCGGTCCTCGACCCGACCTCGACCGACACGGACCAGCAGTTCGTAGACGAGGAGACCGCCGAGCGCGTGAAAGACGCTCACGAGAACGACGAGCGTCTCAACAACCCGGAACCGGTCGCCAGCGTCTCGGCCGACGACTACGACGCCGTGGTGTTCCCCGGCGGCCACGGCACCGAGTGGGACGTGAATCAGGACAAACACGCCCGCCAGTTGCTCAGCGAGGCCGTCTCGGGCGAGGATGGTAAGGCGATGGTCGTCTGCCACGCCGTCGCCCTACTGGCGTTCGCCGACGACGAGGACGGCGAGCCAATCGCCTCGGGCCGGGACGTGACCGGGTTCCCGAACGAGTGGGACGAGGCCATCGTGGACGACAACGACGTGCTTCCCGACGGCCGGAAGATGCCCTACTGGGTCGAGGACGAAGTGAAAGCCGCGGGCGGCAACTGGGACGCCGAGGTCGATTCCGACGTGAGCGTGAAAGTGGACGGCGACCTCGTGACCGCGCGAGGCCCCGAATCGTCTCACGAGGGCGCGACGACTCTACTGGACGAACTCGGCGTCGAGTCGTCGGCGTAAACGCTTCTCGGCTTTTCTCTGCGGTTCATTTTCCGAGTCGCCGGTTCGGCGACGCCAGAACGTCCACGCCCGGACTGTAGTAGCAGACGGGTTCGCTGTCGGGATGGGCGAACCCGTCGGCCCGAAAGAGGGTGTTCTCCTCGATTTCGGCGGTCGCGTCTGAGAGTGGCCACCGCTCGTGGCGGATGTCGGCGTAGCGAAGCCCACCGCGCGGGTCCTCGGTGTAGAACCGATAGCGTTCGGTCAGGAACTCTGCGAGCGAACCGGGATTGGGGCGGAACCGGTCGCCGGTCGGCCCGTAGGTCGCACGGAACCGGACCGGGCGCGCGCCGGGGTGGCGGCGTCTGCTCTCGAAACTGATGGAGCCATCCCTCGCCACGCAGTCGATGTCGGCGTAGTAGTACGGCAGGGCGTGGAGGAGGCGCGCGCCGAGGACGCTCGCCAGTCCGACCCCCGGCAGGCCGTCGGCGTCGAGGCTGAAGAAGTAGACGCCGGGGTCCTCGTCGCCGAATCGGTCCT
The DNA here is from genome assembly GCF_029338375.1 of Halorussus lipolyticus. Taxonomy (NCBI): domain Archaea; kingdom Methanobacteriati; phylum Methanobacteriota; class Halobacteria; order Halobacteriales; family Haladaptataceae; genus Halorussus; species Halorussus lipolyticus. The sequence continues at coordinate 240,652 of NZ_CP119804.1, read as the reverse complement.
CGTCGGGGCGGACGTAGGTCCGCAGGTTGAGTTCCGGCAGGCGGACGCCGGTGCCGGCGGGTAGCTGTTTCGGTCGCACGTCCACGTTGACGTAGGGCACGACCGAAAGCCACGCATCGCCGTCGTAGGTGTCCACGTCGAGCGCGTCGGGGATTCGGGGGGCCACGATTTCCGCGGGAACGGGCCAGTTGGCGAACAGCAGGTGTCGCCAGCCCATGTGGAGGGTGAGCATATCCGGAGGTTAGGAGTCGTCACTAAAGGGTTCGGGGGTGGTTTCGGTCGCCCGTCGCTCCTCGGCGGCGTCTACGATGTCGTAGGCCAGCCAACTGACCGCCGCGGCAATGGTCGCAGAGACGAGGCCTGCTGTGATGCCGGTTCGGCGGTCTTTGAGGGCGCTTCCGACGAGACACGCAACGACGAACGAACTCAGCCAACTCAGGAGAACGCTCAGTGTTCGACTCACGATTTGGGTTACGTGGGCAAGCGTCAAAAGCGTCGTCTCGTTCGTCAATCGCTATGAGTCTGAACTGCGGTATCTGACTGTGGGCGTGAACCCAGAACTGCGATGGCGTCGGCTTGACTCTCCACCCACGGCTATTGGCTCTCTAAGCATTGTTTTTGAATGCTAAATATAAAAATACATTTTTAAGAGAAACCTATACGATTCTTAGTCCGCTCCTCTCGATAGTGCCGGTTCGAACTCCCGAAAACCGTAGTAGGTGATTAGCACCGCGCCGAGGCCGGTCACGACGAGCAAGAACTGAGCGACAGCGCCGAGGAGGGGCACCCGACCGAGCAAATCCAAGCCCACGACGAAGGCCGCGGTGCCGACCCCGGCGGACAAATCCTGCTGGTCGATGGGGAGTCTCTGGCCGACCAGATAGCCGTAGGCGAGCGACGAGTATCCGACCGACAGCAGGCCCACGGCCATCCCGAACAGGCTGACCGGAATCAGAATCAGGGTGAACGCCATGAAGACGAACAGCGCGAGGGCCGTCGCGCCGGTGAACGCGCCGACGACGGTGCTAACGACCGAGTGGTGGACGATGGAGTCCCCGACGTTGCGCAGGAGTTCGGGCCGACGCCGGGTGAGGAGCGCCCCGACGATGGCGAGGCCCAGCGCCTGCACGGCCAGAAAGCCCCAATCGGCGACCGGCGACGCCTCGCGCTGGACGAACTGGACCCGCGAGCGCGACCCAATCGCCGCGCCCGGCGCAATCGAGGCGTTGCCGGCGACGGTCTGGAACTCGCCGGCAATCCCGCCGCCGTCTGCGACCGAGACGTTGCCCGCGAGTTGGGTCACGTCGCCGTCGAACTCGCCCCGGACGCGGAACTCGCCGCCGACGACGTAGACGGTCCCGTTGGAGGACGCTTCCGCCGGAATCGTCGCGCGTCCGCCGCCCACGACCAGTACCTCCTCGACCTGCGTGACCTGCCGGTCGCCGTCGAAGTGGACCGTCATCCGGTCGGGATGCTGTCCGCTGGCAGTCATCAGCAGGACCACGACCACCAGCAGGGGCAGGACCTCGGCGGGGTCGGCCATCAGCGACGCACCCCCGAACTCGGGTCCGTGCTACGTGCCGCCGAAATCAGTCGCCGGAGGTAGATTGCCACCACCAACCCCGTGAACAGCAACAGCGCCAGCGCGTTCACCACGTTGAGGTGCGACAGGAGCGTCACCTCGGCCGTCTCGAAGTAGAGCGCCAGCGCCGTGCTGAGAAAGGTCGCCAGCCACCCCGCCAGACCCACCCCGACCGCGGTGTGAGTCCCAATCGTCTCCGGCGTCGAGAGGTCGGGCCAGAGCGCGAAGTTGAGCGTGGTGTAGAAACTGACCGCCACGGCGTAGACCGCCGAGTTGAGCGGTGATGCCGGGCCACCCGCCAACTGCGGGAACCACGCCGCGGTCCGCACGTCGGTCGTGTAGAACAGGTGGGTCAGCGAGAACAGGCCGAACACCCACAGGAACAGCCAGTTTCGCTCGAAGTTGGTGTAGAGGACCCCCGCGACCAGCGCAGACGCGACGTGGACCACGCCGATGGCGAGGTGGTCGGAAAACTCCGGGGACTGCCACGCGTTCAGCACGAACGAGGGCGTCTCGATGATTCGCAGGAAGCCCAGACTGTCCACGAAAAACACCCCGAACATCAACACCACGGGCCCCCAGAACGCGACACTCCGGGTCCGGACCGGTCCCGACTCGCCCCGACAGAACCGCCCGACGCCGAACTCGTCGTGCTGGTCCGCGAGTCGTGCTACGACGCGATTCACCGGCCCGACTCGCCCCGACGCCAGCACGCCGAGCGCCGCCACTCCCGGAACCATCGCGGTCACCATCACCGCGCTGAAGACCTCGATTTGCCAGTCGAGGGGGTAGACGTTCGCCGTGAAGTACGCCAGCGCCGTAATCGCGGCTGAAACGTACCCTCGGTCCTCGACCGGTACGAGGTCGATTGCGAGGCCGAACGACGCCGGAATCCCCACCCCGAGCGCGACCGACCCCGCCAGAATCCACGCGCCGAAGGCCGGGACGGTCCGAATCCACGGCGCGACCAGCGTGAGAACCAACTGGAGCGCGACCACGCCGAACAGCAGTCGGAACTTGACCAGCAGGTCGGAACTCCACGCCTTCCGGTCCATCGTGACTCCGGAAACGACCGCGACGAACAGCGTCAGGAGAGCGAGCGCGGCCATCCAGAGAGAGACTTGCTCCTCGGTCATGCCCACCAACCGCGTCCCCAAGTCAAGCAGACCTAACTGGACGAAGGTGACGTTGTAGTAGTACCCGACCGCCATGAACCCGACGAACAGGCCGTAACCGAGCATCGGCGTCCACTCTCGTCGGCGAGCGTAGGTGACGAACCGCATTCCTCTCGGAAATCGACGGTTTCGCCCTTCAAACCTCGCGTCGAACCTGCCGGTACTCCGACCGGAGAGTCTCTACGCGAGGCTGACGGACCGAGATTCGATATATCGATTTATGGTTTACGGCTATCGCACCCCGGCGACAGCTATCACTTTCACTTTCACCGTGGTTCACCGAGAAGCCTTTAACATCCACGCGGTTACGGGCTACTACAGAATGCCATCTATCCAGTCGACCCTCGGCGACGATGAGGGGATTGCCGAAGAACTGGCCGAGAGCCAGCGGCAAATCTCCATCGCCGAGTTCTTCGAGAAGAACAAGCACATGCTCGGGTTCGACAGCGGTGCCCGAGGATTGGTGACGGCTGTGAAGGAGGCGGTGGACAACGCGCTCGACGCGACCGAGGAGGCTGGCATCCTCCCCGACATCTACGTGGAAATCGACGACGAGGGCGACTACTACACCCTCATCGTCGAGGACAACGGCCCCGGCATCACGAAAGAGCAGGTCCCCAAAGTGTTCGGGAAGCTCCTCTACGGGTCCCGTTTTCACGCCCGAGAACAGTCCCGCGGCCAGCAGGGGATTGGGATTTCGGCCGCGGTCCTCCACTCTCAGCTCACCTCCGGCAAGCCCGCCAGAATCACCAGTCGGACGAAAGGGAGCGCCGAAGCCGAGTACTTCGAGCTAATCATCGACACCGACGAGAACGAACCCGAAATCAAGAACTCGGGGACGACCTCTTGGGACCGGACCCACGGCACCCGCATCGAGTTGGAGATGGAGGCCAACATGCGGGCCCGGTCTCAGTTGGTCAAGTACATCCAACACACCGCGGTCGTCAACCCCCACGCTCGCCTGACGTTCAAGGAACCGAGCATGGACGAACCTCGCCAGTACGAGCGAGCGACCGACGAACTCCCCGCCGAGACCGAGGAGATACGCCCCCATCCCCACGGCGTCGAACTCGGCACGGTCCTGAAGATGCTCGTGGCGACCGACTCCCACAGCGTCTCGGGGTTCGTCCAAGAGGAGTTCACCCGCGTCGGCCGCAAGACTGCCGACTCCATCCTCGACAACTTCCGGGACCGCCACTTCGGTCGGGAGGCCGCGTGGCAACCGCCCCAGAAACACGAGAAATCCGACCTCGCCCGTACAGTCGCCAACGCAGTTTCGAACAAAACTGCTGACGCGACCAAGGCGTTCGGTGACGAAGTAGCCGATGCAATCGTCGCCCGGAATCGACTCGCTCACCACGAACTGGTCGAAATCGTGGCCGAGACCGCCGAGGAGGTCGGCGACGGCGAGACGTTCAACGTGACGTTCGGCGACACGGTACAGGAGAACGTGGTCGAAGCCGCGTGGGAGCAACTCACCGACGACAGGGCGGGCGACCTCTACCAACTCGTGGACAAGGCGACCAGCACTCGGAAGGACGACGAGACGGTCCGCGGACTGGCCGAGCGCCTCGAAAAGCGATTCGAGAAGGGCAACGACCGCGACAGAGCCACTCACGACGAACTTCGGGAGTACGTGGACCGGTCAGCCGACCAGACCGAGGAGTACGACGACGCCACCATCGGCGACACGGCCCGCGAGAACATCGTCATGGAGGTCTGGAACACGATGATGACGGTCCCCGACGCGGTACCCAAAGTTCGGGAGTTCGTGGACAACCGCGACATGGCCAGCGACCTGCTGGAGGCCATGAAGGAGACCGACATCATCTCCCCGCCGACCAATTGCCTGTCGCCCATCACCGACAGTCTCGTCGAGGCCGGACTCAAGAAGGAGTTCGACGCCGACTTCTACGCGGCCTCGACCCGTGACGCCGACGTTCACGGCGGCGACCCCTTCATCGTGGAGGCCGGCATCGCCTACGGCGGCGAGTTGGACGAGGACGGACAGGCCGACGTGCTCCGGTTCGCCAACCGGGTCCCGCTGGTCTACCAGCGCGGGGCCTGTGCCACGACCGACGTGGTGAAATCCATCGGGTGGCGCAACTACAACCTGAGCCAACCCGGCGGGTCGGGCATCCCGACAGGCCCGGCCGTCATCATGGTTCATGTCGCCTCGACCAACGTCCCGTTCACCAGCGAATCGAAGGACGCGGTGGCCAACGTCCCCGAAATCGAGGACGAAATCGAGTTGGCGATTCGGGAGGCCGCGAGGGAACTCAAATCCTACCTCAACAAGCGCAAGTCCCTCCAGAAGCGCAAGAAGAAGCAGAACGTCATCGCCTCCATCCTGCCCGAGATGGCCGAGAAGTTGGCGGACGTGACCGACCAGAGCGAACCCCAGTACGAGGACGCGCTGGCCCGAATCATGAACAACGTGCTGGTCGAGCGCGAAGTTGAGGACGGGAAGGTCCGCCTCGCGGTCGAGAACAACTCCAGCACGAACGAAGAACCCGAAATCACCGAAATCGTGAGCGCAGAGCCACGGAACCTCTCGAACGGTGCGACCGCTGTGGACATGGACGGCGAGTGGTTCGTCAAGTGGTCGCCGACTGTCGGGAGCGGCGACGAAGCAGTGCTGGAGTACGAAATCGAAGGCGAAGCAGAGTTCGACGTTAGCGTCGAAGGAATCGAGGACCCCAAACTCACCGTCAACCAATGAGCGCAGACAACGAAGCCAAAGCCCAAGAGAAACTCATCGACCTCGCCGCGGAGTTCTACGACCAGTTCGACCGGGGCGAAATCCCCGAGATGTCGGTCCCGACCCGGACCAAGAGCAACATCGTCTTCGACGAGGACGAGGAGGTCTGGGTCTACGGCGACCGGGAAAGCACCCGGAGCGCCAACAGCGTCCGGGGCGCTCGGAAACTCCTGAAGGCAATCTACACCATCGACTTCCTCTCCGAGCAGTTGCAGGAGGACCGGTCGTCCACCCTGCGTGAACTCTACTACCTCAGCGAGAGTTGGGACGTGGACGAAGCCCAGTTCTCGTCGCAGGACGAGTCGAATCAGTTGGTCGAGGACTTGGAAATCGTCTCGGAGGTTACCCGCGAGGACTTCCACATGCGCCCCGAGGAGTCGGGCGCGACCATCATGGGACCGCTCCACATCCGCGAGCAGACCCGGCGAGGCGAACGCGAGATTCACTGTCAGGAGGACGTGGGCGAAGGGGGCTACCAGATTCCGAACAACCCCGACACCATCGAGTTCCTCGACAACGACGCCGATTTCGTCCTCTGCGTGGAGACCGGTGGCATGCGCGACCGGTTGGTCGAAAACGGCTTCGACGAGGAGTACAACACCATCATCGTCCACCTCAAGGGCCAACCCGCCAGAGCGACACGGCGCATCACCAAGCGCCTCCACGACGAACTCGACCTGCCGGTGACGGTGTTCGCCGACGGTGACCCGTGGTCGTACCGCATCTTCAGTTCGGTGGCCTACGGGTCCATCAAGTCGGCCCACCTCAGCGAGTATCTGGCCACGCCGCAGGCCCAGTTCATCGGCATCCAACCCGAAGACATCGTGGAGTACGACCTGCCGACCGACCCCCTGTCGGACTCCGACATCAACGCGCTCGAATCGGAACTGGAGGACCCGCGCTTCCAGACCGACTACTGGGAGGAGCAAATTGAGATTCAGTTGGACATCGGCAAGAAGTCCGAACAGCAGTCGCTGGCGTCTCACGGACTGGACTTCGTGACCGAAACCTATCTGCCCGAGCGTCTGACCGAGATGGGCGTGCTGTAATCAGGCGAACTCGGCGCTCTTTTCCCGTTCCTCTCGGTTTCCGGCGTTTCGCTCGAACGGGTCGCCGTTCGCGCAGGTCCGACAGTAGCAGTTCTCGCCCTCGTTGAGCGTCTCGACCGGGATTCCGGCGACGTATCTGCACTCGGCGTAGGTCCGCCGGACGCCGGTTCCGACCGGCCGCGAGCAGGCCGAGCAGGGTCGGTTCGGTGCGTTGGCGACCGTCGAGTCCGTCGTGCGACGCCGGCCGAACGTGGTCGGCGACTCGAACCCCGGCGCGAACTGGGTTCCGAAGGGGACCGAGACGAGGCCCGCCAGCAGGAAGGCGAGGGAGAGACCGGTCATGACGAGCGAGGAGGTGACCCAGAGCAACAGGAGGCCAGCGAGCGCGAAGGTGGCCGCGAGCGTCAGGCCGCCAGCGACGCCGATGGCGGACTTGAGGTCCCACTCGGTCGGGGTGTCGTAGTCGTCCGACGAGTAGCGTTCGGTGCCGTCGGCCCGGAGTTCGACGCGCTCGGCACCGAGCGAATAGCTGTACCACGCGTACAGCAGGTTGCCGACCCCGCTGGTGGTCACGAACAGCAGGGCGTGCATCGGGACCGACCCGATGCCCCGGTTCACCATCACCACCCGGTCGCCGTAGTCGTGTTTCACGTCCCACCCATCGACCGCGAGGTCCTCGACGCGGCGGCGGAAGTCGCGCCGACCGCGGGCGGTCTTCGAACTGGGACCGCTGGCGGTTGTGTCGGCGGTCGTTTCCCCACTCGTCGCGCCGTCGCCGACGGCGGTTCCGCACGACGAGCAGAACGCGTCGCTAGGCGACAGCGACGCCCCGCACTGCGAACAGAAGTTCGGAGTGGTGCGAGAACTCACGTTCACAAGTTTTCGGCGGGATAACAAGTAGATTGCGCTGGATTTCCGGACGCGGTTCGGGGAAGGAATCGGGCGGACGCGAGGACCCGCGCTACGACCCGACGTAAACTCCATACGGCGATAGAGATTTGGCGGTGAGCGTCGTACCCCGGCCGATGGCACTCAGCGCACGCAATCGACTCTCGGGAACGGTGAAATCGCTCGATACGCAGGGTCTGATGGCCGAAGTCGTCGTAGAGACCGATGGCGGGCAGGAGATTACGGCGGTCATCACCAGCAGTTCGGCGGAGAGACTCGGATTGGCGGAGGGCGAGGAGGTCGATGCGGTGGTCAAGGCGACCGAGGTGATGATAGAGAACGCGTAGCGAATCGAACAGCGAACCGGGCCGTCACTCGCAGGCGAACCACGCTTCCAGCAGTGACTCGACGGCCTCGTCCTGCGACCGGACGTGTTCGCGCTCCGGGTCGCTTCGGAACTCCAGCGGTCGGAACGTGGCGATAGCGACCCGCTCGGCGTCAAGTTTGGCCGCCGCGGCGGTCTTCTCGTTGTCCAGCGCCAGCGGTCGGCCGGAGCGTCCGCGGCCCTCGCGTGCGACGAGGGTCTGGGCCTCCTCTAGCGCGTTGATACTCTCCGAGAGCCAGCAGTCGTGGCAGACCCGAAACTCGAACGTGCCCGAGTAGTCGCCCACGTCGGTCGGCGGGAGGCCGCCGTCCATCGCACCGCCCCAGACGAGACCGAGCGATTCGACGGTGATGTGGCGGTCGTCGTCGGTCCCGCAGACGGCGCAGGCGGTCGGTTCGTCGGCGTAGGGCCAGTCGTCAGGCGGGGTTTCCATACGCCAGAAATGAATATGAAGTAACATATAACTCCCGTCTCCGGTCCGACGAGACGCGGGCACCGCCTGTCGATAAGGAAACAAATAATGTGCTTAGAGCAATATTTGCATTTTCATCCACAATGTTTCCATTTCCAGATGCGCTCGGCCGTCACGAAAAGAAACAGCGCCGGTCGGCCGACTCCGAGGACGGGTCAGGCGGGCAACTGGCGGGCTACCGGAGGAGAATCGCCATTCCGGCGATACCCCAGACCAGCAGGCCGAGACCGTAGAACAGCAACTTGGCCCGGAGCGAGTAGTTCGACCCCGAACCCGACCCGACGCCCGGAACCAACTCCATCCCCTCCTCGACGGCCCCCATGCCGCCGGAATCGATGCTTCCCACGTCGCCGGACTCAGCGGCACCGACGCCGGCGGCAGGCGCGGCCCCGGCCTCCGCCGCGCCGAGGACCACCAAGATGACGCCGGCCCCCGAGAGCAGGAGGAGCGTGAGTCCCGAACTGAACGCGAGATACGCCGCGCCGACCGTCACGAGCGCCGCGACGACGGTGTACCGAACGACGGGCGCGACGAGGGCGTTCCAATCCATACCCCGGATTACAGCGAGCTGACAGGTAAAGGTTCGCGTCGCTTCGGGGTCCTACTCGTCCAGCACGACCGGGACGCCGCGCTTGGCCACGTCGCCAGCGAACGCGCCCGAATCGGACTCGATGGCCTCGAAGGTGTTGTAGTGGACCGGGAGCACGAGGTCCGGGTCCATCTCCTCGGCGAGGGCCGCGGCGTCGTGGCGATCCATCGTGAACGCCCCACCGATGGGCGGGCAGAACAGCGACACGTCGAGTTCGGCGTGGCCGTCGAGCGCGTCGGAGTCGCCGGGGTAGAACACCGACACGTCTTCGCCGCCCTTGCCGGGGAGCGTGACGTGGTAGCCCACGCCGAAGCCCTCGGGGTGGTAGGGTTCGCCGCCGGCGTCGGTCCGCGGACCGTCGGGGCGGTTGTACCCCGCCACCGACCGGACGATGGCCTCGCCGAACAGTTCGTCCTCGGCGTCACCGAGTCGGACCGTCTCGTAGGGCAGGTCCCGCAACTCCTCCACGTCGCGGTCGATTTTCGGCGGGTAGACTGCCTCGTAGACCACGACAGTCGCGTCGTCGCCCGCCACGCGCCGGATAGCGTCGGAATCGTAGTGGTGGTCGTGAGTCACGAGAATCAGGTCGCCGTCCTCGGGGCGGTAGTCGCGGGCCGGAGGATGTCCCACGTCCGAACTGTCGGGTCGCCACTCGCCGGTCAGGGTGCCGTACCGGCCGGGGTCGATGTAGACCACGGTGCCCTCGGACGCTTCGAGGCGCAGGCCGGCGTAGCCGAGCCACGTCGCGCGGAGTCCATCGTGTCGAATCGTCATGTCCGGGGGTTGGAACCGGGTTACTTAAACCGTTCGACCTCGCTCCCCTCCGGCGTCGTCGGGTCAGTCCTCTCGGCGGAACGCCCGGAGGGTGTCGCGCTTGGTCGGCTGGCACTCGGCCTCCTCGAACCCGAGTTCGGTGAAGATGCGGTTCCAGTCGCGGTAGTAGAGCGGGACCTCCTCGCGGACGTAGTTGACTCCTCGCCGGGCCGCGGCCTCGGTGCTTTCGGCGTCGTCTGCGCTCGCCGGCGACGCTTCGTCGCGTTCGCCGTCGTCTCCCCGCTCCCGATTCCCGTCGCGGTCCTCGTTCTCGACCGTCACGAGGAGGTCGCCGGTAATCCGGGCCAACTCGCCGAAGACCGCCTCGTCGTCGGGGTGGATGTGCTGAAGGGTTTCGACCGAGAAGACGGCGTCGAAGCGATTGGCGTCGAACTCCTCGGCGACCTCCTCGATGGCGTCGTTGTAGAAGGTGCCGGCGTCGGCGAGGTCGGGGTAGGCGTCGGCCATCACGTCGAATGCCTCGTCGTTGATTTCGACGCCGTGGATGTCGTCGTAGCCGTGGTCGTGGAGGTGCGCGAGGTGGCGGCCCGAACTGCACCCCAGCTCCAGCACGGCCGCGTCCGACCCGACGAGCGAGTCGAGGAGGTCCAGAATCATGTCGCTCGTCTCGTCGGGACCGTAGTGGGCGTAGTAGGTCGGCGAGTACTCTCCCGAGCGCTCTGCCCACCGTTCCCGTACTTCGTCAGAATTCACTAATAGCGAAACGAACCGCGGCCGTAAAACCCCACCGGCCTCGGGACGCGAGGACAGCGACTGCCGGTCGTCGCGCCCGGCGGCTTTATCCGCCTCGCCGGCGAATTCCGAGGGCGCATGGTCTCGTCGCCGGTCGTGCCGGTTCTGGCCTTCCTCGTGGGCATCGCCGTCGTGGTCTGGAGCGTCGAGGTCTTCGTCGAACACGTCGCCGAGGCCGCGGTGGACCTCGGGGTCTCGACCTTCCTGCTCACGGTGGCGCTGGCCGGTATCGACCTCGAAAACGCGGTCCTCGGCATCGCGGCCGCGGCGGGCGACCTGCCGGACGTTGCGCTTGGCACTGTCTTCGGCGAAGCCCTGTTCATCCTCGGCGCGGCGGTGGGTCTGGCCGGCGTGGTGGTCCCCTTCGAGGAGTCCACGCCGCGGGAGTATCTGGCCCTGACCGCGATGTCGCCCGCGCTGTTGGCGGTCCTCGGTGCCGACGAGCGACTGTCGCGGCCGGATAGGGCGATGCTGGTTGTGGCGTTCGTCTCGCTCCTCTGGGCGGTCTACCGCTTGGAGTCCCAGCAGGCGACCCGGTTTCTGGAGAGCGAGGAGGCCGACGAAATCGAGGACGAGCGACCGGCGGACGACGCCGACGACGAGGACCGCGAACTGGTCGAGTTGGGTCTCGTCCTGCTGGCGGTCTACGCGGGCTACTGGGTGGCGAACTACGCGATTTGACGGCGAGCGGATGCGACGTAGCGCCGGTAGTGGTACGCCACGCCGACGGGCACCATCGCCACCGCGAGCGACAGCGCCGGTTCCAGCAGGCCGAACACCGCGCCGTCGTAGGTGCCGTGGTACGCGAGGACCGCCGCGAGGGTGACTGCGGCGAGGGCGTAGCGCCGCCATCGAGGCCCAGCGTCGGCGGCGATGGTATCGTCGGACCTCCTCGGCCGACTTCGACCGTCGAGCCACAGGCCGACCAGCGACAGCGGGCCGGTGAGCAGTACGCCGTAGAGGAGTCCGAGCGCCAGCGCGGCCGTCACCGGATGTCCCGGACCCAGCACCCGACCGGCGAGCATCGCAACCGGGACCGCGAGCGACTGGAGCGCGGGCAGGACGACGAGATACCGCAGACGCGAGGAGGACGGGCATTCGGCGGGTTTCCCGGCCGACTCGGCGGCCGTCGCCGATTCTGTCATACCAAGAACAGTCTCGGTCGCGTCAAAAATATCTTCGGTGGGCGAACGTCCGGAGGAACGGACCACGAGCAAGCGCCTTGCAGACCAATCCTCAGGGTCGGATGAAGGGTGGCCCGGTCGGGGGCGTCAGAAGCGTTCCTCGCTCGCTGTCGTTACGCTCCGATTTTTAGACATACAAATATTCCTTTGAGAAATAGAGCTGTTCATTAAACACGCAAATAGATGGTTCGAACTTACGACTCACCCGGCGCGACGACCGCCACCGAAAGCCCGCGCTCCCGAAGCAGTTCCTTCGCGCGCTCGAACTCCGAATCGCCGTAGGACAGCAGGCCGGAGGGCATCATCACGTGGCGGCGTTTCACCCCGTCACCGCGCCAGTAGTGGACCACGAATCGGGGGCGCGTCAGCCAGTCGTCGCCCTCGATTGCTTCGACGCGCTCCACGTCGTGGAAAGCGATGCGGTCGTCGCCGGTCACGTCGCGGCGGCGGTTGAGGACCCGACCGACCACCAGCAGGACCGCGACTGCGCCCACGCCGACCCCGAGCGCGTCCCAACTGTCGCCGTCGGCGAGAATCGAGGCGCTCGCGCCGAGGAGGACCCCGTAGACCCCGAGGTAGGCGACCAGCAGGAGTCGGTTGCCCTCCCAGTAACGCCGGGCGTGGCTGACCAGTCCCGACTCGATTCGAAGTTCGTCGTCGGTTAGCACGCACCGGCCGCGCTTGGTGCGGAAACTCGCCACGGGCGTTCTGTCAACTCCGAGGGCGGAAAATGTACCGCTGTTCGTCGTTCTGTCGGGTCAAATCAGGGACGAGAATTCCGAGATGTCGAGATGGCACGATTCTGGCGAGATTTCGTGGTCGGTGTTCGGGCCCGTTGAAGCTATCTTCAGACTTGAACACGGGCGTTTCCCGCACCGCTCCGCACAGCACGGCCCTCACGCCTCCCCAACCTCGTCGGCCGCCTCCGGCGGCCGACTCCACCGTCAGAGGCAAGCTCTGACGAGCCTCGCTTCACTACGCTCAGCGAGACCTCGCGCGGTAGGCGCGCGCAGAACCGCGCGCGCCGTCGCGCGCCGGAGTAGAGTAGGTATCTCTGCACGCCTCCCGCAAATCGAGCGTCAAGACCCGACTTACTGCTCGTCGGCCAGTCGTTCGACGCGCTCCAGCGAGTCGGCGCTCTCGGGGGTCTTGTCGTCCCGAACGCTCACGAACCGCGGGAAGCGCAGGGCGTAGCCGGACGAGTAGGTCGGCGACTCCTGAATCTCCTCGTAGCCCACCTCGAAGACGACCTCCGGGGCGATTTCGACCTGCTGGCCGTCCTCGGTCCTGACGTGGGGTTCCAGCAGGTCGGTCAGGTCGGCCAGTTTCTCGTCGGTGATGCCGGTGGCGACCTTGCCGAGAGTCTCGAACTCGTCGCCAGCGTCGTCAGCGCGGGCAGACAGCAGGAAGGTCCCCAGAAAGCTCGCCCGCCTGCCCTCGCCCCACTCGGCACCCGTGACGACCAAATCCAGCGTCTCTACGTCGGGTTTGCGCTTGAGCCAGTTCTTCCCCCGGCGACCCGGCGAGTAGTCCGAGTCGGGATTCTTGAGCATGATACCCTCGTGGCCCGATTCGAGGGCTTGGGTCTCGATGTCGGCGATTTCCTCGGGGTCGTCCGAAATCTGGAGTTCGGAGACTCCAGCGTCGAGAACGTCCTCGAGTCTCTCGTGGCGCTCTGGCAGGGGCGTCCGGAGGAGGTCCCGCCCGTCAGCGTGGAGACAATCGAAGGCGAACAGGTCGAGTTCGACCTCCTCGCGGGCGCGCTCCACGTCGTGTTTCCGGCGGAAGCGCCGCAGGACCTCTTGGAAGGGCAGGGGATTCCCGTCGTCGGTGGCCACGACTTCGCCGTCGAGAATCGCCGGTGCGTTCAGATGCTGTTCGACGTGTTCCACGACTTCGGGGAGCGCGTCGGTCACGTCCTCCATGTTCCGGGAGAAGACGGCGGTCTCGCGCGGTTCGGAGTCGTTCGCGCCGGTTTCGTCGCTGGCGGCCCAGTCGAGGCCCGCGGGGTCGTGGTGAATCTGGACGCGCGCGCCGTCGTACTTGATTTCTACGGCGGCCCCGTCCCAGTCGTCCAGCGCGTCGCCGACGGTCCCGGCCTGCGCGAGCATCGCTTGGACTGGACGACCGAGTTCGAGGTCCATCGAATCGAGGCCGTCCTCGCCCTCGTCGCGGGCCACGCGGGCGACTTCGCCGTAGTCGTTCGAGACCTGCAGGGCGCGCTCGACCGACTCGACCGGCACGTCGAAGGCCTGCGCTGTCGCGTCCCGGACGGTGCCCTCGCCGACGCCGATGCGCATCTCCGAGAGGACGAGGCGGGCCAGATACCGGGCCTCGTCGCCGTCGGCGCGGTTGAACAGGCCGAACAGGATGTCTATCTTCTTGTCCTGACTGCCCGACCCCTCGGCGTCCGCGAGCGCGTCGAGTTCGTCGGCGACTTCTGCGACCGTGAGGTCCCCACCTGCGCCCGACCCACCGCCGAACGCGCCGAGGCCCTGCTGGCCGCCGAAGTCGTAACTCGCGGCGACCTCGCCGATGTCGCCCACCTCGGCCAGTTTCTCCTCTACGTCGTCGGCCGAGACGTTGGTCCCGGCCGCTCTGGCGATGGCCTCGTAGCAGTAGTTCGGCCCGATGTCGAGGGTTCGGGACGACCACGCCGGAAAGACGCGGCCCTGCACGAACCGGGCCAGCACGAGGAGGTCGCTGTCGGCCTGCTCGAAAAGCGTCGTCACTCGCTCTGCGATTTCGGTGTCGGCGCTCAACTCCTCGATTTCGGCCGCTGTGTCGGCGAACTCCCCGAAATTCATCGGTCGAGAGTAGTGACTGTCGGGAGTTAAACCGACCGACTCTCGGCGCGGGGGCCGGTGGCGGCGCGTTCGACGCTCGGGGCAGTATCGCCGGTCGGGATACCTACGTATTGCTTAGGAAACTACATGAATTTCTAAAACAACGGATTTCGTTTACTTGACCGGGACTGTCGGGCCTGCCGACCGTTCGTCGCCTACCTCTCCGCGGAGCAACACTTTTCGCGCCGGAGCGTGCTACTCCGAACGATGCCCTCCCTCCACACCCACGAATCCGGTGCGGCCGCGAGTCACGTCGAAAGCGCCCGAGAGCTACGTTGCGCGGCTTTCTCGACCACTCCGGAGGAGGACTGATGCTCGCGGTTCGCCTGCTCCACGTCCTCGCCATGGCGCTGGCGGTCGGCGGCGCAGTTGCGGTCTGGTGGCTGGTCCGCCGGTCCGAGGCCCGCGCGTCGGCGGTCGGCCCCGAGACGGCGGTCGAGACCGCAGTCGCCTACGAGGCCGGATTCTGGGCCACAGCGGGTCTCCTCGTGATGACCGGCGTCGGCAACCTCGGGAGTCTCGCGCCTGCGGTACCACCGGCCGAGAGTTTCTGGGGCACCGTCTTCGCTGTCAAACTCCTGTTGGTCCTCGGTCTGCTGGCGGCGTCGCTCGTCCGGACGCTGGTCGTGGCTCGCTGTCGGCGTGCGAACCGCCCTGAATCTGCCGGGGCGACCCGCACGCTCCGGGTCGGCTACGGGGCGACCGCGCTCTCGCTGGCGGTCCTCGTCGCACTCGCGGAGGTACTGGCTCATGGCTGAGGAGGCCGAGACGACCGGACCGCCCGTCGCGTCCGGAGTGGCCGGAGCCACCGAGGACCCCGACCCGAACGCTTTCCACCGGGTGTGCGACGACTCGCTCGTGGTCTGGGCGCTGGCCTCGTTCCACACTGCTGGACTGGTCGCGCTACTGGTGGTCGCGCTCTACCTCGCCGGACCGCTCGGCGACCTGCTCTCGGGCCTCGATACGGTCGTCGGTCTCGCGCTCTATCTGGGACTCTGGGCGGCGACGTGGTGGACCAATCGCCGGGCGTTCCGCGCAATCGCCGACGCCGGAGACGACGCGGAGTCGGTCTCGGCGTCGGTCGTGGTCGGAACCGGCGGAAAGTGGGCCGGTGTCGATGGCGTGCTGTTCCTCTGGATGCTCCTGCTGGCGGCCGTCTTCCCGCCCTCGTCGGTGACGCTCGCGGGCGTCGCCTACTTCCTCGCGTTCGGCGGTATCGCCTCGCTCCTCGCGTTCGTCGTCGGGGCAATCGTCGGCAGTCTATTTGCCCTGCTGGACCTCGCGCTGTTCCGGGCCGCGGGCGGTCTCGTGCCGAAGCTGACACGCCGAAAACACGAAGCGGGCGAGTCGGACGATACCGCGTGACGAACGCTGGCCCGTGCTTTCAAGGCAACCGCGTTCGACGTACCGCGTATGCCTGAGTCCGACCTCGCAGGGCAGGTCGAGGACGTGCTTTCGGTTGACCCCGACGAGTTCCAAGCGCGGGTCGAGGAGGACGCCGAGGTCATCGTCGAGGAGGTAGACGAAGGGACCTTCGACAACCCGCAGGCCATCATCGGCTTCGAATACGAGTTCTACGCCGTGGACGCCGAGACGGCCGCGCTGAGACGGGTCCCCCGACGACTGCTCGACCTCATCGGCTTCGAGAAGGAACTGGGACTGCACAACGCCGAGATGTCCACGAGTCCCCAACCGCTGAACACCCACGGACTGGCCGCGCAGGAGGCCGAGGTCAAGGCCCGACTCTCGGCCGCGCAGGACCGAACGAGGGCCGAGGAGATGCAACTGGTCAGCGACGCGATGTGGACCATCTCTCCGGAGGGCGAGACAACCCGACAGTACCTGACCGATAGCGTCGAGGACCGCGGGATTCGCATCTCCTCGAACATGAGCGACTCGGTGCGCTATCACGCGATGGCCAACACCGACGCCCACGCCGGGATGAAACTCGACGCGCCCCACGTTGACCTCGAAGCCGACACGGTGATGCCCGAGAGCCTCATCACCTCGATTCAACCCCACTATCAAGTTCCTCACGCGCGGGACCTGCCGACCTACTTCCAGTACGCGATTCGGATGGCCGGTCCCCTGCTGGCGCTCGGGGTCAACTCGCCGTTTTTCCCGCCGGACCTCTACGACGCCGACGCCGACCCCGACGAGATTCTGGCCGACGGGTGGGACGAGCATCGCATCAGCGTCTTCGAGACGGTCCTCAACCGGGCGGGCGACGACCCCGACAAGGTTCGATTCCCGCGAGATGTTGGAAGCGTCGAGGAGGCCGTCGAACGAATCGCCGAGGACCGAACCATCGTCCCGATGCCGGTCCAGACCGCCGACCGCTTCGACGACGAGTTCGCCTACTTCCGGCGCAAACACGGCACCTATTGGCGGTGGGTTCGCCCGGTCTTCGGCGGTGCAACCCGGTCGGCCGCCAACGCCCGCATCGAGTTCCGCCCCATCGCGGCCCAACCCACAGTTCGGGACTCAATCGCGTTTCAGGCCGCCTTCGCCGGCCTGCTGGAATCCATGTTCCGGCGCGAACACCCGGTCCGGCACCTCGACTGGGTGGTCGCCAAGGACAACTTCTACGACGCCATGCGCGAGGGGATGGACGCCGACCTCTACTGGATTACCAACAACGGTCGAGAGACCACCGACCACGAAACCATCTACGAGGACATCTTCGCCCACGCCAAGGACGGCCTGCAACTCCGGGGCCTCAGCGACCAAGAGGCCGCCAAGTACCTCTACCCGCTCCGCCAGCGCGCCCGTCACCAGTTGACCCCCGCGAGTTGGAAGCGAGAGCGCGTCCGGGAGCGACTGAACGACGGCGAGAGCTTCGAAGACGCAGTTCACGGGATGCAGAAGCGATACATCGAGAAGCAGTCCGAGACCCTGCTGGACGGAACCTTCGCCAACTGGGTCGGCCGCGGGGATACCGAGTTGGAGCGCGAGGACTGACCCGCGGTTCCGATTTTTCGTCCTGTTTGGACCGGTCGCTACCGACCGGCGAGAAATGGAGAACATTCTGGGGGCGCGAGACGCCCGACCGAATCCAGATTACAGCGGGGCGTCGTAGTCCTCGTAGTCCGAAATCTCGGCACCGTCCTCGGTGATTTCGGCGAGCCACATGCCGTTCCCGGAGGCGGTGTCACGCTCGACTGCGCTCTTGAGGGCGCGGATGGCGACTTCGCGGCCCTCCTCGAGGCTGAGGTCCTCGTGGTAGTCCTGTTCGAGGACACCGAGGGCGAACTGGGAGCCAGACCCGGAGACGCTGTAGGTCTCCTCGGTCACGCCGCCGAGCGCGTCGTAGGAGTAGATGTGGCTTCCCTCGTCGTCCACGCCGCCGAGAACCGGCACCGTGATGAGGAACCCGCCCGAGCGCAGGAGGTTGCTCGTCAGCGTCGAGAGTGCCTGCATGCTCATGACCTCGCCCCGCCGGGTGTCGTAGAGGTTGTTCTCGACTTCCAGCGTCCGGATGAGCGACTGGGCCGCCGAGACGGAGCCAGAAATGGTGAGCGCGGCGCTCGGGTGAATCTGCTCGACCTTCTGGGCGGTCTTGGACGAAACCATGTTGCCGAGGCTAGCGCGCTTGTCCGTGACCATCACGACGCCGTCGGCGGTGGTCAGACCGATGGTCGTGGTACCGGTCTTCAGCTCTTGGATGTCCTCGGTATCGACCGACCGGTCCGGAAGCGAGCCGAGTTCCGGCTCGTAGGGATTCGTGTCGGGTTCGAGACGCGAGACGTTCTGGGAGAACTCGGAACCTTGCATTGGGCCAGACATTACCCGACTGTAGTCCGCCAGCACGGATAAAACCCACTCTTGCGGACGACTTTGAAGCATATCGGGCGAAACGCCGGGACAGCAATCTCTCTGGCGACAAATTTCCCGAGAAAGAGCCGTCTCTTAGACCGTCGTATCGTAGGCTTGCTCCAGTCGCTTCACCACCCGGTGGGCCGGGAGCGTGACGCCTGCTTGTCTGGTCATGATTGCCAGCGGAAGCAGTAGGATGCTTGCCGCGACGCTCGTCTGGTACAGGGCGAACAGGATTGCACGGGTGAGCCGTGTGGGCATCGGAGTTCGTACCTCAAGCGAGGGTGGGCCAACCGGGTATAAAAGCATTATTGAAAAATATATTTCATAATGGTCTATATTCTGGTTCCACCCCTTCGCCTGCTTGCGATTCAAGCGTGCTTGCGTTATGTCCAAGAGAACACGAGTGCCGACCCGCGCGAACGTAGGCACCGGCTTGGCGACGCCGGGCGTACGCATAACTTATGAGAATTATCCGGCTCACGTCCGCACCTCAGGCGCGGTGAGGAGTCCTTTGCAACTGCGCTCCACGGTGGCACATCCCGTTCTTCGCGCGCTACGACGTCCCAAAACCGAAAGACACGAAACATCACGGAACGACTCCCGGATATGAGCAACTATCTCGTTGCGATGGAGGCGGCTTGGTTGGTACGCGACGTAGAGGACATCGACGACGCCATCGGCGTCGCGGTCAGTGAGGCCGGCAAACGGCTGAACGACCGCGAGATGGACTACGTGGAGGTCGAAGTGGGCGCGACGACGTGCCCCGCCTGCGCGGAACCGTTCGACTCGGCGTTCATCGCGGCCGGAACCGCCCTCGTGGGCCTCCTGCTGGAGATGAAGGTCTTCAACGCCGACAGCGAGGAGCACGCCCAGCGCATCGCCAAGAGCGAGGTCGGCGGCGCGCTCCGCGACGTGCCCCTCGAAGTCGTGGAGACAATCGAGTACGAGGAGGACGAAGACATCGAACTCGGCGGTAGCGAGTAGTCAGCGCGAACTCCTTCCTGCTGGCGTTCCGAAGCTTTATCTATAACCAATAGTTATCCGTGGACATGGAACTACCGACGCCCCAAGACATCCGGGAGCGCCGGAACGAACTCGGGCTAACGCAGAGCGAGTTGGCCGACCGGGCGGGCGTCTCGCAACCGCTCATCGCTCGCATCGAAGGCGGCGACGTGGACCCGCGACTCTCGACGCTTCGGGAAATCGTGGACGCGCTGGACGAGTCGGAGGGCGACATCGTTCGCGCTGGCGACCTGATGCACGAGGACGTCGCCAGCGTCGGCCCCGACCAGTCGGTCAGCGAGGCCGTTTCGAAGATGCAGGACGAGGGCTTCTCCCAACTGCCCGTCATCAAAGACGGCGTGCCCGTCGGCTCTATCAGCTTCGAGGACCTGATGAGCGTCGGCGAGGACGCCCGCGACCAACCGGTCAGCGAGTTCATGGGCGAGAGCTTCCCCACCAAATCCCGGACCGCGACCTTGGACGAGTTGAGTACCGACCTCGGCCACAACAAGGCCGTTATCGTCACCGAGCGCGGGAACACGGTCGGAATTATTACGGAAGCGGACATCGCGGCGCGACTGTCCTAAACGACCGTTTGCCGCGCTCGCGGTACAACTGCTTGTATTCCCTTCCGGAAACATCGCCCGAGATTGAACGAGGCCGGTAACGTCCGTCCAGAACCACCAACAATTATCGTTCGGGGCGCGTTTGTCGGACGTATGACGGACTTCTCCGACAGGGTCGAGCAGGTGTCGATAAGCGGTATCCGCGAAGTGTTCGAGGCCGCGGGCGAGGACGCCATCAACCTCGGAATCGGGCAACCCGACTTCCCGACGCCCGAACACGCCCGACAGGCCGCAGTCGAGGCCATCGAGGAGGGCGCGGCCGACGCCTACACCTCCAACAAGGGGACGCTGGAACTCCGCGAGGCCATCAGCGCGAAACACGAGCGAGACAACGACTTCGCGGTCCCGCCTGAGAACCTGATTGCGACGGCGGGCGGGAGCGAGGCGCTCCACCTCGCCATGGAGGCCCACGTCGATGCCGGTGAGGAGGTCATCTTCCCCGACCCCGGATTCGTCTCCTACGACGCGCTGACCCGCATCGCGGGCGGCGAACCGAAACCAGTCGCGCTCCGCGAGGACCTGACGATGGACCCCGCCGACGTGGAGGAAGCCATCACCGACGACACCGCGGCGTTCATCGTCAACAGCCCCGCGAACCCGACCGGTGCGGTCCAGACCGAGGAGGACATGCGGGAGTTCGCCCGCATCGCCGACGAACACGACGTGCTGTGCATCTCCGACGAAGTGTACGAACACATCGTCTTCGAGGGCGACCACTACTCGCCGATGGAGTTCGCCGAGTCGGACAACGTGGTCGTGGTCAACGCCTGCTCGAAGACCTATTCGATGACCGGGTGGCGTCTCGGGTGGGTCGCCGGAAGCGAGCGCCGAATCGAGCGCATGCTCCGGGTGCATCAGTACGTCCAAGCCTGCGCCTCCGCCCCGGCGCAGTTCGCCGCCGAGGCCGCCCTCTCCGGCCCGCAGAACGCCGTGGACGAGATGGTGTCTGCATTCGAGGAGCGCCGGGACGTCCTCCTCGATGGCTTCGCCGACATGGGACTGGACTGCCCGACGCCGAAGGGCGCGTTCTACGCCATGCCCAACGTTCCCGAGGGCTGGACCGACGAAGTGCTTGACCGCGGCGTCGTGGTCGTGCCCGGCGAGGCGTTCGGCGACCACGGCGAGGGCTACGCCCGCATCTCCTACGCGACCGACATGGAGTCGCTGAAGGAAGCCATCGAGATTATGCGTGAGGCGACGAACGCGGTTCGATAATCAGGAGAGCAATTAAATTATTTCTTTAAGGATTGTTTTTGTTTTCTTACTATGGGAAGTTATTTCTATACATTCGCTACGTCTGAACCGCGGTTTGGCGCGCGCTGGCGCGGCCTCCGTGCCGCGCCATCGGCGTGCGAGGGATGAGTAGCGCAGGCCGAAGGCCGAGGCTTGCGAGACGCCGCGCGTCTCGCTGATCTGCGAACGTGGTTCGCAGACAACGCAAGAGGTTGGGGAGGTGTGAGGCCCGCGGTAGGCGGTGCGGGCGGTGTAGTGCGGTGCTGTGCGGTTGCGGTGACGCCTCGGTTCAAGCCTGAAGCTAGTCCACTGATTCGTTTCCGTTGTGGCACAGTCAACGTGTCAGGCGACATCACTATTTCAAGATAGCAGATGAAACTTCGGTTTCGAAAGCCCTCGCGGACCTCGCGGTCGCTCAGCGGGATATTTGCGGCTTCGCTGACGCTCGCCGCAAATATTGGCCACGCTGAGACGACCACGTAAACGCGAGGTCCGCTCGCCCTTTCAGTCCGCCGAGGCTCCTCGGTAAGAGGACCGAAACCGCACCGCAACCGCGCCCCGAACCTCCCCGGACCGTTCGCGCCTGTCGGCGCTGACGATGCGCGTCCCGTAGTCGGTGAAGATTCACGCCCCGGTGGATGGTCGAAGTTCCCGATTTCCACGCAGAACGAACTACTTCGACGCCGAGTCGGTCCCCTAGCCGCCCTGAGATTTTATGCCTCTCCCGCCCGTCATGAGGTACCATGCCCATCTCGCGCCGGGATTCCGGCGTCGTCCCCGCCCTCGCCGCGCTGGCCTCGCAGGTCCACCCCGTGTTCATGCTCCCGCCGGTCGCCTGCTCGCTGTTCGGCGGCGTACTAGCCGGGCAGTTCGCACCAGTGGTCGGTCTCCTCCACGCCACCGCCATCTTCTCGGCGGTGTACACCGCCCACGTCAAGGACGGCTACGTCGATTTCTACGTCCGCGACGAGGACGACGACCATCCCCTCTCCGAGCGAGGGTGCAAGACTGCGCTCGCCGGTTCGACCGCGCTCTTTTTCACCTGCCTGCTGGCGCTCTGGGTCGTCGCGGGCCTCGGGACCGCACTGCTCACGCTCCCGGCGTGGCTCATCGCGTACCACCACGCCCCGCAGTTGGACACCAACCCCGTGACCGCCACGACCGGGTACCCACTCGGCATCGCCTTGGCGCTTCTGGGCGGGTTTCACGCACAGGCCGGGGCGCTGGCTCCCATCGCTCTCGCCTTCTCTGCGGTGTTCCTCGTCCTGCTGTCGGGCGTGAAGGTCATCGACGACGCCCAAGACTTCGAGTACGACAAGTCCATCCAGAAGCGCACCGTCGCAGTGACTCTCGGTCCTCGGCGCGCCCGGACCGCGGCCTACGCCCTGATGGCGACTTCGTTGCTCCTCGTCGTCGCGCTGGCCGCGCTGGCGGTCTTTCCGCCGAGTAGCGTGGCCGCCGTCGCTGGCTTCGGTGCCGTCGCGGGAGTCGCCCGCCGTGCCGACCCCGAATTGGCGACGATGTTGTTGGTCCGGGGGTCGTACCTGTTTCTGGCGCTCCTGCTCGTTGCGGTCTGGTTCCGACCGCTCGCGTGACTCGCCGTCAGCGATTAGCGGGAGAGTCCGCCGTAACCTCCGTTTCGAGCGCGGAGCAGGCCACCGTCCCGACTGTTCCTCGCCCAATCGGTCGATTACGCGAGTTAAGTCCGGACCTATCTCGCGGTATGCTCTCGTTCGCCACGTAAACGATTGATACGTTCTTCCCCGCGACCGGCGTGGTTCCTTCCGGAGAAACAATGACACGACAGACAGCAGTCCTCGCAGTCGTCGCGCTGATGGTCGTCGGAACCGGGGTCGCCTTGGCGGGTGGCGTCCCGTCTGCGACCGACGACGCGCCGATGGCACAGGACACCGAGACCACGACCGCAATGGACGGCAACGAGACGACTGCCGCCGACGGCGAGACGATGGGGAACGAGACGACGACCATGGCCGACGGCGGAATGGCTGAGAACGCAACCGCGAGCGTCATCTTCCTCAACCAGAGCGCGGGCTTCACCTTCACGGGTGAGAATCCGAACACGACGACAGTGCTGATAGAGCGCGTCGTCGTCCCCGAAGGCGGCTTCCTCGTGATTCACGAGGCCCAGAACGTCTCGGGCGACTACGCCCCCGCAGACAACGTGTCGGTGGGTCCGGTGGTCGGCAACTCGACCTACCTCGAACCCGGCGACCACAGTAACGTCGTCGTGGAACTCGACGAGCGAATCAACGAGAGCCAGACGCTCGTCGCCATGCCCCACCGCGACACGAACGACAACCAGCGATACGAGTTCCCCGAGGCCGACGACCCATACGTGACTGACGGTTCGCCGGTCATCGAAACCGCGTACATCATCGTGGACTACGACGTCATCGACGCGAATCTCGGTGACGACGCCGCGAACGAAACCACGACCGAGATGTAGGTTGGACTCTCCTCGCCAATCCCTCTCGGCGCGGAGAGATTCACAAACGACATTATAAATAATATTATATTTTGACATAAAGACTTAATCGCGTCTGCTTATATGTCTAGAATATGGAAATTGAAGGCCCGTGGACGCACGAGCAGGCTATCGTCGGCGACGTGCGACTCCACTACGTCACGGCTGGAGACGACGACGACCCGCTCGTGGTTCTGCTACACGGGTTCCCCGAGTTCTGGTACTCGTGGCGCGAACAGATTCCGGCGCTGGCAGACGCCGGGTACCGCGTCGTCGCCCCTGACATGCGGGGGTACAACCGGTCGGAGAAGCCCCACGGCGTCCGAAGCTACCGGACAGAGGAGTTAGCCGAGGACGTGGCAAATCTTATCGAACACTTCGACCGCGACGAGGCCCGCGTCGTCGGCCACGACTGGGGTGGGGTGGTCGCGTGGGAGGTAGCGATTCGCCACCCCGAGGTCGTCGAGCAACTGGCGGTGCTGAACGCGCCCCATCCGGCGGCCTACCGCCGGGAACTCGCCAGAAACGCCGAGCAGTGGAAGCGGTCGTGGTACGCGATGGCCTTCCAGATTCCGTGGCTTCCGGAGGCGTGGCTTGGCGCACAGGACGCCGCCAGAGTCGAAACGCTGTTCCGCGAGACGGCGACGCCCGACACCTTCAGCGACGACGACCTCCGGCGGTATCGAGCGGCCGCCTCCCGGCCGGGTGCGCTGACCGCCGCCATCAACTACTATCGGGCGCTCTTTCGGGAGAACCTCGCCAGCGAGGCCAAGCGACTGGTCGGCCGGGGAAGTCGAACCCTCGACGTGGACGCGCCGACCCTGCTTCTGTGGGGTGAACGGGACGACGCGCTGAGCGTCCACCTGACCGAAGACTTGGACCGGTGGGTGCCCGACCTGCGAGTCGAGCGATTCCCCGAGGCCACCCACTGGGTCCAGCACGACGAGGCCGAGGCGGTGTCCGAGTCGCTGGTCGAGTTCTTCGGGAGTAGCTAGCCTCCTCGTCGGTCGTCCGTTGGTCTGCTACTTGAAGTGGATGAATATGTCTAAAAGAAATCCGATGCTGTCTCTAGAACATAATTTAGTTGCTTTCGAACTCCCTTTTCAGCTCCCAACCATGACCCGCTCGTTCACGCCCGACTCGCCGAACGGGTTGACAAATATATAGAATCAAATATTTATACTAGAAAATTTTAAGTTCTTATCGTGTTATTAAACATTCATGTCTGACAGCGATACTCGGAACGAATCGGACCGGAAGCCGACCACCTCCCGACGGAATCTGCTCCGGGTTGGGACCACAGCGGTCGCAACCGGCGTCGTCCCCGGAATCGTCAGTGCCAACGACGGACAACCGACCAACAGCGAGCGCGCCGACCGAGTTCACCAGCAGGCCCTCAGCGTCCGGGACCGGACCGGAAGCCAGCGACGGTTCAAGCAGTTCCTCTCGAAGCGCGCCGACTACTTCGCAAACAAGCGGATGTCGTTCACGCCGGCGTCGTTCGAGGCCGACGCTCCCTCCACCCAGAACTGGAGTTCCGACGCCATCTCGACCGACCTGACGCTGACCTACTACTACGACTCCTGTACCTCGGGCGACCCCTACGCCTACTTCGACTTCTACATCACGGTAGATTCGGAGTACGGCCGCGGCGAGGGCGGTCCCGACCAGCACAGCATCGGGTGGGCCGACCACCACTTCCGGTACGAACAGGACTCGGCGTACCACGACAGCGACATGAGCAACCTCAGCCTCGAAAAGGAAGCACTCAACGGCGTGGACTGGTCGTGGAAGGACGGCAAGTCCTGCGGTCTCGGCACGTGTGGGACGAAAGACTACTACGTCGGCTGTAAGGCCCAACTGCTCACGACCGACCAAGAGCGCGGCGTCGAGGCGTCCTACTGGGACATGTGGAAAGACGCGAAGGTCGAGAGCGTCAGTTTCACCTCGTCGGGGTCGGTCTCGTTCACCTTCACCCAAGAAGGCCGAACCGACCAGTACGGCTACCAAATCCGCGAGGACAGCGACGCCTACAGCGGGTGCTGGTAGTCCGAGACCTCATTTGTTCTCGGGAAGCCGAACGACCTCCTCGGGGTTCTGGAAGGCGTACATCACGATAGACCCCTCTAGACGCTGATTCTTCAGGAGTCTCCGGGCCTCGGCGCGGTCCATCTCGCCGATGATTTCGGCCGCGGTCAGCAGGTCCTCCTGCGAGACGCCGAGGTCCTCGCGCTCGATTTCGACTCCCTCGGGCGCTCGAACGCTTTCGAGCATGACCTCGACGTACTCAGCGAGGTCTGTCGTGTCGGCAAGTCGCTCGTGCCACGACTGGGGGTAGATGCTCACGTTGTCGCCGATTCGGTAGAGTCGCTCGCCGGACTGCCACGACCGGGCGTCGGTGAGTCGGTTCTCCAGCGACGAGTCGAACCGGTCGCGGTCGTACTCCAACTCGTCGGCGTAGGCCTCCAGCAGGTCGCCGGGGACGCCCGGCCCCTCGACGGTGTGGTGGCGTTCGAGGTACCGGACGAGTTCGCGGGCAGTGAAGTAATCGTCGTGGTGAGAGAGTTCGTTTGCGAGGTCGGAATCGACGGATGCCATAGACGCTGTGCGACGGGAACAGCCAAAAGCATCGTGTAAGTTTTCGGTCGTCTCCGAGGCGGTGTTAGCAGACCGACCGGGCTACTTGGCGGTACTCACGATTTTCACCACGTCGCCCTCCTCCAGTTCGTAGTCGTCGCTAATCTCCCGATTCGTCTTCCCGTTCACGGCGTGCAGATAGCCGTCGCCGATGTCGGAGTGGACCGCGTAGGCCAAGTCCGTGGGCGTCGAACCGCGCCGTAGCAAGAAGGCGTCGGGCAGGACGTTACCCTTCGCGTCGGTCCACTTCGATTCGTTCTGGACCGGGTAGGCCGTAATCTGGTCCAGCAGGTCGTAGACCGCGGTGTTGAGCGCCTCCTGAACTCCCGTGCCGCCCCACTCCTGCATGACCTCTCGAATCTGGTCGAGGCCCGCGGACTGCTCGTCGGAGAGGTCGCCCAGAATCTCGAAGTCGTCGTCGCCGGGATTGTAGTCGATGGCCCCCGCGTTCTCGGCCTGTCGGAGGGCCAACTCGCCCTCGGCGGTGGCCGCAATCACGGGCTTGCCGGTCTCCTTGAGGCGCTCGATGTTCTCCGGCGGCGCGATGTCGGCCTTGTTCGCCACGAGGATGATGGGCTTGGTCCGGGCGCGAACGTCTCTGGCGAGGGCTTCCCGGTGGTCGTCGGTCCACTGGATGGGGTCCTCGGGGTACTCGATTTCCCGGAGGCTGGCGGCCACGTCGGCCTCCGTCGCGCCGAATCCGGTCAGCATGTCGGCCAGCGCGTCGTCGATGTCGAAGTCCGGCGACCGGGACTTGCGCTCGACCGATTCCCAGTTGCGGTCGATGATGCTTGCCAGCCACTGGTCCATCTCCTCCTCGATGAAGTCCACTTCCTCTACCGGGTCGTAGGTGCCGACTTCGACCGGTTCGCCCTCCTCGTTGGTCCCGCCGGAGGCGTCCACGACGTTGACGATTGCGTCGGCGTTGGTCAACTCGTCCAAGAACTGGTTGCCGAGGCCCTTGCCCTCGTGGGCACCGGGGACGAGGCCGGCCACGTCCAGCAGTTCGATGGGGACGTATCGCTTGCCGTCGTGGCAGTTCTCGTCTCTGCACCGCTCGTCGCGTTCGAGACAGGGGCAGTCGGTTCGGACGTGACTGACGCCGCGGTTGGCGTCGATGGTCGTGAACGGGTAGTTAGCCACATCCACGTCGGCCATAGTCGCAGACTTGTAGAAGGTTGACTTGCCCGCGTTGGGCTTGCCCGCCAGCGCGATGGAAATCATGCTAGGAGATACCGGCGTCGAAGAAAAGCCCCTTTCGGTTCTTCGAGTCCGCGGTTCGCACGTCGTCGTTCGACCATTCCCGATTCTGACCGCCTCACGTCGTCACCGTAGCGCGGCCACAAGACGCTACTCACATCCCGTCGTAGTGCCGCTGGCCATGACGGCAGTAAAAATCATCAAAGTCCTCGGCACCTCAGACGAGGGCTGGGAGCAAGCGGCCCAAGAAGCAGTGGACCAAGCCAGCAAGACCATCGACGACATCCACGGCGTCGAAGTCGAGGACTGGACGGCCGACGTGGAGAACGGCCAGATTCAGGAGTACAAGACCACCGTCGAAGTCGCCTTCCCGGTCCACGAACAGCAGGAGTCCCAGTAGCGCAACGACGCGAGCGTCCGCGGTCGTCGGGTTCTTTTCGGGCCGGTTTCGCGGGTTCTCGTCTCGAAAGCGCGTCACGACCCAGTGCGTTCCCCGCGTCCCGTCGCCGACGGGCGGTCGGCGGCGTCCTTCCACTCGCCGAGGCCGGCGGGGTCGAGGTGGACGTGAACGTCCTCGACTGACTCGACTTCCCGGACGCGCTGGCGGAGGTCGGACTCGATTTCGTGGGCCTCGCGGACCGTGCGGTCGGACTCGATTTCGGCGTGGAACTCGACTTCCACGACCTGCCCCGAGTAGTAGGCCGCGAAGTCGTGGACGCCGTAGACCTCGGGGTGGTCTCGAATCCGAGACCGGATTCGTCGCTGGTGGTCCTCGGGCGGCGCGCGGTCCACGAGGTAGTCGATGTTCTCGCGGGAGATTTCGACGCCCTGATACACGACGAGGAGGCTGACGACGCCCCCGGCGATGGGGTCGAGAATCGGGTAGCCGAGCGCCATGCCGGCGACGCCGGCGAACGCCGCCAGCGTGGTGTAGATGTCGTTGAGGCTGTCGGCGGCGAGCGCGCGCAGGCTGGACGACTGGACGCGACGGTTCACCCGGACGGTGTACCAGTAACAGCCGAGTCGGTCGAGGAGCGCGAAGCCGAGTCCGGCGACGAGGACGACGCTGTACTCGGCCTCCGGCCCGGCCAGAAGCGACTTCCCGGAATCGACCAGCAGTTTGAGACCGAGGAGGACGAGGACGCCGCCGACGAACAGCGCGCTCAGCGGTTCGAATCGCTCGTGGCCGTGCGGGTGGGTCTCGTCGGGGTTCTCGAACGCGAACCGACCCCAGACGAGTACCACGCCGCTGGCCAGCAGGTCCGCAACCGAGTGGGCGGCGTCGGCGGTGAGCGCGAGGCTTCCCGAAAAGACGCCGAGCGCCCCCTCCACGACGATTTTGAGGAGGTTCGACGCGACGTTGACCCACGACGCTTCGAGGAAGGCGGTTCTTCGGTCGGACATCGAGTGAGTACAACGTCCCGCTCAAACTCCTTAAGAACCACCATTAGCCGCCTCTAACGGTGTTTTAGATTGAATCTAAATTTCTTTTTGTCGGGGGGACAGCTGTGATTACAACTCCACCGCCATCATCACTTCGTCCACGTACTCGCCGTCGATTTTGTAGTGGTCCTCGCGGACCGCCTCGGTCTCCCAGCCCTGCGCTTTCAGGAACTCGATGGCGTACTCGTTGGTCGAGGGCGCGCTCTGGTAGACCTTCTCGTAGCCGTTCGACGCGGCCCACTCCAGTCCGCGTTCCAGCAGGTGGCTCCCGATGCCCAGTCCCTGATAGTCGTCCAGCACGCCCACGGTCAGTTCGGCGGTGTGGGCCAACTTGTCGAGTTCCGGCGCGTAGAGGTGGACCCACCCCACCACGTCGTCGCCGACGGTGGCGACGAAGAACATCCGGGACTCGATTTCGTTGTGCCGGAGCAGGGCGTCGTCGTGGTCGATTTCGTCGGCCACGCTCTCGGCGACGATGTAGCTTCCCTGCTCGGCGACCCGGCGAATCGCGCCGACGATGCCCGAGAGGTCGTCTTGGCGGGCGGGCCGGACGACGAACTCCACGTCGTCGACTTCGTACTCCTCGGCCGTGCCCTCCTCGAAGGCGGCCCGAAGCATCCCGTCGCGTTCTTCGAGATAGCCGTCGCGCTTGAGGATGGCGACGTGGTGGCGGAACCCGCCGGGGTCTACGTGGAGGACATCGCGGGCCTCCTCGAAATCGACCTCGCCGTGGCTCTCGACGTACTCGTAGATTCGCTTGCGGTCCTCGTGGCCGAACTCCAGCGTTTCGGAGAATTTCATGTTCAATGATAACACACTCCGTGGCCACTTAGTCCTTTCTCGCGTTTGGGGTGTTGGGTAGGTGACCGGGAGCAGAGACAACTATAAATTTCTTTGAGGCTTCATTTTATTTTCTTCCAATATCTATACAATTGCCTCGGGCGGAACGGTGAGTCCGCCGAGTGCCCGCCTCCCGACCTTCCACTCGCCTATTGACCTTGCGCCCGCCTACCGCCTTCGCACCCACCTACCGACTTTTCACCCGCCACGCGACACCGGCCTCACGGTCGGCGTCGCGGTCCGGAACGCCCGTCAGGAGTCGCGCGCTCTCCACCACGTCGCGGGTCTCGATGACGGCCTCGGCGGCCGCTCGGACCGTGCAGTCCGGGTCGATTTCCCGGCCGTGACACCGGGCGTAGAGGGCTAACCAGTCGTTGACCGCCCGCTCCATCGCCGCCATCTCGTCGCTGTCGAGCGGCGCGAACTCGCCGGTTCGGGCCTCGACGTAGACCGAGACCACCTCGCCCACGCCGTCTCGGGCGAACTCGACGGCGCGCTCCTCGTCCGGCGGGTCGTCGGGCGGGTCGAACGCCCGGCGGTCGTCGCGGGCCTGTTCGGCGAGGACCTCGATTCGTCTTCGGTAGTCGCTCATCGCGGTTCGCTTCCCATCGCTCACCCTTCCTTGTACTCGACGCCCTTGCCGCCGCGGGGGTGTTCCCAGTCGGTGTCGGCGACCACCGCGCAGGTGCCGCACTCGACGCAGGGCTGAGTGTCGAGGCTGACGCGCTTCTCGTCCGAGCCGTTGGTTTTGACCGTCTCGGCCCGGTAGCACCCGCCGCCGAAGTCCTCGGCGCTGACCGGGCAGGCGTACACCGCCGCGCCGCTGGCCTCCATCGAATTGTCCCGGAGTTCGATGTGGGGATTGCCCACGTCGGTATCGTAGGTCAGGTCGCCGATTCGGGTGGCGAGGTCCTTGGGTTCGTAGTCGGCCTCGCCCGAGACGCGCTCGCCCAACTCCTCGGCGATGACGGTCGGCAGGGTGACGTAGGGCGTCTGGGTGTCGGGCACGATTTGGGAGAGGGTCGGCGACGAGTAGAGGTCTTCGAGGAGACCCCCGGCCAGTCGCACGCCGAGGCGACCCACCGACGACGTGAGCAGGGAGTCGGCCACCTCGGTCACGGCGTCGTGTTCGCCGAGCGCGCTGGCGACCTGATACCCCTTCGGCCGCAACTTGCCCATGATGCCCTCGGTGCGGAGTTTCTGCTCGTAGAGTTCGCCCGCCTTATCCGGGTCGCCCCGCAGTTTAGCCTCGGCGAAGGCCTCGCCGGCCAGCGCGCCAGCACTCACGGCGTGGTTCATCCCCTTGATGATGGGACCTTGGGCCTGCATCTGGCCCGCGGCGTCGCCGACGACCAGCAAGCGACCGCGGTGTGGCGCGGGGTGGGCCGCCTTCTTCGAGTCGGGGACCAACTTGGCGCTGTACTCCACTTCGTCGTAGTGGCCCTCAAGCCAGTCGGCCATCAGGGGGTGGGTCAGCAGGTTGTCCAGCAGTCGGTGGGGTTCGGCCTCCTGTTCCACGATGCTATCGAGGTGGAAGACCGACCCAATCGAGAGACTGTCCTCGTTGGTGTAGACGAACCCGCCGCCCCGCACGTCCTCGAACAGGTCGCCCGAGAACAGGTGGGCCTCGCCCTCGTCGTCGCCGACGCCGAATCGCTCGGCGATGACCTCGGGGGGCACGTCCACGACCGCTTTCACGCCTTGGAACCACTCGTCGGGGTCCTCCCAGTCCATCAGTCCCGCGTCGCGGGCCAACTCCGAGTTCACGCCATCCGCCGCAACCACGAGGTCGGCCCGAATCGGGTCGAGTTCGTCGCAGGTGACGCCGACAATCTCGCCGCCGTCCCGCAGGAGGCCGTTCACTCGCACGTCGGTCAGGAGGCCGCCGCCGGTCTCGCTGGTCATCTCGTGAACTCGGTCGGCCATCCACGAGTCCATCTTCCGGCGAAGTACCGCGTCGGACCACTCGGTGTCGTGTTCGTGGAGGTCGGTGATGTCGAAGGTCTCGACCTGCTCGCCCGCCACGTTGTGGAGGTAGTAGTCGGTGACCGGGCGCTCGGTTGCCTGCTCGCGGAACTCCGGGAACAGGCCGTCGATGGTGTAGGGCGCGGACTCCTCGGCGTAGATGAGACCCCCAGTCACGTTCTTCGACCCGGCTTCGACCCCGCGTTCGAGGACGAGGGTCTCCACGTCGTTTCGCGCCAGTACCGCCCCGGCGGCGGCCCCGCCGGGTCCGGCCCCGACCACGACCGCCTCGTAGTGTTCGTACTCGTCAGTCATCGCTGGTCTCCGTCGTGCTGGTCAGTCTCGTTCCGCTTGTCAGTCATCGCTGGCCTCCGCTTTCATGGTCAGTTCGCCCGCCTCGACCGACTCGGTGAGGCGGGGAAGCACGTCGAACAGGTCGCCTTCGATGAAGTAGTCGCTGAAGTCCCGAATCCGGGCGTCGGTGTCGGTGTTGATGGCGACGATGGTGTCGGACTCGTCCATCCCCACCTTGTGCTGGACCGCGCCCGAGATACCGGCCGCGATGTAGAGGGTCGGTTGGACGATTTGGCCAGTCTCGCCGATTTGGCGCTCCTCGGTGACGTACTGGGCGACGTGCCCGTCGAGGTCGTAGGACGCCGTGACGACTCCTCGGGAGAGACCGAACGCGGCGTCGTCGAAGGTCTCGACCAAATCGAGACCCAACTCGATGCCTTCGGTCGGGTCGTCGCCGATGCCTCGACCGAGCGCCACGACGACCTCGTGGCCGGTCAAATCGACGCCCTCGTCCAGTCTGTCGAAGTCGGTCACGGCCACCCGGAACCAGTCGTCTTCGAGGTGCAGGTCGTGTTCGACCACTTCGCCCTCCTTCTCGTAATCCGGTTCGATGGGGTCGAAACTCCCCGGAATCACCGAACACCCCTGCGGGTGGAACTCCCGGCCGGGGTTGTCCAGACAGAGGATGGTCGAGTACTCGAACCCCGAGAAGTCCGGGCGCTTCATGTGGAGGACGCGCTCGAACTCGACCTTCTCGCCGGGTTCGCCGGTCTTGACCGGGTTCGAAACGAGTTCCTCCTCGATGAACAGGCCCGAGCAGTCAGAGGCGAGGCCCGAGTCGAGTTCGGCCTGCACCTGCGCCGAGAGGTCCCGGCCGTTGTTGGTCGCCGGAAAGAGGAAGTACCGTGGCTTGTCGTAGTCGCGCCACTCGGCGGTCGGTTCGGTGCCGGGATTTCCGGTGGCCCAGTTCGGCGGGTCGGCACCCCCGCGGGCCATATCCGAGACGATTTCGGTGTAGGGCTTGTGGCGGAATCGCTCTAACCGCGGGTCCTCGTGGTAGATTGCTACGTCCGCGCCGTAGGCGAGTACCTCGTCCGTGAGGTCGGTGACTTCGCCATCGCCGACGAGGACGCCGACGACGCGCTCCGATTCGTACTCGTCGTTGTAGTCGTCCATCAACTCGCGGGCCTTGCCGAGCATCTCCTTGGACACGTCGAGCAGTTCCCCGGCTTGGGTCTCGCAGTAGACCCACATGTCCTCGTACTCGCCGCCCTTCAGCGCCCGGACGTGCTTCTTGTCGCGGGTCTGGGTCTCGACCTCGTAACTGGCGTCTTCCTCGATTCGGTCGTCTGGTTCCGGTCGGTCCTCCAACTTCTCGATTCGGTCCCGGATGGCCTCCTTGGCGGTTTTCCGGTCCTTCCCGTCCTGTTCGGCCGCCAGCACCGCGTCGAGTTCGTCGGGGTCGTCTATCGCCGCGAGTTCGTCTTCCAGTTCGTCCACGGTGTAGTCGCTCGGGTCGAGGTCGGGATTTTCGGCCACGCTCAGTCACCTCCCGCGAGGGGTCGCATCTCGTCAAGCACCTGTTCCATGCCCTCCTCGTCGCCGGGAGTTATCATCGTGGCCTCGCGCTCGGAGGGAGCCTTCGGGATGGGGTCCACGCCCGAGACGATGGTCGGCGAGCCATCGAGACCGATGAAATCGGGGTCGAGTTCCAACTCGTCGGCGCTCCACGACGTGAGGTGATTTTCGTACTCCTCGACGCGCTCGTCGGTCTCGGCCTTGAGTTGCTTGTGGCGCAGTCGGTGTTCGGCCCGCCGGTAGGAGGGTTCGAACTCGGGGTCGGTCACGACGAACGCGGGCAAGGGGGCCTCGACGGTTTCGATTTCGTCCACGTCGCCCTCCACGAGGCGCTTTGCGCGGATTTTGTCGTTCTCGTCGTCCACGTCGAGCGCGATGACGTGGGTCACGATTGGCCGGTCCAGACACCAGCAAGTCTGGGGACCGGTCTGGCCGGTCTCGCCGTCTGCGGTCTTGAACCCCGCGAAAATAAGGTCTGGTTCGTTCGATTCACCATCGCCCTCGCCTATCTTCTCGATGCCCGCCGAGAGCGTGATGGCGGTGGACCACGTGTCTGCCGCCGCCATCTCGCGGTCCGACAGGAGATAGAGGTCGTCGGCGTAGACGCCCATGGCCTCCTCCAGCACGCTCTCGTAGCCCGGCGGTCCCATGCTCATCACGCTGACCGTCCCGCCGTGCTTGACCTTGGTCTGGAGCGCGGCCTGAAGCGCGAACTCGTCGTTCGGGTTCATCACCGTGGGGGTCGCACCGCGTTCGAGGTGGCCGTCCTCGTCGAACGACACCTGTCCCTCCCGGAAGTCGGGTACGCCCTTCGTCAGCACTACCGAGTGCATCGACACCACCGTCCTAGAGTGAGTCTCTCTCCCATACGTCGTCAGTATATCATCGTCAATGTTTATTACATTAACCCCGGCCCGAACTACTCAGGTTCGGACAGCATCGGTAAAAACCGGCGGGCGACTGTCGAACTCGTCGGAGAGCGGTCGCGCACTCGAACGAACGTCGAAAATGACAGGTCCGTGTCCTTCTGGGACGGGCGATTTACTCGCCGCCTTCGGACGTGTTCTCCGTCCCCGCGTTCGCGCCGTTCCCGTCTTCGGCGTCGCCGTGGAACCGCTTCCGGCCGCCGTCGCCGTCGGCCGCGATGTGTTCGTGCGTTCCGGCCTTGACCATCGACATCTCGCCGCTGGCGCGCATGGTTCCGTCCACGATTGCCCCCTCGTGGAAATGGAGGTCCTCGCAGGACACGTCGCCCCGGACCTCCACGTCGTCGGCAAGTTCGACCGTCCCGCTCCGGGTGGTCACGTCGCCGTGGATGACAGTGTGTTCGCCGACCGAGATGTCGCCCCGAGCGCGGAGACTGCCGAACACGTCGTTGCGCTGGCCGACCTCGATGGATTCGGCGCGGATGTTGCCGTGGAGTCGGCAGTCGTCGCCGATGGTCGCGGGGGTCGAGACCCGCCACGAGTCGTCCGAGACGTGGCCGTTCCGGGGGACGACTACGGGGTCGGCCTCGACTTCCTCGCTTTCGAGAAGGTCCGAGACGACTTCTTCGGCGGCCTCCTCCTCGCCGATTTGGAGGAGTTGCTGGAGGTAGACGAAGACGAAGACGATGGTCGGCATGGGGTTGCGGATGACAATCCAGCCGTTGGCCTCGAAACCCTCCTCGATGTCCACGTCGTCACCGATGTCGAGGTCACCGCTGACCATCAGGCGGCCGCCGACGTGGACTCGCTCGCCGAGGTAGGCATCCCGGCCGACCAGCACGTTGTCCTGCACGTCCGACCACATGTCGAGGCGACAGTCGGCCTCGGCCTCGATGTGGCCGCCGAACTGGACTCGCTCGCCCGCGATGACGTTGTGTCCTCGGACCCCGAACTCCACGGTACTCTGTCCGCCGACGATGACGTCACCGTCGGTCACTAAGTCGTGCTCCTCGACGGTCGTTCCGTCGGGGATGGCGAGTTCGTCGAGCGGGTCCGAACCGAGTGGCACACGGGTAAGTTCCACGTCAGTCCTAATAAACTTCCGTCAGACATGCACCACAAAACGAACACTCCTCGGCGCGGTTCGGATGGGTTTTTAAATGGCGGGGCCAAACGGCGGGGTATGACGACGCTCGCCTTCGAAGAAGACGGCGTGGACGTGGTGTACGAGGGGACCGAGTTCCGACTCTCGAAGGACCTCATCGAGGGAGCGACCGGGAAGAACTACTTCGACGTGACCGACCACGAGGTCCTGCGCATCGTGGAGAAGGACCCCGACATCTCGGGCGAGGCCCGGCGCATCGGCGACATCATCCGGTGACTCCCGACTCCGAGGGCGCTCCGCGGCCGACTCGCCCGAGTCGGCCGCGGCGCTTCAGGTAGGATTAAGGTCCGCTGGCCGAACGTATCGAGTATGAACCTGCCCGCCGACTTCGACCACCCCTCGTGGCTGACCGCGTTCGGAACGTTCGCCGGTTACGGCGCGATTCTGCTGGCGATGTTCGTCGCCCTCTTCGTCGTCCCCTACGCGGTGTTCGTCGCGCTCGGCTGACGCATCGGAAAAGAAATATCTTCCTTTCTCTTAGCAATCTAGATGTTTCCCATACATTACAAATTGTTTCTGAGAAGCGCATATTTATTTCTGAGGGAGAATACATAAGCGGCTCGCGGTTGCCCTCTCTGCGGGGATGGGAATGACAGAGACCAAACCGTGGGCGAGCAGAACCACGACAGACCACGACGAGATACGCGAGTGGGTCGAGGACCGCGACGGCGAACCGGCGCACGTCGTCGGCACCGGCGGGGACGACGACCTCGGGATTCTGCGGTTCGACTTTCCCGAGGAGGAACCCGACAGGAACCTCGAAGCCGTCGAGTGGGACGCCTTCTTCGAGAAGTTCGAGACCGCCAATCTCGCACTCCGGTACCAGCGCGAGAAGCAAAACGGCGAGCGGAGCTACTTCAATCGGTTCGTCCGGCGGGCCGAAACCGGCGTGGCCGAGGTCCCCGACGCGGACGTGTCGGTGGTCGCGGTCGGGTCCGAACCGATTCCGGATGCCGGAGCGGCCGACGAGTCGGCGTCCGAATCGACGGACGACTCCGACGACGAGTCCGCGTCCGAGGAACCGCAACCGACGCCCCGACTCACCGTCGGCCTCGCCGTGGACGAAATCCACGAGGACGCCCGCGGCTACGACCACTGGAACAAGAACGACGAGTATCTGGTCTTCCGGAACGAGGCCGACGAACCGCTCGACCTCACCGGGTGGACCGTCGCAAACAGCGACGAGACGACCTACGAGTTCCCCGAGAAGTTCGTCCTCGACCCCCGGAAGGCTGTGACGCTCCACTCGGGGTCGGGCGAGGACACCGACCGGGACCTCTACTGGGGGTCCGAGCGCGCCATTTGGAAGAACACCGGCGACGTGCTGACGGTCCGTGACGACGAAGACCGGCGCGCGATTCGGGAGTCATACTGAAAAAACGAAATCCGCTTTTCGACCGGTTTACCGGCCGAACAGTCGGTCTACGATGCCTCGCTCGTGGGCGCTCTCGGCCAGCAGGACCGAGCAGTCCACGTCTTCTACCACGTCGAGGACCAGCGACCCGCCGACCAGACGCGACAGCAGGCCTCGCTCGGTCGCGCCGATGATGACCATCGAGGAGTCCTCAGCGGCGCGTTCGATTGCGCCCTCCACGTCGCCGGTTTCGACCCGGCGCTCGGCGTCTTCGAGGCCGTGGTCGGCCGCCCACTCTTCGAGGAACGCCTCACCCTCCGCGGCGTCGTCGGCGACGTGCAGGAGCGTGACCTCCGAGTCGTAGGTGTCCTGTAGGAGTTTGGCGATTTCGGCGCTGAGGTCCGAGTCGGGACCGCCCGCGGTGGGCACCAGCACTCGCTCGGGGTCGAACCCGCGGTCTTTCAGCACGAGGAAGTCGCTCGGGAGGTCCATCCCGAGGTCGTCCATCGCGCTCTCGACTCGACCGGGCGACCCGTGGGAGTCGTCGCCCCATCCCATCACCACGAGGTCGGCGTCGTGGGCCTCGGCCGCCGAGAAAATCTCCTCGAACGACCGGTGGGAGACGATGGTGTGGGTTTCCACGTCCACGCCGAACGTCTCGGCGTCACGTTGGGCCTCGTCCAGAATCTCGTGGTAGTTCTCCTCGTGTTCGTCGAGATGGTCGGCGGCGTGCGACAGTGGCGTCTGGTCGGGCACCGTGATGACGTGAACCGCGTCCAGCACCCCGTTACGCTGTTTGGCCACGGCGCTCGCCAGCGTGATGAGGTCCTTCTCGTGTTCGGGGTTGGCCAGCGGCACCATCACCCGGTACTGGCCGCCGTCGGGTTTGATGGACGTCGCGGCCGACACCGCCGAGTCGGGCATCTCGTCGCTCCGCGAGAGGACCAGATTCGAGAGGCGGCCCTGCTTGTCGGTCCGGGACTTGCCGTAGGCGAAGTACCAGACGATGCCGCCCACGACGAAGACGAGCGACAGTCCGATTTCGATGGGCTTCATGAACGCGATGAGGCCGAACGAGGTCAACGCGCCGAGTATCGGGACGAACGGATACAGCGGCACCTTGAAGTCGGGTTGATACTCGGGGTCGTCGGACTCGCGCATCACGATGAGCGCGACGTTCAGCAGGCCGTAGACGATGAGGTGGAGGACGCTCCCGGCCTTCGCCAGCGTCTTCACGTCGCCGACGACGATGAACAGCAGGATGAGGCCGCCCGTGACCGCGATGCTCCGGTAGGGGGTGGCGAACTTGGGGTGGATGTCGTTGAGTTTCGCGCTGATGAGTTTGTCCCGACCCATAGCGAAGTTGATGCGCGACGACGCCAGAATCGAGGCGTTCGCGCTGGATGCGGTCGCCAACAGCCCGGCGAACGTCAGCAGTCCGACCCCAATCGCGCCGAGACCGAACGCGCCGAACGAGATTTCGGCCACGTCGAGAACCGGCGTCTTGGTGAACTCGGGACTCAACTGTCGCCAGTTGATGACGCCCATCAGGACCACCATGATGATGGCGTACATCACCGTCACGATGACGACGCTCCCGACTACTGCGAGCGGCAGGTTCCGACCCGGATTCTTCAACTCCTCGGCGACGGTGGTAATCTTGGCGAACCCGAGGAAGGAGACGAACACGAGTCCGGTCGCGGGGAGAATCGCAGTCGCACCGCCGGTCTCGGCCGGGAAGAACGGCCTCAGCGTCGAGAGGTCGGCCTGTAGGAACCCCAGCGCGGAGAACAGCGTGAGGATGCCCACCAGCGTGACGACGATGAACACCTGCAGGCGACCCGTCTCCTTCGCACCGACGTAGTTGACCGCGATGAACGTCGCCCCAGCGAGGAGCGCCCCGATTTGGAAGGACGAGAGCGTAATCACGCCGAGTCCGACGGCCGGAATCGGGAGGAAGGTAGCGAGGTACTCGCCGAATCCGAGGGTGTAGAACGCGCTGGCGAACGCCAGCCCCATCCAGTTGCCCCATCCGGCGACCGACCCGAACAGCGGACCGAGTGCGTGGTTGATGTAGTAGTACCCGCCGCCCGCCTTCGGCATCGCGGTGCCGAGTTCCGACGCCGACAGCGCGGTGAACAGCGAGATGACGCCGCCGACCACGAACGACAGCGCCACCGCGGGTCCGGCCGCCGCGGCCGCCTGCCCCGGCAGGACAAAGATGCCGGCTCCAATCATGGTCCCGACGCCGATGGTCAGCGCCGCGAGGAGACCGAGGTCTTTGGCCAGCTCCTCGTCACCCGATGTCATCCGTCCTCCCCTCGGGGTAGTGCGATTACCGGTCGGTCGGCCTGTGTCACCAACTTGGTCGTTCGGTCGCCGGAGAGAAGGCGGACGAGTCGCCCGCTCCGGCGCGGCCGGAAGGCGATGGCGCTCGCGTCCAACTCGTCGGCCACGTCGAGGATGGCCTGCACCACGTCACGCCGGTAGGCGGTTTCTTCGTCGGCGTCCGGGAAGGTTTCCCGAATCGCCGTGAATGCGTCCTCGGCGAGTTGCTCGGACTGCTCGACCGGCGTCTTGTCCGGCACGCCCTCGCCCTTCTCCACGACGTGCAGGGCAGTCACTCGCTCGGGACTGTACGGCGCGAGTTCTCGCGCCGACAATCGCGCGTCCTCCTCGTCCGCCACGGGGACGAGGACGTGCGAGAGTAGTTTCGATTCGGAGTCAGAGTGAGTCATACGAGGGCATTCCCGCGTGGAGGCTAAAATGATTCCCCATCTACAGTGAGCGCGGAAAGGTTTCAATTCCGACACTACTGGCGCTCTCGTCGGGGTCAACGAGAAAACAGCAGACGGTGACGAGGAGCGTCGAACGCCTCAGGCGAAGGTCTTGGACACTTCGTCGTCGTCGTCCTCGGCGTCGATTTTCGCCTTGGCGTCCTCGAAGTCCTGCATCGTGATTTCGGTCCGGTCGTCGCGGATGGCGAACATCCCGGCCTCGGTACAGATGGCCTTGATGTCCGCGCCGGAAGCGTCTTCGACGTCCTCGGCCAGTTTGGCGTAGTCGAGGTCGTCGCTGACGTTCATGTCGCGGGTGTGGATGCGGAAGATTTTCTCCTTGCCCGCTTGGTCGGGTTTGGGCACCTCGATGAGGCGGTCGAACCGGCCGGGCCGAAGGATGGCGCGGTCGAGCATGTCGAAGCGGTTCGTGGCCGCGATGATGCGAATCTCGCCGCGGTCCTCGAAGCCGTCCATCTCGCTGAGGAGTTGCATCATCGTGCGCTGGACCTCGGCGTCGCCGGAGGTCTTCGAGTCGGTCCGCTTGGCCGCGATGGCGTCGATTTCGTCGATGAACAGCACGGCGGGTTCGTGCTGGCGAGCGACCTCGAACAGGTCACGCACCAACTTCGCGCCCTCGCCGATGAACTTGTGGACCAGCTCCGAGCCAGCCATCTTGATGAAGGTGGCGTCGGTCTGGTTGGCGACGGCCTTGGCGAGCATCGTCTTGCCAGTGCCGGGCGGGCCGTAGAGGAGGACGCCGCTGGGCGGGTCGATGCCAACCTCGCCGAACATGTCGGGGTTTTCGAGGGGCATCTCGACCGTCTCGCGGACCTCCTTCATCTGCTCTTCAAGGCCGCCGATGTCCTCGTAAGTCACTTCGGGCGACTGGTCAACCTGCATGACTCGTGCCCGAACGTCGGTCTCGTTCTCTAGCGTCTTCACGATAGAGAGAGAGTTGTTGACGGCCACTCGGTCGTCGGGGTCGAGGTCCTCGCGCATCTCGTCGGTGACCTCGGTGACGGCCTCCTGATTGTTGCCGTGTTGCTTGATAATCACGCCGTCGTCGGTGAGTTCCTGCACCGTGGCGACGAACAGCGGCGACTGCTTGAGTTTCTTGTTCTCGTGGGTCAGACGTTCGAGCTTCTGCTGGTACTTGTTGTTCTCGGCGTTCGCATCCAGAAGCTTGTCTCGCATCTCCTCGTTCTGAGACTCCAGAACCTCTAACCGCTCCTGCAGGGCTTCGATCTTGTCCTGCTGGGACGCGCTCTCCTCGTCGTAGGGGAGATCAACGTCTTCCACAGTATCGGTCATCACGACGGTCTAGGTCCCACCCTCATAAGAGGCTTCGGGTGGGGTGTGACGAGTGTCAGACAATAGCACGTTTCCTCGGCCCTTACTGTCAGTGAGGAACAACAATTATGCCCTAAGGTAATATTTTAGAAAAGGAAATATTATTATGTTGTATCCAGAAGTAGGAGATAGCATGAGCGCCTCAGAGACTGCACAGCACGAGGAGAGTCGGCTCACGGGGGAGAACGCGACCGAGGCGATACAGGAACTGCCGCCGAGCGCGAAGTTGGTCGCCAAGGTCCTCGAATATAACGACACGTTAACCCAGAGCCAAATCGCCGACGAGTCCCTGCTCCCGGACCGAACCGTCCGGTACGCGCTGAACCGACTGGACGAGGAGGGCATCGTGGACTCGCGGTTCTCCTTTTCGGACGCCCGCAAGCGACTCTACTCGCTGGACCTCGACTGACCGGGAGACGACGCTCGCTGGTCCTCGGGTGGGGTCCAAGTTTATATCTCATCGCGCGCGACTCGGGGCTATGCCGGAGAGCAACGATTCGCCGGACCGCCGAGTTGCTACGTCACCGAATACATTTAGGCCCCGGATGCAAACGACGAATCAATGACACGGGTGATACACACGGGGGACACCCACCTCGGGTATCGACAGTACCACTCCCCCGAGCGCCGGAAAGACTTCCTCCGGGCGTTCGAGCAGGTTATCGACGACGCGATAGACGAGGACGTAGACGCGGTGGTCCACGCCGGAGACCTGTTCCACGACCGGCGGCCCGACCTGAACGCCCTCCACGGAACCATCTCTATTCTGGGCAAACTTCGGGACGCCGACATCCCGTTTCTCGCCATCGTCGGCAACCACGAGGGAACTCGCGGCCGCCAATGGCTCGACCTCTTCGAGATGCTCGGACTTGCCACGCGACTGGACGATACCCCCGAGGTCGTGGGCGAAACCGCCTTCTACGGCCTCGACCACGTGCCCAAGTCCAAGCGCGAGGACTTGGACTACCAGTTCGCCGACCACGACCAACCCCACGCCGCGCTGGTGAGCCACGGCCTGTTTCAGCCCTTCGACCTCGGCGACTGGGACGCCGAGGAGGTCCTGACCGAGGCCAACCTCGATTTCGACGCGATGCTGTTGGGCGACAACCACAAGCCCGACAAAACGGAGGTCGCTGGCGCGTGGGTCACCTACTGCGGTTCGACCGAGCGGTGTAGCGCCGCCGAGCGCGACGACCGGGGCTACAACATCGTGGAGTTCGACGGCGAGGCAACCATCACTCGCCGGGGCATCGACGCGACCCGCGACTTCGAATACGTCCGCGCCGACCTCGCAGAGGGCGAGGGCATCGAGCGCGTCCGGGAGAAAATCCGGGAGCGAGACGTTTCGGAGGCCGTCGTCGTCGTGGAAATCGAGGGCGAGGGCGACCACATCGCGCCCGCCACCGTCGAGGAGTTCGCGCTGGACGAGGGCGCGCTGGTGGCCCGAGTGAAGGACCGCCGCGAAGTCGAAGACGAGGACGGAGAGGTCGAAGTCTCGTTCGCCGACCCCGACGACGCGGTGCGAGAGCGAGTCAGGGACCTCGGCCTGAGCGAGGCCGCCCGCGGTCTCGACGAGACGGTCCGAGCGAGCAAAGTCGCCGACTCGAACGTCCGCGAGTCGGTCGAGAATCGGGTGAGCGAACTAGTTGAGGGCGACCTCTCGGCGTTCGAGTCAGCGCCCGACGAGCGCGAGGAGAAAGCGCCCGACCCGGACGACACCGAGGCCGTGGAAGCAGTCGCGGAGGCCGCGGCCGATTCCGCCGCGACGGAGACTGAACTCGAAGATGGAACGCTGGAGGAATATCAATGAAATTCGACCGAGTTCGCCTGCGAAACTTCAAGTGTTACGCCGACGCTGACCTGCGCCTCGACCCCGGCGTGACCGTCATCCACGGGTTGAACGGGAGCGGGAAGTCGTCGCTGTTGGAAGCCTGTTTCTTCGCGCTCTACGGCGCGAAGGCCCTCGACCGCACCCTCGAAGACGTGGTGACCATCGGCGAGGACGAAGCCAT
Source organism: Halorussus lipolyticus (assembly GCF_029338375.1). NCBI lineage: Archaea > Methanobacteriati > Methanobacteriota > Halobacteria > Halobacteriales > Haladaptataceae > Halorussus > Halorussus lipolyticus. The sequence goes on along the minus strand of NZ_CP119804.1, from coordinate 197,446 downwards.
CATCGAACTCTGGTTCACCCACGAGGGAGGTAACTACCACGTCCGGCGGCGGATTCGAGCGACCGGCGAGCGAGCGACGACTGCCGAGTGCGTGCTGGAGACGCCGGTGGATACCGTAGAAGGGGCGCGAGACGTGCGCGCAGAGGTGACGAAGCTATTCCGGATGGACTCTGAGGCGTTCGTCAACTGCGCCTACGTCCGGCAGGGCGAGGTCAACAAACTCATCAACGCTACGCCGGGCCAGCGCCAAGACATGATAGACGACCTCCTCCAACTCGGCAAACTGGAGGAGTACCGCGAACGCGCCAGCGACGCCAGACTCGGCGTCAAGTCGGTGCTGGACGACAAGTGCGGCAGTCTCTCGGAGTTGGACGCCCAAATCGAGCAGAAAGAGGACAAGGGCCTCCACGAGCGCCTGAACAACCTCAAGTCGAAGCTCAAAGAGACCGAGGGCGACATCGACCGGTTCGAGGAGAACCGAGAGACCGCCCGGAAGACCCGCGAGCAGGCAATCGAAGTGTTGGAGACCTACGAACAGAAGCGCGACGAGTTGGACTCGCTCTCCGAGGACATCGAGCAGTTGGAGTCCGAAATCAGCCAGACCGAACAGAAGCGCGCCGAACACGGCGAGCGCGTCCGAGACCTCCGCGAGCGCGTCGAGGACCTGAACGACCAAATCGCGGACCTGCTGGCCGAAACCGCGCTCGACTCGGCCGACGAGGAGGCCATCGAGAATCGACTGGCCGAACTCGACGCCGAGGACGAGGCGGTCGCCGACGAACTGAACGACGCCAAGACGCAGGCCCAGATGTTCACCAATCAGGCCGAAAACCTCGCCAGCAGGGCCGACGAGTTGGCATCCGACGCGGACGACAAGCGCGAGGCGGCCGACGAACGCGAGGCCGAGGCCGACGAGGCCGAGGCGGACCTCGAATCGCGCTGTGAGCGAGTCGCCGAGTTGGACGCCCAAATCGAGACCGAGCGAGCCAAGTTCGAGGACGCGCCCGTCGAGTTCGGCGACGCCGAGGGCCTCCTCGAAGACCGGCGCGAGGAGAAGTCCGACCTCCAGCGCCGAATCGAGGAGACCAAGGCGAATCTCCAGAGCGCCCGCGACAGCGTGGCCGAGGCCCAAGAATTGCTGGACGAGGGCAAGTGCCCCGAGTGCGGCCAACCGGTCGAGGACTCGCCCCACGTCGATACGCTCGAAGAAGACCGCGAGCGAGTCGCCGAACTCGAAGACGAACTGGCCGACCTGCGCGACCAGCGCGAGGAGGTCGCCGAGGCGGTCGAACACGCCGAAACGCTCGTGGAGGCCGAGCGCGAAGTCGGAAACCTGCGCGAGAACCGCAAGTTGGCCGAGGAGTCCGTCGCCGACCGCGAGGAGACTGTCGAGCAGAAGCGCGAGGAGGCCGAAAGCCTGCGCGAGGCGGCCGACGAACGCGAGGCCGATGCTGGAGACAAGCGCGACGACGCCGAAGAACTCCGGGAGAAGGCCAACGACCGCCGGGAGACGGTCGAAAGACTCGAAGCCGAGCGCGAGGAAATCGAGGCCAAGCGCGACCGCCTCGACCGGATTCGGTCGCTCCGGAGCGACCGCTCCGACGCCGAGGACGACATCGAGCGCCACCGCGAGAAGCGCGCCAGCCTCGAAGACCAGAACGACCTGCGCCGGGACCGACTCGCCGACAAGCGCGACCGGCGGAGCGAACTCCGGGAGAGTTACGACGACCAGAAGGTCCAGACCGCCCGCGAGAACAAACAGGAGGCCGAAGACTATCTAGAGGACGTCGCGGTGAAACTGGACGAACTCAGCGAACGACGCGACAACCTCCAGACCGCCATCGGCGGCGTCGAGAACGAAATCGAGGAGCTAGAGAACCTGCGCGACCGGCGCGAGGACCTACTGGAGCGGGTCGAATCGCTCGAATCGCTCCGCGACGAGGCCGCCGAACTGCAGGAGATGTACGGCGACCTCCGGGCGGAACTCCGCCAGCGCAACGTCGAGCAGTTGGAGCAGATGCTCAACGAGGTGTTCGACCTCGTGTATCAGAATGACTCGTACGCGCGCATCGAACTCGACGGCGAGTACGAGTTGACCGTCTACCAGAAGGACGGCGAACCCCTCGACCCCGAGCAGTTGTCCGGCGGCGAGCGCGCGCTGTTCAACCTGAGCCTGCGGTGTGCAATCTATCGCCTCCTCTCGGAGGGCATCGAGGGAACCGCGCCGATGCCGCCCCTGATTCTGGACGAACCGACCGTCTTCCTCGACTCGGGCCACGTCTCGCAACTCGCGGAACTCATCGCGTCGATGCGGGAGTTGGGCGTCGAGCAAATCGTGGTCGTGAGCCACGACGACGAACTCGTCGCCGCCGCCGACGACGTGGTGTACGTCGAGAAGGACTCGGTGTCGAACCGCTCGACGGTCGAGCGCCGCGAGAGTCTGGTCGAGGCCGCGGACTGACCGCCGCGGTCGGCGTGATTTTCTCGGCGTCGATTACCCGGCGCGTGACGGGCGGCTCCCCGTGAGCCGCCCACCGCGCGAGGTCGTCGGGAGCGTGGCGACCGACTGCTCGGCAGACGCGGGTTGTCTGCCGGTGGACGACTGAGCGCCGGGACGGCGCGAAGGAGGAGGCTGGGGAGGAGTGAGGTTCGCGCTCAGTGACTGAACCCATCGGGTGCGCGCCGACCGCCGACCCCGAGCAGGCGGGCATGTCGAACTCGTCTCCCGTTCCACAAACTGTGACGAGCGACCGGAACTAGACGTGTAAAAGAGTGTTTAGAACACCTATATATTGCTAAAAGACAGCAATATCAATCTTGGGAGAGTAACGCCAGACCGTCTTCCGCCGTTTCGGTCGTCGCGTAGCCCCGTTCGCCCATCACCGTGGTCTCCTCGACCAGTCCGCCAGCGCGGAACTCGGTGAGGAGGCCCAACAAATCGCTCTCGCAGAGGTCGGTCGCGTCCAACAGGTGCCGAACCGAGTGCGGTCCGCGCTCGCGCAACTCCACCAGCAGGCCGAGCGCCCGGTCGTCGGGCGCGGCAGTCAGAATCCGCCGGGCGGGTTCCGGAATCGCCCGCGCAGAGGTCGCTAGCGGCGACTCGCCCGAGACGGGTTCGAGGTCGGCGCGGTTTCGGTGGGTCTCCTCGCCCGTCTCGGGGTCCCGGACCTTGCAGGAGTCCCCCGACTCCTTGACAACCAAGAAAACGTCGCCAGCGTCGTCCCGAACGGTTCTCATGGCCCGTCGTAGGTGTGGGTCTGGGTTAGGCCTTCTGGACTCCGAGAAACTGTTTCGAAAGTCTCCATCCGGTCGCTCTATCTTAATGTGGTCGGGAACGCGAACAGCAGGATTGCGGTGGTGTTGTCCTCTTGAAGCCCCCGCCCGGTCTGAATCGTGAGAACCGGTATTGAGAACGCAATTAGTGAGGTGAATACCTCTGAAGGCCCCGCCCGGTCGCGGCCCCTTCATCCACCGGAAGACAAACCGCGTCTTCCGAGCCGCTCGTTCGCTTCGCTCACGAGGACCACCCACGGTGGTTTGTGGAGGAGGCTTCTCGGTGGATTGGTCGGCCGAGCGCAGTCAGTAGAGAAGTCAGGCAGTCGCCGAAAAGCGGTCGTCAGTCTTCGTCGTCGCCGTCAGTCACTTTTTGATACTGCCGCCAGCCCCGGAGGAAGGCGAACGCACCGGCGAGGAAAATCGCGCCGCCGACTTGCAGACGCCCGCGGAAGCCGACGACCATCAGGCCGAGGCTCATCCCGAACAGCGCGACGTTGAAGATGAGGACGAGCGACCAGAACTGCTTCTTGAGTTCCGGGTCGGCCTCGTCCTCGTTTTGCGACAGGTCGGGGACCGACGGCGGGTCCGGCCCGAGGTCCGCGCCGAGGCCCTCCGCGGGGTCGTCCGGCAGGAGGTCGGCCTCGGCTTGGGGCGGGTCCTCGGGCAGTAACTCGGCTACCGAATCGTCGCTGTCGTCGGGCGTCGAATCGTCGGAGGCCACAGTTCGAATCCGGAAGGAGCGAGGAAAAGCGCTTCGCCCTCGGGTCAGACTTGTTCTTTGAGCGTAAGCGGTTTGCCCGCCTTCAACCACGCCAACGGATTCTCCGCGTCGTAGAATACAACGCCGTCCTCCGTGTCGTAGGACTCGATGGTCGCTTCCGTCTCGGTGGTGTCGGGAAGCGCCGCTTCCGCACGGTCCAGCTCGTCGTCGGGGTTGACGTGGTCGGACATAGGCGTCACCTCGTCCCGTGGTAAGCGTTAACACATTAAATATCTTTCCGTCCCGGAAACCTTTCGGGGTAATCGACCGGGGTCCGTCAAAAGGGAGGGTTTTTACCCGAAAGGGCCAAACTCCGGATATATGAGCGATTCGGGGTCTAACAGTACGCTTACGGACTTCTCCGGCGGGGGTGGCGGCGAGCGCGACGTAGCGGCCGAGGCCCGCGCAGTCGCCGGAACCGACGACCAGAACGTCGATTCGGTCGTCGAGGCCGACGACTGGCTTCCCGCCCGCGACGGCGAAATCGAACTGTCCGTCATTCAAGTCGATTACACCATCGAAGGCTCGGGTGACGACGAGAAACCCGTCGTCCACGTCTTCGGCAGGACCGCCGACAACGACCTCGAACACGTCACGGTCCACGAGTTCGAACCCTACTTCTACGCGCCGACCGACTCGCTGGACGCTCCTCCCGAGGATCAGTACGACCGACTCATCGACAGCCGCGAGACCGACGAGAACGGCGACCCCTTCGTAAGCATCCGGGGCGAGAAACTCACCAAAATCGTCGGTCAGACGCCCCGCGACGTGGGGAACATCCGCGACGACTTCGACCACTACGAGGCCGACATCCTGTTCCCCAACCGGTTTCTCATCGACAAGGACATCAAGAGCGGTATCAGGATTCCCGAGCGCAGAGACGACGAGGGCACCCTCCACTTCCACGACGAGGTAGACGAGTTGGAGACCGTCGAGGTGCAGGCCGACCCCCGCGTCCACTACTTCGACATCGAGGTTGACGACCGGTCGGGCTTTCCGGAGGAGGGCGAAGAACCCATCATCTGTCTCACCACCTTCGACTCCTACGACGAGACCTACATCGCGTGGCTCGCCGACGCGCCCGAGGGCGACGCCGAGGCCCCCGAGGAACTCCCCGGCTACGACCCCATCGAGGACATCGACCTCGAAGTCCGGTCGTTCCCCGACGAGCGCGAGATGCTCGAAGCGTACCTCGACTACCTTAACGAGACCGACGTAGACGTTATATCGGGGTGGAATGCGGATGATTTCGACGCACCCTATCTCATCGACCGACTGGACGAACTCGACGGTCCCCACGAGTACGACCTCGACTCGGACCGCCTCTCGCGGGTGGACGAGGTTTGGCACTCCGACTGGGGTGCCCCGACGGTCAAGGGCCGGGTCGTCTTCGACCTGTTGTACGCCTACAAGCGAACCCAGTTCACCGAACTCGAATCCTACCGCCTCGACGCAGTGGGCGAAGTCGAGTTGGGCGTCGGCAAGGAGCGGTACGCCGGCGACATCGGGGACCTCTGGGAGGACGACCCCGAGCGCCTGTTGGAGTACAACGTCAGGGACGTGGAACTCTGCGTCCAACTCGACCGCAAGCAGGACATCGTCTCCTTCTGGGAGGAGGTCGCCTCCTTCGTCGGGTGCAAACTCGAAGACGCTACCACGCCCGGCGACGCGGTGGACATGTACGTCCTCCACAAGGCCTACGGCGAGTTCGCGCTCCCCTCGAAGGGCAAACAGGAGAGCGAGGACTACGAGGGCGGTGCGGTCTTCGAACCCATCACCGGCGTCAAGGAGAACGTGACCGTACTGGACCTGAAGTGTTTCAGCGGAGATACACAGGTCCTCACTCCAACCGGTACTCGAAACATCACCGACATGGAAGTCGGTGACGACGTTTACACACTCAATCCGGAAACGTTCGAATGTGAGGTCAAACCAGTCGTAGACACTCAATCGTATTCGAACAAGTATGGAGAACTGCATCACCTCTCGGGGAGCACCCACGACCTGAAAGTCACGGAGAATCACCGCTTCCTCTGCTCCTCAAAGCGAGGATGGGACGACCTCGAACCGACCGACTTCGAGTTCTCGGAGTATAGGGACCTGACCTCCGCTGACCGATTCGCGTTCCCCAATCACGAACCGATGTCTGGCGAACGTCCAGAGACGTTCGCGCTGTACGAAGCGGTGACGAACGAAGCGAAAGTCGCCGTTTACTCCGATAACGACCTGCGATGGCTCCGCCATCGACTTCCCGACGAAACCGAGCAGTCGCTCAATCTCGTTCACGGCTCGTCGTCTGCGGCTGGCTTACAACAGAAGGTCGGAAAGTATCTGTTGCCCGTTTCGGTCTATCGGGCACATCGTGAAGAGATAGAAGAACACGCCGACGACGTGTTCCTCAAGTACGGCAAAAGTCATAGCGAACTTCCGACCGAAGTCGAGATGGACGACTGGTTGGAACTCGTCGGCTGGTACGTTACGGAGGGAAGCGTCGATGTAGAGCATGGACGGTTTACGCTCCACCAGTCCGACGAAGACGGTCGAGACTCTATCACGTCATTGCTCGACCGAATCGGAATCGACTACAGTACCGACCAGCGAGGCGTCAACGTCTCGAACGCGATTCTCGTAGACTGGCTCGTCGAAAACTGCGGCAAAGGATTCGCAGAAAAACAGCTTCCGAAATGGGTATTCGACCTCGACGGAAGACTGCTCGAAACCCTACTAAAGACCGCTATCGGTGGTGATGGTAGCCGTACCGAGAGCGGTCTTCGAAAGTTCTGGACGAAGAGCGACCAACTCAAAAGGGATGTTTCTCGGGTCGCCGTTCGCTGTGGTCACAAACCGACCGTTACGAAACAAAACGATGGAACGTGGTATCTCTCGATAGGAAAACAGGGGTCGTTCTGTAAGGACACGAACGCGACGGTTGAGGACCACGACGGCGATGTGCATTGTCTGACTGCGAAAGACAATCACGTCGTACTCGCCGGTCGTAACGGCCACTTTCAGTGGGTCGGTCAGTCGCTCTACCCCATGTCGATGACCACCATCAACGCCTCGCCCGAGACCAAGGTGGACCCCGGCGAGTACGACGGCGAGACCTACCGGGCACCCACGGGCACCCACTTCCGGAAGGAACCCGACGGCATCATCCGGGAAATCATCGACGAGACGCTGGCCGAGCGCGAGGAGAAGAAGGCCCTCCGGAACGAGCGCGACCCCGACACCCCCGAGTACGAGCGGTTCGACCGACAGCAGGCCGCGGTGAAGGTCATCATGAACTGCTTCACGCCGGATACCGAAGTCCTCACGCCGGAGGGGGTCAGGAACATTCGGGACCTCGACGTAGGCGACGAAGTGTACTCGCTCGACCCTGAGACCGAGGAGATGGAACGCAAACCGGTCGTAGAGACACACGCCTATCCCGACTACCGCGGCGACCTCGTAGACATCGAGACCAGCAAAATGGACTTCCGGGTGACGCCGAACCATCGCATGCTGGTCCGGAAGAACGAGACGAACGGCAGTACTGAAGACGGGTACAGTTTCGTGGAGGCCGGAGAGTTAGACCGGGCGACGAACTACGAACTCCCCCATGACTGGGATGGGCCGGAGGGGACACCCATCGAGGAAATCGACCTGACCGAACTTGCCGACGACTACGAAGTCTGGGCAAATCACGAGGTACACGGTCACACCCTCGCCGCCGAAATCGGCTGGTATCCCGACAAAGTTCAGAAATCCGACATCGACGAGGAGGGCTACGTCTTCTCGGCCGACGAGTTCGAAGAACACCGCGAGTATCTGGAGTCGGTCTGCTCGGAGTTCTACGTCCACGCCGAGTCCGGCCGCAAGTGGATTCCTCGGACGTACGACGGCGACGACTTCCTCGAACTCCTCGCGTGGTACGTCACCGAAGGAAACGTCTACACGTCGGAGGAAAAGCAGTTCGGCGAGAACTACCGCGGGTCCGCGACGAGTATCCAGATTGCCCAAGACGCGGTCATGGCTGACGGAGGCGAGGGCGACCATTCCGCCATCGGCGACCTCCTCGACCGGATGGGCTTCGACTACTACGTAGACGACACGGGCTATCAGTTCACCTCGAAACTTCTCGGCGAAGTCCTCGAACGTCTCTGTGGCGACAGCAGTTTCGAGAAGCGGATTCCGGAGTTCGTCTTCGAGAGTAGCCAGAAGCAAAAACGCCGGTTCCTCGAAACGCTGGTAGACGGTGATGGCGACAGGCAGAAGAATTCGTGGCGATACTCCACGGCGAGCGACCGTCTCCGAGACGACGTACTCCGACTCTGCGCCCACCTCGGACTGACGACGAACTACCGGAAGGATAGCGGGGCGTGGCGCATCTACTGCACCGAAGACAGCAAGAACACCCTCCGAATGCATCGTAGTTCCTCACGGAGTACTGCCGACGATGGCGTCTACTGCGTGACCGTCGAGGACAACCACACCCTCCTCGCGGGTCGGAACGGGAAGTTCCAGTTCGTCGGCCAGTCGCTCTACGGCGTCCTCGGTTGGGAGCGGTTCCGCCTCTACGACAAGGCGATGGGTGCCGCGATTACGGCGACTGGCCGAGAAGTCATCGAACACACCCAAGCGACGGCCGAGGAGATGGACTACGACGTTGCCTATGGCGATACCGACTCCGTAATGTTGGAAGTTGGACACATAAGTCCAGCGGACATCGATGGCGAGGTCGAAGTGACCGACGGAATGCGGGAGGCCCACCCCGAGATGGACGAGGAGGAACTCGAATCGCTCGCGGCGACGATTCAGAAAGGGTACGAAGTCGAGGAGCAAATCAATGACTCGTACGACGAGTTCGCGCTGGAGGAACTCAACGCGGCGGCCCACCGCTTCCAAATCGAGTTCGAGAAACTCTATCGCCGGTTCTTCCAAGCAGGCAAGAAGAAGCGCTACGCGGGCCACATCGTCTGGAAGGAGGGCAAGGACGTAGACGACATCGACATCACGGGGTTCGAGTACAAACGCTCGGACATCGCGCCCATCACGAAGGAGGTCCAGAAGCGCGTCATCGACATGATTGTCCACGGCGAGGACTTAGACGACGTGAAAGACTACGTTCACGACGTTATCGAGGACTACCAAGCAGGAAACGTGAATCTGGACGACGTGGGCATTCCGGGCGGCATCGGCAAGCGTCTCGACGCCTACGACACCGACACCGCGCAGGTCCGGGGTGCGAAGTACGCAAACGTCATGCTCGGGACGAACTTCCAGCGGGGAAGCAAGCCAAAGCGCCTCTACCTCGAAGGCGTTCACCCCGACTTCTGGCAGAAGATGGAAGACGAGGAGGGCTTCGACCCGAGCGGGAACTCGCGCGAGGACCGCATCTATCGGGAGTTCAAGAAGGACCCCGACGTGATTTGCTTCGAGTTCGCCGACCAAGTGCCCGACGAGTTCGACGTCGATTGGGACAAGATGCTCGACAAGACGCTTCAGGGTCCCATTGAGCGCATCCTCGAAGCCCTCGACATCTCGTGGGACGAGGTTAAATCCGGGCAGGAACAGACCGGACTCGGTAGTTTCGTCTGAAACATCGGCCACGTTCTCCTCGTCTTCCGCGTGATAGCTTTTCTCATTCTGGAAAGTTATTTTCCGGCGAGCAAAACCATTTGGGTGGGAATGCGAAAGCATTATGGGTCGCACGACCCTTTCTCAGAACGACTTAGGTGAGCCTAACAATGGCAACGCTAGAACTCAAAAATCTACACGCTGAGGTCGCTGAAGCCGACGAGAAGATTCTCAACGGCGTCGACCTCGAAGTCAAATCCGGCGAAATCCACGCCCTGATGGGTCCCAACGGGAGCGGGAAGTCCACCACGGCGAAGGTCATTGCCGGGCACCCCGCCTACGAAGTAACCGACGGCGAGGTCCTCATCCACCTCGACGACGAGGACTTCGAAGGCGAGATTCCCGAGGACAAACGGTCGTGGAATCTCCTCGAACTCGAACCGAACGAGCGCGCCGCGCTCGGCGTCTTCCTCGGCTTCCAGTACCCCGCCGAAATCGAAGGCGTCACGATGGTCAACTTCCTCCGACAGGCCCTGAACGCCAAACTCGACGAGCGCGCAGAGCTTTTCGAGGACGAAGACGACGAGGAGACCGAAGAAGAAGAAGAGGAGGCTGGCTACGACACCAGTCCGATGGAAGGCCCCGCAGACGAGGGCGAGGTCGACGTCGCCCAGTTCCAGCAGATTCTCTCCGAGAAGATGGAACTGCTCGACATGGACGAGACGTTCGCCCAGCGATACCTCAACGCGGGCTTCTCCGGCGGCGAGAAGAAGCAAAACGAGGTGCTTCAGGCCGCCATCCTCGAACCCTCGGTTGCGGTGCTGGACGAAATCGACTCCGGTCTCGACATCGACCGGCTTCAGGACGTGTCGAACGGCATCAACGCTCTGCGTGACGAGCAGGGCACCGGCATTCTCCAGATTACCCACTACCAGCGGATTCTCGACTACGTCGAACCCGACCACGTTCACGTCATGCTCGACGGCGAAATCGCCATGAGCGGTGGCGCGGAACTCGCCGAGAAGCTCGAAGACAAGGGGTACGACTGGGTTCGAGAAGAAGTCTACGAGGCTGTATAAGGTGATAGCATGAGTTCCGAACAAGACCAACTAAAAGAGACCAACACAGAGGAGCGTTTCTCGTTCAAGAAAGACGAGAGCGCGGCGGTCAAGTCCGACAAGGGTCTGACCGAAGAAGTCGTCCGACTCATCAGCGACGACAAGGACGAACCCGACTGGATGCTCGACCGGCGGCTTCGAGCGCTCGAACACTGGCAGAACATGCCGATGCCGACCGACTGGCCGGGTCAGCCCGACCTGTCTGGTCTGGACATCGAGGAAATCGTGCCCTACATCCGCCCCGACGTGGACAAGCGCGAGGGCGCAGATAGCTGGGACGACCTGCCGGAAGACATCCAAGACACCTTCGAGAAACTCGGCATCCCGGAAGCAGAGCGCAAGGCCCTGTCGGGCGTTGGTGCCCAGTACGAGTCGGAGGTCGTCTACCAGAACATGCAGGAGCAGTGGGAGGAGAAAGGCGTCGTGTTCTGCAACATGGACGAAGCAGTCCAAGAACACGAGGACCTCGTGAAGGAGTACTTCATGACCTCCTGTGTGCCGCCGTCGGACAACAAGTTCGCGGCGCTCCACGGTGCAGTCTGGTCGGGTGGCTCGTTCGTCTACATCCCCGAGGACGTAACCGTCGAGATGCCCGTGCAGGCGTACTTCCGGATGAACTCGGAAGGCATGGGTCAGTTCGAGCACACCCTCATCATCGCCGAACCCGGCAGTGAGGTTCACTACATCGAGGGTTGTTCCGCGCCCAAGTACGGCACCCACAACCTCCACTCCGGCGGCGTGGAAGTCTTCGTCAAGGAAGACGCCCACGTCCAGTACTCGACCGTGCAGAACTGGTCGAAGAACACCTTCAACCTCAACACCAAGCGCGCCATCGTCGAGAAGGGCGGGCGCATGGAGTGGGTCTCCGGTTCGATGGGGTCGAAGGCCACGATGCTCTACCCCTGTACCATCCTGAAGGGTCGCGGGGCCTCGGCGAACAACATCACCATCGCGTTCGCCGGCGAGGGCCAGAACATCGACACCGGCGCGAAGGTCTACCACAACGCGCCGAACACCAAGTCCACCATCGAATCCAAGTCCATCAGCAAGGACGGCGGCCGGACCAACTACCGCGGTCTGGTCCACATTTCGGAGGGTGCGACCGGTTCCTCCACGGCAGTCGAGTGTGACGCGCTGATGTTCGACAACGAATCGACCTCCGACACCATGCCCTACATGGAAATCGACGAGTCGAAGGTCGACGTGGCCCACGAGGCCACGGTCGGCAAAATCGGCGACGAGGACGTCTTCTACCTCCAGTCGCGCGGACTGGACGACGACGACGCCAAGCAGATGATCGTCTCCGGCTTCATCGAGCCGATTACGGAGGAACTGCCCATCGAGTACGCGGTGGAACTCAACCGACTCATCGAACTCGAAATGGAGGGGAGTCTCGGATGACTACGACGCAGGTACACGAGACCATCACGGAGGAGACCGTTCGGGAAATCTCCGAGAGCCTCGGCGAACCCGACTGGCTCCTCGAAACGCGCCTCGACGCGCTGGACGCGCTCGGCGAGTTGGAGATGCCCGACGTGATTCGGACGCCGGGCCGGGATTGGACCAACCTCGACGCGCTCGACTACGAGAGCTTCGTGGACCCGCTGAACGCCGCCGAGGAGAAAGACCAAGTTGGTCCCGAGGACGCCGAAGTCCTGCCCATCTCGGAGGCCATCGAGGAGCGCGAGGACCTCCTCAAGGAACACTTCGGGTCGGTCATCGACCCCGAGGAGAACTACCTGACCGCGCTCTCGACGGCGCTGTTCAGCACCGGCACGCTGGTCTACGTCCCGAAGAACGTCGATGCCGAGGACGTGACCATCCGGACGACCCAGCACTCCAAGTCGCTGTTCAACTACACGCTGGTCGTCACCGAGCAGTCGAGTTCGGTGACGATTCTGGAGCGACAAGACACCGGCGAGGACAGCGAGGCGCGGAGCGCCTCGGATGCAAGCGGTGAAACCGCGAGCGGCGACCGCTACTACAGCGGCATCGTGGAAGTCGCCGCGGGCGAGAACAGCCACGTCCAGTACGGTTCGCTTCAGGACTTGGACGAGGAGACGTACAACTACACGCTCAAGCGCGGAAACGCCTCGGACTACGCCACGGTCAACTGGGTCGAGGGTAACCTCGGGTCGCGTCTCACGAAGTCCTCGGTCGAGACCAACCTCGACGGCGAGGGTTCGGAGACCAAGACGGTCGGCGCGTTCTTCGGCCACAACGACCAGCACTTCGACATCGCGGCCCGCGTCTGGCACAACACGGCTCACACCACCGCGGACCTCGTGACTCGCGGCGTGCTGGACGACGAGGCCCGCTCGGTCTACGAAGGCGTGCAGGACGTTGGTCGGGATGCGTGGGACACCAACTCCTACCAGCGCGAGAACACCCTGATGCTGAGCGACGAGAGCGAGGCCGACGCCTCGCCGAAACTCATCATCAACAACCACGACACCGAGGCCAGCCACTCGGCCACGGTCGGCCAAATCGACGAGGAAGACATGTTCTACATGACCTCCCGCGGACTGGACGACGAGTCGGCCCGGAACATGCTGGTCGAGGGCTTCTTCGTGCCCGTCCTCGAGGAGGTCGAGGTCGAGGAACTCCGCGAGGACCTCCAAGACCGCATCGAAGACCGACTTCACGAGTAGCGACCTCCTCTTTCGTCTTCTCTCTCGTTTCGCTCGACGCGCCAGCGACGGCTTCCGGTGGTCGCTCGCGGACCCGCGAGCGACCGGGCTTTCGAAACTCGGCGTCCCGACCGATTCGATCGGACTCCTCGATAGCGCCGAACACCGTTTCCGGAAGGCATTAAATATATTTATGAAGAACAGACGAATACGTGCCAGACAACTATTTCGATTGCTCTAAGCGGTCGGCGTCTTCGAGTGTCCGACTGCGGATTCGCGCCGGACCCAGCGACGTTAGCGTTCACGAGGGATTCGGGACCAAACCTGTTAAGTCGCCCAACTACCGACTGTCTACCAATGATAGCCGTATCGACCGACGACTACGGGTGGTCGGGATGAGCGTCCACGACCGAGTTTCGACGGACAACCAACTCGCCCGCCTCCTCCAAATCGCCGTCGTACTGGAGGAGGTCGTGGAAGTCCGCGCGGCGCGACACTACGAGACCCTCTCGCCCGCCGAACGCGACGACGACATCGAGGCCCTCCTCGAAGCGGCCCGCGACGAGTCCGCGGACCACCGCCAGCGCCTCGAATCGCTCATCGACCAGTTGGACGCCGAGGCCGTCCCCCTCGAGGAGGTCGAAGCGTTGGTCGAAGCCACCTACGCCCAGACCGGCCCGGAGGACTTCGATGGGGTCCTCTACGACCAACTCCACGGTGAGGAGACCGCCTACAAGTTCTACGACGACCTCATCGAAGCCATCGAGGCCAGCGATACCGATTTCGGTCTCGACCGAGACGACCTGCTCGCTACCCTGAAAGAGATTCGCGCGGAGGAGGCCGACGGCGTGGAGGAAGTGACCGCGGTAATGGAGGCCCGAGAATGAACACGGCAGACCAGTACCTCAAAGCGATTTATCTCGTCCAGAAGATGGAGAACGGCCCGGCCTCGACCGGTGCGCTCGCCGACCGCCTCGAAGTGAGTCCGGCCAGCGTCAACGAGATGATAGGAAAGCTTCAGGAGCGCGGTCTGGCCGACCACGAGAAGTACAAGGGCGTCACCCTCACCGACGAGGGCATCGAGCAGGCCCGCGAGGCCCTCCAGACCTACTGCATCATCGAGCGCTTCCTCCACAACGTGCTGGAAGTCGAGGAGTTCCCGAGCGAGGCCAAGGCCCTCGAAAGCGTGATAGACGAGACGGTCGCCGAGCGATTGGACACCATCATCGACCGCGAACCCCAGTGTCCGGACTGTTTCGACGCCGAGGCCGACATGTGCGCCGAGCTAGTGGGTTCGGAAGGCGAAGCGGACTAGGGGTGTGAATGCTTCTCGGTGTCTTTCGATTGCGATACGTTCAAGTGGGTCTTTGCGTTAGAAAGAGGTGAAGTCCCGTGGTGGTGAACGGTCCAACGGACCGTGAGGTACACGGGACGAGTGAACGACGTGAGCGAAGTCCCGTGGTGTAGCGGCCAATCATATGGGCCTTTGGACGTGTCGGGTTACGAGTCGGCACGGAAGACAGCCCATGACAGCGGTTCGAATCCGCTCGGGACTATGAAAGCTTCCTTACACTTCATTTCTCTCCTCAGCTACATCGCCGTCCGAGGACCCATCGGCGTCCCGGCCTCCCGCCGAACCTGAAGCACCGTCGCCAAGTCCGCGCCGGTAATCGTCCCGACGACCTCGCCGTCCGCTTCGACGAGAGCGACGTCCGCTCTCGACTCGTTCATCAGGCTGATGACCTCGAACATCGGGGTGTCGGCCGAGACGGTCGGGATGGACTCGTTCATGACCTCGCGGACGGTCTCGGCGTCCCTGCGGCGGCCTCGGCGGAGGTGGTCCAGCGAGACGACCCCGACGACCGACCCCGAGTCGTCCGTGACCGGGTAGGCCGTCCGGCGCTCCTCGAACATCCGGGTGCCAACGTCCGACAGCGGCGTGTCGGTGGAGACGGTCTGCACGTCCGCGGTCATCACGTCCTCTGCGGTCACGCCGTCAAGGAGCGTCTCCAGTGCGACCAGTCGGGATTCGCCGTTGGCGGCCGCGAAGACGAACAGCGCCAGCAGGAACAGCATCGGACTGAACGAGAGGACTCCGAGGATGGCGAACCCGATGGCGAACAGCGACCCGACGCGCGCCGCGGTCCGGGTGGCCTCGGCGTACGGTCGGTTCCGGGCCAGAAGCGCCCGGAGGACCCGGCCGCCGTCCATCGGAAACGCCGGAAGGAGGTTGAACACGGTGAGGACGACGTTCGTGACGACTAGCCACCCGACGACGAACACCAGCGCCGGGGCGGATGCGGGAACCACTGAGACGAGGCCGTAACAGACGACGGCGACGGCCACGCTCGCGGCCGGTCCGGCGAGGGCAATCGTGAGTTCGCGTTTCCACTCGCGGGGCATCGTCTTCAGGTTGGCGAGACCACCCAACAGCCAGAGGGTGATGGACTCGACTTCGATGTCGTACCGCCGGGCGGCCCACGCGTGGCCGAGTTCGTGGAGCGCGACGCTGACGAACAGGCCGACCGCCGCGGAGATGCCGATGAGCCACGGCGTCGTCCCGGCTTGGAGGGTCCCGGCGTCGAGCGCGACGATGGGGAACCCGTTGATGATGTCAGTGTAGAGGTCGATTTGCTCGCCGCTCCCGATGAGCCACGCCAGCACTGGGAGGACGACCAACAGCGAGACGTTGATTTGGATGGGGATGCCCCAAACCGAGGTGATTCTGTAGTTTCTCACGTCGAAACCGTAGGATGGAACACGATAAGGCTTTTCGGCGGTCGGGGCGACGGTCGTCTTCGGCCGGGAAATAATTTCGATTCTTACAGACAGGGATATGTGTCTTTAGAGTGCCCATTCGATTGCCGTCTCCACAGTAACCTATTTAGTGATACACGTTGACTAGTGACACTCCGATGCGCGTCCCCGTGAAACTCACCATCGGCCTCCTGTTGCTGGCGTGGGGGTTCGCGGACTACCTGTTCCCCCAGACCGTCCTCGAAGTTCAGTCGGACCTCCTGAACGTCCCGCCCGAACCCGAGGAGGCCCTCGCCGACCACAAGCGCCGGGTGGGTCTCGTCTGCATCCTCGCCGGCGTGCTGGCGGTCATCGTCGCGTTTGGCTGACGTTGGGGGCCGATTACCGGCGTTTCAGGCGCTGTTTACCGCGCCGGGATTTATTTACAATAAATAGATACCAGAATCTAAAACCTTATCAGGCGACACATAACAAAACACGAACGTACCGTCTCTCCCCTCGCATGGTCCCCACTCGCGCGTATCGATTCGACGAACGCTCGCAAGCCCGAGAGAGATGGAACTGACGTGGATAGTGGCGTCTTCGCTTCTGTGCGCCGGGTTCGGCTACGTCTTCGTCCGGCGAGCCAAGCAGTTCCGGGTCGTCTGCTGGACGCTGTTGGGCGCGTCGCTGTTCGCGCTGGCGACCCGAGACCTGTTCCGGTCCCGCCAGCAAGGCCGACCCTCGCCGACTCCTCGAGAAGCGCCGAGTCGAGCGCCGGACCGAGGCGACGACGAGCGCCAGCGCGTTGCCCTCCTGAAGCGACTCCGGCGACGGCTGGGTAGTTGGCTCGGATAAGTTCCGCCAACCCACAGATTAAGCGCCTCGCCCACTTTTTGCCGAGTATGACCGAGCAACGCTACCTTCCCGACGAGGACGACGTGACCGAGTTCGAGGCCACCGTGGCCGAAGTCGGCGACGACTACGTGGTCCTCGACGGGACGTACTTCTACCCCGAGGGTGGCGGCCAACCTGCCGACCGCGGCGAACTGTCGTGGGACGGCGGGAGCGCGGCCGTCACGAAGGTACGGAAGAACCACGGCGACGTGCGCCACTACGTCGAGGAGGTATCGGGCGACCTGCCGGACCCCGGCCAGACTGTCCGGGGCGACATCGACGCCGAGCGCCGCGAGGCCCATCGCCGGATGCACACCGCCCAGCACGTCGTCTCGCGCGTCGTCTTGGACGAGTACGGTGCCGAAACCGCCGGGAACCAGATTCACGCCGACCGGTCGCGCATCGACTTCGAACCGGCCGACTTCTCCGAAGACGACGTGGCGAAAATCGAGCGCCTGTCGAACGAGGCAATCGAGCGTGACCTCGCCGTGACAAAGGCAGAACGCCCCAGAGAGGAGGTCGAGGACCAGACCGACGAGGGCCGCGCCCTGTTGAACCTCATCCCCGACCACGTGGACCCCCTTCGCGTGGTCGAGGTCGAGGACTTCGATTACTGCCCCTGCGGGGGCACCCACGTCGATAGCCTCGGTGCGGTCGGGCGAATCGAAATCATCGACCGGACATCGAAAGGCGAGGAGACCGAGCGAATCGAGTTCGTGCTGTCGGAGTCGTAGCCCGCGAGACGCAAACTGTCCGATTCCGTATTCCGCCGGGCTGGGCAGATTCCGAATCGAGCGACGTTCGCGCCGGACGAACGCGGGGAAACTGGCGAACAGTGCTGAGTGTCTTCGTCGTAAGTCTAAAGAGTCAATCATACGTTTATACGAGTAAGAATGAGTACGGACATCTGCGAATCGAGGTGGTTCTGTGGGAGTCGAAATTAAGGAGTCGCCCATCTCTGAAGCGGAATTCGAGGAGATGAAGGACTTCGTTTACGAGTACCTCGTCGCCAGCGTCGAGAACGAGGACGGCGGCGGTCGGATGCGGTGGTACCCGTGGCACTCCGCCGAATACCGGTTCAACCACATCCTCAACGTGGTGGACCTCGCGGGCACCATCGCCGAGAGGGAGGGCGCGAACGTGGACGTGGCGCGAGTCGCCGCGCTGTTCCACGACATCGCCAAGTTGGACGCCGACCAAGAGGTCCACGCCGAGGAGGGCGCGCGAATCGCCCGGAAGTACCTCGAAACCCACGGCGAGTTCCCCGAGTCGTTCATCGAGGAGGTCTGCAAAGCGGTCGAGAACCACTCCTATCAGGGTGATTTGACCGACCTGCCCAAGGAGACCCAGTGTCTCATCGAGGCCGACCTACTGGACAAGGTGGGTGCGAACGGTACCGCCCTGATGCTGTTGCGGATGGGCTACGAGGCCCGGACCCACATGGACGCCGCCGAGATGGTCGATAGGGTGATGGAACGGGGCAAGGACGCCGCCAGTCGAGTCCAGAGCGAGACCGCCGAGGGAATCGCCCACAAGCGACTCAAGCGCGTCAAGTGGTTCCGCGAGTGGTTGGAGGGTGAGGTCCCCGAGATGGACCGCGAATCGTCGCCCGACCGCCGGACACAACGACGGCCATAGCGACGGGCCGAAACCCCGAACGAGTTGGCCGACGACCCGTTTTTGCCGAAAGTAGCGTCCGGAGCCGTGAATTTCGAGGACGCGCCGTGGAACTCGCCTACGCCAAAATCCCGGTCGCCTTCGAGAGGAAGGACAGTCCCGCCAGCGCCAGCACCACGGCACTCAGATAGGCCACGAGTGGCGCGAAGGCGTCCACCCGCCGACCGACCGTCACCAGCGCGGCCGGGAACCCGGTAATCCACACCGCGATGCCGCCGAAGAATCCGACCACGATAATCGGGCTTCCGGTCGAGACGGCGACATCGCCGAGCGCACCGATTGTGTACGTGCCGGGGTCGAGCAGGCCGACGCCCGCGGTCAGCCACCAGAGAATCTGGTAGGGGTTGGTCAGCGCCAGCACGAACGCCTTCCGGAAGCCCTTGCTGTCCGCATCCCCGGCTACGTCGCCTGCGCCGTCCGTCGCGGCATCACCCCCGAACGCGGCGTTGGCGTCGGTGGCCGTGCCGTAGGCGAAGTAGAGCATCAGCAGGCCGCCGAAACCGAACAGCGCCTGCTGGACGACCGGCACGTCCCGGACCACAGTGACGACACCCAACAGCGCGAGGACGAAGAAGCAGGCGTCGGCCGACAGCGCGCCGAGTCCGGCCCGGAATCCCGACCCCCATCCGCGGAGGACGCTCTCCTCGGCGATGATGGCGTTCATCGGACCGGGCGGGGCCGCCAGCGAGAGGCCGAGCGCGACCCCGGCCAGCGCCGAAACCACGAAATCGAGCATCGGTCCGAACTACCGAGTTGGGCCGAGAAAAAACTGTCTCTCCGACAGGACGAGTCAGGCCTCTATCTCCTCGCCGTTCTCGTCGTCGTCGCCGCTCTCGGAATCGGCGGTCGAATCGGCGGGCCGGACCCGGATGGACCGGGCGACGTTCTCGGGGAGGCTCTGCTCTCGCTCGCCGTTCCCGGCGAACCGGACCGTCACCATCCCGAAAGGGGCCACGTCCACGACTTCGAGGTTAGTTCCGGGCGCGATGCCCGCGTCGGCGAGGTAGCGCAGTTCCTCCTCGTCGCGGTCGCTGACCCGCGAGACGACCAGCGAGGCCCCGGCCTCGTGGTCCGAGAGGGGCGTGGTGGCGTCGTCCTCGGGCGGCGTGAGGTCGGCGCTCGGGATGGGGTCGCCGTGGGGGTCCACCTCGGGGTCGTCCAGCACCTCGGCGACCCGGCGCTCGAACTCCTCGCTGATGTGGTGTTCGAGGGTGTCGGCCTCGTCGTGGACCTCGCTCCACGAGTAGTCGAGATGCTCGGTCAGGTAGGATTCGAGGAGGCGATGGTGGCGAAGCACTTCGAGGGCCACCGTCTCGCCCTCCTCGGTGAGTTCCACCCCCTTGTACTTCTCGCGCTCGACGAGGCCCCGGTCTTCGAGTTTCTCGACCATGCTGGTCACGGTCGGTGAGGTCACGTCGAGGTACTCGGCGATGGCCGAGGTAGCGACCGGCCCGCCGTCCTCTTGTTGGAGGGCGTAAATCGACTTGAGGTAGTCCTCCATCACGTCGCTCAACATTCGATGTCGGATTTAGCTCCGTCTAAGACTTATATTTGTCTCCCCGACGTTACCCGGTGAGTACCGGACTACAGGCACCCCGAACCGGACTCGGGGCGAAATTATCGAGACGCTACCGGCGGGTTAGCAGGTGAAAGCGTCGGGACGACGGGCCGATTAGACGGCGTATAACTAACCGTCGCGGGGCCGACTTCTGGGGCATGTCGCAAGCAGAGATGCGTATCGGGTGTCCGAACTGCGACGACAGGTCAGTCGAGGTCGTCACCGACGGCGGCGAACCCGACCCCCAGTTTCGGGACGCCGACCGACTCACCGGGACGCTGGTAGACTGTGGCGGTTGCGGCGACGAGTTCGAAGTGTACTTCTACTGACCGCGACTCGACCGGTTCGGCCCGCTCCCGGTTCCGTTTTTTCCCGCTCTGGTCCGGCTTACTCGCCGATAGCGACCACGTATCTCCGCGTAGACAGCCTGTACCCGGCCCGTAGACGGCGTATAGTAATAGCCGACTCTCGCGTAGCGACGGACACGATGTCAGAGTCCGAGACGAGCGAGCGCATCACCGCTCACTTCCACGACGGGAGCCTCGAACTGCGGTCGAAGGAATCGCCGGACGCGTGGCTCATCGCCGAGGACCCGGTGAGCGTCGAGCGTTAAATTCCCTTGCTCATCAGGTGACTGCGGAGAACGTCGTCGTCCTTGTTTCCTGCCCCGGTGTTGAGGAGGACGATGGTGTCGTCCTCATCGAACTCGCCTCTGCGGGCGAGTTCCCACGCGCCGGAGGCGGCCGCCGCGCAGGTTGCGCCCATCTCTAAGCCCTCGTGTTGGGCGACCGTGATGGCGCTGTCGAGGATGTCCTCGTCGCTGGTTGCGACTGCGCCGCCGTCGCTCTCGCGCAGGGCGTCGAGGATGAGGGGACTCGCGCCGGGATTTGGAATCTCGATGCCGCCGCAGATGGTGTCGGGGGTCTCCCAGACCTCGTGAACGTCCTTGTCCTCCTCGAAAGCCTCCACGACGGGGGCGCATCCGGACGACTGGGCCGCGTACATCGAGGGAATCTCGTCAATGAGGCCCAAATCCCGGAGTTCCTTCGCGCCCTTGTGCATCCCGACGAGGCCGACGCCGCCGCCGGTCGGGTAGACCACCGCGTCGGGGACCTCCCAGTCGTTCTGTTCCACGATTTCGTAGAGCATCGTCTTCTTGCCCTCGTGGCGGTAGGGGGTGACGAACGTCTTGACCGAGTACCAGTCGTCGTTCTCGGCCATCGCGTCGGCGTAGGCCTCTCCGGCGTCACCGATTCTGCCTTCCACGACTTTCATGTCGCCGCCGTGGACGTTGACCATCGCCTTGTTGGTGAACCCGGCCCGAGAGGGCAGGAAGACGTGCGAATCGAGGCCAGCGCGGGCGGCGTAGGCCGAGGCGGACTGCCCGGCGTTGCCCGCCGAGTTCAGCGCCACGTCGGTCGCGCCGTGTTGGACCGCCGCGGTGATGGCCGCGGTCTGGCCGCGGTCCTTGAACGTGCCCGTGGGGTTGCGCCCCTCGTCCTTGAACAGGACGCGCCCGACGCCCAACTCGTCGGCGAGGTTCGGGCACTCCACGAGTTGGGTCGCGCCCTCGTCCATCGAGACGGCCGCGGTCCGGGGGAAGGGCAGTAGCTCCTCGTAGCGCCACATCGACTCGAAGCGCCGCGATTCGAGGTCCTCGCGCGACAGGTCGATTTCGTCGTAGTCGTACTCGGGGTCCAGAATGCCGTCACAGTCGGGACACCGGTGGGTGGTCTCCTCGGCGTCGAACGTCTCGCCGCAATCGACACACGTCAGGCCGACGAAGGCGTCGGTCGTTTCCATGCGCGCAGGTTCGGAGTCGAGGGACTAATCCTTGCCCCTTCGACTGCGCTCGGCGCGTGCTTCCCTCGCTGGCCCGGCGCGTCGGAGGTAGCTTTTTGCCCGCCCCCGCGACACCGACTCCCGTGACCGAACCCGCATCGCCCACCCCTGCCGATGTGTTCGGAGGCGTGGCCGACGAGACCATCCTCCGGACGCTGGCCGAAGCACCCTACGACGAGTACCGGGGGACGCTGACATTCATACGTAATTCTTAACAACTGAATTTCGATTTGTAAGCAATCGTCTCTATTGCCCTTCTCGGTTCGTTCGCCCCCGTCGTCACGCCCGACGGAGGCCGAACGTTCGATTCCGCCGTCGCCGAACTACTTGTACCCGCCCGCCGAAACTACTGTCATGGAACCCTCGCACGTCCTCGTTCCCCTCGACGGGTCGCCGCTGGCCGACGACGCGCTTGTCTTCGCGCTCGACACCTTCGACTGCGAGATTACGGTCCTGAACGTCGTCACGCCGCTGGACGATTCGATGAGCGAGGGCGGCCTCCTCGAACCCGACGAGGAGCGCCGGGCCGAGGCCCGCTCTCGCGCGGAGACCATCATCGACCGCGCCAAGCGCCGCGCCGCCGAGGCCGACCGAAGCGTCGAAACCGCCATCGAGACCGGCGACCCGGCCGAGACCATCGCGGAGTTCACCGAGGACCACGCCGCGGACCACATCGTCATGGGCGGCCACGGCGGCGAACGCGGCGAGATTGCGCGTCGGCTTCTGGGGACGGTTGCGACGAAAGTCGTCGGCGAGGCTCCCGTCTCGGTGACTGTCGTACGTTGAATTAGATTTTCTTTATGCTTACTTCCTGAAGTCAAGTTCCGGACGAATACAGACGACGTGGTGGTGAACGTCTCTTGAAGCCCCCGCCCCGTCGCGGTCACTCCGCAGGATATTTCTGCGCTCTCAGCACCGCCCGCGCAGAAATAGTTACCTGCGGAGACGACCACGGGCCTCCGGCCCGCGACGGGGCGGCCCCTTCACCCCACCCATGGCGGTTGGCCGGTCGGGCATTCGCTGGCGGTTAATGTACCGAGCGTTCGCTGGCAGTCCGTTCGGCCGAGCGCGCCGCCAGTTCCTTGACCAACCATCGCACCTCTGAAAACCGCTTCTCTCGACCGTCTCGTCAGGCCAGAACCTGCGCGAAGGCCCAGTAGAGACCGTATCCCACCGCGACCGACGAGACCAGCGTGATGACCCAGAACGCGAGCGTCACCCCGATTTTCCGGCGCGAGACGCCCGCTGAACCTCCGGCGAGGCCGCCGCCGATGACCCCCGAGATGATGATGTTGTTGAACGAGATGGGAATCCCGAGCGCGATGGCGGCCTGCGCGATGACGAATCCCGGCACCAGCGCGGCGATGGAGCGCCGAATCCCGAGTTGAGCGTACTCCCGCGAGGTCGCCTGCAAGAGCCGAGGAGCACCCATCCACGCCCCGGCCAGAATCCCGGTCGCGCCGATGGCCAGCAGGACGATGCCCGGCAGGCCGAGTTCCGCCCGGTAGAGGTTCTCCAGCGGTCCCGTGGCCAGACCGACCTGACTCCCGCCGCTGGAGAAGGCGACGACGCTCCCGAGCGCCACCAGAAACGTCTTGACGCCCTTATCCACCGACACCTGCGTCCGCCGCCGGATGAAGACGAAGCTCACGGCCGCAAAGAGTAGGGTCGCGGCCACCGCCGCAATCTCGACGCCAGCGAACGCCGGCGTCTCCACGAATCCCGCGAAGTAGCCAGCGAGCGACCCCTGCTCGGCCCCCGAGGGCGAGGGAATCACGCTCAACTCGACGTTGGCCACGATGGCTCCGACCAACCCGGCCAGCAGGGGAACGCTCACCGTCTCGGGGATGTCGTCGCGCCGGAGGACGGTCGCGGTCAGGTAGGCCAACCCGCCGGAGACCGGCGGCACGAGCGCCCAGAACGTGGCGATTCGCCGGTAGGTGTCGAACGCCGGAGTGCCGCCCAGCGATAGGCCGACGCCTATCATCGCCCCGGTCGTGGCGAACGCCGCCGGGACCGGATAGCCGGAGTAGACGCCGAACGCCATGAACGCCGTCGCGGTGAGCAGGCCCGCCGTCGCCGCCAGCGAGGTGATTGCCACCCCGTCGATGAGGCCCGCGCCCACCGTGTCCGAGATGCTCCCGCCCTGCGTCAGCGCGCCCAGCGCGGCCAGAATCCCGATGAGGAAGGCGGCCCGCATGGTCGAAATCGCGTTCGCTCCGATGGCGGGCGCGAAGGGCGGCGAATTGCTGTTCGCGCCGAGCGCCCACGCCGTGAACAACCCGGTGAGCGTGGCCAGCGCGACCAGCGCCCAGAAGACGAGACCTGCCACTATCGCCGGCGACCTCCGAGTTCGCCGTGGACACCGCTAGTCACGGTTGTACGACCCGGCCCGCTGTGGGCGAGGAGTCCTCGGACACGCTCGTCACCACCGCCGGAGACGCACGTCACCACTCGTCCGGCGGTGGCAACTCCTCGCCGCATCGCCGACAGTACTGCATCGGCGCGCGTGACGGTCGGTCGTCTGCCTCGACCGTGGCCTTTCGCCCGCAGTTCTCGCATTCTATCTTTGTCATCGGTTCCATCCCGCGGTCGTC
The DNA here is from genome assembly GCF_029338375.1 of Halorussus lipolyticus. NCBI lineage: Archaea > Methanobacteriati > Methanobacteriota > Halobacteria > Halobacteriales > Haladaptataceae > Halorussus > Halorussus lipolyticus. The sequence goes on along the minus strand of NZ_CP119804.1, from coordinate 172,799 downwards.
GGCGCGCGCCGACGGTCCGACTGAGAACACGACTGATACGTCACGAGATGTGATAAATCTATCCACGCTCCGCACGACCGAAATTGTGAGCGTGAATGCCACAACCGACTTGCGGACGGCACCCGTCGTTTCCGACGAATGGCGCTGTTGGGAACCGACAGGCGCGTGTTGACCCTCGCGTTCGCTCGGATGATAGATGCGGTGGGGAACTCGTTTCTCATCGTCGTCCTGCCGCAGTTCTTGGACGACGTAATCTTGGACACGCCGGGCGGCGGCGCGGAGTTTCTGGGCATCGCGGTCGCCCAGTCGATTCTCATCGGGGTCGCGCTCTCGCTGTTCGGGTTCCTCAACAGTTTCGGCCAACCGTTCACCGGGCGACTCTCCGACCGGACCGGCAAGCGCAAGGCGTTCATCCTCGCGGGACTGGCCTTGCTGGGCGTCGCCAGCGGGGCCTACGTCTTCGCCGATAGCTACGCCGCGGTGCTGGGCCTCCGGATGTTGCAGGGGGTCGGCGCGGCGCTGGCGATTCCCGCGACGGTGGCGCTGGTCAACGAACTGGCGACCGACGCGACCCGCGGCGGCAACTTCGGCGTGTTCAACACCTTCCGACTCATCGGCTTCGGGTTCGGCCCGCTCATCGCGGGGTTTCTCATCGAGTTGGGTCCCTACGCGACTCCCGCGGGGACCGTCTCGGGGTTCACCGCGGCGTTCGGACTGGCCTTGCTGGGCGCGGCGACGAGCTTCGGCTTGGTCGCCGTCTTCGTCGAGGACCCCGAGGACACCAGAGCCAGAGCGGGCGACGAACTCGCGGTGTCGGTGAGCGACCCCGACGACGCGGGTCTCGACCCGGTGTTCACCCTCGGCGTCGCCACGCTGTTCATGGCCATCGGCATCGGCCTGTTTGCAACCTTGGAGCCACAACTTTCGACGCGACTCTCGCAGGGGTCGGTGGTGTTCGCGCTCGAATTCGCGGCGGTCGTCATCGCCAACGTCGTCTTTCAGGTCCCAATCGGGCGGGCCAGCGACACCTACGGGCGGCGGCCCTTCCTCGTCTGGGGGTTCGTCCTGCTGGTTCCGGCGCTGTTCGCGCAGGGGTTCGTGACGACGCCCGCCGGGATGATTACCGCCCGATTCGTGCAGGGCATCGCGGTGGCGATGGTGTTCGCGCCCTCGCTGGCGCTGGCCGGTGACTTGGCGAAGGAGGGCGAGTCGGGCACGAAGCTCTCGATTCTCACGATGGCGTTCGGGTTGGGGACCGCCATCGGCCCGCTGGCGTCGGGCTTTCTGGTCACGTTCGGGTTCGTCTGGCCCTTCGTCTTCGGCGGGGTACTGGCGGCGCTGGGGCTGGTGCTGGTCTACACGCAGGTCGAGGAGACCGTCTCAGGTGCCGAAGAAATCGCGGCGGTGAGTCCGCAGGACTGATTACTCGAAGTCGGGTTCGCGGTCTTCGAGGAAGGCCTCCATCCCCTCGCGCTGGTCGTGGGTGCCGAACAGACCGCTCCAGAGTCTGCGCTCGTAGCGCAGGCCGGCGTCTTGCCCGGTCTCGTGGGCCTGATTCAGGGCTTCCTTGGCGGCAGAGAGCGCATAGGTCGGCTTGGCCGCGAGGTCGGTGGCGAGTTCGGCCACGTGGTCGTCGAGTTGGTCGCCAGCGACGATTTCGCCGACCAAGCCGTGTTCGTTGGCGTCTTGGGCGTCGATGCGCTCGCCGAAGAAGATGAGTCTGCGTGCCATCTCGTCGCCGACGAGACGGGGCAGGCGCTGGGTGCCGCCCCAACCGGGGATGATGCCGAGGTCGATTTCGGTCTGGCCGAGGACCGCGCTCTCGGCGGCGACCCGGAGGTCACAGGCCAGCGCGAGTTCGCACCCGCCGCCGAAGGCGTAGCCGTTGATGGCCGCGATGACCGGCGCGGGGAAGGTCTCGATTTTGTCCGCGACTCGGTGGCCCAGTTCGGCGTAGGCCTGCGCTTCGGGCGTCGAGAGGTCCTGCATGTAGCTGATGTCCGCGCCGGCGATGAAGGCGTCGTCGCCCGCGCCGGTGAGGACCAGCGCGCCCACGTCCTCGGACTCGGCCTCGGCGAGGGCCTCCTCGATTGCTTCGAGGGTATCGACGTTGAGCGCGTTGAGTCGGTCGGGTCGGTCTACCGTCAGGGTCGCTACGTCCTCGTCGTAGTCGAGACTGATGGTCTCCCAATCGGACATACTTCACCGAACGTCCCCAGCGGGAATAATCCTTCCGAGACGGCTCCGTTCGCCGACGTTTCGAGGAGACCACGGTTGCGGTACCGTTCGGTCGCCCCGAGCCGGTATTTTCGGCTAAGGGGCAGATAGAATTGTTTAACACATAGATAGATTGCCTTAGAAAGCATATCGAATTGCTCCGCGCGGACTGGACGAACGGCCAACCCTTTCTTCCATCCGGAAAGCGGAAATATCGCCCGGCCGTAGCGCCGACCAATGACTCTCTCTGACGAGGCCCGCGAGCGCCTCGCCGACCTCGTGGAGCTACAGCCGACCAAGAACTCGGAGCTACAGGAACGGTGGGGCCTCGAAAGCGGTAGCGAGGTCCACCAGTACCTCGAAAGCGAACTCAAGGAGTACTACTATCGGGACGACAACAGCCTTATTCGGGCGAACAAGGAGGCCGCCGAGATGGTGGACGTGGAACCCGGCGTGGTGGACGACGAGGGCGAGGGCACGCCCGAGGCCATCCGAGTGCCGCGACTCCAACAACAGGTGTTCGCCGTCGTGGCCGGCCCCGACGAGGAGTCCGAGAGCGTCGTCTCGGTCCTCCAGAAACTCCGCGCCGAGTTCGACGTGGACCCGCCGGCCGAGGACGTGCGCTCGGCGCTCCAGTCGCTCCGCCGGAAGGGCGTCGTGGAAGTCGTCTACCGGACCGTGCCGACGTTCAGACTGACCGTCGAGCGCGATTCGGTCGAGGTGTCGGTCGCGGAATAGCGGACGTATCGAATACTTTTTATTTCGAGACGAGTCCGCTTTTTTATGGCAACCCAGTCGGATGTCTCGCGCGAAGGCAAACGCGGGGACATCCGGACCCTCATTCGGCGACTGCTTCCCGGCGACGAAATCACGTACTGGACTTCGGAGCGAGGCGGTCCGATAGATGCGACCGTCACGGCGGTCACGACCGAAGACGGGTACTACGAGGTCCGCATCGAAGGGCCACGAGGAGGAACGTACTCACTCGTTCCCGATACGCCGGACGGGATGGGTGACCATCCGAACCCCGAGAACTTCCACGTCTCCCCCAACCCCGAAGACGTTAAAAACGAGAAGAAAACGCGCGGAACCGTCCTCGGACTCTCGATTACCGCCGGAAGCGAGCAGTAGGTCACGAATCGCTCCCCGGTCGGTTGCGCTCGCACCGGTTCTCCAGCAACGTCCGAATTCCCTTGCCCGGTCCGCCCTCGATGGGCCACCCCTTCGTCCGCCATTGCGGTGGCTCCGGTGAGAACTCCGGGCACGACCCCGAACACTCCGAACTGGTCTGGTGGCAGTTCTTGGCCGCGCAGTAGGGCAGGAGGGTCCGGTCCTCGCGGCGCATCTGGAAGTGCCGACAGTCCGGGCGCATCGTCTCGGCGAACGACCGCCAGCCCTTCTCGTAGGCGCGTTCGGCGATTTCGAGGCGCTTGTCCGCCTTCCACTCGGGGTCGGCGTACTCGAAGCGGGCCGCCGAGGAGCCATACTCCCCATCGCTCTCCCCGCGTTCGAGGACTCTGGTTCCGGGCGCGTCGGCGTCGAGGTCTCGCGGGAACCACTCGACTGTGGCCGACCGAGAATCGCTATCGAGCGTCAGGATGCCAGCCTCGACCGGGACGCTTTCGAGCAGGGCGGGTTCGACCTCCTCGTCGGTCGCGCGGGTGGCGACCCACACCTCGTCGGCCAGCGACAGCGCCACGTCGTACTCCAGTTGGGGCCGGAGGTTCCGGGCGGCGCTGGCGTCCAAATCCGGCTTGTTCTCGATGGCGACGATGCGCTCCACCCAGTCGGGGTAGGCCCACTTGCGGCGAATCTGGATGCGGTTGTTGCGCTTTCGCACGTCGAGAATCCCGCGGTCGTCGGCGCGGTGGATGGACTCGCGGACGTAGCGCCACGGGTAGCCCGGATGCGGGAGGGCCTCGCGGTACCACTCCCAGTCGGCCGGGGCGTCCCGAACCACGTCCAGCAGGTCCGAGTCGAGGCGCTCGCGGCCGAAGTTGGCCCGGCGGCGGACGCCCTCCGGATTGACCTCCACGACGATGGTGTCCCAGCGCCTGCGTCCGGTTCCGAGTTGTCGGGCGACGATGGCGGGACAGTCCGTTTTTCCATCGGCCGAGTCGGGCGGCCACTCGCGCTCGGCCCACCGGCAGGTCCGCAACTCGAAGACGAACTCGGGGTCGGCGTCTGGGTCCGCGTCGCTCACGGTCGGCGTTGGGCGTCGGTCGGCCTAAGTGGTTCGGAATCGGGGGCCGCGCCGCTGGCGAGTCGTCGGGAGGCCGTGAAAAGCGCCGAATCGGACCGCGAGTCCCACTGCGGGCAATCGGAGTCCGCGGGCGACTACACGTCGCCGTTCTCCTCTTTCTCGTTCAGGAACTCGTGGGCGTCTTCGAGAATTTCGCGCGGGCCGTCCTGCGTGATGGTGTTGATGGCTTGGTCGTAGTCGCGCCACTGGTGGTCGCGGTGTTCGTGGCTGAGTTCCGCGCTGGCCTCGTAGGACTTGGCGATGAACAGGTGAACCGTCTTGTGGATGGTGTTCCCGTTGGCCTCGAACACGTAGTCGTAGTCGTCCCGAAAGCCGTCCAGCAGGCGGAAGTCCTGAATGCCCGCCTCTTCTTTCACTTCGCGTATGGCTGTTTGCTGTAGCTCTTCGTCCCCCTCCACGCCGCCTTTGGGGAACTCCCAGTCGCCCGGACGGGACTTGAGAAGGAGGTATTCCCGGCGACCGCGGGTATCCCGGTAGAGGATTGCGCCCGCGGACGTAGCTTCAACCGTCATTTACCGGAGTATATACGGCGGTGCGTTAAGAGAATGTCGGAGGATGGCGCGCAGACGACGGTTGGCCTCTCGCGTGGGAACGACTGGCAGAGTATCGCGCACAGAGAACAGACGTTTTACGTACCTCGATGCTGAACCAACGGGATACCCAATTCCCAGCCATGACCTTTGTAACCAGAATCCGGCTTCAGAGCGGGAATCGCCCCGCGCTGGAGACCATCGTAGACGAGATTCGCTCGAAAGCAGAACAGAAAGGCGCGGAACTCCGCGGGCCACACTCGGCACCGCCGGAGCGACTCAGCGTGCCACAGTACAAATCGACTGCCGGCGACGAGACCCGACAGTTCCGGTCGTGGGACTACACGGTCTACACCCGACAACTCGAAATCGTCGGCCACAACAAACTCGCCCGACAGGTCACCGAGTTCGACTTCCCCGAGGGCGTCCACATCGAGGTCGAGTTAGAGCAAATCGAACAGATGGCCTGAGCGTTTTCTTCGGGCCTCTCTGCATTCGGTTTTTCGCGGTCTTGCTTTCTGTGTGCTTCACCTCCGAGTTGCCGGTTTCGAGGAGAAAGCACGCAAGCAGACGCTCGCTTCAGACTTGCACAACGCCGTCTCTCGGACTGCGAATCTCACCCTCCCCGACCTCCTCGTTCGGCCCCTCCCCGCGCCAAAGAACGAACCACAATCTGCTAAGCAATATCTGCACACACCAAACAATTGTAGTTCTACGTTAGTCCGAAAAGGAAATCCGCGGCTCGGACCTCAGAACGACGACTGGCCGACCGTCTCCAGATACGTCGCGGTCCCGTGGTGGTCGTTGTCGTCGAACTCCTCGACGCGGAGTCTGACGCGAGTGTCGAGGACATCCTCGGGTGCGTCCTCGACACGAAGAATCGTGTCGCCGACGCGGGCGACGGGGGTGGCTCCGTTGTACCCCGTCACGAACGCCGAAATCTCCTCGCCCGGTTCGAAGGACGGCTTGTTCGTGCGGAACCACCAGCCAGCGAGGTACTTCTCGCGGAGGCTCATACGCGGGCCACCTCCTCGGACTCGCGGTCAGTCGTGTACTCTAGCCCGAACCCGGTCAGCGCCGAGACGATGAACACGCCGAACAGGAACCACCCGTGGAAGACGAAGGGCCAGACCTCCGCGGGGTTGACAAGCATCGCTTGCGTGAACCAGTCGAACTCGCCGACCAGCCCCTGCATCTCGGTGTAGCCCACGAGGACGCCGCCGGCCCACGGGAAGATGTAGCCCAGTGCCGAGGTGTTGGCGTCGAGAATGTTCGCGCGCCGGTAGCCGTTGACGTTGAATCGCTCGCCGATGCGGGCGACGTAGGGCGCGATGGCGATTTCCGCGGCGGTGTTGATGGTAATCATCGCGTTGACCGACGCCGTGCCCAGAACCATCGTGGTCTCGGCGCGCCGGACGCTGGTGGCGACCCGATTGAGCAGGAAGTTCTGGACCGCCTCGAAGCCGCCGCCCCGAATCATGATGCGCGCGCCGGCCACGATGAGGAGCGTCAGGACGATGAGCGGGAAGAACCCGGCCGCGCCCGAGTAGAAGGTGCCGTAGACGCCGATGTCCGGCGAGGTGGCGGGCACCGTCGTCACGACCGGCAGGAACTCCAGCGCCTGTGCGAAGTCGGAACTGGCCGGTGCGCGGAACAGTAGCATCTCCGAAATCGACGCGAGGCCGAAGACGACGTTCGCCGCGACCGCGACGACGAGGCCCCACGAAATCGCTTCCACGATGTGCCGACCGCTGATTGCGGTAGCGATGACGACGCCGATGGACGCAAGGTGGACCAGACCGAGGGCCTCGGACTGGCCGCTGAGGATGTCCGCGCTTCCGGCAACGTCCACGCCGGACATCGCCGACCCCGCGAGGAGGTAGGTCGAGAACGCCAGCACGGCCGCCACGCTGGCGTACTTGAACCGCGAGGCCACCACCCCGCCGATGTCGGCGTCCTGCGTGACGGCGCTCACGATGGTCGTGTCAGAGACCGGCGCGAGGTTGTCGCCGAACACCGCTCCCGAGAGAATCGCGCCGAACAGCAGGGTCGGGTTCGCGCCGAGTAGGACGCCCGCCGGGAAGAACAGTCCGACGAACGCGATGACGGTCCCGTATCCCGTGCCGATACCGGTGGCGAGCAGGGCCGCCAGAACGAACGTGATGGCCGGGAACAGCGTTGGGCCGACTTCGAGGGCTTGGGCGGCCCAGACCAGACCGCTGACGAACTCGCCGGCCTGTATCGTGTCGGCGAACATGCCCGCCCAGAGCCACGCCACGATTGCGGTCGCGGCGACCCGCTGGGTCATCCCCTCGAAGATGGTGTTGGCGTAGGTCTTCCAGTCGCCCTTGGCGAAGAACATCCCGACGATGAGCGAGACGAGCATCCCGGCGACGAGTCCGGTCGTGTCGCCGATTCGCATCAGTCCGCTCTGGAAGACGGCCCACCCGATGAACAGCGCGATGGGGATGGCGCTGGCGGCGGGACCGCCGTAGAATTCGATTCGGGGGCCGCTTCTGGCCTGTTCAGCGTCTGCCAATTCCTCCGCAACTGAGTCTTCTGGGTCCTCCCCAGTATCTACCATGCTTAATCATGCCTTCCGAGTGGGGGTACAAGAACCCACGCAATTCCGTAAGTCTGTCTTGCCGCCCCTCTAGCACTTAAGGTCCCCGCGCACCTCCGGACCCACATGAGCCAACAGGCCGACCGAGACCGATTGGTCGAGATTCGACGTGACCTCCACCAGCACCCAGAACCCGCGTGGCGGGAGTTCTACACGACCGCCAAAATTGTCGAGGAGCTAGAACGAATCGGCGTAGACGACCTCTACGTCGGCCGGGACGCCATCGCCGAGGACGCCCGCATGGCGGTCCCCGACGACGAGGAGCTAGCCGAGTGGTACGAACAGGCCCGCGAAGCGGGCGCAGACGAAGCAGTCCTCCAGCAACTCGAAGGCGGCTACACCGGCGCTGTCGCAGTCGTCGAGGGCGAGAACCCCGACGAGGGACCCACGATTGGGCTTCGAGTTGACATCGACGGTCTCCTCCGGGCGGAATCGACCGACGAGGACCACCACCCCGTCCAAGCGGGCTTCCGGTCGAAGCACGAGGGGGCGATGCACGCCTGCGGTCACGACGCTCACGCCACCATCGGCCTCGGCGTCCTCGAAGCGGTCAAGGACGGCGATTTCGAGGGCACCCTCAAGGTGTTCTTCCAGCCGGGCGAGGAGATGATTGCCGGCGGGAAGTCGATGGCCGAGAGCGACCACCTGCAGGACGTGGACTACCTGCTGGCGGCCCACGTCGGTCTCGACCACCCGACCGGCGAGGTCGTTGCGGGCCTTGACGGCTTCCTCGCGGTCAGTCACTTCCGCGCCGAATTTTCGGGCGAACCGGCCCACGCCGGCGGCCAACCCAACGAGGGAGAGAACGCGGTGCAGGCGATGGCGACTGCGGTCCAGAATCTCTACTCCATCGCGCGCCACGAGGACGGCGCGACCCGAGTCAACGCGGGCAAAGTCGGCGGCGGCACCGCGACCAACATCATCCCCGAGGAGGCCTTCATCGAGGGCGAGGTCCGGGGCGAGACCACCGAACTCAAAGATTACATGAAGGAGAAGGCCGAGCGCGTCCTCGAATCCGCGGCCGAGATGCACGGTTGCGAGGTCGAAATTACGACCAACGGCGAGGCCCCGAGCGCCGAGAGCGACGACGAACTCGTCTCCATCGTGGCCGACGCGGCGGGCGAGACCGGCGGCGTCGAGAGCGTGGTCGAGCGCGACGAACTCGGCGGGAGCGAGGACGCGACCTATCTGATGCGGACCGTCCAGCAGAACGGCGGCAAGGCGGCCTACGTCGGCGTCGGCACCGACCACCCCGGCGGCCACCACACCGCGACGTTCGACGTTGACGAGGACTCGCTTCCGGTCGGCATCGACGTGCTGGCCGACGCGATTCGGGACATCGCGGCCCGGCGACCCTAACAGCCGACATCCCTACGCGGGGCAACAACTTTGGTAGTCGGAGTAGAGATACCTCTGGATGGGGGGAGACAGTTCGACCGCAGTTTCTCGGCGCGGATTTCTCGGGGTGGCCGCAGGAACCGTGGCCTCGTCCTACGCCGCGGGCAAAGCCGAGGCCAGTGTGCAGGACAATCAGCGCGTCATCGACATGACCGACGGCCTCGTCTTCGACCCGGACGAGGCCACCGTCACGCCCGGAACCACCGTCGTCTGGGAGAACGTCGGGAGCGTCGGCCACTCCGTGACCGCCTACGAGGACGAGATTCCCGACGAAGCCGACTACTTCGCGTCAGGGGGATTCGACAGCGAGGAGGCCGCCCGGAGCGCCTACCCGGAGGGCGACGTTCCCGGTGGCGAGTCGTACCAGTACACCTTCGAAGTCGAAGGGACCTACGGCTACTTCTGCATCCCGCACGAGACGGCCGGGATGATTGCGGAACTCACCGTCTCGGCCGACGCGGGCGGGGAAGGCGGCGGCGACGGCGGCGGCGTCCCCGGAATCCCGGAGAGCGCGCGGGTCGTCGGCATCGTCACGATGGCCGCGATGATTTCTGTCATCGCGCTCGCCTACTTCTTCATGAAGTACGGCGGCGACTACGAGGCGGAGTAGACGGCACCAGTACTGACACTCGAACAACTTATTCAAAGCAATGCGATGAATTTTTATACACTGATACAGCAAAGTTGAGTAGCTTCGACTGTTCGGAGGAAGATGACAAATGAGTGAAAACGTGACCGAGAACCTCAACGAGACACACGGTATCACGGAGAGCGAAACCTACGACCGCGACCGGCCGCTCAGCGCCGCGGTCGTGGATGCGGTCGCGGACGCCGCCGACGTGGACCCCGCCGAAATCGGCACGCCGCTATACGACCAAATCGACCCCGACGCGCTCGACAACCTATTCAGTGACCGACACAACGGGATGCCCCGCGGGAGCGGTCACGTCGTATTCTCGCTTCTGGATTACGAAGTCACCGTCTACAGCGACGGCTACGTCGTCGTCCGCGAGTAGTTTGCTAAAGGTCTTTCCGAAAGCACTAATCCCTCGGGATTCGAATCGCGGCGTATGGCTGACGACAACGAGGAAGAAGCAGAACCCGCCGTCGAACTCGGCGAGGGCGAACCCGTCGAGGGAGCGCCGCTCGCGCGCGTCGCCGCTCGACTCTACTGGCCGATTCAAAAGAGCAAGATTCTCGAAAAGGAGGAGGGCGCGGTCATCCGGACGCCCGACGGCCCCCGAGAGTTGGCCGACGTCCTCGCGGAGGTAGACGAGACGTACTTCCAGAGCAAACGGGAGTTCACCAACGGCGTCCGGTCGGCCGTCGGCACCGGTCCGGTTCCGACCGCCGACGAGTAGCGTGTCGGCCGCTCGGTCGGTCCGCCGGGGCGTCGCCCGGCTAAGTTGGGTCCAGCGCGCGCTCGTCGCCGGGGCCGTCCTGACCGCGGTGTGGATGACGTGGGACGTGCGCGGACTCGACGAGCGACTCGTCCGAGATACAATCGTCTACATTCTCGCGCCCCTCGCGCTGGCGGTCCGACACGGCCGCCACCTCGGCTATCGCGTGGACCGGACCGCGATTCGCAACACCCTCTTGCTCTCGCTGTTCGTCGTCCCCTTCTACGTCGTCGGGTCGTCGCTTCCGACGATTCGGGCCTACTACCCGATGTGGGAGACCAGCGCCGCGCTCGGGGAGTTTCTGCCCCACGCCGCCGCCCAGTTCGTCGTCGCGCTGGCGGCCGAAACCTACTACCGGGGCCTGCTCTGCGTCGGCGTGCGCGAAATCGGGTTCAAGAGCGTGTTCATCAGCCCCGTCGTCTACGCTTTCCACCACATGTACAAGCCGCCAATCGAACTGATGCTGTCGGGACCGACCGACGTGCTGTTCGGCGCGGTGGACTACAAGAGCAACTCCATCCTGCCCTCGGTGGTGGCCCACGGCGTCGGACTGGGCGTGCTGGACTGGCTAGTGCTTCACCCGCCCTTGTTGGCCCCCGAGCGCGTGGTTCGGTGGCTGTCGTGGCTCCCGATTCCGATTTAGTCGGACGGTGTTCGCCACGAACGCAAGCAATCAAACCCTATCTAAAGAAAACAATTTCAATTCTCTTTCGTGGGTTCTGATTGCCCCGGCCGAGCGCCGAACCCGAGACGGGAACGACTTTATCACTCTGCACCGCGAAAGGAGTCTTGCATGAGTCTTGCAATCGACCCCTCGGCGCTCGACGCCGAGGACATCGGCGAGGAGCGCGCGACGCTCGAAATGGACCACGACGAAGCGGTCGAACACGTCCGCGAGGCCTTCACCGACGCCGGGTTCGGCGTCGCCACCGAGTTCTCGGCCTCCGACATGCTGAACGAGAAAATCGACGCCGGTCGGGACAACTACTACGTGTTGGGTGCGTGCAATCCCAACATGGCCGACCGGGCGCTCGACGCCAGCGACAACCGCATCGGCGCGCTGTTCCCGTGCAACGTCGTCGTCTGGGAGGAGGAACCCGGCGTCCAGACCGTCTACCACGTCAGCATCATGCGAATCGCCCGCCTCGTCGGGATGGCCCCCGACGACGACGAGTGGGAGGACATCGTGAGCGATACCGGCGAGTTCGTAGACGAGGCCTTCTCCAACCTCGACACCGCGTAGCTATCGGTCGTCGTCCAGTTCTTGGATTTCTTCGCGGAGTTGTCGGACCTCCTCGCGGAGCGACTCGATTTCGTCGCTCGCCGGGCGGTCCGACTGCGCGTTCCGATAGAGGTAGAGACCGCCGCCGACCAGCACGATTGGGATGCCGAACAGGATGACGGCGATGAGAAGGATGACCAGCAACTCCATCCCTCCCGGAAAGCCGAGGACCAACGGAACCATGCCCTGAACTGGTTCGACCAGCGAAATAAGTCTTCTCACGCCGACTCCGCGGTTGCTTCGCCCGCGGAGTCGCCTCGGAATTACGCCCGTTCTGTCGGCAAGCGACAATCGAACGTTTCCGTCGGGACGACCGATTGGAAACGGGATTCTCCGTGACAGACGATACAGACGCGACGCCGAACCGCCGAACCGTCCTCCGAGGAGCGGCCGTCGTCGGACTGCCGCTGATGGCCGACGCCGGGAGCGCCCGAACAGGCCCAGCGAGCGCCCAAGCGGACCACGAACTCGTCGTCCGCGCGGCAGAGGGCGAGACCGTCACCTACACGTTTCGGGTGAGCGGGTCGGTCGAGCGCGGCGAAACCGCCGACGACCGGGACGCCGTTCTCGGCGGCACCGCGGTCAAAGGCGAGGTCTTCGACGGCCGTGAGGACTCGTTTCGGTTCACCGGCGAACTCGTGACCCTGCGCCTCGACGGGGCCGGGACGGTCCACGTAGACGGCGAGTTAGTGAGAGACACGACGACTGACGACGCACTCCCGAACACGATAACCCTCGAAGCCGAAGACGAGCGCGTCGCCTACGAGTTCCGAGTCTCCGGGCAGGTGGCGAAGACCGAAGACGCCGGCACGCTCGGGGTCGATACTATCGAGGGCAACGTCGTCAGTGGGAAGGTCGGCGGGTCGATACAGGGAAACCCGGACCCGGTGGATAGCTATCGCTACTCGGGAGCCATCGAAGTCGAGGAGACCGACGGTCCGCTGACGGTCACGCTGGACATCGGCGGCGCTGAGACCGAGCAGTGAGACAGGTCCTCAGGAGAAGTCCGCGAGGTTGGCCTGTAGCCCCGACAACATGTGGGACTTGCGCCGGAGGCCGGCGAGCGAGACCGGTAACTGGGGCGCGATTTCCCGGACTGCGCCGTGGAAGGTCTCGGCCTCGCCGAACTCGCCTTCGAAGGCGTTGCGGACGCTCTCGCGGATTTGCCAGACGCCGACCGGTGCCCAGTAGTCGTCCGAGACCTCCCGGAGGACCAGACACTTGGCCTGTCGGCCGACCGATTCGAGGTGTTCGAGGACTGCGAGGCGAGAAGCGTAGTAGGCCCCGGCGGTCTCCTCGACGTAGCCGGTTCGGCCCTCGTAGCCCTCGTGGGCGCTCCCCATCCACGTCTCGCCGTTGGGGTCCTGATTCCAGATGCTTCCGGGGGCCTTCATCTCGACCAGTTCGTACTCCCACTGGCCGGGCGTGAGAATCACCCAGTAGCGGTTGCCCATGTACTCGTTGACCCAGACCTGCGTCTGGTCGATACTCGGCCGGTCCCGAATCTGGCCGCGGAGGAACTGGCCGATGGTGTCGTCAACCGCGGTGATGGACCACCGCGTCGGGACGAGTCGCCGATTCTGGCCTCTGCCGAGCGCACCGGCCGAGAGGATGTCGTTGATTTCGTAGACGTCGAAGCCTCTGCGGTAGAGGTAGGCCATCGCGCCTTGGGCTTGCCAGTCGTCGTCCTCCAAGGTCTTCTTGACTGGCCGCGGGACGTGAGGGTTCTCGGTGAGGTCCGCCGACGTGGCGCGGGCCGAGGGACCGGTGGGCGTCGTGATGTCGTCCACGTCCAAATCGAGGTCCAGCGAGTCCGAGAGGCCGATTTCCACGTCTACCGGTCGGTCGGCGATGGCGACCTCTCGCTGAGTGCCGACGAATCCGTCCCACGCGTCGCTGACGTTGTCCACGTCCGCCGAGTGGTTGGAGTTCAGCAGGCCGGTCCGGTACTGAAGCACGTTGTCGATGTCCAGTCCGCGCTCGTACCACTCGCTGTCGGTGGTGAACTCCGAGGCGCGGTCCTCCTCGCCCACCGGCGAGAGGATGCCCGTCGAGACGTTGGGGTAGTTCGACCGCCCGACGAACACCGAGGGCGAGGTGCTACCGACCAGCGAGTCGCCCTGCGTGACCTCCGAGAACCGGTCTTGGAAGTCCTCAACGTAGTCGAGAATCTCGTAGGACTTCTCCTCGGCGAGGCGACGCTTGCGGTCGGATTCGTCGGGGCCGAGGCCCTCGATGTACTCGTCGAGACGCATTCGTCGCTGTTTGGGACCCGAGCGATTTGAACCTTACTCGCGCGGTCCAGCAGTCGCTATCTGGTTGGGGCTTGCAGGTGGTGCTTTCCATCCGCGGAGGAGTCGCACCGCCGATTTCGCTGACTCCTCCGCGGCGACTCTCAGGTCATGGAGAGGGTTGGCCGCGGTTTGATATTTGAACCTCCGGGCGAAACGGAAACGGGACCTCTATCGGCGAACGCTCGGCGGAACAGGCGACTGTCTGGGTGGATAAAGCGACCGACCGGGGGCTTCAGAAGACCGGTTTACGACGAACTCGCCGAAATTAGTGTCGCAAAATCGACCGATGAAGACAGAACAGAAATACGGGATTACGACGATTCAAAGGCCTCGAAAAGCGCCTTCCGGGTACTCGCGTCGATGAGCATGTCCAGCGTCTCCTCGTGTTCGCCGTTGACCTGCGCGAACAGGCCGAGGGGGACCCGCGCAGTCGCGGCGTCGGTGTTCCCGCCGGTGGTTTCGCTGGTCTCGAACGCGGTGTCCAGAATGTCGAAGGCGTTGGTCCGCACGTCCTCGGCCCGGCAGGAGACCACGATGGTCTCCTCGTGGATGCCGAAGACGGCGGCGGTCGAGACGCCTTCGAGGCGGAGCATCGTGTCGGCCGCTTCTTCGAGGGCGGAGACCGAGGGGACCGCCCCGACGTTCGTGACGGCGAAACTCGCCCGGCGCTCGCGGTTGGCGATGGCGTCGCTGATAACGTCGAAGGTGTCGCCGCTCATGCCCGGCGACCGGAGGTCCTCGATGCGGCCGAGGTCGGCGTAGGTGTGGAGGAATCCGGCGGCCTCGTAGTCTCGGGTCCCGTTCGCCCGCCGGAACTCGCGGGTTCCGGCACGGATGCCGTGGAGGAGCGCCGTGGCGATTCGCTGGTCGGGGACGACCGCCTCGGATTCCAGCAGGCGCGTGACCGTCGTGGCGGTCGAACCGTCGTCGGTCGGGGTGACCGTGAGGATGTTCTCCTCGGCGGTCGGTCGGTGACGAATCACGGCGACGACCGGCGGGTTGTTCGAGAGTCGGGGCACGCCGCCACCGCCGCCGACTGCGACTGCGGCGTCGGCGTCGGTGAGTTCGTCGGCCCCGTCGCCGATGACCGAGAGTTCGAGGTCGAAGATGTTGCAGAAGGTCTTGCTGTCCTCGCCCGTGACCGGCCCCTCGGCGTAGAGGCGGGCGGTGACGCCCCACTCGGTGCAGAGGGTCTGTAACCCGACCGCGGCCGACAGCGCGTCGATACTCGGCCCTTCGGGCACCACGAGCGCCACCCGGTTCTGGCCCGCAATCGTGTTTTTGAGCGCATCAATTGGTTCGTCATCGTCGTCTCGTCGCCAGTCGTTGACCGATTGGACGGCGTAGACGGCCAGTCCACCCGAGAGCAAGAGCGTCACCGCTACCGCAATTATCTCGACACCGCCGAGCGCAGACCCGAAAGCCATCGCTTCGGCTTGTTCAGGCCACCGTCAAATAGTTTCTGGCAGGTATCCGGTGTCTGAGACTGTCAGAAACCGGAAATTGCCGGAGAAGTTAGGCGAAGTTCTCCTCGTAGAGGTCCATCGCGTGTTCGATGGCGTCTTGGGCGGACTGCTTGTCCTCCCAGCCGAGAGTCTCGGTCTGCTTGCCTTCTTCGAGGTTCTTGTACGTCTCGAAGAACTCCGAGATTTCGTCTTTCTGCTGTTCGGTGAGGTCCTCGACGTCCTGCACGTTGTCGTAGCGCGGGTCCTCCGAGGGGACGGCGATGACTTTGTCGTCCTGCTCGCCGTCGTCGTCCATCTTCATGAGCGCGACCGGACGGGCCTCGATGACGCAACCGGGGAAAGTCTGGTCTTCCACGAGGACCAGCACGTCGAAGGGGTCCTCGTCGTCGTAGTAGGATTGCGGGATGAAGCCGTAGTCGCTCGGGTAGTGGACGTTGCTGTGGAGAACACGGTCGAGGACGACGCCGGGGATGTCCTTGTCGTACTCGTACTTGTTTCGCTCGCCTTTGAGACACTCGACGACCGCGTAAATCTCCTCAGGTGGGTTCGGTCCAGTCTCTAAGTCTTCCCAGAGGTTAGCCATGGTGCAGTCCGAAAATCCGTCCGAAGTCCGGATAGTACTTTCGGCATCGGGCCGTCGATTCACGTCGGCCAAAGAGGAAAAATGCGTGACAGCTAAAGCCAATTTTCAGGGACCAACTTAAGATACATAAAAATCGGTGATACAACTCGCCGATAAACTATGGAACCTCCGACCGAGTGAGGAAGGATTAAATACCATCGTGACAAATCGCAGGGTGTCAGAGTCTATGTCAGAGGCACAGACACTCACAGAGACGAGTACCGCGCGCAACCTTACCGCCTTCCAGAAGAACATCCTCACCATCCTCTCCGAGGAGCCGATGTACGGTCTCGCCATCAAGCGCGAGCTGGAAGACTTCTACGGTGAGGAGGTCAACCACGGCCGCCTGTACCCCAACCTCGACACGCTGGTCGAGAAGGGGTACGTCGAGAAGAGCGAACTCGACAAGCGAACCAACCAGTACGAACTCACCGACGAGGGCCTCGCCGTCGTCGTGGACGCCCTGCAGTGGACGCTCTCGAAGTTCGTCACGGGCGAGGACCGCGGCGACCAAGTCCGCGACCTCGTCGCCGGCAACGAATAGTACCGACTCCCGACGATACCAGCGACTACTCGTCGGCGGCCTCGAACACGAGGTCGATAGACTCTCGGACGACTGCACGTTGCTCTTTTGACGGCCACGCGTTCCGGGGGAAGTACTCGCCGAGGAACTCCTCGACTTCGCCGCTGGTCGCCGAGTCCATCGGCCGAGCGTAGTGGTTACTCATGAAATCAGCGAACGCTGAGGCGTTGTCGCCGTGAACGTCGCCGTGGGCCTCGCGGACCTGCGCCACGAGGCCCCGGTTGTGTTCGTCCACCTCGTCCCACTCGTCGGGGTCGCCCGGCCCGGACAGCGAGATTTCCACCGCGCGGCCGGTGTCCTCGATGCGCTCCGGCCGGATGGTGCCGTCCTCTTTCCACTCCTCGGGATAGAGAACCAGCGTCGCGCCGGTGTCGTCGTCCCGAATTCGCGCCCTGAAGCCGTGGTCGGCCAGCAGGTCGGCGCGCTCGTCGCGGTAGGCCTCGGCCTCGGAGTCGTCCACGGCGTCGCGGGCGAGTCGGGTGAGTCGTTCGGCGCGCTCTACGGTCGATTCGGGAAGCTCTGCGTCGGCGTCGTCGGTGTCGGACTCAGGCATTGTCGAGGGCCTCGTTCGCAAGTTCGTCGGCGCGCTCGTTTATCTCTCTCGGGACGTGCTGTAGCTCCCAGTCGTCGAAGTCGGTCAGAATCTCGCGGACCGTGACCCGATGTTCGCGGAGTTCAGGGTCGTTAGTATTCCACGCGCCAGTGACCTGTTTCACGATGAGTTGGGAGTCACCTTTCACCTCGACAGAATCGAACCCGTAGTCCCTCGCTGTCCGCAGGCCCCGAATCAGGGCCTCGTACTCGGCCTGATTGTTGGTCGCCCGGCCGATGGTCTCGCCCCCCTCGGCGACGATGCCGTCGCTGGTGACGATGACCCACCCGACTGAGGCGGGGCCGGGGTTCCCCCTGCTCGCGCCGTCGAAGTAGACGTAGGCGTGACCGCCCTCGTCGCGGAGGAGCGTCTCGATGTCCTGCGGGTTCGCCCCCTGCACGACGACTTTCCCCTCGTAAGCGACTGCGTTGGCGTCGCCGTACTCGGCGCGCCACTCCTCGTGTTCCGAACTGCCCGACGACACCTCGACACCTTCAGCAAGCAGTTTTTCGCGGGCAGAGTCCACGTCGCACTCGATGACGGGCATGGCGTCTGTTCCACGATACCCGCTTATACACTTTCCGATGGCGATTTCCGCGGGTCATTTCAACTATCGTCCGGATTCGGAACGAAGGACGCGCATTGCTGATTTTGACCTTCGAGAAAGGAGTTATTACCGACCGAGGATTTAAGTGTGTCGGCACTACTACTATAAAAGTGCGATGACACGGTCCACTCGCCAGCGGGAGCGCCAAGCCGAGGCGGAGCAAACCGAGGATGAGTCAGAGGGTGTACGGGAATGCCCGGAGTGTGGTTCTGACAACCTCGTAAAGAGTTCCGACAGGGCGGAACTCGTGTGTGATGACTGCGGCCTCGTCGTCGAGGAGGAGCAGATAGACCCCGGTCCTGAGTGGCGCGCGTTCAACCATCAGGAACGGCAGGAGAAGTCCCGCGTCGGTGCCCCGACCACCCAGACGATGCACGACAAGGGCCTGACGACCACCATCGACTGGAAGGACAAGGACGCCTACGGTCGGTCCATCTCCTCGAAGAAGCGGAGCCAGATGCACCGTCTGCGTAAATGGCAGGAACGGATTCGGACCAAGGACGCAGGCGAGCGGAACCTCCAGTTCGCCCTGAGCGAAATCGACCGCATGGCCTCGGCGCTCGGCGTCCCGCGGTCGGTGCGGGAGGTGGCCAGCGTCATCTACCGACGAGCGCTGAAGGAGGACCTGATTCGGGGACGCTCCATCGAGGGCGTCGCCACCTCCGCGCTCTACGCCGCCTGTCGAAAGGAGGGCATCCCGCGAAGCCTCGAAGAAATCTCGGAAGTATCGCGCGTCGAACGAAAGGAAATCGGTCGAACCTACCGCTACATCTCCCAAGAACTCGGCTTGGAGATGAAACCGGTGGACCCCAAGAAGTACGTCCCGCGATTCTGTTCCGAACTCGAACTCAGCGAAGAAGTCCAGACCAAGGCCAACGAAATCATCGAGACCACCGCCGAGGAGGGCCTCCTCTCTGGCAAGTCGCCGACCGGGTACGCCGCGGCGGCCATCTACGCCGCCTCCCTGCTCTGCAACGAGAAGAAGACCCAGCGCGAGGTCGCCGACGTGGCCCAAGTCACCGAAGTCACCATCCGCAACCGGTATCAGGAACAAATCGAGGCGATGGGCATCCACAGCTAACGCCCCGGCACTCGCGTTCGACCGAACTCCTCGCAGTCTTCAGCAGGTCGACCCCGGTAGCCGCGCCCTCGAACCTTCATCATCCTTCACGTCGAAGGGCGTGGCTACGAAAAGAAATTTCTTGTAGGTCCTCGTCCTATCGGGGTACATGGGTCTCTTTGATAGGATTCGCGGCGACGACAAGCCCCGCGTTGCCTTCTTCGGTATCGACGGCGTTCCGTATAGCTTCTTAGAGGACCACTTCGACCGGTTCGAGCATCTGGGCGCGCTCGCCGACGAAGGCTCCTCGGGCGCGATAGACAGCATCGTCCCCCCCGAATCGTCGGCCTGCTGGCCCGCACTCACGACCGGCGTGAATCCGGGCGAGACCGGCGTCTACGGATTCCAAGACCGCGAGGTCGGCTCTTACGACACCTACGTCCCGATGGGCCGCGACGTGCAGGCGACTCGGCTCTGGGACCGCGTGGCCGACGCGGGCCGGGACGCGACAGTGATGAACGTCCCCGTCACCTTCCCGCCCCAGCGCAACGTCCAGCGCATGGTCTCGGGCTTCCTCTCGCCCGGCGTGGACAAGGCGTCGTACCCCGACGAGATGCGCGAGTACCTCCAGTCCACCGACTACCGCATCGACGCCAACGCTAAGTTGGGCCACGACGAGGACAAGTCGGAGTTCATCGAGAACGCCCACAAGACGCTGGACGCTCGCTACGAGGCGTTCAAACACTACCTGCAGGAGGACGACTGGGACCTGTTCTTCGGCGTCTTCATGACGACCGACCGGGTGAACCACTTCCTCTACAAGCACTACGAGGAGGACATGGAGTACAAAGACGAGTTCCTCGAGTTCTACGAGAAGGTGGACCGCTACCTCGGCGAGATTCGCAAGAACCTGCCCGACGACGTGACCATGATGGTGGCTTCCGACCACGGGTTCACCTCGCTGGATTACGAGGTCCACTTCAACGAGTGGCTCGAACAGGAGGGGTGGCTCTCCTACGAAGACGACGACCACGAGGAGCTGGGCGACATCAGCGACGACACCGAGGCCTACTCGCTCATCCCCGGTCGGTTCTACATCAACCTCGAAGGGCGCGAACCACGCGGAAGCGTCCCCGAAAGCGAGTACGAACAGAAGCGCGCCCAACTCAAGGAGGCCCTCGAAAACCTCGAAGGCCCCAACGGCAAGAAGGTGTGTGACCGCGTGGTCGAGAAGGAAGACGCCTTCCGCGGCGACCACGAGGACATCGCGCCGGACCTCGTGGCCATCCCGAACTACGGCTTCGACCTCAAGGCCGGGTTCAAGGGCCACGACGGCGTGTTCGGGCAGGGTCCCCGCAACGGGATGCACAGCTTCGACAACGCCTCGCTGTTCGTGGACGACCCCGAAGCGACGGTCCGGGACGTGGACCTCTACGACATCGCGCCCACCATCCTCGACCTGATGGAGATGGAGTACGACGCGGGCGAGTTCGACGGTAAGAGCTTAGTCTGAGGAAGACGCGGGGTTTCGCGCTCCCACTCGACCGCGAACGATTTTTTGCCGACGCTACGACAGGCCAGCGGACCGTCCACTGAGGTCCGGATTCCGAAGCGAGTACCGGACCTCAATTTCGTCGTACCAGACGACCGGTCGCTTGGCACGTCCGTCCTGTTCGAGTTCGAGGACGCCAAGTTCGGCGAGTTCGTTGACCGCGGTCGAGACGTTTTTTACGTCGCGTTCGACGGCGCGGGCCAACTCCCTGACACTAGCCGGTTCTTGGTTGACTGTCGTCCGAAGCAACTCCAAGTTCTTCGGACTCAGCACGCGGTCGAGGGCCTTCTCGTCGGGGAGACTGAGGACGTGGGCCTCCGGAACTTCGTCGTCAGCGAGTCGTTCGAGGTCGTCTACGGCGTCCTCGAAGAACGATTCGGCTGACTCGACGCGAATCGTGAGGGCCGTGGGGTCGGTTTCTGATTCAGTCATGGACGCAGTATCGGTTCTACTCGAAAATATGACTGTTGGTGCAACTGCCAACAAAACTGGAAAGCAAGCAGTACTGAAAATCAGACCCGACTAAATCAGGTCGTCTAGCTGGTCGTTGCGGAACTGCTCGGCCGGGTCCTGTTTCTGCTGTTCGGCCTGCTTGCTGGCCTCCTTGGCGCGTTCGAGGAACTCCTCGATGCGGTCCGAGCGCTCGACGCCGCCCAGCAGGACCAGCGAGGCCAGACGCCCGCTGTCGAGCGGGAAGTCCCCGCCCCGGACTTGGAGGCTTCCGGTCTGCTCCTCGACCCACTTCCGGGAGCGCTCGACGCCCTTCCGGGGAATCGTCTCGGGTTGGCCCGCCACGACCAGCAGGCCCGAATCGGCCTGCACCGCGTTCGGGAGGCTGAGGTTGCTCAGGAGGGCCTTCCGGGTGATGGAGGTGATGGTGTTGACGTTGGCCTCGGCGTCCTCGGCGGCCTCGGCGCTGGCGAACCCGAGGGTGGCGATGCCGCCCGACCGGAGGGTGTTGATGACCTCGCTGGAGTCCACGACGCTCTCGCCGACGCCCTCGACGGCCTCGCCCGAGGCGAACAGCAGACCGACGCGCTGAGCGATGTTCTGGTTGATTTTGTCGAAGGCCTGCCCGACGCTCTCGCCGGAGGTGTGCCACGCGTCGTTATCGATGAGGAGGGTCGCGTCGGCCTCGCGGACGAGCGTCTTGAGCGAACGCCCGGCGTTCGCTTGATACATCGCGCCTTCTCCTCGGCCGGGGAGGACGCCGAGGCCGTAGACGGGAATCTCGTAGACGCGATTGAGTTCGCGGGCGAGGACCGGCGCGCCGCCGGACCCCGTGCCGCCGCCGAGACCCGCGACGACGAAGATGGCCTCGGCTTGGGCCGTGATGCGGCCGTCCAAAGCGTCCATCACTTCCGTCGCGTCGCTCTGCATGACCTCGGCACCGAGTTCGTTGTCGCCGCCGACGCCGTGGCCCTTCACGCGGTCCTGTCCCACGAGGACGGTATCGAGGTCCAATTCCCGGAGGTCGGCTTCCGCGGAGTTGACTGCGAGTGCTCCCTGTACTGCACCGAAACCCATCTGCTGGTCGTACTGGGCCAATCGCTGGGTAAGCTTACCCCCGGCCTGTCCGACACCAATCAGGACGACTTTCATGCGCGTTGGGTTGAATTGATGGCTAATCAACCTTCCGGCGTGCGCCCGATTCGGACTCCATTACTTCCGAAATCGAGTATTTACGGTTCTGTTAGGACTCTCCCGGAAGTGTCGTCTTTTTACCACAATTGTCGGGGGACGTACCTTTAAATCTGAAGCCGGGACCAACACGGGCCATGTCCGATTTCGACGCGCTGGACGAGCGACTCCGGGCCGTGGAGCGCGCGCTGACCGACCACGACAGCGACCTGACCGACCTGCGGGACGCCGCCGAACTGACCCGCGAGGTCGAACGACTCGCCGACCGACTCGACGACGCCGAGGAGCGCCTCGACGGCCTCGACGCTGGCACCCAAGCCCTCCGAGGCTACGTCGGCAACGTCCGGGCGGTCAACGAGTCGGTCGAGCGCCGGGCCGACACTGCGCTGGCGAAGGCCGAGGAGGTGGAAGCCGAACTGGACGGTATCGACGCCAGTGCGTCGGCGAACGCCGACGCCGAACCCCGGCCTGTCGCACCGTCACATCCGACTCGGCCCTGCGGTTGCGAGCGCGACCCTCGGCGAATCGCGTCGTGTCCCGCGAGGTCGGAGTCCGACGCCGAGCGCAAGGACGCCGGCCTCCTCGCCCGCATCGCGGCGGTCCTGCGGTGATACGGGTGGTCCTCGGGGTCGCGCTCGCGGTGGCCCTCGTCGCTGTCACGACCCCGGCGCTCGAAGACGCCCGCGAGAGTCGGAGCGAACTCCTCGCCGAGCGAGAACTGGGCCGCGTGGAGGCCGTTATCGAGGAGTTAGCCCGCGAGGAGGCCCCCGGCGCGCGCCGAACGCTCACCCTCTCGCTCCCCGGTGATTCACCGACCGAGGCCTCGCTGTCGTTCGTCGCGCTCGGCGGAGTCCCCGGAAATTCATCAGCGACCGCGACTGACACCGCTGAGGGCGACCTCCTCGTCTTCCGAGTCGCGGGCGGTCCTCGCCACGTCCGGCGGGTCGCGGCCGACCTGCGAGTCGTCAGCGAGGACGCTCGGTCGGCCGTGGACTCGCGGGCGCTGGTTCTGCGCGGCGGAGAGACCTACGAGGTGACGCTCCGGGTGGTCCGCTCGGACGGGCGTCGAATCGTGGTCGTGTCGGTTCGATAGCGATAGAATTGTAGCGTTGTTTCTACCATTCCTATATATTTCTCTTAGAAATATTTTAATGTCTTTGGTGGAGGTAGCTCGCGTCAGACGCGAACACAGGCGTCACCGCGACCACACGGCACCCTGACCACACAGCACAGCACCCCAACCGCACAACACGGCACCCTGACCACACAGCACAGCACCCCAACCGCACAACACGGCACCCTGACCACACAGCACAGCACCCCAACCGCACAGCACGGCACGCCAACCGCACAACACGGCACACCGACCCCACAGCACGACACTGCCCCGCGCCCCGTGCCTCCCCGCCCGACTCTGCGCTCACTCCGTTCGCGCAGGACGGCCGCGTCCCGTGGTCTGATTCGTCGGGCGTGACCCGTGGTCTGGTCCGTCGGGTCGTCCCGCGGATTGATTCACCGAGCGCGTCCCACGGAGTGCCGGTGGTCACGAAACCCACGTCAGACAGCCTCTCACGCCGCGAACCCGGCCCCGACGAACCCCGCCAGAAACGCGCCGACCGCCGAGCAGAGCGCGAGACCCACTCGATAGCCGACGAGCGCGCGGTCAAGGCCCCGCTCCAGTCCGGTCGCCAGCGCGGTCAGAATCCCAGCGAGGAGCAGAACGTAGCTCCCGACAGCGAGGCCGAGCGCGGCGGTCGGCAGGGGTTTCCCCAGCGTCCCGCCAGCCATCCCGTCGGCGAGCGCGACGGTCGCACCCCCGACCAGCGGGCCGAAGACCCCGGCAGTGTTCCGCAGAGTACCCGTCACGCTGGCGAGTTCCCGCCGGGCCTCGCGCTCGACGCGCCGGAGGTCCGCCACGTGGTCGGCCATCGAGACCACCGCCCGGCCCGCGGGTCGGCCTTCCCGCGCAGAGATGGCCAGCAGGGCGGCCACGCTCCGGGCCTGCGGACTCGGCACGTCGGCGAGCGCGCCGTACTCGCCCAGAAACGCCTCATGGACCCCGACTCGAAGTCGTCGCTGGACTCCCGCCGTCTCGGTCAGCATCTCGCCGGTCCGGCCCGCGACTTCCGGCCCGGCCGCAGAAATCGCCGATTCGACGGCCTCGCCGTCGCCGACTCGCCTGCCGATTAGATAGAGCGCGTCGGTCAGGTGGGCCTCCACGGCGCGGGCGTCGTCCCGGACGGACTTCACGGGCCGGAACCGGACCACCAACCCCGCGCCGACCGCCAACCCGACCACGGCGGGCCAGCGCGTCCAGTCGGGAAGCGGCGCAGTCCCGACGACCCCAACCAGTCCTGCCCCGCAACCGGCCCCGAGCGTCGCCCACCGCCGGTCGGGCACCTCGGGATGGTCGCGCGAGACCTTCGGCGGCGGAAACGCCGCGGGTCGCCGGACCAACAGCCACCCGCCCGCCCCAATCAGCACTGCGGGCAGAAGCAGGTCGTAGACCACCACCAGCGCCGGAATCGACAGCGGTAGCCCGGCCACCCGCCCCGCGGGGAGGACCGCCACCAGCGCGAGCGGAAGCAGGACCCCGAACGCGTAGAGGCCGGTCGTCGGTCCCCGGACCTCCTCGGCGAACTCGGCCATCCGGTCGCGGGTCCCGTCGAGAATCGCGTCCATCGCTCGGTCCAGCGTGGCCTCGCGCTCCTCGGCGGGCGCGTCCGCCGCGGCCTCGACCAGCAGTACAGCGCGCCGGAGCGGTGGGTTCCACTCGGCCCACGTCGCTCCGAAGGCTTCGAGGCCCGACCGAGGAGTCCCCTCGGCACGCCGAACGCACTCTGCGAGGTCGTCGGCCAGCGCGCCCTCGCCCCGTGCCGCGAACGCCGCCGCCCGCTCGCTGGCCGGTTCGATGCGCATCCGGAGGACCGCCCGAGCGACCAGCGCCGGAGCGGTCCCCAGCGCGGCGGTCCGCCGCGCAGTCGCCAGCGCCACCGGTCCCCGCCACGCCAGACGAACCGCGCCCAGCGCGACTGCGAGCGACCCGGCCGCAATCGGCGTCAGCGCCCGAACCGACGAGGAAGCAGTCGCCGCGCAGACGAGACCCCCGATTCCTGCGAGAACTGCGGCCCCGTACCCTGCCCGAACTATCGTCTCGGCGTCTGCTCTCGTCTCGGCGTCTCCTCGGCGCTCGGCGTCCGCGCTCCAATCGAGGAAGGCCAGCGCCCGCCGGAGGTCGGCGAGTTCGTCGTTGCTGTCGGCGGCGGCGGCGGCGAGTTCGACCTGCCGCGGGTAGCACCGCCCGAGGAGTTCGAGGACGAGCCAAAATCGGGGTCGGGTCACGACGACTTCCCCCGACGGTCGGCGTATGCGGAACCGACCGCTTTCGGACCGGTTCGCCCCGTCTCCGCGAGTTCGGCGAGAAGGGCTTCGCGCTCGGCCAACTTCTCGCGGGCGTCGGCGTAGGATTCGCCGGCCTCAGTGAGTTCGGCGACCAGCGCGCTGTTCCCGCGGTCGATGCGACCCGTGGCGGCGAGTCGGTCGGCCTCGATAGCGTACAGGTTCTCGAACCGGTCGCTGTCGACCACCTCCTCGATTGCTTTCACCCGGCGGCGCTTTCCCTCGGGCGTCGAGACGGCTTCGAGCGTCACCACGAGGTCGGTCGTGGCGAACGACGACGCCGGGACCCCGAGGTCCGAGACGACGCGCTCGCGGACCGCCTCGCCGCCGTCGCCGTGGATGGTCCCGAGGACGGCATCGCCGCTCGCGCCGACTCGCATGGCCTCGTAGAGGACCGCGGCCTCCTCGCCCCTGACCTCGCCGACGACCAGCGCGCCCTCTCCGAGTCGGAGCGCGGTCCGGAGTGCCTCCGGGGGCGCGAGGCCCGGCCTGTCGCCGGTCTCGGTTCGGAGGGGTTGGGCGTCCCGGCCTCTGCGCTGGAGCGCGGAGACCGGGAGTTCCGGCGTGTCCTCGATGACGACCGTCCGGGTGTCTGCGGGGAGTTCCCAGCAGAGCGCGCCCAGCAGGGTGGTCTTGCCCGAACCGCGAGGGCCGGCGACGAGTCCGGCCCCGGCGCGCTCGACAGCGAGCGAGAGGAGCGCCCCGGCGTCGGCGGGCACGGTCCCGTTTTCGACCAGCGCGGGCAGGGTCCACGGCGTCGCGTCGTGAGCGCGGAAGGCGAACCCCGGCCCGTTGCTCACCGGATTCGTGACGCCCGCCACGCGGACGGAACTCCGGCCGCCCGAACCGACCTCGGCGGTCGCGTCGAGCGTCGGCGAGGCCCGCGAGAAGGCCCGACCGCTCTCGCGCCGGAAGCGAGACGCGAGGGCTTGGGCACCGGTCTCGGTCAGGCGGACGTTGGTCCGCATTCGCTCGCCGGCCACCGAGACGCGCAGGGGGTTCTCGCCGACCGGTGCGGTGGCGAATACGTCCGAGACTTCGGGGTCGGCGAAGAAGTCGGCCAGCACGCCGTAGCCGCGGGTGTGTTTCCGGAGCGCATCGGCGATGGTCTCGACCGGCAGGTCGGGGTCCTCCGCCGAGTCCTCATCTCGTCGGTCCGCGACCCGCCGGACCGCTCTGCCGGGCGCTCGCTCGCCGGCAGAGATTGCTCCGTCTGCGAGGAGACCGTAAGCCTCGGCGAGAACTCGTCTCGCTGGAGCGTCGAAGCCGTGTTCGACCGGTTCGAGGTGGTAGGTCCGGAGCGCGCGCCGGTCGTCGTACACCCGGACTGTCGCGCCGGTAGCGAGTCGGCGGGTCTCGGCGAAGACAGCGTCCGGCGGCGGGTCGGCGGCCACGCGGGCCTTCGCAATCGGCGGGCCGAGGAAGGGCCGGAGCGCGTCGTCGTAGCCCGACGCTCTGCGGGCGCACTCGGCGAGGCCGGTTTCGGCGACGAGTTCGCCGACCGGTCCCGCCCGGCCCGTCGCAGAGCGGGCAGACCCGAGTGGGTCCGACCGGGCGCGCTCGGCGAGTTGTCGGTCGTAGTAGGCAACGCGCTCGACGAACCGCCCGGCAGAGACGAGGAGCGCCGCCGATTCGGCTTCGTAGGTGCGTTCCACCGAGGAGGTTCGGGTCACGACCGCCTCGGCCTCGCGGTCGGCCAGCGCGCCGATTGCGGTCGCCCGGCAGGCCGGTTCGGCCGAGAGGTCGCCCGCGCCGGGGCAGTCGCCGGCGTCGAGGACCAAGGCGTCGTCCTCGAAGGTCGGTCGGCAGGCGCAGTCCGGGTCGGGGTCCTCGTGGAATCGCGCCAGTAAGTCTCGCATGGCCCCGGAGTCGTCGCCTCCTCGGATTTAAACTCTCGTGAGAGTGGTATTCGGTGGAACTGACTGTGGGGTTCACCCGGCGAATCAGTCCACAGGACGCGCTGGAGGACAACCCGCGTCCTCCAAGCCCTGCCTCACTTCGTTCGGCAGGACGCCGCGGGCGCGCAGTTCTGCGCGCCCGCGGCGGGGGGTGGAGGTTCGGGGGCGCGGTGCAGTTGTGGTGCCGTGCTGGGCGGTCCGGACCTCGGCGGACTGAAAGGGCGAGGACAGTTCCGGGAACCCCGGCGACGTAAGCACTGGAGGAAGTGAGCGAAGCGAACGACCGAAGCGCGCAACGAGCCGCGGGACCGGAACTTACCGAGGGCTTTCGAGGCCCTCCTCACTTCTCTGGCGGGGTCGCTGAACGCGACCATTCCGAACGCTCGTCTCCGCAGAACCCGAGAAACTAACCCCCGCGCCGACGTGCCGCCAGCTATGACCGAGACGACGCCCGCAACCGACACCGCGGATGCAGACCGGAGAGACGTTATCGTGGTCGGCATCGGCGGGATGGGAAGCGCGTCAGCCTACCACCTCGCGGACCGCGGCCTCGACGTGCTGGGCTTCGAGCGACACAACATCCCGCACTCGCAGGGGTCCTCGCACGGCTACACCCGAATCATCCGATTGGCGTACTACGAGCATCCCTCCTACGTGCCGCTCCTCCGGGCGGCCTACGACGAGTGGGCGGACTTGGCCGACGAGACCGGCGCGGACCTCCTCCACCAAACCGGGTCGCTCGCGGTCGGCCCGCCCGATAGCGACATTTTCGAGGGCGCGCGTCGGACCTGTCGGGAGCACGGTCTCGACCACGACGTGCTGTCGGGTGGCGAACTCAACGAGCGGTTCCCCGGCTACGACGTGCCCGACGAGTACCGGGCAGTCTTCCAGCCACAGGGCGGCTTTCTGGTGCCCGAGGACTGCATCACGGCCCACGTCGAAGGAGCGTTCGCCCGCGGAGCCGAGATTCACGCCCGGACGAAAGTTCGGGACTGGACCGCGCTGGACGACGGCGGGGTCCGGGTCAAGGTCGAGCGCCGCGGCACCACCGAGGTCCACGAGGCCGACTCGCTCGTCGTCGCGGCGGGCGCGTGGACCGGGAAACTCCTGCCCGAACTGGCTCCGGTCCTCGAACCCGAGCGGCAAGTATTGGGCTGGTTCCAACCCGAGGAGCGCGCCCGGTTCAGTCCCGACACCTTCCCCGTGTTTTCGATGCGGTGCGACGACGGCGAGTACATCTACGGCTTCCCGGTCCACCGGGTACCGGGGTTCAAAATCGGGAAGTACAACCACCGCCGGGAGACCGTGGACCCCGACGAGATGGAGCGCGAACCCACCCCGACCGACGAGGCTATCCTGCGGGAGTACACCGAATCGTACTTCGACGGCGCTGACGGGCCGACGACCCGCCTCGAAACCTGCCTGTTCACCAACTCGCCGGACGAGCGGTTCGTCATCGACACCCACCCGGAACACCCGCAGGTCGCCGTCGCTGGCGGGTTCTCTGGCCACGGATTCAAATTTTCGAGCGTGGTCGGGGACATCCTCGCGGACCTCGTGGTCGAAGGCGAAACCGACCACCCCATCGAGCAGTTCGCCATCGACCGGTTCGACAACCTAAACGTTTCTTAGAAACAGGAAAATATTTCTTTAGAATAGGTTTCTGATGATAACCCGGCTTACCGCTGACGGCTGGCGATGAAGTGATAGATGGCCGCGTACTCGCCGACAGTCATCGGCGAGCGCCCCTCGACCTTCTGGTGGACCTGCTTGCCGTCCATCTCCACGTCGCTCTCGACGGCGATGGTGTCCACGTCGAGGACCGCGGTGGTCATCCCCAGCAGCAGGTTGTCCCGGACCTCGGCCACGATGGCGTCGCTGTCGGGCGCGTCGTCGGCCAGCGCGGCGACGGCGGCCGCGTCCTCGATGTGTACGTCGGCGGCGTCGCCCTCGGCGAGGGCTTCGACGGTCTCGCGGTCCACGCCGGTCTCGTCGGCGACCGCATCGACGCCTTCGGCTTCGACGATTTCGGCGAGTTCGTCAGCGTACTCCTCGGCGAGTTCGTCGGGCGACGTGGCCTCGGGGTCCTCGATGTCGTCGTAGAGCATACCCGAATCGACGGCGCGGTGATTGAAAGGGGTTTCACTTCGATACAGGGGTGTCGGGTTCGGCTGTTGCGGAGCTGGTCTCACGTTTGGAGCGGCGAGATGACAGACTGATTCCAGAGTGATGAGACAGCCAACTGAGTCGAGGAAGCTAGCTTCAGACGTGAGCAAAGCCGTCACCGCGACCGCACAGCACCGCCCCGCACCGCAACCGCTACCGCAGGCCACACCCTCCCCAACCGATTGCGGTCCTCGGCCGATGGCTTGCGGTCCTCATCCCTCGCGCGATTCGGCGCAGTCACGAGAGACACCGGCGGACAATCCGCGTCCGCCGAGCAGTCACTCGCTTCGCTCGTGACGACCGTGCCAGCACGCGCCGAGACTGAAAGAAACCCAGTTAGCACGTTTGCGGCCGGTTTCTCACCCCGAGTTCCACCCCGGCGAGGACTCGTCCCGGTTCCCGCCCCGGTCGCCGACTCCCGGCGGACCGGGCGGCACGACCACCACGACGGTCGTGCCCGTCTCGAAGGCGACCGGCGCGGTGCGCCCGAGGAGGTCCCGCTCCCCGTCACCGTCCACATCGACCCGGACGGTCGCGTTCTCGCGGACGTACCGGACCTCCTCGCCCGGCGGCCCCTGCGGCGCGCTGACCGAAAACCGGGCGTACTGGCCCGAGACTTCGACCGTCCAGACGTTGACCGTCGCGTACCAGTACCCCGGCACCGGCGCGACCGGTAGTCCGGCCGGCACCGCCCCGAGGACCTCGCCGAACCACCGCTTGCTCGCCAGTTCGGTCGCGTTCCCCAGACCCGACGTAATCGCCTGCTTGAGCGCGTTTTCGGCCAGTCTCTGTGTCACCGTCGTCGTCTGGTTCACCGCCGACCGGGGCGGCCCCTCGACCGTCCGACTCGTCGCTTCGACCGCCAACTCGGCCCGGAGGCCAACCCAGTCGCGCCTGTCGGGCCGGTCGAGCGCCGGACGACGCCGAATCACCGCAGACGCGATGGCGTCGGCCGCAGAGCCGTTCGCCACCGCCAACGCCCTCCCGGCGGTCGTGTTCCAGCGCGCCAACCCCTCGTGGACCGCCACCCGGCGCTCGCCGCGGGTCAGGTCGAACCGGGTCAGTGCCAACTCCGCGACCAGCATCCGCCGGGCCTCCCGCATCGACTCGGCCAGCGACTGCTGAAGCCGATTCCGCCGACGTTCCAGCGACCGGTTCTCGCGCTCGGCCAGCGTCCGGTTCGCAGTCCGCAACGCCACCGCGCCGGTCCGGAGACTGACCCGCTTCGAATCGCCAGCGCCGCCGTCGTCGCCTGCGACCGCCGAGGCCACCGTCTCTGCGGCGTCACCGTAGGGCACCGCGAAGACGTTCCGGTTCCGGGCAGAAAGGGGTGCCCGGCGCTCGCCCTCCGGTATCACGGCGACCTCCTCGTGGTCCACTTTCGCCAGCGTGAGGTACGGCGGCGCACCGCTCACGCTCAGGTTGACCGGCGCGCCCGGCCCGTCGGCACCCATCGGCCGACGAGGACGCGTCTCGGGCGTGGTCCGAGCGCGGAGCGTCCGGCGGGCCTCGTCCAGCGAACGCCCGGCGTCGGCAAGCGCCTCGCCGACGCCGACTCGCGTCCGGTTCTGCCGGGACGCACGCGCCTCCAGTCGCGCCACCACCCGGTCGAGGTAGGCCGTCCGGACTGCGACTCTGGCCCGGTCGGCCACCCCGTCGTACCGCGCCGGAGCGTCCAGCAGGTCCTCGCGCTCTGCTCGAACCGCCTGCGCCAGTTGCGCTGGCGGCGGGCGCTCGCCGAGGACCCGCTGGCGGGGGACCCCAATCGAGATGTTCCGGACCTTCTCGCGGAGGTTAGCCGCGTCCCGATAGACCCACTCGCGGAGGTCCGGGGGTCGTCGCCCCGCGACCTTCTCGGGCCGAGTGTCCAGCGTCCCGGCGACCGCTCGGCGGGCCAGCGCGTCGTGGCCTCCTCGGTCCCGGACCAGTCGGTCGGTGGCCCGGTCGGGAATCCCTGCCAGATTCGGGCCGTCGAGGGGGCCTCCTCGGTCGTGGAGAGTCCCAATCGGCCGGGAGGGCGGGACAGCACTCCCATCGACGCTGTGGTCGCCCGCGACACCGATGCGTGTCACGAACGTCTCGGACCACCGCCGGACGGTCCGGCGCGACTCGTTGCCTCGCGTCCAGTTGGCGACGAGGGCGTGGGTCCGAACGACTCGGGTCGTCTCGTAGCGACCCCGCCCGCTTCCGAGGAGATGCCACCCCCGCGGCGGTCCGGGCGGTCCGGTTGGTGGTCCACTCGCGGCCTCGGTCCGGGTCGTCGTCCGGACCTCAGTTCCCGCGAGCGTCCAGTTTGCGCCGGGCGAGGCCGGGGCCGGGCGCTCCTCGGCCTCGGTCCGCTCGACTGCGGCGACGAGGCGCGCATCCACGGTGTAGGACGACCGCAGAATCTCGCCGAGCGTCGGTCTCTCCTCGCTTCCCGGTCCGTCGCCGCTTCTCGGTTCCTCCGCCTTCACGAGGTCCGAGAATGCGCGGTCCGCGGTCCGGTTGACCCCGGCGGGGAACACCCCGTTTCGCTTCCTCCTCGCGGAGTCTCCGGGTCGGCCCGCGGTCACGCCGCCCGGCATGGGATTTTCCCGCTGGTACTGCTTGGCGGCAGTGAGCAGTTGGTCGGTCCGGGCCGACCCGTACTGGGTGTTGGCGGCAGTGAGCAGGTCGATTGCGCCGACTCTGGCGGTGGCCCACCCGAGCGCCCGGCGACCGGCGGGGTCGCTCCGGCCGAAGACGGCGCGCTGTTCGCGCAGGAGGCCGCCGTTCACAGCGAGTTCGACGTGGCGGTTCGCCACCACGTTCTGGACCGGCGCACCGCCGTACTGGGCGTAGCCCCGGACCCACGACACGCCGTAGAGTCGCGCCGTGAGTCGCCGACCGAGGCCCGACACGAGGGGGCCGCGATTGAGGCGCGACTCGAATCGCTCGGTGCGCTCGTGGAGCGCCAGCGCGGGGGTCGCTACAACCAGCGTCGGCGAGAACTCCTCGCGTTCGACCACCCGGTTGTCCCGAGTCGCCGAAACGGTAATATTCTCGACTCGGACGCGCAGGCCGGCGTTCTCCCGGCTTTGGTTGTCTCCCGTGCCCGCCGGTTGGACGCTCACCCGACGCTTGGCCCGCCGGAGGTCGGAGGCGTTCGAGACCGAGGAGAGCGACACTTCTCCCTCCACGTCGCCGACCCGGACGCCGACGGAATCGAGGTCCTCGCGGACGGCGAGGTAGATTCGAATCCGGAGGGAGTCGCGGTAGGGCGTCGAGTCGTTCAGGACGCGCCCGAGGGTGGTGTTCGCCGGATGGGTGACAGGATTGCGTGCGGCCTGCCGACCGGCGCGGGTGATTGCTCGTCGGAGCGTGGTCGAGGACGCCGCTTTCGCTCGCTCCACGGCGAGACCGACCGATTCGTCGGTTTCGGGGGCCGGTTTCCCCGCGAGCGAGGCGCTGAGGGCCGCGCTCCCGACCAGCAGGAGGACGCCGGCGAGTGCGAAGGGGACCCGAGCGCGCCGGTCCTCGGCGAACCTCACGCCGACCACGTCCTGACGGTGAACCGGGTCCGGCGCAGTTCGAATCGCGCGGCGTGAACCTCGGTCTCGGGCGGTGGGGTGCCCCCGGCGACGAGTCGGTCGCCCGTTCCGGTTCGGGGTTCGACTTCGGTGGCGACCACCTGTACGCCGAGGCCCGCCGGGAGGTGGCGTCGGAGCGTCCGGTTGACGCTCGCGGTGACGCTCCGAGCGAAATCCCGGCCCGCGAAGTCCGGGTCGGCGGTGGCTCTCCCGGCGTCGGCGGCTCCTCCGGCGTCAGCGCGGGTTGCACTGGCGAGGAGACCGGCCAACGTGTCGTGAGCAGTCCGGCGGGAATCGTCGCCAGCGCCGTAGGTGACGCGGGCGGTGCTGGTCGCCAGCAGGTCCGCGGTCCGGTCGGCCGAATCCGGGCCGGTCGCGTGGCCGGCCTCGATTCTGGAATCCCGAACGGGCGTCTCCGCCAGCGTGACCGCGCTCGCCGAGACTAACAGGAGGCACAGCGAGGCGTCCAACACGGTGCTGATGGCTCTCACGACCATACCTCCGCGCGGAGTCGGCCGGGCCGGATTCGACCGGGAGCGGTCCGGACGCTTACGCCGATTTTGGCTACGTCGGCTTCCGGCGGCGGGGTCGGTCCAGCGTGCCATCGCCGTCCGCCGACGCGAAGCGTGAGATTGAGCGCGTAGCCCTCCGGTCCGGCACGCAGGCCGGCGGCGAGCGAATCGGGACCGAGGACGCCCGCCTCGTCGCTCGCAGTGCGCT
Source organism: Halorussus lipolyticus (assembly GCF_029338375.1). Lineage (NCBI taxonomy): Archaea > Methanobacteriati > Methanobacteriota > Halobacteria > Halobacteriales > Haladaptataceae > Halorussus > Halorussus lipolyticus. The sequence goes on along the minus strand of NZ_CP119804.1, from coordinate 138,935 downwards.
CGACTCGCTCGACTGTCGGCCCGGCGAGATTCCGGTCGGGCGTCGGCACAGACTCGTCGAGGACGCCGGTGTAGGCTGTCAGCGCGGCCCCGACGGCGAAGACGGCGACCAGCGCGGCCAGCGGTTCGACTTGGGCGCGGTGGGTTCGAGCCGAGGAGGCCGCCCCGCTATCCGACCAGCGTGACATCGACGCCCTCCCACGTCACGCGCCGGACGGTCAGTTCGTCGGGCGAGCGCCACTCCGGGGTCCGGTCGCGGGCCTCGGCCCCGACCCGGCGGAACTCGGCGGGTGTGGAGAAGGCCTCCTCGGGCGGCGTCCCGCGAAGCACGTCCCAGAGCGCGGTGTCGCGCCGGACGGGCGTCACCGGACCGTAGGCCAGCGCCGCGTGGCCCGACCTTCCGTCGTCCCGGAGCCAGATTCGGTACGGGCCGATTCGCACGGCGTCGGCCGACAGCGGGTGGACGCCGGTCGTCGGGTGGGCGCTCGCTGAGACGGCATCGACGGTTTCGGCCGCTCCCGCGGCGTCCGGCGGCGGCGCGCGGGGCAGGGCCACAGCGAGGCCGACCGCGGCGGTGCTGGCGATAGCGAGGCCGACCCAGAGATACCACGTCTCGACTGGTGCGTCGAACATGGGCCGGGTTCGTCGCGTCCTCGGTCTTAAAGTTGAGGTTAGAGTTAGTATCCGGAATCGTGTCGTCGCCACAGACTCGACAGCAATCGAGGCGGTGAACGTCTCGAAAGCCCGCGACCGGACGGCCCCTTCACCCCACCCGAGGAGAGTTCGGTCAAGCGCCTGCTGGCGGCTGGTCAGTTTGGCGTTCGCCGGTGAGTCTTCGGCCTCGCCGCCGCGGCGGAGGGGCCGTTTGTCGGCAATTAAAAAGTATCTTAAGAATAGATTCTAACGTCTAAAACGATTGTTTTGGTGGCTTTGGTTCGAATGCGCTGTCGCGGGAGTTATCCGCGCTCGCGCCAAGATTCGACCATGGAAGTGGCGATACTCGGATGCGGCTACGTCGGACTCGAACTCGGTCGCCAACTGACGGAAGCGGGCCACCGCGCAATCGGCGTCCGGCGCTCGGAATCGGGCATCGAGGCCATCGAGGACGCCGGTTTCGAGGCCGTCCAAGCCGACGTGACCGACGCCGAAACGCTGTCGGCGGTCCCCGACGCGGACGCTATCGTCTTCTCAGCGAGTTCCGGCGGGAGAGACGCCGAGACAGCGCGCGAAATCTACGTCGAGGGGCTTCGGACCGCTATCGAACACTTCGGCGCGCGAGAAAATCCCCCGGAGCGGCTACTCTACACCTCCAGCACCGGCGTCTACGGCGACCACGGCGGCGACTGGGTGGACGAGGAGACCCCGCTGTCGCCCCAGACCGACAAGACCGAGGTCTTGGCCGAGGCCGAGCGCGTGGCACTGGACGAGGCCCCGGAGAACGGCATCGACGGCACCGTGGCGCGACTCGCCGGCATCTACGGTCCCGACCGGACCCGACTGGAGCGGTATCTGGAAGGTCCCGTGACCGAGGGCTACCTGAACATGATTCACCGCGACGACGCCGCGGGCGCGGTCCGGTTCCTGCTGGCCGAGGACCTCGCTCGCGGTGAGGTCGTGCTGGTCGTGGACGACGAACCCGTCTCGAAGTGGGCGTTCGCCGATTGGTTGGCCGACGAGTGCGGCGAGGAGCATCCCCCCAAGCAGACCACCGACGAGCGACTGGCCGACGACGACCTCTCCGAGCGAGTCGAGCGCCGGATTCTGACCAGCAAGCGATGCTCGAACGACAAGCTACGAACTCTCGGCCATGATTTCAACTATCCTACCTATAGGGAAGGATACCGGGACGAAATCGAAGCGTACCGGAACCAACCCGAGTGAAACCCTCAATTTTCCACCTATCGGGAAAATTTCTTGTTCGTCGGGGCCGTCGGTGGGACACATGCAACTGCCGGCCATTCCGGAACTCCGGGTTCGGGAGGTCGTTCAGGCCGCCGAAACCTACGGTCTGAGTCCCGAACTCGTGGGTGCGGCCGTCCTCGGCACTATCGCGCTGTTGGCCTCGCTGTGGCTCGTCGTCCGATGGCTTCGCCGGCCGATGGGGGCGAAACTCAAGCGTGCGCTGGCCAAGCGCGACGAGATTGCGGTCCTGATGCACCCGAACCCGGACCCCGACGCGATGGCGTGTGCAATCGGCGTCGCGCATCTCGCCGGAGCGGTCGGCACCGACGCCACACTCCAGTTCGCGGGCCAAATCCGCCATCAGGAGAATCGCGCGTTTCGGACCGTCCTCGATTTGGACCTCGACAAAATCGACCACGTGAGCGAACTCGCGGCCGACGACGTAGTACTGGTAGACCACAACACCCCGAGAGGCTTCGAGGGGGCCGAGCGTCTCGAACCCTACGCGGTCGTGGACCACCACCCCGGCAACGGGACCGGCGAGCAGTTCACCGACCAGCGCACCGACTACGGGGCCTGCGCCACCATCATCGCCGAGTATCTGGAGGACGTGGGCGGTACCCCGGTCAGCCCCGACGACGCCGACGAGGAGACCGACGGACTGGTCGTCCCCGCGGAAATCGCCACGGGCCTGCTCTTTGGCATCCAGTGCGACACCAAGCACCTCACCAGCGGGTGTACCGCGTCGGAATTTCACGCCGCGGCCTACCTCTACGAGGGCATCGACGAGGACCTGCTGGACCGCATCGCCAACCCGCAGGTCAGCGCCGAAGTGCTGGAAATCAAGTCCCAAGCCATCTCGGGCCGGGACGTTCGCGGGTCGTTCGCAGTCAGCGACGTGGGCCGCATCAGCAACGCCGACGCCATCCCGCAGGCCGCCGACGAACTCCTCCAACTGGAGGGCGTCACCGCCGTCGTCGTCTTCGGTCGGCGCGACGATACAGTCCACCTCTCGGGGCGGTCCCGCGACGACCGGGTTCACATGGGCAACGCCCTCGAATTCGTGGCCGAGGACATCCCCGGTGCCAGCGCCGGCGGCCACGCTCGGATGGGCGGCGGACAGGTACCGGTGGAAGGCGCGGCCTACGCCAACGGCGGCGAGGCCGCGATGTGGTCCCAAGCCGAACTCGCCGACGATATTTTCGCGGCTCTGAACGGCGACGTGTAGCCTTCCGGCGAGAATCTTCGGTCTTATCCCGATAGAACCGCTACCTCCGGGTATGGCCACCGACGACGGAACCTACGAGTACAAACTCGAACACGGCGACGACTTCGGCCGGACCTACTTCCGCCGGTTCGACGGACTGGCGATTTCCTCTATCGGCGTCGGGACCTACCTCGGCGACCCGACCGACGCGGTGGACGCGCGGTACCACGACGCCATCACGACGGCCCTCGAAAGCGGTATCAACGTCGTGGACACTGCGAGCAACTACCGGTGCCAGCGGAGCGAGCGCGTCGTCGGGCAGGCAATCGAGGAGGCCGACGTGTCCCGAGACGCGGTATTCGTCGCCACGAAAGGCGGCTTTCTGCCCTTCGACGGCGAGCGCCCCGAAAACCCCGGCGAGTACGTCAAGCGCGAGTTCGTGGACACCGGCCTCGTGGACCGCGACGAGTTGGCGCGGGGAAGCCACTGCATCGCGCCCGACTTCATCGACGCCCAACTCGACCAGTCGCTGGAGAATCTGGGCGTCGAGGAAATCGACCTCTACTACGTCCACAACCCCGAGACGCAACTCCACGCTCGGTCCCGCGAGGAGGTCTACGACCAACTCGAAGCCACCTTCACCCGACTCGAAGAACGCGCTGACGAGGGCGACATCTCGAAGTACGGCGTAGCGACGTGGAACGCCCTCCGGGTGCCCGACGACCACGACCAGTATCTCTCGCTGTCGGAAATCGTCTCCCGCGCTCGGAAGGCCGCCAAGTCTGCGGAGAACACCGCGACCCACCTCCGGGCGATTCAACTGCCCTTCAACGTCTTCATGGCCGACGGGTTCACTCAGCAGTCCCACGAGGGGCCGGAGGGTCCCCAGAGCGCGCTCTGGTTCGCCCACGAGGCCGGGATGAACGTCTTCACCAGCGCCAGCATCGCGCAGGGCGACTTGGCCGCCGAGATTCCCGAGGAGGTCGAAGACCGACTGGAGGGCGACACCACGGTCCAGCGCGCCATCAACTTCGCTCGGAGCGCGCCCGGCGTGACCTCCTCGCTGGTGGGGATGAGTCGGCCCGAACACGTCGAGGAGAACGTCGAGGCCGGGCGATTCGACCCCCTCGGCGCGGACGCCTTCGACGCCGTGTTCGAGTGAGACCGATACGGATTTTGTTCTGAACTTCGTCGGGCCGAGTATGAGGCCCATCATCTCCATCGAGAGCGTCGTCGGGTTCGCTCTCGCGTGGGGTGCCGTCTGGTTCGTCCACTCGGTGGTGAACGGCAAACCCCTCAGTAGCTTGCTGGTCGCGGCGTCGTTCGTCGGGTTCGTGCTGATTGCGGTGTTGTCCTACGGGACGGTCGAGTACTGAACACGCGACGGTGGCCTCCTTGGCGGCCACTATCTGCCCGCGGTCCGCCACGGCGGAGTCTCCCGCGATTTCCACGCCCGGCCGCAGTCCGGACACGTTCTGACGGGACTCGTTTCGTCAGTCTCCGCGTCGGTCGTCAGCGACTGGCGGCAGATACCGCACGCGAATCGGCCTCGGGTGTCCTTCCGTACTTCGCCGTCCCAGAGGCCGCGACGAATTGATTTCATGGCGACAGGAGTACGACGGACTCGGCGAAAAGGTTAGGGGCCGTTTCGAGCAGTAGGGACTACCTACGCCGTGAGAACGGCGGTGACTGCGAGTGGCAGTGGTTCGAGCGACGTTCACAACCCCAAGTACCCGATAGAGCAATCTAGATAATCGCTAAGAAAATGAAAACACGTCCGAAAGCAAGACTCTCCGTCCGCTGAATACCGCTACCCCTGTCCACGGGAACGCGCCTCAGACTCACTACCACTCAGCTGAAACGTTCAGTTCGCCGGATTCGGAAGGTTTGACTGTGCCCTCGGAGTAGCATCGAACGTGTCTCGTGGCCGGGTCTTCGCGTCGATGTGTTCGGTCGTCTTTCTGGTCAACCTCGCCCGTATCGTGTTCGCGCCCCTGCTGGAACCGCTTTCGGCCGCGTTCGCGCTCACCGAGTCCACGGCGGGCCTCGTCGCCACGCTGGCGTGGTTGGGGAGCGCCACGCCTCGGATTCCGACGGGCTACCTGCTGACGCGGGTGGACCGCCACAAGGTGGTCCTCGGGACCGGCGCGGTGCTGACCGGCGCGTCGGCGTTCATGTCGGTCGCCGGGTCGGTGGTCCACCTCGGCGTCGGCGCGTTCCTGATGGGCGTGGCCAGCGGCGCGTACTTCATCGCGGCCAACCCCCTGCTGACGGAACTCTACCCCGAGCGCGTCGGCCGGACGCTCGGGATTCACGGCACCGCGAGCCAAATCGCGGCCGTGATTGCGCCGATGTTCGTCGGCGCGGTGCTTGCGGTCGCGCCGTGGCGCGCGGTCTTCACCATCATCGCGGTCGTCGCCGCGCTTGCGACCGCCGTCTTCTACTGGACCGCGCGCCGAACCCAGATGCCCGACGCCGGAACCGAGGACCGCGACCTGCTCACCGCGGCCCGCAGGCAGTGGCCCATCATCCTGAGCGGCATCGCCATCCTCGGCGCGACCGGGTTCGTCTGGAACGGCCTGTTCAACTTCTACGTCAAGTACGTGACCGCGACGAAGGGCATCGACGCCGGGACCGCCAACACGCTCCTCACCGTCGTCTTCGCCGCCGGCGTGCCCGCGTTCTGGGTCACGGGCCGACTCGCCGACCGCGTGCCCCACGTCCCGCTGATGCTGTCGATTCTGGCCGGGTTCGTCGCCTGCCTGTTCGCGCTGACCGCGGCGCAGGGACTGGCGATGCTGGCGGTCGTGACCGCGATTCTGGGCTACGTCGTCCACAGTCTGTTCCCCGCGCTCGACACCTACCTGCTCGACTCGCTCCCCGACGAGAACCGCGCCAGCGCCTACTCGCTGTACAGCGGGTCGATGATGATAGTGCAGGCCACCGGGAGCGTCGTGGTCGGCGCGCTGGTGGACGCCGGATTCGACTACAACACGGTGTTCCGGTCGTTCGGCGGCCTGCTGGTGGCGATTCTGGCCGTGCTGGTGTTGCTGTGGGCGGGCGACAAACTGCCGACCGGCGGCCGGGACCCGAGCGTGGCCCGCGGCGATTAGCGACCTCAGAGCATCCGGCGACAGACCGCGACGGCGGGACCCAGCAGGGTGGCGTCGGGGTCTAACCCCACGAAGACGGCCTCGTCGTCGCACCACGCGACCAGATTGATGCCGTCCTCGAACACCCGAATCGTGTGCTGGAGGTCCCCGAGCGCGGGAAACAGGTCCTGTTGTTTGTCCTCGGCGATGCTCTCTAAGACCACCTCGTCGAATATCTCCTCGCGCATCTCGTCGGTGTACTCCTCGGCGATGTCGTCTCGCATGTAGGCGATGTCGTACTCCCGGTCGGAGATACGGCCGACCGCGATGGTTCGGAGGCGCTCGCCGAGTTCGGTCCGGAGGGCCTCACAGAGGTCCGGCCGAGGAGCGTCGGCGGGAATGTCTACAGACTGAGCGTTCATACGTGGCCCCTTGGGGCCGAGGTTCATCAATTTATTCCACGAGTGAAAAAGAGAATGTATCTTCGAGGAGATTCCACCTCCTTTTCAGTCCGCCCTCCTAACCCCCACCCGATGGAGTACGGACAGGAGCGAATCGCCACGCTACACGACCTGACGGGCCGGGTTCCGGACGCGCCGACCGACCGCGCTGGAGTCGTCGTGCCGATGACCGAGCGCGAGTACGCCGGACTGGCCGCCGAGCGGGTCCTCTCGGAGTTGGAGTCGGTCGCGCCAGCGCAGGTGGTCGTCCCCCTTCGGGCACCACCCGAGAAGGTCGGGCCGTTTCTGGACTGGCTCGGGGGGTTCGACCTCCCGCTGTCGGTGGTGTGGTGCAACGGGCCGGGCGTCACCGACCTACTGGCCGACCGCGGCCTGAACGGCGAGGCCGGAAAGGGCCGGGACGTGTGGCTGGCGCTCGGAGTCGCCACCGCCGACAGCGAGTACGTCGCGGTCCACGACGCCGACGCCAAGACCTACGAATCTGCCGACGTGTCTCGACTGCTCTACCCCCTCGCGCAGGGCTACGAGTTCTCGAAGGGCTACTACGCCCGCGTCGAGAACAACAAGCTCTACGGTCGGCTCTGTCGCCTCTTTTACGAACCACTCGTGCGCGCGTTGGCCGACGCCCATCCCGACGCCGCGGTGCTTTCGTATCTGGGTGCCTTCCGGTACGCGCTGGCCGGGGAGTTCGGCGCGACCAGTGACCTCGTGCGCTCGCTCCGGGTCGAGCGCCACTGGGGACTGGAGGTCGGACAACTCGGCGAGGCCTTCGCCCACGCCGGGTTCGAGGACACCGCACAGGTCGATTTGGGCCGGTACGAACACGACCACCGGGCGGTGTCGGGACCGACCGGCCTCTCGGACATGAGCCGTCACGTCGGTCGGGCGCTCCTCCGGGCGGTCGAATCCCACGGCGTGGCCCCAGAGTACGACACCCTGCCCGACCGCTACCGCCGGACTGCGGGGCAGTTCATCGACCAGTACGCCGCCGACGCGGGATTCAACGGCCTCGACTACGAGCGAAGCGAGGAGCGCGAACAAGTCGATGTCTACGCCGAGGCGGTCCGCCCGCCGGGCGAGGACCGCCGACTGCCGGCGTGGCGCGAGACGAATTTGAGTGCTGACGAGGTGCTATCAGCGTCGAAGCGGGATGTCAAGGCGGTTCGCGGCCAAGAATAAGCGATTTAGATAGTAGAAGGGTAGTTTCGAGACTCAATCAAATCTAGAAGAGACTATCGTCGTTTTCTGAATTTGCCTTTTTGTCCCAGTCAGTAGACGATTTGAGAACTAAAGGCTCGGATACCGTTTTTGAGTCAGGGTCTTTATCTTCCGGTGCAGATTCGACGACCTCACTGAAAACATCTGAACTAATATCTACGATATCTTCGGCGGATTCCTCCGTAAACTCGTAGCTTTGGAAGTCGTCAACTGAAACCTTTGGTGGATTTTGAACGAAGGATTTCACATCTGAATGAACACTAGAGAGCTGGGGTTTCTTTCGATACTTGTTGACGTGTTCCACGACCCACTTTGCTTTCTCCGTGCTAACGACATCTTCAAAGAGAGCTTCCCGAAGCTCCCAGTGAACCTCACTCATAAAGAACGCGACGAAGCGATTGCCACCATATCGACCAAGACGGAATAGCGTCCCACTTCGAGCGAAGAAAATCCGATTTGTTCCTTTCCACGCAAGTTTATAAGGGACTCCAACCCACATGAGACCGAATTCCAAACAGAGGCAAGCGATGCTCAGCACGAATTCTATATACTTTGACTTGTTCTCTCTATCAGTAGCATACGCCTTGGCTTTATCAAGGACATTATTGACCGAACCCAGTAGAGGAGCATAGTGAACGACCAAATCTGCTCGCTTTCCGACCGAATTCAGTAAACTCTCGTCAATGATTCCAGCGAGATTATTCTCGTGGAGAACCTCCACAAGTCGGCTGAACGACCGGAGGTCGTTTCGAGCGTCAGATAAGCCACTGATGGCGGCGGCAATATCATCCGAAGAGTATTTTCCGAGTTCGTCAGTTGTATCTCGTTCTAAATTATAAAGGAGCTGTGCGAGTTCCCATGCTACTCTTTGACGGCTCCTTGGGTCGGACAGATACATAATCGATTCGGGAAGTTCACTGACATCAAATCGGTAAACTTCGTCAGAATTTCTTTCTGTAGCAGTTACTGCTGAAGTGCCACTAAGGGAGATGGCGCTTGCTACTCCAAGACTTTTCATGAGCGTGCGTCGGTGAATTTGGTTATATGGCAATTTACTCAAGAAAAGATAGCGCGCCATATATCATTTTTGCCACTAAGTAATTTATAGTATTTTATGATTATCTTATAATTTTATACTATGCCAGTCTATTACTTCTTCCAAGGGTCTTCTGTCCTATTAGTAGATATATTATGTTACTCTTGGTATATTTTATCTACGTTGGATAATTATTTAGTTATTTATTCTAAGAAATTATATTTCCAATAAATGGGCGAATCAACTTATTAGTTAGATACCATTATCCTCTGAATTGTCTGGCCTGGATATGATAAATCGGAACCTTAACACACCGAACGTCTCTACCGTTGGCACGATTATGAGCGAGTCGAAGCTATCGTCGGTACTTCTCGTCGGTCTCTTCGTCTTCTCTCTCCTCGCAGTCGGCGGCGCAGGGACCGCGGCGGCGGGGAATTCTATCGACACGAGCGCCAACGCGCCGCTAGAGGACGGCGGAATCTACTGGCACGGACAGGTCCTCTATAACGACACGGTAGCCAACGCTGGCGAGCGATTACAACTTCACAATGGGTCCTCGGACGCTGTGGTTCGAGACGTTTCGGCGGGCAATTCGGGCCTGTTCACGGTCGATACCGGTGACCTCCGCGGCAAGTACTACCTCCAGAACGAGTCGGACCAGACGGTCGCGCAGTTTCAGGTCGTCGAACAAGAAATCGACTTCCGGTATCAGAACTACTACCGCGTCGATAACGGGACCGCGACGCACGTTCTGCACCTCGAAATAAACTCGAACCGAGGAGGCGGGTACGCCCTCGCACTCGAATCCCCGACGCTCAACCTCACGAAACGAATCGATAGCGCACAGGTCGTCAACGGGACGACCTACGTGTCGAGCGCCGACCTTCCGGCCGAAGTCAACGTCAGCGACCTCGAAGACGGCACGCACCGAATCGACGCGAACGTCTCCGACACGCCCGTTCAGGCCAACAAGACCGTCCGGCCATCGAACTACACCCGCGTCGAGTTCGTCCGGCACCCGCCGACCGAGGAACTCGTTTCGGGGAACGACTACTGGCAGGGGCACACGCTGGCCTACGACCACGAACCCACCGACGAGACGCTCAACGTCTACACCGAGGAGGGCGCCTACGCAAATCAGGTCGCCTCGAACGAGACCGGTTGGTACGTCTTCGATTCCGGCGACTTGGAGGGCGGCTACTACCTCGAAAACGACACCCACCAACTCGCCACCTTCCTCGTGCGGAACCACTGGGTGAACACCTCGTTCGCCGACGCAACCGTGACCGAAGGGACCGGCGAGACGAACCTCTCGGTCACGTCGAACCGGACCGGCTACGACCTGCTCCTCTGGGCCGAGAATCTGAGTCGGGAGACGCTACACGAGGCGGTTCCGTCCTCGACGGTCACGAACGAGGGGGACCTCGTGGTGCAGAACCTCTCGGACGACACGTCGCTTTCGGTCAACTACTCCGCCGTCCCGGCGGGGAACTACACCCTCTACCTCGCGGGCAACGACACCGCCGCGAAGAGTACCGCGACCCTGACCGTGACGGCGGACTCCTCGGGGGGCGACGACGGGAACGATGACGGCGGAGACGACGGTGGTAATGGCGGGTCGGGCAGTAGCGGCGGCGGAGGCGGTGCCGGTGGCGCACCCCCGCCAGCGGTACAGGTCGAGGACGTCGCGTCGGGCGACGACTACCGACGCGCGAAGGTGGCAAACGCCCGCGCCGACAACCCCGCCAGCGTCTCGCTGTCGGGTCTCGGCACCGACCGCGCGTCGTTCGACCGACTCCGAATCACGCCCGAAAGCGAGGAGGCCGAACCTCGCTTCTTCGTGAACGCCTCGACGCTGGACGACCCCGGCGTCGCCGGACCGACCGAGGGCGAGACGCTCGCGTACCTCTCGGTCGAAACGACGTACATCGAGAGTAGCGCCCTCGCGTCCGTCAGAATCACCTTCCGCGTTCCCGCGGCGGGAACCGACCCCGAGGGGGTGACGCTCTATCACCGGGCGAACGGGACGTGGGAACCGCTCTCGACGAGTCTCGTGGACGAGCGCGGCGGTGACTACGTGTTCCGGGCCGAGGCGACTGGCTTCTCGCTGTTCGCGGTCGGCGAGACTGACGTGGCGAGCATCGGGAGTGAGACCGAGACTGCGACGAAGACCCCGACCAGTGGTCCCGCGGAACTGACCGCGACGACAACCGAGGAGTCCGGCAATGCGACCACGGCGGCGACCGAGGAGACGACCCAATCGTCGGGACCGGTCGGCCACGACGCCGCCAGCGTGCTGGTTCCGCTGGTCGCGTTGTTCGTCGCGCTCGGCCACCGAACCCGGAACTGACGACCGGGAGTCGTCTGCTGGCCTCGCAAACGTTCAAATCGAATGGTACCGTATCCGGATGTATGGACGCCGACACCTTCCGCGAGCGCGTCGAGACGGCCAAGGCCACCGAACTCGACCGACTCGGTTCTCAACAGGCGCTCGTCGCGCTCACCGACGCGCAACTCGACCGCGAGAGGGTCCTCCGGGCGGTTGCCCAGAGCGAACACGTCGCCCGCGAGACGTTCGCCGGGTGGGCCGAGGACGAAGACGACCCCGACGCCAGCGAGGCCTTCGCGGACCTCGCCGAGCGAGAGCGCGACCACTACGAGCGCGTCGTGGCCGAGTTGGACGGCGAGTTCGAACCGACCGACGCGGTGGACTCGATGCACGACCACCTCCGAGGACTCGACGACGCCGTGGCGCGGTCGGCGGGCCTCGTCGGGCGCTCGCTGGCCAGCGACAAGACCCAACTGCAGGTGGTGAACTTCTTCGTCAACGAGGCCGACGAGCGCCGGGCGGACCTGTTCCGGGACCTGCGGGCCGACACGCAGGACGAGGCCGACGAAGGCGTGCGACTCTTGGCCGAGACCTGCGAGGGCGACGACGACTGGGAGCGAGCGCGGGACGTTGCGGTCGAAACCGTCCAAATCGCCTACGAGGACTACGCAGAGACGCTGGACGGGATGGGTCTCGACCCGAAGCCGATTTGCTGACCGCCGGTCGCTTGCTGAGTGTCGGTCGCTCGTTGACCGCCGGTCGTGGGACGGAGTGACGACCGGAATTTCGAGAATCGCACCAGACCACCTTTAGGCCGCCGGTGGCGAGATGCAGGTATGAACCGCCGCGACTATCTTCGGACCGCAACTGCGGTCGGCCTCGCGGGTAGCGTCGCCGGGTGTACCGGATTTCTCGGGTCGGACGGGAACCCGAACGTGACGCTCCCCCGACCCGACCGCGAGAACGACGTGGACAGCGAGACGCTCCCCTACCCGGCGTGGGGCCAGCGAGTGCCCGACGTGTCGCTCCCCGCACCGCTGGACGACCGGACGGTCGAACTCCGGAGCGTCGGCAAACCGATGGTGCTGACCTTCTTCTACAGCCATTGCCAGACGGTGTGTCCGGTCCTCGTCTCCGCCGTGCGGAACGTCCACACCCACTCGCTGAATCAGGGTTACGCCGACGAGGTGGCCTTCTTCCCGACGACGTTCGACCCCGAGCGCGACGACGCCGAGCGACTCCGGACCTACGCCGAGGAGATGAACGTGGACGTAGACGCCGGCAACTGGCAGTTCCTGCGGCCCGAGTCGAAAGACCGGGCGAAGGCCGTGGTCCAAGACGAGTTCGGCGTCGCCTTCGAGCGCACTCACCCCGACGAGATGGAGAAGTACATGTTCACCCACAGCGCGCTCACCTTCCTCGTGAACGCCGAGGGCTACGTCGAGCGCGCCTATCGCTCGAAGTCGCCGGACGCGAAACAGATACGGTCGGACCTCGAAACGGTTCGGTCATGAATAGGCGCAGGCTCCTCGTCGCGCTCGGCGGCCTCGGCCTGACCGGGACCAGCGCGTGGGTCCTCGGCGACGGCCTCGGGTCGGACTCCTCGGAGGCGCTCCCGATGCCGGTCGAGACGTTCGACGCGCCGGGGTCGGTCGCGGGGGAGATGCAGGTTCCGGCCGCCGGGACCGTGACCGTCGTGGACCTCTTTGCGACGTGGTGCAGTCCGTGCAAGGAACAGATGGACGCGCTCGGCGCGGTCCGCCGCGAGTACGGCGACGAGGTGGCGATGATTTCGGTCACGAACGAGCGCCTCGGCGGCGGCCTCTCGAAGGGCGACATCCGCGACTGGTGGCGCGACAACGACGGCGCGTGGACGCTCGGCCACGACCCGGACAGCGAACTCATGTCGGCGCTCGGCGCGGGCGGTATCCCCCACATCGCCGTCTTCGACGCCGAAGGCGAGGTCGCGTGGGCCGAGACCGGCGTCACCGACGCCGAGACGCTCCGGAAACGGGTCGAGGAGGCGCTGGCGTAGATGGCGGCCTCGGAGTTCGCCGGCGCGCTCGCGTTCGCCGTCAGTACCGGCGTGACGACGTTCTTCGCGCCCTGCGCCTTTCCGCTTCTGCCGGGCTACGTGGGCTACTACGTCGAGCAGGGCGACGATTCGTCGGGCCTCGTCTCGGCGGGCGCGGCCGCGGTCGGCGCGCTGGTCGCGCTGGGTGCCGTCGCCGTCCTCGCGTTCGGCGTCGGCCAGACCGTCACGTCCGCGCTCCCGCTCCTCGAACCCGTGGTTGGCGTTGGACTGGTGGCGTTCGGCGCGCTGACGCTGACCGGGCGCGTGCCGAACCTCTCGGTCGCGCTCCCCGAGCGCCCCCAGTCGGTCCTCGGCTTCGGCGCGTTCGGCGCAGTCTACGCCCTCGCCGCCGCGGGGTGCGTCGCCCCGCTGTTCCTCGGCGTCGTGACGCAGGCGCTGGCGTTCTCTCCGGCCCGAGGAGTCGCGGTCGTCGCCGTCTATGCCGGGAGCGTGGCCGCGCCGCTGGTCGGCGTAACCCTGCTGACCAGCGCGGGCGTCGAGACGTGGCGCGGCCTCGGGCGCTACTCCGGCGCGCTGGAGCGCGGGGCGGCGGTCGTGATGATTCTTGCCGGTCTGGGACAGCTCTACCTCTCTATCGTGGTTCTTGACGTTCTGTAAGCGGGTTTCGGTCGGCTGATTTTCGGGGATTTTCCTCGAAGTTACGGAGTCAGTCCGGCGCGCGGGGCGCGCACAGAACTGTGCGCGTCCTCGTGCGAGGGACGAACGACCGCGCTCTGCGCGGGAGTGAGGAGGCTGGGGAGGTTCGAGGCTCGCGCTCGGTGGCGCAGGCTATCAGGATACGCTCGGTCGAATCTGTACGGGCTGGCCCAATATAACTAATTATTTTCTAAAGCATTTATTATATTTGTTTACAATGTCTATAGAATCCTTAACTAGCAGGCACTCGGTCGGTCAACCGCCGAGACGCGCTCGACTGACCACTCAACCACGGGTGGATGAAGGGGACGCCCGGTTGCGGGCTTCAGAAGTCTTCATTACTGTCTCCTCTGCTGTCGTTCTCGAACCGATTCTGCCCATCAAACACTCCGGTCCAACATCAACCAAGAAAATAACACCTCCTAGCCGCTTCCCGCAAACCTAACCGTCCGCGACTCCTACACCCGCCCATGACAGCGACCGAAACCGCCACCCTCGGCGGCGGGTGCTTCTGGTGTACCGAAGCGGCGTTCAAGGAACTCGACGGCGTGGAATCGGTCACGTCGGGCTACGCCGGCGGCGACACCGAGGACCCGACCTACGAGGAGGTCTGCTCGGGCGACACGGGCCACGCCGAAGTCGTGCAGGTCGAGTACGACACCGAGAAACTCAGCTACGAGGACGTGCTGAAGGTGTTCTTCACGGTCCACGACCCGACCCAGTTGAACCGACAGGGACCGGACGTGGGGACCCAGTATCGGTCCATCGTCCTCTACCACGACGACGACCAGAAGGAAATCGTCCAGCGATTCCTCCGGGAGTTGGACGCCGAAGGGGCCTACGACGGCGACGAAATCGTGACCGAGGTCGAACCGCTGGAGGAGTTCTACGAGGCCGAGGAGTACCATCAGGACTACTACGAGAAGAATCCCAACGACCAGTACTGCTCGATTCAGGCCGAACCGAAGGTCCAGAAGGTGCGCGAGAAGTTCGGCGAGAAGGTCACGCAGTAGCACACAACACCCTCCCAAAAGCCATGTAGGTGTCTGATTAAAATCCTACATGGGCTTCATCGCGGTCGTCAAGAAGGATTTCCGGGACTCCATCCGGTCGTTCTCGCTGGTCTCGACCACGCTGTTGTTCGTCGTCTTCGCCACCGGTCTGGCCGCGATACAGTGGGTGCCCGTGATGTACCGGGACAGCGCCGTCGAGACCAGCACGCTGGCGTTGCTCAACAGCATGCGCCAACCGACCGTGTTCCTGATTCCGCTCATCGGTCTGCTCCTCGCCTACGACACCATCGCCGGGGAGCGCGAGAGCGGCAGTCTCCGACTCGCGCTGTCGCTCCCGAACTCGCGGGCAGAGGTCGTCTTCGGGAAGTTCGTCGGCCGGACCGGCGTCATCGCCGTCTCGATTCTGGTCGGTTACGCCGTCGCGGGAATCGTCGCGCTGGCGACCTACGAGTCGTTCGACGTCGCCGTCTTCGTCCTCTACACCCTTCTCACGATACTCTACGGCGCGGTCTACGTCGGCCTCGCCACGGGCTTTTCGGCGGGGATGCAGTCGAGACGCCGGGCGTTCGCCGGTGCTGGCGGACTCTACTTCCTGTTCATACTGGGATGGGACGTTCTGCTCCTCCTGCTCCAGTTGGCGATTTACGGCCAAGACATCCCCGAGACGGGCCTCCCCGACTGGTTCAAGTTCCTCGGATTGGTGAACCCCTCGACGGCGTTCATGCACGCCGTGCGGGTCGTTATCCCGGAGTACGGCGAACTCACGTTCTACCCGGAGGGGAGCGCCATCTACCTACAGGATTGGGTCGGATTCGTGATTCTGGCCTTCTGGGGTGTCATCCCCCTCGCGCTGGGATACCTCCGGTTCGAGCGCGCGGACCTCGACTGACGGGAAAATAACGCGTCAGTCTGAGGTCTGCCTGCTCAGTCAAGGTCCGCGTCGTCGCCTGCTCGCAGAATCGTCGGTTCCGGGTCGTAAGCCGTCACGACCTGCAATTCGCCAGTTTCGGTGTCGAACTCTACTGTCCGGCCTCTGCTCCCGCCCACGTCCTCGCCTTCGATTGGCACGTCCAAGTCTGCGAACTCCTCGCGGGCGGTGGCGACGTTGTTGTCGCTGACCTCGCGCGGGAGTTGCTGGAGGTCCAGCAGGTCGCTCCCGCCGACGACGTACCCCTCCAGTCCGGCGTAACTCGCGCCCGCCGAGACGGCTTCGCGGAGCATCGTCTCGACGGCGGCGTCCACGTACTTGCCCTCGCTGGTGCCGTCGCCCTCGGACTGGCGCGGGAGCATCGAGTGGGCCAGTCCGCCGACGCCGTTCTCGGGGTCGTAGATAGCGAGGCCGACGCAGGCCCCGAGACCGTAAGCGACCAGCGTCTCGCCCTCGGAAACCACCTCGTACTCCGAGACGCCGACGAAGCGCCGGTTGCGGTCGGGTTCGTCGGGACCGCCCTCGTAGGTCTTCATTCTATCACGTCGAGACCCACCGCCGAGATTTTGGTGACGAACTCCTCCTTGCCGGGGAACATGTAGATGGTCGCGTCGATGCCGTGCTGGGGAATCCGCAGTCTCGACCGGATGAACAGGCCGACCTCGTACTGCTTGAGGATTCGCGCGACCAGCGTTCGCTCGGGGTCTTGGACCGCGACCGGCGACCCGGTGTCGATGGTGGTCTCGAACAGCGTGGCCCACTCGTCCACGAACCCGTTTGCCATCATGTTGCAGAGTTCGGTCAGGGCGTCCCGGCCCATCTCGGTCGAGACAGATGAGAGGTCCTCGACGGCGCGCTGGAGCATCAGCGCCGCGGCCTTGTTCGCGCTGTCCATCGGGAAGGTGACCAGCACGTTGCCGACCAAGGGTTTACTCAGGAGGACCCTCGCCCCGGCGCGCTGGTCGGTGTGGAACTGCGAATCGAGGGTCTGGGTGTCTGCGTAGCCGATTTTGACCTGCTCGGTCGTGACCGTCAGGTCGTCGTCCACCACGTCGTTGATGCGCGATTCGACGCCCGAGATGGCGGTGTCGCCCAACCAGTTCAGCACCGCCAGCGTTTCGAGGGGGACGGTGAGTCGGTCGTCGGCGGGAGGAGTCCCATTCTCGCTGTCTCGCTCGGCCGAGTCCTGCCCGGCCGAATCGTTCTCGGGCGTCACGATTGCCCCCTCGCCTCGCGGACGATTGCGTCGAGGTCGAACACCCCGATTGGCTGGCCCGCTCGGTCCGGGTCCTCGACCACGGCGCGGAACCACCGCGGACCGACCGGGAGCGACCAGTCCTCGACCGCACCCGGAGGAGCCACCGTCTCGACGTTGTGGGCCTCGATGCCGACTACCTCGTCCACCAGCAGGCCGGTCGGCCGGGCGTCGTCGCGGTCCAGCAGGAGGAGAGTCGGCTCTGCGGCCACTGGGCGCTCGGGGAGTTCCAACAGCGCCCGGCCTTCGACCACGACCGGAATCTCGCTCCCGAGATTCGTCACCCCTGCGATGGTCCGGCCGGTCTGGGGCACCTCGGTCACGTCCGGGTCGGCCAGAATCTGCTCGACGCGGCCGAGTTCGAGGGCGTAGCTCTCGTTGCCGAGGTTGAAGTTCACGAACTCGACCCACTCGCGCCGGTCGCCGGGGGCCTGTATCGTCCCGGCGTTCGACAGGTCGCCGCTCATCTCAGGCCTCCTCGCCGCCGGCGGATTCGGTGCGGTCGCTCGGGTCGTCGCCGACCGTCTCGTCGGGGCCGTCGCCGACTCGCTCCTCGGCGGTCACTTCCCCGCCGTCGGGTTCCGGCACCTCGGCGGGCGTCGGGTCCTCGTCCGCGGTGGCGTCCGGTTCTACGGCGTCGTCTTCGGTTTCGGGTTCCGGGTCGTCGGAAACCGGGTCATCAGCAATCGGGTCCTCGGCAATCGATTCGACCGCCTCGGAATCCGCCGGCGACTCCTCGGGTTCGTCGGACTCCGAGGGTTCGCCCGTGGCATCGACCTCGAAATCGGCGCTGGCGACTTCGTAGTCGTCGTCCAGCGATTCCAGCGCGTTGCCGAGGCGGGTCGCCTGCTCGGCGAGGCCGGCCGCGGTGTCCGAGACTGCCGAGAGCGCGGTCGTTTGGGCGTCTGCCGAGGACGCGACGGTTTCGGCCTCGTCGCGGATGCCCTCACTGACTTCGGCGGCGTCCTCGACCATTTCGAGGGCCTCCTCGGTCGAGTCGGCCTGCTCGCGGGTCGCGTCGCTGATTTCCTGCACGCCGGCGTTGGTCTCTCGGGCGTAGTCAGCGATGTCCGCGAGCGCCTCGGCCGCGTTCTCGACCGAATCGGTCTGCTGGGCGATGCGGGCGCTGGTGTCCCGAACCTCGTCCACCGTGCGGTCGGTCTGCCTGCGGATGCGGGTCAGTCGCTCCTCGATGTCGGCGGCGGCCTCCTTGGTGCGCTCGGCGAGTTCCTTGATTTCGTTCGCCACGGCCGCGAAGCCAGCGCCCTGCTCGCCGGCCCGAGAGGCCTCGATGTGGGCGTTCAGCGCGAGCATGTTGGTCTGCTCGGCGATTTCGCCGATGAAGTCGATGAGTTCGTCCACCTGCTGGACCTCCGATTCCAGACTCTCGATGGCCTCGACGGTCTCCTCGGACTCGTTCTCGATGTCGTTCATGCCCGAGACGGCGCGGTCGGCGGCCTCGCGGCCTTCTCTGCCGGTCTCGACGGTCTGCTCGGCGATAGTCGCCACCTCGTCGGTGGACTCGGCGACCGCTTGGACCGCGGTGGCGAGGCGGTTCATCTGGTCGGTCGCGGACTGCAAGTCGTCGGTCTGGGTCCCGGCCTCCGCGGAGATGTCTTCGACCGACGAGACCACCCCGTCACTCCCCTCCGCGACTTCGGCGGCGTCGAACGCGACTTCTTGGCCGTGGGTGACCACCTCGTCGGCGAGGCGCGTCAGGTCCGCGACCGACTCCTCGAACGTCGAGAGGGTCGCGTTGAACTCGGTAGCGAGTTCGGCCATGGCCTCGTTGTCGGCGGGGTTCATTCGGGCGTCGAGGGTGCCCTCGGCGGTTTCGGCCGCGACCCCAGCATACTCTCGGGCGGTCGCTTCGAGGGAGTCGGCGCGCTCGTCCGCCGTGCGGCGCGCTCGATGCTCCTCGACCAGCGTCTCGTGGGTGTCGGCCATCGAGTCGGCGACCCGACCAGCGCAATCGACGCGGGCGGTGTCGAAGGCGGGGTCCTCGCCGTCGGCACGCCGGTCTGCGCTGGCGACCAGTCGGTCGAGCGATTTGGCGGTGCGCCACGACGAGAGGGTGGCGACGAACCCGGCCACGAGCGCCCCGCCGAACGCCGCTGTGGCGACCGTGCGGTCGAATCGCCCGGTCGCGTACACTCCTCCTGCTGTGACCGCCCCCACGACGACCATCGTCAGACCCACCTTGAGCGGATGGCTTCGCCTGAGGAAAGTAGGGACGAACGCGCGCGGAAAGTTGGACATTGAGAGAACCCATTCGGCATGGCGTAATAAATCTTCACGCAACATGACCAAATAGTTATAAAACGTAACGGATACAAAATCAAGGCTCGCTGTGGGCTTTTACAATCGACGGACGATGCGGGAGTAGGGGCAGTGATGGCGAGCGGTGACGGTGAGCGATGTGAACAGTGGCCGTGAGCGATGACAGCGAGCCGAGGAGACCTAATTCATGATTTAAGCCATGATATTATTTTCTTAGAATATAATTTGATTGCTCACAGTGTGTCCCAGTAGTCCAAGTCCACGTCCTGCTCGGAGAGGTCGGTCGAGGCCTCGGGTTGGGTGACGGCGACCCGCGACATGTCGAACGCGCCGAGGGCCTGTCGGAGGTCCTCCTCGTCGGGGATGACGTAGATGTCCAAATCGACCTCGGTATCGACGGCCTCGATTCGGGTGTCGAAGACGAAGGCGAACTCCTGCGAATCGCCCAATCCGACGACGAGGGGGTCAACCACCGCCGCACCCATGTCGTGAGCGTAGGCCGGCGTCGAGTGGTCGATGCTGGTGTCGAGCAGGTTGGCCCACCCGTCGAGCATCCCGCTGGCCATCACGTTCGAGAGTTCCTGAATCGCGTCACGCTCGAACTCGCCGAGGCTCCGGGCCGTCTCGGTTTCGAGGCTCCGACTCACGAGTCGGCGGGCCGAGTCGGCGTCGAACAGGAACAGCAGGTAGCCACTCGGCATCCCGGCGAAACTGAACGCCACGCCGACCATCGGTTCGGGGGAGACTTCGCTCGGAATCGCGTCGAGCGAGATGAAGTTGATGCGCCGGATGTCAACGTCCATCTCGATGCCGGTCATCTGGGTCAGGTTGTCGGCGACCTGCGTGGCACCGCGCTGGGCGATGCGGTCGAACCCGACCAGTTTCTCGAACTCGATGGCGCGGTCCTCCGACCGGGCCTGAAACAGGCGCTGGACCGTCTCGGAGTCGGGAACGAGGTAGTGGCGGAAGGTTAGCTCCTCGCCCACTGCTTCGAGGTTGTTCCGGAACAGGACCGCGAGTTCGTCCTCGTCCGGCGTCAGTTCGGTCCCCGCCAGAAACTCGTCGGGCCGGTCGGCGCTGACGTAGGTCGGGGCCGACACGTCGATGTTCGTGTCCAGCACGTTGGCCCACCCGTCCACGAACCCGTTGTTCATGATTTGGGCGATTTCGGTGACCGTGCTCTCTTGAAGCGTCCCCGCCGTGACCGTCGGAATGCCGTCGATGACCGCGGTGGCGATGGTCTCGGCGCTCTCGGCGTCGAACAGCAGAAGCGAGGTCCCGCCGAACCCGTCCGAGAGTTCGACCCGGATGCCGACCCACTCGGTGCCCGAGAGGTCCCGCGCGATGGCGGCGTCTCGGGTGAAGTTGAGGTGGGTCACGTCCACTCGGGCCGGGATGTCGGTCATCGAACTCAACCGATTCGCGGCCAGTCCGGCCCCCTCGCGGGCCATCTCGTAGAACGTCCCGAGGGTGTCCACGTCGAGTTTCATAGCGACTCCGTGTCGAGGACGTTCACGGCCCGTCCGTCGCCGAGCGTGGTCGCGCCGCTGACGCCGGGCACGTCTCTGAGCAGGTCGCCGTAGGGTCGGACCACGACCTCTTGGGAGGCGACCACTCGGTCACACCGGACCGCGCGCCGACCGGTCTCGGCCCGAATCCAGACGATTTGGTCGTCCGGAGCGCCGGGGGCCTCTTTCCCGTTCGCTTGCGACAACTCCAGCGCCTCCCGGAGGTCAACGTGGGGATAGGCGTCCTCGGCCTCGACGCCCTCGGGCAGTCCGCCCACGAGGTCCAAGTCCGAGCGCCGGACCACCTCACGACCGTCTACGGTCTCGACCGGCGGCGTGGGGGTTATCTGCTCGACCGCAGTCATCGGGATGCCGAAGGTCCGGCCCTCGACTTCCACGAACAGGACTTCGGTCAGCGCGATGGAGACCGGGACCGTGAGTCGAACCGTGGTTCCCGCGCCGAGTTCGCTCTCGACCGTCACGGTGCCGTTGAGGTCCGCGACGGTCCGGTTCACCACGTCCATGCCGACGCCCCGACCGCTCACGTCGGTCACTTCGTCGGTGGTGGTGAATCCGGGTTCGAACAGGAGGTCGTAGGTCTCTGAGTCGGAGAGTCGGTCGGCCTCGGCGGGCGAGACGACGCCGCGCTCGACGGCCTGCTCGCGGACTGCTTCGGGGTCTACTCCTCGGCCGTCGTCCGAGAGTTCGATGACCACCTCGTCGCCGACGCGCTCGGCCGAGATTTCGACGGTCCCCTCGCGGGGTTTACCGGCTTTCTCGCGCTCGTCGGGCGGTTCGATGCCGTGGTCCACGGCGTTTCGCGCGAGGTGAACCAGCGGGTCCCGCAGGCGGTCGATGATGGACCGGTCGAGTTCCACGTCGGCGTCGTCCACCGCGACCGAGACCGCTTTGTCCTGCGCTCGGGCCACGTCCCGGACGGTCCGGGGAATCGTCTCGATGGCGGTTTCGAGCGCCATCAGTCGCACGTCCATCACGGTCCGGCGGTAGTCGGTCACGATTCGCAGGAGGTTCGAGACCTCCTCGCGAATCGCCTCGTCGGTTTCGGGAGTGACTGCCTCGTCCAGCCGGAGGTGGGACAGCGATAGCTCCTCGGCGACGTCGAGGAGTCTGTCGGCCGTGTCCACGTCCACGGTCATGGCCTGCAGGCGGTCGAACTCGCCGGTCTCGCCGGGCGCGGCGGCGTCGGCGGTCGGGAACTGGTCGGCGTCGAGACTGCTCTCCTCGATGGTCGAGACCGCGGACCGGAAGACCGCGCCCTCGTCGTCGTCGCCGGTCGGTGCCTCGCCGAGGAGGTCGCCGAATCGGGATTCGAAGGCCTCCATCTCCTCGTCTACCGACACGTCCATGCCGGTCTCGGCTTCCCCGGAGAGGTCGTCGCCCATCCCGTCGAAGTCGCCCGAGAGGTCCACGCCGAGGTCCTCGTCTGGCATCGAGTCGGAGTCCGGCACCGCGTCGGTGAGCGAATCGGCGTCCGGCAGGGGGTCGGTGTCCGGAAGCGAGTCGGCGTCGGGTACGTCGTCCGAGACGGATTCGGTCCCGGTCGAACTATCGTCCGGGTCCGCAGTCTCGGGTGGGGTGTCGTCCTCGGGTTCGCCGAAGACGAACGTGCCGGTCTCCTCGTCGCTTGCCTCGTCCGGGTCGTCCGGTGTCGCGCCGTCCTCGACCGATTCGTCGCCCCCGACCGAATCGCCGTCCGCGAGGCCGAGCGGGTCGTCTGCCGCGACCGACTCCGACGAATCGGCGTCGTCGGAATCGGTCTCGTCGTCCGGCTCCGAGACAATTCCAGCACCACCCGAAACATCTATAGAAGTGTCTTCCGAAGTTGTCGAGTTATCTGAAACGATTGTCGAGTTGGCCGAATCGGTCTCGTCGTCTGTTGACTCACCGGCGACCTCTAACTCTTCCGCGGACTCGTCGGCCGACACTTCCGCGTCGGCCTCTACTGCCTCTGCTGACTCGTCGGCCGCCGGTTCGCCGGCGGCCTCTACTGCCTCTGCTGACTCGTCGGCCGCCGGTTCGCCGGCGGCCTCTACTGCCTCTGCTGACTCGTCGGCCGCCGGTTCGCCGGCGGCCTCCTCGTCGGGTTCCAACTCGATTAACTCCTCGATAGTATAGGTGTCCTCGTCGTCGAACTCGCCGAACTCCACCGAGTCGATGTCGTCCTGAAGCGCGTCGATGCTCTCGTCGCCGGACTCGATTTCGGCCTTGGTCCGCTCGAAGAACGAGGACGGTTCGTCGGGCGTCGCGGCCTCCTGCGGTTCGTCGCGCTGGTCGTCCGCCGACTCGTCCTCGCCTGCGTCCTCGCCGAGCATACCCCACCCGTCTAACTCCTCGTCGTCGCCCTCCGGGTCGTCCATTCCGTCGAGGAGCGAGTCGAGGTCGTCGAACTCCGAACTCTCCTCCAAGGCTTCGACTACATCGTCGCTCAGGTCGGCGTCGGCGGGGTCCCAGTCGTCGCCCGAGTCGGCCGATTCCGACCGAGCGGAATCGGCAGGCGGAGCGGTGTCGGCGGACGATTCGGCGCGCGCTCGGTCCAGCGTCTCGCGGAGCGATTCGCCGGCCTCCTCGGGGTCGCCGTCCACGCCGCTTCCGACCGCGGCGTCCCGGACCGTCGCCTCCAGCAGGTCCACCGTCTCCAGCGCCGCGTCTACCAGCTCCGGCGTCGGTTCGACCTCGCCGCCCCGAATCGCGTCCAGCACGTCTTCGAGGACGTGAGCGAGGTCCCCGGCCTCGCCGAGGCCGTGGGTCCGACACGACCCCTTGAGCGAGTGGGCGACTCGGAATAACTCGGCGACAGAGGCCTCCTCGTCGTCGCGTTCGAGTGCCAGCAGGCCGTCGCCCAAGGTTCGAATCTGGGACTTGGCCTCCCGAAAGAAGGCGTCGTCAGTCGGGTCCATACCGGCACCCCCGCGACGTGACTCGCCGCTGGCGGTCGCTCACGCCGGGAGTCGGTCGCTCGTCCATCAGGCGACCACCCCGTCGATGGCGTCGGTTAGCTCGTCGTCCTCGAACGGTTTCGTGATGTAGGCGTCGGCCCCGGCCCGCGCGGCCAACTGTATCTTCTGGCGCTGGCCGACGCTGGTACACATGATGACCCGCACGTCGTCGTCCAGTTTCTTGATGGCGGCGGTGGCCTTCAGGCCGTTTGCCTTCCGCATCACGATGTCCATCAGAATCAAGTCGATGTCGTCGGCGTTCTCCTTGTACTTCTGGATGGCCCACGCTCCGTTCGGCGCTTCGGCGACGATGCGGTACTCGTCGTCCGCCAAGGCGCTCTTGACCCGCTGTCGCATGAACTCCGAGTCGTCCACGATGAGAATCCCGGTCTTCATGGCATACTACCCATCATTTAGCGAGTACTCTCCATAGCATAAAACATTATTCCTCGTACCCGGTATGAAACCACCGCTCGTCAGTAACGAAGGGTAAGAGCCGACGATATACCAGTTTTCGGCCAATAAATTGAAATACGTTGATTCCAATTTCCTCCGCTTCGCTCCAAACAGTCGGGTGTGCAGTTCCGCGCCACGACCGTAGAAGCGTTAACCTTACTCGTGGCCTACCGACTCACATGGAAGGGAGTTCGAGGAGGACGTTCGTAGCCGCGGCCGGAGTCGCGCTCTCGGGGTTCGCGGGGTGCATCGGCAGAGCAGGACCGGGAGCAGGTGCGCAGGACGACGAGGAGACGACACCGACGACCACGGCGAGCAGACCGACCCAACAGGGCATCCCGGTCGCAGACGACCGACTGCCGGTCGAATACGACTTCGAGAAACTCCGTGAGGAGGTCCTCTCGGGCGGGCCGCCCAAAGACGGCATCCCGTCCATCGACGAGCCGAAATTCCGGGACGCCGGGAAGGCCGACGACGAACTGCGCCCCGAGGACGTGGTGTTCGGACTGGTTCGGAACGGCGAGGTCAGGGCCTATCCACAGCGCATTCTGGTCCATCACGAAATCGTCAACGACGTGGTTGGCGACGAACCGGTGTCCGTCACCTACTGTCCCCTGACCGGGACCGCGATGGGGTTCGAGCGCGGCGAGACGACCTTCGGCGTTTCGGGCAAGTTGGTGAACAACAACCTCGTGATGTACGACCGTGAGACCGATAGCCGGTGGCCGCAGGTGCTTGCGACCGCGATTTCGGGCACCTTCGAGGGCGAATCCCTGCGGGAGTTCCGACTGGTCTGGACGACGTGGGACCGCTGGAAGGCGGTCCACCCCGAGACGGCGGTCCTTTCGACCGACACCGGCCACGTCCGGAACTACGACAACGACCCCTACGGTTCCTACGTCCCGAACCGGAGCGGCTACTACGTCCGGGACTCGCCGCTGTTCCCGCCGCTGGGGTCGGACGGCCGCCTTCCGAACAAGCGCGTCGTGATGGGTTCGCGGACCGGTTCGGGCCGGATTGCGTTCGACAAGTCGGTCCTGCGCGAGGAGGGCCTGCTCTCGGGCGAAGTCGGCGGGACTCCCCATCTGGCGGTCTACGATTCGGCGCTC
Source organism: Halorussus lipolyticus (assembly GCF_029338375.1). Taxonomy (NCBI): domain Archaea; kingdom Methanobacteriati; phylum Methanobacteriota; class Halobacteria; order Halobacteriales; family Haladaptataceae; genus Halorussus; species Halorussus lipolyticus. The sequence continues at coordinate 113,454 of NZ_CP119804.1, read as the reverse complement.
GACACCGGCTACGTCTACCGGAACCCAGAGGGCGCGTCGTTCGGCCGCGAGGAAGGAGCGCAGGGGCAGGTCGTCGCGGGCGATGGAACGAGCTACGACCCCGCGAACCTGCCGCTCGACCGGGTGTACGCCTTCGACGCGATGTGGTTCGCGTGGTCGGGGTTCTACCCGAGTACGGAACTGGTCGGGTCCGCCAGCGAGTCGCCGAACGCCGACGCGGGGCTGGTCGGGTGATGGCGACGGAGAACGTCTCGCGCGGACCGATTTCTCTGACCCTCTCGCGGACCAGATTCGCCATCGGCGCGGCGCTCGGTCGGCGCGACGGGCAGGCGGTGTTCGGGGGCGTTACCCTCGCCTATCTGGTGGCGTACCTCTGGTTCAGCGACCTCCTCGCGTTCGGAGGCCGGAACGGCGGCGAGTTCGGATTCGTCGTGGCCGACGACCCTCTCGGGCGATTCTTCCGACCGGCCAACAGCGCGCTGTCGTTCGAGCCAGTCGCGCTCGTGGAGTTCGGCGTCGGGACGTATCTGTTCTCGCTGAACACGTTCGTCGGGGTGGCCATCGCGCTGTTGGTGGGCCTGAACCTCGCAGTGACCTACGTCGCGTGGCGACAGCCCAAAGCGTGTGGCATTGGTTCGTCTTCGTCGGGCGTGCTGGCGGGGATTCCGGCCCTGCTGTCCGGCGCGGCGTGTTGCGGCCCCATCGTCCTCGTCATCTTCGGGATTCAGGCGTCGAGCGCGGTGTTGACCGTGTTCGAGTGGCTGATTCCCGCCGCGGTGGTACTGCTTGTCGGGAGTCTGCTGTGGGTCGGTCGGCAGGTGGACCCCGCGCTGGCGTGACGGGAGAGCGTCTCGACTCGGCGCGAGCGTTCGGCGGGCGTCTCGGCGGCCGAACCGCCGAGCGGTCGCGCTCCGAGAGCGCACGCCTGCCGGAAATCCGATAAAAGACAGGTGTACAATTCTTTAGAAATTGTTTTATTTTCTCTTGTATAGATTTAGCACCCTCGACGGCGAGAGACTGGGCGAGTGACCCGCGTGATACCGACAGCGGTTCGAGGGTCCGCGATGGCGACTGTCGCCGGTCCTCGGCGTGTCACCCTGAGATGGGTTACAGTTAGCTCGTCGGCGCGTGAGTGTCGTACCGATGGGAACGAATCGTCGGCGAAGGGAGGCGGTGCGGAAACTAGAGACGGCGTTAGAGACCGGAGACACCGCCGAAAAGAACTACCACACCCAGCAGGCCCTCCAACTTCTCGAACTGAACGGCGAACTCCCACCGGAGCGCGAACGGAAATCGTAACCGCACGTCCGACTGGAGTTGTCCGTTTTCCGCTCGATTCGTCCGATTCCGCCCAATCGGCCCAGTCGCCCCGTCGGCACGGCCACCAGAACAGTCTTGCTACGTCGGACGTTATTGGATGTGTGGATATGAGTAAATGCGTCGCCAACTACATCCGCTGTCGCCGTCGATTCCGTGGCACACGACGTACCTGACCGTAATCGTCCTCGCTCTCGGGTTCGTCGTCGCAATCGCACAACTCCGTCCGGCGTTCCGGGGTGTCTTCGAGTTTCTCCCGGCCGGACTCGTCGTCGGAGTGTTCAGCATCACGAGTCTCCTCTACTGGTACGACGTTTCCGACCACCGAATCCGCGAGCGACGGCCCTGAACCGAGTCACGGCCGGGGTTCGCCCCGGTCTCCTACTCGTCGTTCTGCTTGCCGGGGTCGGCCGATTGAAGCAGTCCGGTTGACATCAAGCGACGGATGATGACGACCAGTCCGTTCGAGAAACCGCGACCGTACACCGCACGCTCCTTGTCGGTCTCGGGTTCGATAGAACTGATGAGAATCGTGGAGCGGTCACCCAACAGCACGCGGCCGATTTTCACGTCGTTGGCGTTCTCCCCTGTCCCGTTGAGCCAATCGAGTTCCGAGACGAATACCTCGGCGTTGGGCACTCGCTCGCTAATCGCGTCTCGGACGGACTCGTCTTCCGTCCCGACGATGACCGAGACGCCCCGGTCGGTCGCGTCGTCCAGACTCTCCATCAGGTCGTCGGTGACGAGATTCGGGTGCCCGACGAGCAGGAACAGTTCTTCGTCTACGTTCTCGATGAGCCGGTGGGTCCGATTGGCAGTGGCCGTCGTTCCCGAGAGCGACCACACTTCGTGGACCGAATCGTTTTCGGTCTTGGCCGGTCGGTCGAGGTCCTCGATGACGTCTTGGAGCGTATCGAACCGGGATTCGTACTGGTCCCGGAGCGTTGCGATGGCCTCCTCGACCGGTACGGACCGGAACAACTGCGGACTCCCGTGCTGGACCTCCACGAGTCCTTGGGCCTCCAAGATTCGAACCGCGTCGTAGACTCGGGTTCGGGGGACCTCGGAACTCTCGCTTATCTCTTTCGCTGTCGCTTCCCGGATGCGGGAGAGCGCGACAAAACACTTTGCCTCGTACTCCTTCAACCCGAGTTGCTGGAGTAATTCGACTGCTTGGTCGCGGTTGTCGTGTGAATCGCTCGAACTCATGTGTCCCAACCTCGTCCCGCAGAAACGGGAGTTGCAATAGATATTATCATCCACGACCAATAGGACTTGTTCTTCTCGTAGCTCCGAGTCTCCGCGACAACTACGCGTTTCGCGGACGACGAGGAGATTCGACCGCCACCACCCGGAGAAACCAATTCCTGTTACTCAGTTAATCACACAAGCTTGATACCGGAGGGAATACTAAATCCGGATGGCACGCGCGTTGGTTCGTGTCCCAACCACTTGCCACGGCGTGCCTCCCTGCCACTTCCGTGGCAGGTTTCAGCGGCGACAGTCCGCCAAACGGCGGTTCGTGGGCTATCGAATCCGGCACGTGTTTTCACTCCGAAAACTACAGCAGACAGCGCCGTCTTGTCACTCTAATGCTCGTAAATCCACGAGCGTGTGAAAATGTCGGGGGTTGATATGTGTTACTCCCCCACTAGAGATAATCGGAGCGCTCCCACGGCCAGACCAATGACAGAGACACACCTCTCGGCGACGACCATGTTCGACCTGTTGAAGGACCGACGACGACGGTACCTCCTCTACGCTCTCGACCAAGACCCCGACCCAGTCGTGACCCTCGACGAACTCACTCGGAAAGTTCTCGATTGGGAAGGGCGGATGAACGCCGGCGTCGGGGAGGTAACTGCCGAACTGGAGACCCAGATTCGCGTCTCGCTCCATCACAACCACCTGCCGAAGATGGCGAGCATCGGCCTGCTTGAGTACGACGCCCAGAGCAAGACCGTCCGCAAGCGGAGTTCTCCCTCGGTCGTCGCGTTCATGGAAAGCCATCAGGACGAGGTACCGCACCTCCGGTCGCTGTTCTGCACCTCGGCGACGAGTTGAACGATGGACTACTGGTCGTCCCCGAGGCCACGGTCGCCGGTTCGGGCTATTATCACCTCCCGAACGACGCCAACACCGCCAGCCTCTGTGGGTCGATAAACGAGGAGAGCGCGTTTGCCTCGGACCCGTCGCAAGTCCTCGACCGAACCGAGGCCGAACGGCGCGAACTCGACATCTGTGGCCGGTGTTCGTCCATCACCGGGCAGTCCGGCGAGCGTTCGATGACGGACGACTGACCCCACTCGTCACGGGAAGATGCTCTCGGGCAGGTACGCCGAGACGGTCCAGTTGGGCGCGTCCACGACTTCGCTAATCTTCAAATCCACCGCCGCCGAACAGAGGAGGTAGGCCTCGCCCCGAGAGAGACCGCGCTCCTCGTGCAGGTGGGCTATCATGTGCCTGACCGCCTTCTTCGTCGCCTCCATCAGGTCGTCGCTGATGCCCGTCGTGCCGTACATCGGTTCGTCGTGGCCGGTCGGGGTGAACGGCCCGCGGGTCTCGAACTGGGGTTGGTCGATGTCCATCTCCGAGCGCACGTCGAAGCGGGCCGTCACGAACATCGGCGCTTCGACGCCCGTCACACAGACCTCGCCGTCGCCCTGCGCCGCGTGACAGTCCCCGACGCTGAACAGGGCGTCTTCGACCTCGACGGGGAGATAGACCGTCGAACCCGCGGTCATGTGCTTGACGTCCATGTTCCCGCCCACCGACCGCGGCGGGAGCGTGTCGTGTTCGCCCTCTGCCTCCGGCGCGACTCCGATGACGCCGGGGAAGGGGTCCAGTGGGACCTCGATGCCGTCCACGAAGTGGCCTACCTCGCCCTCCAAGTCCCAGACGTGGAGACCGGGGTCCTCGAAATCGTCGGGAAGCAGGCCCAACTCCATCTCGCTGGGCCAGAACGCGGTGTAGCCCCACCCTTTGTGCTGGAGGTCCAGCAGTTCGACTTCCAGCACGTCGCCGGGTCGGGCACCCTCCACGGCGACCGGCCCCGTCAGGGGATGCACTGGGTCGAAACTGATGTCGGGGACCTCCTCGGCGGTGGTCTGGACGTCCACCTGCCGGTCCACCGCGTCCCGGCACTCGAAGCGCACCACGTCACCCGGTTCGACCGTGAGGGCGGGGTCGAGGCTGTTGTCCCACACGCTGTGGATGTTCTCGTCCTCGTCGCTCAGGCGGTGGTCGATGGCGTAGTCGCGTCGTCGCGGCATGTGCTACCGTTCCACGACGAGGAGCGCGATAAAATCGGGGGTCGGAACTCACGACTCGCCGACGTACCGGACTTCGAACCGACTCCGGAGGTAGCCGACCAGCGCGAGGCCGAGGAAGGGAAAACTGTAGCGCACGATGCCGTCGAGGAGACCCGCCAAATTCGACGGGTCGGTCTTCCCGGCCTCGTACACCCGGTAGTAGGTGCCGTCGGCCAGTCGGACCGGCGTCTCGGGAACCTCGATTTCGCGGTGAGAGGTCGCGGTCCCGCGCTCTGCGGCCCGGCGAACCGGGGAGGGGACGCGCTCGGCGGAGACGGACACAGAGCGCAGAACCTCGTCGGCGGGTTCGGGGTCGAGCGCCAATTCGACGCGGTAAAGTCCCTCGTCGTTCTGGACGGACTCGTTGACGTCGCGGGCGATTTCGTAGACCGACCCGTTGACGGCCGCGTACCGGTACCGCTCGAACGACGGGAGCGGAGCGTAGTCGGGATTACTCGACCAGATACCGGTCGAAATCGTGTGTCCCTCCGCGAGGTAGTATTCGAAGAAACAGCCGCGGGACCGCATGAACGGTTCCGTGCAGACGATTTCGGTGCTGATGGGAATATCGGTCCGCAGTTTCGATTCGTTAGCGTACTCGATGGTGCCGTTTTCGGCAGTGACCAGCGCTCGCTCGTAGCGGTCGGCAGGGTCGCCGAGGTGGAGCATCGGTGCCCAAATCGGCGCGACGAGGAGGACCAGCGCGAGGACCGCGAGGAGAGCGTCGCGGCGGGCGGGAGTGAGAAGCGGAATGGGCGACATACCTGTCTCCCCAGAGCCGTGGACCAAAACTGTGGCGTTATCTACAAGTCGGAACGGCCGTCGGCGGGGTACCGAAGAAACAATTTCGTTGCTTTAGTAAATAGAAACAATGCTTAGGTGGGCGTATCTGTTCTCGGGGTGAGACGGACCGAAAGCCAGCGGCTTTCGGTCCACAGGCCGCTTACGCCTCGTCAAACAACTCTTCGCCTTCGACCATGTTCTCCTCCACCACGTCCATGTCGATGGTCACGCCGAGACCCGGTTTCTCCGGGATTTCGATGTAGCCGTCCTTGATAACGTCCTCCTCCACGAGGTCCTCCCACCAGCCGAGTTGATAGCTGTGGTACTCGACCGCGAGCGAGTTCGGGATGGCCGCGCCGACGTGCGCCGAGGCCATCGTCGCCACCGGTGACGAGACGTTGTGCATCGCCACCGGGAGGTAGTACATGTCGGCGTGGTCGGCGATTTTCCGGGTCTCGCGCATCCCGCCGGTCTTGGGCATGTCGGGGGCGATGATGTCCACGGCCTGCTCCTCGATGAGTCGGCGCTGGCCGTGCTTGCGGTAGACGTTTTCGCCCGCCGCGATGGGCGTGGTCGTGGAGTGGGTGACGTTCTTCTGCACGTCGTGGTTCTCCGGGGGAACGGGGTCTTCGAGCCACCAGATGTCGTACTCCTCGAGCGCGCTGGCGAGGCGCTTGGCGCTCCCCGCCGAGAACGTCCAGTGGCAGTCGAAGGCCACGTCGGCCCGGTCGCCGACGCGCTCGGTGACCGCCTCCACGATGTCCACCTTGTGGCCGATTTCGGGGTTCCGGAGGTGGCGGTTCGCGCGGTCCTTCTCGTGGCCGGAGGGCACGTCGAGGTCGAATTTGAGCGCGTCGTAGCCCAGTTCCTCGACCACGCGCTCGGCCTCGTCGGCGTTGGATTCGGGGTCGGCCTCCTCGCCGGCGTGGCAGTCGCAGTAGACGCGAACCTTGTCGCGGTACTTCCCGCCCAGCAGTTGGTAGGCGGGCACGTCGAGAATCTTGCCCGCGAGGTCGTGGAGCGCCACCTCGATGCCGGAGATGGCCGTGACGGTGACGCCCTCGATGGACCCCTCGCCCGACATCTTCTGGATGAGATGCTCGTAGAGGCGGTCGATGTCGAGGGGATTCTCGCCCACGACGAAGGGTTTCATGCGCTCGATGAGTTCGGGCACGCCGGCCCCCCAGTAGGCCTCGCCGGTCCCCACGACTCCGGCGTCGGTGTAGATTCGGACGAGGGTCCACGGGAAGTTGCCGTCTATCATCGTGGTCTGCACGTCGGTAATCGCTACGTCCCGGCCCTCACCGCGCACGCCGTCGCAGTCCATCGTCTCCGCCGAGAGGTCCCGCATGGTGTACTCGGCGTTCGGGTCGTGGAGCGACTCGTAGTTACGAACCATGCCAACTACTTACTCTCCCCGGAGTAAAAATTTGAAGGTCTCGGGGTTCACGCTACTACGGGTGCGAAAAGCAGGTACACGCCGACCGTAATCAGTGCTACGGCCAGCAGGGTGCTTTCGAGGGCCAGCGCGCCCGTCGCGCCGACCAGTAGGTACTGTCCACCGAGGACTGTGCGCTTGTTGAGGGGGAGGGCGATATTCATGGCTGTGTCGGTGCGAACACTCCCATTCCCAGCGCGGGGTTCGAGTCGCCACGTCGGAGCGTCACCACGCCAGAACCGCCACGCTACCGCGGGGACCGTCGCAATTTTCGATACTACTTTTTCAGAATTAAAAGTTCCGACCGTTCACAGAGAACAGAACGGAACAGAACGGAGCGAACGTTTCGGAGCGGGCCAACCGCCGGGTCAGAGCAGGCCGAGACCCGACAGGTCGTCGGCCAGCGCCTCGCGGTCCGACTCGTCCATCTTGCGGAGCGGACTCCGAAGCGGGCCGGGATTGAAGCCGACTTCGCGCAGGTCGAGGGCGGTCTTGACGCCCGCCATGTAGGGACCGCGCTTGAGGGCGTCGCGCACGTCGTAGACCTCGCTCTGGAGTCGCCGGGCGCGCTCCTCGTCGTCCTCGTCGTAGGCCTCGTAGAGGTCAACTACGAGTTCGGGGAAGGCGTTGGCGACTGCGCTGACCATGCCCGCACACCCGACTTCCAGTCCGGGGAACAGCAGGGAGTCGGACCCCGCGAGGAAAGTCATCTCGGGGTGGGCGTCGATTGCCTGTCCGAGCCACGGCACGTCCTTGCTCGAATCTTTGAGACCGACCAGATTCTCGATTTCGGCGAGGGCGTCGAGGGTCTCCAAGGACAGCGAGTTACCGGTCTTGCTCGGGATGTGGTAGACGTACACCGGGAGGTCGATTGCCTCGGCGACCTGCCGGTAGTGGCGGACCGCGGCGTCGTGGTCCAGCGGGTAGTAGTAGGGCGTCACTACGACCACGCCGTCCGCGCCGACCTCCTCGGCGTGTTCGGCGTGCGAGACCGTCTCGCGGGTACTCGCTGACCCGACGCCAGCGATGACGGGCGCGTCGTCGCCGATTTCGTCCACGACGGCCTCGGCCACGCCCTCGCGCTCGTCGGGCGTCAACAGGGGGAACTCGCCGTTGGTTCCGAGTGGGAAAACGCCGTGCGCTCCGCGGTCCACGACGAAGCGGGCGTGGGCCGCGGTCGCCTCGTAATCGACCGATTCGTCCGCCTCGAACGCTGTCACGGTCGGCGGGACGACGCCGTGGACGCCGAGTGGGTCCTCCTCGCCGGGACTGGGTGCGTTGTCCACCATGTCCGAATCGTGGACGGCGACGTTCTTAAGGGGTGGCATCTCGGCATTTCTTTTTCGAGTGTGAGTAAACTTTTAGTCGATGGCGCGCAGATGGGTTTGTATGAACGTGACAGTCAAACTCACCGGAACCCTCGTCGCCCGAACCGGCACCCACGAGGCCCGCGTTGCAGTGCCAGACGACGCGACGGTCGCCGACGTTGTGGACGAACTCGCCGAGAAGTACGGCCCGCAGGTCCGCGCGGGCGTCCTCGACGGCCAGCGCCTGCGCTCGGACACCGTGGTCGTCCGCGAGTCCTTCGATTCGACCGAGACGCTCTCGACTCGGAGTTCGCTGGAGAACGGCGATACGGTTCGGTTCCGGTTGAACGTCTGAACTTTCCGCCAGAGTCTACTCGTTGGGGTTCGTTCGGCGGCGTATGGTCCCTCGCGCCGCACACTCGCCCCCGAAGTACGCTCGTCGCACTTTGCGCGCTGGTCGCGTGCGCTTTCTTCGCGCGCGAAACAACTATAATTACGGTCGCTACCGATGAACTTCGACACAGAGTTGGCACTCTGGGCGGTTCTGCTGGTCGCGCTGGCGGCGAATCCAGTCTGGTTCTTCCCGCACGCCAACGAACCCGCGACCCCGTATCGAGCGGTCGAGATGACCGACGAGAACCGATTCCGGTACGCCGAATCCCATCCCGAAACCCTCGAATGTTACACCGGTCTGGGGCGGGCCTGCGCGCTCGAAACCGCGGTCCTCCAGAACGGAACCGTGCTGAACTCGACGAGGGTCGAAACCGGGGACGCCATCGACTACCGGTACGTCGTCTTTTCGTCCGGGTTCTACGAGCCAGCGATGGAGCGGTCGGGCGAGCGCGTCCGACTGACCCTCGAACCCCGGTCGGTCGAGGCGGTCGTCCGGGACCTCTCGTACCCATACGCCGAGGCTACGGACCAAGCCCGGACGGTTGTCCGAAACGGAAACGTGACCCTTCGCGGGGACGTTCCGGACCGCGACCGCATCGTCCGCCGAGACGGGACCTACTACTACCTGCGTGAGATCGGGGGATACCGCCCGCCGCTGGGCGGGTGGGTCCCGCGCTATCGATGGGTCATGTGGCTCGGGACGGTGCCGCTCTCGGTGGCGGCGATGTGGCGGTGGACCTGACGCGAGTTGCAGATACCTTTGATTTCGCTCTCGGCGCGCGCCGTCGCGGCGATGCGGTATTGTGGGGTGTCCCGCGAGTCGGCAGTAGCTACCTCCTCGACACCGACTCGAAGTTCTGGAACCTCGAACCAGCAACCCAAATCACGGGGCCTCACAAACCCAAGTTCTGCCCGCTACCCCAGATTCGCCAGTCGATTCAGCGCGAAAATCGTCCGCAGAACCTCGCCCGCCTTCCCGCGGTCGAACACCAGTTCGTCGGTCCGAATCACGTGGTCCAGCACGTCGCGCGAGGAGTGTTCCGGCGCGGCGGCGATACCAGCGTCGTTCTCGGCGACCCACTCCATCACCCGGAGGTCGCTCTTGCTGTCGCCCATGACGACAGCGAAGGGGTCGCCGATGCCCAGCACGTCGAAAGCGGCCTCGACGCCCACCACCTTGTTGAGTTCGAGGCTCCCGATTTCGGCGGCGTCGGCCTCGTAGTAGGCCACGTCGATGCGCTCGAAGGTGTCGGCGATGTCGTCGGGCACGTCGTCGGGGTCGCAGTCGGGCGTCTCGCCCTCGCTTTCGAGGACCCCCCGAATCTCGGGGTCTTGGTCGGCGTAGAAGGCCCGCGCCCAATCGCTAGCTTGCGACTCGTCGCCGCCGACCTCCTCGGCGACGACTCGCCCGAGCAGGTCGAGTTCGTAGACGAGACCTCGGTCGATGACCTCGCGGGCCTGCTGGCTTCCGGTCTCGAAGTTGGGCTTGAGCGTGACGTTGAACTCGTTGCCTTGCAGGTGGCACCCGCGGCGGAGTCGCTCGGGGGCCTCCGAGAGGACCCGCGAGCGCACCGCGTCGAAGATAGCCCGCACGTCCGAATCCAGATTCTCGTAGAGGAGTCGCTTGGTGTCCGCGCCGTGGCCGGGGGTGAACACGCCGGTTCCGGCCTCGTAGACGATGGAGAGGTCCCCTGAGTGGACGAGTTCGTTGCCGAGGCCCTGAATCAGGAACCCCTTGACGTTCTCTAAGGTCTGGCCGGTGCAGACCACGATTGGCATGCCCGCCTCGTGGAACTCGGTCAGGAGGTGGAGGGTCTCGCGCGGGATTTCGTTGTCGGTGCCGCCCGCCGAGCGCAGAGTCTCGTCCACGTCGAGGACGAGGACGTTTACTCCTCGGTCGTACTTGGTGTGCAAGTCGAGCGCGGTGAACGCTTGGTCCCGCGAGGCCCGCGCGGCGAGTTCGCAGAACGTCTCGCCCGTCTCGGGGAAGGCGTCCCGAATCTCGGCCTTCCGGTCGTCCAGTTCGTCACCGGCCTCCTGCCAGTGTTCGAGGGCGACCCGCGAGTCCACCGGCGGGAACAGGTCCACGAAGTTCTGCAAGGCCCGAAGCGTCCCGGCGTCGAACTCGTCGTAGAGTCGATAGAGTTGGTCGTACCGCTCCATGCCGGAACTGGGTCGCAATCGGGGATAAAGGTCGGGGACGGTGGCGAAATGCCGGACGTCCGGGAGTATCGCCGAACGCTTATAAGCCTCCCCCGTCAGCATATAGTATGACCTACGATACCGTCATCTTCGACAACGACGGTGTCCTCGTCGGTCGAACTCACTTCGACGTTCTGCGGGACGCCACGGAAGCGACGTTCGCGGACTTCGGTGTGACCGACTGCGACCCCGACCACATCGAGGACATGACGATTGGTGCGACGCCCTCCTCTGTCGATACCGTCTGTGACGCCTACGGACTCGACCCGGAGACGTTCTGGCGCGCGCGGGACACCCGACTCTCCCGCGCCCAGCAGGTCGAGGCCCGCGCGGGGCGCAAGACCCCCTATGGCGACATCGACACGTTGGAGAACCTCGACGCGACGATGGGCATCGTGAGCTCTAACCAGCAGGCGACGGTGGACTTCCTGCTTGACCACTTCGACATGCGGGACCACTTCGGTACCGCCTATGGTCGGGAACCCACCATCGAGAGTCTGGACCTGCGAAAGCCCGACCCCCACTACCTCGAACGCGCGCTGGCCGACCTCGACGCCGACTCCGCGTTGTTCGTCGGCGACAACGAGTCGGACATCAAGGCCGCCGAGAACGCGGGCATCGACTCGGCGTTCATCCGGCGTCCCCACCGCAGAGACTGGGACCTGAACGTCTGGCCGACGTGGGACATCGAGTCGCTCGACGACCTGCACCGGGTCTGTAGCGCCTGAGCAGAGCAACAATAACACATATTCCAGCAATATTTTTAATTCTTAGAGACATCTAGACAATTCTATCACGAGACCGTCGAAGCTACTCTCCGCTGGCCGTCGTCGGACGGTCGCAGAACGGGACGAACCTGCCCGGCGGTCCGCCGCATCTTAGGTCCCCGACCACCGAGAAGAAGCTATGATAGGAAAGTTGGACCCCGACGACCTCGCGCGCGTCCTCTCCCGGACCGGCGCGCACGACGACGCGGTGGAGATGGGACCCGCCTACGGCGAGGACGCCGCGGCGATGCGACTCGAAGACGGGAGCGTGCTGGTGGCCAACTCCGACCCGCTCTCGCTGGCGAAAGAGCGCCTCGGGACGCTGGCGGTCCACGTCGCCTGCAACGACGTGGCGGCCTGCGGGGCCGACCCCCGATGGCTCACCAACGTCATGTTCCTGCCCGACGACGACCCCGAGACGCTGGACGCGCTGACCGGCCAGATGGACGAGGAGGCCCGCGCCCTCGGCGTGGCCATCGTCGGCGGCCACTCGGAGTACACCCCGGCGCTGGAGCGCCCGATGGTCTCGATGACCGCGATGGGACTGGCCGACGAGTACGTCCCGACCGGCGGCGCAGAGGTCGGCGACCGGGTTCTGCTGACCAAGGGCGCTGGCATCGAGGGGACCGCGGTGCTGGCCTCGGACTTCCGCGACGAACTCGACGCGGACCCCGCCCTGCTGGACCGCGCCGAGGAGTTCTTCGCCGACATCAGCGTCGTGCCCGAGGCCCGGATTCTTCGAGAGTCGGCCACCGCAATGCACGACCCGACCGAAGGGGGCTTGCTGAACGGGATGCTGGAGATGGCGACGGCCTCGGGCGTGGTGCTGGACATCGACCGCGAGGAGGTCCCGGTCCGCGAGGAGACCGCCGAACTCTGCTCGGCGATGGGCATGGACCCGCTCCGGATTTTCGGCTCTGGGGCCTTGCTGGCGACCGTTCCGGACGACGAGACCGACGACAGCATCGCCGCGCTCGACGCCGAGGGAATCGACACAAGCGAAATCGGCGTGGTTCGGGAGGTCGGCGATGGAGGGGAGTCGGGCGTGGAAATCGACGGCGACGTGGTTCGGGAGGCGATTCGGGACGACCTCTACGACCTCTGGGAGTAGCGATATTTCAGAGTTTGGTTTGTAGGCGAACGATTTCGGTGGACCGCAGGAGGAGTAGAGTTGTTGTTTTAGAAAGCCCCCGACCGGTCGCGGTCGCTGACCGACATATCCGCAGGTCTCTCCGCACCGGAAGACAACCCGCGTCTTCCGAGCCATCACCTCACTCCGTTCGGTGAGACACCGCCCGACCTGCGGATAGAGGTCGGTCAGACGACTAAAGTGAACGCGACTGGGCGGCCCCTTTCATCCACCCAGACGGTGGTTCGTCAGGCCGAGCGCCTTCCTGTGGAAGGTTGCACGAAGCGAATCCCGGTGGAAAGATTCACCAAGCGCATCCTCGCGGAATGATTCACCAAGCGCATCCTCGCGGAATGATTCACCGAGCACGTCCGCGGTGGGTTTTGCGGGCTGGCGCGCGCAGAACTGCGCGCGCCAGCCCTGCCGGTATCGGTCGAAGTCGTCGGTATCAGGGTCGAGGAGCGCCGAGCGCCAGAATGTGCGCGGTGGGCTGGAAGTTGACAGGCGTTTGGGTTCGACCGGCCCACCCACTTTCAGATGTTTACTCGGTATAGAATAAATCTTTTGTCCCCTCCCACCCAATCACCCGCTATGGAAGCAATCGTCATCCGGCGAGGCGAGACCTCGCCCACGGTCGCCGAGCGCCCGCGCCCCGACCCCGGACCCGGCGAGGTGCTGGTCCGGACCCTCCGGGTCGGGGTGGACGGGACCGACCGCGAGGTCATCGAGGGAAGCCACGGCGGGTTCCCCGAAGGCGAGGACGAGTTAGTCCTCGGCCACGAGGCCGTCGGCGTGGTCGAATCCGCCGAGGGCACCGTCTTCGAGGAGGGCGACGTGGTGGTGCCGACCGTCCGACGACCCCCCGCCGAGGGACCCAACGAGTACTTCGAGCGCGGCGAACCCGACATGGCTCCTCCCGACGAGTGCGTCGAGCGCGGCATCGACGGCGCACACGGCTTCATGGCCGAGTACTTCACGAGTCCCGCCGAGTACCTCGTGCCCGTGCCTGACGAGTTGGCCGAGTGGGGCTTTCTGGTGGAACCCGTCAGCATCTCCGAGAAGGCCATCGAACACGCCTCGGCCTCCCGGTCCGCGTTCGACTGGAACGCCGAGACCGGTCTCGTGCTGGGTAACGGGAGTCTGGGCCTCCTCACGCTCGCCATGCTGGAGTCGGCGGGCTACGACCGCACCTACTGTCTGGGCCGCAGGGACCGACCCGACCCGACCATCGACATCATCGAGGAGTTGGACGGCACCTACATCGACTCGCGCCAGACTCCCGTGTCGGAGATTCCCGAGGCCCACGAACCGATGGATTTCGTCTACGAGGCCACCGGGTACGCCCGCCACGCCTTCGAGACCATCGACGCCCTCGCGCCCAACGGCGTCGGGGCCTTGCTGGGCGTGCCCGAACCGTGGGAGTTCGAAATCGACGGCGGGCGACTCCACAAGGAGTTCGTGATGAACAACAAGGCGCTGGTCGGGAGTGTCAACTCCAACGTCTCGCACTTCGAGTCGGCAGTCGAGACGCTCGCCGACCTCCCCGAATGGCTGTTCGACGACCTCGTGACCGGTGTTCATGGTCTCGACGACTACGAGGCGGCATTCGCTGACGGCGACGAAACGACAATAAAGACCGCAGTCCAATTTAGCCAGATATGAAGAACGTAGACGACCTCATCGAGAGCGCGGCACATCTCGCGGAACAGGGCCTGTCGAAGGGCGAAATCGCAGACGAACTCAACGTCTCCAGAGAAACCGCCAGTTGGCTGGTCGAACGAAGCGGGTCGGGCACGGGAACGACGACCACGACCAGCCCCGAGCCTTCGGGCGGTCCCCACGACATCCACGTCGATTGGTCGGCCCTCGGCCGGGACAGCAACCGACTCTACCACGCCGGGTCTGCGATGGCCGACCTCCTGATGAAGCAGGGCGAGGAGGTGGACCTCACCATCGGCATCGAGAAAGCGGGCGCGCCGCTTGCCACCGCCGTCGCGCGAGAACTCGACACCGACCTCGGGACCTACGCGCCGAGCAAGCACCAGTGGGAGGAGGGCGACATCGAGGACCTCGGGGGCACCTTCTCGCGCAACTTCGCTCAGATTCGGGACCGCGAGTGCTACGTCGTGGACGACACCATCACCAGCGGGACGACCATGACCGAGACAATCGAGGCCATCCGCGAGGAGGGTGGTGAACCAGTCGCCTGCGTCGTCCTCGTGGACAAGCAGGGCGTCGAGGAAATCAAGGGCATCCCGGTCCACTCGCTCATCAACGTCGTGCGCGTCGGCAACGACGAGTAACACAACTTCTTTGCGCGCCGGGTGCGTATCGGGCGGTATGACCTTTCAGCCGGAAAGCGACTTGACGGAGGACGAGGCTCGGGAACGGGTCGATTCCGCCATCGAGGACAACGAAGTCGTCCTGTTCATGAAGGGCAACGAGTTGATGCCCCAGTGCGGCTACTCCCAGAAGGCGCTCGAACTCGTCCAATCGCACCGCGACGACTACGAGACGGTGGACGTGCTAGACGCCCTCGCGGAGTACCGGACCGCGCTGGAGGACCACAGCGGGTGGGAGACCATCCCCCAGACGTTCGTGAACGGCGAATTCGTCGGCGGGAGCGACGTGCTGGCCGAACTCGAGGAGCGAGGCGAACTCGCCGACGAGTTGTCGGCGTGAACCGTTATTTCGGCGACGAAAATGAGGACCAAAAGAGTAGACCATATATGTTCGGACCGCCTACACACCCGTGTACCGTGTCGTCAGCCGGGAACCTGCATGTAAATTACAAATGACGGGGCAAGTATATCGACTTCACTCGACGCTCGAACTGCCGCTCGAAAACGTTTACGACCACTTCGAGGAGGACCCGGACCTCCCGCCGGAAATCGCTAGTGTCGATATTACCCGGCGCAAGAACACGCTCATCATCAGCGCCGTCGCCGCTGACGACAGCATGAGTAAGTACACGCCGACCGCACAGTTGAAGGCCAGCATCTCCGAGACTCGCGTCTACACCGAGGAAGAACAGAAGATGCGCGAAGGGCCGCGGTGGGGCGACGACGCCGAAGAACTGGACGAAGAGGAGGACGACGAACCCCTCGGCGAACTCATCGAAGTCGCCGCGTTCAAGGGCGACCGAGAGACCGTCCTGCAGAACACGGCGCTCCAGTACCCGATGTTCCTCGTCCTCTGTGACATCGCGCGACTAGCCGAGAAGGGGACGCTCACCGCCATCACCGAACAGGACGGCGAACTGCAGGCCACCCGCATCGTGGACGGCGAGGACCGCCCGGCGTCTATCGAAGTCGTGGAAGGACCGGACTCCTCGAACTCCGGGTCCAGCGGCGTCGATTGGCGGGACAACGAGTTCATCTGAAACGACCTTTTTTCTTCGTCGGGTGTCCTCGGGCGCTCGCTTCGCTCGCGCCCTGCGGGCACCGCTCCTCGAAAAAATGTCGATCAAAAAAGACCTGCTCGCTTAGTCGCTTCGCGGCGCTCCGCGCCGCGCCATCGCTCCTTCGCTCGCAGTACAGAAACGGTGTGGCGAGAGACTGGTGCGCGAGCCTCCGGCTCGCTGTCGGGGCCGGAGGTCGGGCCGAGCGCAGAGCATCGTGGGTCGTTTTACCGTGCTACGCTACCACACAAAAGACGGCCTGAAATCGCGGTAGCGGGGGCCTTCGAGGAGGTGGGGCCGTCCTGTGAGAGTGGAGAGCCGAAAAACACTTTAGGATGGTAATTAGATGTAATTACGAACGATGCCCGAAGACTTCCCCGAGTACGTAGACGTGGACTACACCGACGGCGAAGGCGAAGACCCCGAGGACTACCCCTCGATGGAACACCGAATCGAGAAGGCCATCGAAGTGACTCGGCAGGGCCTCGAGCAGTACGAGAACCCGGCCGTGATGTGGACCGGCGGCAAGGACTCGACCCTGACGCTGTACTTCATCAAAGAGGTCGCCGAGAAGTACGACCTCGAAACCCCGACCGCGGTCTTCATCGACCACTTCCAGCACTTCGACGAGATTCACGACTTCGTCGCCAAGTGGGAGGACGAGTGGGACCTCGACGTCGTCTACGCCAGCAACGACGACGTGGGCGACTACGCCGAGGAGAACGACCTCACGCCCGGTGACGACATCCCCATCGACGCGCTGAACGACCACAACCAGCACCACGTGCGCGAGATTCTGGAGTACGAGGAGGACACCTTCCCCTTCCTGCTGGACACCTACGTGGGCAACCACCTGCTGAAGACGGTGGCGCTCAACGAGACCATCGAAGAACTCGACATCGACGGCATCATCTCCGGCGTCCGCTGGGACGAGCAGGAGGCCCGCGCCGACGAGACGTTCTTCTCCCCGCGCCACGACCCCGACATCTACCCGCCCCACGACCGCGTGCAGCCGATTCTCCAGTTCGACGAGCGCGCCGTCTGGGACACCTTCTGGCACTACGTCGTGCCGGACACGGTTGAGGACTACCCCGACGAGGGCTACGTCCCCGAGGCCGACGACGACCTGCCGAACGGCCTGACGCAGGACGACATTCCGGTCAGTCCCAAGTACTTCGCCGGATTCCGGTCGCTCGGTAGCGAGGTCAGCACCGAGAAGTCCGACGAGGAGCCAGCGTGGCTTCAGGACCTCGAAGATACGACCGAGCGCGCAGGCCGCGCCCAAGACAAGGAAGACCTGATGGAGCGCCTGCGCGACCTCGGCTACATGTGAAACTTTTGCTGTGCTCGGAAGCGCCGTAGGCGCTTCCTCGCTGGCAAAACTTTCATGAAAAACACCGGAAGGCAAACCGCGCCTTCCGAGCAGTCGGTCGCTACGCTCCCGACGACACGGCGTCACCCCCTCAGCCTCACGCCGAGGCGTGAGGCTTCGAGGGATTCCTCGGTCCGCTCGCTCACTACGTTCGCTCGCGGTAGAATTACTTGCTTTCTTTTTCAGACGAGTGCCGACGCGAACAGGAATCCGCCGATAGCGAACCCGACGAGAGCGCAAAAGAGGACGACCGTTACCTTCCACGTGGCGGGTTCGACCTCGCTCCAGTGGCGCGCGCTCCCGATGGCGTCGAGTTGCTCGTCCAACTTGGCGACGACGTGGGCGTAGCGGGCACCGACGACTCCGCCGACCAGTAGCACGACTCCGACGAGCGCGCGCGCCTGCTCCATGTTGGTGTTCCGACACCCCGGCGACAAATACTTTCTGCCGTCGGCCTATCGTGCCGCGCGGTACTCACCGTGCTTGACGCCGACGAAGGCCGCTATCGCGCCGAACACCAGCATGGCGGGCGTCACCATCATCAGCACCGTACTCGTGGCCATGAACCCCATCGCGAGGAGGGCCACCGTTCCGAGCGCGACGATTCCCAGCAGTACTCCGGCGGTCACGGGCAGATTGAACTCCATGTGCGACTCTCAGGACGAACGGAGCAAAAGCGTTGTTCTCCGGAGATGGGCGAAGCGGAGTCTGTCGAAGGCCGATTCGGCAGGGAGAAACCTATACAATTGGAAAAGCAAACTGGAAATTGTTGTAATGGTCCTCTTGTCGGGTGCGGGGGTCAGGCCGATTTCGGCCGCACCACGTCGGCCAGCGTCACCAGCAGACCCAGAACCCACCCGACCGGCACCGAGAGACCGAACCACATCGCCACGTAGTTTGCCCCTTCGAGGGTGAACTGCTCGCGCAGGAAGGTGTTGAGGCCCCAGAGGTCGAGGGGGTTGTCCAGCAACCAGACCGCGAGGGTGTAGCTCTTGGGGAAGATGACCTCCGAGAGCGTCGGCGAGTAGAGCGCCGCGACCACCGGCGGCAGGAACAGGGCCGTCATGGCGAAGGGATAGGCCAACAGGACCGTGGTTCCGCGTCCTCCTCGCGTTCCGGTGAGGTACGCCAGCACTGCCGCAACCGTGGCGACTCCTCCTGCGGCACCGACCGCCAGAAAGCCGTCGGTCGAGAACCGAATTCGAGCGAGCGCGGTCAGTCCACCCCACACCAGCAACGACAGCAGGACCACGCCGACCACGCCGAGTCGGGTCGCGGTCCCGTCGATTTTCCGGGTGTAGTACCGGGCCGCGAACCCGAACAGCGCGAGGGGGTAGAGGAGACCCACGACCGGCGTGCCGACCGCGCTCCACGCTCTGTACGCTACTTTTCCGGTCGTGGACGAGGGTTCCCACTTGCCGAGGACGCCGCTCTGGGACCCGCGCTGGCGGGGGAAAAACAGCGCCATCCAACTCTCGTGCAGTCGCCGCAGGTCGTACTGGACCGCCCCGACCAGACCGGTACTGCTTGTTCCGCCGTGCATCTGCGTTTTAATACGTTACGGCGAATATGAACTTTCGGGGTTGGATTCAGAACTATTAGCCGATAGAAATTTTGTTCCTATCGGCTCACGGAGGTCTCGGTGCGTGTTCGGTCGCCCTTCGCGGCCTCCTCGGCCGTCGCTTCGGCAGGGTCCATCACGTCGCCGAGTCGTCGCTCGAACTCCTCGCGGGTGAGGCCTCCCGCGGCGTACCTGCGTTTGAGGACCTCCTCGGGAGTCTCGCGGCCGGTTCCGGATTTCGTCGCGCTCTCCGGGTCCGCCGCACCCTCAGGGTACTCCTCGGGTGACTCGACGTTGCCGATGAGCGAGAGGTACACCGGCCAGAGCGTGACCAACCCGAGGAGGAACACCGGGATGCCCAGAACGACCCCGAACAGAGAGAGGACGAAACCGGCGACGTTCAGGGTGCTTCCCAGTCCCGCAATCCCGCCGAAAAACAGGAAGGGCGAGACCGTAATCGCTGGCGCACCGAGGAGCAGTCGCCCGACCGTTCCATCTGGCGTGTAGTGTTCCACGAGTCGATGGAGCGACCTGACCGTGGAGGGAGTGTCGCGGGAACCAGTCATCGTCCCCGAAATCGGAGACGTGTTAGTAAACTGTTTTGTTCGGGGCGAACCGGTCGGCGACGGTCAGCCCGTCAGTTCCACGGCGCGAAGTCGGGGTCCACCTGTCGCTCGCGCGTCTCGATGCTCTCGATTTTCTCCACGTCCTCGGCGTCGAGTTCGAGGCCACGCGCGCCCCAGTTATCCCGGATGTGGGCCTCGCTGGAGGCCTTCGGAATCGCGGCCACGCCGTCGCGCTGGAGGAGCCACGCCAGACTGACCTGCGCCTCGGAGGCGTCGTGCTTCTCGGCGACCTGCTGAATCTCGGGCACGTCGAAGACCTTGCCGCGGGCCAGCGGCGAGTAGGCCACGAGGTTCACGTCGTTCTCCCGCCCGTACTCGACCAGTTCGTCTTGGGGGAGAAGCGGATGCATCTCGACCTGATTGGCGAAGACGGGCGCGTCGAGGACCTCCTGTGCTTCGTCCAGATGCCGGGGTTCGAAGTTCGAGACGCCGACGTTCTCGACGAGGCCGTCGTCGTAGAGTTGGTCGAACGCCGGGAGGGTGTCCTCGGGATTGTACTCGTTCGCCGGCCAGTGGACGTACAGCAGGTCCACGTAGTCCACGCCGAGTTTGTCCAGACTCTCCTTGGCGGTGTGGATTACGTCGTCGTAGGAGAGGTTGCTGGTCCAGATTTTGGTGGCGAGGAAGACCTCCTCGCGGTCCACGTCGGCTTGTGCGATGCCCTCGCCGACGTGTGCTTCGTTGTCGTAAGCCTGTGCGGTGTCGATGTGTCGATACCCCATCTCGAGCGCCTGTCGGACGCTGTCGGCGCAGGTGCCGGCATCGGTGTTCTCCCACGTGCCGAGACCGAGACGTGGCATGCCGTCGAGTTGAGACTGGTCGCTGGAGTCCTCGCGTTGAGCCATAGCAGTGGGACGTAGGGCCACCGCGAGGAAAATGGTTGCGGCGTCGGAAACTCTCGGGATTGGTGTCGTTGTTGGCAGGCGTTGCCGGAGTCGAAGAAAACTCTTTTATCCTACCTACTGTATGAGGTTCAATAGCAAGGGCAGGCCCATGATAGACATCACGATGGACATGGAGCAGTACGACTGCCCGTTTATCGACACCACGGACGACCACGGCATCGGCTTCTCGGCTATCCAGTGGGACTTCGACCGGGTGAACGACCAACTGGAGACCCGGATGATGGTCGAGGGCGACGACCGGGAGGTCCTCTCGAACGGGCTTTCGGCCCTCCGAGATCACGATAACATGCGCGACTACAAACTCCTCACGCGCCGGGGCAACGTCGCCCACATCCGGACGGTCATCGGCGAAACCGACGCCATGGAGACGATTCGAGACAACGACGGCTACATCACCGGTCCCTTCTACATCGAGAGCGGAAGCGAAGTTTGGCACGTCGGGTTCGACGGCATCGGCGACGCCGACACCACGCTGGCGGAACTGGAGCGAGACAACGAGTACGACGTGTTGGAACGGGACAACACCGAGATGCCCGAGATGCAGGACTTCGTGCAGAACGCCGGGGCCGCGATGACCCTCATCGAGGGATGCCGGGACCTCTCGGACGTGGAGCGCGAGACGCTGGAGACCGCAGTCTCTGACGGCTACTTCGAGAACCCCCGAGGAGCAACCCTCGGCCACCTCGCCGACGAGTTCGACGTATCCAAGCCTGCGGTCTCGAAGAATCTGCGGCGCGGGCAACAGAAGATGATTCAGCGCGTCGTGGAGGCGCTCGAGGAATTGGAATAGGTAGTCTTCCCCGAAATCGAATTTGAGAGTCCCTGTCTGTTCTGTTTCGTTGGGTTTCAGGGTAACAGCAGAACCGACGTGACGAACGTCTCTTGAAGCCCCGCCCGCGGCGGTTGATTCGCCGGGCGCTCGCCGGTAGTTTGGTCCGCCGAGCGCGCTCTCGGAGGTAACTCTACAATTTCTAAAGAGCGAATTATATATTTTAGAGCAACGAAATTATTTCTAGGGTCTCTTTCCGTGGTCCGTTCCACCGAGCGCGCCCGAACCGGCAGGCCGGGACTGACGGTCCCGGTCTGCCGGAGACGCAAGCTTAACCGGACTCGCCTGCCAAGCGAGCGCAGAATGGGTTTTCGAGTGCGACGAACCGCTGTCGGGCGATTCCCGGCGACGAGGAGGTAGCCCAGTGGAACGCGGCTGGAAACCGGTAGTGACCATCGCTGGCTGGCAGACGGCGGCGAGCCTCTGCTACTACAGCATCTTCGCCGCGACGGCGTTCGTCCGCGAGGACTTCGGCCTCTCTCGCACGCTCGTCGGCGTCTTCCTGACTTCAGCACTGGTCGGCTACACCCTGAACCTCTTTCCGAGCGGTGCCGCGGTGGACGGGTTCGGCGAGCGCACCGCGATGGTCGCCAGTCTGCTGGCGCTTGCGGTCGGCACCGTCGCGGTTTCGCTCGCGCCCGGCTTTCTGCCCCTGCTGGGCGCGGCGGTCTTGCTCGGCGCGGCCTACGCCACCGCGATGCCCGCCTCGAACAAGGGAATCGTGGCCTCGGCTCCTCGGGGCCGGGAGAATCTGGCGATGGGCGTCAAGCAGGTCGGCGTGACCGCCGGGAGCGGGACAGCATCGCTGGTCGTGACCGGCGTTGCCGCGGTGCTGACGTGGCGGGTCGGCTTCTGGGCCATCGCGCTCCTCGCCGGAGGCTACGCGGTCGCTTTCCGATTCGCCTACTCGGGCACCGGCGGGTCCGGCCGGTTGGAGTTCCCCGACCTCTCGGGACTGGCCGACGACCGGGCCTACCTCCTGCTGGTCGTCGCCGGAGCGTTCGTCGGCGCGACCATCTTCTCGATGCTCGGCTACGTCATCCTCTACGTCGAGGACGTGGTGGGAGCGAGTGCCGCTGTCGGGGGCGTCCTCCTCGCGCTGACCCAAATCGCGGGGAGCGCGGGCCGAGTCGGCGCAGGGTCGCTGGCCGACCGCTTCGGCGGCGCAGGAGGAGCGGCGACGATTTCGCTCGCTCAGTTCGGCGCGGGGGTCGCGCTGTTCGGGTCGCTCGCCGCGGGAGTAACCGCCCTCCCGATTGCGGCCGTCGTCTTCGCCGGCCTCGGTCTGACGGTCCTCGGTTCGACCGGGGTCTACTACTCCTGTCTGGGGGACCTCGTGGCCAGCGACGAGTTGGGCGCGGCGACCGCTGGCGGCCAGACCGCCATCAACGTCGGCGGCCTGTTGGCCCCGCCGGCGTTCGGCTATCTCGCCGACACCGCGGGTTACCGGGCCGGATGGGCCGCGCTGGCGCTCTGCTCGGCCGCCGGGATGGCGTTGCTGTGGGGCGTTCGCCGGGAGATTTCGACCGGTCCCTGACGGTTGGCTCGGCAACACGTTTTTGAGGCCCGGCTTAGACCATCCGAACCATGCCACGAGTCGAGCGAACCGACGGCCCGAGCATCTCCTGCGACGCCTTCGAGGAGGGCCAAGAAGGACTGGTACTCAAGGACAACCACGGCCGAAACGTCGGGTGGATTCCCTTCGAGAAGGTCGAACACGTCCTGCCCGAGACCGGCGGGAAGTGACTACTCGTAGGTCAGCGTCATCCCGTCGTCGAAGCGCAAATCCCCGCCGTTGAGGTGGCTGGCGTGCTTCGAGAAGCCGAAGACGAACAGGTTGGCCACCTCGGCGGGCGTCATCATCTCTTTCGTGCGCGACTGGCCCAACATCACGTCCTCCACGACTTCTTGGACCGAGATGCCGCGTTGTTCGGCGGTATCGGGAATCTGGTCGGTCACGAGCGGCGTCTTCACGTACCCCGTGCTGACCGAGAAGGCGCGAATGTCGGCGTCGTCGCCCTCTTTTCCGCCCTCGCCCCCAGTTCCGCCCTCCGCGGCGATGGACTGGGTGAGACCCCGAATCCCAAACTTCGCCACGTTGTAGGCCACCTTGTCGCTGGTGACGTAGTGGCCGTGGACCGAGGCCATGTTGCCGACGCATCCGAAACCGGTCTCGCGCATCCGGGGCAGACATTCCTTGGCGAGTTCGACCGGCGCGCGAACCATGACCTCCTGCATCCGGTCGTAGGCCTCCATCGGGAACTCCTCGATGGCGTCGATGTGTTGCATCCCGGCGACGTTGGCGAGGAGGGCGATGTTTCCGTACTCGGCCGCGGAATCCACGATTTCGGGCACGTCCTCGCGGAGGTCCCCAGCGACTGTTTCGAGGGTCCCCTCGACGCCGAGGTCCTCGGCGCGAGTTCGGGTTTCGGCGAGGCCCTCCTCGTCAACGTCGGTGCCGACCACGGTGAGACCGTTCTCGGCGAGGACGAGCGCAGTCGCCCGGCCGATGCCAGAGGCCGCGCCGGTCACGAGCGCGACGTTCTCCGAGGAGAACCGGTCGTCGTCCACGACGAGCATATCGTCTGTCGAGAGTTCCGGGGGTTCGACTTCGTTCGTCATACCCGGCCGGACTCGCGCCGTCGGGGAAAAACCGGGGGTTAACGTGTGAATGTTCGGGGGCTGTCGGCCCGCTGTTCACATGTTAACCCCGCAGTATTTGCCGGGGGGAAGTAACTACTGTAATCTGTTATGGCAGATGACAGCGTTTCACGACGGCGATGGCTCACCGCGCTCGGTGCAACCGGAGCGGCGGGCCTCGCCGGATGTACAGGTGGCGACGGTGGACAGGAGACGACAACCGAAGGCGGCGACACGACGACCGAGGGCGGGATGAACGAGACCACGACGAACACGACCACGCAGTCGAACGCGTCGGGCAAGGTCAAAATCGGCGTGCTTCAGCCTACGTCCGGCAGTATCAAGTATTACGGCCAGCAGAGCCTCTGGGGGTTCTACTCCGGTCTGGCGTACAAGGGCGATACCGACCCCATCGAGAGCGGGAGTACCGGTACCTACACCGCGACGGTCGGCGACGTGGACTACGAGCTAATCGTCCGGGACACCGGATTTCAGGCGAGTAAGGCCCAGTCGCTAGCGACCAGCCTCGTGCAGGACGAGGAGGTAGACATGCTCTTTGGCTGTGCCTCGTCCGGCGCGGCCAACCGCGTTATCAAGACGGTCGTCAAGCAGGCCCAAGTCCCCTACATGGCGGGTCCCGCGGCCTCGGCAGACATCACGACGAGTTCCGAGACCTGCGGTAATCTGGTGTTCCGCGCGAGCGAAAACACCGCGATGGACGCCCGGTCGGGCGGGAAGTACGTCGCCAACGAGACCGACGTGAGCAAGGTCTTCCTGTTCGGCGCGGACTACTCGTTCGGCAAAGCGGTCGTCAACAACTACGAGAAGGTCCTGAAAGACGAGGGCGTCGAAATCGTCGGCAAGAAGTTCGTGCCCCAAGGCCACTCCGAGTGGAAGGGCCTCCTCGACAACGCCACGAAAGCCGGTGCAGAAGGCATCGTCGGCGGGTTCACCGTCAACACCCTGCCGAAACTGTTCACCGCGTACCTCAACGGCGACTACTCCTATCGCGTGTTCGGCGGGTTCGCTACGCGAATCACCAACGCCGTCGTGGGCCAGACCCTCCAGAAGGCGCTCGGCAAGCCCCTGACCAAGGAGAAGATTCAGAACGCCAACATGGGGCCGTTCACCACGCGCTACCACTGGAACCAGTACGACAACGAAATCAACAACCAGTTCGTGGACAGTTACACCAGCACCTACGGCACGGTGCCCGACCTGTTCACCTCCGGAACGTTCACCGCGGCCTCCGCCATCGTGCAGGCCGTCAACGAGAGCGGTTCGACCGAGGGCGCGGACATCGCCGAGGCCCTGCGCGGGATGACCGTCACCGACACCCCGAAGGGCGAGAACGGCTACACCTTCCAAGAGTACAACAATCAGGCCCGGTCGGCGATGACCGTGGCGAACCCGGTCCCGACCACCGACGAGTGGGCCGACAACTGGAAGGCGGCCATCATGCCCGGCGAACCCATGGCCACCATCGACGCCGAGGAGGCGACGATTCCCAAAGACAGCGACCAGATGGATTGTTCGCTGTAGGCCATGTTGCGAACTTCGGGGTTGACGAAGGAGTTCGGCGGCCTGACAGCCGTCGATACGGTCGATTTCGCGCTGGAGGAGAACGAACTCTGTTCGCTCATCGGCCCGAACGGCGCGGGGAAGACGACGTTCTTCAACCTGCTGACTGGGGTGCTGACCCCGACTGCGGGGAGCGTTGAGGTCCGAGACGACGGCGGGTGGCGCGACATCACCAGCGCCACGCCCTACGAGACGGCCGCCCTCGGCCTGCACCGGTCGTACCAGATTACGAACGTCTTCCCGACCAGCACGGTGCTTGAGAACGTCCGGGTGGCCGCACAGGCCGCCAGCGGCGACGCCATGAAGTTCTGGCGCAACGCTAGGGCCTTCGACGAACACATCGAGGAGGCCCACCGAATCCTCGAACGGGTCGGCCTCGCCGAGGACGCCCACACCACCGCAGAGAGTCTGAGCCACGGCGCGAAGCGCCAGCTAGAGGTCGCGGTGGCGCTGGCGGGCGACCCCGACGTGCTATTGATGGACGAGCCAAACGCCGGGGTGTCCTCCGAGAGCGTGGACCAGATTATCGACCTCATCGAGGACGTGGCGACGGACCACGCGGTCCTGCTGGTCGAACACAACATGGACATCGTGATGAACGTCTCGGACCGTGTGGTCGTCCTGAATCAGGGCGAGGTCATCGCCGAGGGCGAACCGCAGGCGGTCCGCAACGACCCCACGGTTCAACAGGCCTACCTCGGCGGCTACGAGGCCGGAAGCCTCGACGGCGAGAACGGCGGAGAGTCGCCCGCAGGTGACTCCGCGTCGGACCCGGAGGAGGGAACGGCGTGAGCGTTCGGCGGGTCGCTGTGGGGCGCTCGGTGCCGCGAGCGGACGGGGGCCGTCGTCCCGGCGGTCGTTGCGGCCGTTCCAGCAGTCGGCGACCCGCCAGCCACGAAAATCACGACGCGAACGAGGCGACTCCGACTTTTTCCGGCGATACCGCAGAAAGCATCCGTCCGATGGTATAGACAAGCGAAATACTCACTAAGAGAAAGAAAAACAATTCTAAAACGTACTTAAATAATGGTAAAACATGACACTTCTAGAAGTTGAGGACGCCCACACCTACTACGGCGAGAGCCACATCCTCGAAGGCGTCTCGCTCGAAGTCGAGGAGGGCGAGGTCGTCGCGCTGGTCGGCCGGAACGGCGTGGGCAAGACCACGACCCTGCGGACCATCCTCCAGTTGACCGCGCCCCGCGAGGGGTCGGTCCGCTATCGCGGCGAGGACCTGACCGGCCGCGACACCCACGAGGTCGCCGACATGGGCGTCGGATGGATACCCGAGGAGCGACGCATCTTCACCCAGTTATCGGTCGAGGAGAACGTTCGGGTCGCGGTGCCGAAAGACCGCGACACCCGCGAGGCGCTCGAACAGGCGTTCGACACCTTCCCGGACCTCCGGGAGTTCGCCGACCGGGACGCCGGAACCCTCTCGGGCGGCCAACAGCAGATGCTCGCGCTGGCCCGCGGTCTGGTCGGCGAGAACGACCTCCTGCTGGTGGACGAACCGAGCGAAGGCCTCGCGCCGCTCATCGTGGAGCGAGTCGCACAAGCCCTCTCGGACGCCGCCGAGGACACCACGCTCCTGCTGGTCGAACAGAACCTGCCGCTGGCGCTGGACCTCGCTGACAGGTTCTACGTCATCGACAACGGGCAGGTCGTGGACGAGGGGAACGCCGACGAGACCTCTGCGGACGACGAGCGACTCAGGAGGTATCTCAGCGCATGATGGAGTTCGCATCGACGCTCGCGAATCTCGTCGTGATGGCCGGGTTCGTGGACGCCCTCGGCCAGTTCCTCCGCCCGGAGAATCTGGCGTCGGTCGTCGTGGACGGACTGGCGAAGGCCGCCATCTACGTCATGATTGCGGGCGGTCTGACCCTCATCTTCGGCCTGATGGGCGTGCTGAACTTCGCTCACGGGTCGATGACGATGATAGGCGCGTATCTGGGCGGCCTGCTGATGGTGTTCGCCGTCGGCGGGACCTCCAGCGGCGCGACCCGCCTGCTGGTGTTCTTCCTCGCGCTGGCCGCGACGTTCGCGCTGTTGGCGGGACTGGGCGGCGTGGTCGAGGTCGGTCTCATCCGCCGACTCTACGACCGCCCGCCGGTCTACCAGATTCTGCTCACCTTCGGGTTGACGCTCATCTTGGACGAACTGGTCCGCATCGCGGTCCTGTTCTACGGGATGCAACCCACCAGCGACTGGCAGGCCGCACTCGGGACCAAGCCGTGGTTCCTCTCCGAGTCGGTGGACCTCGGTCTCATCTCGGTCAGCGGCCTCTCGCTGTTCGAAATCGTCATCGGCACCGCGACCGTCGCCGGCCTCTGGGCCTTCCTCACTCGGACGCGCTACGGCCTCATCATCCGGGCGGGAAGCGAGGACGCCGAGATGACCGAGGCGCTGGGCATCGACGTGCGCCGGGTGTTCACCGTGGTCTTCGCCCTCGGCGCTGGCGTGGCCGGCATCGCCGGGACGCTCCTGATGTGGGACCCCGCGTGGGGTGCCAGTGTCCCGCTGGCCGCCGACACGCTCCTCCCGGCGTTCGTGGTCGTCATCATCGGCGGTCTGGGCACCTTTCGGGGCACCGTCGTCGCGGCGGTCATCGTCGGGATGGCCGACGCCGTGACCACGTGGTGGTTCGTCAACGAAATCGACTTCGCAAGCCTGCCCGAGATGACCATCTTCCTCATCCTCGTGATGATGCTCATCTTGCGCCCGCAGGGCCTGTTCGGCGTCGAGGAGGTGGGTGGCCATTAGCACCGAAACCGCCGACGCCGCGACTCCCGAGTCCGAGACCGAGGAGGAGTCGCCGGCGTCGTGGCCGGTTCGCTACCTGCGCGAGCAGACCGCTCACGTCGCGGTCATCGCGTTCTTCGCCGTCTACCCACTCCTCCACTCGGCGCTAGTCAACTCGCCGGTCGGCGCGGAGATGGTGACGATTCTGCCCGACGTGGAGACGATGGTTACCGTGCTGTACTTCGGGCTATTCGCCATGTCCTTCGACTTCATCAGCGGGTACACCGGCTATCTCTCCTTCGGCCACGCGGCCTTCTACGGCACGGGGGCGTACTTCGTCATCCTCGTCGCCAACGGGAAGATTCCCCTGCTGGGGACCGGCACGCCGTTCATCTACCTGCTGATACTGGGCGGGTTGGTCGCCGCGGTCCTCGCGGTCCTCATCGGCGCGGTGTCCTTCCGCCTGTCGGGAGTCTACTTCGCCATGATTACGCTGGGATTCTCGCAGGTGCTGTACGTCTTCGTCCGGGACTGGGACTTCGTGGCCAGCAACCCGCGGGACGGTCCCGCGGTGCTGGGCCGGACCGAACCCTTCAGCGTCGGCGTGCCCGGCGTGGACTCGCTGGACTTGGCCATCGGCCAGTTAGCGGGCGATAGCGTCGAGGGCCTGCTCGGGGTCCTCTCGTTCGGGACCACCGAGGTCTCCTACTACATGATTGGTCTCGTGGTGCTGGTCTGTTACTTCGCCATGCAGAGAATCATCCACTCGCCGTTCGGCAGGGTGCTGGTCGCCATCCGCGAGAACGAGGAGCGCGCCGAAGCGGTCGGCTACAACACCTTCTGGTACAAACTCGGGGCGTTCGCCGTCTCGGCGTTCTTCGCCGCGGTCGCCGGCGGCCTGTTCGCGGGCTTCCAGCGGTCGGTCTCGCCCGAGAGCAGTTTCTACTTCCTCGTGACCGGTGACGCCCTGCTGGCCTCGATTATCGGCGGGTTCGGCACCCTCGCGGGACCGCTCTACGGGTGGCTGTTCGACGAGACTGTCACGGAGTTCCTTTCGAAGGCTGGGGAAGGCGGCGGCCTCCTCCCGTACCTCCGGGACAACCTCGGTCAGGCAACGATGACGACCGAACTCTACAACGGACTGACGGTCGGACAGGCCATCGACACCTTCCTGAACGGCCACGCCGAACTCTACGTCGGCGTCATCTTCGTGCTGTTCGTCCTGTTCATCCCGAACGGACTCCTCGGGACGGTCCGGGACCGCCTCGGCGGCCCGGTCGGCAAGCAGGTCGCACGGCGTCTGCGAGGTGACGAGAAATGACAGACCCGAGCGAATCCACGGTCGGACTGACTGGCTACGGAACGTACGTCCCGGACGAAATCGTCACGGGCGAGGAAATCGCGGCCCAGAGTGACATCCCCGAGGACGTCGTGGTCGAGAAGATGGGCGTCCGCGAGAAGCGAGTCTGTCCATCGGATTCGGACCACACCACCGACATGTGCGTGAAAGCCGCCGAGGAGGCCCTCGCTGACGCGGAAATCGAAGCCGGCGAGGTCGATATGGTCCTCTACCACGGGTCGGAGTTCAAGGACTTCGTGGTGTGGAGCGCGTCAGCGAACGTCGCCGAGCGCCTCGGTGCGGAAGGTGCCTTCGCGGTCGAAAGCTACGCGCTCTGTGCCGGGGCACCGCTGGCCATCCGGCAGGCAAAATCGCAACTGCTGGCCGACGCGCCCGAGACCGCACTGCTGGTCTCGGCGAGTCGAGAGGAGGACTTGGTGGACTACGAAAACGAGGACTCGTCGTTCATGTTCAACTTCGGGAGCGGGGCCTGTGCGATGGTGCTGGAAACCGACCCCGACGAGGACAGATTGCGGGCCACGATTCGGGAGAGCGCCGCCCTGACGGACGGCAGTTTCTCGGAGGACGTGGTGATGCCCGCAGGCGGGTCCCGGAATCCGGCGAGTCGGGCCACCGTCGAGCAGGGTCTCCACACCCTCGACGTGCCCGACCCCGAGGGAATGAAAGAGCGACTCGCGGACGTAAGCCTCCCGAACTTCGAGGAGGTCGCCGACGACGCGCTCTCGCGGTCTGGCTACGACCGCGACGACCTCGATTTCGTGGCGCTGACCCACATGAAGCGGTCGTTCCACGACCTGCTGACCGACCGCTTGGGTGCGGAAGACTACTACCTCGACGAGTACGGCCACGTCCAGAGCGTGGACCAGATTCTCGCGCTGGACGAGGGCGTCGAGCGCGGACTGGTCGAGTCGGGCGACGTGCTGTGCTTCCTCGCGGCCGGAACCGGCTACACGTGGGCCGCGACGGTGCTGGACTGGCAGGGCTGAGTCACGGAGTTGCGTTTTTCGTTTTCTTCGGCCGTCGGTAACATCGTCGTTTATCGAGTGCATAGGAGTCTCAGAACGAGAGTGGAGAACGGCCAAAGTGAGAGACGACCAGAGTTGGAAACGACCAGAGTAGGAGACGACCAGAGTTGGAAACGACCAGAGTAGGAGACGACCAGAGTTGGAAACGACCAGAGTAGGAGACGACGAGAAGCTAGCTTCAGGCTTGAACAACGCCGTCTACCGCACCGCTACCGCGGACCTCACACCTCCCCAACCTCCTGCGGTCCTCACTTCGTTGCGGTCCTCGTCCCTCGCGCGGTTGGCACGACCACTTCGGGTCGTGCCAGCGCGCGCCGACAGCATAAGGAGCAATTTTTGTAATTGGGAAGAACCGGTATAGGTATTTCTAGAAAATATATAGTTGTCTTTCTCTCTAACACAGTCCTCCGAGTGCGAACTTCGATGGGCCGAGTCGCGGTCGCCGAATCCGGCAAAATGGGCCGCCGAACGCGGTGAAATCGGTTGGTGTTCCGGAACGAGTTCCGAAACGACTTTTCCGGCCCGAGGAGCTTTTTTCGGTGTGAACGAGGAGAAACTCCAGTTCTACGCGCTCTATCTGACGCGGTTCGCCTCCGGGTTCGGGTTCGTGACGCTGTTGACCCTCCTCCCGAAGTACATCACCCTGTTCGGGGCCACCGGGTTGGTCGTCGGCCTGTTCACGACGGCGTTCACCGCCGCGCAGACCCTCGCCACGATTCCGCTGGCGTGGGCGGGCGACCGAGGAGACAAGCGACTCGTCCTCGTGGGCGTCCTCGGGGTGAGCATCCTGAGCTATATCGCGTTCGCGCTGGTCTCGAATCCCTCTGCGGAGTCGTGGCAGTTCATCCTCGTCCGCGGCCTGCAAGGCATCGCCGTCACCGGGTCGGGCCTGATGTCGCTGGCGCTGGTCGGCGAACTCTCCCCGCCCGACCGGCGGGCCAACCACATCGGGAAAGCGAACTCGTGGCGACTCGCGGCGGGCATCCTCGGCAGTCTCGCCGCGGGCGGTCTCTACGAGTGGGGCGGGTTCGAGGCCGTCTACACCGTCCTCGTCGTCCTCCTCGTCCCCGCGATGGTCGGCGTCTGGTTCCTGCTGGACGAGGACGAGTCCCGCGTGAAAGGCAACCCCTTCGCCGGACTGGCGTTCAACCGCCGGCTCTGGACCCTGACGAGTTTCCGCGCCCAGTACGCCGTCGCGGTCACGCTGGTCCGGACGTGGGTGCCCATCTACGCCGGCGTCACTGCCGCGCAGGGCGGGTTGGGCTACACCACCCCGCTGGTCATCGGTCTCGTCGTCACCGCCGAGAAGGTCACGAACATGCTCTTGCAACCCCACACCGGCAGACTCTCGGACCGCGCCGGGCGCTCGCTGTTCGTCTTCGTCGGCGGGGGTCTCTACGGGTTGGTCGCCATCGCGGTCCCGTTCACGCCCGCCATCGGAACCGCGCTAAACCTGCCCGCGACCTTCCCCCTCCTCGGGACCCTCTCGGCCGCCTTTCTCCCCCTGCTCGTCTGCAACGGCCTGCTGGGAGTCGCCGACAGCATCCGGGAACCCGCCAGCATGGCGCTGTTCGCCGACGAGGGCACCGACGACGGGAGCGTGGCCTCCAGTTTCGGCATCCGGGAGTTGGTCTGGCGGCCGGGGAGCGTCCTCGCGCCGATGCTCGGCGGTGCCCTGATGGCGACGCAAATCGACTGGGTGTTCTTCGTCGGCGGGGCCGCCGCCCTCAGCGCAGTCCTGACCTTCTTCGGCGTCCTCTCGCACAACTACGGCGCGCAGGCGCTGACCGAGTGGTAGCCCCTACTCGCAGTCGAGGGCCTACTCCGTCTCGACATCGACCAGTTCGATAATCGCCTCGTCGTCGTCCAGATGCTCCGAGAGTTCGTCCTCGAACCAGTCTGCGACGTCGGCGGTATCCTGCGGACTCTGACAGCAGTAGTACCCCCACCCGGTCGGGAACAGGAGGACCGCGCTGAACTCTACTTCCGGTGGGTAGTATGCGACGGCGCGACCGTCGTCCCACGTCAGCACGTCGAACTCGTAGGACCCGCGTCCGTGGTCGAGCGAGTGAATCTTCATCCCGAGGGCCTGCGCGTGGATTCGGCCGACGCCCGTCTGGAACTTCTCGACCACGTTGTACTCGTCGAGAAACTCGGTCACGACCGCCGGTTCGTCGCCCAAGTTCGTATCCCTCATGCTTTTGGTACTTATCCCTGCTCTCATAGGATTTTCCCACGGCGAGGGCGGCGAGTGACGTATAGTCGATTTATAATCGTCTCACTGCTAATATATTTGGAGGAATACAGTAAGTACGCTGTCCTGTCCCGATTTTCGAAAACCGATAGGTCTATCAATAGTAACTTTAAAGGTAGAAAAAATGGTTCGGTCACGCGAATGGCTCTCGGCTTTGGTCTCGGTCGTTGTAGTGGTCGCGGCCGTCACGGCCGGGGTAAGCGTGTTGACCGACACCGCACGAAGCCAAGCCGAGAGCGTGGGCATCAGCAAGTCGGAAATCAAGGCGGGGAACTCGTTCACCGTCAGTTACGTGGACGACACCGCCGACGACGGAAGTACGATGCACGTCGTGCTGGACGCCGACGCTGACGGCCAATACAGTTCGGGCGACCGAGCGACCTCGGTTGCATCGGAGGACGACAATCTGGCGCACTCGACTACCTTCTCGGATACCACGGGCCTCGACGGAGAGTACGCGGTCTACGTCTACGAAGGGGCGAGTTCGCTCACCACGGGCACCGACCTGACGGCCGGCGGGTCCGCGACGATACGCATCGACGGGTCGCCGCCGTGGGTCACCGACTTCAACCTGACCAACCCGTCGGGCCAGCAACTCGAACTCACGATGGTCACCGACGAGCAACTCCAGACCCACGAGGCCGACCTGACCGGGCCGGAGTCCACGACACTGACCGACTTCACCGAACAGAACGACAGCGGGACCTACACCTACACCGCGACCTACACCGCCAGCACCGACGGCGACTACACCGCAGACCTCCGAACCGCGACCGACGACTTCGACAACGAGGTCACGAACAATCAGACTCTCTCGGACGTAGTGACGGTTGACACCACTTCTCCGACCATCGAGGAGGCCGAGATAGAGGCCGGCGGACCGACCGTGAAAGTCACGTTCAGCGAGAAAGTCTCGAACTCCTCGGGAGGAGACCTCTCGGCCAGCGACTTCGTGTACGCCGACGCGAACGGTGCGGGTGCGTCGAGTATCAGTAGCGTCACCCACTGGCCGAACACCGACACGGCGTATCTCGAACTCGACGCGGCGGCCGTCCCGACCGACATCGGAAACGACACGATTCGGCCCGCGTCCGACGCGATTTTCGACGCCTACGACAATCCGGCCGACACCGCGACGACCGTGCTGGCGGACACCCAGCAACCCGCCGCGCCCCAGTCGGCGACGAGTCGCCCGGTCAACGCGAGCAACGTCGAAGCATACGACCTCACGGTCCGACTGGCTGACGACCACGAGGCCGGTCTCCTCGACGTGACCGTCTCGGACGGGAGCGCGACGGTCGAGGCGAACACGACAGTCGCCAACGAGACCGACGGCGATACGGACCCCCACGCGGTGACGTTCGCCGACCTGAACCTCTCGACGCTCGCCGACGGGCAACTGTCGGTCTCGGCGACCCTGACCGACTACGGCGACAACGCCGCGACGGCGACCGTGGCGACGCTGACGAAGGACACGACGACGCCGGGTGTCGCGGACGCGACCATCACGAACGCGCCAATCGGGACCTACGACGTGGGGACTCAGCAGACCGTGACCGTCATGTTCGACGACGAGATGGCGACCGACGACGCGCCGAACGTCACGCTGACGGGGCTGAATCGGACCTACGACGTGTCCGGGAGTTACGCCAACGCGACTGCGTGGACCGGGACGGTGATGATTAAGGACGACAACGACGACACCGAGGCCGCCATCCGGGTCGCCGAGGCGACCGACGCCGAGGGCAACGCGCTGGCCCCCGACGCGACCAACACCTTCCGGGTCAACACCACCGGCCCGGCCAAGCCAGAGGCGACGAAGGCAGGCGACATCACAGCGAGTAACGCCAGCGACTACTCGGTGACGGTCGAACTCGTCTCGGGGTCGGACGCCGACGAGGTCCGGGTTCGACTCGGCGACGGGACGAACTCCGTGGTACAGTCCGCCAGCGTCGCCCCCGACCAGACCACGGTGACGGTCTCCGGCATCGACGCCTCGTCGCTCTCGGAGGGGTCCGTGACCGTCGAGTCGATGACGCTGGACGCCGGCTATCCCAACATCGAGGGGTTCGTAGAGGAGATACCGGTCGAGAAGGACACGGTTGCGCCGGGCGTCGCGGGCGTCACGATTGCGGGCGGCGGGGTCAACGACTCGACCGCCGGGACCGGCCAGCAGGTGACGGTCAGGTTCGACGAACCGGTCGATACCTCGCGCTCGCCGACCGCAATCGTCTCGGGCCTGAATCGGTCGTACACCCTCTCGGGCGGGAGTTTCGTCAACTCGACGGCGTGGACCGGGACGCTCACCGTGGCCGACGACGACGAGACCACCGACGCCACGCTCAGCGTGAGCGACGCCTACGACCCGGTCGGGAACCCGATTGCGTCGAACGCCTACCAGTTCCCGGTGGACACCGACACGCCCGAGGTGGCTAACCTGCGCGTCGCCAACCCGACCGGCCGGGAGGTTTCGGTCGCGTTCGACAGCGACCAGCGCCTCTCGGCGGTCTCGGTCGCGCTCTCGACGCCCGCCGGGTCGGTGACGCTCGACCGGTCGTCGTTCACCGAGACCGGGACCGGTCCCTACACCTACACAGCGACCTACGAGGGAAGCGCCGACGGGACCTACGAGGCCACGCTCGGTCTCGCTGAGGACGGGATGGGTAACGACGGCGCGTCGGGCGCGACGAACGCGACCACCGCGGACGTGACCGGTCCCGAGTTCGCGGGCGAGTCGCCCGCCGGGACCACCGTGGCCGACGACCGGGCGAACGTCACGGTCAACGTCTCCGACGCGACCCACGCCGTGAACGCGAGCAGTCTGAGACTCACCGTGACGGATTCGGCGGGCACGAAACTCGACGCGGTGGGTACTGCCACAGCAGGGGTCAGTTTCTCCGGCGGCGAACTGGTGCTGGACTCCGACGAGGCCGGCGTCTCGTTCGCCGACGGCGAGGTGACGGTCACGGTGGCGGCCAACGACACCGTGGGCAACCGGGCCAACGCGACGTTCTCCTTCCGGGTCGATACCACCCCGCCGACGTTCGACAGCGGGTCGCCGACCGGGACGGTGGCCGACTCGCAAGTCCCGGTCAACGTCTCGATTGGGGACGCGACCGGCGTGGCGTCCTCGTCGGTCGGCGTGACGGTGACGGATTCTGCGGGCACGACGTTGGATTCGGTCGGGACCGCTACACCGGGCGTCAGTTTCTCCGGCGGCGAGTTGGCGGTAGACCCCGCGACAGCAGGAATCTCGCTCGCCGACGGCGACGTGACTGTCGAGGTAGTCGCCAACGACACGCTGGACAACCGGGCCAACGCGACGTTCTCCTTCGTCGTGGACACGCCGCCGACCGTCAGCGGGTTCGACGCCGGGACCGCGGGCGACAACGTGTCGGTCCGGTTCGACTCCACCGACCGACTCTCCTCGGTTCGAGCGACCGTGACCGGGCCGAACGGGACCCGGAATCTGACGACCGACGAGTTCGCCGAATCGCCCAACGGCTCTGGCGGCTACGAGTACAACGCGACGGTCACGCCGAGCAGAGACGGCGAGTACGACGTGCGCCTCGAAACCGCAACCGACCCGCAGGGCGACGGGGCGACCGGCCAGACCGCGACGGCGGTGGTGGACCGGGCCGACCCCGAACCGGCGAGCGCGTGGATTCGGGACGCTAACGCCACCGCGACCACGCTGACCGTCGAGTTCAGCGAGTCGGTGGACGCGAGCGGACTCGCGGCCGGCGACGTGAGCGTCGATAATGCGACCGTCACCGGCGTCTCGGGCACCGAGAGCGCCACGACCGAGATAAACGTGACCGTCTCGGGGCACGTCTCGACCGACGACGCGCCGACCGTCTCGTTCGCGCCCGGAAGCTACACCGAGGAGTTCGGCGATTCGGGCGGGACCGCCATCCCGGCCGAGATTCACACCGTCCGGTTGTCGCTGGTCCCCGGCGAGAACTTCGTGTCGGTCCCCGCGGTCGAGGGCAACGTCTCGCTGTCGGACCTCACCCTCGCGGGCGTCGAGACGGTCTGGACCTACGACGACAACGAGTGGCAGAGCTACGACCCCGACGCGCCGACCAACGACTTCTCGGCGCTGGTCGGGGGCAAGGGGTACGTCTTCGTGGCCGACCGCTCGACAACCATCGACGTGACCGTCGATAACGTGGCCGGCGGTCAGACGCGCACCGAGCAACTCGAAGCGGGGTGGAATCTGGTCGGCCACTGGGAGGAGGGCGAGCGGTCCGCGGGCGATGCCCTCGGGACGGTCGAAGCCGACGACGTGACGGCGTTCGCCCAAGGGACCGACGGGGCGCTCGACTACCGACTGGTGGACCTCCAGAACGACACCTTCCGGCCGGGCGAAGGGTACTGGCTCCTCGTCTCGGACGACGCGACCTACAACACGACTTCCTACTGATATGCTCGAATCAGACTCAGACCCAACTGACCGACGACGGACGCGCCGAGTCGGCGCGGTAATCGCACTCGCGGTCGCGGCGGTACTGGTCGCGGCGGCCGGTCCCGGTGCGAGCGTTCCGGACCCGCCACATCGCCTCTACGGGACCGTCACCGACGGCGACGGGGACGCGCTGGCCGGTGCGACCGTCGAAGTCGTCTACGACGGCCGGACCGTGGCGACGGCGACGACCAACGAGTCGGGATTCTACGACGTGTCGGTCTCGGACCCCGACACTGACGCGACCGACGAGACGCTCTCGCTCGCGGTGAACGGCGGTTCGACCGGGACGACCGTGACGTGGGAGTCGGGGGCCTCCGAGCGGCGCGACCTCACGGGGTCGGCCGGCGGCGGGTCGGGGACGACCACGACGACGACCACCGCGACCACGACCCAGCGAACGACGACCGAGGACGACTCGGACGGCGGGTCCGGCGGTGGCGGTAACGGCGGCGGTGCTGGCGGTGATGACGGCAGTGACGGTGGTGGATTCGGCGACACCAGCGACCGGTCGGACGAGTCGTCGTCCGACGACCCGACGACCGCGACGACGACCGAGCGAGCGGTCGAGGACGACGACACCAAGCGTACCCGGAGCGACGCTCCCACCGTCGGCGACGAGGCCCCGACCGAAACCACCCCGGTCACGACCGAGCAGGCGACCGATTCGACCGGGGCCGGAGACGAATCGTCGGACCTCCCCGGCGGACCGATTGGGACCGCGGTGGGCGGCCTCGCGCTGTTCCTCGCGGGCGGGGTGACCTTCCGGTACTTCTCGGCGTAGCGACGGCCGGAACGCCGGATTCGACTCTCGACAACCTATACAATTGCAAAAGAATTGTAGAGATGTCTCCGATGGGTGTGACGTGTCCGAATCGCCGACCCGTCCGCGACGCCCCCGGAACTCCTCGCTGACAGCTGACCGTCACCCGGTCGAACCCGTCCAAACAATATTAATCTCCTTATTTGGTATTAAAACGTCCTTAGCCATTCAGGGGTAGCCTCTTGTAGGGGTTCGAGGATTGTTATCTCATGACCGAGTACCCACTTTCCGACTCCGGAGACCAATCCCGAGCAGGTGGTCGAACCCGCGCGGGGGCCGCTTCGCGGTCCGACGCGGACCTCCTCGCCGACCCCGACGACTACCGCGCGAACTGCGGCGTCGGCGTCGTGATGGACCTCGCCGACGGCGGCGGCCACGGGGTCCTCGCCGACGGCCTCGAACTACTGGAAAATCTCGAACACCGGGGCACCACCGGCGCAGAGGAGAACACCGGCGACGGGGCCGGGGTCCTCCTCCAGAAGCCTCACGACTTCTTCGCCGACGAAGTAGGGGCCGGCCTTGACGACGATTTTCCGAGTCCCGACGAGTACGCCGTCGGCACTGTCTTTCTCCCGAAAGCCGAGGCGTCGAGCGCCCGACTCCGGGAACTCGCCGAGGACGTGCTGGCCGACGAGGGACTGGACCTGTTCGCGTGGCGCAGAGTGCCGACCGACAACGCGGACCTCGGGGCGACCGCGCTCGACTCCGAACCCGCAATCTGGCAGTGTTTCGTCCGACCCGACGGGGGCGAAACGCCCGACCCCGAGACCTTCGACACTCGCCTCTACGTCGCCCGGCGGGTCCTCGAACGCTCGGTGGGTGGGGTAGACGCCGCGGGCGCGAGTCGCTTCTACGTCTGCTCGCTCGACCGCCAGACCGTCGTCTACAAGGGTCTGCTCAAGGGCGAGCAACTGCCGGGCTACTTCCCGGACCTCCGGGACGACCGCCTCGAAACCGCCTTCGCCATGGTCCACGCCCGGTTCTCGACCAACACCCTCGGCGCGTGGCACCTCGCCCATCCCTACCGGAGAGTCGTCCACAACGGCGAGTTCAACACCATCCGGGGCAACATCAACTGGATGCGCGCCAGAGAGGAGTCCCTCGAAACCGACCGGTTCGACCCCGAGAAGGTCGCCCCGGTCGTCGCGGACCCCGAGGGGAGCGACACCGCCGCGGTGGACAACGCCCTCGAACTCCTGCTGGAGGGCGGCAGACAACTCCCTCACGCCCTCCGGATGATGGTCCCCGAGGCGTGGCGCGGCGACGACCAGATGGCCGACGCCCGCAAGGAGTTCTACGACTTCCACGCCTCCTTGTTGGAACCGTGGGACGGCCCCGCGCTGGTCGCGGCCACCGACGGCGAGCGCGTCGGCGCGGTGCTGGACCGCAACGGTCTCCGGCCCTGCCGGTACGACGTGACGACCGACGACCGCCTCGTGATGGCGAGCGAGGCCGGCGCGCTCGACACCGACGAGAGCGAGATTCGGGAGCGCGGCAGACTCGAACCCGGCCAACTCTTTCTGGCTGACCCCGACGAGGGCCGGGTGATTCCCGACGCCGAGGTCTTCGACGACCTGACCGACGACGAGTACGGCGAGTGGGTCGAGGACGAGCAGGTCGAACTCGACGTGGGCGACGCCGACCCCCGCGCCGGAGCGACCGCCGACGCCCGACTCGACGCCTCGCTCCGGGAGCGCCAGACCGCCTTCGGTTACACCAGAGACGAGTTGGACGAACTCCTCGAACCGATGGCCGAGTCCGGCAAGGACCCCGTGGGGTCGATGGGCGACGACACGCCGCTGTCGGTCCTCTCGGAGTTCGACCGCCCGCTGTTCTCGTACTTCAAGCAGTTGTTCGCGCAGGTCTCAAACCCACCCATCGACTACCTCCGCGAGGACTGCGTGACCAGTCTCGAAAGCCGGTTGGGCAGACAGCGCAACTTGCTGGGCGAATCCCCGGCCCACGCCCGCCAACTCGTGTTGGACTCGCCGGTCCTGACCGACGCCGAGATGGCCCGCGTCCGCGAGCAGGACGAGATTCCGACCGCGACCGTAGACATCACCTACCCCGACGACGACTCGACCGACCTCGAAACTGCGGTCGAGCGCGTCCGCCGGGAGGCCACTGAAGCGGTCGCAGAGGGCGCGGAGATGGTGGTCCTCTCGGACCGCGAGATGGGCGACGACCGACTGGCGATTCCGAGTCTGCTGGCGACCGGGGCGGTCCACCACCTCCTCGTCCGAGAGGGCCTGCGAACCCACGCCGGTCTGGTCGTGGAGTCGGGCGACCCCCGGACGGTCCACCACCTCGCCTGTCTCGTGGGCTACGGGGCCGGCGCGGTCAACCCGACGCTGGCCTTCGAGTCCATCGCCGACATCGTGGCCGGACCGGAGGGCGCGGACGAGGCCGACGCAATCGAGGCCTACGTTCACGCGCTGGAAGACGGCCTTCAGAAGACGATGGCCAAGATGGGCATCTCGACTGTCGAGAGCTACCGGGGTGCCCAGATTTTCGAGGCGGTCGGTCTCGACTCGGACTTCGTGGCCGAGTACTTTACGGGCACCGCGGCCAAGACCGGCGGTGTCGGCATCGAGGAGATAGCGGCCGACCTGCGCGAGCGCCACCGGAAAGCCTTCTCAGAGGACCCCGAAATCGAGCGCCAAGGCGAGTTCGAGCATCGCTCCGACGGCCGCCGCCACCAGTGGAACCCCGAGACGGTCGGCACGCTCCAGCGGGCGGTTCGACAGGGCGATTCGGACACCTACGACGAGTTCGCCGAGGCTGTCAACGACCAGAACGGGAACCTCCAGACGCTTCGGGGCTTGCTGGAATTCGATTCGGCGGGCAGAGAGTCGATTCCGGTCGAGGAGGTCGAGTCGGTCGAATCCATCGCCGAGCGGTTCTCGACGGCGGCGATGAGTCTGGGGTCGCTGTCGCCCGAGGCCCACGAGAACAACGCGATTGCGATGAATCGCCTCGGCGCGAAATCGAACACGGGCGAGGGCGGCGAACCCCCCGAACGCTTCGGCACCGAACGCGAGTGCAACGTCAAGCAGGTCGCTTCGGGGCGGTTCGGCGTCACGAGCGCCTACCTCGCCAGCGCCGACGAGATTCAAATCAAGATGGCCCAAGGTTCGAAACCGGGAGAAGGCGGCCACCTGCCGGGGAGCAAGGTCAACGAGATGATTGCTCACGTCCGGTACGCCACGCCGGGCGTCGGTCTCATCTCGCCGCCGCCACAGCACGACATCTACTCCATCGAGGACCTCAAACAGTTGGTCTTCGACCTGAAGTCGGCGAACCCCGACGCCGACGTGAACGTCAAACTGGTCTCGGAGGACGGCATCGGGACCATCGCCGCGGGCGTGGCGAAGGCCAACGCCGACGTGGTTCACGTCTCGGGCCACTCCGGCGGGACCGGGGCGAGTCCTCGGACCTCCATCAAGCACGCCGGTCTGCCGTGGGAGTTGGGCCTCGCGGAAGCCAACCAGATGCTCCGGGAGACCGGCCTGCGCTCCCGGATTCGGGTGAGTGTGGACGGCGGCCTGAAGACCGGGAGAGACGTGGCTGTCGCGGCGCTTCTGGGTGCCGAGGAGTACGTCTTCGGGACTGCGAGTCTGGTCTCCTCGGGGTGTGTGATGGCCCGCCAGTGCCACCAGAACACCTGCCCCGTGGGCGTCGCCACTCAGCGCGAGGACCTGCGCAAGCGGTTCCCCGGCGAACCCGAACACGTCGTCAACTACATGACGTTCATCGCGCAGGAACTTCGGGAAATCATGGCCGAACTGGGCTTCGAGACGGTCGAGGAGATGGTCGGCCGAGTCGAGTGTCTCGACCAACGCGAGACCGACCACCCGAAAGCCAGCGGGTTGGACCTGTCGGGCATCATCGCCGACCCCGCCGACCACGACCCCGCGAGTCCTCAGCGCACCAAGACTCGGGAACAGACCCACGAGATTGGGGACCACTTGGACCGGAACCTCCTCGAACTCGCCGAGAGCGCAGTCGAGAACGCCGAACCGGTCGAACTCGACGCCGAAATCGCCAATCAGGACCGGGCGGTCGGCGCGATGCTCTCGGGGAAAATCTCGGAGATTCACGGCGAGGAGGGCCTGCCGGACGGGACGCTCTCCTGTGACTTCCGGGGCACGGCGGGCCAGAGCTTCGGTGCCTTCCTCCAGTCGGGCGTGGACTTCCACCTCGAAGGGGCGGCCAACGACTACCTCGGCAAGGGCCTGTCCGGGGGCCGCATGGCGGTCGAAACTCCTCAATCGGCGGCCTACGACCCCACCGAGAACGTCGTCGTGGGCAACGTCGCCCTCTACGGTGCAACCGGCGGCGAGGTCTACGTCAACGGCATGGCTGGCGAGCGGTTCGCGGTGCGGAACTCCGGCGTCAAAGCCGTGGTGGAGGGCGTCGGCGACCACGGGTGCGAGTACATGACCGGCGGCGTCGTGGCGGTGCTGGGCGACACCGGCAAGAACTTCGCCGCGGGGATGTCCGGCGGCGTGGCCTACGTCTGGGACCAGTCGAGCGACTTCGCCGGGCGCGTCAACAGGGGGATGGTCAGCCTCGAAACCTCGCTCTCGGAGCGCGACGAGTCGGTCCTCCGCCGCCTCGTGGAGAACCACGCGGCCTACACCGACAGCGAGCGCGCAGAGGAACTGCTGGCGAACTGGGAC
Source organism: Halorussus lipolyticus (assembly GCF_029338375.1). Taxonomy (NCBI): domain Archaea; kingdom Methanobacteriati; phylum Methanobacteriota; class Halobacteria; order Halobacteriales; family Haladaptataceae; genus Halorussus; species Halorussus lipolyticus. The sequence continues at coordinate 70,539 of NZ_CP119804.1, read as the reverse complement.
GCCGTGTTGGACCAGTTCGTGAAGGTGATGCCCGAAGCCTACGAGCGTGCGGTTACTGAAGAAGGTCGGGAGGACGTTCGGAACTCGCCGCCGCCGAAGGCGCGGGTTCGTGACGAAGAAACCGGGCGAATAGTACAGAGCGGCGCAGACTAAGCCACATTAAATAGTTATAGTTACATAATGTGGTTGTAGTAATTACGCTATCATCAAAGAATTTATTTTAATCTTTTATGAATTAATTCAGCACTCTTTGTCCCGTGTGTCCTTATGTTGGCCACCTTCGTCCATGTAGCCTTCGAAGGTTTCCGTTTCTCGAACCCATTTTTCAGTTCCGCTAGTGAGGTTCAGGGTTGGACCTGTAGTACTAAACCCTACGCTATCCAGTTTGATGTCACCCCAGATGTGGTGGAGGTCAACGTAAATTTTCCGTTCCCACTCGTCGTAGTCGGAGTAGTTCGGAATCAGATACATCCCCCAATAATCGGATGCAGTCCCGTCAGAACCCTCATTATTCAGGTAGGCCTCGTCATCCCACTCAACTGCGATTCCTGTTGCACCTTCTGAGTCCTGATCCCCAATGTCGGAAACGTAGTTTCCGTAGTAAACGTAGGGGGACTGGTTTTTGGAATAATGATCTGAATCGTAGCCGATGGTGGCGTAGTCCAAGGGTGCTTGTCCGCCATCATCGCTATCTGACTGGTCAATCTCCCAAGAGAAGTCAACTACTGCGTAATCCTCGTACGCAAGATCGTCGAAGGTCACAAAGAGAGTGCACTGATAACAGTCAAATCTCTGAGCAGAGACTCCGGACCGGCCGGTAAAGGTCTTGTCATGGGTCTTGAGGTTGTGACCTCTCTTTGCAAGATATCGTCGCCATTGGTAGACATCCCAGTCGTTTTGGTCTCGAAGTTTTAGCGACTGCTCGTACACTTCGTGCGAATCCGGCTTGGTCGCACTAGTGATAGCTGGCGTTGATGCAGCAGTAACCGCCGCAACACCGGCAGTCTTGAGGAACTTGCGTCGATTCTTCGCGCTTAGCTTTTCTTCCTGCTGGCTATTTCCTTTCATAGCAGCAAATGCTTATCTCCCTGTCACCAAATTATAGCTTTCTATTTATTTGTTATATAATATTTCTTCCTGGTATTTGAGTCACAGGATTTAAGTAAAGAAAAGTCGTGCCCGATTATACATGGGATCCATCCTACCATATATTCCAGTACCGGGAAGCGCAGAGTTATTACTAATCCCCCTTTTCTTTGTATTTCTTTGGGTGAGTATAGGTATTCATTTATATCGAAGGGCGAAAAATGAGGGGCGAAGTCACCCGATAAAATGGGGATTACTCGGGCTAGTTTCAGGCATTCTTGGTTTAGTATTATATAATTCGTATGAATCATCGGAATCTAGTCAGGAAGAAACAAAAAGAAGCGATTTTTGAGACCATCTCACGAACTTGAGGGAATTATTGCTGAGGCGTATTCTCACTGGTGTAAAGTCTCTATAATAATATTAATAGAAATTAATATTATAAATAGAAATACGCAATTCTATTTAAATGTAATTGAATCATAAAATATGGGGCTGCAAATACGACACGTCCCACCGAACCGGCCTCTTCGTGTTCCCGTACTGGTCACTCTAACCGCTCCATCGAGTCCATCGCGGTGTCGAAACCCTCACAGTTCAACCAGAACCATCTTAGGGGTTCACCGCCTCCTCGGGCTAGCGTTCGTGGGGCAGGTAGTTGAGTCGCACAGAGTGGGACAGACTGAGCGTTAAAGCAACAAATCCATTTTTTAGAAGATTCTCTACTAACGCTTGAACACTAATTAGGTATCTTAAGCCGCTAGCGAGAATCGTCGTCTCAATCTGACCGGGACGTATTCTTCTCGGCCTCGATGCTCCCGATTTCCGGGGTCCGGTCGTCAGCGAGCGAGGTCTGTAGCTTCCCGGCGAGGACCGCGACGACGTAGATAGCGACCGCGACGAGGACGATTACTCCTCCGGCCGTGGCCTCGCCGTAGTAAGCCACACCGATGCCGAGGAGAACCGCCAACTCTGCCAACACCATCGAGACGAGGAGCGACTCGGTGAAACTCCGGGAGACCTGCGCCGCTCCGGCGACGGGGACGACCAGCATCGCCGCCACGAGGATGACGCCCATAATCTGCATCGCGCCGACGACGACCAGCGCGGTCAGCATCACCATGATGCGGTTGTACCAGTCCACGGAGAGACCCGAGACCTCGGCGGCGGTCTCGTCGAAGGTCACGTAGAGCAACTGGTTGCGCGTCACCCCGACGGTCACGACGATGACCGCGAACAGCACGAGGAGTATCGCGGCGCTCTCGTTCGAGACCGTCGAGAGGTTGCCGAACAGATACTGGTTGACGCCGACCGCCAACCCGCCGGCGTTGATGCTGATGAGCGTCGTCCCGAGCGCGAACCCGGTCGAGAGGACGATGGCCATCGACACGTCGTTGTAGGCGTCGGTGGCCTCCGAAATGAGTTCGATGAGGAGCGCCGCGAGCATCGCCACGACGACGGCCGTCAGATACGGCGAGACGCCGACGTTCAGCACGGCGTTGATGAACAGTCCGACCGCGACACCGGCGAACGCGGTGTGGGCGAGGGCGTCGCCGATGAGCGCGAGTTGCCGGTGGACGAGGAAGGTGCCGATGAGCGGTGCCATCACGCCGATACAGAGACCGACGAGAATCGCCCGGTGCATGAACTGGTACTGGAGCATCTCCAGTCCGGTCTCCCCGGCGAGCCAGAACATGAGTGCCGACCAGAGTTCGAGCAGGAGGTATATCGGTTCCAGCGGACTCGTCTGCATCGGTGCGAGGAGCGTGCCCGTCATCTGGCCTCACCCACGAAGTTGGCGGCGGTCCCGAACGCTCGACTCAGCGCGTCGCTCTCCACGAACTCGTCGGTCGGGCCGTCGAAGTACACCTCGCGGTTGAGACAGACGACGCGCTCGGCGTGTTCGGTCACGGCGCTCAGGTCGTGTTCGATGAGGAGTATCGTGATGCCCTCCTCGTTCAGCGTTTCGAGGAGGTCGTAGAACGCTTCGACGGATTCGGCGTCCACGCCGACCGTTGGCTCGTCCAGCACGAGGAGGTCGGCCTCGCTGGCCAGTGCCCGAGCGATGAACGCTCGCTGGCGCTGGCCGCCCGAGAGTTGCGTGACGCGACGGTCGGCGAACGCGGTCATGCCGACCGTTTCGAGCGCCCGGTCCACGATGGCCCAGTCGTCGGCCGAGAGCCACCCGAATCCGACGTGGGGGAATCGACCCATCTTCACCACCTCGCGGACGGTGATGGGCATCTCCTTGGCGGCGCTGGCGTGCTGTGCGACGTAGCCGATTCGAGAGCCGTCGTCGAACTTGTGGGATGGCTCGCCAAACAGTCGGGCGACGCCCTCGTCTGGGCGGAGCAGGCCGAGCATGAGTTTCATCAGCGTCGATTTCCCCGACCCGTTCGGCCCGACGACCGCGACGTACTCGCCGGGGTCGATTCGCATCGAGATGTCCTCGACCACCGGGGTCGCGGTGTAGCCGAAGTCCACGTCCGAGAGGGAGATGACCGCCTCGTCGCGCTCCGTTCCCGTCTCCCGGCCGGTCGCGGTACTCATTCGAAGTTCCTCCACTCTTGATTCCACCCGTCGGGTCCGGCCTCGTCGGGCGACTTGTTGCCGAGGACGACCTCGAAGGTGGGCATGTTGACGTTGTAGGCTATCTCCTCGTAGCCCCAGTTGTTCTCGACCCAGTTCTCACGGACGCCGGCGTAGGGCGTCACCGGGTAGTAGGCCTCGACCTGCGTCTCGCGGACCAGTTGCTTCGCCGGCTTCCGCGACTCGAAGACGCCGTTACCGATGTAGTTGATGTCGTTCTCCTCGATGACCTTCTTGGCTTTCACGATGTCCGAGGGTTTCACGTCGCCGCTGGCCGCGAGGTTCACCACGAGGGGTCGCATCTCGACGCCGTACCGGACCCCGATGTACTGGAAGGCGTTGTGGGCGGCGAGTTGCACCACGTCGCGGGACGCCGCGTCGAAGATGGCCTGATAGTCCTCGTCGATTCGCTGGAGAACATCAGATTTGTAGGTCTCGGCGTTCTCCCGGAGCGTCTCCTCGTGGTCGGGCGCGATTTCGGCGAGGCCGTCGGCGATGTTATCGACCGACTGCTTGGCGCGCTGGGGGTCGAGCCAGAAGTGGGGGTCCTTGCCTCGGTCCTTACCGACGCCCTCCTCGTCGGGGTCGAGCGTGGCCGCGAGGTCGGCCAACTCGATTCCCTCGCGGCTGTTGATGAGGTGCGTGTCGATGTCGTCGTCCTTCAGCGTCTGTATCGCTCGGTCGGCCCACGGCTGGAAATCCGGCCCGACGTGGATGAACGCGTCCGCTTCGATGATGTCCTTGGTGATGCTTGCGTTCGGTTCCCACCCGTGGCCGTGGAGTCCGGTCGGAATCAGGTTCCGGACCTCGACCGGCGTCTCCTCGGCTATCTTCCGGCCGAAGTCGTAGAAACTGAAGAACGACGCCACGGCGACTGGTCCGTCGCCGGAACCGCTCGTTTCGCCGCCCTGTCCGCCGCTAACGCTTCCGAGACAGCCGGCCAATCCGGTAGCGAGGAGTCCGGACCCGGCGGTAATCGCTCGTCTGCGAGAGAGTCGATGCTCGTCTCGTCGTCGCGTCGAGGTATCCATTGTCACTCGTAAAAATACCACCGAATGCAATAATGTTGTTGGTCGAAGTCTATTTTTAGATGCGTCTAATTCAGGCGTCGGTTCGCGTCTCGGACGCCGATTGGAGACTTCTCGCTGGCGTAACAACTCCGGTCCGCAACTCCAGTATCAAGGAGGGCCACCCGCGACTCGTGGAGTACCACACCGACCTCTCGGCCCGACAGGACTTTCAGAGGTCTGCTTCTCGGCGGTTTCGCGTCGCTTCCCCCGCGAATCAGCAACTAAAAAGCGTGTTTAAGAAACGAGTACGTTTCTTTCGGCCGTCTTCACAGATACGAAGCGTCCCACCGAACCGGCTTCTTCGTGTTCCCACACTCGTTGCACTCTAACCGCTCCATCGAGTCCATCGCGGTGTCGAAGCTCTCGCAGTTCGAACAGAAGTAGCCGTAGAGATTTTCGCCGTCCTCGTCGCTGTAGGCCGCGAAGAACGGGGCCTTCGACCCCCGGTCGCTCTCTAGCCAGTTGACGTAGAGGGTCTGGCCGTCGTACTCGCGGACCTCGAACTTCTCCTTGCCCTCTTGGACGTAGACAACTTCGGTGTACGTTCCGTCGCCGATTTCGGTCTCGCGCTCGATGGACCTCTCGAAGCCGTTCTCCTCGTAGAAGCGCGTCCCGTTCTCGTTGCCCGCCAGCACTTCGGCGGCGACGTGTTCGACGCCGCGCTCCGAGAGGACCGCTTGGGTGTGCTTCAGGAGGGTGGAGCCGACGCCTTGGTCGCGGTTGTCGGGGTCCACGTGTAACCAGAGGATGGTCCCGGTGCCGCCCTCCTCGGACACGAGGTTCTGGGAGAACCCGACCACGGTGTCGCCCGCCACGGCGACGAGGTAGAGCATCCCGTCCTCGTCGAGTTCGGCGTCCATGGCCTCGTCGGCGTACCAGTTCTCGACCGCGGTTTCGATGACCTCCTCGTCGAGAACGTCGGCGTAGGACGCGCGGAGCGACGCCAGCGCGACGTTTCGGATGCCGTCAACGTCCCCCGTTTCGGCTTCCCGAATTTCGATTCCGTCTGACTCGGCCTCTCTCTGTCCCATGCTACTCATATTCGTGGTTTTCATTGATAAACGTTGTACCCGATTCGCGCAAATCAGGCAAAAATAGGACGATAAAGTGGCTTTTCCCCCAACACCGAAGCAATCGTTTCGGTTTCGGGCCAGAATTTGTGTTTCGTCAGATTCGGGGTGGGCGGGGCGATTTCCGACTCCAGTAGGTCTTTCAAACGCCGCGACCAAGCGCGGGCATGGACACCGCACTCGTCATCGGCGGCACGCGGTTCATCGGCCGCCACCTCGTCTCGGACCTGCTGGACCACGACTACGACGTGACGATTTTCAACCGCGGAAATCACGAAAATCCCTTCGAGGAGAACGACGCCGTCACCCATTACGAGGGCGACCGGACCAACGAAACCGCGCTCGAACGGGCCAAGCAGGAGGTCGAACCCGACGCCGTCTTCGACTGCGTGGCCTACAAGCCCCGCGAGGTCCGGGCCGCGACCGAGATTTTCTCGGACGCCGAGGCCTACGTCTACATCTCGTCGGGCGACGCCTACGGAAACGAGGAGATACCCAAGCGCGAGGACGAGACCGAACTCCGACCCTGCACGATGGAGCAGGCCACCGACGACTCGGGCGAGACCTACGGCAACCGGAAAGCCGAGGGCGACCGAGCAATCGAGGCCGCGGCGGACCGCGGCGTCAACGCCTACAGCGTCCGGCCCTGCATCGTCTACGGTCCCCACGACTACACCGAGCGACTGGATTACTGGATTCACCGAGTCGCCAACTACGACCGGGTGGTCGTGCCCGGCGACGGCGACAACGTGTGGCACCGCGCCTACGTCGAGGACGTGGCGAGCGCGCTCCGGACCGTCGCCGAGGAGGGCACGCCCGGCGAGTCCTACAACGTGGGGGACCGCCGCATCGTGACGATAGACGAGATGCTGGAACTCATCGCGGACGCGCTGGATACCGACATCGACATCGTTCACGCCGGGGAGCGCGAACTCTCTGCGGCGGACCTCTCGCCCGACGACTTCATCCTCTACCGGGACTACCCCCACGTGCTGGATACGGACAAACTGGCGAACCTCGGGTGGGACTCGACCCCGCTCGCGGAGGCCATGGAGAAGACGGTCGCAGAGTCCCTCGATAGCGACCGCGACGGGAGCGAGTACGACCCCGGCAGAGACGCCGAGGAGCGCGTGCTTGGCGTACTCGACACGCTCTAAGTTTCCGGACCCCGTGACCTTCCGCGGGAGTGTAGCCGAAGAATCACCTAACCCGACTTCCGAGTGCTGAAGCCGCCGAGCGCGTCGTTAATCCGGATTTGAGACCGTTCGCAGGTCCGCGCTACCGCTTTCAGGAGGTTGATAACAAACATCCCTGCACTCCATTGTCGAGGCATGTCACTGCATCGTCGTCGCCGACCGTCTCTCTCCGTACGCTCCCGACGATGATACGCGAGGCCATTCGAGCGACCGTCAGAGGAGTCGGCGTGGTCCTCCTGACGACCGTCGAGGTCACGGCGCTCTCCGTCTGGTTCGGGTTGGTGGGCGATTCCGCCACGCTCTCGGTGACTGCGCTCGTCGGCGTGGTCGGTCTCTCGGCCGGGATGCTCGTGGAGGCGTTGCTGGCCCACGTCACGGTCAACGGGTGGAGTCGGCCGATTCCCGCGCGAGCAGTCGCCGGTCTCGCGCTCGCCGAGACTCTGCTCTGGGTCGGGTGGCTCACAGCGGTCCAGTTCGCCGACGGCCTCGTCGGCGTCGTCGGGGCCAGTCTCGCGCTGGCCGTCGCGCTCGTCCCGCGACTCACCGCTGGGGACAACACCGTCCGCGGCCGGGACGCCCTCTCGTCGCTGGTCCAGCGCACGACTATCGGCCTCGCGGTGTTGCAGGCCGGGGGCGCGACGGCGTGGGTCCTCGTGGTTTCGGGCGCAGTGTACTTCCCCGAGTGGTTCGTCGCGCCCCCGATTGCGGGCTTCTCGGCGAACGCAATCGTCGGCGCTGGCCTGCTGGCGGGCGCGGCGTTCGCCCGCCACGTGCTGGCGGTCCGCCACGCCCTCCGACAGGACCAGCAACCGGCGAAGTCGGGGTGGCGCTCCTCGCGCGGGACGCTTCGGGAGTAGATATGAAGACATTTATTGTTGTCTTTAGACAATATTTATAATTTGTTTGTCCCTCTATTTATTTCTCCAACGGACCTCGCGTCGAGGAGAACCGCGGGGTAGCCAGCTTCAGGCTTAAGCAAAGCCGTCTACTGCACCGCAACCGCATAGCACCGCAACCGCATAGCACCGCAACCGCACAGCACCGCGTCCCGAACCTCCCCGCCGCGTTCGCGCAGTTCTGCGCGAACGCGGCGCATCCCGTGGATTGTGCCACTTATCGCGCTTCGTAGACTGCCGTCCTCGGCGGACTTGTGGATTGTCCCAATCCGCGAAACCCGCTGACAGCGAACGCCTGCGGGCAGAGAGGTAAACTGTTTTCCCGACCCGCCATAGAGTAGCCCGTATGTTCGACAAATCGACGTGGATTCGCCTGCCGCGCAACGTGGTAGTCGGCCACGGCGTCCTCGACAGCACCGTCGAGGCCGTCTCCGAACTCCACTTGCAGGGGCGGCCGCTGGTCGTGACCAGTCCCACGCCCCGCGAAGTCGCCGCAGAGCGCGTCGCGGCGGACTTCGAGGACGCGGGCGACGACCCGGCAATCGTGGAAATCGAGTCGGCGACGTTCGAGTCGGTCCAGCGAGTCATCGAGGTGGCCGAGGAGGTAGACGCCGGCTACCTCGTCGGCGTCGGCGGCGGGAAGGCCATCGACATCGCCAAGATGGCGAGCGACGACCTCGGGACCGGGTTCGTCTCGGTCCCCACGGCGGCGAGTCACGACGGCATCGTCTCGGGCAGAGGGTCGGTCCCGGAGGGCGACACCCGCCACAGCGTCGCCGCCGCGCCACCCCTCGCAGTCGTGGCGGACACCGAGATTCTGGCCGACGCGCCGTGGGAACTCACCACCGCGGGGTGCGCCGACATCATCAGCAACTACACCGCGGTCAAGGACTGGCGACTCGCCAATCGACTCCAGAACGTCGAGTACTCGCACTACTCCGCGGCGCTGGCCGAGATGACCGCCGAGATGCTGGTGGACAACGCCGATTCCATCAAGCAGGGCCTCGAAGAATCGGCGTGGGTGGTCGTGAAGGCGCTGGTCTCGTCGGGCGTGGCGATGTCAATCGCGGGGTCGTCGCGTCCGGCCTCGGGCGCGGAACACCTCTTTTCCCACCAACTCGACCGGATGGTCCCCGACGCCGCGCTCCACGGCCATCAGGTCGGCGTCGGCACCATCATCGCCGAGTACCTCCACGGCGGCAACTGGCAGGGCGTCCGGCAGGCGCTCGAAACCATCGGCGCGCCCGCCACCGCCGACGAGTTGGGCATCGACCCCGAGATGGTCGTGGCCGCACTCACCTCTGCCCACGAGATTCGGGACCGCTACACGATTCTGGGCAACGGGATGAGCGAGGCGGCCGCCATCGAGGCCGTCGAGAAAACGGGCGTCATCTGAGAAAAGGCGAGCGAGTTCACTCGTCCTGTCCGACCCGGAGGAATGCGAGCGCGCCGCCCAACAGCGCGGCGTTCTTCAGGAAGTGAATCATCTCCTGTTCTTTCTGCTGGTCGTCGTCGATGGACCAGAAGTCGTGCATGGCGGGCGTGACGGTCACGAGGAAGGTGGCCACCGCACCGGCCGCGAGGCGCGGAAGCTTCCACGCCGCGATGCCGAGGCCGCCGAACAGCAGGCTTCCGCTGATGAAGGGCACCGTGGTCTCCGGTTCCGGCGCGCCCTTGCTCTCGGCGTAGCCGACCATCTCGTCCAGACTCCGGAAGTTGTCCAGCGCCGTGAACGCCAGCACCCCGCCGAACAGGGCGCGGGCCAGTTTGAACGACGTGGAGTGGGTCTTGGGCGGTGACTCGCCGGTTACTTCTTCTTTGGCTTCCTGTGCAGTTTCCGCGACGCTGTCGGTCGAATCGCTTCCGAGTAGTGACACGGAAGAAGGTAGCCGATTGAGCGACTTACGTCTGTTCGCCGGACGCGGAATTGCCGGTAGTTCAGTCCCAAACAGTCGGCACGTTACTGTCCGCAATGGTCCCGTCCTTGGTCAGCACGGCGTCAGTGTTTCGACTCTCGTGACTGGCGACTATCATCGCGTCGTGAATCGAAAACGATGCCATCTGCCCGGCGACGCCGCGCACTTCGTCGTATCCCGTTTCGACTAGTTCGATTGGCGAACCTCGCTCTATCGTCGCAAGAACGCCCTCGATGTCCTCTTGCTCGGAGATGTCTCGCACGTCGATTCCCCGTACCTCGTCGCGTTTCTGCAAAATGTAGGACGTTTCGACAAGGACGATGGCTGGGACTTCCAGTCGTGCGTTTCCAGCCTCCGCCTCCTCGACCACCGCGAGCGCCTGCTCCGGAAGGATGTCCAGAAGGTAGTGGATGAGTGCGACCGAATCGACGGTGTAGGTTTTCATTCGACCGTCCACTCCTCATCGCGCTTAGCTCGAATCTCGTCGCCGAGTTCTTCGGCAACTGCTCGTCGCTCGTCTTCGCTCATGTCGCCCGCAAGCAGTCCTCTTGCTTCGGTCTTCTCGGTCTTTTTAACGACGATTCCATCGTCGGTCTCCTCCCAGACGACTGCATCTCCCGGTTCAAGGCCGTACTTCTCTCGCAACTCCTGTGGAATCGTTGTTTGTCCCTTTCGAGTAATCCGAGTCGTCTCGCTCATATTGAGTACTACTCCCTGTAGTACTAAAAGTCTTCACCAGTGTTTATCCACATCTCGAACCGAGGAGAAAAGGGAATTACGAGAACTGCGCTACCCGAGGTCGGCGCGCTCGAACTGCCAGAAGCCGACCAGCAGGGGAAGAACGATCCACGCCGCGAGAATCACCAGCATGAACTCGGCTTCGAGGTAGAACGGCGTCGAGGGGTCCGCTGGTGGGATGTCACGGTAGCCATCGGGGAAGGCGAGTTGGAGCGACTGGAGGAAGGCCGTCGCGGGACTCAGACTCTGGACGAACGACTCGGTGTTCTGGGACAGCGCGAGACCCAGCGTGTCCTCGAAGACGAACCGGAGCGCGCCGACCACCGAGAACGCCGACCCCTGAATCCAGAGGACGTTGAACACGAAGAAGTAGCCGATAGCGCCGCCCATGGCCCGCGACCGGGAGGCCGTCAGCGCCGAGATGCCGACCGCAATCGAGACGTAGGCCAGCGCGAACAGCAGGGTGAGACCGACGACGCGGGCGAACGTCGAGAAATCGACCTCGGGGTACCACGCCGTCGAGAGGACCGCGGCGACCCCGAACGCCAGCAGGATGGCACCGGTGACGAGACTCGCCCGCGAGACGTACTTGCCCAGCACCACGTCCCGGCGCTGGTTGGGAATCGAGAGGAGGAACTTGATACTGCCCGACTCGCGCTCGCCGGCGATGGAGAGGTAGGCCGCCACCAGCGCGACTAGCGGGATGAACAGTACCGCGAGGCCCGACATGTTCCAGAGTTGTCGGAGGACCGCGGGGTCCTCGCCGGTACTCCCGGTGTAGAAGAACAGCACGGCGAACAGGGTGTAGATGCCGCCGACGAACCACAGCAGTTTCGCCCGGCGCACGTCCTTGAAGTCCTTGCTGACCACGGCCCGGAAACTCATGCCGCCACCTCCGGGGACTCGCCGTCTCGCTCGCCGGTTTCGTCGGGGTCGGCCCCGCCTTCGGCGTCGGTGTACCGGTTGAACAGGTCTTCGAGGGAGGCCTCCTCGGAGTGGATGTCTCGGACTGCGGTCGCGTCGTCGATTCGCCGAAGCACGTCCATCTTCGCGCCGGGGGCCGAGCAGACCGCGGTGACGGCGTTGTCGTCGGCAGTCGCGCTCTCGACGCCAGACAGGGTTTCGAGGTCGGCGAGGTCGAAGCCTTCGGGCACCCGGTCCACCTTCGCGGTGATTCGACTGGTCCCGCCCGAGGACTCCCGGAGGCCCGCGATGGTGTCCTCGGCGACGAGTCTGCCCTCGCTCATGATGCCCACTCGGTCACAGACCGCTTCGACCTGCGGCAGGATGTGGGACGAGAAGAAGACGGTGGTGCCCCGGTTGGCCTCCTCCCGGAGGAGTTCCCGCATCTCCTGAATCCCGTTGGGGTCCAAGCCCGACGAGGGTTCGTCTAAAATCAGGAGGTCGGGGTCGCCGACCAGCGCCATCCCGAGCGCGAGGCGCTGGCTCATCCCTTTCGAGTAGCCCCCTGCGGGGCGCTCGCGGTCGTCGGGGTCGAGACCCACGCGGTCGAGAATCGCGTCGGGGTCGGCGTCCGCGGTCTTGGTCCGGGCGACCCACTCGACGTGTTCTCTGCCGGTCAGTCTGTCGTAGAGGGTCGCGCCCTCCGGGAGGACGCCGACGCGTTCCCGGATGGCTTGGGTCTCGCGCTGGGCGTCGTAGCCAAGCACCGTCGCCGACCCCGCCGTCGGCCGAATGAAGTCCAACAGGAGGTTGATGGTGGTGGATTTGCCCGCACCGTTCGGGCCGAGGAAGCCGAATATCTCGCCCTCCTCGACGGTGAGTTCGAGCGAATCGACGGCGAGAACGTCGTCGCCGAACCGCTTCGTGAGGTCGGTAGTGTCGATTGCCGCCATATCGGTCCCCTCGGCGCATCGCCACTTAGGGTTTCTTGAACCCCGAACCTGTTTGACGACGTTAGAAGTCGAATAGCCGACAGGAATTCAGGACCGGCCTCGGTGGTCGCGTCGGCGTGGCCCGTGGTCAGGACCGCCTCGCTGGTGGCCTCAACCGTTGCCGTCGGTCGAGTTCGATTTCGCGAGTAGGTGTATTTTGGGTGTCGTCCGGGACCCGGTTGGCCGAGACGACTCGTTTCACGACGACGACCGATTTGTCATTATTCACCCACTCCGATACGTTCTCCAAAGAGTTGCAGAAGTTAGCCCATACCCGACCAGAGGAGACGGTAAGGACTGATTGTTCCGCGGTAGGCCACGCCTGAGGCCGACGCGCTCCTTGATTACGAAAGCCGATTTCCGGCTGGCGATGGTTTCACCGGCGTCGGACCTGTAACTCGGCAGAAGATAAATAGTAACTGAAAATTATAAATAAGGTATCGTTGACTGACCGGCCCGAACCGATAGGGGAGAGTTACCCAGAACATGTCTACCGGAACGCTCGACCGCCCCGAGACCGCACCCGACCCACCCGAGGAGTTCACGCAGGAAGTCGTCTTCGAGATGCTGAGCAACCGACGACGCAGGTACGTCGTCTACTACCTCCTCGACGCCGACGGCGAGGCCGAACTCCGCGACCTCTCGCGGACGATTGCGGCGTGGGAGAACGACAAGCGACCCGACGAGGTGACCTCGACCGAGCGAAAGCGAGTGTACAACGCGCTCCAGCAGGCCCACCTGCCGAAGATGGACGACGCCGGACTCGTCGAGTTCGACTCCTCGCGGAGTACCGTGACGGCGACCGACGGCCTCTCGGACCTCCGGGTCTACCTCGAAGTCGTCCCCGGCGACGAGATTTCGTGGAGCCAGTACTACCTGCTGTTGGGACTCCTGTTCGTCTCCGTCACGCTCTCAGCGACCGTCGGCGTCTCGCCGTTCGCCGACGTGCCGGGCGTGACGCTCTCGGCGGCGATGGCGCTCGTCCTCGCCGTCTCGGGGGTCGCCCACGTCTACCACGGTCGCCAGTCCAGACTCGGTGCCGACGAGCGACCGCCGAGCGTGGGAGAGTAGCCCCCGTCCGCCGCCCATCACCGCTACTGCCCGTCGGCCAGCACCGCGCCCGCCGACTCAGACGTGTTCGTCCAAGAAGTCGGCGACGGTGGTGTAGGCCTCGATGCGGTTTTCGAGTTTCGTGAAGCCGTGGCCCTCGTCGTCGAAGACGAGTTTTTCGACCGGAACGCCCTGCTCGGCCGCTGTCTCGGCGATTTGCTCGGCCTCGCCGACCGGGACGCGGGGGTCGTTCGCGCCGTGGAGGACCAGCAGGGGCGCTTCGATGTTCTCGATGTTGTTGGTCGGACTGATGGATTCGAGGAACTCGCGGTCGTCGTCCAACGACCCGTACTCGGCCTCGCGGTGTTCGCGCCGCCAGTCGCCCGTGTTTTCGAGGAAGGTGACGAAGTTGGCGATGCCCACGATGTCCACGCCCGCCGCCCAGAGGTCGGGGTACTCGGTCAGACTGGCCAGCACCATGAACCCGCCGTAGGACCCGCCGAAGGCGACGACCTTCTCGGGGTCGATTTCGGGGCGGTCGTGGAGCCACTTCACGCCGGCCTCGATGTCGGCCACCGAGTCCATCCGCTTCTCCACGTCGTCCAGATGGGTGTAGGCCTTGCCGTAGCCAGACGACCCCCGGACGTTGGGTTCGAAGTAGGCGTAGCCCCGATTGAGGAAGTACTGCTTGATGGGGTGGAAAGTCGGGCGTCGCTGGCTTTCGGGACCACCGTGGATGTCCACGATGACGGGCATCCCGCCGTCCTCGGTCGCCGCCGCGCCTTCGGTCTGGGGCACCGAGAGGAAGGCCGGAATCTCCCGACCGTCGAAGGTCTCGTACCGGACCAGTTCGGGTTCCACGAACGAGGACTTGGGGAGGCCTGCTGTCGCGGCGTCGGTCCACCGCTCGGACTCGCCAGTTTCGACATCCACGACGTAGACGTTGGTGTTCTGGGTGCTTCCGGTCACGGCGAGCGCGAAGCGGTCGGCGTCGGTATCGAAGGTCGCCCCGCTCGTCACGGCCCGAGGCAGGTCGGGGTCAGCGAACTCGTCGTAGTCGGTGGGACCGGTGAGTTCGCCAACCGTGAGTTCGGTATAGCCGTCGGCGTTCACGCCGAAGACGAACCGGCCGGTGTCGTCGTCCACGGTCAGGTTCTCGACGTTCCAGTCGCCCCCCTCGGCCACGGTTTCGAGGTCGCCGGTCTCTACGTCGAGGCGGGCGACGTAGGTCGTGTCGGCGTCCTTGTCGGTGGTGAGATAGAGCGCATCGCCGTCGGGTGCCCAGTTGGGATTCTGGTAGCGAACGTCGCCCTCGTGGGGCGTCAGGTGGTTCAACTCCCCGGACTCCACCTCGATGACGTACACGTCGTAGTCGAAGCTAGAGTGCATCTCCACGACCGCGAGGCGTTCGTCGTCGGGACTCCATCCGGCCGGGATGAACCACCCGTCGCCCTCGCAGACGAGTTCCGCGTCGTCGCCCTCCTCGTCGCGGTGCTGGACGTACACGTCGAACACCGACTGGTCGCGCCGGTTGGCGGTGAACGCGAACCGGTCACCGTCGTGGCTCCATCCGCCCCAGTTGTGGATGGCCTCGGGGTGGTCGGTCAGCGGTGTCAGCGTCTCGCCGTCGCCGTCGAGGCGGAACAGTTGGGTGTGTTCGTCGCCGCCTTGGTCCATCCCGAAGACGAGTTCGTCGCGCTCGGGCGACCAGTCGGCGAACGAAACGCGCTCCTCCTCGAAGGTTAGCTGTTGGGGCCACGTCTGGGGACTGTCGAGACGCCACACCTGCGGGACACCCGTGGTGTCCATCAGAAACGACAGGCGGTCGCCGTCGGGACCGAACGACGGCGTGTTCGCGTTCCGCACGTTGAGATACCGCTCGAAATCGTACTTCGGCATGGGGATGGATTACAAGGCGACGGGGAAAGCGTTTTGGACTCCGGAACTCCGCGCGCTCGCCCCGACTCGTCGTCCTCGCACCATCCGCCGGTGAGAGCGTCTGTCCCACCCAGTTCCCGTGGCTCCTCGTTTACCCCCGTCGAATCATGGGGTGGTTCGAGTGCCCGTAGGTAGAGACTATCTCTCATGCTCGCTTGAAACCGGCAATGAAAGCGGCGTAACGGCAGGTTCCAATTTGGCATCGGTCGGCCGGTCGCTCTCGGCGGTCGTACCGACCGCTCGGCGGACCGGTCTCGGCCGAAGTCCGGGCGACCAACCGGACGACAGTTTCGCCCCCGAATTCGAATCGAAACTCGCTACCGGAACGGAGATGTTTCTTCAGCGCACGCGGGGGCAAGTTTCGGTTAAAATCTTGAACAGTCGTTACGGCGCGCTAAACGTTCAAATCGGTTTATCCGTCGATTTGTCGTCTGTCTCTGCGATACGAATGACTTCCGAAACCACACGTCCGTCCCGCGAGGAGGTCTTCCACGCCGTAAAGAATCTCCGTCGGCGGTACGTCCTCTACTACCTCCAGCGATATGGTGGTCCCGTCACGCTCGGTGAACTCGCCAAGCAGGTTGCGGCGTGGGAGAACGACACGACCGTCCCGGAGGTCTCGTCGAGTCAGCGCAAATCGGTGTACAGCGCCCTCCACCAGACCCATCTCCCGAAGTTGGAGTCAGCGGGAGTGCTGAACTACGACCCCGACGAGGGGACTATCGAAGTGACCGAACGGGCGACTCGCCTCGACCTCCAACTCGCCAGCGACCCACAGACCTCGCTCCCGTGGCACCGGTTGTACCTCGGCCTCTCGGCGCTGAGTCTGGGCGCGCTGGCCTCGGTCTGGACCGGGCTATACCCCTTCACGCTCCTGTCGGGCGTCCAGTACACCCTGCTGGTCATCGCCGCCTTCGGCGTGATTGCGATGGCCCACACCTACGACCTTCGGCAGTGGCGACAGCGCGCGGACAACGCCGCGCCCGACTTCATCCTTCGGGTCGAGGACTAAAAGCCATTTTCCGGCGTCGTTTCGGGTAGCTTCTACCACCGACTCGGCGGTGCAACCGAGAAGGGTTGGGTTTTTAGTGGGCCGCTTCGTGGCGATTCGTATGCGCGTCGCGTTCGTCTCGGAGACGGTGGCCCAACACCGCGAAACCGGGGCGACGCGGCGAATCCGGCGCACCGCCGAGGCGCTCGCTGGCCGGGGCCACGACGTGGTCGTCTGCTGTGGACAGTGGTGGGACGGCGACCACGAGACGTTCGAGCAGGACGGCGTGACCTACCGGGCAGTCACCAGCGACCCGCCCGGCGAGGGTCGATTCGCCGTCTCGCTCCCGTCTGCGCTCCGGGCCGTGGACCCGGACGTGATTCAGGCCACCGTCGCCGACCCGACACACGTCCTCTCCGCGAAACTGGCTAGCCTCGTCCTCCGCGCGCCCCTCGTCGTCGATTGGTACACCTCGCCCGACGCGGGCGACGCCGACGACCCTCTCTGGCGGCTCTGTGCGACAGTGCCCGACCTCGTTCTCGCGCCCTCCGAAACCGTCAAAACCCGCGTTCGGGAACTCGGTGCCGAGGACGACGCGGTTTGGGTCGTGCCCAACGCCATCGACGTGGACGCCATCCGCGCCATCGAACCCCGAGAGGTCGCCGACATCGTGTACTCGCGGCGACTCGACGCCGACGCCAACCTCGAAAGCCTCCTGCTGGCGCTCGCCGAACTCCGCGACCACGACTGGTCGGCGGTCGTTATCGGCGACGGTCCCGAACGCGAGGTCTACGAGCGACAAGTCCGGGACCTGCGAATCGAGGACCGCGTTTCCTTCGCGGGCGACCAGCCTCTCGAAAACCGACTCTCGGCGTTCAAAGGTGCCCACGTCTACGCCCAGACCGCCCGCCGGGAAGCCTTTCCCACCGACATGCTCCGGGCGCTGACCTGCGGGTGTGCTGGCGTGGTCGAGTACCACGTCGAGTCGAGCGCCCACGAACTGGTCGAACAGGAGGAGCGCGCGTTTCGGACCACCAGCGAGCAGGAACTCACCGACGCGCTTGTCACGGCCAGCGAGATGGAACGCCTCGATTTCAACGAGAACTTCTCGGAGTACGACGAGGAGGCCGTCCTCGACACCTACCTGACCGCCTACGACGAGGCCGGAGAGCGCATGAGTTGGGTCGAACCCGCCGCAGTCGCCGGTGGCCTCGTGCTGGTCGTGGCCGTCGTCGCGCTGTTGGTCGTCCTGCTGTGAAGCCCGCTCCGGCGTTCCCTTAGATAATTAACTCATTTCGAGCCTAGAAAAATATTAATGCCCCCGGCGAGTCCGTTAGTTTAGATTTCGCGTGACAGAACGAAACACTCGACGCAGTTTTCTAAAGGCCATCGGCGCGACTGCGACCGTCGGTGCGCTCGCAGACACCGCGGCGGCGTACCACACCCAAGACCCCTACGTTGACGACTTCCGACCCGCGGATTCGAGCAACTACACCAGCGCCTCGCGGGGCGCGGAAGCAATCGACTGGGTGGTCATCCACGTCGGCGAGGGCGATTACGGCGGCATGGTCGGGTGGTTCCAAGACCCGTCAGCGGACGTGAGCGCCCACTACGCCATCCGGAACTCCGACGGGTACGCATCCCAGATGGTCCACCACGAGGACAAGGCGTGGCACGCTGGCGGCCAGAACTACAACTACTACTCCATCGGCATCGAACACGGCGGCTACACCGACCAGACCCAGTTCACTGACGCCCTCTACAAGAAGTCGGCCAACATCGTGAGTTCGCTCTGCGACCAGTACAACATCCCGAAGAATCACCCCTCGGGCGTCGCGCCCTGCGACGCCAGCACCGACGGCGGTATCATCGGCCACCATCAGGTCCCCGAGTCCGACTGCGGACCCAACAACCACACCGACCCCGGTTCGACGTGGGACTGGGACTACTACATGGACCTCGTGGGCGGCACGAACAACGGCGGTGGCGGTGACGGCGGTACGTCCTACAGTTGGCCCACCTACTCCTACGGCGACCAAGCCGAAGCGGTCTACTCCATCCAGTACCTGCTGGAGGAGAACGGCTATCCCCTCGACTACCACGACGGCATCTACGGGACCGAAGTCGAAACCACCATCGAGCAGTTCCAGAGCGACCGCAACATCACCGTGGACGGCATCGTCGGCCCGGAGACGTGGAACGAACTCTACGTCGTCGTCTGGGACGCCGAGGACGACCCATGGTGGGCGACCTACGGCGCACAGCATCACCTCAACTACGGACAGGGCTACGACATCGCGGTGGACGGCTACTACGGCCCGGAGACCCGGAGCGCAATCGAGGACTTCCAGACCAGCGCCGGTCTCACCGTGGACGGCGTTGTCGGCCACGACACGTGGCAGGCGCTGATGGACATCTGAACTGAGAGGTCCAGCAGACACTCTTGGACCGTTTCATACAGTTCTTGGAAACAGAGAGGAACCCGAAGCAACAGAATTTCTTTCTCAAACACGGAATTAAGAGTCTATTCTTCGAACCGCTCGGGAGTGTCCGCCGCTTCCACCGCGTTCACCGCCGCGACGTTCTCCGCAACGTCGTGGACTCGAACGATGTCGGCCCCACGTTCGGCCGCAATCGCGGTCCCGGCGACTGTCGCCGCGGTTCTGTCGTCGTCCTCGCCGAGGAGGCCGAACATCGACTTGTGCGAATGCCCGACCAGTACGGGACACTCCAGCGCGTGGAACTCGTCGGTCCGGCCCAGTAGTTCGAAGCTCTCGGCGCTCGACTTGCCGAACCCGAGGCCGGGGTCCACGATGATTTGCTCGCG
Source organism: Halorussus lipolyticus (assembly GCF_029338375.1). Taxonomy (NCBI): domain Archaea; kingdom Methanobacteriati; phylum Methanobacteriota; class Halobacteria; order Halobacteriales; family Haladaptataceae; genus Halorussus; species Halorussus lipolyticus. The sequence continues at coordinate 51,277 of NZ_CP119804.1, read as the reverse complement.
GTCGAGTCCGGCCTTCTCGGCCAGCAGGACGCGCTCCTCCAGTTCGTCGATTACGTCCTCCACCACGTCGTCGTAGTGAACGTCCCGGTCCGGAACCACCGGGGCGTCGATGCTGTGCATCACGACGATGGGCGCGTCGTACTCGGCCGCGACGAAGCGCATCTCGGGGTCTTCGAGGCCCGACACGTCGTTAAGAATGTCCGCGCCCGCTTCGAGGGCGGCCTCTGCGACCGGGGCCTTCCGGGTGTCGATGGAGACTAGCAGGTCGAGGTCCGAAATCTCCTCGATGACGGGCACCACGCGGTCGATTTCGTCCTCGACCGAAATCTCGTCCGCGCCGGGGCGAGTGGACTCGCCGCCAACGTCGATGATGTCCGCGCCTGCTTGGGCCATCTCCTCGGCGCGCGAGATTGCGTCCTCGACGGCCTCGTACCGGCCGCCGTCGTGGAAGGAGTCTGGCGTGACGTTCAGGATGCCCATGACCGCGGTGCCGTCCTCCCACGGGTAGCCACGGCGGTCGGGGTCGGTCTGGATGCCCAGCGCCTCGCGCACGTCGTCGGCGAACACCGAGAGACCGTAGGGTTGGCCGTCGAGTTTCCCGGCGAGGCGCTTGAACTGGGCCAGCGTGCCCATCAGCACCACGTCCACGTTCTCGTCGTCCTGCTCGTTGGTGCCCGAGACCGCACACTCCCCGCCGAGGCTCAGCATCTCCTCTTTGAGGTAGCGGGCCTGTCGGACCTGCACGCGGGTCTTCAGGACGCGGTGGACCGCCTTGCCGCGCATCCGCCAGACGCCGGGACTCGTCACGTCGGCACCCTCCAAGGCCTCGCGGGCGTCGTCCAGATTTCGGATGCGCTTGGGAATCTCGGCGCGGGTCCACCGGGTCCGGGCCTCGGCGACGGCGTAGAGCGAGCCCGTGACCACCACGAGGTCGTCAGATTCGGCGGCGTCGAGTGCGTTTTCGAGCGCGCCTTCGACCGCGTTCCGGGTCAGGACCTCGTTCGCTCCGGACTCCTCGAAGGCGCGGGCGACGACCTCCTCGTCCTCGGCCCGGTCGAGGTTCGGTTGGCAGGCGACAACTCGGTCGGGCGTCGGCAGGGCCTCGGCCATGCCGCGGAGGTCCTTGTCGTGCATCGCGCCGAAGACGAGGTGGAGGTCCGAAATCTCGTCCTCGAACTCCGCGAGGGTGTCGGCGAGGGCCTCGCACGCGCCGGGGTTGTGCGCCCCGTCGAGAACCACGACGGGGTCTCGGCCCATCACCTCGAATCGGCCGGGCCAGTCGGCCTTCCGGAGGCCTCGGGCCAGTTGCTCGTCGGTCACGTCGCTGACCTGCCGGGCCAGCGCGGCCGCCACGCCAGCGTTCCGGGCCTGAAACTCGCCGAGGAGCGGAATCGCCGTCTCGACCTCCCAGTCCGGCCCGGAGAGGGAGACGGCGGCCTCGGTGTGGTTGGTTCGCCCGCCGTACTCGACCTGCACGTCGGCGTCGTCGTCCTCGCCGACTCGGACGACCGCTCCGGCCTGCTCCGTCACGGCGTCCAGCGCCTCGCCGGTCGTCGCGGTGACGAGGGGTGCGTCCTCCGGCGCGACGTGGGCCTTGTCGGTGGCGATTTCCGCGATGGTCTCGCCGATGATGCCGGTGTGTTCGAGCGTGACGCTGGTGACTGCGCTGGCGACCGGATTCACGACGCTCGTGGCGTCGTACTTGCCGCCGATGCCGACCTCGAGGAGCGCCACGTCCACGTCCTCACAGCCGAAGTGCCAGAGCGCCAGTCCGGTCACGACCTCGAAGAAGGTGGGGGCCTCGCCGTCCGCCGCGCGGTCGTTGACGTACTCGCGGACCGACTCGACGTACTCGGCGAGGGCGGTCTTTGGAATCTTCCGGCCGTTCACCTGCACGCGCTCCCGAACGTCGTCGAAGTGCGGGGAAGTGTAGAGTCCGACATCGAGGCCGGCCTCTCGCAGGGCGCGCTCGGCCATCCGGGCCGTCGAACCCTTCCCGTTCGACCCCGCCACCTGCACGAAATCGACCTCCTCGTGAGGGTTTCCGAGGTGGGCGAGCAGGTCCGCGGTCGATTCCGTCCCCGGTTTGGGGCGGAACCGCCGCAGGTCGAACAGAAAGTTCGCCGCCTCGTGGTAGTCCATGTCTGCGTGAACTAACGCGGCGCGCTTTAGAGTGTCGGACCCTCACCGGAGGTGTAAAATATCCTTAGAAAAGAATTTTTAATTAATGTTTTATGGTGTGGGTGGAGGTGACAAAGAATGTTCCTGTTCAGCATCTCGCCGATGGATTGCTTCTGCAACGACGACGGCTGTTACTGCGAAATGTAACCGACCGTTACGCTTTGCGGTTTCCGAACTGGAGCCGTTTTCTGGACCCGACGAGACCGGAGGAGACCGATTAACAACGAATATCCTTTGCCTGAGAATCGTACCTGTTTCTTTAAGATATCTGTCGGTGTCTCTCCGGCGGCGACGAGTCGCCGTCTCACCACTCGAACTCGCGTTCCCGACTGTTCCGGTCGGTCCGCTCGTACTCGCGCCGGACCCGCTGGTCGCTCATGCTGTCGTCGGCCATCAGGTCTTGCAAGCGGCGTTCGTACTCCAGCTCGGTGATGTCGCCCTCGACGTACTCCCGTTTCAACTGGTCGATGCGGTCCTCGGTCGTGGGTTCGAGGCGCTCGGACAGTCGGAGTTCCCGCGCTTCGGACGAGTACCGCTCCACCAACCGGGCCAAGCGCGCGAGGCGATTACTCCGGGGGACCGAGGCGCTCCGGACCGCCGTGACGACGAGGCCGACCAGCAGGAACAGCGAGAGCATCCCGACCAGCGCCGACGCGACCAGATACGGCGCGACGGCGCTCAGGACGGCGAAGACCAGCGAGGCCCCCGCAGGCGGCCCAGCGAGCGTCGAGAGGCCAGCGACGAGGCCGAACCCGACGAGACCGACGAGCGCGAACAGCGAGAGCGCGAATCCGCTGGCGAGGAGTTTGACCTTCGGGTCGTCTGCGAGTCCCATCACCGGTTCGTTGGCGGCGGTCGCACTTGAATCTCGTCTTCCGAGAGGCGACCGCCGAGAGTCGGATGGGGCCGGTGGCGTGACTCGGAACTCGGTCGCTCCCGACCACGCGAGGGGCACACAGTCCGCGAGCGAGTATCTGTCTGGCCTATCTCTCGTCGAGGACGGTCGTTACCGTCTCGACGGGATTCTCGACAGGCGTGTAGAAGTCGCCGCTGTTCTCCCGGTAGTATTCGCGGTACTCGCGCCCGACATCGGCGAGTCTCACCGACGACCACTCGCCGAGGTCCGTCTCGCCCGGCGGTTCGGCACCGTGGTCGTAGGTGACGCGAACGTTCTCGTCCGGCGTGTAGGATTTGGCCATGTGTTTCGGCCCGAACACCGCGTGGGCGAACGACCCAGTTTCGACGGCCGTCGAGTCGTCCCACGTCGTCAGAATCAGCGGGGCCGAGTGAATCACGTCCCGCCCGATGTCGATGACGTACACCTGCCCGCCGTGGTCCACTTTCGCGGCGATGTACTCTAACCCGGACCGCACGCAGTCAGTCGGTACCGACACGACGAGAACCGAACAGCGTGACGGCGATAAAATTTCCGCTGTCCGAACCGTCCTCAGAAACGAGTTCTGACGACTCTCTCGCTCAGTCGTCCCGGAAACGCCGGAAGACAAACCGCGTCTTCCGAGCTTCAGACGACTCCTTCCCTGCGGTCAGTCGTCCCGGAAACGCCGGAAGACAAACCGCGTCTTCCGAGCTTCAGACGACTCCTTCCCTGCGGTCAGTCGTGTCTAAAGCACCGACTCCCAGTAAAGACCATCGCCATGTCGTGTTCGTCGGCGGCCTCGATTACGTCGTCGTCGTTGACCGAGCCGCCCGGCTGGATGACCGCCTCGATGCCCGCCTCGGCGGCGGCCTCGATGGCGTCCGGGAAGGGGAAGAAGGCGTCCGAGGCCATGACCGCACCCTCGGCAGACTTGCCCTCGGCGTCTTTCTCGGCCTTCATCTTCGCAATCTCGACCGCATCGACGCGGGAGACCTGCCCCGCGCCGACCCCGACTGTCTCGGTGCCGTCGGCGAACAGGATGGCGTTGGACTTGACGTGCTTGATGGTCTGCCACGCGAACAGCAGGGAGTCGAGTTGGTCGTCGGTCGGTTCTCGCTCGGTCACGACCTCCAACTCGTCGCGAGTCGGGGCCTGTAGGTCGCGCTCTTGGACGAGTCGGCCGCCAACGAGGTCCTTCTCGGTCGTGGTCTCGGAAATCTCGCCGAAGTCCTCCTCGTCGCCAACGTCCAGCACTCGCAGGTTGTCCTTCTCGAACAGCGTGTCGAGGGCGGAATCGGTGTAGCCCGGCGCGACGACGACCTCCTTGAACGAGTCGATGACCTGCTCGGCGGTGTCCTCGTCGCACTCCCGGTTGAGGGCCACGATGCCGCCGAACGCGCTCTTGGGGTCGGTCGAGAGCGCCCGGTCGTAGGCCTCGGCGAGGGTATCCGCGGAAGCGCAACCGGCGGGGTTGGTGTGCTTGATGACCGCCGCAGACGGCCGGTCGAACTCCTTGACGAGGTTGAGCGCGGCGTCGGCGTCGTTGTAGTTGTTGTACCCCATCCCCTTCGCGCCCTCGTTGCGTTGCGGGGCGTCCACGACGCTGGCCTCCTCGCAGGTCGCGTCCCCGTAGAGCGCGGCGTCCTGATGGGGGTTCTCGCCGTACCGCAGGTCGGCAGTCCGGTCCGAACTCTCGACCGTCCGGGCAGGGAATTCGCCGCCCTCGTCGGCCTCGACGCGGACCTCGGACCGGTCGGCGGCGATTTCGAGGGTCTCCTCGGCGAACCACTTCACGGCGCGGGGGTAGGCTTTGAACTCGCCTTCGTAGAGGACCCGCTCTTTCAAATCGGCCTCGTCGTCGTCCTCGTAGACCGGAATCGGCTCTTGGGTGACGATGGGGCCGGCATCAACCTCGGCTTCCACGACTTCGCCCTCGTCGTCCGTCGCGTCCGTCACGACGTGGACCGTACACCCAGTGGTTTTGACGCCCGCGTCGAGGACCTGCTCGTGAACGTCCATGCCGGGGAAGGCTGGCAGGAGCGCCGGGTGGACGTTCAGGGTCGGCGGCATCTCGCCGAGGAAGGTATCCGAGAGGATGCGCATGTAGCCGTCGAGACACACGAGGTCGAAGTCGTAGTCGGCGAGGGCCGACACTACGCGCTGTTCGTGGTCGCGCCGGGACTCGTCCTCGTCGAGCTCCACGACTTCGGTGGGAATTCCGCGCTTCTGGGCCTTCTCAAGCACTGGCGCGTCGGCATCGTTGGTCAGGACGACACCGAGTTCTGCGCCGCCGGGGGTCCGGTCGGCGAGGTGCATCAGGTTTCGTCCGCGGTTGCTGGCGAGTCCAGCGATTCGGGTCATGTTCGAAACCGCGTCGTCTCGGCAAAAAGGCATTGCGGTTACGACCGAGGAGATATGCAAAAACGAGCATACTTCGCCGGCTCAAACCCATCTAACTCGCCGGAGTATGCACGACCGTGACGACTCGGACCGACACGCTTTTGCCGCGCGCCCCGGCAGATTCGGACATGAACTCCCTCTATGCGGTGTCGCCGCTCGACGGTCGGTACGCGGGTCGGACCGAACCCCTGCGAGAGTACGCCAGCGAGGCCGCCCTGATTCGGGCGCGGGTGCAGGTCGAAGTGGAGTATCTGATTTCGCTGGCCGACCTTGACGTGACGCCCCTCGAACTGGATGCGGGCGACCGCGAGGAGCTACGGTCCCTCTACGAAACCTTCGACGAGGAGGACGCCGAGATAGTCAAACGAATCGAAACCGAGGGCTACGGCGACTACTCGGCGACCAACCACGACGTGAAGGCGGTCGAGTACTTCGTCCGCGAGGGGCTTCCCGAGGACTTGGACGGGTCTGCCTCGTGGATTCACTTCGCGCTGACCAGCGAGGACGTGAACAACCTCGCGTACCGCCTGCTGGTGAAAGGCGCAGTCGAGGAGGTCCTGCTCCCCGAACTCCAGTCGATTCGGGAGGGCCTCTCGGACCTCGCCCGCGAGTACCGGGACGTGCCAATGCTCGCCCGGACCCACGGCCAGCCAGCGACCCCGACCACCTTCGGCAAGGAGATGGCCGTCTTCGCCTCCCGACTCGGACGCTCGATTGGTCGCGTGAAATCGGCCCGCGACGGATTGCAGGGCAAGCTTGCGGGGGCCTCCGGTACCTACGCGGCCCACGTCGCGGCCTACCCCGACGTGGACTGGCGAGCCTTCTCGCGGGAGTTCGTGGAAGGGTTGGGGCTGGAGCAAGCGCCCCTGACCACGCAGGTCAACCCCTGCGACGACCTCGCGGAACTGTTCGACGCGCTCCGGGGCGCGAACAACGTCCTACTGGATTTGGACCGCGACGCGTGGCGCTACGTCAGCGACCGGTATCTGGGACAGGAGGCCGCCGAGGGCGAAACCGGGTCCTCGACCATGCCCCACAAGGTCAACCCCATCGACTTCGAGAACAGCGAGGGCAACCTCTCGAAGGCCAACTCGGACTTGGTGTTCTTGGGCGATTACGTGACCGAATCTCGGCTTCAGCGCGACCTCTCGGACTCGACGGTCAAGCGAAACATCGGGTCCGCGTTCGCCTACTGCCTGCTCGGTTACGTCAAACTGCAGGCCGGTCTCGGCAAGGTCGTGCCGAACGAGCAGGTCATGCGCGAGGAGTTGGAGGAGACCCCCGAAATCATCGGCGAGGCGGTCCAGACCATCCTCCGGCGCGAGGGCCACGACGACGCCTACGAGCGAGTCAAGGACCTGACCCGCGGCCAGCGCGTGACCTTGGACGACTTCCGGGACCTGTTCGCGGACCTCGACGTGGACGAGGCCACCCGCGAGGAGTTGCTGGACCTCACGCCCGCCGGGTACACCGGCATCGCGGGCGAGATGGTGTCCTCGCTGGACGAGGCGGAGTAAAATCAGCAATCGCCGCACGAACCACCGACGGTCACGGTGCGGCGGGACTGCGTTCGTTCGAACCGCTTTCGTTCGGTAGCGACAGCGTGACCGCGATTTCGATTTCGTCGTAGGGCACGACCGGTCGCTTGGCGCGGCCGTTCTGTTCGAGGACGACGATTTCGTACTCCTCCAGTAGCGTCACGTCGTCGTGAACGTCGCTGACGTTTCGGTCGAGGCGGTCGGCTAGCTGTCGGATGCTCTCCGGTGGGTCCTCCATCACCGACCGGAGTAGTTCGAGACGCCGCGGGGTCAAGAGGCGCTGAATCTGCTCTGGGTCTTGGAAGCTCAGCACGCGAGGACCGCCTTCCTCCTCGCGGTCGAACTCCCGAGCGGATTCGAGTGCGCGCTTCTTGAACGACTCCCACGGGGCCGATTCGATTCGGAGTTTTTGGCTTTCTTGGGTCGCTTCGCCGTCGTCTGACATTTGGTGGGTTGTGATTGTTGGGTTGCGTTTGCTGTGCCGGTCTTCTGCCGCGTCAGAGTATGAGACTCGACTATATGGCTAAAGACTGGAAATCGAATACATTTATTTCCCTATATTACTAATAGCATTTTGTTTCCCTCCTTGGTGGTGTATCGTCTGATACTGCTCAAGAGGCGATTCGAGCCCCTCCGACTCAATACCCGACGGTAGCGTCTACCTACGCAAGTCCTCGACTTCATCGAAGAACCGCTCCAGATGTGCTTCCACGTTTCCCTCGTACTCGATTGGCACCCCATCCCCGTCGCCCTCGTGGCGCTCGTGGATGCCGTGAGCGTTGTCGTACCGCAGGACGGGCGTCCCGTCCGGGTTGACGAACTGAAACGAGTACTTGATTCCCAGGTCATGAATTTCGCTTTCTGGAACGCGGGTTACGCTGACTTCGACGAAACTACCGTCACGAAACTCGAAGCGTGGGTTGTTTTCCAAATTCACGCCTTCTCATCGACTTACATCGTTCTGCGAGCGACGTGTTCGACTACGGGTTCGGGGCGCATAATCGTTTGGGTTGGAGCCAAACATAGAGAAACGGTCGTCAATCGTTCCCACCCCAGCGAAAACGATATATAAGCCCGAGTACACCTCCGAGGCATGAGCGACTCCCTCCACTTCGGCCTCTTTTTCGTCGGCATCTTCCTGCTGACCGGCGCGCTGGTCGTCGGCGTCGGGGCCTTGGAGTACGAAGTCGCCTCCCTCGGGACCGCCGAGGAGATACCCGAGGACACCCAGTCGCTGGTCTCGTTCGGCGACCTCTCAGAGCGCGACCAGCGGACGGTGGACCGGGCCATCGCGGGCGAGAAAATCGTCGTCCGGGACCCCAGAGACCTGCCGGGGCCGCGAAAGACGAAGGGGAAATTCGCGGTCAAGCGCGGCGGCGAGACGTATCTCGTCACGCGCCGCATCTTCTTCAACTGGCGGACCACGTTCGGACTGGCCGCGATTGGGATGCTGGTCGGCGGCGTCGTGACCCTCAGCGAGGCCATCCGGCGACATCACTTCCCGCATCGGAGCGTGGTCTGGACCACGCGGTGAGGCCGCTGGCAGTCGAAATAGTTCGGTCGGAGACGCCCGTCGATTAGCGCCGACTGAGCGCGAGGAGGACGCCCGCAAGCGCCGACACCCCGAGGAGGTACGGCCCGACCGATTGCAACACGCCCGCGGTGGCCGCGCCGACGAACGCCAGTACGAGAAGCGCGGCGGCGAGCGTCCCCGCGGTCCGCGCCCCGTCAGCACGGGCGGCGTCGTCGGTCCCGACCGGGCGAGCGTCTGTTTCGTTCGAGGACACGTCTCCGGGAAGTCGCCCGGTCCCGATAAGTGCCGGTGGTTCGACTCGACAATCAAAACAGTTCTTAAAGACAACTATACAACCATCAAGCAAATAAAGAGTTGTCTACTCGGTCGTGGTCGCCGGACCCGACGAGGCCGAATCGGCGGCCCCGGACGATACCGACGTGTTCACCGACTCCGTGGGCGTCCGGGTCCGTTCGCGGGCCGCCGAGTTCGACTCGGCCGACGAATCGGTCTCGTCGTTGCCGAGGACCACGTGGGTCTCGTCGCCGTGGACCACGGTCAGGTCGAACGCCTCGGCGGGGACGAAGACCACGGCGCGGTAGTGGAGTTCGCCGGTGCAGTCCCGGTTCTCGTCCGCCGTCGTCTCGCGGGGCGTGAGCGTCAGGGTGTAGTCGCCGGTCTCCTCGGACAGCGCGGCGTCGAGGCCGTGGTCAGGCGCGGGGCCGACGAAAACGTCCTCGACGACGACGCGCGTCCCGCCGTCTGTGTGGCGCTGTTCGACGCGACTCTCGTATGCTCCGTCGTCGCACTCGCTGTCGATGACTTCGAGGCCACGCACGGTGGCGGGCGACTGGGACTGTGACCCGACCGCGAACGCGCCAGCACCGACGGCGACGGCGACGACGAGGAGGGCGGCAATCGCGTTCCGTTTCATGACAGTCGTACAGAAAGTTTCGGGGGTGAAGGGTTTTGTGGCGTTTCAGTAGTACACGTCCACGTGGAACGTGTGTTTGAGGGTGTGTCGACCGGTTCCCCACCCGGTGTCGTAGAACTGCCCTTCCGAGATGAGGTCCATCAGGTCGTAGTAGCCGCTTCCGCTCGACTGCTCGTCAATCCACGTCGTACTGCCGGGTTGCATCCCGTTGGTGTTTTCCTGTGCGTCGGTCGTGTTGAACTCCTCGGACCACTTGGCGTAGTTACTGCTGGGACTGGAGTTGTCGATGGTCGTGACCGCCGGCTGGGTGTACTGCCACCCGAGACTGACACCGCCGGTGCCGACGCTGACGTTGACCGTCTGGCTTCCGTCGAGGGTTCCGAGGGGGTCGTAGGTGTCTAAGTCCTCGCCACCCATGTTGTTCTGTCGCCAGTCGTGCATCGGGTAGCCGTACTCGTTGGCCCAGTTGCTGTTGTACTTCTGGACGCCCGGTTCCATCACGAAGAACTGGTGCATGCTGTAGGCGTCTTGGGCGTAGTCACCGTCGTCCTGTAGCTGGAGGAGGTCGAAGTTGTTGGTGACACAGCCGTAGGGGTCCGAGCAGAAGTCGGCCTCGTCGTGGAGGATGGTGTTCCACGAGGCGGCCTGCGTGCTTACGTCGTCGGAACTCGTGGTCGCGTCGCCGCCGAGCGTGTCCGCTCGCTTGTCGGCCTTGCCGTGGAGTTTGGCGACCGAATCGGCGTCACCCGCGATGCCGGTGTACTGGTGGGGAATCCCGTTCGCGTCGATTTTGTAGGCGTACGAGACGATGGTGCCGTCCTCGGCCTCGGGCGTCGAGCGAGCGGGAACGTCGTCGAGGTCGCCACCGCGAGCGTTGTACTCTTGGCGGGCGGCCCGGCGGACGCGCTCGATGTCGGAGGTCGAGATGCCTCGTTCGTAGTCGGCCTTGACGGTTCGCACGTCGCTACCCTTGCCCGGAGTGGCGCTGGCAGACCCGACTGCGAGAGTCGATGCGGCGGCCGCAGTAGTCGTTTTGAGGAATGTACGTCGGTCGAACGGTCGATAGCTGTCGTCTGTCATGCTACAGTTCCATGTCGAACAGAGCTGATTTTTATTTAATCATTGGAATGAGAATAAAATTTTCTGGGAGGTATTCAGAGTTTGAACACCCCCGAAAATGTTTATTTTGGAAAACAGAGTATGAACGTCCCCGAGTATGCCGGACTCACAAGGCTTCCCCGATTCCAATTCGATGTTCACCTGTCTAATCGAATACGCCGACCTCGTCGAAGCCCTCCGGGACGGTCCTCGCCGCAAACAGGCGCTCGTGGACCGACTGGGCGTCTCGCCCGAGACGGTCTACCGGCGGACCCGCGACCTCAGAGACGCCGGTCTCCTCGAACGCACTCAATCGGGGTACGCGCTGACCAACCTCGGTCGCCTCTACGCCCGAGAGTACGATTCGGTCCAGACCTTCGCTCGGCGACTCCACGAGGCACGAGACCTGCTGGAACACTTCGCCACCGACGAACTCCCGCCCCGTGCGGTATTTCGGAACGCCGACATCACGACGGTCGAGCAGTACGCACCCGACCGACCGTCCCGATGGGTCGAACGTGCGATACGCCGCACCCGCCGGTTCCGAGGCCTGCTCCCGGTACTTCCCCGGCGTCTCGCCGACGCACTCGGGGCGTCTCGGAGCAGTGAGACCCGAACTGACGTGATACTCGACGCGGACGTCGCCGACCACTATCGAGCGGACACCGACTTCGCCGAAACCTTCGACCGCGAGTCCGCCGGCCTCTACCTGACCGACGAGCAGATTCCCTACGGTATCTTGCTCGTGGATTGCGAGAACGGCGACGACACCACGCTCGCGCTGACCGTCTACGACGAGCAGGGGGTCCTCCGGGGCGTCGTCGTCAACGACGACCGTTCGGCGGTCTCGTGGGGCGAACGCCGCTACGAGCGCTATCGCGCCGAGGCCACGCCGGCCGGTAGCTAATCCTCAGTCACAGAGCGCCGCCAGCGTCTCTTCGAGCGCGTCGGCGGCAGACTCGACCTCTGCAATCCGGACGTACTCCCGAGGAGCGTGCGCAACTGCGCCCTCGTCGTCGGCCAGTGCGCCCGGTCCGAACACGACCGTCGGGGCCTCCTCGGCGAAGTACGACGCCTCGGTTGCGGCACCGAAGGGCCGGATTGCCCCGCCGCTGGCGTCTCGGAGTTCCCGGACCACCGCCGAGTCGGCGGGCGTCTCGAACGCGGCCAGAAACGGCGTCTCGCGCTCGGCCAGCGTCACTTCGACGCCGACACCCTCCGGGGCGTGGTCCCGAAGGTGCGACTCCAGCGCGTCCCGGAACCCCTCTGCGGTCTCGGGTGGAATCGACCGCCGGTCCACCACGAACGAGCATTCGGCGGGCACCTGATTCGTCGCGGTGCCGCCCTCGATGGTGGTCGGGACCAGCGTCGAGTCGCCCAGCAAGTCGCTCTCGTCCGGGCGGTCCTCGCGGTCGTCGAAGGAGTCGAGCGCCGCCAAGAGGTCCCCGACAGCGCGGACCGCGTTAACTCCCGATTCGGGTTCGGCGGCGTGGGCGTTCGCACCCCGGACCGTGACGGTCGCCTGAAACCGCCCCTTGCCAGCATTGCACACGTCGAGTTCGGTGGGTTCGCCCACGATTACGGCGTCGGGGTCGGGGGTCAGTTCGAGGTCCGCCGCGCCGGTCGAGTCGGTCTCCTCGTCGGGCGTGACCGCCAGCGTGACCCGGCCCCGTTCCGGCGAAGTGCCCAGAAAGGCCGCCAGCATGGCCGAAAGCGGTCCCTTGGCGTCGCAGGACCCCCGGCCGCGAATCGTGCCAGATTCGTCGTCGCGCTCGAAGGGAACGTGGGGCGGCACCGTATCGATGTGAGTGTTCAGCACGACGTGGGGTCCCACCCGGCCCGAATCCCTGACGGCGATGGTGTTCCCGGCGTCGTCCACCTCGACCGAGATTTCGGCGTCTTCAGCCCCGGTATCTGCGCTTTCCAGCGTCTCTACCAGCAGGTCGCGCATCTTGCCGACCTCCTCGTGGGAGGGCGTCTGGACCGCGCGTTCGAGGAAATCGATGGGGTCGAAACTCATGGTGGGTCTCCTCGCCGAATCATGCCTCGCTCACGTGCCGAGGGTCCGGCGTCGAGGTCACTTCGCCCTCGAACTCGCGTTCGACCGGACCGGTCAGGGTCGCCCGCCCGTCCCGGAATCCGACATCGAGGCGTCCTCCCGGCGGGAACACCGGAATCTCCTCGGCGGTGGTCTTGCCGAGTCGTCGCGCCGTGACGCCGATTGCGACCGCGCCGGTGCCACACGATTGGGTCTCGCCCTCGACGCCGCGCTCGTAGGTTCGCTGGTCGAACCCGCCGTCCGACCGGGGTGACGCGAACGTGACGTTCGCACCCTCCGGGAAGGCCTCAGCGTGGCGGACTTCGGGCGCGACCGCTTCGAGGTCCACCTCGTTCACGTCCTCGACGAAGGCGACGGCGTGGGGGACGCCCGTATTCACCGCGGTCACTTCGAGGCCCGCGACGGTCTCCTCCAGCAGGGAGTCGTCGCGGTCGTCTGCGAGCGGTACGTCGCACGGCGAAAACGAGGGATGCCCCATCTCGATAGTGACCTCGCCCTCGCGGAGTTCGGCCCGCCGGGTCCCGGCCTGCGTGTCGAGCATGATGGTGTCCGCGCCGGTCTCCTCGCCAGCCCACTTGGCGGCGCATCTCGCGCCGTTGCCACACATCTCTGCGGTCGAACCGTCTGGTTGGACCAGCGTCATCACCACTCGGGGCGGCGAGAACTGTGGTTCGAGCGCCAGAAAGAGTGTTCCGTCTGCGCCGACGGACTCGCTCTGGTCGCCCGCCGCGCCGCCGACGCTCACGCCGTCACGTCGGTCGCACACTGTTCTGGCGAACGCGCCCCGGTCGGGGACGTACTCGTTTGCGTCTACTACTACGAAATCGTTGCCGGTGCCGTGGTACTTCTCGAATTCGATGCTCATCGTTGTTCCTCCAGTTCGACCGCCGTCACGTCCGCAATCGTTTCGCGTCGCCGCGCCAGTCGCGCCTCGTCGCCCGAGAGGACGACCGACGCCGGGCGGGGACGGGAGTTGTACTGACTCGCCATCTCGTAGCCGTAGGCTCCCGCGTTGCCCACCGCCAGCAGGTCTCTGCGGGCGGGGTCGGGGAGCCAGTAGTCGCCGAAGGAGTCGCCGCTCTCGCAGACCGGCCCGGCGACCGTCACCTCGCGGTCCGGGCGCGTAGCGTCCTCGGCCGAGAGGTTCCGAATCTCGTGGTGAGCGTCATAGATGGCCGGGCGGGCGAGTGTGGTCATCCCCGCGCCGACGCCGACCACGACGCTCTCCGGTGTCTCCTTGACCGTGTTGACCTCGGTCAGCAAGACTCCCGCGTCGGCCACCAGATAGCGGCCCGGTTCGACCGCGAGGTCGGCCGAGATGTCGCCGAGGGCCTCGCGGGTCGCCGAGGCCACTGCGTCCAAATCGAGTGGGTCCTCGTCGGAACGATAGGGAACGCCGAAGCCACCGCCCACGTCCACGAATTCGAGGCCGAGGCCGCGGGATTCGACCTCCCGAGCCAACTCGCCCATTCGACCCACCAGTTCCCGGTGGGCCGAGAGGTCGTCACCCGAGATGCCGCTTCCGGCGTGAGCGTGGATGCCGACCACCGAAAAACGCTCGGCGGCGTCTTCCAGCAAATCGGCGGCCCGGTTGTCCGGCACCCCGAACTTAGCGTCCGCGCCGGTCGCCACCTTCTCGTGGTGGCCCGCGCCGACGCCGGGGTTGACCCGGAGACAGATTCGGCCCGAGTATCCGCGCTCGGCGAGTCTGTCGAGGGTGTCTTCCGCACCTGCGGTGACGGTCAGTTCGGGGTGGTCGTCTGCGAGTTGGACCGCGATGTCGAGGTCGCGGGCCGGCGGGTTGACCGCGGTGTAGTGGACGCGAGAGGCCTCGACGCCGGCATCGAGGACTCTGGCCAACTCGCCCGCCGAGGCGCACTCGACGCCGGCCCCCTCGTCGGCGAGGGCTTGGAGGACCGGCCGGGCGGTGTTGGCCTTCCCGGCGTAGTAGATTTCGGCCTCGGGGAAGGCGTCGGCCATTCGCCGGTAGTTCTCTCGCACGCGGTCCAAGTCCAGCACGTAGAGAGGCGTACCGTGTTCGTCGGCGAGGCCCCGGAGGCGACTCGCGGACCAGTCGGCGAGTCGGCGCACCGGGGGATTTCGGACCTGCTCGGCGCTCATTCTCGGAGGACCTCCTCGCGCTCGGTCGCTTCCAGCGTCTCGGCCTCGACGTCCATCGCCACGACTGCGGGCTTGTAGGCCCCGCCCTCGAACAGGTCGTGGTCGCCGACCGACGACTCCACGAACCGGGTGAACGCCCGGCGCTCGGGCGGGAGGCGACCGTGGAGAATTTCGTCGTCCACGAGGTCGTAGACCGGGATTCGGGGCGTCAGCAGGGTGTTCTCCCCGACCACCGAGTTCTCGCCGACGACGAATCCCGAGGTGACTCGGCATCCAGCACCGAGCGAGGCCCCGTCTTCCACGACCACCGGGGCGTCCTCGACGGGTTCCAGCACGCCGCCGATGAGGGTGTTCGCGCCTAACTTCACGTCAGCGCCGATTTGGGCGCAGGACCCAACCGTGTCGCACGAATCCACGAGCGTTCCGTCGCCGACGTGCGCGCCGATGTTGACGAAACTCGGACTCATCATGATGCAGTCTGCGCCGACGTAGGCCCCTCTGCGCAGGACCGTTCCGTCGGGGGTGTTGCGGGTGCCTCGGTCGGGCAGGTCGCTCGTGTCTCGGAGGGGAAGCACGTCGTGGTAGGTCACGTCGCCGTACTCCCGGCCCGCGATTTTCCGCAGGCCGAAGTTGAGCAGGATGCCCTGCTTGACCCACTCGTTGGATTGCCAGTCGCCGCTCTGGTCTCGCTCTGCGGCCCGGACCTCGCCGGTTTCGAGCGCGCCGAGGAGCGCGTCGAGGGAATCGCGCTCGTCTCTGCCCGCCGAGTCGGCGGTGAGGTCGCCGTCGTCGTATCGGTGCCACAGGTTCTCGATTTCGGACTGGAGGCTCATCTACTGGTCACCTCCTTCGACGACATCTGGGAAATCGTACCATCCCGGTTCGCGGTCCGCAAGCCAGACCGCCGCGTCGAGGGCACCCTCGGCGAAGACGCCGCGGTCCTCGGCGCGGTGGGTCAGGCGGACCTCCTCGTGGTTGCCTGCGAGGAGGACCTCGTGTTCTCCGGTGATGGTCCCGGCACGCCGGGCGTGGACGCCGATTTCGCCCTGCTCGCGGGGGGCCTCGCCCTCTCTGCCGTGGACGCGCTGGGGGTCGGATTCCTCTCGCGCGTCCTCGATGGTTTCGAGAATCGTCTTAGCGGTCCCGCTCGGGGCGTCTCGCTTTCGATTGTGGTGAGTCTCGGTGACTTCCGCGTCGTACCCCGGCAGGTCGGCGACTGCCGACTCGACTGCCGAGACGAGGGCGTGGACTCCTCGGCCGAAGTTCGCGGCCTTCAGAACCGGCGCGTACTGGGCCAACTCGCGGAGGGCCTGCTCGCCCTCGTCGCCGAATCCGGTCGTGCCGACCACGCTGGCCACGCCGGCCTCGGTGGCCACCGCGACGTAGTTCTGACTGCTCGCGGGACCGGTGAAGTCCACGAGAACGTCGGGGCGATGGTCGGCGAGGAGGGCGTCGAACTCGCGGGCGGGTTCGACGGCGATGCCTGCGACGGATTCACTCGCGTCGGTGGCGTCACGGTTGACCGCGAACGCGACTTCCACGTCGGCGCGGGAATCGGCTGTTTCGAGGACTGCACGGCCCATCTGGCCGGTCGCGCCGGTGACTGCAATCGAGACGGTCATCGGTGTACCCCAATCTGCTGGTCGGCTAACTCTCCGAGGATACCTGCAAGTTCTGCGCGCGGGGCCTCCGAGAGGCGCGTCAGGGGCGAGCGCAGGTGTGCCGGGCCGTAGCCCCGAATCTCCATCGCCTCCTTGACCGGGATGGGGTTGGTCTCGGTAAAGAGGGCGCGACAGAGGGGCGCGAGGTCCTCGTGAATCTCGCGGGCCTCGGCGAGATTTCCGGAGCGCGCAGACTCGACCATCGCAGAGGTGCGCTCGGGTTCGACGTTCGCGGTGACGCTGATAGTTCCGGTCGCGCCGAGCGCGAGTAGCGGAAGCGTGAGGAAGTCGTCGCCAGAGAGGACCGAGAACTCCTCGTCGCGGGTGCGCTCGATGACCTCGCCGATTCGGTTCAGGTCGCCGCTGGCGGCCTTGTAGCCCCGGATGTTCTCGTGTTCGGCGAGCGAGACTGCGGTTTCGACGGCGACGTTGCGGCCGGTTCGGGAGGGGACGTTGTAGACGATTTGGGGCACGTCCACCTCGTCGGCGACGGTCCGGTAGTGGCGCTCCATCCCCTCGGGTTCGGGCTTGTTGTAGTACGGCGAGATGAGGAGAAGCGCGTCGGCCCCGGCGTCGGCCGAGCGCCGGGAGAGTTCGAGGGCCTCGCGGGTGGAGTTACTTCCGGACCCCGCGATTACTGGTACGTCTACAGCGTCGGTCACGGCGTCCACGACTTCGACGTGTTCGTCGTGGGAGAGGGTCGCGCTCTCACCGGTCGAACCGACGGCCAGCAAGCCGTCTACGCCGGCGTCGGCGAGGCGTCGGGCGTCCGTTCGGAGTTGTTCGAAGTCGATACTGTCGTCGGCGTCGAAGGGGGTCGTCATCGCCGGGTAGACCCCGGTGAAGGGTTCGCTACTGCGTGTCATGGTGGATGGTCGATTGCGGACTGGTGGTCGATTCGAGGCTGACTGGTGAACGGTGCGAAAAACGAGTGCGGCCCGCGACGGGGTTGCTACGCCCGCCTCAAGCCTGTCGGTGATAGCGTTTTGTGCGTTTTAGCCCCGCAAAACCGACCGACCCACCGCTGGCCGAGGAGACGCGAACGGCCGCGGTGCGGTCGGAGTGCATATGCGACAAACCTTCGCCCTCGAACTTAACCCTTCCGCCGCGTGCGATACCTGCCACACGTCGGAGAACATTTATTTGATAGCATATACGAAACCGGTCATGGTCGATTGAGAACTCATGGCACGGTCCGGGGCGCGCTACACGGTGGTCTACGGCGGTGCGACCGGTCTCGTCGCGGCGCTGACCAACCACACCGTCTTGGAGGTTCTCGTCGTCTCCGCCGGCCTCGTCCTCTTGCTGTTCGTCGCGGGCGGCACCGGCATCGTCCGGATGGGAACGATAAAGACCAACTTCGGTTCGGCGGGTCTGCTGGGCACCACCACCGACCCCGTGGAGGACGACGCTTTCGCCGAGGCCATCTCTGCCGACCTGAAACTGTTCTTCTACGCCATCGGACTGGTGGTCTTCGGATTCACAGCGCTGGTCGCGGGGCGTCTCGTCTGAACCGCGGCGACGAGGACCGAGCGCATCGCCCGTGACGCGCCGACGGTCTCCGACGAGCGCCGCTTGAACCGCGGTTTTATCTTTCCGCCGGCCGAATCCGTGATTAATGCTCGTTCTCGGAGACGCTCACGCCGACGACCCCGACAACCGGCGGGCGCTGTTCGCCGCCTATCGGGCCGCCGACGCGGACGTGGCTCTGCAGTTAGGCGATTTGCTTCACTACGACCTGCCGATTCCCACCTACTTCATCGCCGGCAACAACGAGGACTTCGACACCATCGACGCCCTCCGCCACGGCCGGGTCGAGAGTTCCGCGGTGCGAAACGCCCACCTCCTCGCCGGTGCAGTCGAGGAGGTCGAAGGCCTGCGAATCGCGGGCCTCTCGGGTAACTTCGCGCCGACGCAGTACGAACGACCGCGACCGAACCTCCACGGCGAGCGCCGGCGACACTTCGTCCGGGGCGACGTGGCGGCGGTCAAGCAGTTGGAGGACGTGGACGTGCTGTTGACCCACGAGGCCCCGCACGGCCTGCCGGTCTCGGAGGACTACGAGGTCGGATGTCAGTACATCGACGAACTCATCGAGGCGGTCGAACCCCAGTTGTGTCTGGTCGGCCACCACCACCAACACGCCGAGATGACCTACGACAACACCCGCGTCGTTAGCCTCGCGCCGGTACAGGAGCGGTACTACCATCTGAACCCCGAGACGCTGGAACTGTCCTCGTACACGACGCCGCCCTCGTAAGCAACGTCCGCGCTACCGAGACTGCGGCGACGAGAATTGCAGAATTAGGGGTCGGACGAAGACGATTCGTCTCCGCCGGTGACAACGCCGCTAATCGACCGGAAGAACCGTCGAACTCCCGACGTACTCATCTCGATGCGCTCGCCCGAGAGTTCACGATTGCTCTTTTTCGAGTCCCGGCGAGTCCACTCGAACGCCTCAGTAAAAAGTTCGTCTGCCGACGGCGACTCCCGAAGTTCGTTCGCTTCGGCCACGAGGTCCTCGACTTCGGTGACCTCTCGGAAGACCTCCTCGTCGTCGGACTCGGGTGCCATCTATCCGTCGAAAGCGACGAATTCGTCATACAAAAGTATCCTGATACGGTTTACAGGAGACGGGAAAAGTGCCTTCGGAAATATATGTGTGCCTTTAAGCAATGAAATAGATTTAGATAGAATTAATTTGATTGTTTGGGGGCGACCTCCGTCAGCCACAGCGTTTAGGTCCGTTCCGACCGCACATCCGGCGATGCTCGTCCTCGGAGACGCCCACGCCGACGACCCCGACTTCTGTCTGGTCAGCCACCACGAGCGCCACGTCGAGGCCGAGTACGGCGATACTCGGGTCGTCAGCCTCGCGCCCGCGTGGGAACAATACTACGTCCTCGACCCCGAGACGCCGACGGAGTGAATGGCTCCTCCTGCGGGACCGCGGTAGCGGCTTGCAGTCGGTGGTCGTGGTGCGGTCGCAGAGGCCGTTGCGGGTCAGAGCGCGTCTCCGGCCGTGCTTTTCATCGACGGGTCCCAGCGAGGGGGCCGAGAACCCCCGATTCCGGGCCGAGCGACCGCAGTAAAAGGTTGGCATGGGTTTTTATCGCAGGAGGTTCGAAGTGTAGCTTATGACCGAAATACACCCCAACCAGCGGGTTGCGGTCCTCGCAGACGCTCAGAACCTCTATCATACCGCACAGAGCGTCTACAGTCGGAACATCGACTATTCAGCTATTTTGGAAAAATCGGTGCAGGGTCGGGAGCTGACCCGAGCCATCGCCTACGTGATTCAGGCCGACAGCCCCGACGAGGAGCGATTCTTCGACGCGCTCGGCGACATCGGCTTCGAGACCAAAATCAAGGAACTCAAGACGTTCGGCGACGGTTCGAAGAAGGCCGACTGGGACGTGGGAATGAGCTTAGACGCCGTGACGCTGGCGAATCACGTCGATACGATTATCCTGTGTACCGGCGACGGCGACTTCTCGCGGCTCTGCTCGCACCTCCGCCACGAGGGCGTCCGGACGGAAGTCACTAGCTTCGAGGAGTCCACGTCGGAAGAACTGATTCAGGCCGCCGATTCGTTCGTTGATATGTCCGAGCGACCCGATACGTTCCTACTCTGAACCACCGAAGCGACGGATTAGACCGGGCGGCCGTCTTCGTCGGCGGTGCCGCTCAGGAGCGCGCCGCCGGCCATGACGAGGACGGCGACGGCCGACAGGACGTTAGTCGTGAACGACTGGGTAGCGGCGACTGCGAAAATGGCGAGGCCGGCCACCAGCACGAGCGCCAGACCGAGGTTTGCTTTCATTGTAACCGACCGTAGACGCTCCAAGATTATAAATCAAACCGTAATCGCCGGCTAATATTATGATTAATCGTTAAATTGTTTTTAGGTATCTGTTCTCATGGTATCGTTCCACAATTGGTCTCGGCGCTCCGCCCGGCGTCGGTCCCCGCCGCTCCGAACCCGAGAACGAAGGCTTTTCGCCGGGCGACGCGAAATTCCGGGCAATGAGTACGAGCGACGACGGCGGCGTGCCGGACGACCTCCCGCGACTCCGGACCGTGGCCGACTACCAGTTCGGGGCGGGCGTCGGCACGGCGCTGTTCCCCGACGACGAGCGCCTCGAAATCAAGCGGTCCTCGTCGGGCCGGCCCCAGCAGGTGATGGCCGACGAGGGTCGCCTCGTCACCTACGGTACCGACGGGCGATTCACGCTCGGCCTCGCCGGCGGACGGCGAATCGCGGACGCGCTGTCTGGTCCGGCGGGTCGGGTCGTGGTCGGCGACGAGAGCGAACCGTTCGTCCGCGAGGGCAAGAACGTCTTCGCTAAGTTCGTCTCCGCGGTCGGTCCCGAGATTCGCCCCGGCGACGAGGTGGCTATCGTCCACGAGGAGGGCGCGCTCCTCGGGGTCGGGCGGGCGGAACTCTCGGCCGACGCGATGGCCGACTTCGACACCGGGATGGCGGTGATGGTCCGCGAGGGCGCTGGCGACGAGTAACGTCGCTGTTCCGGCGGCGTACCGTTGCCGACCGCTATCCCGGCCGCGAGCCACGTCTCTTTCCGTGTCGCTCCGGACTCGTCCCGGAAGGTCGCGCTCCCCGCGACGAGATACGTCCCCGACAGCGCGGCGTCGTCGGCCCCCATCCTGACCGCGAGCGTCTCGCTCTCGCCCGGCGCGAGCGACGGGACGTAGAATCCGACCGACGACTGGCGGTCGAGTCGCGTCCCGAAGTAGACCGACCCGTTGTCGGCCGAGAGCCGAACCCCCACTTCGGAGGCGCTCGCGCTCCCGACGTTCGTGACCGCGAAGCGGACGACCCTGCTCTCGCCGGGCGACAGCGACTGATTCGGCGCGGCGGTGAGTCGGAGACGCGGGCGACCCGCCACGACGAGCGTCGCGGTCAGGGTCTCGGTTCTGGTCCGAACGACCGCCGACTCGTTCGCTCGGACGAAGGCGACGTAAGAGTAGGTCACTGCGAACGGGACCTGATACCTGCCGGGCGGGAGCGACTCGCCGACCGCGACCCGGAACTCGACCGGCCCCGTGACCCCCGCGGGAACGGTGCCGACCGACACGCGCTCGGTCCGGAATTCGAGACTGCGGGCCAGTCGATTCGAGAAGGCGTCGGTCCGAGGCCGGACCGAGACCGAGCGGGCGGTGGTGACGCGCTCCTCGGTTCGCGGGTCGCCGCCCCGGAAGACGCGGGCGTCGTTGACGAGATACGCCGACAGCGTCGCCGTCTCGCCGGTCTCGACCCGGTTGTCCGGAATCTCCATCGAGAGGTTCGGCCGGCCGGTGACGGTGCCCTCCTGTGCGGGGACGGGGAGCGCCGAGAGACCGAGTGCGAGCAAGAGGACGAGCGAAACCGCGACGGCGAGTGCGGCCCATCGGGCCATGGGTGCTCCTCGACGGCCGAGACAAGAAAGCTGTCGGCGATTCGGAGGGGCCGCGACGAGATGGCGTTGGCGACGGCCTCGTCGGTCTCCGGCGACAGCGGAGCGCCGAGGCCCGGCGTTCGGGCAGTCCGACGCGACTGGTCCGCCAACCTTATTTCTTCACGCTCCGACGGCTTGAGTATGTTCGGAGGAGGCGGCGGGGGACTCGACCCTCGCAAGATGAAGCAGATGATGAAGCAGATGGGTATCGACGTAGACGAACTCGACGCCGAGGAGGTCGTCATCACCAAAAGCGACGGCGAGCAACTCGTCTTCGACAATCCCGACATCACCGTGATGGACGCCCGCGGGCAGGAGACCTATCAGGTCGTCGGCGAACCCGAGACCCGCGAGGCCGGTTCGGGCGGGGCCAGCGCGGTCGAATCCGGCGACGAGAGTAACGCCGGTTCGTCCGGGATTCCCGACGCCGACGTAGAAATCGTCGCGCAACGAGCGAGCGTGACCGAAGCCGACGCCCGCGAGGCCCTCGAAGCGACCGACGGCGACCTCGCGGCCGCAGTCGAGCGCCTAGAGTGACGGTCCTGCTGGTTCACGGCGACCGGGAGTATCTCCGGGAACCCGGCGACGAACTCCAGACCGACCTCGGGGTCCTCGACGTGCCCGAGGACGTCGAACCCGGCCAGACGCTCGAAACCCACTTGGGCGAACCGTTCGAGGTCCGCGGTCTGCGCGGTCCCGACCTGTTCAACCACTTCGAGCGCACCGGCGCGCCGATGATGCCCCGCGACGTGGGCCTCATCGTGGGTCACACCGGCCTCTGCGCCGGGGACCGAGTGCTGGACGCCGGGACCGGGACGGGCGTCCTCTCGGCTTATCTGGGCCGAATGGGTGCGGACGTGACGACCTACGAGCGCGACCCGGACTTCGCCGAGGTCGCCCGCAGGAACATGGAACTGGCCGACGTGGCCGACACGGTGGAGGTTCGCGCCGGCGACGTGACCGAGGAGATTACCGACGAGGACGCTCGCGCCGACCTCGGACAGTTCGACGTGCTGACCCTCGACACCGAGGACGCGCCCGAAGTCGTCGCCCACGCGCCTGACCTACTGGTCCGCGGTGGCTTCCTCGCGGTCTACTCGCCGTTCGTGGAACACACCCGCGACGTGGTGGAGTCCGCCCGCGAGGCCGGTCTCACCGACATCGAGACGCTCGAAACCATCCAGCGCCGGATGGACTTCGACGACCGAGGCTCGCGGCCCTCGACCGCTGGCGTCGGCCACACGGGCTATCTGACGTTCGCGCGTCGGCCCTGACTCGTTGGGCCGGGCGTCACCGGGCATTCCCGGAGCGGTCGCCCGTTTCGTCTGAAACACGTTTTCAATTGTTTTGGAAGTGTATTTGATGGCTAGAGAATGGTGTAGTTGGCTCCAACCCGCATTCGAGACGGGTCGTCCGTCGAAGTTCGTTCTTCGGAACCGGCATGTCGCAGGGCCGCCGACCGCCACCACCTCCCGGTTAGGCCGCGGAAACCCCGAGTCAGTAGCCCCATAACAAAGCCGAAGTCGGTCGTTTCCGGGGACGACGACTCTCATGTCAGAGACGCTTTCAGTCGCACTCCTCGTCAGAGGTACCGACGTGCCGGCGTGGCAGGCCCGCGCAATCGAGGCGATGGTCGAACGGACAGACGCCGACGTGTCCCACGTCGTGATGAACGCCGAGTCGGGCGGGTCGGGCGGACTCGGCCACTACCTCCAGCGCGCCAGAGAGTACCCCCTCTGGACCCCGGTCGGCGCGGCGGTCCAGTTCAGCGACCGACCGGCCTACCGCGAACCGGTCGCGCTCGACGCCATCGCTGGCCTCGGCGACCCAGAGACGCTGGCGGTCGAACCCGAACCCGCGTCGGACTTCGGCAACGTCCTGCCCGACCACGCGGTCGAACGAGTCGCCGAGGCCGACGTGGCAGTCCGGTTCGGGTTCGGCATCCTGAAAGGCGACGTGCTGGACGCGCCCGAGTACGGCGTCCTGAGCTTTCACCACGGCGACTTGCGGGAGTACCGCGGGATGCCCTCGGGCTTCTGGGAGTACCTCCACGACGAGGACACCGCCGGCGTGACCCTCCAGCGCCTCTCGGAATCGCTCGACGCCGGGGAAATCACGGCCTACGAACCGGTAGACATCGCCGACGCCCCCACGTGGTCGGCGGTCCGGAAACGCCTCTACGCGGTTTCCGACGACGTGCTGGTCAAGGGCATCAGCAACGTCTCGCGGGGTGTCGAACCCCAGTCGCCCGAGGTCCTCGGGGACCTCTACTCGCTCCCGGAGGGCGGCGACGTGCTGAAGTACGTCGTCAAAGAGGGCAAGGGCCGGGTTCGGCAGGTCGTGGGGTAGCCCAGAGCGAACCTGAATCACGCTGTCACAGCGAGCCTCCGGCTCGCGCACCAACTACTCCCCACACGCTAGCAGTTCTACCGCGAGCGAGGGAGCGTAGCGACCGAGCGAGCGGACCAAGGAATCCCTCGAACGAGGTCCGAGCGAAGCGAGGTCCGAGTGAGGGGGTGACGCCGTGTTTTTGGTCGAGCTTTTTATCGAGAGCAGTCGCCCGCGGCGACTGCTCTCGCAATAAAAAGGTCGCTAGTTATCGTCTTCGCGCCACTTGTGTTCGCACTCGGTACAGATGAAGAAGCGCGTCTCGCTCTCGTCGGCGGCGCGAATCTGTTGCATGTACCACCGGGCGCGGTCGTTGCCACACTCCGGGCAGTGGGCCTCGGTGGTCGGCAGGGCGGTGTTCTCCTCGTCGCCGGTCTCGATGACCTCGCTGACCTCTTGGTCCTCGGTCACGACGTAGTTGGCGTCGGGGTCCTTCGGCGTCTTGTTGTCACAGCTACCGCAGACCCAAAGCTCGTCCTCGGCTTTCATCATCGAACCGCACTCGTCACAGAACTCCATTGTTGTCACGGGGTAGCCGACGAGGCAAGTTAAGCCCCGTGCTTCGTCGATTCGGGCGACTCAGGTCGGCTATCCCTCGCCTTCCGACTGATAGGGTTCGCCGACGGCCTCTCGCGGAAGCGTGTTGTTGATTTCGTCGCGTAGCTCCTCGAAGGACGCGAACTCGTCGGCGGGCGTCTCCGAGATGAGTTCCCCCAAGTTGGCCTCGCCGTCGGCGAAGGTGACGGTGACGTCCTCGAACGACTCGGCCGCAACCTCCCGACTGACGGGGTACGAGAGGTCGGTCAGCGTCGAGTCGATTCGGCTCAGTTTGACTTCTCGTGACATGCAGATTGGTACGACGGACCATACCTTAGGTGTTGTCGGCGATTTCCCGCCCGGCCCGAACAGCAAAAATTTGTGGCGTGCGCCCGAAATCCCGAGCATGACCGAAGTCGTCGTCGCTGGCGGTGGACTGGCCGGACTCGTCGCTGGGCGTCACCTCGCCGACGCGGGCGCTGACGTTCGACTCTACGAGCGACACCACGAACCCGGCGGGCGGGTGCGGTCGCTCCGCCGGGACGGATACGTCTTCGACCGCGGGTTTCAGGTGCTTTTCACCGCGTATCCCGCTGTCAAGCGCGAGTTGGACTTCGACGCGCTGGACCTCCGGTACTTCAAGCCCGGTGCGGTGGTGGCCCGGCCCGACCACCGCTCGACGCTGGGCGACCCCTTCCGGGACGTGGACGCCGCGCTCGAAACCGCGCTGAACCGGGACGTGACCCTCCGGGACAAACTGGAGGTGTACCGACTTCGCACCGAGATGGCCGAGAAGTCCGACCGCGAGATTTTCGGTGGACGCGACCAATCGACCAGCGAGTACCTCCGTGACCGCGGGTTCTCCGAAAAGTTCCTGCGAAACTTCGCCGCGCCCTTCTACGGCGGCATCACCTTGGACCGGAGTCTGGGCACCTCGAAGAAGGTCTTCGAGTTCACCTTCAAGATGCTGACGGTCGGGCGCATCGCGGTCCCGGCCCGCGGGATGGCCGCAATCAGCGAGCAGTTGGCCGACTCGGCCCGCGAGGCCGGCGTCGAACTCGTGACCGACGAGACCGTGACTGGTCTGGACGCCCGTTCAGGCGACCCGGAAATCGAACTCGGCCGGGAGTCTTTGAGCGCCGACGCCGTAGTGGTCGCAACCGACCCCAAGCAGGCCCGCGAGTTGACCGGTGTCGAGTCGATTCCGACCGAGGCCAAGGGGTGTGTCACCCAGTATCTGGCGTTCGACGGGCCGGAACTCGACTGCGGCAAGCGCCTCCTGCTCAACGCCGAGGAGGACGGGGCCGAGGTCAAGGACGGAGACGCCCCGAACCAAATCGCCCAACTCTCGGCGGTTGCTCCGGAGTACGCCCCGGAGGACCGGACCCTCCTGAGCGCGACCTACCTCGGGGTGCCCGACGACCCCGATGAGGTCCTCGCAGAACGCACCGCCCGGACCCTCGAATCGTGGTATCCCGAGCGGCGATTCGATTTGGACCTCCTGCACACCAGCAGGGTGGAGTTCGCGCAGTTCGCCCAACCGCCGGGTATTCACGACCGCCTGCCGGACGTGCGAGCGCCGGAGGGGCCGGTCTACCTCGCCGGCGAGTACACCGACGCCTCGTCGCTGAATGCCGCGATGATGAGCGGCCGGACCGCGGCGAAGCGCGTGGCCGAGGACTTCGATTTGGACCTCTGAGAACGTTGAACGGACGTATCAGCTCTGCTCGGAGCTAACTGACCGTTTCACCTCGGCGCGTGCTGGCGCGGCGTTTTATCGCCGCGCCATTGTCGCGCGAGGTCGTCGGGAGCGTAGTCGTTCGAAAATCGAAGATTTTCGTGATCACGAGAGCGTCGCTCTCGGACGACGACCGACTGCTCGGCAGACGCGGTTTGTCTGCCGGTGGGTGAGTAGCGCAGGAGCGAAGCGACGAGCAACGCAATCGGTTGGGGAGGGTGTGGTTCGCGGTTGCAGTGCTGTGCGGGGCGGTGCGAGAAACGGCGATGCTCAAGCCTGAAGCTAGCTTTTTCTCGACATTCTCCGTGGTTCCACGACCGCGATACAAATCACAAATCCAGAGTCTCCACCGGTAATATTCAAATACGCTGTGAGAGGAACAACGATGGTTTCGAAAGCCCTCGCGCGGTTCGCGGTCGCTCAGCGACATATCCGACGGACGTCGTTGCGACGGATAGGGGTCGGCTGAGACGACCACGCCCTTCGGGCGCGAACCGCGCTCGCCCTTTCAGTCCGCCAAGGAGGTCGATTGCTCCACCGGGCGAAACACGTGGTTGGCCGCACGTATCTGAACACCGCCATCTCCACCAACTCAGAGCATCCGTCGAAACTCGCCAAGCGGCGGAAACGAAAGCACCTCCTCGCTCTCAGAGTCCCAGACCACCGGCCGTAACGAATCCGCGTCCGTCACCAGCGGCGACTGGAAGTCCCGCGCCCGCATCCCGTTGACCGTCGCGCCGGGCGCGAGGCGGTTGAACGCCGGGAGCATCACTACGTCCGCGCCGCGGTAGGTCCCTTCGCCGTAGAGGAGACACGGATGCCTCCGGCCCTCGATTTCGATTGCCGGGTGGTCGTGGCCCACGAGGTAGCGGTCGGCGTCGGCCTCGGGGTCGGCGTGGCCGTGGAGGACGAGCGTGTCGCCGAGGCGGTACTCCTCGACGGTCGTAACGCCGACCGACTCCGCCGCCTGCTCGCCAACCACCGCGTCGAGCATCGAATCGTGGTTCCCGCGGACGACGACCAGTTGCGCGCCCGCGGCCTCGACGGTTTCGCAGAGCGCGGCCACCGTCTCGCGGACGCCCTCGGGCACGCCGTCGAAGGCGTGGAGGAGGTCGCCGGCCACGACGACCGCTGTGGGACCGAACTCGGCGAGGAGGCCCGCCAGTCGCTCGGTCAGGTCCTCGCGCTCGCCCAGCGGGAGTTCGACCGCGGACTCGGCGTCCCGGCCGACGTGGAGGTCTGCGACGACGAGGACCTCCTCGGCGGGGAGATACGCCGACCGGTCGCGGAACTGGACGTTCATCGGCGCGGGGTTGGACCGCTGTGGCCTTGCCGGTTGCGGTCGGCGTTCGGGGACCTCGGTCCTAATCCCGGTCCCGTCTCCGCGTTTCGGCCTCGACAGTCGCCCCGTCGAGGTTACGGAATCTCCGATGATTTACCCGAGTAGAGAAACCCATACAATCCCTAGAGACAGAATATCATAGTTAAAGGAAATAATATCAGTTCTCTATCGCGCTAATCTCCGTTTTCGCCCGCAGTTCAACTCATCGGTATATTTAAGTGCCAGTGTAAAGCATACTTTACTGTAAAGCGTACTTTACGACAGACCTACTTTACACCAGCCATGACACGAACACAAACCGCCGGAAACAGTCTGCTCGACCAACGACGCAAGTACCGACGCCTGATGTACGGGTTCGTCCTCGGGGGCGTCGCCGTCGCGCTCCTGTTGCGCGAGGTCCTCGGATACCCCCTGCTCAGCGAGGCCGTCTACTGGATCGGCATCCTCGGGTTCCTCGCCGTCTGGCAGGGCACGTCGCTGACGCTGTTCGACGAGCGCGACCGGTCGCTCGAACGCAGAGCCAGCCACCTCACCCTCCAGTTGTTCGCAGTGGTGCTGGTTCTCGCGGCGTCGGCGGCCCGCGTGATTCCGAGAGTGACCGCCTACGAGGTCCCGTCAGCGGTCTGGCCCGCGCTCTACGGCTTCGTCGCGCTGTACGTCACTTTCGGCGCGGTCTATCTCGCGCTCCGCTACCGGCCATGAAGAACGAGATTCGGGAGCGACGAGACGCTGTGGGGTTGAGTCAGGCCGACCTCGCCGAAGCGGTCGGGGTCACCCGCCAGACCATCAACGCCATCGAGCGCGAACGCTACGACCCCTCCATCGAACTCGCGTTCAAGTTGGCCCGCCACTTCAACTGCCACATCGAAGACCTGTTCGACCCGGAACTCGACGGCGACGGCGATGTCTGACCTGCCCGCGTCCGGGTCGCGGGCACTCCTCACTCGTCCCGGTCGGCGTACCGGTCGAGGAAGGCGTCCCGCGTGAGGACTTCGACGCCGCCGATGCCGTCGAGTGCCGTGAGGTGCGCGTCGTCGGAAACCACGCGCTCGGCCCCCGCCGAGAGCGCGCATTCGATAACGGCGTCGTCGTTCGGGTCCTCGGTGGCGTCTACCGACACCGCAGGTTCGACCACGCGGGCCGACTCGACGACGCGCTCGACGACTTCAGCGTGGCGCTCGGCCGGGAGGCGGAGACGGTCGTAGTCGAGGACAGCCGAGAACTCCCGGACGAGAGGCGGAGAGACGGCGAGTTCGACCGCGCCGGCCTCGGCCAGCGCGACGCAGACCGGTGGCTCGTCGGGGAAGCCGAGTTCGGCGACGAAGACGTTGGTGTCGAAGACGACGGTGGGGGAGCGGGCGGTTCGGGACACGTTACGAACCGTCAGCGAGCAACCCGTCGAGGAGGCGCTCAAACCGGTCCACCAGTCGCTCGGGAAGCGAGGGTTCGACCGCGTTCAGCAGTTCGACGGTGCGCTCGGGGGCGACGAGTTTGAGCGTCACCCGATTGGCGCTGTCCCGTTCCTTGCGAACCACGTCCTGTTCCACGAGGTGGCCGACGTGCCACTCCAGCGTACTCCGGGCGACGCCCACTCGCTCGGCCACCGCGCCCGGTCCGTCCGGTCCGCGCTCCAGCAGGTCGAAGAGAACGTCGCGGGAGGTCTCGCGCCGGACCAGCGCCAGCACGCCGCGCTCCCACGGGTCCCAGTCCGGCGGGTAGTAGTGGGTCTGGCCATAATACTGCTCCTCGACCACCGCGTCGTCCTTCCGGAGGCGTCTGAGGTGGTACTGGACCTGCCCCGGTGCCAAATCGAGGTCCCGGACCAGCGCGTTGAAGTGCCGACCGGGGTTGCGTTCGACGTGCGACCGAAGCGTCTCGCGGGTGGTTCCGGCCATCTCAGGTCCCCTCCGAGGTCCCGCGGCGTTCGACGCTCCGAGCGTAGTAGACCGCGCCGATGACCAGCGACGCCATCGTGAGGTCCAAGCCGTGTTCGAGCAGATGGTGCCACGAGTCGGCCAACATCCCGGTCATCGAGAGCGCGGCGACCACGGTCCGGGCGAACAGCGCGACCAGCGCCAGCGCCACGAGGAGGTACGACCGCGACCGACGCCGGGCGAACGAGGCGAGCGCGAGTCCCGCGAGAATCGCGGTGGCGAGGCCCGCGACCGACAGCACGGCCGCCAGCCACGGTTCGACCGCCGCGGTCGTCGTCTCGTGGAAGCCCCCAGTCATTCGGCTTCGAATAGGCGCTGGAACCGGGTTAAGCGTTCGCTTCGCCGCGACCAGCGGGGCGCGTCCTCGGTTCTTCGTGTCGAGTCTGCGCGTCGAACGCCGACGTTTTTAACGCGCCGCCCGACAAGTCAACACATGGCCGACGTTCTGGAGAACAAGCGGGCCGCGACCCGGTTTCGCATCCTCGCCGAAATCGCGGACCGCCAACCCGCGGTGAGTCAGGGCGAAATCGCAGAGGCGGTCGGCGTGACCAGTCAGGCCGTCAGCGAGTACATCCGGGCGCTGGTAGACGACGGTCTGGTCGAGAAGGAGGGCCGGTCGCGCTACACCGTCACGAAGGAGGGCGTCGATTGGCTCCTGCAGTCTGCGGGCGACGTGCGACGGTACGCCGACCACGTGACCGACGACATCCTCGGGAGCGTCCAAGAGGAGGCCGCCATCGCCACCGACGACGTGGCGGAGGGCGACTCGGTGACGCTCTCGCTCCGGGACGGCCTCTTGCACGCCACGCCCGGCGAGGAGGGACCCGCGACCGGGGTGGCGACCACCGACGCCGAGGCCGGCGAGGACGTGGGCGTCACCGGGTTCGAGGGCATCATCGACTTCAATCCCGGTAGCGTCACGGTGTATCAGGTGCCGCCGGTCCGGTCCGGCGGGTCGTCAGCGACCGACGCCGAGACGCTCGCTGACGCCTGCGAGTCGGCCGACCTCGTGTCTGCGACTGGGGTCGAGGCCGTGGTCGCGCTCCGGCGGGCCGACTGCGAACCCGCGACGACGTTCGCCGGAGGCGAGGTGGCCGCCGAGGCGGCCGGACGAGGACTCGATGCGGTGGTGGTCGCTACGGCGGACATCGTGGGCCGCGTCACCGACGCGCTTCGGGACGGGAACGTCGCCTACGAGGTTTCGGAGTTGGGCGCGAACTAACTGACCTGATTCTTCGCCGTGGTGTAGGCCTCTCGGACCTGTTGGAACTCCTCGCGGTCGCCGCCGTGGTCGGGGTGGACCTCCTTGACCTTCTCCCGGTAAGCGCGCTTGACCTCGGCGAGGGTCGCGCTATCGGGGACTCCGAGGACGGCGAACGCGGCGTCTGCCGGGTCCATCTGGTCGTCGTCGTCTTCGATGTCGGGCGTCTCGAAGGGCAAGCGGTCGCCCAAGTGCATCCCCGGCATCTCGTGTTCCACGAGGACCGCGAAGGTGGGCGAACGCTCGATGCGGAAGTAGGCCCGCGCATCGAAGGTGATGGCCACGTCGCGCTTGGGGAGGTAGAACGCGACGTGCTGGCCCTCCACGAAGTGGTCCTCGGCGAACTCCTCGCCGATGGTCGAGAGGTACTGGCGAATCTCGGTTTGGCGGCGTCCCTCGCCGGTCGCGCGGGTCGCGGTGGGGGTCTCGCTCGGGTAGAGGCGCGCCCCCGCCACGAAGATGACGCCGATGAGGACGCCGACGCCGACCGACAACCAAGCGCCGACCACGAGCCATTCGGGCAACACGGACGGCGTTACGGGCCGTGAGATAAAGAAACTCTCGCCGAGCGCGATTGTCCGATTCGTATCGGAACGGGGACAAGATTAATATTCGTCGGCTTAGACTGGGGGAATGCCATATCCGTCGGTGACATCACGACAATATGACAGCTCAGGACCAACGCCCGGACGCCGAGGACGAACTCGACCCCGGCGAGATTCACAACGTCCTCCGGAACGACCGACGCAGACACGCCATCCAGCACCTGCGAGACGCCGACGGACCGCTCTCGGTGGACACGCTGGCCGAACACATCGCCTCGGTCGAAACCGGCGAGGAGCCACCGCCGCGGGACGTGCGCAAGAGCGTCTACGTCTCGCTTCACCAGACCCATCTCCCGAAACTCGACGATTTGGGCATCGTGGACTACGACCAGCGCGAACAGGAGTTGGAACTCCGTGACCGGGCCGAGCAGGTCGAGGTCTACATGGAAGTCGTCTCCGAGGGCGACATCTCGTGGGCGACGTTCTACCTCGGGGTGAGTCTCCTCGGCGCGCTGACCCTGCTCGCGGTGAAGTTCGATTTGCTCTTTGCCTCCTCGTTCGGCGTGGAGTTTTGGGCGTGGTACTTCCTCGTGCTGGTGGGCCTGTCGGCGAGTTACCACTGGTATCTGGACCGCAAACAGCAGATTTTCGGGTCGTGAGTTTCGGCAAGGTTTTTATATCTTAGAGAAATAGTCGGGTTGTTTTAGACAACGTATTTATTTCTCTGATGGTTCGTCGTCCCGACGTGACCGCGAACGGCGCGAGGGCTTTCGAGGCCGTCTCGCTTCCCTCGACAAAACGCCAAAATCAGCTGAATCCGATTGCTAGCCGATGTACCGCAGGTCTTCGTCGGTCGGCATCCCGGACTGCTGGTTCTCCATCTCCTGAATCTTGTTCGCCACGTCCTCCATCTCGTCGGCGCGCTCCTCCAGCGACTCGAAGTCGATTTCGAACTCCAGCACGTCTTCGAGGACCTTCAACACTGCGCGGGCGCTCTTGGGGTCCACCAAGTAGCCGCTGGTCTCGCCCATCAGACAGGTCGCCCGGAAATCGCGGCGCTCGCCGAGGCCCAGAAGCAGGCCGCTGGTGCCCACGATGCCGCCCGCGGGTTCGTCCTCGCGGAACTCGACGCCGATGTCCTCTAACTCCGCCACGAACTCGTCGTCGGTGGCCGCGCCGAGGACCGCGTACTCGTCCATGAGTTCGCCGGTCGGGACGCCGCCGAGCGCGTAAATCGTCTCGACGCCGAACTCGTCGGCGATGTCGAGGAAAGCGTCAGTGACGCGGTAGTGGCCCGCGCCGTCGCTGGCCTGATGGTCGCCGGTCAGGACCAACAGGTCTCGGTCTTCGAGTTCGACCGCATGAATCTCGGCGCAGACGAGTTCGGTCGTGCCGTCGTCGCCGACGCTGACCTGCGGCGGGAAGTGTTCGGAGTAGACCCGCCGCACGAGTTCGCTATCCTTCTCTTCGACGAGGTGTTCGCCTGCGAGCTTTCCGACGTGGCCGACGCCCGGTAGGCCCTCAACGAGAACCGGGTCCCGCAGGTCGGGGTCGGCGACCGCCTCGATGTCGAGTTCGTCCATGTGGACTACTCGCGGGCGCGCTCCTTAAGTGCCCGTCGGTACTCGCCGTGGGGGTCGTCGGGGTTGAACGGAGCGGGCGCGCTGTTTACGGCCTCGGCTCCGCACTCCGGACACGTCGCAGAAAGGGTGTAGACCGGTCGGTCGTGGTGGTCTCGCCACGCCGAACAGACGAGAATGTCGGAGTTCATCGTCGGGTCGGTCCGACCGTCGGCATTCGAGTCACTCCTCTTCGGTCTGGCGGTCGCGGTGGAACGAGCCACTGCCACCGACCGATTCGATGGCGGACTCGGCGCGCGCCGCGCTGTCCTCTAACTGGGACTCGGCGGTCTTGTAGTTGGGCGCTTTCACCCGGATGCGGTACTCGGGCGCGCCGACGTAGGTCACTTCGAGTTCGACCTCGTCGGGGATGTCGCCGTTGCCCTCGGCGGCCTGTAGGGCCTCCTTGATGTCGTCCACGCCGCTTTCCGAGGCGCTTTCGAGGTTGACGTACCCCGTGACCGTGACGTAGGGCACCGAGACGTTCTCGCGGGCGGTGTCCACGATGGCCTCGACCTCCTCGTCGGTGAGGTCGGTCGATTCGAGGGCCTCGGGGCCGTGAATCGCCGCCTGCTCGAAGCCACCGTAGAGGCCGCCGAACTCCGCGAGGAGTTCGTTGGCGACGTGAGTGTACTTCTCGTCGCCCATGTCTTCGCCGAAGGCCAGTTCCATCCAGTTGCCGGCCTTCTGTTCGTTCTTCCACTCCTGAATCTTCTCGGAGTGCTGGTGGTCGTTGACGTCCTTCAGCGAGAGGTCGATTTGCTGGGCGCTCTCGTCCACGTCCAGCACTTTGGCAACGACCGTCTGGCCCTCGTTGACGTGGTCGCGGATGTTCTTAATCCATCCGCTGGCGACTTCGCTCACGTGGACGAGGCCTCGCTTGCCTTCGTACTCCGAGAGGTCCACGAAGACGCCGAAGTCCTCGATTTCGTCTATCTTGCCGACGACGAGTTCGCCGGTGTCGGGCCAGCCGCTGTATTTCATCGGGCTTCCACTGTGTCAGTCACTTCGCCTTCGAATTCGGCGTCGCCGCCGGTCGGCCGGGCGAGGGTCGCGCCGCAGACGGCGCAGGCGACCTCGGTCGCGGCTTTCCCGAAGACGGTCTGTTCGTTGTCGCAATCCGGACACTGAACGGTGTAAAAGTTTCCTGCCATGTTAGTCCTCCAGTTCGAGTCGGCCGGCGCGCCATCCCTCTCGGAGGTGGGCCTTGCCGCACTCGCTACAGCGGTACTTGAGGTCCGTCTTCTTCGTGGGCTTGTCGCCACCGGGCACCTTGGAGAACCGACCGCGGTTCCCGATACCCTTCGAACCTTCGCGCTGTTTGCGCTGGTCCCACTTCATGCCGGACGAGCGTCCGGTTCGGACTTTCTGGACTTCGTGCTCTTCGTGTGCCTTGCAGTGCGGGCAGTACGTGTTGAACCGTCGTGGCATCTGCATAGATATCTACCTTGCCGTGGTGTAGGGCCACGGGGCTTAAAACCCGTTTGGTTCACAACTGCCGTCGGCGAGTCCGAGCGCCGACGCAGTTTTACTTTCACCGCGGACAGCACGAGTTTAAGTCCCTCGGGAACAAATTATACGATACGACCGTGAAAGAAAGGGCGAGTGGTGGTGTCCGCGACTACGCCCGGCGTTCACGGTCTTCGGAGGAGACCATGAAAACCTGTCATTCGACCGGGTTCCCGACGCACGGAATGGACGGTACGGGGTTTCACGAGGACGAACAGTTGTCCTCTCTCGCCGGAGGCGGTATCCCGGCGAGAAGCGACGACCCGACACGGAGAGCCGACCTGACGGGAGGACGAGCATGACCGGCGTCGCACAACTGCTCGCCGCTGGCGGCGAGAGCGCACCGGTCCAGCGCGTTCGTAACTACTACCTGACCGACCGGACGGCGAGTCCTCGGCCGCGGGACTTCCTGACCGCGATGCGTCGGGCCGACGACCTCTGCCTGCGCTGGACCGG
This sequence comes from Halorussus lipolyticus, assembly GCF_029338375.1. Taxonomy (NCBI): domain Archaea; kingdom Methanobacteriati; phylum Methanobacteriota; class Halobacteria; order Halobacteriales; family Haladaptataceae; genus Halorussus; species Halorussus lipolyticus. Next base: position 16,110 of record NZ_CP119804.1, on the reverse strand, counting down.
CCCGGCGGGCAACCGCTTCGTCCGGAAGGTCGACGCCGGATGGGAGTGCGCCGAGTACGATAGGGTCTGCGGTCGGAAAGCCGTCACCGACCTCGACGCCGACCGCCTGCGGGAGTGGCTTCGGGAGCGCCCGCCCGAACTCGTCGCCTACCACGAGGTCCAGAGCGCGTTCGAGGAGACCGGCCCACCCGGTGACACGCTCCCGGCGTCGGTCGCTACCGACGGTGGTCCTCGGCCGGACGAACCGGTCCGGGTCGAGAGCTATCTCGAACTGCTCGGGGACCCCGGTCTTGGCCGACCGGACGCCGACGCACTCGCCGACGCGCTTCCGGCCGGACCGGGCAGAGTCGTCGTCAGCCTCCCGCTGGCGCTGGCCGAGGAGGTGCCCCTCGAATCGGTGGCCGGGAGCGACCGCGTGTTCACGGCCGAAGCGGTCGCCGACCGAGAGACCGAACAGGCCCGCTACCTCCGGCAGGATGCTCGGGGGTGTCTGGTCCCCAAGCGCGAGGCCAGATACTACGAACTCGCCGAGGGGGCGAGCGTAGACTCGGACTGTTCCGAATCGGGGTCGGAGGCGGCCGGTTCGCTATGACGGTCCAACATCGCTTCGAGTGCGTCCACTGCGACCACCGCATCCACGCGACCGGCGAGGACAGCGAGCAGGCCCGGCAGGTCGCCCGGAAACGGGGAGCGTCTCACGTCAACGAAGCCCACGCTGACTCCCTCGTCCGGTCCGACCGCTGGCCGGACGAACTCACCCGCGACGACCTGCTGACGGGCGAGGCGGCGTATCGCGCGCTCCGGGGATGGCTCGCGCCCGCCGACGACCTGCTGGTGTGCGCCGACTGTGGCTACTACTTCGGGCGAGACGACGCGAATCCCGACCGCGACCCGGTTGGTGAGGCCGGACTGGTCTGTACAGTCTGCTACGAGCGCCGCGTCGAGAAACGGGACGATTCGGTCGCCGAGGCCATCGAGGACTTCGTTCGGTGAACGTTTGGGTATTTATTCCAATGTTAGTAATTACTAAGTGAAAGCAGTAGAAATAAAGATGCGATGACGACCAATCGACGTCAGTTCCTCAAGCGTAGTGCAGTCACCACCACCGGCCTCGCCGCCCTCGTCGGTTCGACGGGTACCGCGGCCGCCTCGGACGTGCCCCTCCTCTCGACGCGCGGGCACTTCGACGACAACGGCGAACTCAAGGACAGCTACGGCACCTTCGAGTACGAGACCAGCGGCGACGTGCCCGGCGTTGACACCGGATGCGCGGGCGACCTGACCGTGTTCGTCCACGGCTGGCACAAGAAAGGCGACGACGCCCCCCAGAGCGCCCACGACAAAATCAGTCAGGCCCAAAGCGAGTTGACCGGTGCGGGCTACGACGGCACCGTCATCGGCCTCACGTGGGACAACGACGTGGGCGGCGGTGCGGACTACGGTTGGGGCGAGGCCCAGAAGGCGGCCCAAGGAAACGGCCCGAAACTCGCTCAGTTCCTCGTAGACTACAAGTACAACTGTCCGAGTGCGAACGTCCGCCTCGTCAGTCACTCGCTGGGCGCGCAGGTCGTGTTGAGTTCGCTCCGGTCGCTGAACGGTTCGTGGTTCACCGACAACGGCTACGAAGTCTACTCGGTCCACCCGCTCGGTGCCGCACAGGACAACGAGGCCCCGACCCAAGAGTGGCCCGACACGTACAACGCCATCAGCAACGTCGTCGGCGAGATGTTCAACTACCACAGCCACGAGGACGACGTGCTTCAGTGGATTTACAACACCATCGAGTTCGACCAAGCCCTCGGCGAGACGGGCTACGAGGACGGCAACACGCCCGCCCCGAACTACACCGAGTTCGACGGGACCTCGCAAGTCGGCGACAACCACTCGGGCTACCTGACGAACCTCTCGGACGAAGTCGTCTACCACATGGAACACGTCGGTTCGTACTGAATCGGGTCGTTGCGGTCGGTTCGTTTCCGGCTTCGAGAAGTCGAGTGCCGAAAGCCCGACTGGCTCGGGTCGGAAAGAAAACAACTATTTATTTCTTTAAATAATAAAAAGGTTTTCTTGAGACTTCTAAATAATGCTCTATTGCCGAGGAGACCGACCGTCTCCGTCTGGTTCCGAACCCCCACGACGACCCCCGAACGCGCGCCGGATTCCGGAACCCGCGCCGGTCTTTCCCGAAGCGCTTAAACACGCTCCTTCCGAATCGGCGAGCATGAAGCGACTCATCATCCACGGGGACCCCGGTATCCGGAAGGACGCCACCATCGAGTACGACGGCGGCGAGCGCGTCTGCTTCTCCATCAGTCGGCAGGGCGACTGGCACGGCCCGGACGAACCCCAGTTGTGGTGCATCATCGGGACCGAGGAGGAACGCGACGACTTCGACCGCCAGAACTTCGTGCCCCACTGGCTCGAAACCGAGTCAATCGACGCCGACGCCGTGGACGTGATTCAGGGCACCAGCGAGATGACCGTCTGACGACGGCGAGACGCTCCTCGATTCTCTGCCCGCCGAGTGCGGTTTTTCCCGGTCGTTTCGACTCGTCGGACAGTCAGTCGTCCGCCGGTGTCGCGGCGTGTTCCGGCGCGGGTTCCATCGAAAACAGCAGGGCGAACACCACCGACGAGACCACGATGAACCCCGCGGCGGTCCAGAACGCCACGAGGACCGACGTGGCGTCCCAAATCGCCCCGACCAACACAGGGCCGCCGACCTGTCCGACCTTCCACGCGATGGAGCGGAGCGAGAGGCTAGAGCCGACTGCATCGAAGTGTTCGCCCTCCTCGACGAACAGCGCCATGCTGGCGGGAAGCCGGAGGCTGTCGGCCACCCCGAGGACGCCGTAGGCCGCGAACAGCACGAAGAAGGCTCCGGGGAGCGCCAACTCGCTTCCCAGCGCAGAGAGGGTCACGCTGGGGACGTAGCCCTCGGCGAAGCCTGCGAGGGGAATAAGCGCGGTTCCGACCGCGTAAGTCAGCGCCCCGGCGAGGATGAACTTGTACTTCTCGCCCACCCGGTCGGTCAGGTCGCCGACCTTCCCCTGCGTGAGCGATTTGGTCAACTTGCCGCCCGCCATGATGCCGCCGATGACCAGCGCGTTGATGCCGAACTCGGTCCGGGCGTAGATTGGCAGGAAGATGATGACCGCCATCTTCCCCACGCTGAACGCGCCGCGGAAAAAGACGAGCGCCTTGATTGCCCGGCGTCCCATCAGGTCCACGATGGTCTCGTAGCCGGAGGCCTCGTCGGGGTCGGCCTTCCCGCCGGGGTTGTCCCGGAGGAAGGCGAACACCGCGAAGAACGCGCCGATGGTGATGGCCGACAGGACCGCGTAGGTGACCTCGAAGTCGTAGAGAAACAGGAGGAGGCCGCCGAACAGGTCGCCCAGCAGACTGGAGAACGCGCCGACCTGATTGTAGGTGCCTATCCAGAGGCCGCGCGACTCGTCGGGGCTGATTTCCCCGACGACGGTGGTGCCGGTCAGCCAGAGGATGCTGGCCGAGAGGCCCTGCACGACCCGGAGCAGGATGACGTGTTCGACGCTGGAGACGAACGCGAACCCGACGAACACGACGACGTTGAGCGCCAAGCCCACCAACAGGAACTTCTTGGAGTCGCGCAAGTCCACGTACCGACCCAGCGGCAGGACGATGAGCAGTTGGACCGCCGCGAACGCGGTGCCGAACAGGCCTTCCACTGTCCCGGAGGTCTGGAACATGTCGGCGTAGAGCGCCAGCGCGATGAGAATCGTCGAATACGCCTGACTCCGAGCGAACGCGGTGCTGGCGAGCGCCACGAACTCGCGGTTCCCGAACAGGCGGAGCGACCCGCCGGTCTCCTCGGCCACTGTTACGATTCGAAATAGCCGGATTCGCGCTAATAAATCCACGGCTCCCGGAAACTGACGAACCGCCGATAGAGACGCGAACCGACCGGCGAATCGCCGGCGGGCGCGGCGGTCTCGCGGACCGCCACAGTACGCTCGCTGGAACCAACTACCGGGACGCCCCCGGAACCGCGCACACCGGCAAACGCTCGGTGAAAGCAACTGCCGGAACGCGCTCGACTACTCGACCAGCATGGGTGGGATGAAGGGGCCGGGCGGTCGCGGTTGTCGTGAGCGAAGCGAACGACTGCTCGGCGGACGCGGTTTGTCCGCCGGTGGCCGGAGGCCCATGGTCGCCTCAGCCGACCGCTATCGCGGGCCGGGTTGTGCGGAGAGGCCCGCGATATGTCGCTGAGCGACCGCGACCGGCCGGGGGCTTCGTAAACCATCGTCACCGATTCTGTTGCTGGTGGTTTGGAACCTCACAGGAAGTCACAGCTACCCGAACCGACCACCAAAAACGAAAAAACCGAGGACGAACCTCGACGGATTCAGTCGTCCAAGTCTTCCACGGCGTCGGCGATGCGCTGGAGCTGACGGGTCGCATCCCGCACTTCGTCGCGGAGTTGGCGGACCTCGCGGACGAGTTCCTCGTTGCCGCCGGACTCCTCTTCTCGGCCGCCCATTCCGGGCGGGCCGCCGCCCATGCCGCCGGGGCCGCCGCCGCCCATCATGCCGCCCATCATCTGCGCGAAGGGGTTGCCGCCACCGCCGCCCATGCCGCCGGGGCCGCCGCCACCCATCATCTCCTCCATCTTCTCGCGTCGGTCGCCCTCGTCGCCTTCGCCCTCCTCGGCGCGCTTCTCTCGAATCTCCTCGACTCGCTCGCGGAAGGACTTCTCGTCGTCTCCGCCTTCGGATTCGGTCTCGTCAGGTGCGTTCTCGCTGGAGTCGTCGTCTGCCATGCACGGGGGTTCGGGAGCAAAGTGGAAAAGGGTGGTGACTTGGCGGAGCGACTGAGATGTCCGCCGGCCGGGAGGTCCTCGACCGGCGCTCCCGCCCGGTCGGTCATCGTTCGTTCCGGACGGACAGCGGTTGTCGGCGACGTATCGCCGATTGCTTGCATCGCCAGTCGAGACTCCTCCGAGAAAATGACCGAAATACTGAATCTACAGCAACCAGAGGTTTCAGACGGGCGTCTGACGTAACGTTTACTTGTTCGCGTGCGATTGACCGTACATGACGAGTCTCGCGGAGGCCTACGAGGAGAACGTCGGAGAGGTCGGCAACGTCCGGCGGCTCTACCTCGGTGTCGGCCTGTTCGCCGCCGGGGCACTGCTCGTCGTCCTCGGAATCGTGATGTCCACGACGAGCGTCCACGCCGCCTTCGGTCTCACGTACTGGCAGGGCCGGGAAATCGCCGGGGTGTTGGCAGGCCTCGGCGTGCCGGCGGTGTTCGTCGGCATCTTCAGCGTCCTGCCCGCGAGCCAGCGCGTCCGGGCCGCCGCCGCAATCGGGGCCGGCATCGCCGTGTTGGGAGTCGCACTGTTCACGAGCGCCTACCCCTATCGCTGGGCGGGCGTCGGCGACGGACCCGACTTCACCTTTCAGGTGGTCGTGGTCTACTTCCTCGGGGTCCTCGTGACTTTCGGGTGTCTGTTCGTCGCGGTGGCGAACTTCAAGACCAGAAACGACCCCGGCGGGACGGTCACGCTCGAAATCTCCCACGAGGGCGAGGTCCGGACCGTCGAAGTCGAGAAGGGCGAGTTAGAGGACTTCGACGACTTGGACAACCTGCGGGCGCTCCGGACCGGACTGGCCGAGTCGGCCGCCGGCGACCCCGAAAACGACCCGACCCCGACCCAACCGCCGACCGAGGCCCCCGCCGAGGCAGGGACCGGAGGAGACCCCGAGACCGGACTCGGCGGCGTCGGCTTCTTCGGCGACACGCCGGACGGCGAGACCCCGACCCAGACGAACCAGACGAACGAACGCAGGGCACAGTCGAACCGAGGCGCGACCGGCCGAGGTGCCGGAGGCGGGCAAGGCGTCGCCACCAGTGATGGCGGGACTGCAAGTAACGACATCTCCTCGCCGCTGGACGACCCCGACGCGCCGGCCCAACCCCGCCAGCGGACCACCGACGCCTACTGCGGCAACTGCAAGCACTTCGAGTACGTCCGGACCAACGACGGGATGCAACCCCGGTGTGGCTACTACGGCCGGACGATGGACGACATGGACGCCTGCGACGAGTGGGAACCCAACAGCTAGAGTGCTGAAAGCGTTTCTTCGACCGACTCCCAGTGACTTCCCTTCCAGAAGTGCTGTCCGCAGTCCGGGCACCGCCAGACTTGCATCTCGCCGGCATCGGGCGCGTACTCCGGCGTCGAATCGCCAGACTCGACTGCGACCAGCGCCCCGTTGCACTCGGCGCACCGCGCCGGTTCGGAGAGTTCGAGGACGAACCCGGCGTCGGCGAGTTCGCGCAACTGGTCGGTCACGTTGAGGGAGTAAATAGGTAGTCCGTCCGCGCGCGAGGCCAGTGCTACGTCCCGCGTCACCAGCAGGCGGTCCTCTGCCCGAGCGAGTTCGAGGAGCGCGTCGTCGGCCTCGATGCCTCGCGGGTCGTCGCATCGCTCCTCCCCGCTCGTCTGTTCCGAGGCGCTTCGCGCCTCGCGGTCCAGCGCGTAGGCCGCGTCGAACCCGCACATCCGGAGGTAGGTCGCCAACTTGCCGAGCATCACGTCGAGCAGAAGCGGAGTGTCCGGCGGTGAGCGAGTCACAGTTAGTGCAGGAACTCCCGCACGTCCTCGGCGTCCCGCGTGTTCAGAATATCGTCGGCCTGCGCCCACCCTCTCCGGGCGGTGTGGACGCCGTACCGGACGTTCTCGTACTCCGGCGGCGAGTGGGCGTCGGTGTCGATGGCGACGGTTGCGCCCTCCTCGACGGCCTGCTTGACCGCGCTCCCCCACAAATCGAGTCGATGGGGGTTGCTGTTGATTTCTAAGGCGGTGTCGTTCTCGGCGGCGGCGCGGGCCACCGCGTCGATGTCCAACTCGACGCCGGGGCGCTGGTGAATCATCCGGCCGCTGGGGTGGCCGATGATGTCCACGCTCGGGTGTTCGATTGCGGTGACGAGGCGGTCGGTGGCGTCGCCCTCCAAGGCGCTGTGGGGCGAGGCCACCACGCAGTCCAGTGCTTCGAGCAGGTCGTCGCCGACGCTGATTGCGCCGTCTTTGTCGATGTTGGCCTCGACGCCCGCAAAGACCGTGACGGGCAGGTCGTCTTCGAGGTCCCGAATCTCGGCCATCTGCTCGCGGAGTTCCTCGTCGTCCAGTCCGACGCCGCCGACCATCCCCGGCCCGGTGGCGTGGTCCGAGACGCAGATGTAGTCGTGGCCGAACTCGTCGGCGGCCTCGGCCATCTGCTCGATGGTGTACTCGCCGTCGGACCACTCGGTGTGGAGGTGCAGGTCGCCCCGGACCTCGCCCTCTGCGAGGAGGTCGGGCAGGTCGTCGTTCACAGCGGCGTCGATTTCCCCGCGGTCCTCGCGCATCTCGGGTTCGATGAAGGGCAAGCCGAGGGCGTCGTACATGCCCTCCTCAGTCTTGCCAGCGACTCGCTCGCCGACTCGCTGGCCGGAATCGGGGTCCTCGACGCCACTCACGTCGAACACGCCGTACTCGTTGACCTTCAGGTCGCGCTCGATGGCGTAGTTCCGCAGGCGGATGTTGTGTTCCTTGCTCCCGGTGAAATACTGGAGTGCAGAGCCGAACTCGTCGGGCACCACGACTCGAAGGTCTACGCGCTGGCCCTCCGAGCGGACTGCCGCTTTGTCGCCCCCGGCCTCGATGATTTCGTCGGCCTCGTCCCAGTCGGTGAAGGCGTCGATGACGGCCTGTCGGTCGTCGCTCCCGACCAACACGTCGATGTCGCCGATGGTGGGCTTCCACCTGCGGAGAGAGCCTGCGAGTTCGCACCTGTTGGCTTCCGGGATGGCTTCGAAAAACTCCAGTGCGGCCTCGCCGACCGGCCGAGCGTTCCCGAGGAGTTCCCGGCCCTGCGACTGGCGGGCGAACTCGATGCCCTCCAGAATGTTCTGCTCGGTCTTCTCGCCGAACCCGGAGACATCCCGGATGCGGCCCTCGCGGGCGGCGTTTTCGAGGTCGTCTAAATCCCGCACGTCGAGGGCTTCGTAGAGGTCCCCGACCGTCTTGGGACCGACGCCCTCGACGCTGGTGAGTTCGGCTATCTCGACCGGCAGTTCGGCGCGGGCCTCGTCCAACTGCTCGAAGGTGCCGGTCTCGACCGCTTCCACGACCTTCTCCGAGATGGACTCGCCCACGTCCTGAATCGCTTGGACCGCCTCGGGACCGTCGCCAGCGAGGTCAGCGATGTCCTCTGGCGAATCCCGGATGCTCTCGGCCGCCCGGCGGTAGGTCCGGTGCTTGTACTCGACGCCTTGGGCTTCGATTCGGTCGGCGTACTCCTCGAGGAGCGTGGCGATTTCGTCGTTGCGAGTCATGGTTACAGTCGTCCGCGACTGCCGGCATCTTCCCTGCCCAGCGCCTGCTTGAGGAAGGACATCCACCGCTTCTGGTCGGCGGCCTCCTTGGCGTCTGCCTCGCGCTGGAGGTCGGTCGGTCCCAGACTTTCGAGCGCGTTGAGCGCCCGGTCGATGCCGATGATGGCACCCACGAGGGCCTCGCCCTCGTCGCGGGAGATGTCTGCCTCCTCGAGGCGCTGTTTGCGCTGAAGGCGCTCGCGCCGGAGGTTCTTCTTGGCTCGGTCCACTCGCTCGCGCTCTCCGGCGGGGACGGTCTCTCTGCGCTTGATTTCGAAGACGAACTCCCGGAGGTCTATCTCGTCGCCCTGCACGTCGATGGTCTCGGGGATGTCCGCGCCGACCGTCGCGCCCTCGCGCTCGACGCGCTCCAGCAGTTGTTTTCGCTCGTACTCCTTCACGTCTCCTTGTCGGTTCGCCAGCGTCAAAAATTCGCCGGGAGCGGTGGCTCAGTTGGGGGAGTCGAGGACCGAGGCCGAGCGCTCGGCGTCACAGATTCGGGCGGGGACTGCCGGAGCATGCGCCCAAGAAATATTCGCCTGCTGGCGGTATGATTCGATTCAAAGCATACATAGGAGTAGCGTTTACGGGGGTTGCATGAAGAAGCCCGGAGAAGTCTTCGCCGACGCGAGTGTCTACGACCCCGGTATCGAGGCCATCGTGCCCCGGTACGACGAACTCCACGACGCAATCCTGAACGCGCCGCCCCACGACCGGAGTGACGAGATTCGGGTCCTCGAACTCGGCGCGGGGACCGGCGAACTGACGGCGAAACTCCTCACCCGATTCCCCAACAGTTCGGTCCGGGTGGTGGACCACAGCGACCAGATGCTCGGGCAGGCTGAGCAGAAACTCGATACCTTCGGCGACCGGGCCACCCTCGAAACCGGGGCCTTCCCCGACGACTACCCCGAGGAGACCGGCGAGTACGACTTGGTGGTCTCGTCGCTGGCGGTCCACCACCTCGACGAGGACCAGAAGCAGGAGCTATTCGATGCGGTCCACGAGTCGCTGGCCCCCGGCGGGTGGTTCATCAACGGCGACGTGGTTCAGTTCGACGCGCCCCACCTCGAAGCCCTCTCGGGCGACATGATAGAAAACTGGGTGCGCTCGAAGGGGTGGCAGGAGGAGGACTTCATGGACGAGTGGGAGGCCAGCGACGACTACGACAACCCCTCGACGCTGACCGACCAACTGGTCTGGCTTCGGGAGTCTGGTTTCGATGCGGTCACGTCGATTTGGCAGTACTACAACTTCGCGGTCTACGGCGGCCAGAAGGGCGAGTAATCGGCCATTTCGGCATCGCTCGACGCGGACGCCGCGGGCGACGACAAAAACCGTTACGGATAGAATTTTAATCTTCTAAGAGACGTTATTGTTGCTTTTAGAAATGTAATTGATTCTCTAGCCGAGCGAAAGCCGACCAGCAGACCCCGGATTACCCATCGACCCGCCACTGGCCGACCGACGACGCTCGCAGGAGCGCCACGGAACGTTGGACTGCCGACAGTTCCGACGCTGAACACCGTTGCCTCGCCACGAACGGGAAGGACCCAAATCCCTTTCAGGTCCGGCCCCCAAGGCATCGACAATGGCGCAGTGCGACGAGTGTGGCGAACACGAGAACATGCCGTACAACTGCCGACGTTGCGGCGGCACTTACTGCTCGTCCCACCGACTCCCCGAAAGTCACGACTGTCCGGGCCTGAACCAGTGGAACGACCCGGACGGCGTGTTCGACAGCGGCTTCGACGACAGCGTGGACCAGAGCGGTGGCTCCGGCGGCATCGCCAGTTCGCTCGGCGTGAACACCGGCGCTGGCGGCCCGCTGGGTTACTTCCGCGGGAACATGACCTACGTGTTCCTCGGAATAATGTGGCTGACCTTCGTCGCCGAGATGATAGTCATCCACGTCCTCCAGAGCGCCCAACTGTTCCAGATGCTGTTCGTCCTCGAAGCGAGCAACGTCGAGTACGTCTGGACGTGGGTCACGTCGATATTCTCCCACAGTCCGTTCAGTTTCTTCCACATCGCCGGTAACAGCATCGCGCTGTACTTCTTCGGCCCGCCGGTCGAGCGATACATCGGGTCGAAGAAGTTCACCGGGTTGTTCCTCGTGAGCGGGATGGTGGCGGGCCTGAGCCAAATCGGCACCGCGATGGCGCTGGGCACCGCGGGCGGCGGCGTCCTCGGCGCGAGTGGTGCGGTGATGGCCATCATGGGCGTGCTGACCATCCTGAACCCCAACCTCCGGGTCATGCTCATCTTCCCGCCGATTCCGATGCCCATCTGGGTGATGACCGGGGGCTACGCCCTGCTGTCGGTCATCGGCGGCCTCGGCCCGGTCTCGGGCGGCATCGCCCACTTCGCGCACCTCTCGGGCTTGCTGATCGGCTTCGCCTACGGCAAGCACGTCAAGGGCAAGCGCCGCGCGCCCCAGCAACTCGGCTCCGGCGGCGGATTCGGCGGCCGAGGACCCGGCGGCCCCGGTGGTCCGGGCGGTCCGGGCGGACGTTTCTAAGTCCTCGCGCTCTTTTTTCCTGCCATCGACAATGACACCAGTTCGTCCGGAGTTCGCGCCCGACCCCTCGCTGTCCCGCGCCGAGATGGAGCAACTGCAACTGGACCTCGCCGACGAGGCCGTCTTCGAGGACGACTTCGATTTCGACCCGAGCGCCGTCGCCGGGCGGTCCGACGCCGGCCAGACCACACTCGGCCAGACGACCGACTCCGAATCGGGAGACGCCGAGACCCCAATCGTCGCGGGCGTGGACCAAGCGTTCACCGCCGACGGTGACAAGGCCGTCAGCGCCATCGTCGTCACTCGCAGAGACGAGGTAATCGAGCGAGTCCACGCGGTCGAACCGACCGAGATTCCGTACATTCCGGGCCTGCTGTCCTTCCGCGAGGGCGGGGCCATCCTCTCTGCCTTCGAGCGACTCTCGGCCGACCCGGACCTCGCGGTGGTGGACGGAAGCGGGCGCATCCACTTCCGGCAGGCCGGCATCGCCACCCACATCGGCGTGATGCTCGACCTGCCCGCGATTGGCGTCGCCAAGAACCTCCTCTGTGGGCGGCCCCGCGAATCGCTTTCCGAACCCCGGCCGGAGGGTACCCGCGTCGCCATCGAGGCCGACGACAACGTGACCGCGCCGGCGGGCACCGTCATCGGCTACGCCTACCAGTCCCGCCAGTACGACAACCCCGAGAAGCGCCACGTCAACCCCCTCTACGTGAGTCCCGGCCACCGCGTGAGCGCCGAGACCACGACCGACATCGTGGGCCTCCTCTGTGCGGGCTACAAACTCCCGGAACCCACTCGCCGGGCCGACGGCTACGCCGACGAGGTGAAGGCCGAAGTCGGAGACTGATAGAGACCGCGAAGCGACGAAATTTAACTGCCCCCGCCCCGACGTGAAAGTGTGACCGAAACCGTTCTCATCACCGGTTGCTCGTCGGGTATCGGACGCGAGACGGCCCACTGCTTCCTCGAAGACGGGTGGGAGGTCTACGCCACCGCCCGGAATCCCGCCGACATCGAGGCGCTGGGCGAGGCCGGGGCCAACATCGCCACGCTCGACGTGACCGACGAAGACGACGTGGAGCGCGTGGTAGACCGCATCATCGACGAGGAGGGCCGAATCGACTGCCTCGTCAACAACGCGGGGTACGCCCAACTCGGCCCCGTCGAGGACGTGCCCGTAGAGCGCGTCAAAGACCAGTTCGAGGTCAACGTCTTCGGCCCCCACCGACTCGCCCGCGAGGTCCTACCCCACATGCGAGAGCGCCGGACCGGCACCATCGTCAACGTCTCCAGCCTCGCCGGTCGCGTCGCCACCCCCGGCATGGGCATCTACAACGGTTCGAAGTTCGCCATGGAGGGCATCTCGGACGCCCTCCGGCCCGAGGTGGACGACTACGGCATCGACGTAGTGCTGGTCGAACCCGGCCCGGTCGATACCGCCTTCATGGACCGCGTGAGCGACGAAATCGACGGACTGGAGCGGTCCGGAGCCTACGAGTCGCTCTACGACGTGCTTGCGGACACCGAGGCCATCGGCGGCGGCGGTCCGGGCGCAATCCCGCCCCGGCGCGTGGCCGAGACGATTCTCGACGCCGCGAACCTGACTGACCCCGCGGCGCGCTACCCGGTCGGGCAAATCGCCAAAGTCTCGGTGCTGGCCCGGTTCCTCCCCGCGAAACTGCAGGACAAACTCTACGGACTGGTCTTCTCGCTGGCGTCGAAAAATCCTCTCGGGGACTAACCTACCGCGACCGGCGCGCGAGCATCGCCGCCGCGAGGAGGGCGACGAGTGCGCTCCCGAGGGTGAATCCGGGCGTCCCACTGCTCGACTCGCCGTCGGCCTTCGTCCTCGATTGCTGGTCGTCCTCGAGTGCGGCGTTCGCGGTCGAATCGCCGCGGACCTCGAAGTCCAGCGTCAGGTCGTCGTACTCGCGGGCGGCGCTCTTGTTGCCGACCGGGAAGTAGGTAATCGCGGCCCGGAGGGTGTAGGTGCCCGGCGCGGACCCCGTGACCTGCGCCGAGATGTCCTTGGTCTCGCCGGGTTGGATGACGAACGTCGTGGTGGGCAGACCGCCGCCGCTACTCTCGATGTCGCTCCCGCCGCTGATTTGGATGCCGCTGGGAACTTGGAGCGTGATTTGGACCTTGGTCGCCTTGTCGTTGGTCACGTCCGCGGTGAACGCTCCGGCGAGTCGGCCGGGACTGCCCGGTTCGATGACCTTCTCGGGGGCGTAGAGTCGAGCGACTTGGAACAACTCGCCGTTGGCGAACGAGTTCCCGTCGGTGGAATCGACCGACGAATCCCCAGACGTATCGTCCGATTCGCCCGACTCGTCCGAATCATCTGCTGAGTCGGTCGATTCTCGGGATTCGGCGTCCGGGTCGGTCGCCGCAGTGGTCGGGTCGGGTCGAGTCGTCGGGTCCGGTTGCGTGGTCGCCACGTCGCCGACAGCGACGGTGTAGGTCTTCTTGACGGTTCGGTCGCCGTTGTCGGTGACCCAGAGCGTGACGGTGTGTCGGCCCTCGTCCTCGAAGGTGTGGGTGATGCGAGACCCGTACTCCTCGACGTAGCCGTCGTCGTCCACGTCCCACTCGTAGTCGTCGATTTTGCCATCGGGGTCCGACGACCCGCCCGCGTCGAGGGTGACGCTATCGCCCGGCGAGGGGTTCGACGGCGTGTGGCTAACCGACACCTTCGGAGCGGTGTTCTCGACTTCGATGGTCCGGACTTTCTTGACGGTTCGGTCGCCGTTGTCGGTGACCCAGAGCGTGACGGTGTAGGTCCCCGCGGTATCGAACGAGTGGGAGGTCTGAGAGCCGTACTCCTCGACGTAGCCGTCGTTGTCCACGTCCCACTCGTAGTCGGTGATACGACCGTCTGCGTCCGAGGAGTCCCCGGCGTCGAAGGTGATGGTGTCGTCGGGGGCGGGGTCGGTCGGCGAGTAACTGAAGGTGGCGTTGGGCGCGTCGTTGCCCACTTCGACGGTGCGTATCTTCTTGGTCGTCGCGTCACCGTTGTCGGTGACCCAGAGCGTGACGGTGTACGTTCCGGCAGTCTCGAACGAGTGAGAGGTCTGAGAGCCGTACTCCTCGACGTAGCCGTCGCCGTCTACGTCCCACTCGTAGTCGGTGATGCGTCCGTCTGCGTCCGAGGAGTCCCCGGCGTCGAAGGTGATAGTGTCGTCGGGGGCGGGGTCGGTCGGCGAGTAACTGAAGGTGGCGTTGGGCGCGTCGTTGCCCACCTCGACGGTGCGTATCTTCTTGACGGTCCGGTCGCCGTTGTCGGTGACCCAGAGCGTGACGGTGTAGCTTCCCGCGGTGTCGTAGGAGTAGGTGGTCTGAGAGCCGTACTCCTCGACGTAACCGTCGCCGTCCAAGTCCCACTCGTAGTCGGTGATTCGGCCGTCGCTGTCCGAGGAGTCCCCGGCGTCGAAGGTGATGGTGTCGTCGGGGGCGGGGTCGGTCGGCGAGTAACTGAACGACGCTTTCGGCGCGTCGTTCTCGACGGAGACCGAGACTGTCTCCTTGTCGGTCTCTCCTTCGCCGTTGGTCACCCAGAGCGTGACGGTGTAGGTCCCGGCGGTGTCGTAGGAGTAGGTGGTCTGAGAGCCGTACTCCTCGACGTAACCGTCGCCGTCCACGTCCCACTCGTAGTCGTCGATGGTGCCGCTCGCGGTCGAACCCGAGGCGTCGAACGTGACCGTCTCGTCGGGTGCGGGCGAACTCGGCGAGTACTCGACCGAGGCGGTCAGCGTGTCGTTGGCCGCGGCGGCCGTCGCCGGTCCGGTCGTCGGACCGTCGAACCCGAGGGTCGCGCTCGGCGCGGAAACAATCACAAGAAATGTAAATAATACTGCCACTGAGCGTCCGATTTTCATCTCGTTTCGAAATACTAGCTTCTATATATAAAAATCTTTAAAAGGAGACGGCGTGCGGAAACCGCCCGGCGGTCACTCCAGACAGGACGCCACGAGCGCCAGCATCCGCTCTCCTCGCACCTCGTCGGCCAGCAGGGGAACGCGCTTCACGTCGTGGCCCCGGAAGACCTCTTGGGCCTCGGCGAGGGCGTCCTGTTGCACGTCCCAGCGTCGCTGGCAGAACTCGCAGGTGTCGAGGTTCGGCGAGACGAAAGCGTCGGTGTCGGTGGCCTCGCCCGCAACGTCCGAGAGGTCCTCCATCACCTTGTTGACCACGACGGTTCCGACCGGAATCTCGAACTCCGCGAGTTGGCCCAGCAGGCGCTTGGACTCGAAGACACTCATCTCCTCGGGGACCATCACGACCCGGAAGTCGGTCTTGGAGGGGTCCCGGAGAGTGGCCCGCAGGCGCTCGATGCGGTCGCTGAGTTCTTCGAGGTCGGCCAACCCCTGCTCGGGGTCGGCGTCCTCACCGCCGAACATCCCCTTCATCCCCTCCATCATGCCTTGGAACTTCTGCTTGAGTTTCATGATGCGCCCGACCATCGAGTCCATGAGTTCCGGGAGTTCGAGGAGTCGCAGGGTGTGGCCGGTCGGCGCGGTGTCCACGATGACGCGCTCGAATCGCTCGTCGTCCATGTACTCCAACAGTTTCTGCATCGCGGTGGCCTCGTCCGAACCCGGCATCGGCCCGCCGAGCATCGACTCCAACGGGTTCTCGCCGCCGAGCATCCCGCCGAGGCCGCCCATCGGACCGGCCTCGTCGCCGGTTGGTCCGCCACCCGCCGGTCCCGAGTCGGCGGCCGTGCCATCGGCGTCACCGCCGACGGCACCACCGAAGACGGCGTTGCCCTCGTCCATCGCCTCCTCGGGGTCGATTTCGGCGGCGTAGAGGGGCACGTCGTCGCGGATGCGCTCGGGACTCGCCGGCACGTCGGTCTCGTAGGTGTCCGACAGCGAGTGGGCGGGGTCGGTCGAGACCACCAGCGTCGAAGTCCCGCCGCGGGCGCTTGCCAGTCCCGTCGCGGCCGCCATCGTGGTCTTGCCGACGCCGCCTTTCCCCCCGTAGAGGACGTACTCGGGCGCGTCCACGCCAGTCGGCACGTCGCTGTCCTCGATTCGTTCGACCGCCTCCACGTCGAGTTCGCTCATTGGACGGGGGTAGTGAGTCGGGACTTACGTACCCGTCGGTCTGGGGAATCGCTCGGCATGAATTTACCAACAATTGTTTTTAGCAACTAAATTATTTCTTTAGCGATTGCAGAG